>JAISSW010000003.1 GCA_031272895.1 Clostridium sp. | reverse complement strand
GCCATGACCCGAAAATTGTACTTTCGGCCGAGCGATACACACGTTTTTGCAGAAATTGACGGCTCAATTTCGTCACGGCATTTTGGGGATAATGATACACCCGCCGAATGTGCGGACGGACATAGGAATGTCCGTTGGAGGTGAAAGTCCTCGTGGAGCGGGCAACGCCCGCGGGAAGACGTTCAATAGATTGCTTAAGCCGAAACTTCCCGGCTCTGTAACCGAACATGGTCCTCGCGAAAAGTTGCAAGCCAACCGCCGTCTGCTTGCCCTCTTCTCTTTCTTTAGAAAAAGAAAGAGAAGCAGAAAGAAACCATCCCGCTTCGCGGAGTTGGCTACTTGAAGTTACGCAAAAAACAGGAGAAATCATCGATGTTCAGCACAATCAGGCGTGATGATGCGTCGGCAATGAGAGAAAATAAAGGGCAGCGTGGCACTAATTCCATTAAAAAGGTGAATCTGAAAATGAATAAAACTCAAATGAACGAACAAAATTGCGAGCAAAATCTGTTGCACCAAACAAGCACCTATGATGTAAAAGGACGGCAATTCATTGTGGAACCCAAATTTGACGATAATGCCGCCGAATCATTTGGTTCTATACTCTTAAAGCTCGTTATCGGCAAAAACTAAATTTGCACAAATGACAATCGCGGTCAAAAACGGTATAATTATGAGCGTAAATGCTGCCTGTTTGACTGCCGGAAAGGAGGCTGTTTTGAAACAGTCGAACAGCAAAACAAACCGAGAGAAAACAATCGCGTTGTATCTGCGCATCAGCCGCGAAGACAGGGACGTTGATGAAAGCAACAGCATCAGCAATCAAAAGAAGCTCCTCACCGGCACCGCAAAAAAGATGGGCTTCACACAAATTCTCTACTTCATCGACGATGGCATCACCGGCACAAAACGCGACCGCAAGGAACTCACCCGAATGCTCGCCGAGCTTGAAAAAGGACACATCGGCGCGGTGATGGTCAAGGATTTATCCCGCCTTGCGCGTGACCACATCCTCGCCGACAGGCTGATTGAGGAATTCTTTCCCGAAAACGACATCCGTCTGATTGCCGTCTCCGAAGGGCTTGACACTGCCGATGGCGAGGATGAATTCACGCCGTTCCGCAACCTCATGGCTGAGTGGTACAGTCGCGACATCAGCAAAAAACGCCGTCTGACAAACGTTGTCAAGGGCAACGCGGGTGAGCCGCTTTCCCTGCCGCCATACGGATATATGAAAGACCCAAACAATCCCAAACGCTGGATTGCAGACGATGAGGCAGCAGCCGTTGTGCGCCGGATTTACCGCCTGTCGCTTGAAGGCTTGGGTATAGAGCAAATAGTTTACAAATTGTTCATGTTTGGGCGCTTGGCGGGGTTGCCGTTGGCTGCACGGCTTCGGCAGTTCGGCATCCCCCCCGGGGGGGATTGGCTGTTGTTTCAGGGTCGGAGTTGACCCCAAAACCACATTCAAAAACAAAAAAAGCCCTCAAAGAAGCTGCAAAACTTTTTCCAAAAAAACGCTTGACAAATATCCGTATTTATGGTATACTGTTATCGTAAAACGAAAGGGGACGAGAATTTTGAAGAACGTAGTTGCATATTATCGGGTAAGCACTCAAGGGCAGCTTGGGGAAGACAAGTTTGGTATTGAAGCCCAAAAGGAACAGATAATCGCTTACTGCGAAAAAAACGACCTCAATATTATGCGGTGGTATTGGGACGAGGGCGAAAGCGGAGCAAAATACCGTCCGGGGTTTGACGAAATTGTTTATGGAGATATATGCAATCCACCTGTAGAGGCGGTTGTTGTCGCGCACTCCGACCGGGTGGCGCGTGACATAAACATATATTTTTATTATCGGGGCGCTTTAGCAAGAAAGGATATTGAGCTGATAAGTGTATGCACCGACTTTGGGCAATTCGGAGTATTTGCGGATATGCTTGAAGCGTTTACTCTTATACAAGCTAAAATGGAAAGGGAAAGCATAAACAAGCGTACCAGCGCGGGAAGATTGGTAAAGGCGGGGAGAGGTGGATATAGCGGAGGCAGACCGCCATATGGGTACCGTTCGATTGACAGAAAATTAACTATTGATGAAAACGAGGCAGAAATAGTAAGAGAAATTTTCAGAATGAAAGACGGAGAAGCTGCGACTTATAAAAGTATTTGCGAATACCTTAATTCTATTGGCGCATTAACGCGCAAAGGGGAAAGATTTGCCATAAGCACAATCCAGCAAATCTACGAAAACAGAAAAACGTATTTGGGTTTTTATAAATACGGTAAAAATGGCGAATGGGTAAGAGGAATGCACGAGGCTATACTGAGCGAGGATTTTTCAGAATCTAAAAAAAGAAAAAAACAAGAAATAGAACAGAAAGAAATGAAGCGTACAAAACATGGTACAAAGCACGAAACGATTTATTCAGCAGCCCGTGAGGCATACCGGGCGCGGAAAGGCGATTGAGAATCGTGTATCATGGTTTGGGGACGGTGGAGATTCCCGAGCAGACGAAAATCCCGGATGTCGCGGTGCAAATGCAGACCCGCAAGGGCGTTGTGGTGAGCTATGAGCCGAAGGCTGGACAGCTTGCGACGCAAAAAAGCGCTATGGACAAATCACAGCGCTTTTTTGTTTGCATATTTGCGGTAGTCAGATAATGTTCGCGGGCAAAAAGCCTTAGCATTCGCAGTACCTAACCGCGACATTGGCTGCCGGTCTTACCGGCTGGTTGCGGGGGAGGGACTTGAACCCACGACCTTCGGGTTATGAGCCCGATGAGCTACCAACTGCTCCACCCCGCGTCAGCAGAGGTATTATACCACAAAAGGAACAAATTATTATTCCAAATTAGAAAAATAGCTACTTTTTTATCTTAAAACTATTAAAAGCATATTTCGCCGCGCAGTTTCGCAACTATTCTGTGTTTCATGTCCGTTTTTGGGCAAACCGAGGGTCATAAGTCGGCGGGTGTGAAGCCCTCACCCAAAAGCTCCGTGGCGGCGCCGGGGACAAGCTCAGCCAAGGCGGAACGGAACGCCTCGTAGCTGTCAGCCGGCAGGGCGAAGCAGACCGTTACATACTGCGCAAATTCACTGGACTCAACCACGCCGCCAAGCCGCAGCAAAATACGCTCAAACTGCGCAAAGCGCGGATATTCCAAAACTAAACGCAGCCTAAGACTGGGGCGCATTACCACTGTCCCTGCCTGCTCAATGCCCAAGCCGGCGCTGCTTGCGTATGCCCTTGTAAGCCCTGAGGCCCCCAGCAAAATGCCGCCGAAATAGCGAGTGACGACCAACACCGCGTCGGTTATATCGCGCGCACGCAGAGCCTCCAGCACCGGCTGCCCGGCGGTACCCTGCGGCTCGCCGTCGTCGGAATAACGCTCGCGCCGCCCCTCTCGCACGGAGTACGCCCATACATTGTGGCGGGCGTCCCAATGCTTAGCGCTTATTTCCTTAACAAATTCGGCAGCCTCCGCCTCGCAGCTGACGGGGTTGGCGTAACACAAAAAGCGCGAGCGCTTGACCGTCAGCTCAGCGCACACGCTTTTTGATAGTGTTTTGTAGGCTTCGGTCACAGGGAAAGCCCCCTTATCCGAGCCGACCACTCAATCAGCCCTCTGATTTTTTGCCAAAGCGGCGATTGAAACGGTCAACGCGCCCGCCGGTGTCAACCAGCTTTTGCTTGCCCGTGAAGAACGGGTGGCACTTGGAGCAGATATCCACGCGCATATTTTGCTTTGTGGACGCCGTTTCGTATTCCGCGCCGCAAGCGCAGTGTACCACGGTCTTTTCGTACTTCGGGTGGAGTCCTTCTTTCAATGTGTTCACCTCATATAAATGCAGTTACAAGTAATAGCGGGCGATTTGCAACGCAAAGCGGGGACCGATATATCCTGCAAGGAAGTATTATACCACATTGCCACAAGGATTGCAAGTGCCAAGTGTTACAAAAAAGTTACTTTGCTTGACATATTACGACAGGCAAAGTATAATTAAGACAATACGCCGCAAGCTAACACAAATAATTCTGCGGCGGGTTCAACACAAAGGGGGAAGCAAGCTTGAGCTTAAAGAAGCGTTTTCTTTGTGCCTTGCTTGGTGTTTTCCTTGTGTTGGGCGGGATATGCTGCGCTATGTTTGATTTTTCCAAGCGGGATTACCAATTCCCGGCAATTGCCGCACAGGTTGCCCCTGTTTCCGGGCTGCAGCCATCGCTTTTTGAACAGCCCTCCGGCTACCTTAACCAAAGCCTTCTTGAGCTTGCGATGCAGCTTTGCCGTTCTCCGCGGCGGGGCTTGCTGCGCTTGGGCTTTACCGGCGACGACTACCAACGCTACTCCAAAACGCAGCTGTTCCCCGGCTTCTATATCGCCGCAAAAACTACGGTTGTCAACGGGGAGGAAACAGCCATAGTAGTCGTCGTAATGTCCGGCACAACAACGCTTGGGCATTGGGTGAGCGACGTCAACGTGCTAAAGTCCGATTATTTGGGCTACAAGGTTCACCGCGGCTTTATGGAATACGCCGACAGTGTGTATTCCGCCCTTGTTAAATACCTTAATACCCGCACGGATTTGCCGGAGAACAGGAAGCTGCTGCTGACCGGGCACAGCGCCGGCGGGGCGGCGGCAAACCTCCTTGCGGCACGCTTGGACGAGGAGCAGACGATAGCGAAAAAAGAAGACATATATGCCTATACCTTCGCCTGCCCGAATGTGTTGTTCGGAACAAAGAGCGACGCGACCGCCTACAACAACATCTTCAATGTGTTCAATACGCTTGATATTGTGCCGTATGTGCCGTCCGGCTTTTCAGACGGCGAAAACTCCTGGCGAAAGTTCGGCTTGCTGCTCAGCTTCAGCTCCGGCAACGAGCTTGACCCGCACAGCCACGCGGTTTACCTGCGCTATGTGCAGTTTGCCCAATTCACTGACGAGGAACCGAGCTTTAGCCTTGGCTTTGGGGTGAATTGGCTCAAGGAACGGCTCAACGCGGCCCGTCGGGGTAGCTGACAATGCCGCTTGATGGAGTTACCCTGCACTTTCTGCGTGCGGAGCTTTCCGCGGCAACAGGGGCGCGGGTGGAGAAAATTCACCAGCCGGAGCGTCACAGCATAGTCTTGTCGCTCAAGGGGCGTGACTTTTCGGGTCGGCTGCTGCTTTGCGCAAGACCCGACGCTCCGCGCGTCCAGTTCACAACAGCGCAAAGGGAAAATCCCCAAAGCCCGCCAATGTTCTGTATGCTGCTGCGTAAGCACCTTGGCTCCGCAAGGCTCAACTCCCTAAGGCAGGAGGGGCTTGACAGGGTGCTTTACTTGGATTTCGCGGCGACGGACGAGCTTGGCGACAGCGTTAAGCTTACGCTTTGCGCGGAGCTTATACCCGGTATGCCAAACATAATTTTGCTTAAAGACGGCAGGGTGCTGGACGCCATACGCCGCGTGTACCCGGAAATGGAGGCTAACGGCAAAGCCGCAAGGACAGTTTTGCCCGGCGCTGAATATTCGCCGCCGCCGTGTCCGCAAAAGCTGAACCTGCTGAGGGACGAGGCCCCGGCAACAATTAACGAGCCGCTTAACCAGCTTGCGCAGGGAGTTTCGCCCCTGATTGCGCGTGAGCTTGAAGCGCTGCCTCAACCGGCTGTTACGCTGCGCAAAAGCCTGCTTGAGGGAGAATACAGCCCCTGCCTTTTGCGTGACACCGGCGGTACGCCAAAGGACTTTTCCTGCTTTGAAATAACACAATATGCCGGACTTTACAACACGGAAAACTACCCTAGCCTGTCCGCCCTGCTGGAGGCGTTTTATGCCGAGCGTGACAGGACTGAGGGGCTGCGCATAGCGGGCGACGGCTTGCGCAAGACCTTGGAGGGCTTGCTTGCCCGCACACGCCGCAGGGTGGAAAGTCAGCAGGCGGATTTATCCAAGGCGGCGGGGCGTGAGGAATACCGCCGCAACGGCGATTTGATTTTGGCGCAGCAGTATAAGCTGCAGCCCGGCAGCGCTTTCTATGAGCTTGAGGACTACGAAAACGGCGGCAGGGAGCTGAGGCTTGCGGTTTCTCCGCAGCTGACTCCTGCGGCAAACGCGCAGATGTTTTACAAAAAATACCAAAAGGCGCGGCGAGCAGAGGAAAAGCTGCGCGAGCAGATAGCCGCAGGGCTGACCGACGCCGAATACCTTGAGGCTGCGCTTGATTCGCTTGACAGAGCGGCGGGCGCGGGTGAAATCGCGGCGCTGCGCGAGGAGCTGACAGAGGAGGGCTTTTTGCGCCGTAACAATAAGCAAAAACGCAAGGACAAAGGGAAAAAGCCAAACGGCAGAGTGAGCCTTTGCGCGGAGGAATACAGCGGTTTCACTATTCTTATCGGCAAAACGGCGGCGCAAAATGAGCTCATTGCCTTCAAGGAAGCCCGCAGGGGGGATTTGTGGCTGCACGTGCAAAAAGCGCCGGGCGCTCATGTGCTAATCCGCGCGGAGGGCAGGAAAATCCCGCCGCAGGTTATTGAACACGCCGCAGAGCTTGCCGTTGCAAACAGCACACAGCGGGCGGCCGCAAAGGCGTCTGTTGATATAGTTGAGGCTAAAAAGCTGAAAAAGCCCGCTGGCGGACGACCCGGCATGGTTATCTACCACGAATACGAAAGCATACTTGCCGCCGGCAAGCAATAAACATCGCGACCGCGGGGCTTGACGCCTTAGCTTAGCGATATAATAATTTTCTAATCATATTTTAACTTTGCGGGGCGTGGTTTTGCGCCACGCGCGCTTGCTACTTTAGCGCCGATATGGTATAATATCCCCAAGAAACGAGGAGAGTCGGGGTTTGCATGAAACAATATGCAGTTTGCACGCCGGAGGGTACGCGTGATTTACTGTTCAACGAGTGCCGCGCCTTGCGCCGCGCGGAGGCTTTGCTTTGCGAGCTGCTGAGTTCACGCGGCTACCAAGAGGTAGTTACTCCCACGCTTGAGTTTTTTGACGTATTCCGTCCTGACGGCGGCGTGCGCCCCTTGGAGAGCCTATACAGCCTGTTTGACCCGCAGGGGCGTGTACTGGTTATGCGCCCTGACAGCACGCTGCCGATAGCCCGTATAGCCGCAACCCGCCTTAAGGACGCGTTCTATCCGCTGAGGCTTTATTACCGCCAAAGCGTGTTCCGCCGTTCTGCGCGCTATGCGGGTGAGCTGGATGAAACAATGCAGGGCGGACTTGAGCTAATTGGCGCGGACGGGAACGCTGCGGACATGGAGGTTCTGCTGCTGAGCTTAGAGCTGCTGGAAAAATGCGGGGGGCAATACAGCTTGGAGCTTGGACACGCGGGCTTCTTCAACGCGCTTGCGGAATACTTTGGCATAGGTGAGCAGATGAGGGAGAGCATACATCTGCTGCTTGCGGCAAAGGATTTTGCGGCGCTTGGCGACCTGTTAGACGGGGCGGAACAGCCTGAGGCAAGGGAGGCGATAAGTGCCTTGCCGGAGCTTTTCGGCGGCGAAGAGGTGCTTGACCGCGCGGAGAGGCTTGTTCCAACGGCTAAGGCACGGCAGGCGCTGGAACAGCTGCGCATGGTACTGGGGCTGTTAAAAGACGCGGGCTACGAGGGAAAGATTTCCTTGGATTTGTCGCCAAACAGCTGGGGGAGCTACTACACGGGGCTTGTGTTCCGTGGCTATTTGGCGGGCTGTGGCCATGTGGTACTCAGCGGCGGCAGATACAATAAGCTGCTGCGCGAATATGGCAAGGACCTGCCGGCAATAGGTATGGGTGTGGAGCTTGGTGCGCTTTCAAAGCTGCTTGAGCAGCCGAAAGCCCCTGCGCCGGATGTGCTTGTTTTTGCCTCGCCGGGGAGAGAGGTAGAGGCGCTTGCAAGGGTGCGAGAGCTGGCGGAGAGCGGAAAAACGGCGGAGCTTGCGCTTAACAACAGCCTTGCGGAGGCTGAGTGCTATGCCGCGGCGCGCGGAATTTCATCAATAGAGCAGATATGACCATAACGCAAGGCTGTGGTGTGGGAGTGCCGGAGCTTAAGCGTGACAATATTGCGAATTAGCTGCGAGTTTTTGCGCAATTTTACAAAAATTTATTACGGAGAATGGAGTAATGCTTAAATCAAATCAAATTCAAGGACTGAATTCCCTGCGAGCGTTGGGTGTTATTCTTGTGCTGGTCTACCATTTGTTCCCAACGTGGCTGCCCGGCGGCTTTTTGGGCGTGGATATTTTCTTTGCGTTCAGCGGCTACCTTATCACCGCGCTGCTGATTCAGGAATTCCGAAAAAAGCATCGCATAGGGCTGGTGGATTTTTACCGCCGCCGTGTGCGTCGCCTTGTGCCGGCAATGGCGGGAATGCTTGGGGTTTCGCTCTCCGCGTCACTGCTGATTTCATCGGACTTCCGCGTGGGAATACGCAGGCAGGCGGCGGCGGTGCTTGGCTTTGTTACAAACTATTTCGAGATTTCCGGCGGCAAATCCTATGAAGATTCGCAGCTTCCGCACCTTTTTGTCCACACATGGACCCTTGCTGTGGAAATGCACTTTTATTTGATTTGGGCGGCGATAATAGCGCTTGTGTTCTTTTGTCTGCGCAAGCAGGAGCACGTCAGGGCGCTTTACCACGCGCGGCGTGTATTAACTTGGCTTGCCATTTTGCTGGCGGGCGGCAGTTACCTTGTCATGCGCATAATGACCCGCGGCGTTGCGGACGGCGCTGACCCCTCGGCGGGCTACTTCGCAACACACGCACACTTTTTCCCGATTATGCTCGGCGCGCTGACGGCGCTGCACTTTGGCTACAGAACAAGGCACAGCTGGGAAAAGCTTGCGCAAAAAAGCTCGTTCCGGCTTGCGTGCCGCGCAGTGCTTTTGGTCGGCACAGTGCTGCTTGGGCTTATGTCCGTTTTCCTCAAATTCAGCGCCGCCGCTACTTATTCATGGGGCTTAATCAGCTCGTCTGTTATTGTGTGCCTGATGATTATTGCCGTGCGGTTGCTGCAGGAAAAAAAGCCGCTTAGGGAATCCAAAATACTTGTTTGGCTGGGCACGCGCAGCTTTGGTATCTATCTTTACCACTGGCCGCTGTTCATTATCTTCTCTCAGCTATTCCAAAACCTGCACGAAAAATTCTTTTGGGTTGCGCCTATGGTCACGCTGGCGCTCACGCTGCCCCTTGCCGAGCTTTCTTTCCGAATTGTGGAAACACGCTTCCGTTCCGCAAGCAGTAACGCCCCCCAAGCTGTACGGTATGAGGACGAATACTACCACCCGCAGCGCAAACGGGTTAACTACCGTGTTATTGCGGCGGTGATTGCGGTGGTCACAATACTGGCGCTGAGCGGTGCCGCCCTGGCGGAGCAGCCAAAGGTAACAAGCCTTGAAAAGGAGCTGACAGAGCAGAGGCGTATGCTGAACGAGGAAACCTTGCAGGGCATAAACGACAGCTTCACCAAGCTTAAGGGCAGCCCGGTGGACACCAGCGTCAAGGAGGAGGATAAGCCAAAGCCCGCCGAAACCACGAATGTCACAGGCAAGAAATATTCCGGCGGCGTAACGATGATTGGAGATTCCGTTATGCTTGGCGCCGCCACTACGCTCAAGGACGCAATAAGCGGGGTTAAGGTGGACGCTGTTGTAAGCCGCAATATGCGCAAGGGAATTGAGGTTGTGGCAAGCTATATTTCCGAGGGGAAGATGGGCAAAAACTTTGTGCTGGGGCTTTCAACAAACATAATCCCCGCAAGCAAAAGCGATTTGATTGAAATTTTGGACAGCCTTAAGGGCAAGGGCTTTCACGTTGTCTTGGTCACCGGCTACGGCAGCACCGGGGCGCTTTCAAAAAGCATTGATGAGTTTGCGGTCTATCTGCGCGGGCTGCCGGATAGATACGACTTTGTCGCCGTTGCGGATTGGGGAGCATACGCCCAGGCTCACCCGGATTTGCTTACGGCGGACCGAGTTCACCTTAAGAACGGGGATTCCCGCAGGGCATATGTTAAAATAATCACGGACGCACTTGACGCAGTGCAGAAGCTGCCGGTCAGCTGACAGGGAAGGGAGTGTTTGGAATGTCAAATATTTGGAAGAAAATAATTATGCCGCTGCTGACGGCGGCCGTGCTTGGCTGCCTTTCGCTCTATGCGTTGGGAGTGTTCACGGACTCACCCAAGGAGGTAGCCGGTTACGCGGACCCGTCCGGCGGCAGCTACAGCGGAATAATGCAAAAGGATAAATACGAGGGCTACGGCAGCCTGCTTTTGCCGAACGGCGACAGCTACGCCGGCAATTTTAAGGCAAACCTTATGGACGGCTACGGCAGCTATACCTCCACAAAAAGCTGGCAGTACGAGGGCGGCTTCTCGGAGGATTTGCCCAGCGGACGCGGCATTTTCAAAACCTCAGACGGCGGCAGCTACGACGGTGAATTCCGCCTTGGCGACATAAGCGGAGAGGGGAAGTTCACCGCAAAGGCGGGCTGGAGCTTTGAGGGTACGCTGAAGAACGGCGAGTTCGTTAAGGGCAAGCTCACACTTAAGGACGGCTCATATTATGACGGTCCTTTCAAAGACGGCTTGGCGGAGGGGCAGGGCCTGTTCAGCTACCACAGGGACGGCAAGGAGCTTTGGCGCTATGAGGGTGGCTTTGCCGCGGGGCAGCGCAGCGGAAAGGGGACGCTGACCACGCTTGACCCGACCAACGGCAAGGTTGTTATGACCGAAAGCGGAACCTGGAGCAAAAACGTGCTTAAATAAAACCAAGGGCGTGGGCAATGGGCAAAACAACCCAGGACGCCGCCCACAAAAAGAACAGCTGCAGCCACCAAAAGGCATGAATCAGCGCGGCACCGAAAGCAACCCCCGTCACAAATCGGCGGGGGTTGTTGCTCATTATTTTCCAAATGTTCTGTAAAAGCCCGTCAACAATCATCGGCAGCATAACAAGCGGAATAACCCAAAGCGGCAGCTTACCGATGAAAATCAGCGTGAGTATACCAACTAAATACCCCACGGCAATGCCCGTGCAACGGGCGCACAAGGGGAATTGCTTGCCGCGGAAAAAGAAGGAGCGCTCCGGCTTGCGGTGGCACATAAAGAGTATGTACAGCACCTTATCCAGCCTTTGCCGCGGCGTTAGCTTTTTGCCTTGCTTTTGCACCTTGTTCAGAGCTTAAAGCCCCAAAAACGCCGCCGCGTAGTTGTAGGTGTCGTCAAGTCCAACATTGCCGAGGAACGCGGCAAAGCCACCCATTGCCACAATGACGATAACCCAAATAATGCTGAGGACGAAGTTTGCAATCAAGCCAATGAGTGCCCACTTGCCGATTGCTTTCGCCTTGTTAGGCGTGTCGTCCTTCATAATCAGGTACATAATAAGACCTGCCATAGGTATGCAGCAACCAAGGAAGTTGAGCAAGCCGTTCGGTTGGTCGGCGGGGTTAGCATAGCCGCCGGTTTGCTGCGGATACGCCTGATAGCCCGGCTGCTGGTACGGCTGTGCGGGTGCTTGCTGGTAGGGTTGTTGTTCGGGTGCTTGCAGAGGTGCCTGTGCACCGCAGTTTGTGCAAAAGGCCCCCGGCTCTACGGGTGAACCGCAATTTGGACAATTCATGATACTCTCCCTTGTTTGTAAGAATAGGCAAGCCTGCCTTCACAGAAAGTATAACAGACTTTACCTTTTAGTGTCAAGCCCTTAAACGCAGTATTTCGGGATTTTCCGTGCATTTTCTCGGGAGCAACGGTCCACACCGCGTTGGGGTCAAATATAACAGCGTCCGCCGGGGCGCCTATTTTAAGGCTGCCCGCGCCGCTGCCGAGTATGGCGGCGGGCTTGGTGCTCATCAATTCAAGCAGCCGCGGCAAAGAGATTATCCCCTCCGCCACAAGGTATGTTATTCCGACGGCAAGGCTTGTTTCCAGCCCGATTACGCCGTTTGGTGCGCTCAAAAAATCCGCCTTTTCCTCCGGGCTGTGCGGCGCGTGGTCGGTGGCAATGCAGTCAAGCGTTCCGTCCGCAAGCGCAGCCCGTATGCTCTCACGGTCCTTGGCGCTGCGCAGCGGCGGGTTCATGCGGTAATCAGCGTCGCGCCCCAACAGCAGTTCATCGGTCAGCGCAAAGTAGTGCGGCGCCGTTTCGGCGGTGACCTGCACCCCCGCCGCCTTTGCCTGTCGAATTTCCTCAAGCGCTTCCCTTGTGCTGACGTGGCAAATATGTATAGGCGCGCCGACTCTTGCGGCACAGGCTATATCACGCCGCACGCCGGCAGCCTCGCTTTCGTTGCTTATGCCCGGCACCCCCAGCTTTTTTGAAGCCTCGCCTAAGTTTATTATCCCGCTGCCCGCAAGGGCTTTGTCCTCACAGTGGGCAAGCACCGGCAGGCCAAGGCGCTTTGCCGCAAGCAGGGCCTTTTCCAGCGTTTGGGAATCAGCAAAGGGCAGACCGTCGTCCGAGAAAGCTGCGGCGCCGCTTGCCGCAAGCGCGTCAAAGTCAACGGAATCGGTGCTGCCAAGCCCGCGGGAAACAGCGGCCGCCTGCAGCACCCTAACAGGCAAGGAGGCACGAGCCTTTGCAGTTTGCTCAAAAAGCTCAGGGCAGTCGAAGGTCGGCTTGGTGTTGGGCATAGCCACAAGCGTGGTCACGCCGCCCGCCGCCGCCGCCGCAGTCCCGCTTTCAAGGTCCTCCTTGTGGGTTTGCCCGGGGTCGCGCAAATGCACGTGCAAATCAACAAGACCCGGTGCGCAAACCAAGCCCTCTGCGTCAATAACAAGCTCAGCGCTGCCTCCAACAGGGTTAAGCTGAGCGAACACCCCGTCCCTAATCAGCAGGGAGCCTACAAAATCCCACGCCTGCGCGGGGTCAATCAGGCGTGCATTTTTAATCAGTATTGTGCTTCCCATGGCAATGCCTCAATGGTCGGTGCAGGTGCCGGGCAGGTTTGTCTTGACGTACCAGCCGGACGCGGTGCTGGGGCAGTTTTTGTTTGCAAGCAAGCCCGTTTTGGTGCAATAGGTTCTTTGGACAAGCCCGCCGGAATTTTCAAAATTCTTTGTCTTCATGGAGGAGGCGATTTTGTTAAAGGTTTGGAAGCCCAGCATTCCCGCGGGGTTGTAGTTCATGCTGTGGGTAGTGGTGGCCGGCGTATCAAAGCCATACCACATAACAGCTATGTAATCCGGGAAGCCCAAGGCGAACCAGCGGTCCTTGTAGCCGTCGGTGGTACCCGTTTTCATGAAGGATTGGAAATTTTTCAGCGTGCTGTTCAGCTTGTATGGGCTGCGGTTGATTGTTTGCAGAATCCTGCGGGTAAGCTCCGCCGTTTCGGGCTTCATCACCTGCTCCGCAACAGTATCCAGCGTTATGATTTCCTTTTCCTCTTCGTTTTGTGTTTCAATCACCTTGTAGTAGGAGGTAGGCTTATAATACTTGCCCAAGTTGCCAATTGCAGCATAGGCGGCGCACATCTCCACGGTGTTGACGTTGATTGAGCCGCTGCCGATTGAAAGAGCCGCCAAGGAATAGCGTGATTCCTCGTCAATTGTGCTGAAGTGCAGGTTTTCCGTAAGCCATTTGTATGAGCCCTCCGTGCCAAGCTCGCTGTAAACAATCCTTGCGGGGATTGTGTTAAGGGATTCCTTTAGGGCATATTGCACGGTGTAGTAATTGCCGCTGCCCAAGGTGCCGTTATAGTTATGCGGGAACCAATCCGGGCTGCTTTGCGTGCCAAGGTTAATTGCTTTATCTAAGTAGAGCTTTGACCAATAGAGCAGGTTGTTTTCAATTGCGGCGCTGTATGTGCTCAGCGGCTTAAAGGTGGAGCCGGGGCGGCGAATGGTAGTCGCCCTGTTGAGGGAACGGGAGGCTGTCTTTTTGCCAAGCTGCCCGACCATTGCAACAATGTGTCCCTCGTAATCCATCATGGTCATTGATGCCTGAACACCCTGTTTTGCGTCCGCCGCGGGTACGCCGGTTTTTTCTAAAAACACCGCTTCTGCCGCCTTTTGGGCCTCCACGTTCATGGTGGTGTAAATTTTAAGCCCACGGTAATACAGGTGATTCGTCGCTTGCTCGCGGGTGTAGCTTCTCTCCGCCATAAGTCCGGCTATAACGTCCTCAATGACGTAGTCCACGAAGCTGCTGGTCACCTCGTCCGAGCCTACGGACTTTGCCGTCGCTTCCTTTGCCTTATAGTCCTTGCTGTTTGTGTAAACAAGCTTCTCGTCCTTTGCCTCGTCGTATTGCTCTTGGGTAATCAGCTCCTGCGCAAGCATTTCGCCAAGGCAAACAAGCTGCCTTTTTTTGGTGTTGTCCGGGTTGACCAAGGGGTCATATGTAGTCGGCTCGTTGGTAATGGTCACTATGGCGGCACATTCCGCAAGGCTAAGCTCATTGACGTCCTTGCCGAAGTATACCTCGCTGGCGGTTTGGACGCCGTAGCAGCCCTCGCCGAAATAGGCGGTGTTCAGGTACGTTTCCAGTATATCATTCTTTTCGTAATAGCGCTCTAAGTTCAGCGCATTCAGTATTTCCTTAACCTTGCGGACTACGGTAACGTCCTTTTCGTTGGTCAGGTTTTTAATGGTCTGTTGGGTAAGGGTTGAACCGCCCTGGGTGCCGTGGTGAATTATAATGGAGCTTGCCGTGCGGAACCAGTCGACTCCGTTATGGCTCCAAAAGCGTTTGTCCTCAAGGGCGACGACGGCGTTTTTCAGGTCGTCCGGCATACTTGTCAGCGGAACCCAAACACGGTTTTCCTCGCCGTGCAGGCGCGCAATTTCGACGGTCTTTTTCATGGAGGAATCGGTGTAGGCGTATATGATTGTGGTTTTAGCCTGCTCAAGCTTATAATCCTCCAGCGATATTGCTTTTTCTCCGCCCACAAACTGGATTGCGTGCAGCAGCACATAGGCGCAAATAAAGAACGTCGCCATTGCGCAAACAGAAAAAACATAGAGCAATGCACGCAGGGCGGGGTGGCGCTTGCGCGGCTTACGAGGCTTTTTTGTGTGGGCAGGCTTGCGCGCGGAATTGGCGGTGTTTTTGCCTGCGGGCGCAGCAGCGTCGAAACGGTATTGCATATAAATCTCCTCACAAAAATTGCATGGCTTAAAACAGCCCTGATAATTATACACTGCCGCGCGGAAAAAATCAATCTTCAGGCAAAATTTCACACAGCAAACACATATTTACCATTGACAAAGAGGCGGGCAAGGCGTATAATAAACCTACCAATTAAATATGAATTGTGCGTTAAGGGGGCGGCATGGAGAGCAAGCATATCCGCATTGGCGGCATGAGCTGTGATAGCTGCGCCCGGCGTATTGAGCGCGCCCTGCTAGAGGTAGAGGGCGTTGCAAGCGCCTCAGTCAGCTATTCCTCCGGCTGTGCGGAGCTTGAGCTTGACGCTAATACCGCAAGCGACGCCGCGATTAACGCCGCGGTAACGGCTGCCGGATACACGGTTTTGCCCGATGAAAACGCCGCCCTTGGGCGCTTTGCACGCGCCGCGGGCTTTATATTGATTATCGGAGCGCTCTATTATATCCTGTCACGCCTTGGGGTGCTCAACCTGCTTGTGCCAAGCCGCCTCGCGGAAGCCGGCATGGGCTACGGTATGCTTTTTGTGGTCGGCTTGCTCACAAGCGTGCACTGCGTAGCCATGTGCGGCGGGATAAACCTCTCCCAGTGCCTGCCGCGCACGGGTGAAGAAAAGGCAAGCACTGCTGCGGCGGTGCTGCGCCCAACACTGCTATACAACCTTGGCAGAGTGCTTGGCTACACTATAGTAGGGCTTGCGGCGGGTGCTCTTGGCTCTGTAATCAGCTTTTCCGCAACGGCACAGGGCGTGCTGAAGCTGCTTGCGGGTGTATTTATGCTTATCATGGGGCTGAATATGCTTGGCGTTTTCCCTTGGCTCCACAAGCTTATGCCGAGAATGCCGCAGGCAATATCAAAAAAACTCAATCCCGGAGGGCGGCGCGGGCTTGGACCGCTTGCAGTGGGACTGCTTAACGGCTTAATGCCCTGCGGTCCGCTGCAGGCAATGCAGCTTTACGCTCTTTCCACCGGCAGCGCCCTTGCGGGAGGGCTTGCCATGCTTTTGTTCAGCTTGGGCACAGTGCCGCTAATGTTTGGCTTAGGCGCTCTTTCCTCGCTGCTGAGCAAAAAATTCTCCCGCGTTGCAATGACAGTGGGCGCGGTGCTTGTGGCGGTGCTTGGGCTTGCAATGCTTACCCAGGGCGCGGGGCTTGCCGGAATCCGCTTGCCGACGGGCGGGGCAAGCACGGCCCGGGTTGACCAAGCGGAGCTGCCGGAAATAGTCGACGGCGTTCAGCTTGTGGAATCCACCCTGCAGCCGGGGCGTTACCCGGCAATAACGGTGCGGCAGGGCACGGCGGTCAAATGGGTTGTGGACGCCCCTCAGGGCAGCATAAACGGCTGTAACTACTCAATCCGAATCCCGAAATACGGGATTGAATACAGCTTCCAAACAGGCGAAAACGTCATTGAATTTATGCCAACGGAGACGGGCAGCTTTCGCTACAGCTGTTGGATGGGAATGATTAGCGGCACAATAACTGTCGTTGCGGCGGAAATAACGGAGGCGGAAACAAATGGCTAAGGCAAAAAAGGGTGGCAAGCAGGGTAAGGCTTGGGTAATTTGGGCAGGGATAGCTGCGGTCGCGGTGGTTGTTATAGTCGTCGCCGCGGCGCTTGCGGGCGGAGGCAGCCGCGAAGCTGTTCAGCCACCAAGCAGCACAAAGCCCGCTGTCGTCAATCAGGACTTGGTAATCCCAATAAGCGAAATAAGCGGGACGGCAGGCTTTTACCCGGCGGAGGTAGACGGCACAAGGCTTGAAGTGATAGCCGTCAAAGCGGCGGACGGCACAATTCGCACGGCGTTTAACACCTGCCAGGTGTGTTACAGCTCAGGGCGGGGATATTATAAACAGGAGGGCAGCGTGCTGGTTTGCCAAAACTGCGGCAACCGATTTAGCATGGAGCAGGTGGAGCTTAGCTCCGGCGGCTGCAATCCCGTGCCGATTTTTTCGGAAAACAAAACCGTTACGGCAGAGAGCATAATAATCTCCAAGGAATACCTTGCAAAGGCAAAGGCTATCTTCGCTAACTGGAAAACGGGCGGCTGACTTGCGCTGCGGCGCCAAAAGGACTATAATGTTTCAACAAGAAAGCAGAGAGAGGGAATAGATGGAAAATCATGTTTTGGATATAGGAGGCATGAGCTGCGCTGCTTGCTCCCAAAGGATAGAGCGCACACTGCGAAAGCTGCCGGGCATTGCAAGGGCGGACATAAACCTTGCGAACGAAAGGCTTTCCGTGGAGCTTGACCCCCGGCAGACTTCGCCGGAAAGCGTCATTGAGGCTGTTACCGGGCTTGGCTACACGGCGAGCGAAAGGGCTACCGCGGCAAGGGTGACAATACCAATCGGCGGCATGAGCTGTGCCGCCTGCGCGGCGCGTGTGGAAAGGGCGCTGGCAAAATTAGACGGTGTCCTCAGCGCCTCTGTCAACTATGCCACAGAAAAAGCGTCAGTTTGCTATGAACCTTCAAGGGTGCGGCTTTCCGCAATAAAGCAGGCGGTTGAGGGCGCGGGCTACAGCGTGCTTGAAATAACAAAAAACAACTCCGCCGTGGGGGAGCGGGCACGGAAGCAAAAGCAAATCCGCACGCTTTGGGTTAAATTCATCGTTTCTGCGGCGTTTGCCCTGCCGCTGCTTTATATTGCAATGGCGCCTATGCTCAGCTTTGTTCATCTCCCGTTTCCGGAATGGCTTATGCCAATGGAACACCCGCTTGCCTATGGCCTTGCGGAGCTGCTGCTTGTTTTGCCCGTGATAGGCGTGGGCTACAAATTTTACACGGTTGGCTTCAAGGCGCTCCTGCACCGCAGCCCCAACATGGACAGCCTGATTGCAATAGGCACTACGGCGGCTTTCGTCTACAGCCTTTACAATATTTTCTTAATACTCTCCGGCGAACACATGGCGGTGGAATCGCTTTACTTTGAAACTGCGGGCGTGATTATAACACTAATCCTCTTGGGCAAATCCCTTGAGGCGGTCAGCAAGGGCAGAACGAGCGAGGCAATCAAAAGGCTCATGGAGCTTGCGCCAAAAACCGCCGTTATTATTGTTGACGGCGTTGAAAAGGAAATCCCGGTAGACGAGGTGGAGCCGGGCGACCTTGTGCTTGTGCGCCCCGGGGAAAAAATCCCCGTCGACGGCCGCGTGACCGAGGGGACGACGGCTATTGACGAATCCATGCTTACGGGCGAGAGTATGCCCGTGGACAAAAGCGCCGACAGCCGGGTATATGCCGCAACAATCAATACCACGGGCAGCATAAAATTCCTTGTTGAAAAAATAGGCGAGGAAACGGCGCTTGCTCAAATAATCAAGCTTGTGGAGGACGCGCAAGGCGCCAAGGCGCCCATTGCCGCCCTTGCGGATAAGGTTTCCGGCGTGTTTGTGCCTGTTGTTTGCGCAATAGCGCTTGCGGCGGGGCTTGCGTGGTATTTTGGCACGAGGGATATTGAGTTTGCGCTGACGATTTTTATCTCCGTTTTGGTTATTGCCTGTCCCTGCGCCTTGGGGCTTGCCACGCCAACGGCAATAATGGTCGGCACGGGCAAGGGAGCGGAAAACGGCATTTTGATTAAAAGCGGTGAGGCTTTGGAAACGGCGCACAAAATCAGCGTTGTTGTGTTTGACAAAACCGGCACTATAACACGCGGCAAGCCGGGCGTTACGGATATTTTGCCCGCGCAAGGGCAAGACGCGGACGAGCTGCTGCAAATCGTCGCCTCCGCGGAGAACGCCTCCGAGCACCCCTTGGGACAGGCCATAGTAAAGGGAGCGCAGGAGCGCGGACTCGAGCTGCTGCCGTCAAAGAGCTTCGGCTCCATAACAGGACAGGGCATTGAGGCGGAAATAGGCGGCAGGGCTGTGCTTGCGGGAAACAAGGGACTAATGGAACAGCGCGGCGTTGGGTTTGCGGGACTTGAGCAGCAGGCCGATTCCCTTGCGGGCGATGGCAAAACCCCCATGTTTGTTGCAATAGACGGAAAAATCGCGGGCATAGTTGCCGTGGCGGACGTGGTTAAGGAAAGCGCCGTGGCGGCAATAGAGAAGCTGCACAAAATGGGCGTAAGGGTTGCAATGATTACGGGCGACAACAAAAAAACCGCTTCTGCCATTGCACGGCAGGTTGGAATAGACACGGTCCTTGCGGAGGTTTTGCCGCAGGATAAAGCGAGGGAGGTCAAAGCTTTGCAGGAGGAGGGCGGCACAGTCGCCATGGTCGGCGATGGTATTAACGACGCGCCCGCCCTTGCCCAGGCGGACGTGGGAATTGCAATAGGCGGAGGAACGGACGTTGCGATAGAAAGCGCCGACATTGTCCTAATGCGCGGGGAACTGACGGACGTACCAACGGCACTCAGGCTTTCAAAGCAGACCATACGCAACATTAAGCAAAACCTGTTTTGGGCTTTCGGCTACAACTCCATCGGTATACCAATTGCGGCGGGGCTGCTGTACCTGTTCGGCGGGCCGCTGCTCAACCCAATTTTTGCCGCCGCGGCAATGAGCTTAAGCTCCGTTTCCGTGTTGGCAAACGCATTGCGCCTAAAGCGCTTCAAAGCAAAGGATTAAGGAGGATTTTTTATGGAAAGGCTGACTGTTGGGATTGAGGGCATGAGCTGTGAGCATTGTGTCTGGGCGGTCAAAAACGCGCTGGAGGGCTTGCCGGGCGTAAACGCTGTTAAGGTTTCGCTGCAAAGCAAAAGCGCCGAGCTTGAGTATGACCCGCTTAAGCTCGGCCTTGAGGAAATCAAGGCGGCTATCCGCGAGGAGGGCTACGAGGCTTAATGCCTTATTTTTCAAATTAATATCACGCACCCCACACATTTGCGGAATAAACTATATCCATAGTTAAACAGGGGGTGCAGCGTGGCTATTGAGGTTTTTAACAGGCGAGAACAGAAATATCGCCTTGGCCGGACCACATTTCTCAGCCTTTCGGAAAGGCTTGGGGAATATATGTGCTTGGACGCGCACAACCAAACGCACTTTACCTACCCAATCTGCAACCTTTATTATGACACTGCGGATAGCCATTTGATAAGAACCTCCCTGCAAAAGCCGCGCTACAAGGAAAAGCTGCGTCTGCGCTCATACGGCACGCCAACGCCGGATTCTAAGGTGTATGTTGAGATTAAGAAGAAGTTCTGCGGCTGCGTTAACAAGCGCAGGAGCGGTATTCTGCTGCGCGACGCGTATGCCTTTTTGGCTGACGGCACGGCGCCTAAGGGCGGGTGCGGCTTGAACGAGCAGGTGCTGCGGGAAATCAGCTATTTGCTCTCGCGCCAAAGGCTTGAGCCTAAGGTGTATCTCTCCTATGAGCGCAGGGCATTTTTCGGCATTGACGACCCGAATATACGCGTTTCCTTCGATACGAATATCCTCACCAGAAGGGAGGACTTGCTGCTTGAAAGCGGCAACTACGGCGAGGGGCTGCTTGCGGACGGCGAGTGGATTATGGAAGTCAAAACGCCAAGCAGCATACCGATTTGGCTGGCAAGACTGCTTTCGGAATATCGGGTTTATCCGGCGGGCTTTTCAAAATACGGCAGGGAATACACTAAGCAGCTTGCGGGGGCGGCGCAGCAGCAGCCGCGCAGAATTTTTGCCGCCGCGTGCACGCAGGCAAACACAATAGGAGGCTTTGCAAATGTTTGATTCAATCATCTCGGCATTAACGGCTACGGACGACAGCACGGATTTTACGGTAGGTAAGCTGCTAATGTCCTTGGCTGTGGCGCTTGCGCTGGGTCTGCTCATCAGCCTTGTTTATATGAAAACGCACAAAACAAAAACGCCTACCCAAAGCTTTTCGCTGACCTTGGTGCTGCTGCCCGCAATCATCACAATAATAATTATGCTGGTAGGCAACTCCGTTGCAAGGGCGTTCAGCCTGGCGGGCGCTTTCCAGATTGTGCGCTTCCGCAGCGCCCCCGGCGACCCCAAGGATATAGCCTATGTGCTGTTCACCATGGCCGTTGGACTTTGCTGCGGCATGGGCTTTATACTCTACGGCGTTATTGCGGCGGTCATACTCTGCGGCGTTATGGCTCTGCTGGAGGCGGCTAAATTCGGCAAGGGTAAGGGAGAGCGCAAGCTCCTCAAAATCACAATACCGGAAAACCTTGATTATTCCGGCACCTTTGATGATATACTCAATAAGTACACCTCTTCATGCATACGCAAAAAGGTGCGAACCGCCGACCTTGGCAGCCTGTTTGAGCTGCAGTATGTAATTACGGCAAAGCCGAACATGGACGAAAAGGCGTTTATTGACGAGCTGCGCTGCCGCAACGGGAACCTGAACATCACCCTTGTTTTGGACGCGCAGGACGGAGATTTTTAAGGGGGCTTTAGGCATGAAACGAATATTGCGGGCATTGTGCCCTTTGCTTGCGCTGTTGCTGTTGTTTGGGGCCTGCAGCGTGCTGAATAAATCCCTTGAGCCAACAACAACGACAACGACCACCATCACGACTACAACAGAAGCGACAACTGCCGCGAACACACAGACGGAAACGGAGAGCGCCGCGCAGGCAAACGGACAGACCTCCTCCTCGGCGGCAACGACAACCACAACCACCACAGCGCCGCAAACCGCCCAAACCGCCCTTAGCTATGACCCCGAGGACGACGCGGCGGAGGACGGCGCAACCGTTGCAAAAAGAATAACAACAAGCGGCACCCACACCATAAGCGGCGCAGTCAACGGGCAGATTCTTGTGCTTGCGCAAAACGTCACCCTTGTGCTGGACGGCGCCGTTATCACCTGCAACAACGGTTCGGCTATCCTTGGCAAGGACGGCGACGGCGACGCAAGCCTGCAGAGCCTTACCGTTGAGCTGCGGGGCAAAAACACAATCAACGGGGCAAAGCACGGAATAGCCGGCAAGGATGAGCTGATAATAACCGGCAGCGGCAGCGCGGATATCACGTCCGTTAAGGACGGACTGCACGCGGGCGACAGCCTTACAATAAAGGGCGGTACGCTTAACATCACCGCGGGCAGCGACGGCGCTGAATGCGGCAATAGCGATGAGGGAATAGGTGAAATCAGCTTGGCGGGCGGTGTCGTCAATATAACGGCGGGCGGCGGGGCCGGAGCCACAGCCGCAAGCACGGGCGGCAAGGGGATAAAAAGCGGCAAGGACATAAATATCAGCGGCGGCAAATTTAACATCAGCAGCGTAGACGACTGTGTCCACGCCAACGGCAGCATAAGCATGAGCAACGGCAGCTTTGTGCTTGCAAGCGCTGACGATGCCATGCACGCGGATTCCGACCTTACGGTCAACGGCGGCAGCATTGACGTAACAAAGTCGTATGAGGGGCTTGAGGGAACGAACATCAGCATTGGCGGCGGCACAATCAAAATTATATCCTCTGACGACGGTATAAACGCTGCGGGCGGGACAAACGGCGCAACGGGCGGCGGTTGGTTCGGCATTGATATTTTCTCCGGCGGCGACTCCGGCATAACCATCAGCGGCGGCGAAGTTATACTTTATACCGCCAGCGATGGTGTGGACTCAAACGGAACGCTTGACATATCCGGCGGCACAGTGGCAATATTTATTGACACCTCTGTTTCCCGCGACGGCGACGCAACGGATACCGAAAGCGGCGGAACGATTCAGCCGGCGCTGTATGGCTCAACAAGCCTGTCGTCGGGAACAAAGCTTGCCGTGGGTAATATCTGGAGTGTTACGCTTGAGGCTAACGTCACATCCTTTTGCCTGATATTGCCCGGCGTGGTCAACGGGCAAAGCTACACTATAACGGCAAACGGGGCTACCTGGCTGACAACGACCGCGACAACCACAATTCAGGGCATGATGGGCGGCGGCAACGCCGGAGGCATGGGCGGTCGCGGCGGCAGACCAATGCACTGAGGTCTTATGATACAAAAATAGAGGTGTGACAAATCAGGGGATTTATGCCGAATAATTCTCGCAAGCTATTGACGAGAGAGGTCAAAGCGCGTATAATCCTTGGGAAGCCGGAAGGGAGCAGCTTTTTAGGGCGCTGGAGCTTGCGGGGGTGCTTTCGGCGCTTATGACGCGGGAGGAGTTTTTGAATTTGGCGGTCCGGCTTGACTGAGCCGCTTGGCGAAATTGATGCTGCGGCTCGTTTCCGCAAAGCCTATTTTAAGATGAAAGCGCAGGCTATCGAGGTTATCAAGCTCACAGTCGGAGGCGAAGATTGTGCAGCCGATAGCAACAGCCCAGGTCTCGCAGGCGCTGACCAAGGCGCTGGCGACACCTTTCCTGCGCCACCTCTCTTTGACGTAGATTGCTTCTAAGTAACCGCAAACATCGTCGTGCCTGCCCTCAACATACTCAAGCCGCCGGGAAACCTGCGCAACACCGATTGTGCAGCCGTCCGACTTTGCTAAAAAGAAAGCCTGAGAGTCGTTTGCAAAATGTGCTTGTGTTTCCTCTAAAAGCTCGCCATAACTGTAAACCCCATACAGCTCGTAAAGCAGCTCGGTTACGGCGGCTATGTCCTTAAACGTTGCCGCGTCAATTGCAAATTTTTCGCCATTTAGCATAAGCCCACAGCCCCTTTCGTAAAGATTGTAACAGCAATCCCCCGCGTTGTCAAGCCACACAGACCCTGTATTTCCTCAGCCAGTGGTTAACCTGCACAAACCAGGCTATTGTTTGCGGCGTCGTCATCAGCTGCCCGTACCAGGGCTGCTCACGCCCGCCCTCCGCTAAAAGCCTCTCCAGCGCGGCGGGGTCAAAGATTTCCTTTAGGGGCGCGTTTTTGTCGTCCAAAACATCCCTCAGCAGACCGCGCACCAGCTCTAAATAAGCGGGGTTGTGCGTCTTTGGGTAGGGGGATTTCTTCCTGTTCGCCACCTCCGCAGGCAAAAAATCCGCCATTGCCGCCCTAAGCAGCCCTTTTTCCTGCCCGCCAAGTTCCCTCAGCTCCCGCGGCACGTTGTAGAGGTATTCTGCCAAGCGGTAATCACAAAACGGTACCCGTATTTCCAAGGCGCTCGCCATGCTCATTGCGTCCTTGCGGGTTAGCAGTGTCTGCATGAAAAGCTCGCAGTTGAGGCGAAGCATACGCTGCAGGCGTTGCTGCCCAGGCGTAGCGTCAGGCAGTGTGTCCGTGTCCGCTAAAACCTTGCTATACTGCTCCGCAACCACTTCCTGCGGGTTGATTTTCTCTTGCCATTCGGGGCGCAAAAAGCTGAAACGGTACTGTGTACTCTGCGCCCAGGGCAAGCCGTCGCTTTCCCTTATGCTTTCATCACGGAACCACGGATAACCCCCAAAAAGCTCATCGGCACATTCGCCGCTAAGCGCCACGGTTACCTCGTCCTTAATGCGGCGGCAAAACAACAGCAGTGAGCTGTCCACATCAGCCATTCCCGGCAGGTCGCGGGCGTCCAAGGCGGCGTCAAGGGAGTGGGCAAGCTCGGCGCTGTCCAGCACAACGTCAAAATGCTGCGCGCCCAAATAGCGGTTCATGCGCTTAATGTAGTCGTCGTCGCCGTTCGGCTGGAATTTGCTTGCCCTGAAATGTCTTGCTTGGTCCTTATATGTTACCGAAAAGGTCTTTAAGCGCTTGCCCCGCGCCATGAAATACCTGTCCGCAACGCCGGAGATTATGCTTGAATCAAGCCCGCCGGAAAGCAGCGTGCCAACCGGTACATCGCTTACAAGCTGGCGTTCAATCGCATCCTTAACCAAAAAACGAACACGCTCGATTGTTTCACGCTCGCCGTCCGTGTGCGGCGCAGCCCTCAGCTTCCAGTATCGCCTAAGCTTGAGCCCGCCTCCGCGCGAAAAGTATGCACACTCGCCCGGCTTTAGCTCAAGCATTCCGCGCAAAAGAGCCTTGCCCGGGGTTCTGCCGGGGCTTAACAGAGCAAGCTCCGCAACGCCGGCGCAGTCAAGGCATGCTTTAACGCCCGGCAGCCGTAGTATCGCTTTAAGCTCAGAGGCAAAAAACAGCCTGCCGTCGTTTAGCGTCATATACAGCGGCTTTACCCCAAAGCGGTCGCGTGCCAAAAAGAGCCTGCCACTATGCCTCTCCCAAACGGCAAAGGCAAAAATTCCGTTTAACCTGTCCAAGCAGGCGTCTTTCCAATAAGAATAAGCCGCCAGCAGCACCTCCGTGTCGCCGTGCCCCTTGAATTTGTAGCCCGCGCCGGCAAGCTCCCCGCGCAGCTCTTCGGTGTTGTAAAGCTCCCCGTTATATATAAGCACAAGCTCTTCCTCGCCGCGGCGTAGCAGCATGGGTTGGGAACCATGCTCAGCGTCAACAACGCTCAGCCGTGTGTGAGCAAGCCCTACGCAGTCGTCCATGTAAAGTCCCTGACTATCCGGTCCGCGGTGCAGCAGTGCGTTGCGCATGGAATGCAACAGCTCCGGCCGCGGCGCTTGGTCATATGACACTATACCTGCAATTCCGCACATAAAAGCTCCCCCTCTCCTGCCTATAATATGGCTATTTGGCGCCTATGTTACCCCTTTGTTAAAAAAATATGAAATAAATAGGCTAAATTTCTAAATCAGAAAAATAAACCGAAGAGTTTGTGCTACAATACCCTTGCAACGCTTCTTGACAACAGGCGTCGGGGGTTTACCTCCAACCAATCATTCAGAAAGGAGTCAGTAACATGGAACTTATCCAAAAACTGTTCGACGCTTTCAACGAATGGTTCCAAGATTTCGGCACCAGCTACAGCTGGGGCGACATCTCAATCGCGGAGCTGTGGGGCGAGCTGCTTCAGAAAGTTTCTGCAGTGTTCGCGTCATAAGTACCGTTTTAAGCGCATGAAGGTCAGGTGCGGGCGTTGGGCTAACCCACGCGGCTGCGTACCTGACCTTCGGCATTGCCGGTGAAGAATGAGAGTTTTGTTTGTTTGCACGGGAAACACCTGCCGCAGTCCGATGGCGGCGGGGCTGTTTGCTTTACTGTACCCGGAGGCGGAGAGCGAAAGCGCCGGTCTGTTGGCGGCGGAGGGCTTGCCGGCGTCTGAACACGCGGTAACGGCAGCGGCGGAGCTTGGAGCCGATATTTCCGCGCACCGCTCACGCAGGCTAACGCCCCAAATTGCCGAGAGGGCGGATGTTATTGTGGCGCTCGGGGCTTATCATGCGCAGGTTTTGCTGCAATGCTTCCCGCAAAAAAAGATAATTTTGCTTGGCAATGGCATTGACGACCCCTACGGCGAGGATTTGGAGGCGTACCGCGAATGCGCCCTGCAAATTGCCGACGCCCTGCGGGGGCTTGAGGTGTAGTATGGTTGTTGCGGCGATTTTTGCGGCGGGGGAGGGGAGCCGTGTTGGTGCGGCGACGCCAAAGCAATTCCTGCCGCTTGGCGGCAAGCCAATGCTGCTCCGTTGCGCGGAAAGCTTTATTTCACACCCGCAGGTAGATTATGTAGTTATCTTGTGCAGTGCCGCATGGCTCACGCACACAAAAAATATGTTTATGCCTTGTTCTAAGCTCCGGGTGACAGTCGGCGGGGAGGACAGAATAGGAACACTTGAGGCGGCGCTCGCCTTTTGCGGGAAGCTTGCCTGCGGCGCGGAGGATATTTTGCTGACGCATGACGCGGCTCGGCCCTTTGTCAGCGAAAGGATTATTACGGAAAACATAGACGCGGCAAGGAAATATGCCGTTTGCGGAACCTATTTGCCCTGTGCGGACAGCCTTGTGCGCGGGCGGGAGGGCTTTGCCGCCGAAACCATTGCGCGGGACGGGGTATACCGTGCGCAGACTCCGCAGAGCTTCCGCATTGGGGCGCTGACGGCGGGACTCTCACGCTTGGGGAGCGAAGAAAAAAGCGCCTTAACAGACGCCTGCGGGCTTTTTACAGCCCTTGGGGAAAGGGTGAAAATCATTCAAGGGGAAAGCGTGAACTTCAAAATTACAACGGCGGAGGACCTCGCCCTTGCCAAGCTGCTTGCGGGCGGCAGTGGGGAGTAGACGAGGGAATAAGGACAAAGCAAAAGCAGGGAACGTCCGCTCCCTGCTTTTTGTGCAAGCGCTTTAGCCGAAATAGCGTGCCAGCAGACCGGCGAACGCCTTGCCGTGGCGTGCCTCGTCGCGTGCCATCTCGTGGACGGTATCATGTATGGCGTCCAGATTAAGCTCCTTTGCCCGCTTTGCAATTTCAAACTTACCGGCGGTCGCGCCGTTCTCCGCGTCAACACGCAGCTCAAGGTTCTTTTTCGTGCTGTCGGTAACAACTTCGCCCAGCAGCTCGGCAAATTTGGCGGCGTGCTCCGCCTCCTCATAAGCCGCCTTTTCCCAGTAAAGACCAATCTCGGGGTAACCCTCGCGGTGGGCTACACGCGCCATTGCAAGGTACATACCAACCTCTGTGCATTCGCCCGTGAAGTTCATGCGCAGTCCCTCAATAATGTCCTCCGGCGCTCCCTTAGCAACGCCGACGACGTGTTCCGCCGCCCATGTGCGCTCGCCCTTTTGCTCGGTGAATTTCTCCTTGGGTGCTTTGCACTGCGGGCAAAACTCCGGTGCTTCATCGCCCTCGTGGACGTAGCCGCAAACGGCACAAACAAACTTCTTCATAATACTGACTCCCTTTGGTTAAAATTTTCTATATTCAGGCAGTCCTTGCAGACGCCGAAATAGCTGAGTGTAACACTTTCCGCCTTGTGCGGACCTGAAAGCCTTGCGGGGGGTACCTCCGCGGGGACATCAAGCACAGCCCCGCAGCCGCGGCAGATAAAGTGTGCGTGTGGGGAGCAATCGGCGTCAAAACGCTCCTTGCCCTCAACATTGCCCACGCTGATGATTTTGCCGGATGCCTTAAACTCCGCAAGGTTGGTGTAAACCGTACCCAAGCTTAGGCTGGGGAAAACAGGCTTTAGCTTGTTGTAGACCCATTCGGCGCTGGGGTGGCTTTTTGTTTGGCAAAGCAGCTGATAAATGGCGGTGCGTTTTTTGCTGTTGCGTTCCATAGCCGGCTCCTTAATAATAATCATTATTGTTATTATACAGCATTATTCTTCCCTTGTCAAGCCCTTTTAAGAAAAAGCTTGAGAAAATCTTTTTGGGGCATATCGCTTTTTTTGTGCAAAGCTGTTATACTATGTGCGAAAGGACGTGTAACATATGAGCCTACAGCCCAAAAGCGTATGTGAGGCGACTGATAAAACGGTAGAAGCCCGTCAAGAGGAAGTCCGCAAGAGGCGGCGAATGTTCCGCGCCAACCGCACGTCTTGCATTGTGTTTTCCGTGCCTGTTGAGATTACTGCGCCGGTGCTGCTTATTGCCGACAAATGGATTCTTGGGGGCTTCTTTGCTTTTATAGGGCTTGCAATGCTCGCGGGGATATTTTACAACGGCGGCAAGCTTAAAAAGTTAGAGGCGCAGGAAAATGAATTTCATAGAGAAAACAATCGCGAATTTTGACAGCGCCGGCAAACTGTGATATAATGGCTCTCAGATGATACTGTTCTAATCAAGCAAAAATACACGCTGAAAGGACAAGAAAATGAAGGCGAAAACAAAAAAGAGGCTTAAAAAGGCGCTGAAAACCATTCTTTGTGTGCTGCTGGTGCTTGTCGGCTTAGCGGGAGCCGGGCTTGGCGCCGGGGCGGTGCTGCTTGCCGTGCGCGGCGTGGTGTTGACCGTTGACACAGAACAGCGGTACCAGACCATAGACGGCTTTGGAGCTTCCGCCGCATGGACGGCGCAGAGCCTGGGGTTGGAGGACGACGAAAGCATTCATCAAGCGGCAAAAAAGCTTTACGGCAAGGATGAGCTTGGGCTGACCATCTTCCGCTACAACATTGGCGCGGGCAGCAGCGAGGAGCAGTTTGACGACATTGTACCTTACAGCAACGGCTGGTTTGACAGCGAGCGCCGCGCGGAGAGCTTTTTTGTTGCGGACCGCTACAGCTCACCGGCTTCCTTTGCGGACGCGGCAAACTATGATTTCACAAGGGATGCCGCCGCGCAAAAATTCCTGTATGCCTGCCTTGAGGAGGGCGAGCTTGAGCGCATAGTTTTGTTTTCAAATTCGCCGCACTACTTAATGACCGTAAGCGGAAAAACAACGGGTGAGGTTATTGACCAAACGAACCTGCGCGAGGATTGCTACGAGGCGTTTTGCGATTATCTGTTTATAATCGCCAAGCACTTCAGGGATACGCTTGCGGAAAAGGGATATACCCCGGAGATTGTTATCAGCCCCCTTAACGAGCCGCAGTGGAAATGGGGCGGACCTGACGCCTCACAGGAGGGCTGCCACATGGACCCGGAGGCGTTGGCGGCGTTTATGGATGTATTCCTTACAAAGCTGGAGCAGTTCAACAAGGAAAACGGCCTGGAGCTAAAGGGCGACTTTCTGGAATCCGGCAACTATGTGCTGCCGTTTGAGAAGAAAAAAATCAGCGATTATCTTTCCCTCATGGACGACTACGAAAGCTTTAAGGCACTTACCTCAATTTCCGTGCATGATTACAAAACCAACGACAGTAAGCTTTTGCGTTACATTTTTAAGGCGTATATGCAGCTGAAATACCCCGACCTTGCTATTGTGCCGACTGAGCTTTGCGAACTGGAGGCGGGACGCTTTGACACCATGGAATCAGGGCTGTTCCTCGGCAAGGTTGTCAGCCGCGATTTCACCATACTCGATGCCCCGGAGTGGTCATGGTGGCTGGCTGTTTCGCGCGGGGATTACAACGATGGGCTGGTTTATTGGGATAAGACCCAAGACGGCGGCAATGTGTTTTCCGTGCTGAAGAGGTACTATGTGCTGCGGCATTTCACCAATTATTTGGATACCGGAGATGTGCGTGTTGGGCTGAAAAACACGGACATACTGAATCTTGCGAACATAGACTTTTCGGCATATGAAAAGCCCGACGGCACGCTGGTGTATATACTTATCAACAACGGCAAGGAGCGGGAACTGACACTTGACGGTGTGGGGCAAGCCATCGCCGTCACCACCGATGAAAGCGCCAACCTGCGCGAGTATAGTATCACGGACGGGAAAATCACCCTGCCGAGCATGAGCATTACAACCGTGGTGGTTGAAAAATAATAGTCCGCAAGACCTGCCTAAAGGAGTAACGCAATGGCAAAAAAGACGCGCAAATGGCTTCGTGCCTTGGTCGGGATACTCTCCGGGATAATAGCGCTCCTGTGCGTGCTCTTCATTCCGCTGCGGATATACGCCGCATTAGCGGACGCGCCGCCGTCTAACAAGCCCGACCGTATCGGCGAAGCTGATTTCCTGCAAACCGATGGAAAGGATATTGTTAACCGCAGCGGCGAGAGGGTTTATCTTCGCGGAACAAACGCGGGCGCCTGGCTTATTCAGGAAAGGTGGCAATGCCCCACAAACGCGCTTGACCAAAGCACTGCCCGTCAGGTATTGGCGGAGCGCTTCGGCGAAAAAAAGCGCGACGAGCTTTTTGCCGTCTACGAAAGCAACTACTGGCAGTCAAGTGATTTTGACAATTGCGCCGCAATGGGCATGAGCGTTTTGCGTTTGCCGTTCCCCTGGTGGGAGCTTACAGATGAAGACGGCGCTGAAAAGCCCGGGGCCTTCACCCGCATGGATTGGTTTGTTGAAAGCTGCGCTGAGCGCGGTATATATGTTATACTGGACTTGCACGCTGCCTACGGTTCACAGAACGGGGAGCAGCATTCGGGGCTGAAAAGTGACGGACGAGGGCTGTACGGCAGCGAGGAGAACAGAGCGAAAACGCTGCGCCTTTGGGAAATGGTCGCCGAGCATTACGCCGGCAATCCGGCAGTCGCGGCCTATGATTTGCTGAACGAGCCGGACAACGACAGCGGCTTTACGCGCAAGGAGCAGTGGGATTATTACGACGAGCTTTACCGTGCGGTCCGTGCCGTGGATTCGGAGCATATCATTATGCTGGAGTCATGCTGGTTCCGAATCAATATTCCAAACCCCGAAAAATACGAGTGGGAAAATGTGGTATATGAATACCACCAATACGCCCGCCCGGTTAAGAACAGTGCGCTTGGCATACAGCTTTTCAGCGAATTCTACGCGCTGGAAATCCTCAGCGGCTTCTATGACGTGCCTGTGTTTATCGGCGAGTTCACCTGCTTTGCTCAGCCGGAGGCATGGGAATTCACCCTGCGGCTGTTTAACAGCTTGGGTTGGCATTGGGCTACCTGGAGCTATAAATGCACAGGGGTAGGCGACAGCGCTTGGGGAATCTATAACCAGGACCTGCCTAAAGCGGATATTTATCTTGATTCAGAGGAAGCAATCCGCGCAATCTGGTCGCGCACCGGCACGGAGGCTTCCTGTGTAACACGCACACAGTACGCTGATATTATTCAGAAGTTTCTGCAGGATGAATAACACGAGGAGGGTGACGCTGAAATTTGATGAAAGCGCAGCGTCAAATAATACTATTGGCCATGTCTATTTAATGTCAACATTAACATGTCAACTTTATTATAAAAAAATGAACCTGACATAGGAAGTGCGCAAGCCCGCGCAAAATCAAGGCAAATTATGAGAAAAAGCTTAGCATAAATTGTCGAAAACAATAGTTAAACAAAGATTAAAATTTGAAAAATTAGCATAAATTACTTGTTTTTTGTCAAGAAGTGTGATACAATAACCTTGTATAACCCTATGCTGTTATACTCGGGAGCTGATTACGCTATTAAAAAATGAATATTAGGGGGGAAGTGTTTTGAATCGCAAAAAGGTTCTGACAGGCGTTTTGGCTGTGTTTTTGGCGGCTTTGTTTGGCTTGTCCGCAGTTATGGCGGCCACGACCGCGTGGTACGTTGAAAGCAGCACCATCAATAAAATCAGTATTGGCAGCGTTTCCGCAGGCGTGGTTGAGGAGTTCGAACAGAACCAAGAGTATATGCCCGGCGCGGAGGTGCAAAAGGTTGTGCAGGTTAAAAATACCGGCGGCGCCGACGTGCTGGTTCGCGTAAAAATTGACTCCCTCTGGGGCGATATTAACGAGCAGGGCGAGTTTGTGCAAGATACGTCGCTGGATTCCGAAAAAATAATCATCAAGTGTGACACGGATAACTGGTATTACAGCAGTGAGGACGGCTATTGGTATTACAGAGGGATACTTGCGCCGGGCGAGCTTGCGCCGCCGCTTTTCGAGGTATTTTTCCTTGACGAGGAAATGGGGCATGAGTACGCCAAAAAGCATGGGCGCATTGTTGTGCATATGGAATGCGTTTTAGCCGTTGAAGGCGCGTTGGAGTATTGGAACGGCGGCGTAAGCGAGGAGGACCTTGGCATTGAATACCTCCCTGACCCGGATATAAATATGGTTACGACCGTTGATTTTATCAGCCCCGAAAAAGGCTTTGAGTTCACGGTCAACGGCGGCGACCTGTTCGCCAACTTCAAGAACCTGACGCCCGGCGAAAGCCGTTCCCAGGACTTCACCGTATCAAACAAATGGACAGAGCCTGTTCGGATTTTCATGTGGTCGGACGTTGTAGACCGCGACGAGCTGAGCGCCGAAGAGCTTGAACTGCTTGACGATTTACTTAAAAAGTATTGCCGCATTATCATCACCGACGAAAACGGCAAGATTATCTACGAAGGTCCTATCTACACCTTGAGCGTGAATGGGGAGGGCGACTATAAGCTTGACCTTGGCAGGTTTGACCCGGGGCAGGTGAAAAAGTACCACATATCCCTTCAGTTAGACAGCGCCATGGACAACCGCGGGCTTTATCTTTTGGGGTTAATCCGCTGGTATTTTTCGGCGCAGGGGGTTGAGGACGAGGACACCACAGAGCCGACCACTACGCCGAGTGAGCAGACGACAGTTCCGTCCACGGTGCAAGACGTCGTCCCGCCCGCAACAGGGGATGAAACAAAGCTGTTAATCTGGACGGAGCTGCTAATAGGCAGCGGCACGGGCTTGATTGCGCTGCTTGTGTATGTTATTCTGCAAAAGCGCAAGGAGCGTCAGGCAGAGGCGGACAAAGCCTAAGAAAGGAAAGGGGAACCGTATGGCGTTAAACAACGCGATAATCTCCAATGTGGGGAGAGTAATCAACATCATCCTCAGCGTAATTATTGTGCTGGCGGTGGTTGTGATTTATCTGCCCAAAATTTTGTGGCAGGCGCAGATGTTCTCCGTTAACTCCGGCAGTATGGAGCCGGAAATCCCCGTTGGCTCCATGGTTATTGTCGTGCCGGCAAGCTTTGATGAAATTAAGGTGGACGACATAGTCACTTTCCGCCTGACTACCACGGTTGTTACCCACAAGGTTGTTGAAAAATATGAGGAAAGCCGCATGATACGCACCCAAGGTATTGCGAGCGAAACGGCGGACGCACCGATTCGAGCCGTCCACGTTATGGGCGTTGTTAAGTACCATGTTGCAAAGCTGGGCTATGTGCTGGATTTCCTCTCGGGCACCCACGCAAAAATAATCTGTATTACAGTGATTGTAGCCCTGTGGCTGATTTCGCTCCTGCTGAGCAGACTGAAGTACGAAGAAGAGCAGAAGCAAGCTCTACCCACACAGGCGGAAGCGCCCGCTGCAGCGCCGCAGGAGCCCGTGCCGCCACAATATTACCAACCGCAGGCGCAGCTGCCGTATACATATATCCCGTCCGGGCAGCCGACCTACGCAGTACCGGTGGCGCAGCCGATTATATATCAGCCGCCCGCAGCACAGCCCGCACAGCCGGGCACACCGCTGCCGGCGACGTTGGAGGAGCTTGCGCAGCTCCTTTCAGAAATCCAACCCAAGCCCGAGGAGGGCAAGGCACCACCTGAGTGATGCCGCCGCTAACAAGGCGAACCCACGCGAATCCCCCGTGTTTGCGTGTTTGCATAAGGCACAAACCCTATCCAGGCAAAATTTACACCGTTCATGTAAGGAGGAGAAACTTTATGAACAAAAGGAAGAACCGCACAACCTGGCTTGCGATTATCGCGGTTGTCATTGTGGCGACAATGGTAATCGGCGGAACGCTTGCGTTGCTTAATGACAACGACGACGTGACCAACACGTTCACGGTCGGCGACGTTGACATTACGGCGAACGAGCCAAACTATGACCCGGACGACAGCGACGACATTGAGCCGGGCGACAGCTATCCGAAGGACCCGACCATAACCAATCTTGATAACGACGCGTATGTGCGCTTCATCGTCGAGATTACGAATGCTGACGGTTCGGCGATTACGGACGGCACATACAAAACCTATAAGGTAGCGACTGACGAGCCGACGTATGACCCTGAAGAGGTAGTCGTTGGCACGGACGGATACTACAAGGTACAGACGGTTGACGGGCGTTGGCTTGTTAAGACGGACAACGGCACGGTTGACCAAGCGGACGACGACTACGCTATGGAAGACGTAGGATACACGGCCGCAGTGCGCCTTGCCAAAATTTGGCAGACCATCTACTGGCTGAACAGCTTTGGCGACAGCCTTGCCGCCGCGACCGTAGACCCGATTGACGTGTACTACCTTGAAGAAACCGGTTCAGATGAGCTTTCGGCAAATCTTGAAGCGGAACTTGCAAACTACTATCACGTTAACCAAGGCTTGATTGAAAAGACACCTGCCGACGGTGCTACAGCCTATGGCGAGGCGTTCGGCGCTGCGGTGAGCGGCAAGTACGTTTTTGCGCTGGAACAAGCCTTGAAAAAGGATGAATACGTAAAGCTGTTCGACACCATCATTATCCCCACGGATTGGGATGCGGCTGACCTTGCGCTGCTTGGCGACTACAACATCAAAATCACCACGCAGGCAATCCAGGCTGCAAACTTCGCAAGCTATGAGGAGGCGTTTGACGCCCTGAATGACCTTGCTGATGCCGGTAACCTCTACTACGGCAACGCAACACAGGCTACCGACGCAATCCACGATGATGAAACAGGTGTGGTTACAACAACGGCTGCTTAGATTCTCTGAGTTAAGGCAAGCTGATATTTTGGAAGTATGAGTATGAAATCTCCGAATTAAACCGAACGGGGAGAGCAAGACCCGCCGCGTTGTTAAAGCGGCGCGGCGGGCAGCTCGGGTTTATTTAGGAAAAAATGTTGGTGCGAGCTCCGCACCAATGCGGTCGCGGAGCAATTTATCCTAAATCCGAACGAAGGGATTTTGCGCAAGGGGGAGCAGGGCTGCTCGAAAAAATCCCGTGCGCAGGGCGAAAGAGATGGAAGACAGAAAGCAAAAATTCAAGGCTTTTGCCATGAAGTACCGCGTGTGGCTGATTTTAGCCATGGCGCTGCTTGTTGGGCTTATCGTTGGGGTCGCCTGGGCGCTGCTTAACGATAATGACGACGCCTCCAACGTTTTTACTGTTGGCAACGTTGACGTATCTTTGCACGAGCCTAAATGGGAGAACAAGCCCGTCACATATCCCGGGCGCGTTATCGACAAGGACCCCTACCTTACCAACGAGGGCGAAAGCGACGCGTATGTGTTTTTGGAAGTACGCATTCCCCACGCAACGGTTAAAACTATCGGTTCAAACGGCTTGGACGTACCCGCTGCCGATGTAGAGCTTTTTTCGCTTGTTGCACCCAACGTAATCGCCGATAAGGACCACCCGGAGGACGGGGGCGACTGGTACCTTGTTAAAAAAACCGTCGCCACAATTGACGGACAGAAGTACACAAGCTATCTTTATGGCTACAAGGAGATTACCCACTCCAATGACGACACAACACGGCTGTTTGAGCAGGTTAAGTGTGCGCAGGTTGTGGAGGGTGAAATTCCTATGGGAACCATTATTAAAATGCCGCTCATCGCCTACGCTGTTCAGGTTGATAACGTGTCGCAGACCATCAGCTTTTTTGAGCAGCTTGAGGCAGCATACGCGCTGTTTTCGGGGGTGTAATTGATGAAAAAACTGCTTGTACCAATCCTTTGCGCCCTGCTTCTTACTGTGGGCTTAACGCTTGGCTTTGGCGTAACGCGAGCCGTGCTTTATTCCTTTGACGACGCGGTGAATGAATTCATTGTGGGCGAAAACACCATTGACGTAACCGAAAACTTTGAGCCTCCCGAGGTCCTTGACGCGGGGGTGGAGTTCCACAAGAACGCGCAGGTCAGTAACACCGGCAACCTCGATTGCTTTGTCCGCGTCCGCGCCGATTTCAGCACGTCAATAGCGGAGGATTTTTGCGAGGAGCTGGTTGTTAACAGCACATATTGGACGGCAAAGCAGCCCGACGGCTATTACTATTACAAAGCAAAGCTTGAGCCGGACGAAACAACACAGCCGCTGTTTCTGGGTGTTTATGACGGCATGGAGATAAAGGTTAAGGACGACGCGCCGTACTGGGATTTGGAGCAGTTTAAGATTTATATATACGCGGAAACAAAGCTTTGCCCGGACGGCAAAGGTGATTCGGACTATTTGACCATTTGGTGATTTTTAATACTTTAGGAGTGAAAAAGAGAAAGGATACGGCACCCGGGTTGGGCCGATAGGAGAGTTAGAGATGTTTTTTGTGACGACGAAGGAACGGACGCTTGCATTCATTAAGCGTTGGCGCGCGGTGATTATCAGTGTCGCGCTGCTTTTGCTGTGCGGGATTATTCTGCCCGTGCTCACCACCCGTGCCGCGCCCGCGGACCCCACGACCCTCTACCTTTTTGACGAGGCTACGCAGAGCCTGCTGGTCTATTTGGGGCATGAAACCAACCCGGTTATCCCCGCTACGTTTCCGGTGGACACAGACAGCGACGGCAATTATGATACCGACGTCCCCGTTAAGGCGCTGGGGCAGCAGCTGTTTCTGAACAAGTACATTAACTCCGTCACAATCCCGGAGGGCATTGAAACAATCGGCAAGCAGGCCTTCCAAGGCAACAACCTCAGTTCCGTGTCTTTCCCCACCACCATCAAAACAATCGGCGAGAGTGCCTTTGCCTTCAACTCCCTGAGCACGGTAACGCTGCCCTCGTCCTTGGTTTCAATGGGAAAATTTGCCTTTGCGAATAACCAAATCAGCACAATCAGCGCTTGGCCGTCACATCTTGTTTCTATCCCGGAGGGTGCGTTCCAGCAGAATGAGCTTACGGCGCTGCCCGCTTTCCCGGAAACCCTGCAGACAATCGGTGACGGCGCGTTTGAGTTCAACCACATTGTCAGCATAACAATCCCCAACACCGTGTTTTCATACGGTCAGCACGTTTTTGCCAACAATGGCCGCTATGTGCTGGTTACAACCACAAACGCCTATATTACAACAAACATAATTGACGGGCAGTGGGGCGAGATTGTCAACCCCCTAACGGCGACGATTAAGTTTGTTGATTACACAACGCAAACAAGTATACAGTCGGACGTATCCTACACAACGGACACCGAAACCCAGCTCGTTGCAAGCACCTATATGATGTCCAAGGGCAACCCCTTTATTTACGCCGCACCGGCGCTTGCCGGCTATAAGCCCTACGGCGTCGTTTCCACTAACCCCGTGGGCGCAACGCTTTCGGGCGGCAAGCTTTACCACACGCCGACGGCGAACCCAACATATACTATCTACTATATACCAACGGACAGCGGCCCGCAGTTCACAATGGCGGGCGCGGCGATAACCGCCCCGGGGCTTAGCTCCGCCTCGTTCGAGAACGGCGACACGATTGACTTTGACGCCCTAATGCAAAACGTGGTGGTTACGGATGTTTCCGACCCCGACAATGTTGTTACAATGCCGTTCTCCGCGGTGACTATAAAGGTGGTTAAGCCAACCGCCTACGCGGGTACAACCCTGAACTCCGGCAGCGGCACGACCTTAGACAGCTCTGTGGCGATTAACTATATCTTAGAATATTCCGCGACGGGCGCCGACGGCAACACCACCAAGCTGCAGCGAACAGTCACTGTTGCGGCGGATATCCTCCAGGTGGACATTGGCAACGGCTGGACATACGGCGACTTTGCCTACAACGGCGTTCAGCTTATGGGCTTTTCCGCGCAGGGGCTTGCGAAGTTTAACGGCACGGGGGCGTACGCCGGCGCGGGCGCTAAGCGTGCGGTCGTGTTCCCCGGCATGAACCCCGGCTATACGGGTGCGGCGGGCGGTACCTTAACGGCGGCACCGGCAAACAAAAATGTGGTGCTGCAAACCCTGACCAACGGCTTCCAAGGCTCGGCGACGACCCTGAGCGGGCTTATGACCACCATTGACTTTTCCAACATGACGGGGCTTAAAACCATTAACGACTCCGCCCTGCGCTACTACAAGGGTACCGGGCAGGTGCTTGACCTGAGCGTGTGTAAAAACCTTGTTTCAATCAATAGCAACTATGCTTTTGAACAATTTGTTGGCACGGATTTGATACTTGCCGATATGCCTAAGCTGACGACAATTGGGAACCGTGCGTTTAACAATTTCAATGGTAATTTGACATTTGAGAACCTGCCTTCGCTCACGACCATATCGACGTATGCTTTTGTTTCTTACAAAGGCACGGGAACAACCCTGAGCTTTGACTTCCCAAAGCTGAAATATATTGGGCAGCAAGCGTTTTATGTTTTTGAAGGCACAGGGCTTGATTTTACGGGTGCAGTTAATTTGGAGCAAATTGTTAACTCCGCATTCTGTTACTACAACGGCGCACAAATTCTGGGGCTTAACAACAAGCCAAAGCTATACCAAATTGAAGGCTTTTTCACTTGGAAAGGCACAGGGCAAGTGCTTGATTTAAGCAATCTGCCCTCCCTTGTGTGTGTTGGCTACAGCAGCCGTATCCGCTATGATGAAACAGCCGATCTCGGCAACGATGGTCAGGCTGCGTTCCCGGCGTTTGTTGGCACAAGCATTGACTTCACAGGCACAACAAATATAGAGGTGTTTGGGCGCGCTGCGTTTAGAAACTACAACGGCGCGGAAATTGACTTCTCGCAATTCCCAAAGCTGGATTGCTTCGGTGCGCAGTGCTTCCAGTCCTATAACCCGCCCACGCTTGATTTTACCCAAACCCCCAACCTTAAAAAGATTTGCTATAAGGCGTTCTACTCTTTCACGGGCAGCGGCGGCGCGCTTAACTTTACCCCAATCCGCGACACCCTTACTACACTCGGCGCGGGCGCGTTCTATTCCTACAACAGCCCCGCCCACGCCACGGTTGCCTTTTGCCCCGATTTGCCCAATGTTAAGGTGCTCGGCTACGGCACAAACGGCACATCCTTTACCAATGTTGCCAACAATGGTGTGTTCAATAACTACAACGGCGCGGCGGGCTTGGATTTGCACGGTATGCCCAACCTTGAGGTTATTACCCGCGACACTTTCCGCAGCTACAAGGGCAACAACGGAACCTTGGCATTGGACTTCACCGGCAACCCGAAGATTAAGTACCTCAGCGGCTTTTACAGCTATGTGGGCAATGCCGTTTCCAACCCCATTGACCTTTCAACGCTGACGGTGCTGGACACAATCGGCACATACGCCTTTTACAGCTTCAACAACCTGCTTGACCCCATTGACTTCAATATGTGCCCCAAAATCAAAACCATTGAGGATTACGCCTTTTACAGCTACAAGGGCACAAACTACGCGCTGGATTTATCCCCAATGAACCTGCTGACTACAATCGGCGCAAGCGCTTTTTATACCTACGGCAACGGAGATACCTCAAGCAACAGCAGGCTCATCTTCCCGGATTTGACCCACATAACCTCAATTGGCTCGGCGGCGTTTTATAACTACCAGGGCGTAGGCTCAAACCTTGATTTAAGCTCGCTAATCAACCTGCAGCAAAACTGGTGGACTGCGGGCTGGCCGGGCGCTAACCCCGACGAAAGCTACCAGGGCTACAACCCCGCTTACCGCCGCGACACAGCGGCCGTGCCGGAAAGCGCGGGCCCGCCCTATGTGCCGCTGGACGACGCAAACACAAGTACCGCAACCTACGGCACAATGGCAAACCTTGAGGATGCCCTTGCTGAAAATGTGTTTTACAGCTTCGCGGGCGAGTCCTTAACCCTGCCGGAGTCTATGAAGTACATCAACTACGGGAACTTTGTTAAATTCACCGGAACTATCAACCTGCCCGCGGATATGCGTATGCTGGGTTCAGTCCCATACCTCAGCCACAGCGTTGGCACCGGCAGACTCATACCTACGTCAACGGGCTACTTCCTCAGCTGGAAGGGTCCCTTGCCGGACTTTGACAGCCTTGATAAGGTGCAAACTATTTCCGGCGCGGTGTTCCCCAACGCTGTTTTGGGCGGCGACGGCAAAACCCTTGACCTTAGCGGAATGACGAACCTTAAGAACATCCTGTGGGTTGTTACAAACTGGCAAATGAACATAAAGTGGAAACTTACCGACACGGGTAACAGCCATAGATATTATTGGTCAAACGCCGGCTTTATTGATAACAAAACCATGTTTGGCGGCGGAACAAGCGGCTTGCCGAACGGTACGGAAATCCTGCTGCCCGACGGGGTATATAACCTGCCCATTCAAGCCCTTAACGACGGCGACCTTAACCAAGGCGACGTGTACTACTACGTCTATTCCGAAAACCCGGACGTTATAGCGCAGGATGGGGAATCAGCACTCGGTCGCGTCCCCACTGCGGCGCAGCTTACAGCGGGGCAAACGCAGTCGACAGTCACCCTGCGCGTCAACTGGGCAAAGGTCGTCGTCAACTGCTACGACCAAGCCACCGGCGAGCTGATTAAAACCCAAACCGTGTATGTGGACAAGGATGTCGGCGACAGCTACACGCTGACGGACAAGCCCATAGTCCCCGGCAAAGCCTTAATAGACCCATCCGACCGCACAATCACCCTTAACGATTTGCGCGAGGGCAACGTGATTGACCTCTACTACACTGACGATATCCCCGTAAACAACCCTAACATCACGGTGTTCGCTTTGGCAAACAAGGCACAAAACAGCCTTGGCGGCCCCGGCACAGAGTGGGAAATCGGCAAGGCTATGGTGTTCAGCCTTAACCTGACCAACCTTAGCGGCGTTGACGCGGGCACAAAGATTTATATCCCCGTCGGTCCGTATACGGATACCACCTCCGGCAAAATTATTGCGGCAATCACGGGGCAAACGGCGGTTTCCAACAACAACGCCCTGCCCGCCACCGGCGTTCTGCGCTCCCTTGTGGTGGAGGACGGCTATATTGTGATTACCCTTAACGGCGGCGCGCAAAATGTCCAGCCGGATATTTCCATAATCTTCAAGGATTATGAAACCCCATGGGGCTACGACGAGGAGCTTACGGCGTACCTCTATGCCCCGGACGGCACATACCTTGCGCAAACCGGCGGGGCTCACCTTAAGGGCTACAAGAGCGGAACTCCGAGTGTGCGCAAATACATGAACGGGCATTCGGAAAACGATTATGAGATAAGCAACGGCGAGGTTGTTGAGGAGAACGGAGTCCATTATATCAGCCTCAACTCCGAAAAGGACGTTAAGTTTACCTACAGCTTCAACACCTCAACCACCTACTGGAACCGCAATGTTGACCAAATTGAGGTTATAGACGAGCTGCCGACCTACGTCAACAAGGACGGTCTGACGGTAAGGGCGCACTTTGACCCTGCCAAAAACCCCAACTGGGAGCTTATGGACGACGGAATCCATGTGCGCTATGTGTTCCCGCAAATTGCGCCGGGGCATACCCTGCCGGCGGGCGCGGCCTGGCCAACCCTTACCTTGACATTCCCGCTTGCAAGGTTAGACGCCCCGGGACTTATGCAGTACGTCACCAATAACGTTGAGCTGCGCGCCCGCGTAGCGGAACCGAACAACATTGACCTCAATGACATTGAAGTCGGCGACGACGGCAGGCAGTATTTCACAAGCTCCGACAGTATTCGCTTTGTCATTGTGGCAACCTCCGCAGGCAGCTACGGGAAGAATGCCTCAGGTCCGCACGCCAGGAATTCCAACCATGTTTTCTTCTATGACGACGAGGTCGACAAGGCAGGAAGAATGACCTGGAACATCGCCATGGGCAACAGAAAGGACGACGGACAAGGCACATACACAGACGTGTGGTTTAGGGACTTTGACCTTGACGAGCGTATGTATTATTACGCCGTGCAGTTCCCAACGAAGAATACAATAACAAGCGGCGCAAAGCAAACAGTCCAAGGCTCGGTGGAGGTAATTGCCTATGACGCTGCGGACAACGTAATAGTCGACGCTTTCTTCACAAGCTCGGACGGGGAGTACGTTTTCCCCGCTGCGGTTGCCCAAAACATAGCCTACTTTGAGCTGTATATGCCCGACGGATATACCATGGAGCCCGACAGCCGAATGTCGTTCAATGTCTACGCAAAGCTCCGCGACCCGGAGTCAGTGACCTATTCTGACTGCCTGTCTAACGGCAGAACCTCGTTCTTCAACGATTCCATGGCGCACTTTACAACAGTAAACGCGCAGGGCTTGGATACCCTACACACCCACCACAGCGGCGACGTGATTTATATTGACCCCGTAACAAACATACTCAACATACACAAAAGCCCCGCAAAAGCCCTGAACGGGCACACTATTATTGTCAACGGGGATATTATCGAGTACACACTGAGCTTGAGCGGCGAGAGAAGCACAAGCTCCAACCCCAAAAACATCAAGGTCATCGACCTGCTCCCGCGTTATGTAGAGCTTGTCAGCTACGAAACCACCGCGCTGTTCAACAATTCAATCAACGCAAAGTGCGAGGTAGTAGGGGACTACATGGGTACCGGGCGCACGGCGATAATTTTGACCGCCGACAGACTTGTGCTCGACGGCATCGCCTCCGGCATATTCGGCACCTCCGGCACCTCTTTGATTACACTGCAGGTTACGCTTGCGCCGTATGAGGTGGACGGTGAAGTACCATCTTTCCTGAGCATAGTTAACGAGGCTTACCTTAGCTGTGACAACTTCATAATCGGCGATTCCACAAAAATTGCCACGGGGCATCCAAACTATTTAGACATCAACGACGCCCCCGGTGAGCAAGATGTAAGCTATGCCTATCAGGAGATTGCGGCGATGGGTGGCGTTGCCGTTGCCGCTACAAAAGAAATCCGCGCCTACCCTAACGGCGACTGGAGAACAAGCGGCGTTAAAACCAAGGCCGGCACTCAGATTGAATACAAGCTGCTGCAAAACAACCCCAGCGAGCTGCCGCTCTTGGACTTCACGTTCTACGATATCTTCCCCTATGTGGGCGATAAGCTCACCAAAATAGAGAATGGAGTGAATCCGGAGCGCGGCACGGAATTCCGCAACACGCTTGCCCAACCGATTGAGGTGCCCGTTGGCGAAAGCTGGCTGGTCTATTACACCGTCGACCCCTCTGCGGTTAACACACAGGAGTGGATTGCGGAAGATTCCCACTGGATTTTGTCCACCGGCGTAGCGGATTACTGGGATGTTGACCTCAATGGGGATTCTGTTGCTGACTTTGCAAGCGAGGAAGACTTCATTGCTCATGTTACAGGCATAAAAGTGGAAACGGGCGACCTGCCAAAGCTCTCCCACCGCAGCATAAACGTGATTATGAACGTGCCTGAGGACGCCAACATGGAGCTTATCAACAGGCAGGCATGGAACAGCTTTAACGTGTCCTTCGCCAACGAGGGCTTTGAGCAACACTCCTTTACTGAGTCAAACAAGGTATACAACCAAATTTTGCCGCCGGAGATGAATATCTTGGCGCAAAAAGTCGGCGAGGACCCCGCGAGCGTCACAGAACCCAAGGCTATGATTCCCTTGGCGGGCGTTTCCATGGGGCTGGTTAACCTTTCCACAAATAAGGTCGTGCAGGTTAACCTGACAGACGCGAGCGGCTTTGTGTCGTTCACCAATGTTCCCCTGGGCAATTATGTCATCAGGGAGCTTGCCGCCTTGGAGGGTTACACGCTTGACCCTGCGGCGGATTTGAGCGTAACGCAGGAGGACCTTATCATTACGGGCGACGGCGGAACCTTTAACGCCGGTGTGCTGGAAAACTACCTTACGCCGCCCCCGCCGCCAACGGGTACGGTCAAGCTCCTTAAACACAACGCCGCGGGCGCCGCACTGAAGAACATAACCTTCCGCGTTACCGGGCTTGACGCAAGCAACTCCTATGTTGATATTATCCGTGTTACGCAGCCGGACGGCTACGCAAGCTGGGAGTCTTTGCCGCTTGGCAACTACAAAATAGAAGAAACCTCCACAAACGGCAGCAAGCTAACACCAAGCTACTCGTCTACCTTTGAGCTTACGGCAGACGGGCAGGTAATAGAGTTAGGGCCGGTAATAAACAACAAAGCGAACTTCAAGCTAATAAAAATCGGCATCTTTGATGAAGCCATTATGGCCTACGCAAACCACTCCCTAACCAAGACCATGGGCAAAAAGCTGCCGAACGTCGAGTTCACCCTCTACGAGAACCCGCAGTACCCCGACCCGGTAAGCCTGCCGGCTACACCGTTTTTGGCGGCAAAAACAAACGTCAACGGCGAGCTTGAGCTTTCTGACCTTACGCCCGGCGTGCATTACACTCTTGTGGAAACAGAGGACGCGGCGACCGACGGTTACACTCTGCGCACTGCCGCCGACGACGTTCACAACGCGTACCCCGCAGGGCAGTACGATATTTACATAACGCTTGACGGTATTTTGTACCTTGACGGTCATAAGGTCAACTACACGGATTTGACCATAGGCAACGACAGCGTAATCGAGGGCTTCCTTGCCAGAATCAAAAAGGTAGACCAAAACGGCGAACCGCTGCCCGGCGTGACGTTCCGCGTTGCCACAATCGCAAGCGGAACCTACACAACGGCAAACTCAGTCAGTGTTGTGACGGACGCGAACGGCGAAATTTATATCACGCAGGATTGGCTGCTCAGCTGCGGCGCGTCCGAGCTTGTGGCGCTTGGCGACCCCGCATACAAAAACGACACGGCTCACCCGCTTTATATCATGGAAACCGCCGTGCCGAACGGCTACACCGTGCCTGCCGTTGTGCCGACATTTACAGCGTATATCGGCGCGGGGTACCAGGTTTTTGAGGCCGTTAACTACGAAACAAAGCTTCAGCTCTTCAAGTATAATACCATCTGCGCCGACACCGAGGAAACATTGAAGTTCTTTGGGCTGACGGATATTATCAACCGCTTGACCGCCGCGCACGGCACGGGCTACAATATCTACTACTCTGACCTGACCGAAGCCGAAATCACGCAACTCAACGACTGCTTGAACGGCTTGCCCTACCTCAGGCTCTATGTCAACGATATAACCGATGAGGTGCAGCTGCGCAAGGGCATTGAGGGCGTTACAATCCGTGTGGACAACAACAGCGCATGGGCTACAGACGGAGCTTCCGGCTTTACGGCTACGACGGACAACACGGGTATGCTGCAGGTGCCGAGCGACTTTAAGTTTGTTGCGGGGACTACATATTATTACAAGGAACGCCAAAACGCCCCGGGCTATAAGCTTGACAAAACTGTGCGCTCATTTTTGCCAAACACGGTAAAAACAACCGCGGGCTTTGACGGAAATATCTACATAGACTTTGAAAACGTCCTGGCTCTGGGCAAAATCACAATAACCAAGCTCTCCGATTACGGCGGGCAGTTGCTGGAGGGCGTAAGCTTTAAGCTGGAGAAGGACGGCGAGTTAATCGGCACTCGCACAACGGATTACCGCGGAATTGCCATATTCGACGGCTTGGAGTACGGCACCTATGTGCTTACGGAAACCGCAACGCTCAGCGAGTACCGCCTTGATTCAACCCCAAGGCAGATAATAATTAACGAGGATAACTTTGACGTTAAGCTGGAGCTTGTTAACGAGAACAAAAACAAGTTTTCAAGCTTAGTTATTCACAAGCAGGACGACAGCGGCACGAATCTGCCGGGCATGGAGTTTAAGCTGCAGCAAAAGCAGGCGGACGGCACATGGCTTGATTATGACGCGGAGGACGCGCTTGGCGCTTACGGTACACGCACAACAAACGGCAGCGGCATTGCGTATTTCGGCAACATTGCCGGCGGCACCTATCGCATAGTCGAAAAAGCCACCGAGGCGTATAATGCCCCGACCTACCTGTTCTCCGATGAACCGGCGGGCACAGAGCCGCACTATTCCGGCGAATTTACGGTTAACCCAAGTATATCCAAAACCTTTACAGTGGATTGCGTCAACCCGGTGGCCGCCGCAGTGAAAATAACAAAGAAGATACAAAAGGCTGATTTCATCAACGCGCACGGCGATATAAGCTTTATGTTCCGGGTTTCCTCCTTGGAGGGCGACGGCGGAGTACCATCGCTTTGGGGCGGCAACGACTGGGCAAACGATTGGGACCGCAAGCTGGATTACTACACTGAGATAAGCTTTGACGCCGCCACCGTTGCGGCGCTGACGCCTGACGCGGACGGGTGGATAACGCTGAGCAAGTATATCTACAACCTGCCGCCGGGGGTTTACAGTGTGCAGGAGATGGACACAAACCGCTATGAGCTTTCAAGCCACGCAATCGGCGACGACACAAACGGCACGGCGCTGACGGACGCAAGCGGCAATAAGCTTGTTAATATTGTACTGACGAAGGAACACGCCACAGGCGAGGCGGTGTTCAAAAACGCCAAGGTGGACGACGGCGGCGACAGTGATTCCAAGCTTATTACCAACACCATCGGTGGCTGGGATTCAGGTGAAAACAAGGGCATAACTACCGCTCTGCCGAAAATCCGATATATACGCGACACTATCAACGGCAGCAGTGCAAGCACAGCAAACACCTGGTATGAGGTTCAGGCAATTGACAGCACCGGCGTAAACAGGCTTGCCGGCAAAATACCAACCTTGAGTACAGGCTTTACATGGCATTCGTCTTATCCTGCCGCTCGCGCAACGGACGGAAACACAACGTCTTACGCACAAACGGGTCAAGCAGGAAAAGCTACCATAACGTATGACCTTGGTGCGCTTTACGAAATTGAGTATATAATCATTTGGCACTACAACGTCAGTAACGGGCGCACCTTCAGGGATACGTTGACGGAGGTGAGCGCGGACGGCGTGAACTGGGTAACAATATGGGATATAACCCACGTTGAAACCAGCTCCGGGCTTATACTCTACCTGCCGGACGTTTACAACCCATAATTTACGCTAACCGGGGGCGGGAGGAATCTCGCCCCTTGCAACACAGAGGGGAACCATGGAGAACAGCAAGGAAAGCTTCGATGAGTTTGAAGCCGCGTTGCGCGACTTAGAACTGTATTTGCACTCGCTTGCGGGGGAAACCGCGCCGGCGGATTTTTCGGCACCCGTTGTTAAACAAATTCAGGAAGATATGCTTGAACAGCCATATCCTGCGCCGGCGGGAGAGTCCTTTTTTGACGCGCCCTATGAGTCTATAGCTGAGCCCATAGAACTGCCGCCAGAGCGGCAAGCAGCCGGAAATAAAGCAGAGCTGAAGCCCGCCAAGGGTAGCGCAATCGGAACACTGAAGAGGCTCGGCGATATAGTGATGACGTCGCTGCTGCTGCTTTCGGTTTTGGTTGTGGCGGCGGTCGGAGTATTGCGCTTTGTGTTTAACGCGCAGCTGCGGGCGGTTACAAGCGGCAGCATGGAGCCGGAAATCCCGGTTGGCGCGCTGATAATAAATTTTCCAACGGACGCAAAAAAAATTGCTGTGGGCGATGACGTCACCTTTCAGGTAGACGGCGGAGAATACGTCACTCATAGGGTTGTCAGCAACACAGGGGACGACTATATTATAACACACGGCATCGCAAACCCCGGTACGATGAAAGAAAAAGTGCCATACGGCAGTATTGAGGGCGTGGTAAGGTGCCGTTTGCCGCTTGCGGGCTATGTGCTTGTTATGCTCGGAAGCCCATACGGCAAAGCAGCCGCGGTGATTATATTCACCCTTGTTGTTGCGGCGAAGCTGATTGTGCTTATACGGCGCCGGGCGGCAGGGGAGTAGGACTGTTGAAATATATCACAAGCGGAGTGAATTATAATACTGTAATCCGTCAAGGTGTGACCGCACAGAGCATATTATAAAAAAATAAACTGGGCAATGCGCCGGATTTTGAGCTGTGAGCTTACTACACTCATCTTTGTCTTGCAAATTTGACAAAAACCGACCGCCGTGAGCAAAACTACAGCCCACCGCGGTCTAAGCTTTTTTACTGTGTCGCATAAATCAGGTTTGGACAGACAACCCGCGCACATATTCCAAAATTCCCTCTTGGTCGTCACACAAACGGTAGAGAAGAACAAGCTTCTTTTCGTCGTCCGTCAGCAACAGGTGCGGAATATGCTCAAGCTTCGCGTCCGATTCGCGCAGGTACGCCTTGCCAAGGTTTTCCTCGCCCGTAATCATATACTCCAGCGTGACCTTGTAAAGCCCGCAAAGGCGCATTAGGATTTCCACTCCGGGTTCCCTGCCGCCCTCGTAATAAGCATAAGTTGAACGCTCCAAGCCCAAGCATTCCGCCACCTGAGCCTGTGTTAACCCGTGAAGCTTACGCAACTTCTTAATTGTTTGACTAATCATCGTTTTTCTCCCGAAAGATTATTCTTAGTACACCAAGGGTGTACAACGCAGTATTTTACTATATCCAAGCAAAAAAATCTATACTTTGTGCTAAATTTCCACCGCAAACCAAAAAATGGAGGTTTTTTTTACATTTTTCGACAGTTTTCAATATTTCATCAAGCCGTCAACGCCGTCAAGAACCTGCAGGTAACGCGCGCACTCAAGCTTTGCCTTGCTGAGGTCAAGCGTCCTGTAGTTGCCGCATTCCTTTGCGCTGTTGCCAAAGATTTCCCCACTGAAATCAATCGTGTCGCGCAGCGCCTGCTTAAGCACAGCAAGCACACGGGCATTTTCCGCGTCGCGCAGCAACAGATAAAAGCCCGTTTGGCAGCCCATAGGCCCGAAATATATCACTTTATCGCTAAGCTCGCCGTTGCGTAGCAGCGTGGCAAGCATATGCTCAACCGAGTGCATCGTGCTGTCGTCCATATAGTCGCCGGCATTTGGCTTGCGTGTGCGCAGGTCATAGGTGGTTATGTCGCCGTCAATACGGCTGACATATATCCCCGGCTCAAGTACAGTATGGTCCACATTAAAGCTTGCAATTCGTTCCATTGTCAACTCTCCGTTTTACGGCAGCACACGCACGCGCAAAACCCCGGGTATGCCCAAAATTGCCGCAGTGTCAGCCTCCTCGGCTACGTCCAGCACGGTGTAGCCAAGCCCTTTCTTGCTTGCGCTGAAAAGATTGTGGGCGTGTGCGCGGGCGGCTGTGGTGATTTGTGCCACAATGCCGTCAATATCCTTGTGGACGACGCAGACCCGCAGCCCCGTTTTTGCGGGCAGCTTGCAATCCGGCAGGTTAACCGAGTTAACCACAACGCCTTGCTCAAGGTAAGCCTTAAGCTCGTCCGCCGCCATAAGTGCGCAGTTTTCCTCGCTTTCCGCCGTCGAGGCGCCCAAGTGGGGGAGGGCTGTAACGCCGTCCGCGCCAAGCTGCGCGTCTGTCGGGAAGTCTGTGACATAGGCCGCAACCTTGCCGCTTGCAAGAGCGTCGAGCAGGTCCCTGTCGTCAACCAGCTCACCGCGCGCAAAATTGAGTATGCGCACACCCTCCTTGCAATCCGTAAGGCGCTGGGAGTTAATCAACCCGCGTGTGGAATCGTTAAGCGGCAGGTGCAGGCTGATGTAATCGCTTGTTGCAAGCAGCTCGCTCAAATCCTCCGTCACGCTGATTGACGGGCTCAAGCGCAGCGCACCCTGAACGGAAAGGAACGGGTCGTAGCCCATAACCCTCATGCCAAGGGAGGCGGCGGCGTTTGCGCTCAGGGCTCCGATTGCCCCAAGCCCGATTACACCAAGGGTTTTGCCGAGGATTTCTCCTCCGCCAAAGGCACCCTTGCCTTTTTCCACCAGCTTGCCCACCGCAGAGCCTTCGCCCTTGAGCCCCTTTGCCCATTCCGCGCCGGCAACGACCTTTCGAGCCGCCAAAAACAAAGCGCAAATAACAAGCTCCTTGACGGCGTTGGCGTTTGCGCCGGGGGTGTTGAACACCGCAATGCCGGCCTCGCTTGCCCTTTCAATGGGTATGTTGTTGACGCCGGCACCCGCGCGGGCAATGGCTGCAAGGCTTGCGCCGAATTCATCCTCGTGCAGGGAGGCAGAGCGAACCACAATGGCATCCGGGTCCGCGTGGCTGTCGCTTATCGTGTAGCTGTCAGCACTCAGGGCGGCAAGCCCCGTGGCGCTGATTTTGTTTTTTGTAAGAATATTAAACATATTTTTCTCCTTAATTGTTTTCGTGGGCAAGACAGCAATCAATCGCAAGGGCAATACCAAGCGCCAGCAGCTCGTGCTGCGGGTTGGGAATATCCAACGCATAGCTGTCGCCCCAGGTGAACCATTGCTTGCTGATATGCATTATAGGCGTGTTGCATTCAAATACGGTGTAATCATGGGCAAACCAGTCGCCCTCAATACTCAGCCCGCTGCCGGTGATTGAATAGCGTGGCTTCAGGAAAGTAAACTCGCGAACTATCTCGGCGGTATGCCGCCCCATTATCTCAAGGTGGTAATGGCACAGCAGGCGGAACAGTTCACGGTAAATCCTACCCACTTGATTATGCGCCGCGTCAAAGATTTTATGCTCGCCCTCAAGGGAAAGGAACTTGCCCTCAACAAACCAACGGTCGTTGCCCAGCTCGTCCTTTACGGTGAATTCCGGCACAAGGGTGAAAACCTTTTGCTTTATGTAGAGCCTCATGCGTTCGCCTTTTCAAACTCCGCCATGAAAGCAACCAATTTTTCCACGCCCTCGTAAGGCATTGCGTTGTAGATGGACGCACGCATACCGCCAACACTGCGGTGCCCCTTTAGGTTAACAAAGCCCGCTTCTGCAGCCTCCTTGACGAACTTAGCGTTAAGCTCGTCCGTGGGGCAAACAAAGGTGACGTTCATCATGCTGCGGTCCTGCTTGCGCACGGGGTTGCTGAACAGCTTTGAGGAATCAAGGAAGTCATAGAGCAGCTGCGCCTTTTTGCGGTTCATTTCCGCAAGAGCCTCAAGCCCGCCAAGCCCCTCAATCCACTCCAGTACCAGCTTGCAAATATAAATGCTCCAGCAGGGCGGGGTGTTGTACATACTCTCGCCGTCCGCCTGTGCCTTCCAGTCCAGCATAACGGGGGTTTCAGGCCTTGCGTGACCAAGCAAATCCTCGCGCACAATAACAACCGTCAAGCCGGCGGGGGCTACGTTCTTCTGAGCTCCGCCGTAAACAACGCCGAATTTGCTTATGTCGAGCGGTTCGCTAATCATGCAGCTGGAAATATCGGCTACCAAGGGCACGTCGCCCGTGTCCGGGATATACGGGAACTTTGTACCGAAGATTGTATTGTTGAAGCAAACATAGGCGTAATCGGCATCGGCGTCAAAATCCTCACGCTTAAGCTCCGGGATATAGGAATAGGTTTTGTCCTTGCTGGACGCCACGAGGCGGATTTCCCCGTATTTTTGCGCCTCTTGGTATGCCTTGTTTGCGAATTGACCTGTGACTATGTAATCCGCCTTACCGCTTTTGCGCAGCAGATTGAGCGGGACTGCGGCAAACTGTGTGGAAGCGCCGCCTTGGAGGAAAAGGATTTTATAGTTTTCGGGCACGCTGTAAACCTTGCGGAACAGCGCCTGCGCGCCCTTGATTATTTCGTCATAAACCTTGGAGCGGTGTGACATTTCCATAACTGATTGACCGCTGCCCTTGTAATCCAGCAAATCCGCCTGCGCCTGTTCAAGCACCGAGAGCGGCAACATAGACGGTCCCGCTGAAAAATTGAAAACTCTTGCCATAGTGTAATGCCTCCTGTAATTATTGGAGTAATTATAGCATATTTGCGCCCAACACGCAAGCGCTAAAGCACTCTTTGCGGGGGTGTTTTGGGGCAAGATATATTATATAGCTTTGCGCCGAAAAGACAAGCCCCCGCCGCGTCACATTTTTTGCTGAGAAATTTATCAGGGGGCTATTGTCAGGCAAAACTACAATAGATATGGTCGCAAGCAACGGAAACAAAAAAATACCGCAGCCAAGCGACTGCGGTATTTTATTTGTTTTTTATAGCCGCTCCAGGGTTCCGCAAACATATTCGCCGAATTCGCGGCAGCTGCAGCCGGTGTCGCGCCCGGTGACGACAAGCTTGCGCTCTTCGGTCATGCAGATGTCCAGCGCGCGGTGCAGCTTAGCGGCTTCGCTTGCTTTGCCAATGTGTGCCAGCAGCATTGCCGCCGCCCTCAGCATGGAGCAGGGGTCGGCGTATTTGTCGCGCCCCTCGCGCACCATGCGCGGCGCCGAGCCGTGGATTGCCTCAAACATGGCGTAGCGCTTGCCGATGTTGGCGCTGCCCGCCGTGCCGACTCCGCCTTGGAACTCCGCCGCCTCGTCTGTGATTATATCACCGTAAAGGTTCGGCAGAACAAACACACGGAAATCCTTGCGGCGCTTTTCGTCAATCAGCTTCGCCGTCAGTATGTCAATATACCACTCGTCTGTGGTAATTTCGGGGTACTGTGCGCCTATTTCCTTGGCAAGGTTAAGGAATTTGCCGTCCGTGGTTTTAATCACGTTCGCTTTGCTGACAATGCTGACGCGCTCCTTGCCGTTTGCCTTGGCAAATTCATACGCCAGCTTGGCAATGCGGCGCGTACCCTCGCTTGTGGTGACGACAAAATCCATCGCCAAATCCTCGGTCACGTTAACGCCGCGCGAACCAACCGCGTAAGCGCCCTCGGTGTTCTCGCGGAAGAAGGTCCAGTCAATGCCCTGCTCCGGCACACGCACCGGGCGCATATTCGCAAACAGGTCAAGCTCCTTGCGCATGGCTACGTTTGCGCTCTCTATGTTGGGGTAGCCGTCGCCCTGCTGCGGCGTTGTCGTCGGTCCTTTAAGTATAACGTGGCACTGCTTAAGCTCCGCAAGCACGTCCTCCGGAATTGCCTTGCCGCAGCTTGCGCGGTTCTCAATAGTCAGCCCGTCAATCACTCGGAACTCAACCTTGCCCGCCTTTACGTCGTCCGCAAGTAAATACTCAAGCACCCGCGCCGCCTCCGCGGTTATTGTGGGACCAATGCCGTCGCCGCCGCACACGCCGATAACAAGCTTTTCCAGCTTGCCGTAATCAATAAAATCGTTTTGCGCCGCAATACGCCGCGCCCTCTCGTCCTGCTCGTCCAGCAGCGCGGAAAAATGCTCAAGCGCCGCCCGCTTTTGTTCTTCTGTCATGTCTTTCTCCTTTATGTTTGTTCAAATAGCTCGCGCGCCCGTTCCTCTTTACCGTTGAGCCACAGCCAACCGAAAAGGCACTCAAGCCCGGTAGCCTCCTGGTATTCCGTTCTGCTTGCGTTCTTTGGCGCTTCCCCGCAGTGGGAGTTTTTCCCCCTGCGCAGAACTGCCGCCTCTTCTTCTGTAAGCCGGGGCAGCAGCGCATGGTATGCCTTTGCCTGAGCTGCCGCGCAAACCTGAATCGCCGCAAGCCCGTGCAGCTCCTTTGAACGGCACTTGCCGCCCAAGCAAAGCCGCTCGCGCACAAGCAGACTGTAAACAGCGTCGCCGGCAAAAGCCAGCGCGTCATTGGAAAAATTAGCGTCCGCCACGCCTTAACACCCCTAAAACGCAAACGGCGAACAGTGGATAGGATAGCCCAAATTCACTGTTCGCCGAATATTTTTGCCTGTCGGTCAATCCGCAGTGTAGGGCAAAAGCGCAACCTGACGCGCGCGCTTAATCGCCACCGTCAGCTGACGCTGATGACCCGCGCAGGTGCCTGTTACACGGCGGGGAAGGATTTTAGCGCGGTCACTAATGAACTTGCGCAGCCGCGGCACATCCTTATAATCAATCACGTCAACACGGTCCACACAAAAGGCGCACACCTTGCGGCGCTTTTTGAACTTGCGGTCGTTTGCCTCGTATGCCATGGGTTTTCACTCCAATCTGTTTTGGTTAGCTCAGAAGGGCAGCCCTTCCAAATCGTCGTCGTCGGTTTCAAGTTCCGCAAAGTCGGACGCACCGGCGTTTGCGTAGCTTGGCGCAGCCCCGCGTTCCGGCGGGGGAGTGCGGTCAACATAGCCGCCGCCGCTTCCGTCACGGCGCGGTTGGCTAAGCACAAAGCTGATGTTTTCGGCCTGAACCTCAACCGCAGTGCGCTTATTACCATTCTTGTCTTCATAGGGGCGAACCTGGATAGAGCCGCGAATGACAATGGGGTCGCCCTTGTGGAAATACTTTTGAACAAACTCGGCCTGCTGCCTCCACGCAACAATGTCTATGAAGTCCGCCTGCCTGTTACCGTTAGCGTCCTTGAACGCGCGCTCCACCGCAATGCGGAAGCTGGTTACGCTGACGCCGGACTGTGTGGTTCTAAGCTCAGGGTCAGCCACAAGGCGCCCCATAAGAACTGCAATGTTCATCGCTTAGTCCTCCGCTTCTTCGGCAACGGCTTCTTCTGTCGCTTTTTCTTCCGCAGCCGGGGCTTTGCTTTCTTCCGGGCTTACGGTAATCAGCGAGCGCAGCACGCCGTCCGTGATTTTCAGCACGCGGTCAAGCTCCGCCGGGAAATCCGGCTCTGACGCAAAGCGATAGAGAACATAGTAGCCCTGCGGTTCATCGTTGATTGCGTACGCGAGCCTGCGCGTACCCCAAACCTCGGTTTCTTCCGCCGTGCCGTTCTGTTCCACCAGCGCCTGAAAGCGTGCCTGCAGCTCCTGTGCCTTTTCGTCGCCGCCGGCGACGGAGTAGACCACGAGAGCCTCGTAATTCTTGCTGGACATAATTGCACCTCCTTTTGGACTTTGACCGCCCTTGGTGGAGCGGTAAGGAAAGCTGTTTTCTTTACAGCCGTAAAATTATAGCACAAGTGGCAAAAAAAAGCAAGCGTACTTGGCAAAGACTTGCAACAAGGGCGTGATTATGGTATAATTCACCCGAACTAAGCTAATTTAAGAAAGTGAACACGAACCATGCGCCCAATCCGCATTGCCTTAACAAAAGGACGGCTGGAAAAGAAGTCCGTAACCCTGTTTGAAACAATGGGGTTGGATTGCGGTGCCCTGCGCGACAAGGGGCGCAGGCTTATTCTGCCGCTTTACAGCGACGGTGAGCTTCAATTTGAGGCGGTGCTTGCTAAGGCAGCGGACGTCGTTACCTATGTCCGCCACGGCGTGTGCGATTTTGGCATTGTGGGCAAGGATACGCTTGCGGAAAACGGTGCCGGTGTCTATGAGGTGCTGCGACTGCCGTTTGGGGTGTGCAGGTTTGCGCTTGCCGGTAAGGCGGGCACGGATTTTTACGCGGGCTACCATGAGCGTTCGATTGCAACAAAATATCCTGCCGTGGCGCGGGCGTTCTTCGCCCAAAAGGGCATGGACGTAAATATTATCAAAATTGAGGGCAGCGTTGAGCTTGCACCGCTGCTTGGGCTTTCGGACGCCATTGTGGACATTGTGGAAACAGGGGGTACGCTTGCGGCAAACGGGCTTGAGGTCATTGAGGACATTCGCCCTATTTCCGCAAGGGTTATCGCCAATGTTGCAAGCATGAAGCTGCACCACGAGCAAATGCAGGCGGTGCTGGAGGAAATGAACGCAGCTATGGCGGTTGCGGAATTTAATTGAAGCGGAGGGAAAGAAATGCCTGAATATATTATCGCGGACGGCGTGAGGGAAAAGGAACTGTTTGCCAAGCTGAAGGCTCGCGCGGGGGAAACTGACGCAAAGGTAGAAAAAATTGTTGCGGATATCCTGCAAAATGTGCGCGGGCGCGGGGACGAGGCGCTGCGTGAATACACCGAACGCTTTGACGGGGCTATGCCGCAAAAGTGGGTTTTGGGTAAGGAGGAGCTTGACGCAGCACTAAAAACACGCGACGTAAGCTTCATTAAAGCCCTGCAAAACGCCGCCGAAAATATTCGTGATTTCCACCTGCGGCAGGTTCAGCAGAGTTGGCTGACGACCTCTAAGGACGGGGTAATTTTGGGGCAGCGCGTGCGCGGGCTTGCCCGAGTCGGACTCTACGTGCCGGGCGGCACGGCGGCGTATCCATCCAGTGTGCTTATGAACGCCATACCCGCAAAAATCGCGGGGGTGGGCGAGCTAATTATGGTCACACCGCCAAACGGCGGGCAGGCAAACGAGGATATTCTTGCGGCTGCCGCAATCGCCGGGGTAGACAGGGTTTATTTAATCGGCGGGGCGCAGGCGGTCGCAGCTCTTGCCTATGGCACACAATCCGTCCCGCGGGTGGATAAAATAGTCGGTCCGGGCAACATTTTTGTTGCAACGGCGAAAAAGCTTGTGTTCGGCCAGGTGGATATAGACATGATTGCCGGTCCCTCAGAGGTGTTGGTAATTGCCGACGGTACGGCGAACCCAAGCTACCTTGCGGCGGATTTGCTTGCCCAAGCGGAGCACGACAGGCTTGCCAGCGCCGTGCTGCTGACCGACAGCGAGGGAATAGCTAAGCAAACGCTTGCGGAGCTTGAAGCCCAACTTAAGCTGCTGCCGCGCAAGGAGATTGCCCAAGAGGCGCTGAATAATTACAGCGCGTTTGTGGTTTGTAAGGATATTAAGGCTTGCCTTGCCCTTGCGGACGACTTTGCGCCGGAGCACCTTGAGCTTTGTGTTGCCGAGCCGCTGAGCTACATAGGGCTTGCGGATAACGCCGGCAGCGTGTTCCTTGGGCACCATACGCCGGAAAGCCTTGGGGATTACTACGCGGGACCCAACCATGTGCTGCCAACCGGCGGCACGGCAAGGTTCTTCTCCCCCCTTGGTGTGGAGGCTTTCCTAAAAAAATCATCATTCATCTATTACCCGCAGGCTGCTTTGCAGTCCGCCGCCGAGGACGTAATAACCCTTGCGCGAGCGGAGGGGCTTGACGCCCACGCAAACGCCGTGGCGGTCAGGCTATAAACGGGGGAGGGGAGTATGCCGTTTTTTCTTAATGCAAAGGTGCGGGACTTGGAGCCGTATGAGCCGATTGCGGGCAGCTTTCCCATTCGGCTCGACGCTAACGAATCCTTCCTGCAGCCGGACAGCATAGTCTTTGAGGAGATAATAAGGGCTGTGGAGGGGGTTGCCTTCAATCGCTACCCCGACCCAACGGCGCGGGAGCTTTGCGAAGCCTTCGCGGATTACTACGGGGTTGACCCAAGGCTTGTTACCGCGGGCAATGGTTCGGACGAGCTGCTGAGCGTAATAATGACGGCGTTTACTCAGCAGGATGACAAGGTGATAAGCTTTACACCTGATTTTTCCATGTACGGTATTTACGCCTCGCTTGCCGGTTGCGACCACCTGCCGCTTGAGAAAAAGGACTACAGGCTGGATTTGTCCGCCGCGCAGGGAATCAGGGCGAGGGTCGTGCTGTTTTCAAACCCCTGTAACCCAACAAGTCTGCTTGCGTCTGCAGAGGAAATACGCCGGTTCATACGCTCAACTCCGGCACTTGTGGTCTTGGACGAGGCCTACATGGATTTTTGTGACGGGGCAAACTCTTTACTGCACGAGGTTGAGGAGTATGACAACCTTATTGTGCTGCGAACTGCAAGTAAGGCGCTTGGTATGGCATCACTGCGGCTTGGCTTTGCCGTCACTAATGAGCGGCTGACGCGGGCGCTTAGGGCGGTCAAATCACCGTATAACGTCAATTCGCTCAGCCAGGCAATTGGCACGGCGCTATATAAAGACCGCGAGCGTGTCAAGGAGGGTATTGCCCTTATTTGCCGTGAGCGCGACAAGCTGCGTGAGCTGTTCACGCTTATTTGCAGGCAGGTGCCGGGCAGAATAGAACTGCTTGGCGCCGACGCTAATTTTTTGTTTGCAAGCTGCCCGGAGGCGGAAGCAGTCGCGGAATACCTTAAGCAGCAGGGAATAGTAATAAGGCGCTTTGGCGGTACGCTGCGCATAACCGTGGGTAACGCCAAGGAAAACAGAGCCTTGTTAACAGCTTTGCAAGAATATTTTGGAGGGGATAGCTATGCGTAAGGCTACAGCAAAAAGAACCACCAACGAAACCACTGTCAGCGTCACGATTAATTTAGACGCGCCTGAAACACCAAGGGTGGAAACAGGCATAGGCTTTTTTGACCATATGCTCATTGCAATGGCTACGCACGCCGGAATTGGGCTTAGCATAAAGGTCAAGGGAGATTTGGAGGTGGACGGGCACCACACGGTCGAGGACACCGGGATTGTGCTTGGCAACGCCTTAGCAAAGGCGCTTGGCGACAAGGCAGGTATTAACCGCTATGGTTTCTTTATGCTGCCCATGGACGAATCGCACGCCATTTCCCGCTTGGACGTGAGCGGACGGGCGTTCCTTGTCTATAAGGCGTTTTTTGCCAACGAGCGAATAGGGGATTACGAAACCTGCCTGACGCGGGAATTTTTCCGTGCCCTTTGCACAAACGCGGGCTTTACACTGCACATAAGCACAAACAAGGGCGGCAATGACCACCACAAAACCGAGGCTATCTTCAAATCCTTCGGTCATGCTCTGCGCATGGCAATTGCCCCGCGCGACGGCATTCTTTCGACCAAGGGAGTTCTTTAATTCGGAGGCAGGCAATGACGATTATCCCGGCGATTGACATTAAGGACGGCAAATGTGTGCGCCTTAGGCAGGGCGATTTTAATACGGCGGAGCAAGTGGCGGAGGACCCGCTGCTGACGGCGTATTGGTTTGTTGAGCAGGGCGCGCGCTGGGTGCATATGGTGGATTTGGACGGAGCCAAGGCAGGTAAGAGAGTGAATGCCGAGGTCTTTGTGGAGGTTGCGCAAAAAACCGGCTTGCTGGTTGAGCTTGGCGGCGGCATACGAACCATGGAGGACATAGACTATTATCTTGAACGCGGCATTGCCCGTGTGGTGCTTGGCAGCGTTGCAATCAAAACCCCGGAGCTTGTTAAGCAGGCGGTGGAGAAATACGGCGAGCGTATTGCCGTTGGCATTGACGCAAAGGGCGGCAAGGCTACCGCGGGGGCTTGGCTGGAGGGCAGCGACATCTTCTTTGTTGACCTTGCGCAGGAGATGGAGGAGCTTGGGGTACAAACCATTATTTACACGGATATTGCGACGGACGGAATGCTGCAGGGTCCCAACCTCACACAGCTTTATCAGCTGCGCGGCAGCATTGACTGCACCCTTGTTGCAAGCGGCGGAATAACGGACATTGAGGATGTGCTGATGCTGAAGGCCGCAAAAATCGACGCGGCGATTTGCGGCAAGAGCGTATACTCAGGCACGCTGAACCTTATGCAGGCAATTGCGGTGTGCGAGGAAAATTAGCAAATACCTTAACATAGTGTAAAGCTTTTTTTGACGCATTTTTACAAAAAATTCCAAAAAAACATTGCCGAAAAGCCGGAGATAAAAAAATTTTTTTGAGCTGAAAAAGCCTTTAGTTTACGGGCTTTTTCAGCTCTTTTTTTGTGCCGAAAATTAAAAAATCCTAAAAAAATCGCAAAACCCTATTGACCTTCAGACTATCTTAAGCGCTAAAATTATTATGCTGCCGAAAAGTATATCTGCAGCTAACGCAAAAGAAAGGAGCTATGGTTCATGACGGAAATAATCAGGCAGATGCCGGAAATACGCGGCATTGCGGACTACCTGCGAAAAATGCGCTTTAAGAAGCGTGTGTTCGGCGGCTGTGACGAGGAAAACGTGCTGGACCACATCTCCGAAATTACACTAATGTATGAGGACCTGATAGCCTCCCTGCTTTTGAGGAATAACACAGCCGCCGGCACGGAGAAAAAGCAGCCGGAGCCAAGCGTATTGACTGAATATGACGAGCGCTGGCTGAACGAGTTAGACAGCTGGACGGCGTCGGCGAACAAAGAACCGAATGAATATCTGCCGCCCAAAACACTTGAGCAAATCATGGCGGAAATGACTAATTTTTCAGAATGGGGGAAAATAGCGTGACGAGTGACATCTTCACAACAGAACAAACAATAAAAGCGCTAAGGCGGCGCGTTGTGCGTGAGCGCGGGCGCAGGAGCTTGGCAATCAGCCTTGCCGTTACTGCGGTGCTGACCTTTGCGCTGTTGGGCTTTGTCTTTGGTATTGCCGGGGTTCGAGGGGATTCCATGGCTCCCGCAATTGTTAACCGAGATATGCTGCTTTTCGCTCGTGTTGGCGGCTATGGGCGCGGCGATGTTGTGCTTTTCAGCACGGTAGAGGAAACCGAGGAGAACATAAAACGCATTATTGCCATGCCCGGCGAAACGGTGTTTATTGATGAAAACGGGCAGGTTTTGGTTAACGGAGTGGCTGTGGGAGAGCCGTCGTCAGGGCAAGCGACCCTGCGTAAGGACGGCATAGAATATCCGCTTATGCTGGCGGAGGACGAATACTTTGTTATGGGCGATTCCCGCGGGGCTTCGCTGGATTCAAGGAACTACGGCGCAATAAAGGCGGAGCGGATTATCGGCAGGGTACTGGCTGTTCTTCGCCTTAGGGATTTTTAACGGAAGGGAATGAAAAGAGTGCTGAAGAAAAAGTGGATTATACTGCTGTCCGTGCTTGTAGCCATTGGCGTTGGCGCAGGATTATTCCTGCTGCCAAAGGGCGCGCCGGACCACAGCATAAAGATTCCCGGCAGCTATGAGCTTAAGGACGGCGCTGACAATGGCTTCAACTATTACCATATGGAGGGTGTGGGCTCGGACGGACAGGCGTTTTACCGCCCCACGTTCTGCACTCATAAAAACTTCAACAACGCCGCAGGCTCATATATATATTACTACAACGACCTGCCCGGCGAAACGGCAGCCTCCAACCCGGAATACTACACGGAGGTGCTCAACTGCGGCACTACCGAATTCCGCAACGGGCTGGAAATGACACCTGAGCAATACCGCCATTTGCGCTATTGCATTGTTTACACCAACCTTAACCGTGACGGCGCGGGGCAATACATTTACTGGACTTACCTTGCTAAGGTTATGCCTCACCGCTATTCCAACGTCGGCAAGCTCGGCGAGGACGAGGGCTACACCTGGCAGGACTCCTACATCAGCTACTTTGGCGCCAAGGCAAGCAACGACTTCATGGGCTTAGGGCAAATCGAAGAGGGGGACACCATTGGTATTGGCGACAGCTGCTCCGTTGCAATTAAATATAACGGCGGCGATATAACCGCGGCTGTATTGGGCGGGCAAACAAGCTACCCCGCCACGCTTGAGAACGACCAACTGCTTGTGGGTCCCTTTGTGCTGGAGTGGGCGGCGGACAGCAACCCGGTTTTGGCGCAGCTAAACAGCGGCTTTGACAGGAATACCGCGCCCCTGTTCGCCGTAAAAACTACTGACAGCGCAGATTCCTCCCGTGTGCGCTTCTTTTCAGCGAACGACCTTGAAACACCGGTTGTTTCCGTCGCCTTGGGGGAGGAATTCTACATTGCCTACCGCAACACAACAACAAATATGCAGGCGGCGTCCGGCGGAATCAGCATTCCCATAACAGTAAAATCCCTGCGGGAAATTGCAACAAGGGTCAAGGCGGATGAATTCTTTATCCACCCCAACGCGGAAAACCAAATTAATGTGGACTGCGAAACCGCCCGCCCGCAATTTCAATTTGCCGTGCGCTACAAAAGCACCGCCGTGCCTCAGGAACAGACAGACCCGGATAAGGACTACCTGCGCCCCACAGTGTCAAAGGAGGTCACGGAGGACAACCATATCAACGCCGACGGAGAATATGTTGACGTGCTGGTGACGCAGGTTGGCACTGATGTTATGCACCAAATGACCGTCAAGTCAGACGACCCGAAGGGCACCATACTTACCTTCCAAAACGAGGATTATGACCTTCCCCTTGGGCGTGACGATGTAGCGTATGTAACAAACGCCGCAGAATTCAAAGCGGCAATCACCGCAAACAAAAACATCAAGCTCATGGCGGATATTACCCTGCCTTCAAGCTGGACTCCGTCAAACACTGTCTACAACAAAATATTTGACGGCAACGGCTGCTTGCTGCGCGGCGACGGCGGCACAATGACGGCACCCGTGTTTGGCAGCGCAGTTGACGCCGTGTTCTACCGGGTTCAGCTTGTCGGCTTCAAAATGGAGCGAACAATAAGCGCCGCAAACACAAGCTACAGCACAAGCAGTTACTACGGCGGAGCCTTGGTGGATTACTTCGGCAAGTCGGACGGCGGGCGCAGCAAGCTGCTCAACTGCTATGTTCAGGGCAGTCTGCACTTTGACATACGGATTACCGACAGCCACAGCCACAGCTCGGCCTATCTTGTAACCGCCCACAACAGCGATTCGCTCAAGGCCTATGTAGGCTTTGTTGCGGGCAATGTAACGGCAAATGAGGTGTACGGCATTAAGGCCTTGCCCAATGATTTTGGCGCAATAACCAATGCAAACCCCACTTCAATCGACTTGTTCTGCGTCCGCCAAGGCGGATTGTTCGGCATCGTCAATACCTCCGTGCTGGAAAACTGCTCCCTGCTGGAGGGCTCGGCTCTGCTTTGCAACGTGGGTTATGTTGGCGGCATTGCCGCGGCGGTTGTAATGAGCGGCGAGGGAGCAATCAGGAATTGCAGCCTTAACTACAGCCTTGATTCAAACGCCTACAGCGCCGGAACATATGCCTTTGCGCCGTATTACTTCGGCGGTCTTAGCGCCAGTATGCAGGGCTGCAAGGAGATTGACCGCTGCTTTGTCAACTGCAACTATCAGCTGCCAAACACAGTTAAGCTCTATTTCTTCGGCGGCTTGGTTGCAAGCTTGATTCAAACAAACGCTCTCTCCATTACAAATTGCGCCGTGGAGTTCCCAAGCAGCAACTATATCTACTGCGACTACACGCAGTACAAGGACACCCTTGCCGCAACCGGCGGCACTGCAGCGGGCATAGTTAACTTCCGCAACGCAAGCTCTGTTACGGCAACAACAACAATCAGCCGCTGTGCCGCGAATGTTAAGCTTAACACAAGCATTGCCGCGGCAGGCGTATTCACCTCCGACGTGGACAGCCGCGACATTACGCGCACGGTTAACGTGAATGATTGCTACACCGCGGGCAGCATAGTCAGCCCCGTGGGTGCCGGCATAGGCTGCGAGGCGGGCAAACGCCACGTCGCCGCAAGCGGCACGCACGCAACCACGCACGGAACAATACAAAACTGTATTTCCGTCATGAACATAAGCAGCGGCACGGTTGCGGGTGTTTGGGCGGATAAGGGTAACGGCGGCAGCTCAAACAGCATAACAATCGGCGGCTGTTACTTTGCGGGCAGCCTTAGCGGAACAAGCCAAAAGCTCATCTTCAACGCCCCCTCCGGGACGGCAAGCGGCAGCTACAACTACCGCTCCGCGTCCGGCAGCGGCGCACACAGCTCCGCAGACGGGCAGAATGTTACGCTTTCGCCGTCAACGGCAATGGGCTTTTTCACCAAGGCAAACCACACCGTCACATACTATGTTGATTACGACATTTCAGTGGACGACTCCAAAACGTGGAAGCTGCCGGCAGGCTCGTCGGTCCCCGTGCTCTCGCCATGGGTGCTGCGCACAAGACCTGTTCAGCGCATATATGTTAACGATTATTACCACAGGGACACCCAGCAGTTGGACATATCCAATTTCTATGTGTTTGAGGACGGAGCGTTCAAGCCGATTTGGCAAAGCCAATATGCCGTCAGCGGCAGCAATTCCGCAAGCACGGATATTGATATGCGCCTTATCACAGATTCCGATGAGTTTGTTTTTTACTACAAGAAGCCAAGCATTCAGGCGGGGGCATGGCAGAATACGGTAAAAATCATTCCCAAAGAGGATTTACCGGTGGGCGGCGGCACGGACACCCGCCTTGACCCAAGCTTCCCAAGGGAAACGGACGACGACTGGGTACTTTCGCAGGAAACGGCCGCAAGGCTCAACATAGTCAAAATGACGGCGGCGTATAACTATCCCATGCCCTTGGAGGACTGTACGTTCAGGCTTTACAGGAGTGATAAAATATACTCCGACTTCACGGATATAGCCTACTCTTCCTGGCAGCACGAGGACGTTACCCCAAGCGGATATTTGGGCGCGGGCTTTAACACGCTGTTCAGCCCCGGAAGCTATGTGCTTAAGGAAACGGCGGCGCCCAACGGCTACGGCACGCAGGAAAACCTTGGCAGAACCTGGTACATTATCTTCCGCGCGGGAGAAATGAGAATCTACCTTGATAACCCCTCAATGGACGATGAAAGCGCCCGCTTGGAGCTTGGTGAACTATCTTCCGACGAGGAGGGCGTGACTATATACAGCGTCATAATCAAGAACTTACCCGATGAGGATATGCCTCGCGCAAGGGTACGCGTTGTTAAGTGGAACGAGGATTTTACTCAGCGCATAGACGGCGAACACAGCACCACGGACAACAACCTGCCGTATTACACCGGCGCGGTCTATTCGCTAATAAGGTTTGCCGGCGACGACTTCACGGGTGAGGGCTACGGCTACGGCAATATGCTGCTTGCGGGCGACCCGGCGGAGGGCTATTGCGACATTGAGTACGGCTATTATTGGTTGGTTGAACGCCAGGCACCGGTTGGCTACGCCGTTGACCCCACGCCCATTTACATCAAATATACGCCGCAGGGCGGGCTTGAGTTCTTTAAGGACGGGCACACGGCGGGCAGCGACCAAATCGACTACCTTGACGGCGTGCAGGACATGACCGTAACCTGGTCAAAAAGCAGCGGCGACGGCATTGAACAGCTGCTGATTAACACCAAGGACAAAAAGCCGGAATACCGCCTGACCATAGAAAAATACCGCAAAAACAAGCCGAGCAGCACCATCTCAGGTCTTGACTTCGAGCTTTATTCCTCACCCGCGGGCGAGCTGATAGGCACTTACACCACCGCGGCAAACGGCAGGGTAACAATAGACTTCCCGACACAGGACGGACACTACGTCCTTAAGGAAGTAGACACGGGGGCTTACCGGCCAATACCCGATTACCAAATAGAAACCCGCGGCGGGGCATTGTTTATCAGCGGCGGACCATACCATTACCAGAACATCAAGCTAATCCACGGCGTTAGCGACAACAAAACCTACGTCATTTTGGACGCCGATGGCTTTGCAAACCCGGTTCTGCCCGGCGACGATAATTACCCAAAGGATTTCTATCCCGTTGAGGAGGGAAAAACAGCGGTAATCCACATGGGCATAAGGGTGCCCAACGAGCCGACAGACGGCGAGCCGTCGGAGCAGGCGGTTAAAATCGTTAAGGAAAGCTGGGATACTAACGACCCGAAAACGGGGCAAATATCCGCACGCTTTGGGCTGTACTCAAGCAGCGACACAGCCGAAACAACGCCGCTCTATGTGATTGAAGCAAACGCCGCGCCGATACAAATAGAAACAGGCGTTTACCGTGTGGCGGAGCTGCAGACAGAGGACGGGTACATACTTCCGACGGAGCGCTGGACGCTTACGGTAACGGACAGTGCCGTAACAATAAGCGGAGGGCCGCAGTACAGCTATGAGCTTGGAAGATATAGCACAGCCGTCAGCATATCACAGCAGGAGGACGGGACATGGCAGATAGTCGTTCCGAACAGAACCCCGCTTGAAACGGCGGAGCCTTTCCGCCTCATTAAAGAGGACGAGGAGGACCCGGGTAAAAACAACCTGCAGGCAAGCTTTGAAATACATGACAACAGCGGCGTCCTGCTGTATACCGTGTCCACGCCGTCCGAACAAGTATTCTGCCTGCTTCCGGGTGTTTACACCTTGAACGAAACGGTGTTTCCAAGCGGCTATGAGCATACCGAGTACAGCTACATAATCTTTGTTATGGGCGGCGGCAACACAATGGTTTACGGCGGCGACGGCGTACACAATCCGTATATCTCCCGGGACGGTGAAATAAGCCTTGTCCACATCAGCAACCACCGCATAGAGCAGCCGCAGGCAGGGATTGATTTCAGCTTCACCAAGACGGATTTGGAGGGCAAGCCCCTCGCGGGCGTCAGCTTTGAGCTTTATGCCTGCACGGATAAAAGCGATGGACATAGCCACTCACCCCTTGCGCAGGACAAGCCCGATTGCTGTTGGGATGTTGCTAATCCGCTGCAAACGGTAACAACCGCCGACGATGGGCTTGTAAGCTTCACGGGGCTTGAGCCGGGCGACTATATGCTTGCCGAAACTAAAACCTTACCCGGCTTGCAGCTGCCGTCAGGGCAATGGCTCATAACCATAGGCGAGGATTCGGCTGTTACCATAACCGCCCGCGGGGAAGAAAAGCCGCCCGCGTTCCGTGTGGAGCAAGACAGCGGGGTGACGGAGTATTTCCTGCCGAACTTCCCGCAAATTACACTGCCGGCTTCCGGCGGCGGCGGGGCGTTGATTCTCAGCGCCGCAGGCGGCATATTGCTTGCCGCGGCGGGCATAACCGCGCTGCTTTGGCGGCGCAAACGCAGGATATTATAGGGCGCGGCGTGGTGAACCGCCCCGAATAATATAGCGCGGCTTCTGGGTCTCCTTGCAGGAGCGCGCCTTGTGTATACTGCGCAAAGCAGAAGCTCTCTTGCGACCATCGGGAAGCTTTCCCGCATAGCGCAGTATATACAATGGGCGCCCTTGCTACGGACACTCAGCCGCAAATAAAAAACAAGAAAGAGGTTACAAAAATGAGCAAAAACAAAACACTCAGGGCAATCCTGGCGCTCTTTGCCGCCGTATTGATTGCCTGCACGGCACTGGTACCGGCTTTTGCCGCCGCCCTGCCGGATTCCACCGGCAGCCTTACAATCCACAAGTACCTTATGGGCGATGTAAGCAAGGCGGGCGACCCCAACGACGGCACAACAATCACAAAGCTCCCGGACGGAGCGACGCCGCTTAATGGTATTACCTTTAAGCTTTACAAAATCACCCTGCCCTCAAGCGGCGAAAGCCCCGTTGACGGCGACTATGCGTGGGATAACTACACTAACCCCACAAAGCTTACCTCCGGCGGCATTGATTTTACGCTTACACCGGCGGCGACACCCAGCATAACAACAACCGGCGGCACGGACGAGGCTCCGCTTGGCGTTGCAACGGCAAGCAACCTGCCCCAAGGGCTTTACTTTGTGGTTGAACAGCCCAACGCCGCTGTAGTCAGCCCGGCGGCACCCTTTGTGGTTGCCGTGCCAATGACCAACGCTGACGGCGACGGTTGGATTAAGGACGTCCATGTTTACCCGAAGAACGAGGACGTGACCATAGTCAAGGAGGTTAAGGACCCCTCCGTTGACATTGGCCAAACACAGGAATATACCATCACGGTTTCCGTCCCCACGGATATTGCGGCGTTCAAAAAGTTCAACATTGTTGACGTGCTTGACCCGGCGCAGAGCTTCCTTAACAACGCTGCCTTTAAGGTTATCGGTACGGCAAGGGATTCCGCGCAAACCTATGAATTCACTGCCGGAACAAGCGAGGATTACACAGTCACGCTTCCCTCCGACGGCAACAGCAACACCCTGACTGTCGCGTTCAACCTTTCCACCATGTCAGAGCAAAACTTGGCAAACCTTGCAAAGTGCAAGGAGCTTGCAATCACCTTCCAGGTTACCGTTAAGGAAGGAATCCTGGACAATGTTGATAACACCATCAAAAACACCGCCAAGGTTGAGTTCACAAACCGTTTCAGCGAGGACAAGGAGCGTGAAAGCAACGAAACCAAGTATCACACCGGCAGTGTGGAAATCAACAAGGTTGACGCCAACACTGCTAAGGGCGACAGCGTCAACGGCGCTCAGTTCCAAATCGCCGCTTCCTATGAGGACGCGGTAGCGGGCAGGTTTATCAAGCGCGACGACGACAACGGCATTGTGCGCAGCGGCGCCGCAAACTACTCAACGGCTAACGACTGGATTGAAACCGCAACGGGCGGCACTGAGGATAAACCCGCAAAGGCTGTTTTTGCCGGCTTGGAAACCTACCAAATTGATAGCAGCGATGCTACTGTTTACAATAGCTACTGGCTCGTTGAGGTGCAGGCTCCGGACGGCTACAACCTGCTTGCCGCGCCTGTTCAGGTCACATTCACAGCAAACGACCTGACCGACGCAAAAGCTTATACCCTTGATGTTACAATCCAAAACACCACGGATTTCACGCTGCCCAAGACCGGCGGCATGGGTACAATCCTCTTCACCGCGGGCGGTATTGCGCTCGTTGGCGCAGCCATCGTCATCTTCTTCGTTGGCATGAAGAAAAAGAAGAACAAGTAACCCCTGACTAAAAACAAACAAAGGAGGCGAGCGGCCGTGAAACGAATAATAACAATTGTTCTGATTGCGCTTGCCGGCGTCGGGCTGTTCGCCTACCCTTTGGTTTCCAACTACCTGTTTGTGGCGCACGCCTCCACCGCCGCGCAGGATTACAGCAAATTCATTGATATGGTGGAGGAGGAGAAGATAGAAAAAGCCCTTGCTGATGCCGTGACCTATAATGAAAACTTAGAGGGCAACCCGGCGCACGACCCCTTTTTAGCTAACAGCGGCACGGTTATGAGCGAAAACTACGCCCAAATGCTTAACCTTGACGGCAAGGGAACCATGGGCTACATCAGCATTCCCAAAATCGGTGTTAAGCTGTCAATCTTCCACGGAACTGCGGACGAAACGCTGCAGCAGGGTGCCGGTCATCTGGAGGGCTCGTCGCTACCAATCGGCGGCGTGGGTACACACACGGTCATAACCGGGCATACAGGTCTTGTTCACGCAAAAATGTTCACAGACCTCGCCAAGCTTGTGGTTAACGATGTTTTCTATTTGCACGTTCTTAACAAAACGCTTGCCTACAAGGTGGACAAAATTTTAACCGTCCTGCCGGAGGAAACAGATGAGCTTAAGCGGGTGCAGGGACAGGATTACTGTACACTTGTAACCTGCACGCCCTATGGCGTTAACACCCACCGGCTGTTTGTGCGCGGTGTAAGAACCGCTTATTCCGAAAAAGAGGAGATAGCACAGGCCAAAAACGGCGGCAGCGGCACCGAATGGCTTAATGAAAAAAGCACCATAACCGGCGTTAAAATCGGCTTGGCGGTGTTCGCCGCAACGGCTGTGACTGCCTTAGCTCTGCGCAAGCTCAGTTCACGCAAAAGGAGGGATGCGCAATGCTTAAACACAAAAAGCGTTGGTGGAGCGAGGAAAAATCCGCCAAAAAGCTACTGGTGGCAAGAGGTCGCGGATACAGGCTGACAGCGCTCTTGCTGCTGTGTGGGGGAATAAGCTGCTTTGTGCTGCCGATGCTGCTGCAAAAAGGCTACGACAGCCAAACTGCGGAGCTGAAAACACAATTCCTTGAGCAGATTAAAGAGCCCTCTAAGGCAACGCCCAATGACGGCGAAGTCACAGCCCCAACCAAAGGCTTAGACGAGCTTTACGCGTACCTGAAAAGTGAAAACGAAAGGCTTTACGCAAGCGGACAGGAGGCATTGAGTAACCCCGGCGCCTATGAGCAGCCGGCAATCAATTTGGAAGAATATGGCATTAAGGATAACATCATTGGCTTTATTTCGCTGCCCACAATCAATATGGAGCTGCCCATTTACCTTGGCGCAAACGAAGCAAACATGAAAAAGGGCGCCGTGCATCTCACCGGTACCTCATACCCCATAGGGGGGAAAAACACAAATTGCGTCATTGCGGCACACAGGGGAACGGCGTTGGTGATGTTCCGCTACATCAACAGGCTTAAAAACGGCGACCCGGTACAGATAACCAACTTCCGCCAAACGCTTAACTATCGGGTGACGGGGCATGAGATAATCAGCTCATCTCAGTCCTCCAAAATAAGGATTGTACCCGGCAAGGAACTGTTGACGCTCTGCTCCTGCAACTTCTACCGCGGCGGCTTTGATTTGCAGCGTTATATAGTCTATTGTGAGCCGGTATAGGCAAAAAGGAGAAAAAGATGATAAAAAATGACTTTGAGAAAAGCTTTTCCGAATACCTTAACGGAAAGGAATATGATAACGCCGAGGAGGCGCTGTTTGAGATAGTGCGTTCTGCTTTCCGTGCCGGCTGGGAGGCAGCAAACGGCACTCCGCCGCCTAACACCTTTGAGATTACGAACGAAGCATGAAACCCCTGTCGAGTAGCTCTGTGTAACATTCGCCCGACGTTAAAGCAACGTCGTACCTGCCGCCTGACCCTGCGGGAACCTCCCCCTTGCCCGCGTCGTCCGTGGCAGGGACGAGCGCATGAGGCTTTGCCAACGGGCGAATGTTAGACGGACGCTACCGAAGACAGAAAACCTTGCATAAAACCGTGACCAAACGGCGAAAGCTCACGGGCTTTTGCCGTTTGGTTTTGTTTTGGCCGCCTTTTGTGGCGAAATTTGCTCATAAACGGAGAAAAAATATATAAAATAGTCCCTATATTTCTAAATTAGAAAAATGGGGGGAGGTAAAACGTGCTATAATAATGTTGGTATAAATTATAACCATAGGGGGGCAATTATCATGACAGGGTTCTTTCAGTTCATATCCAACCTAATTCCAAGCTACCTGCACAAGATTCTTTGTCCATTGCTGGCAATCCTTTGTGCGCTGCTTGGGCTTACGGTGCGCGACCCGCACATTGAGCAGCCGCAGCAGCCGGAAACAACCACGGCGATTGTGGAAACAACCACAGCGCCAAGTACCACCGTGCCGGCTACAACGGAGCCAACGACCACGGAGGTTGCAACCACAGAGCCAACGACGGTGCCGACGACAGAAGTTACAACTACCGAGGAACCGACCACCACCGAACCGCCGACCACGCTTGCGCCCCTGCCGACCATGCAGACAAGGTATTCTGACATGAGCTATGGCGAAAAATCAGCGCAAAAAATGGACGTTTACCTGCCGGAGGACATCAACGAAAGGCGCGAGCCATATGACGTTATGATCTTCCTGCACGGCGGCTTTTGGTGCAGCGGCGATAAGTCAAGCTACTCCGGTTTTTGCGCCACCTACGCCGCGCAGGGGTATGCTTGCGTTACAATGAACTACCAGCTCCTATCTCAATATGCTTTTATTGGCACGGATAACGGCGTGCGCTGCCAAAATATGCTTGACGACATGACGGCGGCTATAACAGCCATTAAAAACCTGCTTGAAAGCAATGGGCGGCAGGTGGACAAGCTGGCGCTGCGCGGCTATTCGGCGGGCGGGCACCTCTCCGCAACCTATGCCTACACCTGCGCCGACATTTCACCAATACCCATTGCGTTTTGCGTGCTGGA
>JAISSW010000011.1 GCA_031272895.1 Clostridium sp. | reverse complement strand
TAAAAAGGACGGCGGGAAAAATGGAGGTAAAAACAATGGCACTCACTTGGCTGAAAGAAATCCTTGGCGAAAGCTACACGGACGACATCGACAAGGCGGTAAGCGCGAAAATCGGTGCGCAGTTCGTCAGCCGCGAGGATTTCAACACGCAGAAGCAGACGGCAAAAAGCTTACAGACACAGCTTGAGGCGGCACAGACTGCCGCGAAAGGCACGGAAGCCTTGCAGGCGCAAATCACGCAGCTGACGGCGGACAAAACAAAGGCGGAGGAACGCGTGAGGCAGGTGCAGACCCAAGCGGCAATCAAGCTTGCGCTTGGCGCGGACGTGCATGACACGTCATTGGTCGCGGGACTGATTGACAAAGAGAAGCTGAAAATCAGTGACAGCGGCGACATAACGGACGGGCTTGACGACCAAATCGCAGAGCTGAAAAAGAGCAAGGCGTTTCTGTTCAAAACTGCCAACCAAACTGAGCAGCCGAAACCCACGGGAAGCCGCCCGCTTGATGGCACACCGCCGGCAAGAACCGGCACGCGGGAGGAATATTCCGAGCAGTACAAGAACGCAAAGAGCATAGCCGAGAAAGTGGCTATCAAAACAGCCGCCGCACAGGCGGGTTATCAAATTTAATTAGGAGTGTAAAAACATGAGCCAAATTACAAACGTAACAACCGAAACCTTTCCGCAGTACGCGGGAGAGCTGTTCACCGCAGACATTGAAAAAACTCCGCTGCTCTCAATGATTGGCGGCTTAAACGGCGGCGTAAAGACCACCAACAAGGAATTCCCCACAGGGCAGCTCTATGACTATCCCGCGCCGTCACAGCCTGCAATCAGCGAGAACGCGAGCATTACCGCCCCGGCGCCAACGGCTGTGGCTCCGACGCAGGAAAAGAACGTCGTGCAGAAATTCCAAGAGAGCGTGCTTGTGACCTATGACCTGCTGGCAAACAGCGGCAGGCTGCAAGGCATTAACACCGCAGGCGCGGACACGCCATATAAGCCAAGTGTGCTGGACTTCCAAACCGCGTACAAGCTGAAGAAAATGGCGCGCGACATTGAATACACCCTGATTAACGGCGTGTATGCCTTGGGCGCAACGGCAGACGACGCCGACAAAACACGCGGTATCCTTTCGCTTATAACTGACAATGCAATTGCCGCAGGCGGAGCGCTGACAATCGGTATGCTCAAGCAGCTGTACCGCACAATGGCACAGGGCGGCGCACAGTTCGGCAACATGGTTGCGCTGTGTTCCGCCGACGTTAAACAGGCTCTCAGTGATATTTATTCGGCGCAGGGCGGCTTTGGCTTGCCGCAATCGCGCGAAGTAGGCGGCGTAAACATCACTGAGGTTGAAACAGACTTCTTCAAGATGGGTGTTGTTTGGGACAGCTATATGCCAACCGGCACTCTCGCAATCGTTGATGTCGCCGCGTTGCAGCCTGTATTCATGGACGTTCCCGACGGTCACGGCGGCAGCAAGGGCAACTTTATCCTTGAGGAGCTTGCAAAGAACGGCGCGGCATACCGTTATCAGCTGTTCGGATACTTGGGGCTTGACCATGGTCCTCAGTTCTTGCACGGCAAAATCACCGGAATTACCGCATAAGGAGAAAGTCATGAAGAAGACGTATAAGGGGCAAGGCATTGTATGGGACGGCGAAAACAACAAGGTGCTTGTCCACTTCAAGGGCGGAGCTGCGGAGGTGACAGACCGGCGAACCGCCGCGTTGCTCGACGCCTTAGGCTTCAAGGGCGAAACTCTTGAAGACGAAGACACAGAGCCGCAGGACGAGCTGCTTAAGCTGAAAAAGAAAGAGCTGTTACAGCTTGCTCAGGACAAGGGCTTGACAGTTAAACCGGGCGCTAAACCTGAGGACATCATTACGGCAATTCGGGAAGCGGAACAGCAGGAGGAATAAGCCATGCGCGAGGAAGTCTTGAACATTATCAGCTACCGTCTTGCGCCAATCACGCAGGATTATACGCTGCTGAGCCAAGCTGTTGACGACGCTCAGCAGCGTATACGCGCTTACTGCAACCGGCAGCGCGAAAAACATCTTCCGCGACGCTTAAAATATGTCTGGGCGGATATGGCGAGCGATATTGTTGTAGGACTTCTTGCGCTTCGCGTTAACGCTGCAACTTCAAACGGAGATTCCGCCACGGGAGCGGTAAAGAAAATCGTTGAGGGCGACACCACCATTGAGTACGAAACATCGGCGTCAATCACGAGTGGCGTCGTTTCGTCCGATGGCGAGGACTTAATCACTGCTCGTTATGCCGCGCGTCTTAACGCTCATAGGAGAGTATACGATTATGACGATTGCTAACATCTTGGCGACGCTTTATACCGACCGTATGACCGTGCAACGAGCGGCGGAGGACATTGACGAAAATGTGACGCAGAACGACCTACAAGCTGTAGCCTCACTTACGGACGTGCCGTGCCGCATAAGCTACAAAACTATTGACGTCCCGATAGAAACAGAAACAGGCGAGCAGATACAACGGCAAGTGCAAGTATTCTGCTCACCTGATTTCGACCTGCGCGCCGGAGATTTCCTCACGCTGACGCGACGCATTGGCGACGAGGAGCGGCAGACTATCACAGGTTATGCCGGTGCTCCGGCGCATTACAGCGGACACGCAGAACTGATAGTGGAGCAAGCGAAATGGGCATAAACTTCAAACTCGACCGTGAGAATATGCAGAGAATGCTTGGCTCAACAGTCGCGGCAAGACAAGCTGTCGACGATTTTGCGTGTAACTTCCTGCGCGAGCAAGCCATACTTGTCCAAAACAGCGCGACAAAGAAGACGCCTGTTGCTACCGGGCACCTGAAAGCCTCGTGGCACATGGACAGCGTAAAAACAAGCGGCAAAAAGATGAGCATTGATGTTTACAACGACGCGGAATATGCGTTCTATGTCGAACATGGTCATCGTCGGAGTAATCATAAGCCGCCGCCAATAGCGGGGCGACACATGGGACGTGACGCAATGGCGGAGCAAGAGCCGTACATTGCCGAAAGGCTAAAAGCGAAAAGTGAAAGATTCTTGCGAAAGCATTTAGGCGGTGGTTCGGCATGATTATGGACAACGTAACGAGTATGGTGCTCACATCAATGGCGGCGGCGATAAAAACCGTATACCCCGAAATGACAATCTACACGGAGAAGCAAACGCAAAACGTCGCCGCTGAAGCCGTATGGATTAGAGTGCGGAGGATAACACCATTAGCGACGACCTTTAACGGGCAATGGTGGGCGCTGGATACCGAAACGCAATTTGAGCAAGCGCCAAATGCAGGAAGAAAAAGCGCCCGCGCAAATGAAGTTGCGGAGAAGTTAAATCTTGCGCTGCAGAACCTGCAAAAGGTTATCGACAACAATAATGTGTTACAGCCACGAGCAAGGCACATGGAATCGAGCGTGTCGCTCGGGACATTAACAATAAGCGCGGAATACGTCGTCTGGGCGCATTACGCGGAGGATTCTCCCAAAATGGGAACAATTAGTACGGAGGTAACATAATGCAAGCAAAAATCAGACCGGGCGCGTACTTTGAATTTGCGGGCGCGTCGATGAACAACACGGCGAGCGGGAGCAGCGGCATTGCCGTGTTGCCTGTCGCTCTGCCTTGGGGTGCAACAGGCACGCTCATATCAATCACGGCGGAAGACTATTTGCGCGGCAAAAAGACGGCACAGATAGGAATAATGCTTGGTGACACGAGCGAATCGGCGCTGTGCGTGCAAGAAGCGTTTAAGTATTGCTATGAGCTGCTGCTCTATCGCGTGGCAGACACGTCAACCGCAGCCGCCGCCACGCTCTCTCTTGCCACAGGTGTGATACTAACGGCAAAATATGTCGGCTCTGCGGGGAACAACATAAGCGTAGCCGTTAAGGCAAACCCCTTGGGCGGGTATGATGTCCAAACATACTACCGTGACACGTTGCAAGATACGCAAACAATCGCCGATTGGAGCGAGCTTGCCGCAAACGACTGGTTCACCCCTACAATTGGCGATACTCCTGCGGCACTTGCCGAAGCGGCTGCGCAAGCCCTTACCGGCGGCACAGATGGGTCGCCCGCTCTAAGCACTCAGAACGCGGAGGAGCTGATAAGCCTGCTCACGGTGACGGACTTTGCTGTGCTTGCCGTGCCATCGTCCGAAGGTGCGATTGCCGCGCTGTTCAAGGACTTCGTCCGCAATTGCCGCGACAATCTGCGCAAATATGTACAGGCGGTCGTGCTAAACGGCGGGGCGGTAGACTACGAGGGCATTATCAACGTTATGCCCCAAAGCTACACGCTCGCCGACGGCACGGTGTGCAGCAGTACGGTGCTGGTATGCGCGGTCACCGCAATGAGCGCCGGGGCGGTAGTCCCGCAAAGCAATACCAACCGTATACTAAGCGGGGCAGTCGATATTTCTACTACGTTGACACCCAATGAAATTGACGCTGCGCTCATGTCCGGCGAATTCGTGTTTGCGAAACGCATTGACGGCGCGGTTTCAGTTGTGCAGGACATAAATAGCCTGACGAGCTTTACAGCGGAACACCCGGTTGGCTTCAACAAGAACCGCATTTTGCGCATTCTCGGCGACATCTGCACGCAAATAAGAACCGTATTCGAAACAGGCTTTCAGGGTTACGCGAACAACGATGAGGCTTCGCGCGGTGTTCTGCTCGCTGCGGTAGTAGAAATCCTGCAAAGCGCTCAAAACGCCGGAGCAATACAAGAATTCGACGCAGAAACCGATGTGCAGATATACGAAGGCTTATCGCTCGAGGATGTTGTGCTGCAATTGGCCGTGCGTCCTATAGACGCAATGGAAAAATTGTATGTTACGGTTAATTTGTCATAAGGAGGTAAAACATGGGTAAGCTTGACTACACAGCGACGCCAAGCGGCGTATCCTCGGTTGCAACCGCCGTTATTAACGGCAAAGTAGAAGATTTGATGTACTGCTCCAAAATCGAGGAAAGCGAGAGCGTAAAACAGGTCAGCCGACGAGTTGCCGGCTTCGTGCGGGAGCAGACCAAGATTGTCGGCATTGAGGCGTCAACCATTAAAGCGACAATCTTTCATGTTACAAGCGTGTTCCTCAAGTTGATTGCGGATTACGAAAGCACCGGAAAAATGCCGCAGCTGACGTTTACACGCACAACCACGCTACCAAACGGAAAGGTAGAGCAAAAGGCGTTCTACGGCTGCTATCCTAAAAGTTCTTCTCTCTCGTCAATCGACTGGAGCGCAGATGAGCTGGAGGAAAGCCTTGAATTCAGCTACAACAGCGCAAAGCTGCTGAAAACATTCTGATAACGGGGGCGCATATGCGCCCCTTATTTAACACACAAAAAGGAGAAAAAAACAATGGAAGCTCGCATTATTACAGATACCCCCGCAAACACAACCGACTTCGTTGCGGCTGTGGCGACACCAAAGGAGGAAGTCGGAACGGAAGCCCCAACGATGACGCTTGAGGACCTGATTTTGGGCGATATTCCCGACGAGTTTGCGGAGCAGGATTTCTATCCGTCTGACAGGTTTATCCGCGCCAAGTGTCCCGTGCGTATTCGCGCGCTCAGCCGGCGAGAGGTAATTGACGCAAGGAAAAAAAATAAAAACAAAAAAGGCGATGTAAACATTGACGGGCTTGAAGAAACAATCTGCCTGCTGGGTCTTGTAAGTCCGTGCATGAACGATGTGCAGCTGCTCGAAAAAAGCAATTGTGCAACGCCAATAGAGCTGCTTTATAAGTCATTCCGCCTTGGCGGAGAAATCTCGTCTATCTATGCCGAGATACTTGCTCTCAGCGGCTTCACCACTACGCTTGACGGTGACATCACAGCAATAAAAAACTAATCGGCAGCAAGGACAACGCAATACTGTCCTTGCTGTACTATGCTTGGACGGAGCATGGGAAATTTCCAAGCGAAATACTCAAGCTTGATTACCTTGAATTCGCGACTATGCTCGCGTTTATTTCCAAGGAAATGGAAAATAACCGTAAGCAAGCCGACAAGCTGAAGATTTAAGCAAACGGAAAGGCGGCAATATGGAAGTCCGAAACTCAATAGTGCTTGAAGACGGCATGACACCTGCGCTTGAAAAGCTCGGCAACAACTTGTCTGTCTTTACGGGAAAAGCTGTTGGCTTTGAATCGGCAATAAACAGGACAAACGCTTCTACGGCCAACGCGAAAAAACCGCTGATAAATTTATTCGCGGGGCTAAAAGACGCGGATGAGCAAGCAACAAAAAACAAAATAAGCTGTTCCAATCTGTCCTTGAAGCTGATAGGATTGAACGCCGCGATAAGCCTTGCTCGTCAAGGCTTTGCCCTGTTCAAGGCAGGAGCTGACATTGCCGACGAGTTTACCAACATTTCCGCGCGTATAAACCTGGTCGTCAGCAATGCTGAGCTTGTGCCGTCAACCCTGAATGACATTCGAGCCGCCGCCGCCGAGGCGCGTACTCCGTTCACCGAGATGGCGGACATTATCGGCAAATTGGGTGTACAGGCAAAAGAAACCTTTAACGGCAACATAGCGGACATAACAAAGTTTGCCTCGACGCTGCAAAAAGGATTTATCGTTGGCGGCTCCGACACCCAAAGCGCACAAGCGGCTTCACGGCAGTTGGTGCAGGCTATGGGCAGCGGCAGGCTGCAAGGCGACGAATTCCGTTCAATCATGGAGAACGCGCCGCTTGTTGCACAAGCCATCGCCAAAAGCATGGGGAAATCCATTGGCGACTTAAAAAAGCTCAGCACCGAGGGAAAGATAACTGCCGCAGAAGTCAAGAAAGCAATGATTGACGGCAGCGACGACATTGACGCAGCTTTCCAAAAAATGCCCATAACATTCGCGCAAGCATGGGCGTTGGGCATTGACAAAGCCAAGCAAGCCGCACAGCCGCTTATCGACAAATTCAACGAATGGATGAACGGCGGCGGAGCAGAAAAGATTCAGGCGGTATTAGAAAGCATAGGCTCGACCATGTCTTGGATTTACACGAACGCCAGGAGAATCGGTATAGTCCTTGCCGGTGCCGGTGCTATAGCTGCTATCGGTTGGGGAGTGTATAACGTCGCCCTGAAGAAAAATGCCAGTGAGCTACTACTGTCAAAGGTAGCCGCTATTATAGTCGGCTGGGAGCATTTCAAGGCTGGTATAAAAGCGGCCGCAGGGTGGATGGTGGCCAATGCGCAAATCCTGCTAACGTGGGGCTCGCTCATGCTGGGGATTGCTATATTTGTGGTGCTGATTGCTTTTTGGGATAAGCTCGGAGCTGTGGGTAGGACCGTGTGCATGGTGCTGACCGCCGCGTTGCTCATGGTTTGGCTTGGCGGTGTGCTGGGGCCTGTGGGTTGGGTTATCGGCGCGATACTGGTGCTTGCCGCCGGGTTTGTTGCTCTGTTCACTCAGTTCAAGGACGCCGCTATGGCAGCCGTCGGTGCTGTCGTGGGCGCGGTATTTTGGCTTGGAGCTCAAATCCAAAACGCCGGAATACTGATTGAAAACGCGTGGAATACGGTATGGTATAACATTAAGTCATTTTGCCGGGATACGATAGAGAGTATTCTGAAAATGCTTAAGCCAATGCTGACCGCCTTTGACGCGCTTGCCGGCACGCACACAGCTGACATTATAGGCACAGTGTCCACGAAGCTGAATGATTGGGTAGGAACGGAACCCGTGAAAAAGGAGTATGTGGACGCGAACGCCGCATTCGCTGAGGGGCAAGCAATTGGCTCCGAATGGGCGGGCAAGGTTAGCGACTGGATGAACGAAAAAATCGACAAGGGCAAAGAGAGCCTCGAAAACGCCAAGAACGGCTTGACAGGCGGAACTACGCCCGCAGGAACCGACGAGGACCCGGTATCAACGTCAGTGACGGGCGACGTGAGCATAAGCGAAGAAGATTTGAAGTATCTGCGTGACATGGGCACAATCAAGCTCGTCAACAAGATAACAACGCTGCGCCCGATGTTCAACGCCACCTTTGGCGACGTGAACCAGGTTAACCCCGACGGAGTGGGGGATTATCTCGTGACGAGTGTTGAGCAGGCGCTTGCGTCTGCGTTGAGGTGATGATATGGTAAATATTTATATCTACGCCAACGGTAAAAAATGCAAATTGCCGGTAAACCCCGCGCAGATAGAGTGTGCTCGCGAGGGCGACAACCAAAGCGTGAACATCGTTGGATATGGTGAACGCACAATCATACAGCGCCCCAAGCTGCGCACTATTCCGCTTGACGGCGAATTCCCACGATATGAGCAGGACAGCTATAACGCAAAAAACTCATATTTTCATATGCCGAAGTGGTATATAAGCTTCTTTGAGGGTTGGCAAAGCAGCTTGCAAGCCGGACGGTTAATCTGCGCGGAATACAGTATTGATATGACGGTGACATTGGAGGCTTTCAGCTACGTCCGTGAGGGCGGGACGGAGGACGTCAGCTACGTTATGACGCTTAAGGAGTATGTCCCCATGACCGTGCAGCAAATTGCCATTAAAACATCATCCTCGAGCGGCAAAAAGACAGCAACAAAAACGCAAACAACTGCACGGACAAATACGTCTGCTAAGGTGGCTGTCGGGTCGAATGTAGTCGTCAGCGGCACGCTCTATAAGACGAGCCGAAAGAACGGCGCGGGCAAAACGCTGAAGAACTACAAGGGTAAAATAAACCTGCAGGCTATGGGGGCAAAATGCCCGTGGCACATTGTCACTCCTGCGGGGGCTTACCTTGGCTGGGTTGAGGATAAGGCGGTGAAATTGGCTTGAAGGCAACGGTGCTTATGCAGTCCGCAACAATGTCGCGCCCGGTGGATATTTCGCAATTTTGCTCCTCCATCGAATGGACGACGGAGCTCTTCGACCAGCCGGGGAAGCTATCGCTGAGCTGTGTGGAGGATAGCGGATACCGTGTTGACGAGGGTGCAAAGATTGCGGTACTGATTGATGGCGACGGGCTGTTTACGGGTCGGGTGTTTAAGCGCGAGCGAGACGAAAGCCGACAGATTAAGATTACCGCTTACGACCAGCTGCGGTACTTGCAATACAAGGATTTTGCGAATTTGTCCGCAATGACAAGCAGCGAGATTTTTGAAAAAATCTGCAGTGAGCAAGGACTTACTTACAAGGTGGTACACCCAAGCGCATATAAGACGGCGGCAAGGGTCCACGATGGAAAAAGCTACTACGAAATGATTGCCGACGCGCTGGACGACACTCTTGCTAACAACATACAATTATTTTTCCTGCGCGACAATTTCGGGGTATTGGAGCACGTTAACGCCGAGAAGATGATAACCAACCTAATAATCGGCGAAAAATCATTGCTGACGGGCTACACATACGAGAGCAGCATTGACGGCGAAACAGCAAACGTGGTCAAGATATCGCAGGAAAATGAAACGACACAAAAGAGAGATGTCTATATTGCGCAGGACAGCGACACAATTGCAAAATGGGGCAAGCTGCAGTATTTTGAAACGGTTGATGAGAAGTACAACTATGCTCAAATTGTTGCGCGAGCGCAAGCAATGCTCTATATCCATAATCGTCCGGAACGCACGTTGAAGCTGTCTTGCGTGGGCGACAGGCGAATAAGAGCAGGCAACGGGTTAACGCTTGCCCTTGCCGCGCTGCGTGATGAAGGATTACCTTACTTGAAAAGTGCGCTGGTAAGCTCATGCACGCACAAATTTGAGGGCGACAAACACACAATGGACTTAACCATGCTTATAGTTTAACGGTGGAGGAAAAAATGGCAAACGCAAGCGGGGATATGGGCGAGAGGCTGCGGCAAGCGATTGTTGAAGCCGCAAAATCGGTGCAGCCTCTTGGCGCTGATTTATTGTATGGGACTGTACTTGCTACAACGCCATTAGCTGTGCAGCTTGAGAGCGGAATAACACTCAGCGAAGACCAAATATTGCTTTCGCCGTTTTGTGACACGTCCCCATACTGGACGGGGATAGAGCAAGGCAATGTTTTGGGCTTGTTGCGGCTGCACAATGGGCAGCTGTACTGGGCATTGCAAAATATGCAGCAAACCATAAAAACCCCCACAACCACAGTATTATCATGGAACTCTACAACCAACGGCTTGACATTTGCCAACTATAACAGCGTCGCAAGCAATGCCCCGACCGTTACACGGGACGGCATGGGCAATGTGTATTTCAGAGGTTTTGCAACGGTCACGGGGACATTCACGTATAGCGACGCGAACACCGAAACCGTTATGTTCACGCTGCCCTCCAATTGCCGCCCCGCCTTGGCGCTGCGCGTGCTCTGCCCTGCGCAAGACGGCGCGATGTTCCGTATGAGAGTTAACCCCACTGGCAACGTGACCTTCGCTCGATATATCGACGCGGGAACTACGGCAGGACGAACGGATTTTTCTGCTGGAAAGTGGGTGGATTTTTGCGCGGCCTTTAAGGCGGCGAGTTAGGGGGGGTAAGACGTGTTAGCACCTGAAAATCTATACAACCTTGAATATTGGGACGAGGAACAGCCGACAAAGACCTACAAAATCAACTGGGTAACGGGCAGGATTGACGGATACATTGACGGACGCGAAGCGCTTGAGCAAGCGGTTCGCTGCACGTTGCAAACCGAGCGGTTCGTCTACCCAATATATGACGAGAATTACGGAGTTGAAATACTTGAAACAATCGGGGAAGACCATGAAACGGTACGAGCCGTGCTGCCGGCAAACATACGCGAGGCGCTGCTTGCCGACGACCGCATTGAGGACGCCGAAATCGACATAGATATAATTGGCACGAATGCCGTTTGCAGCATTAAGATACAGACTATTTACGGCGAGCTTGTCGCAGAATTGGAGGCTTAAGATGTTCGAAGACAAAACAACCGAAGCCATACTTGAAAGCTTGCTTGCGCAGGTTGACGAAACCTTCGACAAGCGGCAAGGAAGCGTAATTTATGACGCATTAGCTCCCGCCGCCACCGAGCTTGCGCGACTGTATGTAGACCTTGCGTATTATTACGACCAATCGTTCCCCGACACCGCCGAGGGCGAGTATCTTGAGCGTTTTGCGTCGGCAATAGGCTTTAGCCGTTTACGCGGTATACCTGCGGTTATTTTCGCCACATACACGCCGTCGGCCGTTAATATTGCGACCGGCACAAGATTTTCCGGCGGCGGGCACACATATACCGTAACATCTATGGGCACTGGCGGCTATGTGTCTTTAACCTGTGAGCAGGACGGGGTTGCCGGAGGTTTGTCCGCCGGCTCGCAGCTGCTGCCCATAGATTTTGTCGAGGGCTTGCAGACAGTAACGGTGTCTAACGTCACTACCGCCGGTGTCGACCAATGGACAGACGACGACCTGCGCAACGCGATAAAAATCAGAATGAGCCGAGGGCTGTTTGTCGGCAGCGTAGATGATTGGAAAGCGTTTTTGTCGTTAATAAATATTGTTGGGGCTTGTGTGGTCAACCCGCTAAGCATTAACGATTACAGCGGCGCAGGATACGCGGTGCGCATATATGTCGTTGGGGTAGACTTTAAGCCGATTAGCTCAAGTTATGTAAGCCAATTGCAAGCGTTACTTGACCCCGGCAGTGCAGGGTCTACAATGGGCTGCGGATTAGGGGTAGCCCCAATCGGGCAACAAGTATATGTCGCTACGCCCACAAACAAAACGATTAACATAACCATAACAAAAACAGGAACAGTCGATGACGATTGGCTTTCCGGCGCCGCAACGGAAATCGAAAAATATTTCGCCGAAGTACGCGCTAATTATGGCGAGATGAAATTGACAAATGACGGCTGGAAGTTTAATTATATCCGCACAAGCAGGCTAAAACAAATTTTGTACAGCTTGGAGGGCGCGACAAATTTAAATATCACTGCGGTAACTATGTCAAGCGGCAGCACAAGCACAACGGGAGATTGGGAGCTGAGCTACACAGATGTGCCAATCTTAGGGACGGTGGCGTAATGAGCATAAATATTGAGGATTACGCGCCGGGATTTATTTCCGAGCTGCAAGAAATGAGCGCAATATATCAAGCGGAGGATGTAGCGCTGGAACAGGCCGAAAGCGATATGGTTTCCATCCTTGACGGAGTGTCGCCGCTCAACGCTAATACGGATAGTCAGCTGCAAAGGCTGGAGCATTATTATGGTTTGCCGCGAAAATTGACGGAGAGCTTGACGCACGAACAGCGCCGGCAATTGTTGACAGCGGCGTTAAAAAGTAATTACGTCAGCCCCAAACTTGATGACACGCAGATTGGGGCTGACAATAATTATCTAAAAACATTGATTAACATCTTGAGCTGCCCGCAAAATTCCCCCAACCTTCCCGCATGGCTGGAGTGGACAGCCCCGTTTATATACTACATGACATCAGGCGATAACCGCAGCAACGTATTACAACTGCGATCCGTGCCGAACAGCTTTGGCGCCGAAGTCAATGACATGGACATATTAGCGCAAGAAACCTTATGCGGCAGGGCAACACAAGCCGCGCCTGCGGGACTGATGACAATGTTGGTGTACAGTTACAGCTTCGGCCAAATGAAATTCCCCGAGGATTTTGTCGTTACCTCTGCCGGGCAGGCGGTAATCAATAACACTGCCGCCGGCTCTTATATCCCGCTGGCTAAGCTCATGTTTAGCCCGGATGAGCTGACGGCGGACACCGTCGTGCCACCCACGAGCACAATAATCGGCGACACGGCGCTAAGCGGTGGGCAACTGTGGAATACGCCGGACGGTAAGCAATACAGCGTGACGCAAAAGACACTCTATGCCTTTGGCGAGCCGGGCGGGGCAAAGCTTGAAGTGGCTTCGGCCGCCGTGCTTGCGGACAAGGCGACCGCGCCGGGATATGAGGATACAGCGGGAGATTATGTCGTCGCCGGATACATCAATTTTGAGCCGCACATATGGATATATCCATGGAATGCCGGCGGGCTTGCGGACAATAATAACACATCTAATCGTATTAACATACAGATTGGAGCAAGAAAACAATGATTGACCAACCACAAATAATAGCCATAGACTTGACGGAGGACCGCCCGCTCAAGACTTCCGTGCGCGCAGGTGTGCAGGGCGAACACAACGCAGTCACCTTAGAAATAACGTTGCCGGAGAGATTGCAAGGATACAGTGGTTATTACGCAATGTTCGGTAATGATGTGTCAGCGCCATTGGAATGCGTTGACGGCGTTATAAGCGTAGCATTGTGGCGGACTGTTACGAGCCGCGCGGAGCTAAACAACAATATGACAATCTACGCGGTGAACACAGAGCCGGAGCGCGAGGCGCACTCACACGAGCTTACGTTGAGCTTTGCCCCGGCGGTGATGGACGTTACGGCGCAGGGCGATGTAGGCGATAACCTGCTTGCCGCAGTGCTCGAGGTGCAAGAAATGGTAGAGAATGCGGCGGTCATGACCGAAATGAGCGTGGACGACATAAACAACATAACAGGCTAACGAGGAGGTAAAAAAATGGCAAAATACATGGGGCAAACGTCCTTAGCGACGTTTTGGGCAAAAATTCTGGCGCGCATACAGTCGTCTGTCGCGTCACTCGCGTCTGCAATTCCGACGGACGTGAGCGAGCTGACGAACAACGCGGGGTATCAGACCGCAGCGCAGGTGCAGAGCGCAATCGCGACAGCGGTCACGGGGCATTACGCAAAGGTGCTGGTGGACGAGCTGCCCGACATCGCGTCGGCAGACCCGAACACAGAGTACCTTATCCCCGACCCGCAGAACGCGGCTATGCGCGAGGGGTACATCGCCGTGAATGGCGAATGGGTGATGACGAGTAACCCGGCTATCGACCTGTCCGGCTATTTGCAGACGAGCGACGTGCAAGAGTTGACAACAACTGACATAGACGCCGTAACGGACACATAAGGGAGGCGGGATATGAAACTGCTAAGCTTAACGGGGCTTGCGCACCTGTGGGATAAAATTGTTGCGGCAGGCGAAATGCTCAGCGGTCAAATTGCCGCCGAAACCAATCGCGCAACCGCCGCCGAGGAGAGCATATCAACTACGCTTGCGGGCAAGCTGGACAAGTCCGCGTATCCGCAAATCGTCACGGGGATAACCGCGACGGTGCAGGAGGGTACCAGCACCGTAGAGATTGGCGCGGACATCATGGAGCAGCCGTCCGGCACAACGGGCGAGCAAACGGTTGCGCTGCCAATCGCGAGCGAAACAACCGGCGGCATAATGCCGTTTCAGGCGTATGCGGCGTTGCAAACGCTGTACAATTGGTACCTTGAGGGCGGCGGAAGCAGCGGCGGGAGCGGAGGCGCCACGGGCGACATCGGCGTCGCGACACTCGAGCAGTTGGGGCTTGTGCTGTCGAGTGAGGCGCCCGGACAGTCGTTTGCGGAAGTCAACGGTACCTTGAGCGTGAACGGTTGGGACGCGGCAATGACGGCGCTGGCGAATTTGGAAAGCGCCATAGCGGCGCTACAATCAAGCGTCAACAACACCATACTCCCGGCGCTGAGTACCGCCGTGGTGCAGTCAGCGACGGGAGTGCTGAAGCTCAACGTGTACACGCAGGCGCAGTATGACGCGCTTGCGGACAAGACCGGCTTGATAGCCATCGTGGGGTGAGGTATGGCTGTACTGACGCAAACAATCGACGCAAGCTGGCTGGATATTGGCGGATATACGATAGTCGCAAGCAACAGCACGGACGGAGATAACACATGGGGTGCGTACCGCGTCGGCAGCACAAGCGCCGGATGGACGTACGCCACCGCATACATCCCGTGGCCGCGAATAAGAGAATGGATACCGACGCTTTGGAACCAGTCGCTTGGCACGCTCACAAGCTGGAGCGCGGAAGTGCTATGGCGCACATATGTCAAGTCAACGGGCGGCACCAACTCAAGCCGAAAGGTTGGTGTATGGTACGGCTCGCGAAGCAGCACGGGCAACGACATAACCAACCTGACGCAGCTGATAAACGAAAAGGAACCCACCACCGGGACGCGCGGAGAATTATCATACACGACTGGGAGCAACGGCACAAGCACAAATAACCTCACAATCGTTGCCGGGGCATATACGCCGCCTGACCTGTTCAGCAATACCTCGTGGATAAACATGAGCCTTGACCAGCCTGTAATCCAGTTTGACGTTACATGGACTTACACGCCGTCTGACTACGGCGAGAGCAAGCTATACCTCGACGGTGTGCAAATCCCCGTCGGCAAGCTGAATATCGGCGGGCAGCAGGTGCAAAAAGCGTACCTGAATGGTACGGGAGTATATAGGTTGGCGGGTCAGAGCTATTAGATATTACGAATCATTAGGGGGTCAACATGGAATTGGCGGTGATTACGCCTATACTGGTTGCGGCTATCGCGGCGGTAGCCACAATCACAAGCGCCATCGTGGGCGCAAAAAACAACGCGGCAATGCAGCGTCACGAAAAGCTGCATAAGGACGAGGCGGAGCTGAGCCTCGCCAAGGCGAACACGCTCATGGCGCAGGGTGAGCTGCTGCTCGAAACGGTAGACGCGCTGGAGCGCATGAAAGTCACTAACGGCACTCTTGCGAAGCGGCGCGAAAACGCAGAAAATGCGCAAGAGAACCTGCGCGGCATATACCGCGAAATAGTAGAGCGCAGCATACATATGTAGGAGGGGGACAAGCATGGCTAAAAGCATGGGCGGCTACAACGTGCGGCTGCAGACGCATTGCCTGCAGGCGGCTGACGGATGGGACGATAGGGCGTGTATAGCCTGCAAGCTGTACCCATGCTCCCGCGTGTGTGAGCGGTGTAAATCACAGCACTGCGAAGACTGCTATTTTCTCTTTCAGGGCAGTCATTGACCCGAAAGAGCGGATATATATTACATATTACAGGAGGTAAACATGAAAGGTATCAAATGTTTGGCGAGTGCGCAGTGGTGGGCGGCGGCGCTCACACGGGCACTGAAGACGGCGGCGCAAACTGCACTGGCGGCACTGGCGGCTAACACCCTGTGGGGCGTCGACTGGTGGGCGCTGCTGGGGATTATCGGCATGGCGACGCTGCTGAGCCTGCTGACCAGCCTTGCGGGTATCCCGGAGGCGGACGGCACAGAGGCGACCGATGACGACAGCGCCGATGAGGACGCCGACACCGGCGCGGAGGGCTAAGTGATGGGTAAGAAGCTGAGCAATAAAATACACTTCTTGGCGTGCGGCAAGGAGTGGCTGAATCTTGCGTTCGGGGCGACATCTGCCCCGTATAGTAAGACAAGCCCGCACAAGGGTGTCGACATTGTGCGCGACGACAAGCCGACGGAGAGCGACCGTGTGCTTGCGGCGTTCGCAGGGACGGTCAAAACCGCCGTTGGGAGCAAGCCCAACAAGGGCGATATGACGCTGAAAGGCGTGGCGCAGTACGGCAACTATGTGGAGATTGACTGCGGCAACGGGTATGTGACGGCGTACTACCACCTTGCGACGGTCTGCGTCAAGAAAGGCGATAAGGTCAAAGCCGGGCAGACGCTCGGCACCATGGGCACCAGCGGGCTGAGTACGGGCTTGCACCTGCACTTCGGGCTGAGTAAAGGCGGCAAGTGGGTTGACCCGCTTCCGTATCTTGAGGGCAAGAGTAGTGTGGTGCCGGTTGTCCCGGCATTCAAATCATATGCGGCGAAAGTGACGGCTAAGGCGGGGCTGAACGTGCGAAAAGGCGCGGGGACGAGCTACGCGAGCTTCAAGACCTTGAAGTACGGCGCAAAGGTTACGGTGCTTGCCGAGGCGGTCGGACCGGGGTCGCTCAAGGGCTGGGCTAAAATTGCCGAGGGGCAATATGTGAGCTTGGATTTTCTGGAGAAAATCTAAGGGAACGCAGAGAAAAACTTCACGAAGTCAAAAATATATTCGCGTTCGCGGAAGAAATTTCGCGAACGCGAACTGGTCACTACAGCGGCAGGGCATTGCGCCTTGCCGCTTTTTTTGTTGCAATTTAGCAAATGTGAACAATTTGTAAACTTTTGATAAAATCGTGGCTTTTGCCCCAAAAGGCTTGACAACTACGGAAAAACGTGGTATAATAAGACCATCGAAAGGAGGTGAGTTCGTGAAGGCTTGGGAAATGATTGCAGCGATAAGCGCCGCAATCGCCGGTATCTCAACAACCGCATACAACATCTACAGGATAGTTATTGCGGAAAAAAAGAGAGCCGCAAAACGCAGACACCGCACAAGGAGAAAGCGTTAAGCGACCCGGCGGGGAAAGGGGAGGGAAACCTCCCCAAGTACCCACAACCTAAGTATACACCAAAAGCCATGGAAAAGTCAACTCTATACTCCAGCGCGTTGGTAAGCTTCCTGCTGTTTGGCCTTGTCGTTGCAATAGAAAAAAATGCAGACGCTTGGCTATGTCTAACGCTTGCGATTAGTGCCGCGCTACTGTCGCTGTCTACAATAGCGTTGGAAATCTACAGCAGGCGAAAAAAGTAGCCCCAGAGAGCAAGAAAGGAGGTAAAAATGTGACTGTGCTTGAAAAAATCAGGCAAGAAAAAGGATTATCGAGGGCAGAGCTTGCAAAAAAAGCCCAAGTATCCTTAAGAACGCTCGAAGATTTAGCAAGTGGACGCAGCTCAGGCAAAACAATAATTAATGCGGCACGGCTGTTTGCCGCACTGGGCATAACCCCGCAAGAATATGTTGCGGCAGTCGAAGCAGCCCAAAACGAGGAAAAATAAGAGTAGCCCGCCACCGTCGAAAAGTTACGGACTACTCAACCACCAACCCAACCGAAATCGGGAGGCACTGCAATTATAACACAAATTGCCGCCTCCTGCAAGCCCCAAAAAACAGGAGGAAAATAACATGAAAACTTATACACTCGAAGAAATTCGAGCCCGCGCGCTGCGTCGCAACCCCAACACCTACGAAACAAAATACGGCGAAATTGTCCGCGAACATCGCGGAAAGCTCCAAATACTGCGATACAATAACCTCGAAACCCACACCTATGCAGGACTTGAGGACGGCACACAGGGCTATGACCCCCTCGGTATGGCTCTCCGCCACGACGTCACCACCGCAACGGGTTGGTATTGGGAGGCGTGCATATGAGCAAGCTCGCAGCAATATACACTCGCGTGTCCACACTCGACCAAGCACGGGAGGGTTATTCCCTCTCCGCGCAAGCAAGGACACTCACGGACTGGTGCAGCGCAAACGGCTATGAAGTATATAAGGTATACTCGGACGAGGGCATAAGCGGCAAGGATATACTACATCGTCCGGCAATGCAAGCGCTGTTAGCCGCTGCTCAGCAAGGCGCTTTTAATATTGTTATTGTCTGGGCACTCAGCCGTTTCACGCGCTCCGTGCAGGATATGTATGTAACGCTCGACTTGTTACAGCGTAGCAATGTAGACTTTCGCAGTCACACAGAGAGCTTCGATACCTCCACCGCAATTGGACGAGCTATGCTTGGCATCGTCGGAGTGTTCGCGCAAATGGAGCGCGAAATCACTTCCGAGCGAGTCAAAGCCGCAGCGCGCGAACGTGTAGAGCAAGGTTATCCGCCGCTAAATTATGTGATAGGCTATCGCCGGTGCTGCAAAGAACTCATTATCGTCGAGGACGAGGCGGAAGTAGTGCGGTACATATACCAAATGTATTTGCGCCATAAGTGCCTATCAGCTGTCAGTGACCTGTGCGCAGAGCGTGGTTATCACGGCAAGCTCGGCGCACGGATAACGGCATGGCAAGCAAAAAGGATACTGACAAATCCAATATACGTCGGCAAGCTAAGATTCAAGTGCGAAACATACCAAGGCACACATGAGCCGATTATTAACCCGCAAGATTGGCAGCGTGTGCAAAAGCTACTTGCGAAGTCGCCGCGAACCCCACGCGGGAAGCGTTAAAGCCTTTGTTATCCTTTAGCAATATTACTGTCATGATGAGTGCTGGCTTTGGCTTGCGTGCCCGCCCTCATATGGTCGCTTAAAGGCATAGCGCAGGGGGATAGCCGCGCCGTAAGCCCTGCGGGTTGCGTTCCACGCCTCCATGGCTCGCTTGGTGGTCCAAAGGGTGGGGCTGGCGCTTGAGCCGCGGAACTCCCCCACGGTCAGCGTTGCGTCCTGATTATATGGCATAGCCTCGTTTTCTCCGCGATGAAAAATTTCCATGCGGTCAGTGTCGTTGTTATAAACTATAATTTTCGCCATATGTATTCCCCGCCCTTCCATAACAATGTATGGCAGGACGGGCTTTTGGGTGCTTGCCTCAGCGGACGAACTGCTGCACGTTATCAACAATGTCGCCAAAGCTACGGGCAAACTGCTTTGCCTTGCTTTTGACCTTGCGCTGGGCACGGTTGCCCATAACGGCGCTGCCGACTGCTGCCGCCGCCCCGGTAACCGCCAGTCCAATGCCGATTCCGCGGGCGAGCTTTCTGCTTTGCATTTTAGTCACAAAACACACTCCTTTACGCATTGCTTGACCTTTCGGACAAGAATAGTCTGCCCAAGCCCGAGGGCAGATATGTGCTCCTTTTTCCGACGGATTTACCTTAATTAAAACGGCAGTGAGCGCTTCACCGCCGCTTGGCATTGACTTTTAATAAAAAAAATGGTATCATAAGCCCATGGGGGATATAATCCCTGAGCTTGCGCCGATGTGGATTATATGTAATCTTTATATTTCAGGAGGACAGCGGTATGTCAAAAAAAGGCTTTTACCCGGAGTGGTATCATCAGGAGGCGCCGGAAAGGTCGTGGCGCTCAATCTTTAAGTGGGGCGGGGCGACTGAATTCAAGGCGCCAAGCCGCAAAATGTATGCGCTCATGAAGGACATCTTCGAGATGTCCGACGACGACTTTAAGCAGCAGCAGGAGCTTGGCACAGAACCGGTTGAGTTTGACCTGCCGCCAAAAATGGCAAAGGAACACGTCGAGGCTTTCCGCGATATGCTGGGCAGCGAGAATATAAGCCAGGACAACTACGACAGGCTTTCCGTTGCGTACGGCAAGACCATGGTTGACCTTATGCGCCTGCGCAAGCACATTGTGGAAAACCTGCCGGATATTGTGCTTTACCCCCGCAACCGAGAGGATATTATCCATATTGTTAAATATGTGTGTGAGCATAAAATCCCGCTCTATGTCTATGGCGGCGGTTCCTCCGTTACTCGCGGCGTGGAGCCGATTTGCGGCGGCGTCAGCCTTGATATGCGGCGTAACTTCAATAGGGTTATCAGCTTCAGCGAAAACAACCAAACCATAACCGTACAGGCGGGCATGAGCGGCCCCAACCTTGAGAAAACCCTTAATAATGCCGTCGAAAGCTTGGGCGCAAGCAGGGCGTACACCTGCGGACATTTTCCGCAGAGCTTTGAGTATTCCAGCGTCGGCGGCTGGGCCGTTACCCGCGGGGCGGGGCAAAACTCCACCTATTACGGCAAAATTGAGGACATAGTTATCAGCCAGGAGTACATTACCCCCACGGGGATAATCAAGAGTGACGAATTCCCCGCTAACGCCACGGGACCCTCCATAGACCAAATTATGATGGGCAGCGAGGGCACCTTCGGCGTGCTGACCCACGTTACGCTGCGCGTGTTCAAATATATGCCCGAAAACCGTAAGCGCTTCAGCTTTATCTTTAAGGACTGGAAGAGCGGCGTTGCGGCAATTAAGGAGGTTATGCAGGGGGAATTCGGCTTCCCGTCAATCTTCCGCCTGAGCGACCCGGAGGAAACACAGGTTGGCTTCAGTCTTTACGGTGTCAGCGGTACCCCGCTTGACAGCCTCATGACCGCCATGGGCTACAAGGACGGCGAGCGCTGCCTGCTGCTGGGCTTCACGGACGGGGAAAAGAGCTTCTCCAAAAACGTCTACAAAAACATCAAAAAGGTTTGCCGCAAGCACGGGGCAATGTTCACCACGGGCTACATCTGCACCCGCTGGGAGCATAGCCGCTTCCGCGACCCCTACCTGCGTGAGGACATGGGTGATTACGGGCTTATGCTGGACACGCTGGAGTGCTCCGTCAACTGGGATAACTTCATGGACGTGTACGAGAATGTCCGCAAGGTGTGCAAGGCACGCAAGCACACAATATGCATGACGCACATGAGCCATTTGTATCCGCAGGGCACCAACCTTTACTTCATCTTCGAGGCAAAGATGAACGACCTGCAGGAATACCTTGACTACCAAGGCTCCATTATGGACGCAATACAAAAATACGGCGCGGCAATGAGCCACCACCACGGCATAGGCAAAATGACGGCGCCATGGCTTGAGGCGCAGATAGGCGAAAGGCAAATGGAGCTTTATCGTGCTCTTAAGCAGCATTTTGACCCGGATAACCTGATGAACCCCGGCGGCACACTTGGGCTTGATTTGCCCCCGGAGCAGCGCAGGGATATGCGCTGAAAATAAGAAGCGGGCGGCAGTGAATGCCGCCCGTTTTGCTTAGTTTTGTTCGCCCAGCTTATTAAGCACGGCCAAGGGGTCCTGGATTTTGCCGTTGACCATGGCTTCAAAGTGCAGGTGGGGCTGGTCCATAGCCTCACAGGGGATTTCGCCCAGCTTGCCAATCACTGCCCCGCGCTCAACGCTTGCCCCCTCCTTTGGCAGTGCTGACTTTGCGTCCAAGCCGCGGTAGCTTGCAACAAAGCCGTTGCCGTGGTCAAGCTCAACAACAGTACCCCAAAGCTCGTCGGTGTAGACTTTCTTTACCTTGCCGTCCTGCACAGCAAGCACATCGTTACCCACGGCGCCGCCAAAGTCAACGCCGTCATGGCTTCGCCAGTCGTCCATTGTCGGCAAATACACCAGTTCCCCGTTGGAATAATCACGCATAATATCCGTGCCGAAGGGCAGGGTAAAATCCCCCGTGAAAGGGGTGTTGGGGTTAGGCTTTGTAGTGGTGGTTTTTGTAGTGGTGCTTGTGCTTGCTTGGTCACGCTCGTCGGGAACGTCGCTTGCGGGCTTGTTGACGGCGCTGCTTGCCTGTGTTCCGCCGTCGTCCCAAGCAATGGCGGAGCGGCTTTCCGCCGCCGGTGGAGCGGTGGTTTGGGGCGGGTTTGTGACGGCGCTTTGCCTTGCGGCAAGCACACCCGTTCCCGCCGCCACAAGGCAAAGCCCCGCTATTGCGTAAAAGCCCCTGTTTTTGAGCAAGCTGAGAAGCCCCTTTTTTTCGCTGAAATTGTATACCATATGCAAATTCCCTTCCTTTGCGCTCAGTTTTAACCATAGTTTGGGCGGCGCGGGCTGTTATTATTCAACTTGCCGCCACAGTAATGATACTTGCCCTCACAGTTTTCTTAAATTAAAATATGGAAAATTTGGGCTTTTCCACTTGTGTTTTTTGCCTGAATGTGATATAATCCCATGCAATACAATCCTGTAGCATTTGGGGGAGAGTACAATGGGCATTGACCTGGAACGCGATGAGATTAAGAGAGTCCAAATTAAAGTAGTCGGCGTGGGCGGCGGCGGTTGTAACGCGGTCGCGCGGATGGCAAAAGAAGGGGCCATTCAGGGCTGCGAGCTTATAGCGGTTAACACTGACGCACAGCACTTGCGGCAATGCGGAGCGGCGACGCGCACAGTGCTTATTGGGCAAAAGCTGACCGAAGGCAAGGGCGCCGGCTTTGACCCCGAAAAGGGCAGGCTGGCGGCGGAGGAAAGCCGCGAAGAGCTGACAGAAATGCTACGCGGCACGGATATGGTTTTCGTCACGGCAGGCATGGGCGGCGGCACAGGCACAGGCGCGGCGCCGGTGATTGCGGAAATTGCCAAGGGTGCGGGCGCGCTGACAGTGGGCGTGGTAACAACTCCCTTTGGCTTTGAGGGCAGGAAAAAAATGAGTGTTGCCATGGAAGGCGTTAAAAACCTGAACGAACACGTTGACAGCCTTATAGTTATACCAAACCAAAAGCTGCTCTCCATGTGCAGGCAGGGTTTCACAATAGGAAAGGCGTTCGCAAAGGCGGATGAAATCCTTTGCCAGGGTGTAAGGAGTATAACAAGGCTTATCTATGAGCCGGGTTTCGTAAACTTGGACTTTGCGGACATCAGAAAGATTATGGAAAACGCGGGGCTTGCCCATATGGCCGTCGGCACGGGTTCCGGTAAGGATAGGGCAAAGACGGCAATCCAAAGCGCAATTAATTGTCCGCTGCTTGAAACCTCAATAGACGGGGCGACCGGGCTTTTGGTTAATTTCGAGGGCAAGGAGGAGATTGACTTATCAGAGATGGAAGAGGCAATGGAAATTATCAACGAGAAGATGGACCCCGATGTGTCCACAATCTTGGGCAGCAGAACAGTTGAAGACGCGAGCGAGGAGCTTAGCGTTACTGTTATTGCAACCGGCTTTAGCAAAAAACCAAAATCTAATGAGCCTGTCGCCCGGACACATATTGATAGTCGCCCATCAACGGAGCCTGACCCGCCGTCGCCGCCGTCGCCGCCCGTGCCGGATATAGGTAACGGCGGGCAGTGGATATGGAATGACAAAAGAAGCAGCTCTGAGCCGCCCAAGGCAGAGGCACCCACAAGTACGACCGGGACTTACACCCCGCCGGTTCACGGTTACACCCCGCCGGCTGTGGAACGCCCCAAGGATGAGGATTCGTCCTCCGATGATTTTTATTTGGTTGTTAAGGATGTTACTATGCCCCCTCCGGGCGAATAAAAAACAAAGGGATGCCCTCAACAGCATCCCTTTTTATATTCAGCTCAGCTTTTCCAAGGCGGCGTAGTTTGCCATAAGCTTTTTTATGCCGCTTTGGTCAAACTGAATCTCCAGCAGGGTGTCGCCGCCGATTTGTGTGGCCTTAAGCACCTCGCCCTCACCGAAGCTTTTGTGGCGAACCCTCTCCCCGCGTTCGTAGCGGACAACGGCGGCGCTTTGCCGCGGCTTTTGGGGAAATGCGCTCTTTTTCTCCGGCGCTGCGCTGCGCAGGGTTCTGCCGTAGCCGCCGATTTGCACAGTCCCGCTGCGGTAGCCCTGCCGCTGCGCATAGGGGTTAATGCTGCTTGAAAGCTGAACCTCCTCCAGCAGGCTTGCGGGGATATCCCTGACGAAGCGGCTTAGGGGGTTCCTGCCCGTACGCCCGAAGACGGTTCTTTGGCGGGCGGCGCAAATGTGCAGCCTTTGCCTTGCGCGGGTTATTCCAACATAGGCAAGGCGGCGCTCCTCCTCAAGGTCCTCAGGGAAATACAGCGCCTGTGTGCCGGGGAACACGCCCTCCTCAAGACCGATTAAAAACACGGTGGGGAACTCAAGCCCCTTTGCGGCGTGGAGAGTCATCATAACCGCCGCGTCGTCGTCCTCATTAAAGGAATCCAAGTCCGTTTGCAGGGCTACCTCCTGCAAAAAGCCCGCCAAATCCCCCTCCGGGTTCTCCTGCTGATAGCGCGCAAGCGTTGCGCCAAGCTCGGCAAGGTTCTCCAGTCTGTCCGGTCCCTTTTCCTTGTCCGCCGTCAGCATTGCCCGGTAGCCGCTTTTAATCAGCAGATCCTCCAGCAGCTCGGCAAGCGGGGTATCCTCCAGCTGTTCGCGGAAGCCGTCCATGAGTTGGGCAAAGCCCTTAAGCCTGCCCGCCGCGGCGGAAAGCGGTGGGTATTTCTCCGCCTCCCTCATAACGGCGAAGGGAGTTACCCCAAGGCTTTCGGCGACTGCCAGCAGGCGTGTTACTGTCGCCTCTCCAATGCCGCGCTTTGGCTCGTTGATAACCCTGCGCAGGCGAACGGCGTCGCCCTCGTTTTCAAGGATTTGCAGATATGCCAGTGCATCGCGGATTTCCTTGCGGTCATAGAACTTAAGCCCGCCCACAACACGGTATGGAATCCCGCGGCGGGTCAGCGCCGTTTCAATCACGTTGGACTGGGCGTTCATGCGGTAAAGCACGGCGTGCCCGGCAAAGCTTTGCCCCGCGCCCTTGTCCGCCATAATGCAGTCGGCAACGTAAGCCCCCTCCTGCCGCTCGTCGTCACAGACCGCAAGGGAAATCTTTTCGCCCTCGCCGGCGGCTGTCCACAGGGTTTTGCCCTTGCGCCCCTCATTCTTTGCAATAACGGCGTTCGCCGCGCTCAGTATATTCCCGGTGGAACGGTAGTTTTCCTCCAGCCTAATAACCCTTGCACCCTTAAAGCGCTCCTCAAAACTAAGGATATTCTCGACCGTCGCCCCGCGGAATTTATAGATTGACTGGTCGTCGTCGCCCACCACGCAAAGGTTTCCGCTGCCCGCGGCAAGCAGAGCCGTAAGCTCGTCCTGAGCCTTGTTTGTGTCCTGGTATTCGTCAACCAGCACATAACGGAAGCGGCGCCTGTATTTTTCCAGTATTTCGGGGTTATCCCGCAGCAGCTTGACGGTGTAATAAATCATGTCGTCAAAGTCCATTGCTCCCGCGGAAAAGAGCAGCTTTTGGTATTCGGTGTAAAGCTCCGCAATGTGGCGCGTTTTGTTGTTGCCGCTGTTCTCCTCGGCGTATTTCTTTGGGGAAAGCAGCATATCCTTTGCCCTGCCTATCGCCCCCAGAACCATCTTTGGGGCAAGCAGCTTTTCGTCCTTGTTAAGACGGCGGCAGCACTCTTTCATTGCCCGCTTTTGGTCGTCCGTGTCATAAATGGTAAAGCTTGAGGGAAAGCCAAGCTCCCCGGCGTGGCGGCGCAGAAGCTTTGCGCAAACGGAGTGAAAGGTTCCCGCCCAAATGTCCCTTGCTCCGTCGCCGAGTATGCGCTCAAGGCGGCTTTTCAGCTCGCCCGCCGCCTTGTTTGTGAAGGTAACCGCAAGTATTTCCCAGGGGCGCGGGGCATCTACGCTAAGCTTGTCCGCCGTGGAGGCAGGCAGGGCGGAAAGGCAGTGGGCGGGGGCATAGCCTTTCTTTCGCAGCTCCGCCGGCAGGGTCGCACTGTTTTCCTTAAGGTAATGCTCCAGCGCGGCGCAATCCGCTTCACTCGGCGCAGGAAAAACCTCCTCGCTGGTATATGCCCGCCCAAACTGAATCAAGGAGGCTATTCTGTTGACTATAACCGTAGTTTTGCCGCTGCCCGCGCCGGCAAGCACCAGCAGCGGACCCTCCGTTGCAAAAACCGCCTGTCTCTGTACGGCGTTGAGCTGTGAAAACTGCAGCTCCAGCACTTGGCGGCGCAGCGCGCAAAAATCTGTTTTGTTCATATGAAAAAATCCCCGCTTAATCAGTAAGTGTTTTTGCCTCGTTGGCAAGGGCAAACAGGGCCTGCATTGCCTCAAACGGCGTCATTGTGTTAACGTCCATGGCGGCAAGGCGGCGCGCAAGGGCCTTCCTTGCCTCACCCGCAAAGGAAACCTGTTCCTCCGTCCGCTTTTCGCCGCGAGGCTCGGGCGGCATGTAATGCCCCTCCTCCTCAAGCCTTGCAAGGATTGCCTTTGCCCGCTTAACCACCGCCGCCGGGACTCCGGCAAGACTTGCCGCCTCAATGCCGTAGCTGTCGTCCGCCCCGCCGGGTACAATCCTGCGCAAAAAGCTCAGCTCGTCGCCGCGTTTCTTAACCGCAACATTGTAATTTTTAACGCCCTCAACCTCGTGCTCAAGGCTTGTAAGCTCATGGTAATGTGTGGCGAACAGGGTCTTTGCCCCAAGCTTTTTCTTGTCCGCGCAATGCTCCAAAACGGCGCGGGCAATGCTCATGCCGTCGTAGGTGGAGGTACCACGCCCGATTTCGTCCAGCACAAGCAGGCTGTTGCTTGTTGCGCAGGCCAATATTGCCGCCACCTCGCTCATCTCCACCAAAAAGGTGGACTGCCCCGCCGCAAGGTCGTCCGAGGCGCCAATGCGGGTATAAATGCCGTCCAAAACGCCGAGCCTTGCGCTTGCCGCCGGCACAAAGGAGCCGGCCTGAGCCAAAAGGCAAATCAGGGCCACCTGACGCATATAGGTGGATTTTCCCGCCATGTTTGGACCGGTGAGGATTATGCAGCGGTTATCCTCGCCGTCCAGCAAGGTGTCGTTTGGAACAAAGGGTGCCGCGCCCTTCATGCGCTCCACAACGGGGTGCCGTCCGTCCTTTATGTTTATTGAGCCGTCCGCGCACATCTCCGGGCGGCAATAGTTGCACTGCGCCGCCACAAGCGCAAAGGAGCATAGCGCGTCAAGCTCCGCAAGGGCGCGCGCCGTTTGCTGAACACGCGTGACCTGCGCCGCCGTTTTTTTGCGGATTCTGTCATACAGCTCAAACTCAAGGCGGGTAATTCGCTCCTGCGCCCCCAAGACCTTGCTTTCAAGCTCCTTAAGCTCCTGGGTTATGTAGCGCTCACAGTTTGTGAGTGTTTGCTTGCGGATATAATGCTGCGGCACAAGGGAGCTTTGTGAATTCGGAACCTCTAAATAATAACCGAAAACACGGTTATAGCCGACCTTGAGCTTGCTTATTCCCGTTTTTTCCTGCTCCTGTCTGCCGATTGCTGCCAAAAAGCCCTTGCTGTCGTTGACGATTAAGCGCAGCTCGTCCAGCTCACGGTGGTAGCCGTCGCGTATCATGCCGCCCTCCCGCACTGAAAACGGCGGGGTATCGCAAATGGCGCGGCAAATCAGGGCGCTTACGTCCTCAAGCGGGTCAAGGGAATCAAACAGGGAGGAAAGCAGGGTGCTTTTGCAGCCGATTAGGGTATCCAAAAGCTTTGGCACCTGCGCCGCGGTTTGCGCAAGCGCACAGAGCGTTTGGGCGTTCGCGGAGTCATAAACAATGCGGGTGATTAGGCGCTCCATGTCCTGCATACCGCCCAGCAAAAAGCACAGATCCTCCCGCATTGCGCTGTTGCCCACAAGCTCCTCAACGGCCCCGTGCCGCCGTGTGATTGAGCCTATGTTGAGCAGGGGCTTTTCTATCCAAGAACGCAGGGTGCGCTTACCCATTGCCGTTTTGCACTGGTCCATGACCCAAAGCAGTGAGCCGCGTTTTTCCCTTGAACGCAGGGTTTCTGTCAACTCAAGGTTGCGCAGGCTTGCGGCGTCCAAGCGCATGAAGGAGCTTTCGCCATAGACCTCTATTCGCCCAAAATTCTTAAGCTCGCTGCGCTGTGTTTCAGCCAAATAACGCAGGCACGCCCCCGCCGCGCGGATAGCCTCCCCGGCGTTCAGCAGCCCCTCACAGGCGGCGTCGCCAAACTGCCCCTCTAAGGCGCTTTGGCAAATAATGGGGTCAAAGTACTCCTCCGGCAGCTCACGCAGCATTGCGCTAAGGCGTGTGCTTACAAAGCTCCGCAGTGCCGAATCCCCCGCGGCCTGACTGTTGAGCAGCAGCTCGCTGGGGGCAATTCTTCCAAGCTCGGACTGGATTTGGGAGGCAAGCTTGCCCCCCTGCAGCAGGGTACAGGAAAAAGAGCCGGTGGAGGCGTCCGCAAAGCAAAGCCCCGCCCTGCCGTCAAACACCGCAAGCACCGCAAGGTAGTTGTTCTTGCCGTCGTCAAGCATTGTGTTTTCCGTAACAGTGCCGGGCGTCAGCACCCGCGTAACCTCTCGGCGCACAAGCCCCTTTGCCGTGGCGGGGTCCTCCATTTGCTCACAAACGGCAATTTTGAAGCCCTGTTTTATAAGCCTTGCAAGGTAGTTTTCAACAGCGTGGTGGGGAACGCCGCACATGGGCGCGCGCTCCTCAAGTCCGCAATCCCTGCCCGTCAGCGTCAGGTTAAGGGCCTTGGAAACCGTTACCGCGTCCTCAAAAAAAAGCTCATAAAAATCGCCCAAACGCCACATCAAAACGGCGTCCGGGTATTGCTGCTTTGTTTCCAAATACTGCCGCATCATCGGCGACATATTTGCGGGAATTTCCATTTGCCCTCACTCAGCCGCAGGAGCAGCCGTTGCCGCACTCTCCGCCGCAATCGCACTTGTGGTTATGCTCCTGCGGAACCTGGCAGGTATCGGGGTCCTCGCCGTCCGCGCACTGCGTCAGAATACCGAAAACCTGGTTCATCAGCTCTCCTAAGGACTTTTGAGCCTCTTGGAATTCGCCCATGGTCGGGTTTTTCATAACAATGCTGTAAAGTCGCTCAAACTCGTCCTTATAGGCCTGCATTTTGCTTTCGCTTGGATTTTCGCTGTGAGCCTCCGCCGCATAGCCGCTCTCAGCCATGTGCAGCTGCTGCATAAGCCCCATAAGCGCCGCGTCCTGAGTATTTAGCTCCATTGCCCTTTGCACAGCCGCAAACTCGTCGCTCTGCTGAATAAGCTTGCCAAGCTCTCTTGTTTTTTTGATTAACTCCGTCATAATTCTACCCCTTCTGCCATAGTAACAAATAGTATACCTTTTTTTGAGCAATAAAGCAAGCGTAACTCAGCGGAAGCTAAGCTTGCCGCCGTCCGGCTCATGTGGAGCGGCGGCGCTTTTTGCCCTGCCGAGCAATACGCCCATGCCAAAGCGGTAGCCCTCCGGCCTGCCGCAGTCTTGGGCTAAGCCCTCGCCGTCCGTGCCGGCAAAGCAATATTGCGCAAGCCCGCAAATGCAGCTGCCAAGACCGATTGACTGCGCCGCCAGCGCCATGGATTGCACCACAATCCCGCAGTCAAGCAGCTCCGCGCCCGGTTGGTAGGAATCCTTAACCCAAACCACAGCCAGAGCCCCCGCGCCGTAAAACAGCCTGCCGCCGCGCCCCATTATGCGCTCATAGGAGGACGGGGCAAGAGCCGCCATAGCCTCAAGCCCGCGCTTGTCAAGCTCGCTGAGCAGCCCGCCGTCGGCTATGACGCAAATATGCCAGGGCTGCACATTCATCGCGGAGGGTGAGGCAAGAGCCGCCTTTGCAATCAGCTCCAGCTGCTCCCTTGCGGGTGTTGTTCCGTCAAAATCGCGGCAGCTGCTGCGCTCAAAAATCGCCCGTAGTGTTTCGTTCATGTTTTACCTCCTGTTTTGCGTGTTTTTTCCAAGTATATCATCAGCACGGAAATATCCGCCGGTGTTACGCCGGATATCCTGCCCGCCTGCCCAAGGCTTTGGGGGCGCACCGCCGCAAGCTTTTCCCTTGCCTCAAGCCGCAGACCGCTGATTGCCGTGTAGTCAATCCCCGGTGGAAGAGCCTGCTCCTCAAGGCGCTTTGCCTCTCGCAGCTGTGCCTCCTGCCTTGCTAAGTAGCCCTCATATTTAATGTCAATCTCAGCCGCCTCAAAAACCTCCGGCGGCAGGTCGGGGCGGGTTGGGTCAACGGCGGCAAGCTCCGTGTAGCCAAGGCGCGGGCGGCGCAGCAGCTCCTCAAGGCTAAGCTTTCTATCCGGGGGGGCCTCGCCAAGCCCGTCGCAAACTGCCTTAAGCTCCGCCGAGGGGGGAATACGAGTATTTTTTACCCGCAGCTTTTCCGCGTCAATATCCAGCAGCTTTTGCAGGAATGCCGCATAGCGCTCCTTGCTGATAAGCCCAAGCTCATAGCCTGTCGGCGTAAGGCGCCTGTCAGCGTTATCCTGCCGCAGCAGCAGGCGGTATTCGCTTCTGGCGGTCATCATGCGGTATGGTTCGCGGCAGCCCTTTGTAACAAGGTCGTCCACAAGTGTGCCTATATATGAGCCGGAGCGCGGCAAAACCAGCGCGGGCTTTCCCTGCGCCCTTTTTGCTGCGTTGATTCCCGCAAGCAAACCCTGCGCCGCCGCCTCCTCGTAGCCGGAGGAGCCGTTGAATTGCCCCGCGCCGAAAAGCCCCTTAAAGTCGGTGAATTCAAGCTCCGCGCCCATGGCAAGCGGGTCCACGCAGTCGTATTCAATGGCGTAGGCCGGGCGGGTGAACTCCGCGCGCTCCAGACCGGGAATGCTATGCACAATTTCCAGCTGCACTTCCTCCGGCAGGGAGGACGACAGCCCCTGAAGATAAAGCTCCTCTGTGTCCGCCCCGCATGGCTCCAAAAAAAGCTGGTGGCGCTCCTTTTGGGGGAAGCGCACGATTTTATCCTCTATGGAGGGGCAATAGCGCGGACCCGTGCCCTCAATCTTACCCCCGTAGAGCGGGGAGCGGTGGAGGTTTGCCCGAATAACCTCGGCGGTTTTTGCCGTTGTGTAACAAATATGGCACAGGGCGGTGTTCTTCGGCTGAGTTCCGCCGAAAAAAGAGAACGCCGCCGGAGGCTCGTCGCCCCGCTGTGGCTCAAGCACGGAAAAATCAACGCTTGCCCGGTGAAGCCTTGGCGGAGTGCCGGTTTTGAAGCGGCGCAGAGGCAACCCCAAAGCCTTAAGAGAGCTTGCAAGCTCCTTGGCGGGGAACATACCGTCAGGTCCCGCTTCCCAGTCGTATTCCCCAACAAAAACACGCCCCGCCAAGAAAGTACCCGTAGCCAAAACCACGCTTTTTGCCCGGTGTATTGCCCCCAAGCGAGTTTGAAGAAGCCAGCCGTCCTGCGCGGGATTAAGGGAAACAATCTCCGCCTGGCGGATATGCAGTCCCTCTTGCTTTTCTATCAGCGCCTTCATGGCGGCGGAATATGCGCGCCGGTCCACCTGCGCCCGCGGGCTATGAACAGCGGGACCCTTGCCGCGGTTGAGCATTCGGCTTTGCAGGGTGCAAAGGTCCGCGATTTGACCCATTGCGCCGCCAAGCGCGTCAATCTCCCGCACCAAATGCCCCTTGGAGGAGCCGCCGACGGAGGGGTTGCAGGGCATATTGCCCACCCAATCCATGTTCAGGGTGAACACCACGGTTTTACAGCCCAAGCGGGCGGCGGCAAGCGCGGCCTCAATCCCCGCGTGTCCCGCCCCCAACACGGCTACCTGATAGCTTTCCGCTTTGTAAGACAACAAAACCGCTCCAATCCCTTTGTTGTAAAATAGTATACTATTTTGACCGCGCCGTGTCAATCCGCGTGGGCATTTGACTGACGGCGGCAAGTGTGCTATACTTGCCATAACAGGAGGTGCCGACATGGAGCTTTGGAGGATTTTTGCGGGGATATTGGGTCTGGTGATTTTGGCGGAGTTTGCCGTTGGCGTGGGCATTTTTTTGCAGATTTGCCGCCCCATACGCAAGCCTGCCGTTTACACCAAGCCGGAGCATATTGAGCGGGAGAAAATCCGCGCGGCTAACAACGCCGCCTTTATGGCGCTTGGGCCTGAGGACGTTGCAATCCAAAGCGGGGACGGACTGACGCTGAGGGGCTGGCTTTTGCCCGCCGAAAGGCCAAGCCGCCGCTTTGCCCTGCTTGCCCACGGGCACCACGCAAACGGACCGAACGAATTTTGCCACATAACACCGTTTTACCACAACACGCTTGGCTACAATATCCTTTTGCCCGACCACAGGGGACACGGGCGCAGCGACGGCGACTGGATAGGCTTTGCGGCGTTAGACTGGCAAAACGTGCTGCTTTGGGTGGATTGGCTGACCGAGCGCTACGGGCAGGACATAGAGGTCATTCTGCACGGCATTTCCATGGGCGCGGCTACGGTACTGCTTGCCAACGAAAACGACCCGCCGCCGCAGGTCAAGCTGATTATTGAGGACTGCGGCTTTTCGAGCGAAAAGGCTGAGCTGAGAGCCGCCGGGAAGATGATTTTTAAGTCCCTTGAGCCGCTGTTTTTGCCGGCATACCCAATAGCCCATTTGCTGCAGGAGCTGTTCGCGGGCTTTTCCATTAAACAAAGCGATCCGCTGGGCGGCATGGCAAGGGCAAAATGCCCCGTGCTGTTTATCCATGGAGCGGAGGATAGCTTTGTTCCTACGCGCTTTGTCTATGAGCTTTACGACGCCTGCCCTACGCCCAAAAAGCTGTTTGTTGTGCCGGGGGCAATCCATGCTTTCAGCTACTACGTTGACCCGGACGGCTACAACAAGGCTGTGACCGACTTCATAACGGAACATCTTGGTGCGGCGTGATGAAGCAAGCGCTTTTTTCCGTTATCATCGCCCTCTCCCGCGGAGCCTATTTTTTGCTGCGCCATATTTTGCCGCGGAGCAACAGCGTGGTTTTCCTAAGCCGCCAAAGCGACAGCCCCTCGCCGGATTTCCGCTTACTTCGGTCTGAGCTGCGGCGCCAAGCCCCGGAGCTTAAGCAGCGGTGCTTTTGCCGCCGAATGGACGGTGCCTCCCTGCGGGATTTGCTCTGGTTAATCAAGCCCACTCTTGCCCTGCTGCGGGCGCGCGGCTGTTTTGTAGACGGGCAGTGCATACCCCTGAGCCTTTACAGTCAGCGCCCCGGCTTTGTTGCCGTACAGGTGTGGCACGCCTTGGGGGCGATAAAAAAATTCGGCAAGCAGATTTTGGATTCCCCCGACGGGCACAGCTCACGGGAGGCGAAGCTTTGGAATATGCACGCCCATTACAGCTTTATCCCCTGTGCCTCCGCCGCAACACAAGTGAGCTATTGCGAGGCGTTCGGCTATCCGCCGCAGAGTGTGCCGATTTTGGGTATGCCCCGTGTGGACGAGCTTTTGCGCCTACTTGGCGACGAGGAGTCACACGGCAAGATATTCGCCGCGCACCCGACTTGGAGAGGCATGAAAAAAATCCTTTATGTGCCGACTTTCCGCAAGGGTAAGCCGCTTGAGCTTTCCCCCCTGCTTAAGGTGCTGACGCCGGAGAAGCGAAGAAAATACAAGCTTATAGTTAAGGTTCACCCAAACGACGAAGCACCCGCAGCCCCGGCGGACGTGGCGCTGACCTCAATACCCACATATGAGCTTTTTGCCGTGGCGGACGCAATTGTTACGGACTATTCAGCCGCCGCAATTGAGGCAAGCCTTGCCGGCAAGCCGCTTTATTTCTATGTCCCCGACCTTGACGAATACTGCCAAAGCACAGGGCTGAACGTACACCTTGAGGAGGAAATGCCGGGCGCTGTTTTTAAGGATTTTGCGGAGCTGATGAATGCGGTGGAAAGCGAAAGCTACGATTACTCAGCCCTTGAGCGCTTTAAGGAAAAATACATTGAAACGGCGGATACCCGCAACACTGAACGAATCGTCGCCGAGTTTTTGGGAAGGCTTGGCTAAAGCGTTTCACACACAAAAACGCTTGCCCCGTCCTTGTTGCCCTTAAGCTCCGCGGCTGCCGCTGCGGCGCTTTTTTTGTCCTCAAAAATCCCGAAAATCGCGGAGCCGGAGCCTGTCATTTGAACCAAGCGCGCCCCGTTTTTGCGCATTAAAGCCTTAACCTGCGCTCGTCCCGGTATTTCCACACATTGCTCCAGCACGTTTGCCGAATGCAAATAAAGCCCCTCCCAGTCGCCCGCGGAGGCTGCTGCTGCAAGCGAAGCCATGTCCGGCCGCCGCTTAACAAAAAGCGAGTCATAGGCGGCGTAGGCAGCCGCTGTTGAAACCCCCGCCTTGGGCTTATAAAGCACACAAAAGCGCTTTGGCAAGGGGGAAAGCTGTGAGAGCAGCTCGCCGCGGTTCATGGCGACGGCGCTTCCGCCAAGCAGGCAAAAAGGCACGTCCGCGCCAAGGGAAAGAGCCATTTTTTTTAGCTCCTGCTGCGGTATTATGCCGCCGTGCCGCTTGTTAAGCCCCATAAGCACAGCCGCCGCGTCCGCGCTGCCGCCGCCAAGCCCCGCCATGAACGGAATATTCTTTTCTATGTGTATTTCCACGCCGCCGCCCACGCCGGAGTCCTCAAAAAAAAGCCGGGCGGCGCGGTAGGCTATGTTGCGCTCGTCCGTTGGCAGCGCCGGGTCGGAGCAGCTGAGGGATATTCCCTCCTCCCTGCCGCGCAGGGTGACCACGTCGCACAGGGAGATGCTTTGCATAAGCATAAAAAGGCTGTGGTAGCCGTCCTCCAGCCGCCCCAGAATATCAAGGAAAATGTTTATTTTTGCGGGCGCCTTAATGCTTAGGGTGTGTTCCATACTTCACCGTTCCAATCGCCAAACGGCAGCTTGTGCGGCTTGCGGGCGCGGAAAACCGTAAGGGAATTAAACCCGCAGCGCCGCAGGCTTTCTACTCCTTTATCCAGCCCAAGGGCAAGGTGTTCAAGCCTGTGCGCGTCGGAGCCAAGGGTGACATACTCCCCGCCAAGCTCCCTAAAGCGGCGGACTATATCCTCACCCGGCAGCGTGTCGCCGATTTCCTGCCGCAGCCCTGAGCAATTAAGCTCCAGCGCCAGCCCCTTTTTTGCAAGCAGCGCCAAAATTGCGTCAATCTCAGCGGCAAAGTCCGCAAGGGAGATGTTTATTTTGTCCCGCCCAACCATATAGCGCAGGGGATAGCTCAGGTGCGCAAGGGAGTCAAACTGCCCCCACTCAACCAAGGCGTAAAGCTCCTCAAAGTATTCGTGCAGCAGGGCATTCGCCTGCTGTGCGCTTTCGTACTTCATGAAGTAAAAATCCTCTGTTGCGCGCAGGTTATGGATTGAGCCGAGCACAAGGTCATAGTCATATGTATGCAGGATAAACTCGCTTAATTCGCGGTTATGCAGCGCCTGCCCAAGCTCAACCCCGCGCAGGATTTCCATTTTGCCGGCGTATTTTTCCGCCGCAAGGCTTGTCTGCTCGTAGGAGCTTTTTGCGGTCTGCGCCAGCTTGTCCGGCGTGAATTCCGGGAAAAGCCGCGGCGTCGCCACCTGGTCAATGTGGTCTGTAATGGCAAGCCCGCTCAAGCCCAAGCCAAGCGCTCGCTCACAAAGCTCCTCAACGCTGTTATTCCCGTCAAAGGAAGCAAATGAATGTGTGTGAAGGTCATACAAGGCAAAAATCCCCCCTTGCTGCTTTGGGCGGCACGGCCGTCCCGGGATAATTATACTACACACTTCGGCTTAAGTCAAAGGGGAACAAAGCGCCTTGCCGCGGCATATAATGCGCTGACGCGTATTCCACGCGCAAAGAGCGCACATATTCAAGGGGGTAAGCTACATGGCACAATTCAGGAATCCTTTTTTCGCTGTGCCGCAGCAAAGGGCTTGCACAGACGAGCCATTTGCAAGCGGAGAGGTCGCCCCGCCGCCGGATTTTGGCGGGCACGCTTGCTTTGAGGGTGTTCAAAAGCCCCCGTGCTGTGTTCCGGGCCCTCCCGGTCCCCAGGGCTGCGACGGACCAAGGGGCGAGCCGGGTGTGCCGGGGGCGGTTGGACCTCAGGGGGCGCAGGGCTTGCCGGGACCCGCAGGTCCGCAGGGGGTTGCAGGTCCGCAGGGACCCACCGGCTCACAGGGGCCGCAGGGCAACGACGGCGAACCCGGTCCGCAAGGCTCAGCCGGTCCGGCGGGTCCCCAGGGCGCGGCGGGGCCTCAGGGTCCGGCAGGTCCGGCGGGGGCAATGGGTCCTGAGGGACCTCAGGGAATTCCGGGTCCTCCCGGTCCGCAAGGCCCCCAGGGACCGCAGGGAGTGCAGGGCTCGGACGGCTTGGTCGGGCCTCAGGGCTTGACAGGTCCGGCGGGGCCTCAGGGTGCGCAGGGTCCCCAAGGACCAATAGGCCCCCAAGGGCCTGAGGGTCCCGAAGGTCCGGCGGGACCACAGGGTCTAACCGGTCCTCAGGGGGCGCAGGGACCGGCAGGCTCACAGGGACCTCAGGGTCCTCCCGGACCTATTGGACCCGCGGGCAGCACGGGAGCTATGGGTCCCGCGGGTCCTCAGGGGGCTACCGGCACCGCCGGAGCTACCGGTCCGCAGGGACCAAAGGGCGACACGGGGGCGCCGGGTCCCGCCGGCAGCTTGGCAAGCGCCTACGGGGTAATAACCAACAGCGCCCCTGCTCAGCTTAGCCTTGACAGTATAACACCCGCAATAATCCCCGTTGACAGCGCCAGCTACCTTGACGGCATGAACGTGAGCGGCAACAGCCTTTGCGCGCAAAGCGCCGGGTATTATATTGTCAGCTACGGGGTTTCCTTTGTCCCCAATTCCTCCGGCTCAATAAGCGTAGAGCTGATTGACGCGGCAGGCACTCCCGTGCCGAACAGCAGGGCGAACAGGAATTACCCCGGCTCTACCGTGGAGGAAAGCGTTAATAACAGCGCCCTCGTTTTCCTCTCTGCGGGGGAGTGCCTGCGCCTTGCCGCACTGGCGGGAGGCTCTATAGTTGTGAGCGTAAATACCGCGGGGGCGAACATTACCGCCTATAAAATTGCACAGTAACACAGGGCGCCCTCCAAAAAAAACGGGGGCGCTTTGCCATTTTGCTCAAAATCTGCTATAATATTCCGGGCGAACGCCACTAAGCAAGCACGGGAGTAAAAATGCTTTTTCGCAGGCAGTCCGGCGGGATTTCTTGGCTCATAGCGGGGCTTGGCAATCCCGGCAAGCAATATGAGGCTACCCGCCACAACGCGGGCTTTTTGTGTGCGGATTTGCTTGCAATGCGGGAAAGGGTCAAGCTGACGCGAATAAAATTCCACTCGCTGACGGGCGAGCTTAATATCGGCGGCGAGCGCTGCCTTTTGCTTAAGCCGCAAACCTACATGAACAACAGCGGCGAGGCGGTTGGAGCTGCCGCCGCGTTCTACAAAATCCCGCCGGAGAGGGTGCTTGTGCTTTTTGACGACATAAACCTTGAGCCGGGCAGGCTGCGCATACGCCGCAAGGGCAGCGCCGGAAGCCACAACGGCGTTAAAAGCGTTATACAACACCTGCATTCGGAGGATTTCCCGCGGGTTAAGCTGGGAATAGGCGAGCGCCGGGACCCGGAGCGGGATTTGGCGGATTGGGTGCTTGCACGCATGAGCGACAGGGAGCAAAAGCTTTTGCGAGAGGCCTGCGACAATGCCCTTGGCGCCATTGACATGATAATCCGCGGGGACATTGAGGGCGCAATGTCACGCTACAGCAGTTAAATGACGGTCAAATATGCCCCTTTGCGCATAGGCTGTGCAGGGGGGATTTTTATGCCGTATGACCGCAAGGCAGCCGTGCGCTATGCCCATGAGTGGGTTTACCGCCGCAACCCGCGGTATTATGACTTCAGCGAGCTGGGCGGGGACTGCACAAGCTTTGTTTCCCAAGCGCTTTACGCCGGGGGTATTCCCATGGATGTGCGCCCGGACGGCTGGTATTACAACAGCCCGGACGACCGCGCGCCCGCGTGGAGCAGTGTCAGCCGGTTTTATGACTACGGCGTGCGCCCAAAGCCATGGGGCATGACGCTGCGTGAGGTGCCGCTGAGCGAGCTGGAGGAGGGTGATGTTATCCAGCTATCCTTTGCGGACGGGGTTTGGGGGCACACGCTACTTGTGGTTTTCATCGGCAAGCCCGCCGCGGCGCAGGGCATATACCTTGCCGCCCATAGCAACGATAATGACTTCCGCCCGCTGGATACCTATACACAGGCGCTTTCCCGGCGAGCGCTTAAGGTGGGCTTGGCATAAAGAAAAGCCGGCGCCCGCGTTGGGTACCGGCTTGCTTATTCTTCTTATTTTACCCTTTCAAAGGCCTGCGCAAGGTCCGCTATAATGTCGTCAATATGCTCCGTGCCGATTGACAGGCGCACTGTGTTTGGCTTAATGCCGCCGTCAAGCAGCTCTTCCTCGCTCAACTGGCTGTGGGTTGTGCTTGCCGGGTGTATAACCAAGCTCTTAACGTCCGCAACGTTCGCAAGCAGGCTGAAAAGCTCAAGGCTTTCGGTGAATTTTTTTGCGGCCTCCGCGTCGCCCTTAAGCTCAAAGGTGAATATGCTGCCGCCGCCGTTGGGGTAGTATTTTTTGTAAAGCTCATGGTCGGGGTGTTCCGCAAGCGCGGGGTGGTTCACCCTTTCCACCTGTGGGTGGGCGCTGAGGTAATCAACCACCTTAAGGGCGTTTTCCACATGGCGCTCAACGCGCAGTGACAGGGTTTCCAAGCCCTGAATAAACAGGAAGGAATTGAACGGGCTTAGCGCCGCGCCCGTGTCACGCAGCAGCGTCGTGCGGATTTTGATTATATACGCAAGATTGCCCGCCGCTTCGGTGAACACAACGCCGTGGTAGCTTGGATTCGGCTTGCTGAGCCCGGGGAATTTATCGTTCTGCGCCCAATCGAACTTGCCGCCGTCAACAATAACGCCGCCAAGCGCCGTGCCGTGACCGCCGATGAATTTGGTTGCCGAATGCACAACCACGTCGGCGCCGTGCTCCAGCGGGCGGAAAAGATAGGGGGTGGAGAACGTGCTGTCCACAACCAGCGGAATTCCGTGGGCGTGAGCCACCGCAGCTATAGCCTCTATGTCCGCAACGTCGCTGTTGGGGTTGCCAAGGGACTCCACAAACAGCGCCTTTGTGTTCGGCTTGATTGCCGCCTCAAAGGCCGCCGCGTCGTCGTCAACAAAGCTTGTCTCAATGCCGAAATCCTTAAAGGTGTTGGCAAACAGGTTGTAGCTGCCGCCGTAGATTGTTTTTGCCGAAACAATGTGGTCGCCCGCCCTTGCGATGTTCTGCAATGCGTAGCTTATTGCCGCCGCGCCGCTTGAGAGCGCCAGGGCCGCGGCGCCTCCCTCCAAGGCGGCTATGCGCTTTTCAAACACGTCGCTGGTGGGGTTCATCAGCCTGGTGTAGATATTCCCCGGCACGGTCAGCCCAAAGCGACCCGCCGCCGTAGCGGAATCCTTGAACACATAGGAGGTGGTGGCGTAAATGGGTACGGCACGAGCGTCTGTTGCGCTGTCCGGCTCTTCCTGCCCAACGTGCAGCTGCAGGGTTTCAAATTTATAGTTACTCATGGTATGCTCCTTTTTTGTTGCGTTTTGGTGTTTTTTGTTTTCCGCAAGGCAAAGCCCCGCGGTTGTGACTCTTACGGTCGCCCGCTCCTTAACGGCAACATCGGAAATCCAGAAGCATAATTCAATTCCTACCTAACATATATGAATTGAGTAGATTATACATTGGCGTCTTGGATTTGTCAAGAGCCCGCCGCGCACTTTGTTATATCCTACAATAAACGGTCGTTACCAGATTGTTTTTTTGTCAATATCACCCAAGGCACTTTGAATGAAGTCCTCTACGCCCATGCTGCCAATATCGCCCGCGCCGCGCTTGCGGACTGAAACCGCCCCGCACTCCAGCTCCTTGTCGCCAAGCAAAAGCATATATGGGATTTTATCCACCAGCGCCTCGCGGATTTTATAGCCGATTTTTTCGCTGCGGCGGTCAAGCTCAGCTCGCAGCCCCGCCGCCTTCAGCTTCTCAAGCAGCTGCTCTGCCGCGGGGATATGGCGGTCTGTCAGCGGTAAAACCCTTACCTGCTCCGGCGCAAGCCAAAGCGGGAAAGCCCCCGCAAAATGCTCCGTCAGTATGCCTATAAAGCGCTCGACGGAGCCGAGAACCACACGGTGAATCATTATCGGGCGGTGCGCCGCGCCGTCCGTGCCGGTATATTCCAGCTCAAAGCGCTCCGGCAGCTGGAAGTCCAGCTGAATTGTGCCGCACTGCCAGGTGCGCCCCAAGCAGTCCTCCAAATGGAAGTCCAGCTTAGGCCCGTAAAACGCCCCGTCGCCCTCGTTGATTTTGTATTCATAGCCCATTTCTTCAATGGCGTCGCGCAGGGCGGCGGTGGCAATGTCCCAGTCCTCCTTGGCGCCCATGCTGTCCTCAGGTTGGGTGGAAAGCTCTATGTGGTAAGGGAAGCCGAAGGTCTTGGTGTAAAGCTCGTCAATCATGCTTACAACGCCCTTGATTTCATCCTTAATCTGTTCCCGCGTCATGAAGATGTGCGCGTCGTCCTGGGTGAAGCAGCGCACACGCATAAGACCGTGCAGCGCCCCGGAAAGCTCGTGCCTATGCACCAAGCCCAGCTCACCAAGTCGCAGCGGCAGCTCCCGGTAGGAGCGCTTTTCCATGGCATAGACCAAAATACCGCCGGGGCAATTCATGGGCTTGATTGCAAAATCCTGCTCGTCAATCACCGTTGTGTACATATTCTTTTGATAGTGCGCCCAGTGCCCGCTGCGCTCCCAAAGGCTGCGGTTGAGCATAATGGGCGACTTAATCTCTTTGTAGCCCGCCGCGGCGTGGATTTTGCGCCAATGGTCCTCCAGCTGGTTGCGCAGAATCATGCCGTTTGGCAAAAAGAACGGGAAGCCCGGGCCCTCGTCCATAAGGACAAACAGCCCCAGCTCCTTGCCGATTTTGCGGTGGTCACGTTTTTTTGCCTCCTCAAGCGCCGCAAGATAGGAGTCTAACTCGTCGCGCTTTGGGAAAGCGGTGCCGTAGACGCGCCGCAGCATTTTGTTTTTTGCGTCGCCGCGCCAATACGCCCCCGTGCAGGAGGTCAGCGCAAACGCCTTGATTGCGCCCGTTTTCATCAGGTGGGGACCCGCGCAAAGGTCAACGAACTCACCCTGTTTATAAAAGCTGATAGCCTCGCCCTTTTCCGCGTGTTCGCCAATCAGCTCAAGCTTGTAAGGCTCGCCGCGCTCCTCCATGAGAGCCATAGCTTCGTCCGCCGGAAGGCTGAAGCGCTCAATGGGCAGGTTCTCTTTAACGATTTTCTTCATTTCCCCCTCAATTTTTTGCAGCTCCTCAGGGGAAAGAGCCTCGTCCAAGTCTATATCATAATAAAAGCCGTTATCAATCGCCGGACCGATTGCAAGCTTTGCCTGCGGGTACAGCCGCTTGACAGCCTGCGCCAAAACGTGGCTGGCTGTGTGGCGGAATGCCTTAGCGCCGTCCTCGTCCGCAAAGGTGAGTATTGCAAGCTCGCAATCCTCCGTAAGGGCTGTGCGCAAATCCGCAACGGCGCCATTGATTTTTGCGGCGCAGGCAACCCGCGCCAAGCCGTCGCTGATTTCCCGTGCAACGTCAAACGCCGTTACCCCCGCCGTGAACGAGCGGACTTCACCGCCCTTAAGCGTAACCTTAATTTCCATATTTCCTCCGTGTGATTAAAAGCCCTTTGGCTCGTCCGTCAGCTCATTGGCGGCTGCCCAGTTGTTGGCGGCTACCTTTTCGTCCTTTTGGTTATATTCCGGTACGGTGAAGCGCGCGCCAAGGTAGAAAATCTGCCAGCTGACTGTTTCCTTGGGGGATTTGAATACCCCGCTGCTTGAGGGGGCATAGAGCGAAATCTGCTGCACACGCCCGTAGGTTAGCTGAACCTTGACCTGTGAGGTGCCGGCAAAAACGCTGTCCTTGCCGTTTTCTTCCTTATAGCGCTGAATGTATTCCTCGTTAACGGCGAAAATCAGCGTAACCAGCGTATCCTGAACGGTCATTTTCGCGGTGCTGATGTCAAAGTTAATGTCCTCCTCAGTCAGGGCGCTTAGCTCCGCCAGCTGTGCTTTTAAGGTGTAGGGCGCAAAGCTTTCACTCTGCAAAAAATCCGTCAGCGGCTCTGTTCTCTTAGAAAGCACGGGGTTATCGTTGGCGGAATACTTGTTAAGCCCCTGCGTGGCGTCCTTGCGCCATTCGCTGTAAAACAGCGCCGTGCCGTCCGCTCCCTTAGATGGCCCGCAAATCCAGCTCCACATTGTAACGCCTGTTTCAGTCCCCTTTACGGAGAGCTTGTAATCCGCAAAGCTGCCGTCGGCGTTGTGCTTAAAATACTTGCTTTCATCTCGCGGCAGGGCTTCGGGCGGGTCGTCAACCGGTTCCGCGCGCAGGTTGACTTCAAGTGTGCGCAGCGGTTTATCTGCGGCTTTGTCCGCGTTTTGTGTTTTAATGTAGTAATAGACATCCGCCTTGTTGGATTCCTCCAGCGCCGAAAACAGCCGGTTCAGGGCGTCGGCTTGGTTGATTTGCTTTGTGCAGGCGCTAAAGCCAAGGATAGTTGCGCAGCAGAGTGCGAGCGCAAGCAGGCGGGAAAGTTTCCTTTTCATGTTTAACTCCCAATGGATAGAATTATTTAGAGTACATTATAGCACAAAACAAGCTCCGCCGCAAGGCTTAACCGGTAATTAAGCCCAAAGGGCTTTCCCCGCCGGGAGAGAGGCAAAGCCGGAGGCTGCGGCATATCCGGCGGAGGGGTCCTTGCGCCGTGCGCCTTGCTTTGCCGCCGCCGATATGGTATAATAGCCTCGTGCAGAATAATTTGCGGAGGGACAAGGAAATGGCTGTTCAACGCGTATTCACCGAGAAAAAAACGGGCTTTAACATTGAGGCGCTTGGCTTGGAGAGAGATTTGCGCGCAACGCTTGGTCTTGGAGGCATAAGCTCCCTGCGCCTGTTCCAGCGCTATGACGTGCAGGGCTTGAGCGCGGAGCAATTTGAGGCGGCTGTGCGCACGGTTTTCAGCGAGCCGAACGTGGACGACAGCTTTGCGGCTTTGCCTGTTACGGAGGGCTTTGTTTTTGCCGCGGAGTATCTGCCCGGTCAGTTTGACCAGCGGGCGGACAGCGCCGCCCAGTGTATTGCCCTTATGACCGGCGGGGAACGCCCAATTGTGCGCTCCGCACGGGTTTACGCTATAGCGGGCGAGCTGAGCGACGAAGAGCGGGAGAAAATCAAGTCCTACCTAATCAACCCGGTTGAAGCCCGCGAGGCTGCACGGGAGCTGCCGGAAACGCTGGATATTCCCGCGCCGGAGCCTGAGGATGTCCCCATAATCGAGGGCTTCAGCGGCTGGAGCGACGAGAAGGTTGGGGAATACCACGCGGCGGGCGGTTTTGCCATGACTGCCGCGGACCTTTGCTTTTGCAGGGATTACTTTGCGTCCGAAAGCCGTGACCCGAGCGAAACGGAGTTGAGGGTGATTGATACCTATTGGTCCGACCACTGCCGCCACACCACCTTTTTAACGCGGCTTGCCAAGGTGAGCTTTGAGCAGGATAAGCTTACTCCGGCGCTGGAGCGTGCTTGGCTGCAATACCTCTCACTTCGCGAGGAGGTTTACGGCGCCCGGCAAAAGGACGTTACGCTGATGGATATTGCCACCATAGGCGCAAAGGCGTTAAAGAAGCGCGGACTGCTGGCGGACCTTGACCAAAGCGAGGAAATCAACGCTTGCTCAATCAACTTCACCGCCACCATTGACGGGAAAAAAGAGGATTGGCTGCTGCAGTTTAAGAACGAAACCCACAACCACCCCACGGAAATTGAACCCTTTGGCGGGGCGGCAACCTGCCTTGGCGGAGCAATACGCGACCCGCTTTCCGGGCGCAGCTATGTTTATCAGGCAATGCGTGTCACCGGCGCGGGCGACCCCACCGTTCCCTTTGAGGAAACCCTGCCGGGAAAGCTGCCCCAGCGCAAAATCACCCTTGGGGCGGCGCATGGATACAGCTCCTACGGCAACCAAATTGGGCTTGCCACCGGGCAGGTGACAGAAATTTATGACGAGGGCTACCTTGCAAAGCGCATGGAAATTGGCGCGGTAATTGCCGCGTCGCCCAAGGAGAACGTAATTCGCGGGGTGCCGCAGGCTGGCGACGTTGTGCTTATGCTCGGCGGGCGCACGGGGCGTGACGGCTGCGGCGGAGCGACGGGCTCAAGCAAGGCGCACAACACCGCCTCCATTGAAACCTGCGGCGCGGAGGTTCAAAAGGGTAACCCGCCCACCGAAAGGGCGCTGCAGCGGCTTTTCCGCAACGCTGACGCCGCAAGGCTTATTCAGCGCTGCAATGATTTTGGCGCGGGCGGCGTTTGCGTTGCCATTGGCGAGCTTGCGCCGGGGCTGCAGATTGAGCTTGACCGGGTGCTTAAAAAATATGAGGGCTTGGGCGGCACGGAGCTTGCCATTTCGGAATCCCAGGAGCGAATGGCGGTTGTGGTTCGTCCTCAGGACGCGGCGGCTTTCACGGCTCTTGCGGACGCGGAAAACCTTGAGTGCGTGCCCGTTGCTACGGTTGACGCAAATGCGCGGCTTGTTATGCACTGGCGCGGCAAAACCATAGTCGACCTTTCCCGCGAATTTTTGGACACAAACGGCGTAACCGGGCGGGCGGAGGCTCTTCTTGCCGCCCCGGACCACAGGGAGGATTACCGTGCGGCGGTACCCGCGGAGCTGCAGGGTCTGCCCCACGCAGTGGCTCTTGCCAAAAACCTTGCCCGCCTTAATGTTGCGGCGCAAAAGGGGCTTGCCGAGCGCTTTGACGCGTCAATCGGCGCGGGTACGGTGCTAATGCCCTTTGCCGGCGCTTATCAGCTTAGCCCCGAGGACGTTATGTGCGCAAAAATTCCCCTTAAAGAGGGCGAAACGGACGACGCAACGCTGATGAGCTACGGCTTTTTGCCGGGGCTTGCCAAGTGGAGTCCGTTCCATGGGGCGGCGTATGCCGTTGCAATCTCCTTAGCAAAAATAGCCGCGGCGGGCGGTGATTCCTCCAAGGCGCGGCTTACCTTCCAGGAATACTTCCCCCGTCTGCGTGACGAGGCAAGCCGTTGGGGTCAGCCGACCGCCGCTTTATTGGGTGCGCTGACTGCGCAAATCGGCTTCGGCACGGCGTCAATCGGCGGTAAGGATTCCATGTCCGGCAGCTTCGAGGATTTGGATGTGCCGCCGACACTGGTTTCCTTTGCCGTCGGAACAATAAAAGCGTCGCAGGCTCAATCAAGCGCCTTTACAAGGGAGCACACGGGACGCAGGGTCTATTTGCTGCCCCTGCCCGTGGATAAAAACACCCTCCTGCCGGATTACGCAAGGGCGGCGGAGCTGTTTGAGTATGTTTCCGCCGGGGTTAAGAACGGGGCTGTTGCCGCTGTAATCGGCGAGGGCGGAGCAGCCGCTGCCATTTGCCAAAAGTGCTTTGGCAACCACATGGGCTTCAGCTTTGAAAAGCTTGACGCAAAAACACTGTTCGCCGCTCAGGGAGGCTCGTTTATCCTTGCGCCGGCTGAGGGCGCCATGCTGCCCTCCTTTGCCGTTTGCTTGGGTACAATCACCGCTAACGACATCTTCAGCATTGACGGGGCTGACTTACCCGGCGAGGCTCTGCGCAAGTTCTGGTTCAGCAAGCTGGAGGGAGTATTCCCGACCACGGCAAAGCCCGCGGAGATGCCGCTTGATTTCGCCGTAAGGAAGGCCGCGCCGGCTGTGCTTCCCTCCCTCCCGGAGCGAGCGCCGCGGGTTTTGCTGCCCGTATTCCCCGGCACAAATTGCGAGGTGGACAGCGCAAGGGCGTTCCGCAGGGCAGGGGCGCAAACTCAGATTTTGGTGCTTCGCAACCTTAGCCCCGCCCAGGTTGAGGAAAGCGCCGCGGCCTTTGTCGCCGCGCTGGAGCAGTCACAAATTTTAATGCTGCCCGGCGGCTTTTCCGCGGGCGACGAGCCTGAGGGCTCAGGGAAGTTCATTGCCGCTTTCCTGCGCTCACCCGCCGTGGCGTTGGCGGTCAACAACCTGCTTTCAAAGCGGGGCGGCTTGGTGTTGGGTATCTGCAACGGCTTCCAGGCGCTGATTAAAACAGGGCTGCTCCCCTATGGTGAAATCCGTGAAACCGCGCCGAGTGACCCGACCTTGACCTTCAACAACATTGGACGCCACGTTTCCCAAATGGTTTACACCCGCATAGAAAACAATTCTTCGCCGTGGCTGCGCCTTGTTAACGCGGGCGACGTGCATTGCGTACCCGTCAGCCATGGGGAGGGGCGCTTTGCCGCCGACATTGAAGTCCTTAACCGCCTTGCCGCAAACGGGCAGATTGCCACACGCTACGTCATGCCGGACGGCACCCCGGCGGCGGAAATGCCGTGGAACCCCAATGGCTCGGTTTGCGCCATTGAGGGAATCTGCTCACCCGACGGGAGGGTGCTCGGTAAGATGGCGCACAGTGAACGCCGCGGCGAGAGCATATGTAAAAATGTTCCCGGCAATAAGGACATGAGGATTTTTGAGAGCGGAGTGAGCTATTTCGCCTAAAAATTCATGCAAATAATCAACAAAAGACGGCGGAGAAATCTGCCGTCTTTTGTGCAAAAGCACGAAATATTCGAAAACGGCCCAAAATTCACAGTTTTTGTATTGACTTTGCTCCGCAAGATAGCTATAATGCGTTTAGACTTCGGCACAGCCTGAAGCAATTCTGATTAAACAGGAGCAAACTCTATGGGAACAATATCCGAACAGCGCACCGGTCGCAATCCGCACATGGCGGTATATCCGGAAAATATCCGCGAAAAAATACTGTCCGATGTGGACATGAACGCGGACGCGTATATCTTCAAAATCAACGCGGACAACATGAACGGCACGGCGTTGACCTACTTCGGGGCAAAAACAAGCTATGCTCAGTTTGACAAGGAAATTGACGAGCTTGCGCGCTGCCTGCGCGGCTACGGCGTTGAAAAGGGCGATTATGTTGCGCTTTGTATGCCAAACCTTAAGGAACTGGTGCTTTATTACTACGCTATTTGGCGCATAGGAGCGGTGGCGGTGGCCATTGACCCGCGCACCAACGCCAGCGGCATAATGGAGCGCGCCGCAATGACCAAAAGCAAGCTGCTTGTAACGGTGCTGGACATTATCCCCGGCAAGATTGACGAGGTTATGGATACCCTGCCCTGCAAGAACATGATTGTAGTTACCCCCGCGGATTCTATGAACAGCTTTGGCACTGCAAAGAACCTGCTTGCAAAAATGCTTTATTCCGGCAAAAAGAAGAAGTCCGGCTTAAGCGAGGATAAGCGTGTAATTTGGCATACGGATTTCCTCAAGTCCTACAGCTTCGAGGGCGACGTTCACGCGCCGTATGAAAGCGAGCAGGTAGCGGTTGTCCTCTTTACTAGCGGTACCTCCGCGGACGGCATTGTTAAGGGAGCAATCCATACCCACAGCGCCCTTAACGCCTCTGCGGCGTCGTTCAAATTCCGTGCCAGAGGCTCCGTTGGCCGGGGGGATACCTTCGGCGGCTTCATTCCGTTCTTTGCCGCCTACGGGGCGTTCAACGCAATGCACATGGCGCTTAACCTTGGTATGAACATTGTGCTTATCCCCGTGTTTAAGCCGCTTGAGTTTGACAAAATGATTTTCAAATACAAGCCCAACTGCAGCCTTGGCGTGCCGCGCTTTTTTGAGCTGCTCGCACGCAGCAAAAAGCTGCGCAAGGGCGGCAAGCAGCTGAATTTTATTAAGGAAACCATCATCGGCGGCGACAAAATCACACCCGCCTCCATACGGGAGATTAACGCCTGCTGGGAGCGCTGCGGCGCACAAAGGGGACCGCGCGTCGGCTACGGCTCAACGGAGCTTGGCGGCTGTGTTTCCGGCATGAGGTCATACCCCGCCAACGTCAGCACGGACGAGTACCCGTGGGACACCGAGGGTAACGTGGGGCTTATCCTGCCCTGTGTGGATGTGCTTGTTGTTGACCCGGAAACAGGGGAGGAGCTGCCAATCGGTGCGGACGGCGAGCTTTGCGTGGGCGGCTACACCATGATGAAGGGCTATTACGGCAAGCCGAAAGAAACCGAGGAGATAACCTACATTGCCGCGGACGGCAAGAAGTATTACCGCATGGGCGACAAGGGGCATCTTGGTCAGGACGGGCACTTCTACTTCACCGACCGTTATAAGCGCTCCATGATGCGCCCGGACGGGCATACAGTCCACCCGTCGCCGATTGAAAACGTAATCGCCGGCCACCCAAGCGTGGACAGCTGCGCCGTTGCGGGGCTTAAGAAGATTGGCGAGGAGTCAAGGGCGGGGGTAATACCCTGTGCGTTCATCGTCACAAAGGAGGGCATGGAGCCTGCGGACAAGGACGCTTTCCTTCATGAGGTGGACAAGCTTTGCCGCAAGGAGCTGCCGGAGCGTGACATGGCTCTTGCCTACACGCTTGTGGAGAGGCTGCCGTATACCCTAATGGGTAAGGTCGACTTCCGAAAGTTAGAAAACGAGGAAAAGCTGGACGTTAAGCGCTTTATCGTCACGGATTTCGCTTTCTTCCCGGAGCTGACGGCAAAGAAGAAGTAATTTAAGGATAAACAAAGGGGCGTCCCGCGGCGGGGCGCCCCTTTTGCGTTCAGCTTTCAGCGCATTTTCACGGCTTATTCACAAAGGGCGGTTAAAATTACGGCATTAAGCAACAAAGGGGTTAAATATGTTTGTTCTTCGCAATGCGCTGTTGAGCATCAGCCGCTCCAAGGGGCGGAATATTCTCATCGGCATAATCGTTTTTGCTATTGCGCTTGCCGCAACGGTGGCTCTTGCAATACGCACCGCCGCCGCGGACGCAAAGGAGAGCGGGCTTTCCAATGTCAGTGTTACGGCAAGCATCAGCCGCAATATCCAAAGCGCCATGGGGGGCTTTACCCCGGGCAGCGGTTCAAGCAACCGTGAGGATATTATGTCACAAATGCAGGAGCTGCAGGAAAAATACCCGGAGCTGAGCTTTGAGCAGTATGAGCAATACGCCGCGGACGAAAATGTGGACAGCAGCTATTATTCCATTGGGCTTTCCCTTAACGCCGGCGATGGCTACACCGCCTACAGCACAAGCACCACAAGCAGCAGCACCACACAGCTGCCGTCCAATATGCCCGAAGTTGAGGGCGGCGGACGCAGCGGCGGCTTCAGGGTCGGTGGAATGATGGCAATGGGCGACTTCACGGTCACCGGCGTCAGCGACAATGCGGCGCTCACACGCTTCACCGGCGGACAATCCTCCCTTAACGAGGGCGGTTCAATGCCGGATTACACCACGGACGACTATTCCTGTATAATAAGCAGCGAGCTGGCGCTTTATAACGACCTTGCCGTGGGCGGAAAAATCGTACTGACCAACCCGAGCAACGAGGACGAAAGCTATACATTCAAGGTTGTGGGGATTTACACCAACAGCAGCACATCCACGGACGGCGCACTGCAGTTCTCCACCGCAATGGACCCGGCCAACACCATTTACATCAGCGCAAAAAGCGCCGAGAAAATTGAAGCGGCAAGCGCAAAAAGTGCCGTTACCACCACGGATAACGACGGCAACGAGGTAAGCAGCGAATTGAGCGGCACACTCTCCTACGTCTATAAATTTGCGGACCAGAGCAAATATGAGGCGTTCAAGAGCGCAACCGAGGCAAAGCTGGGCGAATACTACAGCGTTTCCTCCTCCGACGTGGAGAATTACGAAAAATCCTTGGAGCCGCTTGAAAACCTCGGTTCCTTCGCGCTGACCTTCCTTATTGTTGTGCTTTCAATCGGCGCGGTGATTTTGGTGGTCATAAATATGTTCAATATTCGCGAGCGCAAATACGAGGTTGGCGTCCTGACGGCTATAGGCATTAAAAAAAGCAAGGTCGCCGCGCAGTTTGTCGCCGAGCTGCTGATTGTAACACTGATTGCCGTCGCCTTGGGCGCAGTGGTTGGCGCGGTGGTCAGTGTGCCGGTGGGCAACAGCCTGCTGGAAAGCCAGGTTGAAAGCCTGCAGGCGGAGCAGACCCAGCAAAACAATGCCTTTGGCGGCGCTCCCGGCGGCGGTATGCAGGGGGGACAAATGGTAATCAGCGGCAGAGGCGGAATGGGCGGCAGCTTTGGCGAGCGTGTGCTTGGCGGAGCGGGCAGCCTGACCGAATACAGCACCCAAATAGAGGCGGCTGTCGGCATTATGGTGCTGCTTCAGCTAATCGGCATAGGGCTGCTGCTAACGCTGCTTTCGAGCCTTGCGGCGGTTGTGTTTATCCTGCGCTACGAGCCGCTTAAAATCCTTGCCGAGCGTTCCTGACAAAAGAAAAGGAGAAAGTTATGAGTACCTTAGAGCTGCAAAACGTCAGTTTTTCCTACGAAAAAAACAAAAAGGTCTTGCAAGATATTAACTATAGCTTTGATGCCGGTAAGGTGTACGCTATTGTCGGGCGCTCCGGCGCGGGCAAAACCACGCTGCTGTCACTGCTTTCCGGCTTAACCAGCCCGGACGAGGGCAAAATCCTTGCGAACGGTGAGGATATACTCAAGCATGACCGCTGTGAATTCCGCTCACGCACGGTTGGCATAATCTTCCAAAGCTTTAACTTGCTGCCTCACCTGACGGCAAGGGAGAACGTGGAGCTATCCATGCGGGCAAGCGGCAAAAAAATCGCGGATATCAAGGGACGCAGCCGTTCCCTGCTGGAATCCGTGGGTCTGGACGACAGCCTTGCCGACAGGCGAATCTTAAAGCTTTCCGGCGGCGAACAGCAGCGCGTTGCAATTGCCCGCGCCCTATCCTACGACCCGGACATAATCCTTGCGGACGAGCCGACCGGCAACCTTGACCTTGGCACGCAGGAGGAAATTATGGATATTTTCAGCCGCCTTGCGCACGAGGAGGGCAAATGCGTCATCTTGGTCAGCCACTCGCCGGACGTGGCGCGTGCCGCCGACGAGGTGTATGAGCTCGCTCCCCTTACGCGCCGAAAAAAGTCGGACAAACGGCGTAGCTGATTCTCCCGGCACTCACAAATAAAGCTTCGCTCCGCACCTAATCGTATGGGGCGGAGCTTTTGTTTATCGGCGGCAGCCGGTCTTTCGCCAAAAAGCTTACAAAAACCCCCCATTTTTCTAATTAAGAACAATCCGCGCTGCGATTTGTGATACAATAAGCCGAAATTATAGCATAGGAGAGAAATATGTTCTGTCGTTCTTGTGGAAGCCAATTGCGCGACGGCGCAGATATTTTTGCGCCGACCCCTACTTGACAATTCCCCTCACATATGTTATATTTTATCAAAACCACAGGCATTTTGGCAAGTCGGGGGATTTATCATGGAAATTGCGAAACAAACACGAGGAACAGCTTG
>JAISSW010000014.1 GCA_031272895.1 Clostridium sp. | reverse complement strand
GCAAAGCATCGGTTGGTCAAGCTCTTCCGCAAAAATCCGCTCTTCTCTGCCGATTAAAATTTATATTGACTGTTGCTCTTTTAGGGGGTATAATATTGATGTCAACAGGGCAGCATACAGTACTTGGAGGTGAAGGCATGAATCGAAATCCCAAAATCGCGGTGATGGTCATTACTGCTATTATGATAACGTGCTCCATATTGTTTGGCATATTACAAAGTTACAAGAGAAAAACTCTTTTGCAGTCGTTTCATGTTCGCGCAGAAATTGTTGGATTTCAGCGCGACGATGAAGACGTTGCTAAAGAGATACATATTCTTGAAAGCCTAATACATCAAGGCATTCGACACGGAACATGGAATCTGTTGGCTAACGGTTCGGTTCAAATTCTTTGGAAACACAAAGGTCAAATCATTGAAATCACAGGAAAGGTTGTCAACAAGATATTTCAAGTTGGCAGTGCGTGGGTGAGATGATGAGCCAATTTGAAAAAATGGAACAAGAAATAATAACAACCGTGTTGAAAAAAGAATACCCTGAATTAAGTGATTTGTGGAAGGACAGATATTTCGTAAAAGAGCGTGAATGGACTGGCGTTGGATTTTTTAGTCATTTCTCAAATTGCGAAAAAAAAGCTAATGAATCAGAAACCCTATTCCCGCCTTCCGAAAATCGAACGATTTCAATCCCTATAGGTGCTACTTTAAACAAGAAGATTTCTGTTGGATTTGTGTTGTTTTTTGAAAACGGCAATTTAGATTGTTTAGAAGGTTATACCTACGGAGACGAATCTTGGCCTGAAAATATCGAATCTTACGAGATATTTTCAGAATAGCAAAATCGCCGCAAACCAAACCTCAACTCAATTCGCCCGTCACCGTAAAAGTGGCGGCCGGATTACCTCGCAAACAACAGGCAATGACCTGCTGTATTTCTACTATGATAGCGATGATTCGCTGTTTGGGTTTGATTACAACGGCGCGAAGTACATTTACGTCAAAAACTTGCAAGGCGATATTGTCGGGATTGTTGACAACACCGGTGCCGTTGTGGTAGAATATGCCTACGACGCTTGGGGCGGTTTGATTTCTGCTACCGGTGCGTTGGCTGAGGTTAATCCGTTTAGGTACAGGGGGTATTACTATGACGTAGAAACAGGGCTTTACTACTGCCAGAGTAGGTATTACAACCCCCAGTGGGGTAGGTGGATTAGTGGGGATGATGTTGATGTTTTGGGTATAGCGGATCATCTTCTTAACGACAATCTGTTTGCTTATTCCGGCAATGATCCGACAACTATGTTTGATCCAACAGGTTATGCACCGAAATGGGTTGAAAAACTTCAAAAATTTATCAAAAATGCTAGCAACCGCATTAGAAAAACTAAAGCATATAGTAACTTTGTATCTCTGACACAAAAAGGCCAACATCCTCTAGCATTTTATTTGGCTGGTTTTATTAAAACCAGTGATGGGGTGTACCATGCAAAACAAAACTGCTTGCAGCGTTTCGGCGGATATAATGATTTCTATGATTGGGTATTCGATTCTGTTACATATATGAAAAATGATAAATTCAAATTCACATATAATGGTAGAGAATATGTAATTTGGATCTGGAAAGGCGACTATTTGAATCTTGGTGCAGGTGCAGAAATGGGATTCTATAGCGGAAATAACGGGTATCATTATTTTGCATCAACTGGACAAACCCTCCCAATGTACATGTCAATTCGATACAAACGCTTAGAAATTGCCAAATATGGTTATATAAGTCCAGGCAATTTCAACAGATTCTGGTGGATAACATGCTTTAATCCGAGTTATCAGTATATTAACCCAAACGATTTATATGTAACTTTTGCAATTAATTTTTCATCTAGCCAAACAGAAAGAGCAATGTACATTGCTTTTAGAAATACCTGCAAAAGGCTTGGGAAAAGATGGATCTTTGACGATAAAAGTTTTACAGCTGTTTATGTGTTTTAAAGGAGGTGCAAAATGAAAAGAATAAAAAGAATAATTGCAATAGTCGTGTTAATATCAAGCATATTATTACTATCTTCATGTTTGGAAGGAAATAAAATTATGAGAATCATATCGTTTAAAAATGATGATAAAATTGAAAATCAAGTCTTTATACAGATAAAAGACTCGATAAAAAACAGAGACAACATGGCGCTTAAGTCGCAATTTTCTGCGCGGGCGATATCTAGAGCAGAAAACTTGGATGCGCAAATTGACATTTTTTTTGATTTTTTTGAGGGCGAAATTATTTCCTGGAAAGTTGATGGTTCATACGTTGGCAAATCAAATCTTATTGAAGGCAAAACAAAAGAGTTTGTTTCGATTTACATAATTGAAACCGATAAGCGAAAATACATATTAAAGGTTGCGCACTTTTACATAAACACAAACGAGCCAGATCTTGTGGGAATAAATTCGATTCAAGTAATATATTCAGAAGATGAATCGCGGATGCTTGAAAAGTGGCATGATGATACTTTTTACGGAATTGCGGTTGGATATTGAAAAAAGGAGCAACAATTATGAGATATTTTACGGAAGAATTGTCGAGTAAAGAACAGTGGGAATCTGCGTTTAAAAGATGGGAAAAATCTATAAAAAAGATAGAATGTTATTTTCCGGCAGATTTTATTAAAGCATTATTGTCCGGTGATTTGCATGACAGTTATATAACCAATTTCAGATATGTTTCTTTTCCTAACAGTACTACCGGGTTTGCAAAAACTGCAGATATTTACTTGGAATTACACGAAGACTGCTGGAAAGATAAGTATTATTCTTTAAAATTCAAGAATGTCGCAAGAATAAAAATTGATTTTGTATATACTTTTACATGGTTATATGCTGAGGTCAGACGTATCAAAGCACGAAAGCATGACAAAACAAGGCGCTTTGCGCTAGAAGTTTTGGGTGAAGAGGACAATCTTTATATTGAGTTCGAAGAGCTGATTTTTTCATCACAAGTAATTGAATGAAAGGAGCAAATCTATGCACCAAATTATTCTTTTATGGAACATACTGACTTTTGATGGAGGTTTTAAAACATGAAAAATAAATTTTTTGCTGTTATACTATCAATGTTATTTCTGTTTCAACTGTCTGCCTGCTTTAAAGTCCCTGAAAAAAATGCAACGTCGTCTCAAGACTATGTTTCTTTTTTCGAAAAAACAGGAATTCAGTCAATAGCAGAGTCGAATCCTATTGACAATGACTATTATTCTGAAATCAATGACATTTATGACACTGATAGTATACATAAAATCACAAATAGATATATAGATGCATGGAAAACGGAAATTATCAACGCAATAGATTTGCTGAGCGATAAAATGGATAAAAAATTTTTGATTGAATCACAAGAAGCGTGGGAAAATGTCGCCCAAAACGAATATGAAATAGAGATAGACGTAATTGAACAGTCGTCGGTTGGATATGGAACAGAACATAAAATTTTAGTAGGAAATAAGTTGTTGAACAATACTCGTTTGAGAGCTCTGATGTTAATTGAATGTGTATGCGTTTTATACGGAAAATATGATTTTGTATGGGGTGCATAAATACGATACAGAATAATAAATGGGAGATAATCAAAATATATGAGGAACCATAATTTGTTAACGACTTTCAGTATAGTTACCTACACCTACGACGCGTGGGGCGGATAAATGCTCTACCGTCTGTCAAGCAAGTAGCTGTCACCCCCGCCTGCCTGAATTCGCCCTGCTTTGCGCCGCCGCGGCGGTATAATATCCACATCAAGCAAAGCAGTGAGGAAGAGAATGAAGGACGCTGAGGCTATCCGCGCCGGGAGGACGGACAAGGGGGTTGCTGCCACGCAGCTGCTGCGAGGGGCGGCGCTGCAGCTTTTTGCCTGCGGCGCGGGCTTTGTGCTGGCATATGGCGGTGGCTTTGCGGGGCTTTCTCCCTTTGGGCTTGCGCTGACTGCAGCCGTCCCTTTCCCGTACTGCCTGCCTGCGGCTGCGGGTGCCTGCGTCGGATATGTATTGACAGCTTCAAGCTCTGCGGAAATACTGCGCTTTGCGGCGGCGGTGCTTGCGGCGGCATTGCTGCGCGTGCTTGCGGAATGCTTTTGGAAAACGGGTCTGCCGCGGCTGCTTTATCCCGCGGGGGCGGCTGTTTGTTCCTTAGCAACGGGGCTTGCCGTGCTTACAGTGCAAGGCTTCAGCTCATCCTCGGCGCTGCGCCTTGCCTGCGAAAGCGTACTTGCCGCCGGGGCGTGTATGCTGTTTGAGGAGGCTCTCGTCAAGCTTTCGGGCGGTATGGCGGGCTTACTTGCGCTGCCCTCCGGGGTTTCAGGTACGGCGCTGCTGTTTTCGGCGGCGATAATGGTTTCCGCCCTGAGCGCCTTTAATGTTTACGGTATAGCTCCCGCCGTGCTGTTGGCTGCGCTGATTATAACGCTCTACGCCTTTGCCTCCGGCGCGGAGGGAGGCGCCATTGCCGCCGTAGCCTTTTCCGCGGCCCTGCTGCTGCGCGGCGAAAGCTCATCGCTTGGCGTAATGCTCTGCCTTGGCGGCTTGCTGGCGGGCTTTCTCTCCCCGCTGGGCGCTCTGTTTGGAGTGGGAGCCTTTTGTGGTGTATGCGCCTTTACGGCTCTGCTCAATCCAAGCACACAGCTGTTTGCCTTGGCGGGGCTTTGCGTCGCCGGTTCCGTGTTGTTTTTGTTTATACCCAAAGCTCTGCAGGCCGTGCTGGCGCAGGACGCCGTCACCCTGCCGCCGCCCGAGACGGACAAGCGTGCGGTGCTGCTGTTGTCCTCAACCGCAAAGGCGCTTAAAAAAGTGCGTAAATGCGTTGGGCGTGTTTCACTTTCCTTGGAGGAGTTGGGTGCAAAGCACGCCTTGGGGGTGCAGGACGACCAAGGCGAGGAAATACGAAGCCGCACACGAGCCCTGCGTGAAGCCGTCAGCGAGCAGCTTGGCGGCATGGAGGAAATACTCAGCGAGCTTGGGAAAACACTGACCGCCGGTACGCCTTATTTGCGCCGCCAAAGCGCATTGGTGAGGGCTGAGGCCGCAAGGGCGGGGCTTGACTGCGGCAGCGCCGTCTGCACGCTTGACGACTCAGGACAGCTCTGCCTGCGGCTGTGCCTTAACAAAAGACCGGCGGCGGGCTTTGAGGCGGCGGATTTTATAGCAAGGCTTGAGGCTGTTACGGGCATCCCCTTGCGCGAGAGAGGCTTTGCGGAGCGGGCGGCGGAAGCGGGCGGCACTGAATTTTGCTGGGAATTTACCCGGCGGGCAAGGCTTGCGCTGGAAATAGGCGTGGCTCAGCGGGCGCGGGGCGACGCAAGGCTTTGCGGGGATTACTACACTCAGTTTAAGCTGCCGGGCGGCGAAACGGTGTTTCTGCTGAGCGACGGAATGGGGACAGGCGGGCGCGCCGCCGTTGACAGCGCCCTGACCTGCACGCTGTTTTCCACCCTTGCGCAGGCGGGCATGGGCTTTGGCTGTTCCCTCAGGCTGACAAACTCCGCGCTCATGGCAAAATCTGCGGAGGAATCCCTTGCCACGTTGGACGCGGCGGTATTTGACCCGTTCACAGGGCGCTTAAGGCTTTATAAGGCGGGGGCGGCGGCTTCGCTTGCCTTGGTCAAAAAGGAGCTGCTTAAGCTTGAAGCAGCTTCGCTGCCGGCAGGCATTTTGCGCGACATATCCTTTGGAGAGAGGGAGCTGACCCTTGCCGCGGGCGACATCTGCCTGTTGTTTTCCGATGGTGCTCTGCCGGAGAATGAAGAGCCCTTGCGCCGCAGATTAATGGCTGCGGACGCAAAAAGCTGCGGCAGACAAAGCGGCGGCAGCGCCGAAGCCTTGGCGCGGGCTATCCTCTCCCGTGCCATAGAAGAAACGCCGCCCACGGAGCAGGACGACGCAACGGTTGCGGCGCTGGTTGTTAAAGCCCTATAGCTGTATAGCTCCAGTTCGCGGCTTGTCAGGTCACGCCGACCCGCCGGACCAAAGCTTTCTGTCTAACCCACGGAATTGAACAGCCTCGGCGACGTGCGGCAGGTCAACGGCTTCAGCGTCCGCCAAATCGGCTATTGTGCGCGCCACGCGCAGGATTTTATCGTATGCCCGCGCGGAAAGTCCCAGGCGCTCAAACGCCTGCTCCAACAGGTGCATAGCGGCGGGTGTTGGGGAGCAATATTGCCGAGTTTGCGCGGCGCTCATACGGGCGTTGCTTGTGCCAAGGCGATTTTTTTGCAGCTCGCGGGCGGCGTTAACCCTTGCGCGGATTGTCGCGGAGTCCTCGCTTTCCTCCCGAGCCGAAAGCTTACCGAATTCAACGCGCGGAACCTCTATATGCAGGTCAAACCTATCCAAAAGGGGACCCGAAACCCGCGCCAGATATTTTTGCGCAGCTCCGCGTGGGCAGCTGCATTTTCGTGAGGCATCCCCGAAAAAGCCGCAGGGGCATGGGTTCATTGCCGCAACAACCATTGTTTCGCAGGGGTATGTCAGGCTTGCCTGCACACGGGATATTGTTATTGTGCCGTCCTCCATTGGCTGGCGCAAAATCTCCATTGCCGTGCGGGAAAACTCCGGCAGCTCGTCCAAAAAAAGTACGCCGTTGTGGGCAAGGGAAATCTCGCCGGGGCGGGGAACCGTGCCTCCTCCGGAAAGCCCCGCCCCGCTGACCGAATGGTGCGGCGAGCGAAACGGCCGTGACTTTATCATGCTGACCCCCGGCGGCAAGGCTCCGGCGACGGAGTACAGCTTGGTGGTTTCAAGGCTTTCCTCAAAGCTCATCTCCGGCAGGATTGAGGGGAGCCGCTTGGCAAGCATACTTTTTCCGCTGCCCGGCGGTCCCACTAAAATTACATTATGTCCGCCGGCCGCGGCAATCTCCAGTGCGCGGCGCGCGGTAAGCTGCCCCTTGACGTCACGGAAATCCGGAAGGGCGGCGTGCGGCGCCTCCTGCGGATAGTCCTCCTCCCGCACGGGGGCTATTTTTGCCCCGCCGCTCAAGTGGTCCGTAAGCTGGCGCACAGTGGCGACGGGGTACACCGTAATACCACGCAAGGCGGAGGTTTCCGCAGCGTTTGCCGCCGGGATAAACACCTCACGCAGCCCCTGCGCCCGCGCCTGAATAACCATGGGCAAAACCCCGCGCACCGGCTGAACCTCCCCGTTAAGGCTAAGCTCACCAACAAAAGCCATTCCCTCCGGGTTAAAGCGTAAATCCCCGTTCGCAAGCAAAACGCAAACGAGAATCGGCAGGTCATAAACGGGCCCCTCCTTACGGATATCCGCGGGGGCAAGGTTCACCGTAATTTTGCACACCGGGAAAGTAAAGCCGCTGTTTTTCGCGGCGGAGGGCACGCGCATTTTCGCCTCACTCACGGCGGAATCCGGCAGCCCGGCGACCTCGAAGCGCGGCAAGGAGCGCAGCAGGTCAACCTCCACACGCACGGGGTAGCTGTCCATACCAAACAGCCCCAAAGAGTTCACTTGGGCAAACATTGCGCCTCCTTACGGCATAAGCTCAGCTTAACTTGCAGTGGAACCGAAAAGACTATTTTTCAACATGGACGTAGCGCAAAATAGCGTCGCGCATTTGGGAGGCGTAGCCCTCCGAGCGGCAGAGGACAAAAAAGGTGTCGTCCCCGGCAAGGGTGGCGACCATACCCTCCCAACGCATACCGTCAAAGGCGGCGCAGGCGGCGTTCGCCATGCCGTTGAGTGTGCGCACCGCAAGCATATTTCCGGCGTAATCCGCGCCTGTTATTGCAAACTTAAATACACCGCTCTGCCGCGCAAGCAGCTCGTCGGTGTCGGTTTCCGCAACGGCGTAGCGGTATTGACCATTCTGCCCAATGCACTTAACAAGGGCAAGCTCCCTAATATCCCTGCTGACCGTAGCCTGCGCAACGTCAAAGCCATTATCCAACAGAGCCTGGCGCAGTTCCTCCTGAGTTGTTATAGCCCTTGTGCCAATCAGCCGCAAAATAGCGGTGTGCCGCGGATTTTTCATACTCAACACCCCTCCGATTTTCTTCACCTAATTATAATCCATTGCGGCAAAATATGCAAGTGGGGGCGGGTGGCGCGAACCCAACAGGCTTTCTGCCGCGACGGTTAAGCCGGCGGCTTAAATAATGCGCGGAACTGCATAGCCGGGCGGCTCAAAAAGAGGCAAAATGCGGGCTAAATTTAACAAAATTTTCCAAAAATCCCTCAAAATGGGTTGACAGCCCCTTAAAAATGCGGTATAATACCAAAAAAAGGGATGTCGAAAGATGCGGATTTTAGTCGCCGAGGATGAAAGGGATATGAACAGCCTGCTCTGCAAGCGCTTGCGCGCCGAGGGCTACGCCGTGGACGGCTGCTTTGACGGCGCCCAGGCCCGCGATTTTGCGGAGGCGGGAGAATACGACGCCATGGTGCTGGACGTGATGATGCCGTACACGGACGGCTTTTCGTTGGTGGAGGAGCTGCGCGGGGGCGGCGACGACACGCCCGTTATCTTCCTTAGCGCAAGGGATTCTGTTGCGGACAGGGTGCGCGGGCTTGACCTTGGCGCCAACGACTACCTTATTAAGCCGTTTTCAATTGAGGAGCTGCTTGCGCGCCTGCGGGTGCTGCTGCGCCTTAAAAGCGGAATAACCACAAATATTCTGCGCTGCGCGGATTTAACACTGGATTTGGACAAGGTTTTGGTTACGCGTGGGGATAAGCGCCTTACGCTTTCGGTGCGGGAGCTGGAGCTGCTGGAGTGCTTGATGAGGAACGAGGGGAGAGTGCTTTCCCGCAGCCAGATTGAAAACCACATCTATAATTTTGATTTTGAGGGCGGCACCAATGTTGTGGACGTCTACATCAGCTATTTAAGGAAAAAAATTGACGACCCATTCCCAAAAAAGCTTATCCACACTGTCCGCGGGCGCGGGTATGTTTTAAGAAGCGAGGAGGAGGTATAATCACAAAAAACACTGCGGAGGAGAGAAAAGCTTTTTGGAGAGAGAGCAGCATTGCGGCATGAAGGAGAACAAACAATTTCATAAGGGAGGCTACAGCGCTACGCCGCCTGCCGCGGCGTGTTTATATCGGCTTGCGGGCGCGGGCTCGCCGCCAAGTTTTCTCAGCGAGGTTTCCTTATGAAAAAGTTAAATTTCAGTCGAATGACAATTAGGGGAAAGGTTGCTCTTTGGGTAGTGGTATGTCTAATTGTACTGGCGGGGCTTACCTTTTTCACGGTCATGCGCTTGGACGACGCTATTATGTCCAGCACGGCGGAGCACCTGCTTACCGAATTTTCTAATCTTAACGCGGCGCAGGTGGAATACAAGGACGGCAACTTAGCCGTAAGCGAAGACTTTGTCAGCGAGGCGGGCGGAGCCTATTTCGCTTTGTATTCCGATGGGCAGGAGCTGCTTGACGGGCAGCTGCCGCCCGGCGTTGTGCTTGACGAGCCCTTTGAGGACGGAACGCTGCGCGTCTGCCGCCACAACAGTATGGACACATACCTTTATGACCGGCAGCTTTACCTTGGTAATGACATACTGTGGCTGCGAGCCACCTTTCCTGCCGGCAGCACAAGCTTTTATAACAACGGTATAATCAAGGCTACCTTCTTTATGCTGCCGTTTTTCGTGGCTTTTTCCGCGGCAATCGCCTATCTGATAGCGCGGCAAGCATATGAACCCATTGAACAGCTGCGCCGTGTTACCGAGGAGATTTCCCGCGGGGAGGACCTTTCCCGCAGGGTGGCGGTTGGCAACAAGAGGGACGAGGTTTCCCGCCTTGCGGAAACGATTAACTCCATGCTTGCCCGCTTAGAGCGCTCCTTTGAAACGGAGAGGCAGTTTGTCGCCGACGCCTCGCACGAGCTGCGAACGCCGCTGGCGGTAATCCTGGCGCAGTGTGAGGAAATTATGCGCGACGGCGGGCTGCCGGAAAGCGCCGACAGGGGGCTGCTGAGCATTGAGCGCCACGCCGCCAAGATGAATAAAATGATTCAATCGCTGCTGCTGTTAACACGGCTGGAGAACGGGGTTAAAAACCTGACCTTCCAGGACATTGATTTTTCCGAGCTGCTCAGCGAGCTTTGCTGCGGCATCAAGCTTATTCACAGCGAGCTGGAATTCAACATTGAGCCGAGCGTACACGTCCGCGGCAACACGGAGCTTTTAACGCGCATGGTTGCGAACCTGCTCTCCAACGCGGTCAAGTTCAGCCCGGAGGACGCCAAGATTACCGTGAGCTTGGAAAAGCAGGGAGATTGCGCGGTGTTCAGGGTTAAAGACCTTGGGGAGGGTATTGCCCCGGAGGAGCTTGGCAAAATTTGGAACAGGTTCTATCAGGTGGACTCTGTGCGCAGGAGCAGCTCCGAGGGCAGCATGGGACTTGGCTTAGCCATGGTTAAGCAGATTGTAAAAACCCACGGCGGCGTGGTCAGCGCGGAATCAGTCGAGGGGGTCGGCAGCAGCTTTACGGCTATGCTGCCTTTAATAAAAATCTAATTTGCCACTAATTTTGCTTTCATTTGCGCGGGATATAATAAGGGCAATCCCACGGGATGAAAGGTGCAGGCAATGCGTAATGACCCCGATTTGCTCAATATGCCAACGGAAACGGAAACGGAAGAACAGCCCTCGGCTGAGCGTCCGGCAAAGCCGTTCACGGATGTTGCTCTGGCGTCCGATGAAGCGGAAGAATCATCCGTTTACTCTTGGCATAAGCCCGAACCGCGGCCTGCCACCCAACAGACAGTACCAGACTTCTATTCGGTGAATGGATTTGAGGACTGGTTGTTGTCCGTGGGCGGGTTGAAGGCTGATGACGCAACAGCAACAGCAACCCATACCCTTAAGGCAGCACCTCTCTCACCTGCTACGCTGCCTACTAAGTCAGCACCGCCGTTCCCCGCGCCGTCTGCCCCCTCGCAGACGGTGTCGGCGGGGCCGACAAAAAATGACCGCTCCTTGGAAAAGAATAACACACCGAAGCAGACCGCAAGGGCAATCCTGCGGTTTGTTTCGGTTGTTTTGTTTTGGGGCTTTTGCATTGGGCTGCTCCTCAGCTCCACCATCTTTGCCCTTAACACAAACAGCCAAAAAAGCTACTTTGGCTACAGGATATATAACGTGCGCAGCGCCTCCATGACGCCGAACCCGAACGGCACAAGCCCGCCGGGCGGCTTTAGCACGGGGGCAATGCTTATTGTTAAGCTGTGTAAGCCGTCGGAAATAAGTGTAGGCGATATTATTACCTATAACCCCGTGCCTAACGGGGGGGACCCATACAGCTACCTTACCCACAGGGTAATAGAGATTAAGACCGAGCTGAACGGAGAGAGCGGCACTTTTTTTGTCACTAAGGGCGACGCTAACAGCTCCGCCGACCCGCCCTTTGAGGCGAGCGCCCTGATTGGCAAAAAGGTTTTTTCGGTCCCGGAGCTGGGCACATTTTTGCAAATGGTCAGGGAGCATTTTGCCTTGGCGGTCAGCACCGTGGTGTGCCTGTGCGGAGCGCTTATCCTCTTCCGCTGGTATTTTTCAAGGCCGGAAAGGGACAGCTGACTTTAGGTATCGGCATTCGCCGCAAGGGTGGATGAGATATAGTAAATTCACCGAAAGGTAAAAGGGAAAATGAGGAAAAACAAAACGATTATTCTTGTAATGGCACTGCTGCTCTCGGCGCTGACTATCTGCTCCGCCGCAAGCTTTGCGTGGTTCACCGCCAAGGACGAGAAAACCAACCACTTAGAAAGCTACGGAGGCGACGGCAATGTGGAGCTGGTAGACATCTTTGATGAAAGCGCGCCGCTGCTGCCGGAGGACGCAAGCAACAGCGCTTCCGGCGTGGAAAAGCAGGTGGGAGCGGTTAACACCGGCAAGGTACCTGCCTTTGTGCGCATAAGCTTTGCGGAGGCGCTGACAAAGCTCAGCAGTCAGGAGCCGCTAAGCTCGGCAACAGCCTATAGCGGCACTGACTACGCCGCGGGCAAGCTGCCGCACGTCTATGCGGACGAGGCGTTTGCCGCAGGAGGAGCTTATGACGGCTGGCAGACACCCATCTCAAACACCGGCGCGGTTGAAGACCTCACGCTGAATTTGCCGTCGGAGCTTAAAAGCAAAGTGACACTGCTTTACAATGTAACAAAGCTGAACGGCGGCAACCACCTTGAGTTTGTGGCGTACCTGACAATCACAGGTCTAACAGGCGACGCGGCAAAATACAACGGGCAAAAGCAGGTTGTTGAGCTGGAGTATGCCTTGACCAAGGGGACAGACCCAAGCGTTGAGGACGACTATGACGTGCTTGTAACGGCTCCGTCAAGCGGCGCTTACAAGTATTGGCAGCGCGACGCGGAGGTTAAGGACAAGCTTGCGGCGCTGCTTCCAAGTCATGCTCCGTTCGATAACGACACCGACTACCCCGTCAGCACCCCCGCCGCGGCGGACATTACCGCGGGCGTGCTTGCCTCCCGCGCCGATTCGCTAATAAAGCTGGGTCTGGGCGCCAACGTTAAAACAGCTGTTGCGGCGGCAAGCAAGGGCGACTGGGTCTACAATGAGGACGACGGCTACTTCTATTACATCGGCGTTTTGGGCGCCGGGCAGCAGACAAGCAGCTGGCTGCTGAGCAAGGTTCTGCTGGATTCCTCGGCAGGCAACGCCTATGCCCACCTTGATTACAAGCTGACGCCGATTTTGGACGGGCTTCAGGCGACCGACGAGGCACTGAGCGCATGGGGGCTTGACCCCACCCTTGCCGGCTCAATAGGAGAAAAGCTGGCAAGCCTTAACTAAAAAAACACTTCCCGCCGCCCGCAAAAAAGCCGGGCGGTGGGCAAACTAAAGGGGGGAATCAAAATTGCGTGGCATAGGCAAAATAAAGGTCTTGGTCATGCTTGTGTTGGGGGTGTGCGCCGTTGCCGCCGTGCTCATTGGGGCGGCTGTGACGGGATTCGCGGCGGAGGAAACGCTCCCGAAGGGTGTGCTGATTGGCGATGCCGACGGAATTCACACGGACGCGCAGGGATATTACTACATTGACGCGCGTAACCTGCTGCCCGGCGATGTGATTCACAAGGAAATCACCATACAGAATTTGGCGGCAGACGACAGCAGCCGCGCCGGCTCAATACCCTACACAATCAGCATGACGGCGCAGCCCTTGCTGTCGAAGGGTCCGGCGGACCTGCTGGAAACCCGCTGCACACTTAAGCTGGACGGCAAGGTTATATACGAAGGCTCCGTTAAGGGCGACGGCACACCGAACATGAACACGGCGGCGCTTGAGCTTGGCAGCTATGCTGTGGGCGAAAGCCACACGCTGGACGTCACCCTGACTGTGGACCCGGAGCTGGAGCTTGGAGGAGAGAAAAGTGAGGCCGAATTCAGGTGGTGCTTCTACGCACACCGTTCGGCAGACGAAGCACCGCCCGACACGGGGGTGTGGAGCAATTACGGCTTTTTGCTGCCTGTGGCGGCGCTGTTGGGACTGTGCGTGCTGCTTGTTTCCCTAAAGGCGCGGCGAGGCAAAGGCAAATAGGCTGTGCTGCAAAAAATAATTGCGTTGCGCAAAAAGGAGCGTAGAAAAGTGCTGAAAAATCTTTTGGCGGGGCTTAACGCGGGCAAACGGCGCTTGATAAAGCCGCTAATCCTATTGGTTTGTGCCGTTTATTGCCTGACGATGCTTTTGGGCGGCACCTTTGCTTGGTTCAGCTTCTCGGACGAGAAAACAGAAACAATCTTTACGCCGGGGCCGGCCGCAAGCATAAATATCGGTCTGGTGGACGTGTTCCCCCCTGGGGAAACAAAGCCCGGTGAAAGCAGGGTCAAGCGGGTTGGGGCGCAGAACATGACGAACACAGCGGTGTTTGTGCGCCTGCTGGTTCTGCCCTGTATTGTGGCGGACGACGGCACACTGCTGCCCGCTGAGATAGGCGAGCAGCTGTTGCTTGATGACCTGAACACAGCCGATTGGTATGACGGCGGGGACGGCTATTACTACTACCGCCATGTGCTTAAGAGCGGAGAAAGCACGGACTCCGCGAAGAACCTGTTTAACAGCGTCAGCGTGGCGGCGAGCCTGCCGGACGCATACAAGGGAGCAAGGCTGACCATTGACGTGCGCTGCGATTCCGTTGAGGCGCGTAAGTACGCCTACCGTGTGGCATGGTGGCAGGACAGCAACACGGACGAGCAGAGCGCACAGTCCGACAAGCTGGCGGCAATTGACGCGGAGCTTGCCGCGCTGGCAAAATAAGGGGGGAGAAGAATGAACACAGTGAAACAAAACGGCTGGCGGGTGCTTGCCTTTGCGCTGCTGCTGGCGGCCGTTGCCGCGGTGGTTTGCGTTAATGTGTGGAACCTGCGCCCGACACTTGCCGCCGACAGCGCGGACGTCGTAGTTGAGCTTGACGCAAGGGTTAACGACGGGGCATGGAACGACGGCACATCCGACGCGCCGGTTGAGATTGCTGCGGGCGACAAAATTGAGTACAACATAAAGCTGTTTATGCCAAAGGCAATGCTCTCTAAGGGCACTCTTATAAACGACGCCGTATGGTGGAACCAGACGGGCAGCCCTGCCATAAACAAGACAAATGTGCTGTCCATAACCATTGAGGACTTGCCGGAAAACTACATGAGCGCAGAGGATTTTTTGGACGCCAACAACAACGAGTGGGACGGCAAGAGCATTGTTAAGGCTTGGGACGCAACCGAAACCTCCACCGTCTTTAACCCGGATTATAATTGCGCAAGGGTTATTGCCTGGGCTGTGGCAAACGGGACCGGTTACGATGTTTTTGTTGGCGGCAAGGGCGGCGTTTATGTTAATTCAGGAGCGGAGAATTACACCTTTGCTTATTTTTACAATATTACTTCCATAAACAAAATAAAAAACCTTTCCACCGAAAAGGCAACAGATTTCAATAATTTTTTTACAAATGACAGCAAACTGACCAACCTTGATTTAAGCGGCTTTGACACCTCAAATGTTACTGATATGAGCTATATGTTTTATTTCTGCTATGCCCTAACAAGCCTCAATATAAGCACATTTGACACCTCAAATGTTACTGATATGCGCTCTATGTTTTGCGAGTGTGCAAAACTCACAAGCCTTGATATAAGCACATTTGATACATCAAAAGTTACTGATATGGGCTTTATGTTCAGCGATTGCCTATCACTGACGAGCCTCGACTTTAGTAGCTTTAACACCTCAAAGGTTACTAGGATGAACGGTATGTTTTACTGCTGCTATGCCCTTACAAGCCTTGATGTAGGCACATTTGATACCTCAAATGTTACTAATATGGATGGTATGTTTTTCTCTTGTAGAACACTCACGAGCCTTGATTTGAGTAGCTTTGACACATCAAGAGTCACTACAATGGAGGGTATGTTTATGGGCTGCTGTGCCATTACAAGCCTTGATTTGAGTAGCTTTGACACATCAAGAGTCAAAGCAATGGCTGGTATGTTTACAGACTGTCAGTCCCTTACAAGCCTGAACCTGCAATCGTGGGATTTTTCAAAGGTAACGAACGCAAGCAGTATGTTTGCAGACACGGGAAGTATGGTCATAACCGTTGGCACGCAGGAGGCAAAGGACTTTTTGAGCGATAAAATACTGACGGGGCAGACAATAAATGTTGTGCCGCTTACGGAGCCCAAAACCCCCACCCCCGCGACGCCAAAAACCCCTACCCCCGCGACGCCCAAAACCCCAACACCCCCCACCCCCGCGGCGACGCCAACCCAAACCGTAACGGACACCATACCCGACGGGCTGGTAATTGACGAGGCAAGCATTAGCGGCGGCAGCTCACACACCGTCAGCGGGCAAACAATAACCTGGGTTATGGATAGCGTTCCCGCGACGCTTTCGGTCAAGGTCACTGTGGCCTCCACCGCCAAGATAGGCGGGGTCTACAGCAACGAGGTGACGGTCGCCGGGGAGAACGGCAGCAGCACTACGTCCAACAAAACCTACCACAAAATACCAATCCCCCCGCCCGGTCTGCTGCATATCCGCCAGGTAGCTCTTTCGCAGCAGAGCGGCACAGGCTCGCCGCCCCCCGCCTACTTCAGCCTCAGCAGTTCAGACGGCACAGCCCTGCCCCTGCTCGGCGGCACGGAGGACTACAGGGAGTATACCATAGACACCGGCGATGGCGGCAACTTCACCCTCACTGCCTTTGTCCCGCAGTACTATGAGTACTCCGGCTACCGCACTAACACGGGTGCCACGCCGGATTCCGCCCAAAACGACGGCTCCCCGTCCGCCCCATATGAGGCCAACGGGAGCATACCGATTAGCTTTTCCGCCAAGGATAATGAGCTGTGGCTGACGGTTTATATAACACAGCAAGCCACCGGCACACTGTACGACCAAACCTATGCCACCAACGACTTCGGCGTTTTGCCGCAGTAGGCTTGTGGGCGCAGCTATACGGCAAACCCGCCCCTGCACAGGCAAGGGCGGGCTTGTTTTTTGGGGTTATTCCGCTACGGTTATTTCTACCGTGTCGTAATTGCCGTTATCCAACTTCGCTGTGATTGTTACTGTTCCGGCGCCAACGGCGGTGAACAAGCCGTCCTCGTCCACTGTGGCGACCGCCGTGTCGCTTGAATACCAGTGCAGGGGGCGCGGCGTGTGGGCGGTCAGGTACGCCGGGGGCGTGACTATAGCCGTCAGGCTCAGCGTATCTCCCGCATGGATTTCGCCGCCGCCGTCGCCGTCCAAATCAAGCCAGGCAAGCGGGCGGTAGCCAATACCCGTACCGAAGTAGTTTCTTCCATTTGTGCTTACCCACACAACATCGATATTCGGAATGCCGGTTCCGTTTGCGCACATCTGAACCAGACCGGCTGCAGTGCCATCATAGCTTGTTGTTCGCATCCAGTAATGCCGGTTCGTTTTGTGCGGAATAATCCTCCAGCTTTGGTCTTGAAGGGCGTTTGCCTCCGCGCGGCTTATGAGGAAAAGCTTGTCGTAGGTGATAATAGGCGTGTTGTCAATGAAAGCAGGGTCAAGGTTTGTTTCCGTGCTGATTTCGGACAGGGTAATCAAATCCGTAAAATCAGACTCGGCAGCCGCCAACTGCTGCAGCAGACCGTTGCCCTCATAGGCTCCCGGAGCTGAGCTGAGGGTGTTTGTGGAAGTGCCGTTGAGCCAAGCGCGGGCGTCACTTTCGGCCCAGTGCACGTCAACGGAGGACGGGGTGTTGAACGCCCTGGCGGTGCTTTCCGCGTATTCGTTCATCCAAACCTCAACCTTGTCGTCCTCCTTGGCGATAATAAGCCAGGAGTAGCCCGCCGCCGAGAAGGTGTCGCCAACGTTAAGCGCGGCAATATATTCCGCCAGCTGATTTGTGTACCCGCCCTCATCGCTGTCAACAACAATCTCCACCGTCGCGTCCTCGTCGGGGTAAATATCCGGCGGGTCAAGCTTGTAAGCCTCGGTGAGGTTCGCCGCCTCAAGTATAACGTCAATGGCGTAGTAGTAGTTGTCGTCCGGCTCGGCCGTGGTGATTACGTTGTCCAAAAGCAGGTTGGTCGCCGTGTGCGGCGCAAGGTACTTACTCCAATAGCACCAACCGTCCGTGTCCAAAATCCACCTGCCGGCGGTTTCCGCGTCATAGACTTCGCGGTTTGCCGTGTATTCCGCCATGGTGATTGGCGCGTTCGCCGCAAGCGTAAGCTTAGCCGTCGCTCCGTCCGCGAACTCCTGCCCAATGGTGAACGAATCGTTGCCCGCCTCTCCCGTGCCGGGCTTGTAGACCTTTTCCGCGCCGCTCATAACCCACGCGAAGTAGTTGTGCGGCGGCTCACTGCACGCGCCGTCAAATTCTCCCTTGATTGCCTCTTCGTTGCCGACCACCTGCGGTTCAGTCCCTGTGTAGCTTGCGGCGCTGACCAACGCCGTATTTGGGAACAAGTGCAGCTCCCAGGTGCTCTTGTCGTCCGGGTCTGTACCAATGATTGGCTCGTTGCCAATCTGCAGGTACTCGGTGAATTTCACACGGACAATCATTTCCGTTTCGCCCGTGTTCTCAACGTAGACGTCCTTGTTCACGCCCGGCTCAAAGTCGTCGTGAAGCAAGACATCGTTGTCGTTCCCGCCCCTAAAGCGGTTGATGAAATCCTGGCTGAGGTCGGTGAAGGCGAACACCCCTCCGGCTAACAGGGCCAGTGTTAAGATTATCGCTATCGCCGCGGTAATCTTCCTTCTGTCACTCAATCGTGAGCGGCTGTGTCTGGACATAATCTCTCCTCCTTTTGTACAAAGGCATGACGTGTTATTGGCATATTTTGCCAAATTCTGAGCTTCTTCACTCAGCGGGGAGGATTATATCACATTTCGGCGCGTTTGTGTACAAAAAACCGATAAGAGGCAGTTTTTTGAGGCTGAAATACGGTAAACGCGGGAATTTTTGGGAAAATCAGGTTTGTTTGCTCCTTGCCGTCACATAAAACAAGCGGAGCAACCCGGTGGGCTGCTCCGTCTGCATTGTTGTTTTTTTGTGCCCGCGCTTACGCACCAAGGATGCTGTAGAACGCATCGAAGATACCGTTGATGAAGTCGTTAATCTCCGCACCCAGACCCAGAGTGTTCAACCACTCCTGGACGGTCTCCAGAGCTTCAATGATGAAATCCATGACGTTTCTCCTTTCGGCTGATTCGGGGTGTCCCCCGTTTACGGAGCATATTATAGCACAAACAAAGTCATTTATTTTTCCAAATTAGAAATTATGAATTTTTTTTTGCTAAATATTTAATTTTTTTATTTTATCGGCGCAAAAAACGGTTTTTTGGCAAAAATTAACTACCCCAGCCGCCCAAAGCGCCGCTCAAGCTCGGCTCGGCTGAAGGAAAGCAGCACGGGGCGTCCGTGCGGGCAGGAGCGCAGCTGCGGGTCAGCAAGAACCCTAAGGGCAAGCTGCTCACGCTCATAATCGCTTGTGTAATCCCCCGCCTTAACGGCCGCCCGGCACGCCACGGAGTGGTAAAGCCAGTCTATTTTTGCCGGCAGCGGCTCGCGGCGCATATGCAGCAGCTCGGCCGCCATTTCCTCCAGAGCGGCGCCCGGCTCGTCGTCGCTCAGCTCCATGGGTACGGCATTGAGCAGAAGTGTGCCGCCGCCAAAGTCGCTGAACTCAAAGCCGCCCTTGCGCAGCAGCTCCTCGTTTTCAAGCAAGGCGGAATGCTCCTCCCTCCCTAAGCTAAGCCTCAGTGGAGAGAGCAGCTGTTGGGCATATTGCACCCCGTTGCTTTCCTTAAGGGAGTTATAAATCATGCGCTCGTGGGCGGCGTGCTTATCCAGCAGCAGCAGCTCGTCGCCAAGCTCTATTATAATGTATGTGGTGAACAACTCGCCCAAGACCCTTGGCTGCCTTTGCGGCACAAGCGGCGCGGGAGTATCCTGCGCGGGGCTTGGAGTGGGCGGCTCAGGCTCGCTGCTTTCCGCAAAGGGAAAAACCATTGTGTCAGGCTTATCAAGCTCAAGGTACTCGTCCTGCGGGGCTTCGGCTTCCTCCGTGGGGGCGGGGGCTTCGGCAGGGGGGATTTGCTCCTGCGGAATACGGATATACTCCCAAGCGCTGAGCGGGCGCGCCCTTAGCGCCGTGCCCTCGTCATAGCCCTGCAGGGCAAAGCGCACAGCCGAATATACCCCATGGAAAACCATTTTTTCATCGGCAAAGCGCACCTCCAGCTTGCCGGGGTGGACGTTGACGTCTGTCAAATACTCCGGCAGGGCAATGTTGAGTACACAGACGGGGTGCTTGCCCACCATGGCTCGCCCGCGGTAGGCCTCCGCAAGGGCGGCGGCACCCGTGCCGGTTTTAACCAAGCGCCCGTTGAGGAAGAACAGCTGAAGGCTGCGTGTGGCACGGCAGGCGTTGGGCTTTCCCGTAAAGCCGCTGACGCGCACCCCGTTTGTTTCGTTGTCCACGGGGATTAGCGACGCGGCGAAATCCTTGCCGTAAACAGCGCGGATTGCCCCAAGCAGCTCGCCGTCGCCGGGGGTAAAGAGGGTTTGCTTGTCCTCGCGCACAAAGCTTAGGCTCAGCTCCGGGTGGGAGAGGGCCAACCTATCCGCAACGGAGGCAATTGCGTTAGCCTCGCTCACGTCCTTTTTCAGGAACTTCATCCTTGCCGGGGTGTTAAAAAACAAGTCCCGCACTATAAAGGTTGTGCCCGGCGGACAGCCCGCGTCCTCCAGCGCCAGCTCCTCGCCGCCGTGGTTAACATAGCGTGTTCCATGCTCCTCGCCCGCGGCACGGGTCAGCAGCTCCACCCTTGCAACGGCGGCGATACTTGCAAGCGCCTCCCCGCGGAAGCCCAAGGTGCAAATTGCGTCCAAATCCTCAGCGCTGCTGATTTTGCTTGTGGCGTGGGGCAAAAATGCGCTGCGCACATCCTCGCGCGCAATGCCGCAGCCATCGTCCGTCACGCGGATTTCCTTTATTCCGCCGCCGCGGATTTCCAGCGTCACGCGGCTTGCCCCTGCATCAATGGAGTTTTCCAGCAGTTCCTTAACCACGCTTGCGGGGCGCTCAACAACCTCGCCGGCGGCAATCAGCCGGGCGATTTCCTTTGGCAAAATGTTGATTGCCGCCATAGCTCACTTACTCCTAACCCAAGGCTGCGCTGACCGCCGCCCTCAGACCTTTGCCCAGCCCAAACGGGCGGCTATGCTCGCAAGAGCCTCCTCCGGCTTAAGCCGCGCAAACAGCGGCGACGGGGCGCAAAGCTCCGTGCCCGCCGCAATGCCGCCAAAGCTCGCGAGGGATTGCGTCCCAACGGAGTCACCGGCGTTAAGCTGCCGCAGGATTTCCTTTGCCGTTGCGGGCATAAACGGCTCCAACAGCACGCCCAAAAAGCGGCAAACCTCAATCAGGTTGTAAAGCACGGTACCCAAGCGCCCGCGTAGGTCTTCGTCCTTTGCAAGCACCCACGGCGCCGTTTCGTCAACATATTTGTTTGCCCTTTTCGCAAGCTCAATCAGCAGCTCGCAGGCGTCCGCCAAGCGGAAGCCGTCAATCGCCTCGCTTACGGCGGGCAGGCTTGACAGCGCAAGCTCCTTCAGCTCCCTGTCCTGGGCGCTTTCCTCACCCTGCGGCGCGGGCAGCACACCGCCGAAGTATTTGCCCACCATGGATATGCTTCTTTGAACAAGGTTGCCAAGCACGTTCGCTAAGTCGGCGTTGTAGCGCTCCACAACCCTCTCAAGGGTAATTGAGCCGTCCTGAGCGTGTGGCATTTCCGCCAGCAAATACCAGCGTACGGCGTCCACCCCAAGCTCCTCCACAAGGGCGTCGGCATAAATAACGTTGCCCTTGGATTTGCTCATTTTGTCCTCGCCCAGCAGCAGCCACGGGTGCCCGAACACCTTGTGCGGCAGCTCCTGACCCAGCGCCATAAGCAGGATTGGCCAATAGATTGTGTGGAAGCGCAGTATGTCCTTGCCGATAACATGGGCGTCCGCCGGCCAGTATCTTTCAAAAAGCTCGCCGCTGCCGTCCGGGTCATAGCCCAAGGCGGTTATGTAGTTGGAAAGCGCGTCAATCCAAACATAAACTATATGCCCCTCGTCAAAATCCACCGGCACGCCCCAGGTGAAGCTGCTGCGCGACACGCAAAGATCCTGCAGCCCCGGCTTAAGGAAGTTGTTAACCATCTCCCGCTTGCGGCTTTCCGGGTAGATGAAGTCAGGGTTCTGCTCAATGTAGTCCTCCAGCCGCTTTTGGTATTTGCCCAGCCGCAGGAAGTATGCCTCCTCCGTGGCGGGGCTTACCTCCCGCCCGCAGTCCGGGCATTTGCCGTCAACAAGCTGGCTTTGGGTAAAGAAGCTTTCACAGGGAACACAATAAAGCCCCTCGTACTTGCTTTTGTAAATATCCCCCTGTTCATAAAGCTTCTTGAAAATCTTCTGCACAACTTTTTCGTGGTAGTCGTCCGTAGTGCGGATAAACTTGTTGTAGGAGGCTCCCAGCAAATCGCACAGTGTACGGATTTCCGCGGCAATGGAATCCACATATTCCTTTGGGCTGACCCCCGCCTGCTTGGCGCAGTCCTCAATCTTTTGCCCATGCTCGTCCGTGCCGGTTAAAAAGAACACGTCGAAGCCCGCCATGCGCTTAAAGCGGGCAATGGCGTCGGTTAAAACAATCTCGTAGCTGTTGCCGATGTGCGGCTTGCGAGAGGTATAGGCTATTGCTGTTGTTATGTAGAATTTCTGTGGCATATTTTCCTCCGTTTATTCTGTTTCTTCGGCCTGCGGCTTGTAGTGTGCGTCAAGCGTTTCGTCGTCCACGCGGTCAAGCTCCTCCCGCGGGAGCATGGAAAGCAGCTCCCAGCCAAGGTCCAGCGTTTGCTCTATGCCGCGGTTTTCGGTATAGCCTTGGTTAAGGAAGCGCTGCTCAAACGCCCGCCCAAACTCCATAAGCTTTCTGTCCGCGGGGGAAAGCTCGTCCTCACCTATGACCGAGGCAAGCGCCTTTGCGTCCTGCACCTTGGCGTAGGAGGCGAACAGCTGATTGGAAACAGCGCTGTGGTCCGCCCTTGTGAAGCCTTCGCCTATGCCGTCCTTCATCAGGCGGGAAAGGCTGGGCAACACGCTCACCGGGGGATAAATGCCGGTGGAGTCAAGCTCCCGCCCAAGCACAATCTGCCCCTCTGTGATGTAGCCCGTCAGGTCAGGGATTGGGTGGGTTATGTCGTCGTTTGGCATGGTAAGGATTGGGATTTGCGTGACTGAGCCGTTCCTGCCCTTGAGTATGCCCGCCCGCTCGTAAAGCGAAGCCAAATCACTGTAAAGGTAGCCGGGGAAGCCCTTGCGCCCCGGAATCTCCCCCTTGGAGGAGCTGAATTCGCGCAGCGCCTCCGCGTAGGAGGTAAGGTCCGTCATAATAACAAGGATATGCATACCCTTTTCAAACGCTAAGTATTCCGCGGCGGTCAGGGCGCAGCGCGGGGTGATTACGCGCTCAATAATCGGGTCGTTGGCGCGGTTAAGGAACATTACCACGCGCCCCATGACGTTCGCCTGCTCAAAGGAGTCTATAAAGTATTGCGCAACGTCGTTTTTAACACCCATTGCAGCAAAAACAATGGCAAAGTCCTCCTTGCCCCCACCGGAGGAGGAGATGTTGGACTGGGTGACAAGCTGCACGGCAAGCTCGTTGTGCTTCATTCCGCTGCCGGAAAAGATTGGCAGCTTTTGCCCGCGGATAAGCGTTGTGAGCGCGTCAATGGAGGAAATGCCCGTGTTGATATAGTTCTGCGGGTAAACGCGGGAAACGGGGTTCATGGGGGCGCCGTTTATGTCGCGGCGGCACTCGGCATAAACCTCGCCCAAGCCGTCGTTCGGTCTGCCAAGCCCGTCAAAGCTCCTGCCCAAAATCTCCTTGGAGAGCGGCAGCTCAATCGGCTTGCCGGTGAAGTGGGTCTGAGTGTTCTCCAGCGAAAGTCCGCGCGTACCCTCAAACACCTGAATAACCAGCTTGTCGCCCTCAACCTTAACAACACGCCCAACCCTGCTTGTGCCGTCGGTCAGGCGCAGCTCCACCATCTCGTCGTAGCTTGCCTCCGGCACGCCCTCCAGCGTAACCAGCGGACCGACAATTTGCGTTAAGCCTTGGTACTCAATAATCATATCGCGCTCCCTTTCTTCATCAGCGGCGCCAGCTTGGAGTCAATTTCCGCGGAATACTGCGCAAACATTTCCGGCTTATCGTTGGGGATGTCATACTTCATTTTAACCAGCTTTTCGAACAGTCCGGTTTTGGTGATTTCCGCCATGGGAACCTGCCGCATAACAATTTGCCGCGCCTTTTCGTGCAGCTGAAGGATAAGGCGCATCATCTCCTTTTGCTTTGAGAGAGGAACGAAGGTGTCGTCCGCGTGGAAGGCGTTTTGCTGCAAAAAGCCCACACGGATTACCCTTGCCGTTTCTAATGTCAGCTTTTGGTCGTCCGGCAGCACGTCCGCGCCGATTAGCTTAACAATCTCCAGCAGGTGGTTTTCCTCCAGCAGGATTTTGAACAGCTGCTCCCTCATGCCCAAAAAGTCCGCGCCGGCGTTTTCGTTGAACCAATCCGTCAGCGGCACTGTGTATTCGCTGTAGCTTTCCGTCCAGTTGATTGCCGGGTAGTGGCGGGCGTAGGCAAGCGCCTTATCCAGCGCCCAAAAGCAGCGGGTGAAGCGCTTTGTGTTCTGCGTCACCGGCTCGGAAAAGTCGCTGCCCTGGGGGGAAACAGCTCCGATTATTGTTATGCTGCCCTCGCTGCCGTTAATGTTGCGTGTGTAGCCCGCCCGCTCATAGAACTCCGCAAGGCGGCTGGGCAAATACGCCGGGAAGCCCTCGTCGGCGGGCATTTCCTCAAGCCGCCCGCTGATTTCGCGCAGCGCCTCCGCCCAACGGGAGGTGCTGTCCGCCATGATTGCAATGTGGTAGCCCATATCCCTGTAATATTCCGCAAGGGTAATGCCCGTGTAGATTGATGCCTCGCGCGCCGCCACCGGCATATTGGAGGTGTTCGCAATCAGTATCGTGCGGTCGGTCAGAGGCTTGCCGCTTTTCGGGTCAATCAGCTCACCGAATTCCGTCAGCACCTGCGTCATCTCGTTGCCGCGCTCCCCGCAGCCAATGTAAACAATAATGTCCGCGTCGCACCACTTGGCAAGCTGGTGCTGGGTCATGGTTTTGCCCGTGCCAAAGCCGCCGGGGATAGCCGCCGCGCCGCCCTTGGCAATGGGCAGCAGCGTGTCAATAACCCTTTGCCCGGTAATAAGCGGGCGGGTGGGGGCAAGGCGCCCCTCCACAGGGCGCGGAGTGCGGATTGGCCAGCGCTGGCTCAGCTTAAGCTCGTGCCGCTTGCCTTTTTTATCCTCAAGGACGGCAAGCACATCGTTAACCGTGTATTTCCCGTCCGGCTTCACCTCGGTTATTTTACCGCAAAGCGTCGGCGGCAGCAAGGCCTTGTGGATAATCGCCCCGGTTTCCGGGCAGGTGGCAATAACAGCCCCGGCGCTAAGCTCATCGCCGGGCTTAACGCAAAGCGTAACCTCCCAAAGCCTCCGGGCGTCCAGCGCGGGCAGGTTGCAGCCGCGGCCGATAAACGAGCCGGTGGCCTTCTCAAGCGCCTCTAACGGGCGCTCGATTCCGTCAAAAATGTTGGCAAGCAGACCGGGACCAAGCTCCACGCTCATTAGCTCTCCCGTGGCAAAAACCGGCTGTCCCGCGGAAAGCCCCGTGGTTTCCTCATAGACCTGAATGGTGGTGCCGCTTGTGTCCAAGCCGATTACTTCGCCAATCAGCCTGCCCTCGCCCACAAAGACCATCTCCATCATGCGCAGGGCGGTTTGCCCGGCAATGGTGACCACAGGTCCGTTTATTCCGAATATTTTGTATTGCTCAGCCATAAACCAATCCTCCGCCGTAAAACACAAAACGCAAAAAACACTAAGCAAGAACCTGACCTCCTGAGCCGTCTTGCTTATGCTCCCTGCTATTAGCCTGTATTTTACGCTTATTTTAGCAAAATGTCAAGTGCAGGGTGCAAAAGGGCATTGACAGCGCCGCACTTGTTTGCTATAATTATAAAGCCTATCAAATCCGTATGATTATAGTCTTTGTGCTCTTTGCTTGTGTTTTTGGAAAAATTAGTCTATAATTATCGCAATACGGCAAAAAAACAACAGGGGTGGTTTCTTACCATGCAGGAAAAGCTACGCTCGGTCCTAAAGGTCGGCGCGCCAATGGTTGGCTACAGTACCGCGAATATCCTTGTGGGCGGCTCGTTCTACATCATCGGGCTGTATTTTATGATGTTCCTAACGGAGGTGGAGGGGCTTTCCTTTGCGCAGGCAAGCAGTGTCGTGCTGGTTTCCCGCGTGTGGGACGCGGTGATAGACCCCTTTATGGGGTTGGTGACGGACCGCACGCGCACTCGCTTCGGGCGCCGCAGGCCATATTACCTGCTGGGCATAATCCCGGTTATAGTTACCTACCTTTCGCTTTGGAACAGCTATGGCATAAGCAATGAACGCAGCACTGAAAAAATGCTTTACTTTATTTTTGCCTACGTTGCGTTCACAACGGCTTGCTCCTTGGTGGCGGTGCCGCACGACAGCCTTATGCCGGAGATTGCGCCGGAGTACTCCCTGCGTGTGCATTATAACTCCATGACCTATATCTTCAACTCCGTGGGTATGCTCTCCTCCTTTGCCCTGACGACAGCAATGTTCGGCTTCAGCGAAACGGAGCGCTTTACCCCGGAGCTTAAAAGCAAGTTCATGCTTATGGGCTTGGCGTTGGGAATCTTTTTTGCCGTGCCGCTGGTTATTACTTTCTTTTCCACAAAGGAAAAGGATTGGCGCAATATCCCCAAGCCGGAGCTTAACCCGCGCGAGGTCTTTTGGGAATACCGCTCGGCGCTGAAGAACAGGGCTTTCCGCCAGTTCACGCTGCTCAACATGGTCAATTACCTTTGCATTAACATTTGGTCAACCGGGCAGCCGTATTTCATCAAGTATGTCGGCAGGATTGACAATAAACTCAACCTGGTCAACACCTATGACGGCGCGGGGCAGATGGCGGGCTTCCCCCTCAATTATTATCTTTCGCTAAAGCTTGGCAAGCAGGCGCCCGCAAGGCTGCTTACCCCGCTTATGCTTATAGCGTTGGCAATCAGCTTTTTTATTACCCCCAAGCTTGGTGTAGAAAACCCGCAGCTTGTGTTTTACGTTCAGGTGGCGGCTACAATGCTGTTCAAGTTCGGCTACAGCGGCATGGGCATGATGCCCTCCACAATCTTCCCGGACACAACGGACGTGGACGAGCTTATTACCGGTCAGCGGCGAGAGGGTGTGCTTTCCGCCTGCAAAACCTTCACAACCCAAGCGATGATTGGCTTAGGGCAGGCAATGTTCGGCTGGATATGCACGGCGTTCGGCGTCGCCCCGGCGAGCGACGACCTTTACCAAACGGAAACGGCAATCGTGGGTCTGCGCGTGGGTTATGCCATTGTGCCCGCGCTGCTTGTGGCGCTTTCAATCTACCTTTCCCGCCGTTATAAGATGAAAAAGGCGGACCTTGAGCTGATTCAGCGTGTTGTTGCGGAGAAAAAGGAAACCGGTACCGTCGTTGTTTCTCCGAAAGAAAAGCAGCTGCTTGAAAGTATTTCCGGTCAGCGCTTTGAGAATATGTGGATTGGCCGCCCGGCTGTTCAGACGGAAGCAGAGCCGGTGTAGTGGAGAGGGAGAGGAATAGCAATGTTGATTTTTGAATTTATTAAAGACATTATCCTTTCCCTGCCCGATTTTATCCGTGAGCACCCCGTTCTGTTCTCCTTATACACCCTCTTTGTCGTGGGCTTTGTGGTAATCAACTTTGTCGTCCGGCTTGACAGTATAAGGCAGCAAAAGAAGCCCTTGCGCAAGGGAATTGCCGTTGTGCGCCAACTGCTGCAGGGACTTACAATATGTATTATCGGCTTGGTTTTCGCCCTTGCCGACGAGGCTTATGATTTTGACGGCAACCTGTTTGCGAACCGCTTTTATATAGAAGTGATAATTGCCGTAGCAGCCTTTTCCGCGTTTCTTGTTCTGCTCGCCGGAATTGTTAAAAAACTGAACGATGATATTGAAGAGAGCATGGCGAAACCGATTGGGGAATTTATCGGCAAAGGCATTATAGTCATTATCGGCTGTGCAATTTTTATTTTTACCGGGCTAGAGGAAAAGCTTGTTGACTTCGGATTCAGCCTTTTCGGCAAAACCTTAGGCGAATGGATACTTAATATCTTCTTCGCCGCCGTTGCCGGGGAGCTTTTCAGTATAGCCGCCGAAGTGCTGCAAGCACCCTTTGTATTGTTGTTCGGCGCACCGATTGACCCGGAGGAAATCCTGGGAGAGGAATAAAGCCGCCATGCCCCGCCGTAGGCGAGGTGGTTGGCAGGCGTACTTCCAAAAGACCGGGAGTATTGCATTTTTTTTGCGATTGTGCTATACTAATGCGCGTCATTCCCGAGGCTTTGCCGACACCATGGTACACCCGCAGGGCGTGTGCTTGTACCTGCAGCAGGAAAGTGTTCGGAATGTTTTTTGGCGCTAAGCCTAAAATATGCTGATGTAGCTCAGTCGGTAGAGCAGCTGATTCGTAATCAGCAGGTCAGGAGTTCAAGTCTCCTCATCAGCTCCAACGTCAAACCCTTGAAGCGTAAGGCTTTGAGGGTTTTCGTTTTGCCATTGCGCAATACCGATTTTGTGATATATCTAATGGGATTATGCAGAAACGGCGGCAATTGCTCGCGTTTCGTTATACAGGCAGTGTGTTATTGAAGCGTATCGCCCGCGTTTTTGCGCTACAAAAAAACACAATAAAAACTCTCCATATTTCTAATATAGAAATACCCCCCGAAATTTGTGCTATAATACCACCATACTCGGCGAATAAAAGCACAAAAGGAGAGGTTTGGCATGAAATCAGCGGGAATTATCAAAATCATCGTGGCTATTGTGGCGTTTTTGGGTGTGGGGACGGCGGTTATTTTCTTGCCCATTTACGGAGAAAATGACACTTCGCTCATAAGGTATTTTGAGGAGAAAAGAGAAACAACTTCTCCCTCCTACACCGAAAACACAACTATCTATGGCTATTATTCTTTGGTTGATGGTGCAGAGGGGGCTGGGCTCATTCTATATGAAGACGGTGTTATGGATGTTTTCCTTGGTGGTCCTATTGATGATGCGGGTAGAGGTTCTTATACCATTGAAGGCGACAAAATTAAACTCGCCATTGAAGGAGGAATAATCAAGGGTACGATTGAAGGAGGAACAATATCCATCGCAGGTGATGGATTTTCAGCAGCTTTTAAGAAAGAAAGTAGCTACTCTGTTTCTAATGTGAAAAATCTCAGCGGAGATTACTCTATCGGGACATATGGCGCTAAGATTATATCTATCGATTCTAAGGGAACTGTTACATTTATGGGCGGTTACGCAAGCGGAGTTAGGGCGATTTGCAATGCTCAGCAATTAATAATAACTTGGCCCGCGCCGGAGTATGGTGAGGACTATATAAAGCTTTTACAGTTTGACATAGATTCAGAAATGCTTGTTTGGAATTTGGCTACTTCTGATATCCATATCCCCATATTCTGAATTAGTAGACGGGAAACTTGAGTTTAACAAGATGGGTTCTCGTGATGCAAATCCTATTGTTGGCAATTGGAAAATCGTTTCATGGGTTTATATGTATGAGGATGGTAAAGTAAAAACAGCTACTGACGGTTCATATGCCTATTTGGGCAGTGATGGCTCTGCAAATATGTATATTTACAGAGGTGATTTTGATTCTGTAAGTTGTTATTCAGCAGATAACAAATATATTTATTTCTATGAAAAGGGAAAATGGTATCCGGAAGCTTACTACGAATATAAGATAGAAAACGGCAAACTATACTTGTCAGTAAGCGAGTTTCAGCCGTTCGATGAGAGTGCTGTCGCACTTTTTGAGAAAGCCAACTAACCAACAATGGCAAAACCTTGATAAAAATACAAAGCGCCCGCCGTCAAATCGACTGCGGGCGAACACTTAAAATGCTTAGCGGGCGGAGTAAAACTCGCAGCCACATTGCGGTTAGGTTCATTCTGGGTTGCAGCCGCGCTTTTTATTTAGCAAGTTGCAAATATAGTGCGTAGCGGGTAGGCAACGCCCGTAGAAAATCAGGTAAAAGTTTTTCCACGAAGCAGTATGTTTTTTTGAGGGTATTGGCGGAAAGGAACCGCAGCAGTATAAACTGCCGTTTTGAATTTCTCGAAATCAATTCATTGACACAAAAGCAGAGAACTGTTATACTAAATACATGACCGACAG
>JAISSW010000013.1 GCA_031272895.1 Clostridium sp. | reverse complement strand
CTGAAAAGCTGACCAATTATACGACCACGAAGGGCGGTATCCGCTTGCCGTACAACAAGCCGCTGCCGGTTGGCTTGATAACGGAAATCGCCGTGTGGTGCGGGGAGAGGAATGCGAAAAAGGAGTAAAATATGACACACAAAAATCTATCTGCCCGAATAATATTGCCCGAAGAGCGTCAGTTCTATTGGACTAAGCTCTATGAGCACTTTATCGAGAACGTTCATTTTGAAGACGAGCAAGAACGCGATTATTTCTTGGGTGACGGGTACAGAAACGCTATCGAGGGATTGTTTGAGTTAAAAACTGAGCCACTTAAAGTCTATTTCCTCGAAGAAAACGGTGAGTATCGCGGCTATTGTTGCTGTAAAACTTACTTGCATGAAGATGGAAAGTGCTTCATTTTGGAGTTTTGCATCGACAAACCGTATCGGAACAAAGGCCTCGGCAGACTGTTTCTGAAACTGGTCGAAGAAGCGGAACCGGATGTTGAGTTCTTTGAGCTAAACTCCGAAGACGCTTCCGGTTTCTGGGGAAAACTCGGATTTTATGAAAGCGGAGTTGATGAACACGGCATGAAACTCTATCGCAAGAAGCACTCGAAATTGCCGACACCCGCGACGAGTTAATCTGCGTGAGCGTACAAGGCTTTTTTCAGGGAGTGTTTGCCGCTGTTTCAGGCTTTTGGAGCTGAATAAAAATAACCGGGGAATTTCCTTGGCTCGCTGTTGGGCTTGTTCCTTAAGCTTACGCGCAAAACACCGCAGCAGTTCCTGCAGGGGCTGCAAAAGCGCGTGCAGAAAAAATAGAGGGGTCGGTTATAAAGCGGTACCGACCCCAACCGGCATGGGATACCCCAAGGCCGGTTTGCTGTTCATACGTCAGCGCGTTAATACGAAGCTAAACCCTTGCCCTTGGCTTTGCAACAAAAGAGGCAATAAGCCCGCAAAGCAGCGCCGCGGTTATGCCGGCGCTTGCCGCGCTGAACGGTCCCTTAAGCGCGCCGATTAAGCCCTCCTCCTCAACAGCCTTGCGAGCGCCCTCCGCCATTGCGCCGCCAAAGCCAAGCAAGGGTACGCTGGCCCCCGCGCCCGCCCAGTCACGGAAAGCTTCAAACAACCCGACGGCGCCCAGCACCGCACCCGCGCACACAAAAATTACCAGTATGCGCGCCGGGGTGAGTTTCGTTTTGTCAATCAGTATTTGCCCGAGCGCACATATTCCGCCGCCCACGGCAAACGCCTTAAGCAAGGATAGCAATATCTCCATGCGCCGCCCCCAAAAAAGTTTTTTCGGGCTTAGCTTGCTCTGCGGCGCGGCGTATTATTCACAGCTACCACCCAATTATAAGGCGCTTGAGGGTGTTCTCAAGCCCGCAGGCCACTGCGTTGGGGTCGTCCATGGTTTTATCACACGCAAGGCGGAAAACCATTACCCCGCCAACTCCGCTGAGCAGGGCATAGGCGGCCTTGTCGCCCGCAAGGGCAGGCGAGCAAAAGGCTCCGTCAAACAGCTGACCGCCCTCGGTTACGTTATATTGCAGGCTGTTCCAATAAAGGCTGTCGCCGCCTTGAACCTCGCGCCATTTTGCCCAGTAGGCTCCGGCGTTGAGCGGACGCCCATAGGCCGCAATGCCAATATTGACCTGCTTTAGGTCAACGCCCTTTTCAACAAAATCCAGCAGCCCGCGCTGTGCCTGCTCCAATGAGGATTGATAGCCGTCCTCGTCGTTGCCGTCGTATGCCATGTACTGTATTTGCTCAAAGCGGGCAAGGGTTTCCTTGCTCATGCCGATTTGCCCGGCGGAAAGTGCAGCAGAAAGTATTGCGTCCGGCTTGATTTTTTTCATGCCCTCGTCCAAGCGCTCAATGAACTTGTCGTAGCACTCCCAGTCTGCGGCGGTGACGGGGTACTCCCAGTCAATGTCCAAGCCGTCCAAGTCATATTTCTTCATAAAGTCCAGCATTTTGTCCGCAATGGTTTCCCAGTGCTGCTTCATGTAGACGTTAACGCCATTGTGTCCGTCGCCCCAAGCCCCGTCAGCCAGGGCTGTGCAAACCAGCTTAACCTGGTGCTCCTTGTTGCTCCTGCGGGATATCAGCTCCTTCAGGGCGGAAAGCTCTCGGGCGAAGCCTGTCTCGCCGTCGTCAAAGCCGAAGCCCATTTCATCGTTCTGCCAGTTAACGGCACCGAAAACCAGCACTGTGCTGTAAACGTCATAGTAACGGGCGTAGGTGTCAATTTCTTCCTCGCTGAGCTTAAGGATTTGGCTCGGCACATCGCCGTCAAGCCGCTGATAGACCGTAACATTGAAGTCCTCCGCCGGGCGCGCCTGCTCGTTATAAAGCCTGAGTGAGGAAATCTCAGCGGCAGCCTTACCGCGGAATTTATCAATGCTCAGGCGTATTCTGTCTGTTGTGACGGTGTCAAAGCTGCAAAGGCGCAGGGACTGGATTTTTTCGCTCTGGTAAATTGTTTTCCATTTGCCGTCAACAAACGCCTGGAGGCGGAAATATTGCACCTGATTGCCAAGCTCCTCAATTACGGCGGTGTTAAAGCTTGCGCTCTCACGGAGCTTAATTTCGGCAAAGCTGTTGTCCATGCCCGGCTGAGGAGTCCACGCAGCTTCATCGTCGCAAAGCAGCTTGACAGCGTCGGGGCTTTCGCCCGTTTGGAGAGATTCCTCCGTCACGCTTGCGCCCTCCAATAGGTTGGTTGAAGTGAAAACAGGGGTGATTAGTCCGCTTGAGTCTGTTCGGTCGGCAAAAAGGTCGTCCGCAGGTATGCAGACGAACAGCGCGGCGGCGGCAAGGCAAAGCGCAAGCAGCACGGCAAAGATTGCGCGGGGCAGCTTTTTGTCCTTGGAGCGCAGCAGGCAAAGCAGCAGCACCGCGCCCAGAACCACCGGCAGCAAGGGCAGGACTCCGCGCAGCCCGGTCATAAACTCCGCGCTTGTGTATGCGCCCGTCAGGGCTTTATCTAACCCAAAGGAGAGAATGAAGCAGTAAACGAACACCGCTCCGCTGAGCACAAAAACCAAGGCGTGCAGTACACGCCCCGGCTTGCTTGCGCGCAGCCTTGTTGCCAAAAGGAACAGCAGGTTGCCGAACACAGAAAGTATGCAAAGCCCAAACATGAGCGTGATAAAACCACTTCCAAGCGGATAAAGCTCCGCAATCATGGGATACGCCCAGTCCGCGCCCAACAGCATTGCCGCCGCGAGCGCCGCCAAGCCAAAGCCGATTATAGCCGCCGCAGCACCGGATTTTTTCTTTCTCATTTTGTCCTCCCGCAAGCTGGTTGTATTGTGGGAATTATACCACGAATCATGGACAAAAACAAGCGGTAGTCAGGCAATATTTTATTCGCCTAACACGCTTGCTACTTTTGCCGTGTTGTGCTATAATTAGGGCGACACAGCAAAAGGAGGGTGTGCGCTATGCGCGAGTTGGGGTTTGCCGTTATTTTGGAGGATGAGATTGACGGCGCGGCTATGCTGCGCAGGCTTGAAAGAGCGGGGCGCACCTGCTACAAAAGCGAGGGCAGGATTACCGCGGAATCGGCACCGCGCTTTGTTGCCATGCTACTTAAAAGCGGGCATGAATCCGTGCTGGAGCATGAAAAGGTTACCCTGCGCCTGATTTGTGACCGTGGCGTAACACATGAGATTGTGCGCCACAGGATTGGCAGCTATTCCCAAGAAAGCACACGCTACTGCAACTATGGCGGCGAAAAATTCGGGCGGGAGATAACCTGCATACGCCCCGGCTTTTGGTCCGAGGACGACCCGCGTATGGCAATTTGGCGTCACGCTATGTTCCAGGCGGAGCAGGCGTATTTTGACCTGTTGGACGCAGGGGCGTCGCCGCAGGAGGCGCGCAGTGTGCTGCCCAATTCACTAAAAACAGAGATTGTTGTTACCTATAACCTGCGTGAATGGCGGCACTTTTTGCGTCTGCGTATGTCGCCGGCAGCTCACCCGCAAATCCGCGAGCTTTCCACCGAAATACAGCGGGTTTTGCGGGAGAAAATCCCCGTGGTTTTTGATTAACAAAGGGCTGAACAAAAAGGTCGGGCAACACACCCGACCTTTTGCTATGAAACGCTGATTGTAAAGCAGTGTGAGCGTATTGCCCCGCCCAAAACATATATTCGGAAGGTGTTCCCGCTGACTACACGGTCGCCAACCTGTACCTGCTTTGCGTAGCCTATGCCGGAGCTGTAGGCGCTGTCGTGGGAGAGAATCTTTACCCACTGCTTGGGGTCGCTGCCCAAGCTGATTGCCGAGCCGGGGTAAGCCTCGTTATATGCGCGGATAAACGAGCGGAACTGCTCAAGAGTAAATGTCACTTCAACAATGGAAACCTTACCCGGGCTTGTTACGCCGCCCGCAAGGTGCGGGTACGTCGCCAAGGAACCGCCCCAAACGCTGGTTACGTCCGTTGTTTTGCCTGCGCAGGACGCAAAATAGGGGGCAAGGGCGGGCTTATTGTTAACCGTCAGGACGGGGGGGCGGGGCTTTTCGTGCATATCATCCATGCCCAGCACCTCACGCACATAGCGCAAGGAAAGCTCCGCGGGGGTTTTGTAAGAAAATGCCTGAACCGTGGTATTTAGTCCCTTAAAGCTGCGAGCCTTGGCGTAGGTATACGCGGCGACAACCTGTGCCTTAAAGGCCTCCGCCGTGGTGCCGCGCCCAATCTCCATCTCCGTGGTGCGGGCAAGGTAATCCACAAGACCGTAGTCCTCGTTCGCGAAGGTGACATATGAGGGCGGCGAGGGGTCAAGCTGCAGCTTGCTGCCGGGGTAATAGTGCTCTAAAATCTCCTGGTAGGTGCTGCCGCTCTGCGCCATGGCTATCGCCCCAACCTGGCTCATTCCAACGCCGTGCCCATAGCCGTATGTGGTGATTACAATCTTTGTGGGCTGCGTTTTGGCGGGAGCGGTCGTCGTCGGCGGCGTTGTTGTGGTAGTGGTCGTGCTGCCGGTGGTGCTGCTTGTTGTGGTGCTGCGCTTGGTAGTTGTGGTTGTCCTTGCGGTGGTCGTGGTAGTTGTGGTCGTCTTTGTGGTGGTTGTTGCTGTTGTTGTGGAGGGGCGAATTGAGCTTGTTGTTGAGCTTGGCTGGTTATGTATTGTTGTGGTTTGCGGCGCAAGGCTTGTTGTCGTCGGCACTTCTTCGGCCGCTGTGGTAGTGGTTTCACTCTGCTCACTGCTTGTGACGCTGCTTACCGACGAAGACAACGAGGTAGTGGTTGCCATAGGCACACTCGGTCTTTCAGACGAGCTTGAGCTGCTGCTGAACAGGCTGGATAAATCCGGCGCGGTGGTTGTTGTGGGCAGCTGCGTTATGACCATCATTGTTGTTGTTTCCGTTGTGGGGGCGTCAGTAAAAAGAGCCGGGTAATTATCCATGTTTTGGGCTCTGAACGCCGCGGTGCTTTCTAAGTTGACGGAGTCGATAATTTCCAGCACCTCAATGGGGAAGGATTCGGTCAGGTATTCCAACTCATCATGGTAGGACGGCAGAAGAACCTCACCGTCGCTTGGCGCAACAGGCTCAGGCGCAACGCCAACGTCCTCCATGCCAATGCTCGAGTGCTGTGTCCCCGCGGCGGAAATAACATAGCCTCCGCTTTCACCGGCAGCACTGGGCTTTGCCGCGTTAAGCAAAAGCGCAAGCGAAACACCAAGGACGCCGGCTACAAGCAAAAAGCACAACGCAAACTTGACTATAAAGCCGCCAAAGGCAAAATGCTTTGACTTAGAATCCCCTGAAACAAATCCGTGGTAACCCATTTGCACCTCCCAATGCAGATTGGTTGAACGGAGCGACTGACAGTTTGTGCGCAAACGGAAGGACGTAAAAGCCATGTGTGTCCGAGCGCTAAACCCGTTTTAAATCTCCCGCGCAAAAAAAGCGCTGTTTGGAACCCTACGTCCGCAACAACTACGGACGGCGCTATTATATCATAAACAGCAAAAAAATACCAGCATTATTTTATCAAAAAAGTTAAAAATTCGATTAAATTTGCTTTTTTTTAAAAATTTCCACGTTTGGAACAAATTTAGCTTCGAATGTTGAGAATTTTTTTTGCAGCTTGCAAGTTATCCCTCTTTTGTGGTATTATATACAAAAATAATTTTGGAGGACAGCAAATTGCCCAAGGAAATGCCCAAAGCCCTGATTGCAATGTCGGGCGGAGTGGACAGCTCCGCCGCCGCATACCTAATGCAGCGCTCCGGTTACGGCTGCATTGGCGCCATGATGAAGCTTTACGCCGGAGAGGAGGGTGAAGCCCCCGGAAAAACCTGCTGCTCCCTTGCGGACGCACAGGACGCTCGCAGTGTTTGCGCCCGGCTGGGAATGCCGTTTTATGTTTTTAACTACACTGCCGAGTTTGAGGCTAAGGTAATTGAAAAATTCTGCGGGGAATATCTTGCCGGAAGAACACCGAACCCCTGCATTGACTGCAACCGCTACCTTAAGTTTGAGCTGCTGCTGCAAAGGGCGCGGCTGCTTGGCTGCGCAGCCCTTGCAACGGGACACTATGCCCGCGTGGAGCAGAGCGGCGGAAGCTTCCTTTTGCGCAAGGCGGCGGACATAACCAAGGACCAAAGCTATGTGCTTTATATGCTTACACAGGAGCAGCTGGCTCAGTTGTGTTTTCCATTGGGGAGCATGACAAAGGCACAGGTAAGGGAGCTTGCGGCGGAGTTGGGCTTTTGGAACGCCGAAAAGCCGGACAGTCAGGATATTTGCTTTGTACAGGACGGCGACTACGGAGGCTTTGTTGAGCGCAGGCTTGGTCTTTGCAACACTGCCGGCAGCTTTGTGGATTCCGCCGGCAAGCCGCTGGGCACACATAAGGGGCATTACCGTTATACCGTGGGGCAGCGCAAGGGCTTGGGGCTTGCGTTTGATTCCCCGCGTTATGTTTTGGCAAAAAATCCCGCTGATAACACGGTCACGCTCGGCAAGCGGGAGGAGCTTTTGAAGCGTGAATGCCGCGTGGGCGAAATCAACCTGATTGCCCTTAATAGCATTGAGCGCCCAATGCGGGTCATGGCTCGCACGCGCTACAGGCAAAGGGAACAGCCCGCCACACTGACGCAGCTCGCGCCTGACAGCTTGCTGCTCAGCTTTGATGAGCCGCAGGTTGTTGCGCCGGGTCAGGCGGCGGTTATTTATGACGGAGAGTATGTGCTTGGCGGCGGGGTTATACAGGCATAAGCGACATTTGACAAGCAAAACGCCGCAGCCCTTTAACGGACTGCGGCATTTTTATTGTTTCGCTCAGTAATTTACTACGCGCTCCTCAAAATACGCCTGCGGGTGCGCGCAGGTTGGGCAGACTGTCGGCGCGGTTTTGCCAACGTGGATATGCCCGCAGTTGCGGCAAATCCAAACAATCTCCTCCGTCTTTTGGAAAACTATGCCCTCCTGTAGGTTAGCCAAAAGCTTGCGGTAGCGTTCCTCGTGCGCGGACTCAATCTTTGCCACACGTTCAAACAGCACTGCAATGCGCTCAAAGCCCTCCTCGTGCGCGGTTTTTGCGAAGCCCGCGTACATATCCGTCCACTCGTAATTCTCGCCCGCCGCGGCGTCGGCAAGGTTTGTTGCGGTATCAGGCACAGCGCCGCCATGTAGTTCCTTGAACCAAAGCTTGGCGTGTTCCTTTTCGTTGCCGGCTGTTTCGGAAAAAATTGCCGCCATTTGCTCATAGCCATCTTTTTTTGCCTTGCTTGAGTAATAGCCGTACTTAATCGCCGCCTGGGACTCCCCGGCGAAAGCCGCCATAAGGTTTGCCTCGGTTCTGCTTCCTTTGAATTCCATTGGTTTTCCCTCCTTAGATGTGATGATGCCTTAACATCGCGGATATTATAGCAAAATTTTGCCACTTTAGCAAGGGGTAATAGCATAAAGAACCTGAAAACGAAATACCCCAACGCGGCGCTGCGGCACACGTTGGGGCAGCTTATGTTGCAACAAATACCTTTATGCGGGGAAAAACGCGCCGTGGACAGCAGCGACAGCCTTGTCCGCGTCCGCTTCCTTAATCAGCACGCTGATTTTAATTTCGCTTGTGGCAATCATCAGTATGTTGACGTCCTCGCTGTAAAGCGCCTCGAACATTTTGCTTGCTGTGCCTGGGTGGGTTTCCATGCCCGCGCCGACGACGGAAATTTTGGTTACGCTTTTGTCCACAACCACGCTACCGAAATCAGCCTCAAGCAGTTCCGCAACAGCGTCCGCGTTTGCACGGCTGACCGTGAACGAAATATCCTGAGAGCCCTCATGGCCGTAGGATTGAAGTATAATATCAACGTTGATGTTCTTCGCTGCCAGCTTGCTGAAAACCTTGAAGGCTACGCCCGGCACGTCGGGTACCCCCACGATTGAAATCCTTGCGGTGTCGCTGTCTTTAGTTACGCCGCGCACTAACATTTTTTCCATTTTTACGTTCTCCTTTACGATTGTGCCGGGTCTGCCGGCAGTGTTTGTTTTAAGGGCTTCCGCTTCGGCTTCCGTCAGTATGAGCCTGTCGATAGGGGAGGGCCCATACTGGAAGCTGGTCAGGACCTCAAGCTCTACATTATATTTTTTTGCCATCTCCACCGAGCGGTTATTAAGCACTTGTGCACCCAGCGTGGCAAGCTCCAGCATCTCGTCATAGGTAATTTCGTTCAGCTTTTGGGCGTTTTTGATTTTGCGCGGGTCGGCGGTATAAACCCCGTCAACGTCCGTGAAGATTTGGCAGCGGTCGGCGTGCATTGCCGCTGCGATTGCCACCGCCGTTGTGTCGCTGCCCCCGCGCCCAAAGGTAGTCACGTCGCCGTATTTGCATATTCCCTGGAAGCCCGCCACAATGATTATGCGGTGCTGGTCCAGCTCGCGCTCCATGCGTTCGGTGTTTATCGTGCGTATGCGCGCCAGCCCATAGCCGCTGGAGGTTTGGAAGCCCGCCTGCCAGCCCAAAAGGGAAACCACCGGGCAGCCGATTTTCTCAATTGCCATTGCCATTAAGGAGGCGCTCATTTGCTCTCCTGCGCAAAGCAGCACGTCCATCTCTCGCTTAGAGGGACGCTCGTTAATTTCCATCGCCTTTTCAATAAGGTCGTCTGTTGTGTCGCCCTGGGCGGAAACAACCGCAATAACGTCGTTGCCCGCCTTGTAGGTGTCGGTAATAATCCGTGCCACATTGCGGACCCTGTTCGCGTCGGCGACAGACGAACCGCCGAATTTTTGAACAATAAGTGCCATCTTTAACTCCTTAAAAGCTTATTTCTTGCGGGGAAGCCCCGCGATAAGGCTGTCGGACCGCCGAAGCGTGTGTGTTTTAATCCTGCGGGATTTCCTTAATCGCCCGGGCGGGGACGCCGACAGCCAGGGTGTTTGGCGGAATATCACTTACGACCACTGCGCCCGCACCGATAACGCAGTTTTCCCCAATGGTTACGCCTGGGCAGACGACTGCGCCTGAACCAATCCACACGTTGTCGCCGATTGTTACCGGCTTTGCGCTCAATGCAAATTTGCGACGCAGGTTTGGCTCTAAGGGGTGGCTTGCGGTTGCAATCACCACATTTGGGGCAAAAAGGCAGTGGGAGCCTATGCGTATATCCACGTCGTCAACTAAGGTGAGGTTGAAGTTCGCGTAGCAATTGTCGCCCCAATAGACGTTGCGCCCCCAGTTTGCGTGAACGGGCAGTTCAATGTACAAATCCTTGCCCACCGCGCCGAAAAAACGTTTGAAAAGCTCCTGACGCTTTTGTTTTTCGCCCGGGCGGGTGCTGTTGATGTCGTAGAGCAGCTCCATACACGCTTCCTGCTCCTCCGCGAAGTCAGGCTCGTCGATAACGACTGCCTCACCAGCAAAAAGCCGCCTCTTCCAATCGCTCATAACAACCGCCGCTCCTTTAATACTCCACAATCCTTATGCAGGAAAGCGGCTTGACGCCAAGCAGGGAGCTTAGCTTCGCCCTCAGCGCACGCTCGGTGTCCTTTGGGGTAATGAAAGCAAATTCACCCTCAGGGACACCCTCGCGGCTGAGCTGCCTTATGCCGCCGAAAACACTCTCTGCGCTTGCCAGCGCTGCCGGCACATCGTCACTGCTCGCGCGCACAAGCAGCGCCGTTTCGCAATCAAGGTAATCCTTAACGTAGCCGTCCTTAACCTTATCCCAAAGCAGCATACGGTTTTTGCCCCAGTTGCGGGCGCAGTCAACAACGTCCGCAACAACGGCGCTTGCGGTGGGCAGCTTGCCCGCGCCGCGGCCGTAGAACACCACGTCGCCAAGCGCGTCGCCGCGAACCAAAATGGCGTTAAAAACATCGTTAACACCCGCCAGCTGACTGCTGCCTTTAACCAGCGCAGGGCTGACGATTGCCGCAATCTGTCCGTTCCCCTCGCGCTTTGCCCGTGCCAGCAGCTTGATAACGCCGCCCCACGCGCGGGCGTATTCCACATCCTCAAGGCTTATTTCCCTAATGCCCTCGGTGTGTACCTCCTTGGGGTAAACGTGTGTGCCGAAGCACAGCGCCGCCAAAATGCAAATCTTGCGGCAGGCGTCGTGGCCGTCAACGTCGGCGCTTGGGTCGCGCTCGGCGTAGCCAAGCTCCTGCGCCTGGGCAAGGGCGGTTTCAAAATCCAAACCGCCGCTTATCATTTGGGTGAGTATGTAGTTTGTCGTGCCGTTCAGAATCCCGGCAATCTCATCCAGCTCGTTCGCCGCAAGGCACTGGGAAATCGGGCGTATAATGGGAATACCGCCGCCCACGCTTGCCTCAAACAAAAAGTTGACGTTGTTTGCCCTTGCGGCGTCAAGCAGCTCGTCGCCCTTTTCGGCAACAAGCTCCTTGTTGGAGCTGACGACACTTTTGCCCGCTTGCAGGCAGGCAAGCACATATTCATACGCCGGGTGCAGACCGCCCATGGTTTCAACAACAATCTGTACGCTCTCGTCCCCAAGGATTACGTTAAAGTCCTTAACGAACTTATCCGCGTTAACGTCGTCCGGGAAGTCGCGGATGTCCAAAATGTATTTAAGGCTCAGTTCCTCCTGCAGGCTGCGCTTTGCAATGGAGTCATGCTCCTTTGCCAGCACCTCGGCTACACCGGAGCCGACCACGCCATATCCCATAACGGCAACATTCATACTTCAAACACCTTTCGTCAGTTTATGCACACAGGTTTTTAAGGGGAAAGACGCGTCCTTCCAAACGCTAATTATACCAGTTTACGCCGAGAATTGCAACATATTCCGCCTTGCCCGCGCATATTATTCGTTAAGACTTTTTTGCGGAGGGAACTATGGACGAAACAAAAACGGCAATGCCGCATACGCTGGCACTTGAAAACCGCGAGGGTCTGCGCCTGACCGGCGTAAGCGACGTGGACAGCTTTGACGAGCAAACGGTAAGCGTATTCACGGACATGGGAGAGCTTACGGTGCGGGGCAGCGGACTGCACATAAACAAACTGACATTAGAGAGCGGCGAGCTTGCGCTTGAGGGGCGTGTGGATTCGCTGAGCTATTCTGACCACGGGCGCAAGCAGCAGGGCGGCAGCCTTTTGGCGCGAATGTTTAAGTAGCGGCGAGGGGCGCTGTGGAGTATATAGAGGGGCTGAGCACGCAGACGCGGCTGTTCATGTATTTTTTGGCGCTGGGCTTCCTGCTTGGCGCGCTTTATGACGCCCTGCGCTTTGTGCGCTGCTTGATAATGCCTCCGCGCCGCCGAGGTTATGTTTTTGACGCGCTGTTTGGCTGCCTTGCCGCGATTTTGAGCTTTCTTTGCTTGCTTGCCCTTAACCACGGGCGGGCACAGTGGTTTGTTTTGGCCGGCGAGCTGCTTGGAGCTATGGTTTATCACCTAAGCTTGGGGGGTACGGCGGCAGGGCTGAGGCAAATTGCGCTTAAAATAAGGCGTTCTGTTGCTAAGCCGATTATATTCTTATTTAGAAAAATAAGCGATTTTTTTGCCCGCATTGACGCTAAAATAAGAAAATTTTTGAAAAAAACGGGGCAAAATCTTAAAAAAGGCTTGCATTATGCACACGATATGAGGTATAATAGCAAGCGAAGTAAGCATCCGCCGGGAGAAGAGAAAAAGGGCAGGGCCACAACCCATGCAAACAAGAGAAACGAAACGCAAGAGGGTGAATTCCACCAAAAGGCTGCACAGCCGCCTGTTGATTTCGGCGGCGGTGGTCTTCATTTTGGTGTTGGGCATACGCATGGTTTCCCTGAACAGCAGCGCGGCGGAAGAAAGAAAAGAAATCGCCCAAAAACAGGTGGAGCTATCGGAGCTGCAAAGGCAGAACGAGCGCTACGAGGACGAGCTGCGTCAGCTAAAGGAAGGGGACGACCTTCGCCCCCTGATTGAGCGCATAGCCCATGAGCTTGGCTTGGTCTATCCGGGCGAAAGGGTTTTCAGAGCGGCGGAGTAGAGGCAACGGCGGCGACCCGCGCTGCCTTCAATATTATCACACAAAAAAGGGGCAACCGGTTTTCATGGCAGTTGAAGAAGGGCAAATTATCACAGGCAAGGTTTCGGGCTTAACGGGTTTTGGCGCATTTGTGGACCTGGGCGAGGGCAGACGCGGGATGGTGCACATCTCGGAGGTGGCAAATACCTATGTCCAAAACATTCAGGACTACTTGGTAGAGGGTCAGGAGGTAACCGTTCAGGTTATTTCGGTTGCGGAAAACGGGAAGATAAGCCTTTCAATCAAGCGTCTGCTACCAAAGGATGTTCCGGTGGAAAAGCCGCCGCGCCGTGACCCGCCGAAGTTAGTGTGGCAGGGAGCAAAGCGCAAGCCGATTGAGCCGGGCGACTTTGACGGCATGATGTCACGCTTTAAGCAGGTCAGTGAGGAAAAATGCGGGGAGCTTCGCCGCTCCACGGACGCCAAACGCGGTGGGCGCGGAGGGCGCAGGGGCAAATAAGCGCACGGCGGATTACACAAGCAAAGGATTTATAGAGGTAAGTGAATTGCTTTTTAGCCTAATCGTTCCATGTTATAACGAAGAAGACGGGGTAGAACCGTTTTTTTCGGCGGCGCGCGACGCCCTTGAGGGGCAGGGCTTTGAATACGAAATAGTGTTTGTGAACGACGGCAGCGCGGACGCCACGCTTGAGCGGCTTAGGGCGCTTGCGCAGGCTCAGCGGGAGTTGGTTCGTGTGGTGTCGTTTTCGCGCAACTTCGGCAAGGAGGCGGCGCTGCTTGCGGGCTTGCGCCACGCCAAGGGGGACACGCTCTGTTTCATTGACGCGGACCTGCAGCAGCCCCCGCGCTTTGCGCTGCAAATGCTGCGCAGGCTTGAGGAACAGCCTGATTTGGACTGTGTTTGCGCCGTTCAGGGCAAGCGGCGGGAAAATGCAATCAAGCGGGTGCTCAAGTCGGGCTTTTACAGGCTGATTAACGCGCTTTCAGATGTTCCCTTTGTCGCCGGGGCAAGTGATTTCCGTGTGTTCCGCCGCAACGTGGCGGACGCCCTGTTGGGCATGACGGAGTATTACCGTTTCACCAAGGGGTTGTTTTCCTGGGTAGGCTTCAACACGGAGTATGTGCCATACCAAGCGGAGCCGCGCCAAAGCGGGCAAACAAAGTGGTCCCTGCTTGGGTTAATGCGCTACGCCTTTGACGGCATACTTTCGTTCACGGCAATGCCGCTGCGTTTCGCCGTCTTTGCGGGGATAATCACCGCCCTGCTGTCTGTTGTTTACCTGCTGGTGGTGGTCATTCAAAAGCTGTTCTTCTCAATTGACGTGCCGGGCTATGCAACCATAGTTACGCTGATTCTGTTCTTTGGCGGGGCGCAGCTGTTTTTTATTGGTATTGTGGGAGAATATTTGGCGCGGGTTTTTACCCAAACCAAGGGTCGCCCGCCATATATAATCAAAGAAACCTTCAACACGCATGAATAAAAGGAGGAAAAGGTCATGAAGAAAATTTGGAAGGGTCTTTTGGGTGCCGGTGTTGCGGCGGGAGCGGCAGCAATCGGCATCGCCATTCAAAAAAAGCGTATTTCGCCGGCGGCTTACGCCAAGCAGGCGGCTAACGCCCTTAAGCTGACCATGGACGTCAGCGAGCCTTACGGCAACGGGCAGGCGCTCACGCCGCCAATGGGCTGGTCCAGCTGGAACACGCTGCGCACCCGCATTGATGAAAAGGTGCTTTATGAGGTTGCGCTGGCAATGAAAAAGGCGGGGCTTGTTGAGGCGGGTTATACCTACCTTAACATTGACGACTGCTGGATGTCCTCTTCACGCGGGGCGGACGGCAGGCTGCAGGCGGACTTTGTCCATTTCCCCAACGGTATCCCCGCGCTGCGCGAGAAGGTTAACGCCCTTGGAATGAAGCTGGGTATTTACACCTCCAACGGCACGCTCACCTGCGAGGATTTGCCCGCCAGCCTTGGCTATGAGGCTATTGACGCGGACACCTTTGCCGAATGGGGCGTGGAGTATTTTAAGTATGATTTTTGCCACAATGTGCCCATACCAAGCCGCGCGCCCTGCGTGGAAAAAATCACCGTCGCGCCGGCAAACGGCGGGGCTGAAATAGTCAGGTACGCCAGCGACGCCGTGCTGACGGGCGAGGCGCATTTTGTTGAGGACTTTAAGCTGGAGAGCGGCGAATACATTGCGGGGCTGTCCTCCAATGCGGGTGCCGCGGAGTTTGAACTAACCGTGCCGCAGGACGGGGAATATGTGCTTACAATCTGCATTCGCAAGCGCAGTAATACCGTCAAATACCTCGAAATCCTTGTTAACGGCGAGGATAAATACAGCACCAGCCTGCCAAAGACCTTAGCGTTCACGGCGCACGGACGTCATCAGGTTAAAATTAAGCTCAAGGGCGGCAGTAACACGGTTAAGCTCTATAACCCCGTCGGCTCCCGTCAGGACAGCGCGGCAATGCAATACACAAACATGGGCAAGGAGCTTAAGCGAGCCACTGCCGAATACGCCGCAAAAACCGGCAAGGCAGAAAAGCCGATAGTGTTCTCCATCTGCGAATGGGGCGCTCACCTGCCCTGGCGCTGGGGACGTCACGCGGGCAACCTTTGGCGCACAACGCCGGACATCAAGGCGTTTTGGGCGTCCATTTTGGGGATTTATGAGGTCAACGTAAAGCTTGCGAAGTATGCCGGTCCCGGCGGCTGGAATGACCCGGATATGCTGGAGGTAGGCAATGGTGAGCTGAGCGAGGAGGAGAACCGCAGCCACTTCACCCTTTGGTGCATGATGGCGGCCCCGCTGATTTTGGGTAACGACGTACGCAAGCTGCTGCTGCGTGACGGCACCCCGGATTATGCAAGCAAAACTCTGCAAATAATAACCAACAGCGAGGTTATTGCAATAGACCAAGACCCGCTTGGCAAGCAGTGCCACCGCATAGCCTCCAATGTGCTGCAGGACGTGCTGCTGAAGCCGCTTGCGGGCGGGGAGTTTGCCGTGTGCTTCTTCAACAAGGCGGGCGACACAAAAACGGTTACGCAAAGCATTGCGGAGCTGATTGCGCAGCCTGACGTTGAAACGCCATTCGCCGCGGAATATGAGGCAAAGGACCTTTGGAGCGGAGAGGTCAGCACAGTTACCGACGTGCTTGCCGCGGAGGTTCCGGGTCACGGCGTTAAGCTTTGGCGCGTTAAGGCAAAATGAGCTTGAGTTTAGACTCATTATTACCAATATTAAGACAACGCGCTGTCCTTGCTCCAATGGCGGGCTATACGGACAGCGCGTTCCGTCGCCTGTGCATGGAAAACGGCGCGGCGTATTGCGTGACGGAAATGGTGAGCGCCAAGGGGCTTGTTCAGGGCAACCGCACAGCCCAAAGCCTTACCAACATAACGGAAAACGAGCTGCCCTGTGCCGTGCAGCTTTTCAGCGACGAGCCAAGCAGCATGGCAAGGGCTGTTCAAATTGTTAAGGAGAGCTACGCGGATTCCCGGCTAAGCCCCTTCATGTTTGATATAAACTGTGGCTGCCCCGCAAGAAAAATCGCCGGGCATGGCGGCGGTGCGGCACTAATGCGTGAGCCGCAGAGAGCCGCGGAAATCTGCGCGGCGGCGGTTAAGGCGGCGGGGGATACGCCTGTTTCGGTTAAGCTGAGGCTTGGCTGGGACGACGATAGCCGCAATGCCGTTGAGTTTGCCGGGCGTATGGAGGACGCGGGCGCGGCTCTGCTTACGGTACACGGACGCACCCGCGCACAGATGTATGCCCCTCCCGTTGACGCCGAGGGCATTGCGCAGGTCAAGGCGGCCGTTCATTTGCCCGTGATAGCCAACGGCGACGTTACCGGCGGTGAAAGTGCCGCGCGTCTGCTTGCGGAAAGCGGCTGCGACGGTGTTGCTGTGGGGCGCGGAGCCTTGGGCAGACCATGGGTTTTTGCGCAGATAAGGGACTACCTGACGCAAGGGCTGATTACGCCGGAACCGGACGCGCCCGAAAGGCTAAGTGTAATGCTGCGCCATGTAAAAATGCTTTGCGCCACAAGCCCCGACGGCATACGGCAGGCGCGCAAGGTCGCGGCGCATTACCTAAAGGGCTTGGTCGGGGCGGCGGGTTTCCGCGCAAGGATTGTGCGAATAAGCTCTCTTGCGGAGCTTGAGGCGCTTTACGAAGAAATACTCACTCAAATAGCCCGTATTTGAGTTTAACCCGCTCAATTTTTTCTAATATCGGTTTTGAAAGCAGCAATAAAAATACCGCCGTCGCCGCCGCGTGCATCGCATCAAAGGGTAAGCCTGCAAGCTCGGTCGCAAGGAAAGCATCAAAGCCGGGGGTTTGCGCGGTGATTGTGAGCATGGAGCTGAAATTCAGCAGCGGACCGTAGATAATAAGCGCCGCAAAAGCGCCGAACGTGCACAAAACCAGAGTTTTCGGCGCGCTTTTTTTTCTGAAAAGCAGCCCCGCAAGGTAGCCGCAAAGTCCTGCGCCAAGCATTTGCCAAGGCGTCCAAGGTCCCTGCCCGAAAAGGAAATTGGAAACAAAGGCGCTCATTGCCCCAACCAAAAACCCGGCGTTCTGCCCCATACACACGCCCGCAAGAATGGTTATTGCAAGCATGGGCTTGACCTGCGGCAGCATAAAAAAAGCTGCGCGCCCCGCCACCGCCAGGCCGCAAAAAACCGACATTAAAAGCAGCTCTCGTGCGGCAGGGGGGCGTTTTTTTATACCAATGGTAAGCAAAAACAGCCCGATTGCCATGACCAAAAGGCTGCCCGGCAGGTAGCCTCTAATGCCGCAGGGTAGATATAAAATAATGGCGCAAAGCGCTGCTGTAAGAGCAAGCAAGAGGCACAGCGCCCGTTTGTTCAGACGCAAAGACTTTTCCAAATTTCGCGCACCTCCTCCCGCGTTATGGCAAACGGGGCCGCGTCACGCGCGATACGGTTCGCCGCCGTTGTGTAAAAATTGTTACCGCCAAAAAAGGCGTGCGGCTCACCCTCCGCAACAAGCTCACCGCGGAAGCACAACGCGCAAAAATCCCCGTATTCAGCGCAAAAATCCAGGTCGTGGCTTGCCATAATTATTGTTTTGCCCTCGTCAGCCAGCCGCCGCAAAATATTCGCCAGCCGCCGCTTAAGCATAAAGTCAAGCCCCTTTGTCGGCTCGTCCAAGAGCAAAATTTCAGGCTCAGCTATCAGAACTTTTGCCAACGCCAAGCGCTGCATTTCCCCGCCGCTAAGGTCAAACGGGTGATTTTTCATCAGGCTATTCAATTCTAATTTTTCAATTGCGCGTGACGTATTATCACTTATTTTGCCGTGTATGCGCAGCATATCCTCAAGTTCTGCCTGCACTGTGTTTTTCAGGAACAGGCAGCGCGGTTCCTGCGGCAACAAGGCAGTGCTGCCGTTTCGGCGAATGCTGCCTCCCTGCGGTTTGAGTATGCCCGCTATCAGCGCCAGAAGCGTTGATTTTCCGGCGCCGTTGCCGCCCAAAATTGCGCTGATTTTGCCCCTTGGCGCGCTGAATGACAGTCCGCGCAGCACATCTTCACCCCGGCGGTCATAGGCGAAGCGCAGGTTTTTAATCACAACTGAGCAGTCTTCCTTTGCTTTTTTTTGCGGGGCAGACGGATATATATTATCACACACACTTATGCCGCTGAAGTAAGCCCTGCCCTCCGCAACGCTGAGCGGTAAGGGGGTTTTCTCATTAAATATATATGCAGCTGCAGGCACTGCATCACGATAGCCACTCTCGCTTAAGCGTGACGCAACATCACGCGGATTGCCCTGCGCAAAAATCTGCCCGTCCCGCAGATAAACAACCCTGTCAGCGTTTTCAAACGCCTCCTGCGACTTATGCTCAGAAATCAGCACGCTGACGCCAAGCTCCCTGTTAACACGGCGCAGGGCGTCTATAAAGCTCGCCGCCGCTATGGGGTCAAGCTGTGCCGTCGGCTCGTCCAACAGCAGCACCTTTGGCTGCAAAGCCATTACAGCAGCAAGGTTTAACAGCTGCTTCTGTCCGCCGGAGAGCGTAGACACATCGCGCAAAAACAGCTTCTCAAGCCCAAAATATGCCGCCGTTTCAGAAGTGCGCAGCCGGATTGTGCGCTCGTCAAAGCCTAGATTTTCAAGTCCAAAAGCAAGCTCGTGCCAAACCCTGTCGGTCACAATTTGGTTGTCCGGGTGCTGAGAAACATAGCCAATTTCTGCCGCGGCTCTCATTTGTCCCAATTCCTTAAGGGGAGCGTTATCATAAAGTATATCGCCAATCAAATTTCCGTGCGGGGCAAGCAGGGGTTTAAGCTGTCGCAGCAGGGTGGTTTTTCCGCTGCCCGTCGCTCCACATAACGTCACAAGCTCCCCCTGCTCAAGCGAAAAATCAATGCCGCTAAGCGCGGGCTTATTCCGCCCGGGGTAGCTGAAGCTCAGCCCCTTAATTTCATAAAGCGCCACCGCAATACCTCCCAAAAATCTGTGATTGCCGGGAAAAAGAGACCTATGGCGTATATGCTCAGCAGTACGGACTCCCGCAAGCCCGTCTGCGGCAAAACAAGCGCCGGGAAAAATTCAGCGCCGAGGCTACTGCCTAAGGACCCAATCACACAAACCGCCGCCCAAGCAAGCAGCAGACACAGCAGAATAAAATCCCTTGCGCCGAAGCGGAAGAGCGAATAGCTGCCGCGCCCGGGCAGACCATAGCCGCGCGCTCTCATTGAATCCGCGGCTTCCATTGCGTTTTCCAGCGCCCATGTGAGCAAAACGGAGAAAACCAAGCCGCCGTCGTGTAAGCGGGCGCGCAAGGAGTGGCTGCGGTCAATGCGACCTAAGCCGCGCTGTGCGCTTATTATTTGCCTTGCCTGAACCCCAAGGCGCGGAACAAAACGCAGAGTCATCACAAAAAGGAGGGAAAGCCTCGGGGCTGCTTTGCCGAAGATTGCAATGAGCTTGTCCGAGCTGACAACGGCGTTCCAGCAGGCGAACCAAAGCATAACTGCCAGCAGCATTCCGCTTGCGCACAGGGAGTAAGCGAGGGACTCATAGCTGAGGCTAAAGCCCCAAAGCTCAAACACTATGCTTTGCCCCTGCCGATTGACAGCCGCGTTGAGCAGGGCGGCGAGCAGGGCAAAGGGCAGCAGGGCCGCGCAGCGGCGAAGCAGTGCCTTGCCGCCAAGCAAAAAAAGGGCTGAGCTTGCCGCTGCCGCAAGGTTAAGCCCAATGGCAATGGGGCTGAAAAAAATGAATGCGGCGGCGACGCAGCAAGCATAATAAGCCAACGCAAGCGCCGGGTGAACCCTTTGCAAAATAATCGCCCCCAAAGAAAAAGCCCCGCCTGCTTGAAGCAAGGCAGAGCAAAAGCGCAAATACGCCACAGGGCGCGGCGTTTGGCTCCGTGCTTTCCTCACCGAAAGAGCGGCAAAATATTACGGGTATCCTGACTCAGGGCATCAAGCCGTGCCGGTTAAGCCTTCCCAAGGTTTATCCTCAGTGACCGCGCTATTGCGCAAAAACCGCCGTAGCCCCTGACAGTAGGCAGTGAGCTGTCCGGAATTTTCATCCGGTTCCCCGTGGAACAAAGTATAGCACATAATGTGCCGAAGGTCAAGCCTTGCGGCTAAGCTTGTGCTGCGGGCTGTTTTGCCGCAAGCATCCTCTCCGCCTGCGGCACACGCAGATACACGGGAAGCAGGCTTTTCGCATCCACATAACCGCCTCCGCGATAGGCACACAAGCCTGCGCCAAAGGCCCTCGGCAGGCGTAAATGCTCCTGTGCGGGAATAAGGTTTTCAGCGTAGCCCGCGGCAAGCTCGGCGCCGTCGCCCACACAGATGATTTCTTCATCCTTGTATTCACCAAGCAGGGCACCCAAGTCGTCGATTGCAATAGCGCTGTCCGGCGTCAGGCGTTCGACCCTATCGCCGCTGAGGCGGAAAAGCGCCGTGTAGATTTGCCCGCAGCGGGCGTCCATGGCGGGCAGCACAAGGCAGTCGTGTCCAAGCAGGTTGTAAGCGTTAGCCTCCAGCGAAGAAACGCCGGCGCAGGGAGTATTGTGCGGCAGTGCCATGCCCTTAACGGCGGCAATGCCAATCCTAACTCCCGTAAAGCTGCCGGGTCCCGCCGTCACGGCATATAAACCAATATCATCAAAGCGAAGCCCCGCCGCGTCAACAGCCGAGCGAACTAAGGGCAGCAAGGTTTCACTGTGTGTGCGCCCGCTTGCGGCATAGCATTCGGCAAGACACTTGCCCACACGCAGCACCGCCGCGCTTGCGGCTTTTGCGGAACATTCAATGGCTAAAATAATCATTCGCAACAGACTCTCCGTCAAGGTTGTTAAGCATAAGTATACAGCTTTTGCGGCGGCAGGTCAAGCGTGCGGGGTAGGAGGGGCGGGGAAAAACTTTATAAAAAACTTCCTATATTTCTAATATAGAAATACCCCCCGAAATTTGTGCTATAATACCACCATACTCGGCGAATAAATGCACAATAAGGAGGGATTTGGCAACAAAAGCGTTTACAAGCACTTTTATAACAAAGGAAAGGAGGATATCAGACATGCCGTATGGATGCGCCCGTCATTTACTTACTCCCATTGCTACTTTTTCTTCCCGAAGAAGCCTTTTCCGCCGTCCGCGCCGCCGAAGGTAGCCTCATATTCGTGCAGCAGCTCCTTTTGCCGCTGATTAAGGTGTTCGGGTACAATGATTGATATGCGCACAAATTGGTCGCCGCGCCCGCGCCCGTTCAGCACCTGTATCCCCTTGCCCTTAAGCGAAAAAACCTTCCCAGGCTGCGTTCCCGCGGGGATATCGAACGCCGCCTTGCCGTCAATCGTCGGCACCTGCACCTTGCCGCCCAGCGCCGCCGTTGTGTAGCTGATGGGGTATTCGCACCATACGTTAAAGCCGTCGCGCTCAAAAAAGCTGTCGGCATGCACCAAAACCACGACTCTCAGCGAGCCTGAGGGACCGCCGTTTGCGCCCGCACTGCCGCCGCCGCGCACAGTGATTACCTGCCTATCGTCCACGCCCGCGGGGATTTCAAGCTCCGTAGTGACGCTTTTGCCAAGCTGCCCCGTACCCTTGCAGCTGTGGCAGGGGCTGGAGATTGTCTTTCCGCGCCCATGGCAGGCAGGGCAGGCTTGCTCGGAGCGCATATTCATACCGAACATATTTTTGTTGACCGTAACGCTGCCGCGCCCGCCGCATTGTGCGCAGGTCACGGGAGAGGTTCCCTTTGCGGCGCCGCTGCCGCCACATTCGCGGCACAGCTCAACACGCTTGTAGCTCACCGTCTTTTTGCAGCCCTTCGCCGCCTCCAAAAAGCTGAGCGTAACGCGCACTTGCACGTCCTCGCCGCGTCTGGGGGCGTTAGGGCTTCTGCGCGTCTGCCCGCCAAAGCCGCCGCCGAAAAATGAGCCGAGTATATCGCCCAGGTCAAGCTCGCTTGCGTCAAAGCCGCCAAAGCCGCCGCCGAAGCCGCCGGCCTGCGGGTCAACCCCCGCGTGACCGAATTGGTCATAACGCGACTTCTTAGTTTCGTCGGACAGCACCTCGTACGCCTCGTTGACCTCCTGCATCTTTTGCACCGCGTTTGGGTCTTCGGGGTGCAAATCAGGGTGGCAGTCCTTTGCCTTTTGGCGGTATGCTTTTTTAATCTCCTCGGCGCTTGCGCCCTTGGCAATGCCAAGCACCTCATAAAAATCTCGTTTGTTCGGCACGTTAATTTACCTTTCTAAGCACACTTTATTCAGGCGACAGGCGTGAGGTTCGTTCCCCCACGCCTGCCGTCCGTGCGTTTTATTCCTCTGTGAAATCGGTTTCCTCAAATTCCGGCGCGTCAACACTGGGGTCTGCGCCCGGAGCGGAATCCTGCGGAGCGCTTGCCTGATATACCTTTGCGCTGACCTCATAGAATTTTTGCGTCAGCTCCTCCATTTTTGTCTTTATCAGGTTGATGTCCTCGCCCTTGAGCGCCTCTTTAATGCCGTCAGCCATGCCCTCAAGGGCCTTTTTGTCCTCTTCGTCAAACTTATCGCCGTTTTCGCTGATAAGCCTTTCGGTTTGGTAAACAAGCTGGTCTGCGTTGTTGCGCAGGTCAACCTCTTCCTTGCGCTTCTTGTCCTCGTCGGCAAAGCGCTCCGCCTCGGCGACTGCTTTTTCAATGTCGTCCTTGCTCATGTTGGTGCTTGCGGTGATTGAGATTTTCTGCTCCTTACCCGTGCCCTTATCCTTTGCGGACACATGGACAATGCCGTTCGCGTCAATGTCAAAGGTAACCTCAATCTGCGGCACACCGCGGCGCGCGGGCATAATGCCGTCCAAATGGAAGATGCCCAAGGTCTTGTTGTCACGCGCAAACTGCCGCTCACCCTGGAGCACATGCACCTCGACGCTCGGCTGGTTATCGCTTGCCGTGCTGAAGACCTGGCTCTTTTTTACGGGTATTGTGGTGTTGCGCTCAATCATGGTGGTGCAAATACCGCCCTCGGTTTCAATCCCCAAGGTCAGCGGGGTAACGTCAAGCAGCAGCAAGCCCTGCACATCGCCGCCAAGCACACCCGCCTGCAGCGCCGCGCCGATTGCCACGCACTCGTCCGGGTTAATGCCCTTAAACGGTTCCTTGCCCATATACTTCTTAACCGCGTCCTGCACGGCGGGAATTCTTGTGGAACCGCCAACCAGCAGCACCTTGTTGATTTGGCTGGTGTTTTTGCCGCTATCCGCAAGGGCTTGGCGCACAGGTCCCATGGTAGCCTCAACCAAATCGGCGGTCAGCTCGTTGAATTTGGCTCTTGTCAGCGTTAGCTCAAGGTGCTTAGGCCCGTTGGCGTCCGCCGTAATAAACGGCAGCGAAATGTTGGAGCTGGTAACGCCGGAAAGCTCAATCTTTGCCTTTTCAGCGGCCTCCTTAAGGCGCTGCATTGCCATTTTGTCGCCGCGCAGGTCAATGCCCTGCTCCCGTTGGAATTCGGCGGCAAGCCAGTCGATAATACGCTGGTCAAAGTCGTCGCCGCCCAAACGGTTGTTGCCCGCCGTGGAGAGAACCTTTTGTATGTCGCCACCCATCTCAATGACGGAAACGTCAAAGGTGCCGCCGCCAAGGTCATAGACCATAACAATTTGGTCTTCCTCTTTATCAATGCCGTAGGCAAGCGCCGCCGCCGTCGGCTCATTGATTATACGCTTAACCTCCATGCCGGCAATCTGTCCCGCGTCCTTTGTTGCCTGCCGCTGCGCGTCGGTGAAGTATGCGGGCACGGTAATAACTGCCTGCGTCACCTTGTCGCCAAGGTAAGCCTCGGCGTCCGCCTTAAGCTTGCCGAGAATCATAGCGGAAATCTCCTGCGGCGTGTACTTTTTGTCGTCCACACTCACGCGGTAGCCGCTGCCCATTTGTCTTTTGATTGACGCTACCGTGCGGTCCGGGTTTGTGATAGCCTGCCTTTTGGCAACCTGCCCTACCATACGCTCGCCGTCCTTGCCGAAAGCGACGACGGACGGGGTTGTGCGCGCACCCTCCGCGTTGGCTATTACTACGGGCTCGCCGCCCTCAATAACAGCAACGCAGGAATTTGTTGTGCCAAGGTCAATACCGATAATCTTTGCCATGATAGTTACTCCTCTTTGTTTTGTGTATTATGGATTTGTTGGTTAACCGGTTCAGTTTGCCACCTGTACGGCGGCGTGGCGAATGATTGTTTCGCCCAAGCGGTAGCCCTGTTCAAAAACCGCGGCGATTACGTTTTCACCAAGCTCCGGGTTTTCGATGTGTAAGACGGCGTTGTGCAGCTTCGGGTCAAACTCTTCGCCCTCCTCGCCGAACTTTTCCACGCCAAGCTTGCGGAAAGCAGCCTCCAGCTGCGCCATTGTCAGCTCCAAGCCCTTACGCAAATCCTCCGCGGAGCCGTCCGCCGCCAAGGCGCGGGCAAGGTTATCCGCAACGGGCAGCAGCGCCGCGATTGTGTCGCCTTTAACCATACGGCTCAGGCTTTCCCGCTCCCTCGCGCTGCGCTTGCGGAAGTTGTCGTACTCCGCCGCAAGGCGAAGGTACTGCTCCCTCTGTTCGTCATGCTCAGCCGCCGCGGCTTCCTCCTCAGCGGGAAGCTCCTCGACAATAAGCTGCTCTGCGTCCTCCGTTGGCTTATGTGCCTTTGCCAATGTGTTTACCTCCGTTATTTGTTGTTGAGTAGGTTGCTAAGCAGGGCTGAAAGGTGTCGCATACCCGGGATGAGCCTTGCGTAATCAAGCCTTGTTGAGCCGACTATGCCGAGTGTCCCCTCGTTACCGCCCATGCTGTATTTCGCAAGAATCAACCCCGTGTTCTCCAGCTCCGGCGTGCCGCTTTCGTTGCCGATTCTAACCGTCACCGTGCCCTGTCCCGTGTTCGCAAGCTCCCGCAGGCGCTGCCCCTCGCGCAGCAGGGTGACTATTTCGTTCAGCCTGCCTGAAAGCTCCTTGTGGGCAAGCAGATTCATATGCCCCTCCACCGCAACACGGGTGTGCGCCGCCTCCCGCGCAAGCTCCGCAAAATCCGCAAGGATAGGCACAAGCTCAAGCGCGTTTTCGTCCAAGGACGCCGTAACGCTCTGTAAATACGGCAGGGAAAGCGTGGTCATTGGTCTGCCGCAAAGAGCCGCTGCACTGAGCGCCGCAAAAGAGCCGAGAAGCTCCGGCGTGGGCGGGTAGTCAAGCCGCAGCAGGCGGTTTTTTACCACTCCGCTATCCGTGAGCAGAACCAAAAGGGCGGTTTTCTCGCCCAAGGGAACGAGCTCCACGCGTGATAACCGCGCCCCCTCCCCGGAGGGTAAGGTGCTGACCGCCGCACAGCGGCTTATGTCCGCAAGTACGCTGACCGCGTTTTCTAACAAGCGCGCGGGGTCGTGAGAGGAGCGTGAGAGCTGCGCGAACAAGCGCCTGAAGCCGTCGTCCGCTTCGTTTTCGTGCATAAGATGGTCGACGTAGTAACGATAGCCCGACGCTGACGGCACACGCCCGGCGGAGGTGTGCGGCTGCTCCAAAAAGCCCAGCGCCGAAAGACCGGCCATTTCGCTGCGCACGGTTGCGGAGGAAACACGTATGCCCAGCGCCGGTAAAAGCACGCTTGACCCCACAGGCTCGCCCGTTCGGATATAGCGCTCCACAACGGCGGCAAGTATTGCCCGTTGGCGTTCCGTAAGCATTGTGTCCTCCTTTGTTCTGATATGACTGCCAACGTTTAGCAGTCGGCACCCGTGAGTGCTAAATGATATTATAACCTATTTTTTCCGCTTTGTCAATAGGCAAGGCAGGGGGAGTGCGGGAAAACTCGCAGCCATATTGCGGTTAGGTTCATTCTGGGTTGTAGCCGCGCTTCTTATTTAGCAATTTGCAAATATAGTGCATAGCGGGTAGGCAACGCCCGCCAAAAAACAGGTAAAAGTTTTTCCACGAAGCAGTATGTGTTTTTTGAGGGTATTGGCGGAAAGGAACCGCAGCAGTATAAACTGCCGTTTTGAATTTCTCGAAATCAATTCATTGACACAAAAGCAGAGAACTGTTATACTAAATACATGACCGACAG
>JAISSW010000001.1 GCA_031272895.1 Clostridium sp. | reverse complement strand
TTAGCGGCGGCCTGAGAAGTAATGCGGTTGGCGGACAATTCAATGCGCCTGCAGGCGCCGCCTGTACCATGCCCTTATAGGGCGAGTGCAAGCCACCCGCTAAGCGGGTGGTCTTGACTTGTCGGCAGATACATAGACTGCCGGCAGCGGGCAACGCCCGCGGGAATGTCGCGGTAAGGTTTGCTGAAAGCTAAAGGCTGTCTTTCGCGATTCTTGTAAGACTGCCGATTATGGTTCGCGGACGGGAAGTAATCGTTTTGCGTACACCCAACCGCGACTTTCCTGCGGGCGTTGCCCGTCGCGGCGGGAAGCCTGTAGCTTTCAGCAAACCTCACCGCGACATTCCTGCAGGCGTTGCCTGCCGGCCGGCGGTCTGTTTCATGGCAAGCAGTGTGCGGGAGAGCAGCTCGTCAAGGGGCCAGCCAAGCATTTCGGCGCCTTTTTCAATCACCTCACGGGAGCAGCCCGCCGCAAACTTTTTGTCCTTATATTTCTTTTTAAGGCTTTTCAGCTCCATGTCCTCCACGCTTTTGGAGGGTCGCATAAGCGCCGCCGCGCCAATCAGCCCCGTAAGCTCGTCCGTTGCAAACAGGATTTTCTCCATTATGTGCGTCGGCTCGTGCGGGGTTGGAACCAAGCCCCAGCCGTGGCTCATTGTGGCGTGGATTATGCTTTCGTCCACATTATTTTCGCGCAGCAGCTCCTCGCCCGCAATGCAGTGCTTCTCGGGGTACAGCTCAAAGTCCACATCGTGCAGCAGACCGCAAACCTCCCAGTAAGCCGCCCTGTCGGGGTCATATTCCTCCGCAAAAACACGCATAACTGCTCCCACGGTTTTGCCGTGCCGCAGATGGAATTCTTCCTTGTTGTATTTTTCCAAAATGGCAAACGCCTGCTCATAGTTTGGTATCATTCTATTGCTCCTTTCTGACCCTCAGTTCAATGCCCGCGTCCTCCGCAAGGGAGCGGCAGCGCGCCAGCTTCTCCTCGCCGATTACGTCCACCACGGTGAAACAAACCCGCGGCACATACCTTTTACATTCCGCGGCAAAGCGCTGTATGGCGGGGAAGGCGTCCTCACCAAAGGAGGGCTTGCACAGTTCCCTGTATTCCGCGGAGCTTGGGGCGTTAAGGCTGACGGAAACAACGTCAACCAAACCGGCAAGCAGTGGCGCTGTCGCCCTGCCGTTGATTAAGTCGCTAAGCCCGTTTGTGTTAAGGCGAATTGCCGGGCAGCTTTTTAGTGTGCGCAGGTATTTACAGACCTTGAGCAGCAGCGGCAGGGCGCAGGTAGGCTCTCCGTAGCCGCAAAAAACCACCTGGGCAAAGTCGGCAAGGCTCCAGCCGCGCAGCTCCGCCTTTACGTCCTCAAGGCTTGGCGGGCTTTCCAGCCAAAGGGATTGCGCGCTGCCCAAGCCCTCCCCTTTTTGGCGTACGCAAAAATCACACGCACAGGGACAGTCGTTGGTCAGGTTTATGTAAAGATTTTCGCCATAGGCGTAAACAATGGAAGCCAAAACGCACCTCGTCAGTTTTTAATCAGTCTGCCCCTAATTGCGGAAACGGGCTTGAACAGCAGCGTCGCCCCGACAACGCAGATACACGCTTGGAGAATGTTCATGGGCAAGGAATTTATTGCGTAGGTCAGTCCGCTTATGCTGCCGGTTTTGAAAACAAGCATCTCAAAAACAAAGTAACCGCCGCACATCAGCGCCCCGCACAGCAGGTTTCCGAGGAAAAACCAGCCGGTCTTTCCGGTTTTTGCGAACGCCGCGCTCAAAAAGCCCATTAGCCCCTTTATAACAAACGTGGCGGGAATATACCAGCCCGCGCCGTAGACTATATCCGCAATGCCGCTGCCGATTGCCGCGGAAAAGCCCGCCCAGGGGTTGCCCAAAATAACCGCGCAAAGGAATATCATCATGTCGCCAAGGTTCGCGTAGCCATTGACCGTCCCCGGAATCGGCACCTGAAGAAAATAGGTGGCGACAAAAATAACGGCCGCCATAAGCGCCGAAAAAGCAACCTGCACCACCGCGCTCGGAGCGCTTTTTTTACCCGCCATATTGCTTCCCCCTTAACCGCAATTTATGATAAACCCACGGTAATAGTAGGTAATATTATACAACAAAACCACCTTTTCTGTCAAGCGGGCGGGTAAGACCCGCTGCCAAGTCGCGGGCGGGTGTACGCGAAACGATTACTTCCCGTCCGCGAACCATATCTCACGGCGGGCAAGTCCCTGTCAGGCAACGCCTACAGCCAATGCCGCGGGCGGGTAAGACCCGCTGCCAAGTCGCGGTGAGGTGTACGCGAAACGATTACTTCCCGTCCGCGAACCATATCTCACGGCGGGCAAGTCCCTGTCAGGCAACGCCTACAGCCAAGTAGCGGCGGGTAAGAGCCGCAGGAACGTCGCGGTTGGGCTTGCACAAGGCTAAAAGGCTTGGCTTGTGAAAAAAATCGCGCAGGAGGGAAAAAAGCTTGCAAATTTCGGCAAAATAGTTTATAGTTAATGGGTCATAAAAAAATACCGAAGGGGAAAGCCATGTCCGCAACAAAAATCAAGCCGGGCGAGCCGGTTTCTCTTAAGGCCGCAGTAGCCCGCGCCACGGCAATTATGTTTGTTTTCCAGCTTTTCGGCGCGTTGGGCGCAGGTTTCATTTTCGTCGTCAGCAACATTTTGGGCATTGAAATTGTACGCAGCAGCTTTTGGGAGGTTTTTTGGCACCTTTGCTTCTGGGCGACTGACTTTGCCTTTGTGTGCTTTACCCTTGTGCTGGCGTACTTGATTGCGGGCATACCCGCCATTGCCCCCGCGCTTACGCTGAGCCTTTGGTTCAGCCACTTTGCGGGGCTTTATGACGGCGCCCAAATCTCCGCCCCGCTTTACACGGATTTCTTCACGCCCCCGCAGGACGGAGCAGGCGGCTGGAACATAGGCTACCTTGGCTTTTTGTTCATCGCCTTAGGCATTGGCTACGGCATACGCTGGCTGTATACGCTCTGGCACAAAATCAAACAAGCCCTTGCACCAAAAATAGACAAGCCCTTGGCGCAGCTTACCGCCAAGCTTAAGCCCCTTAAGGACCTAAAGGCGATTGCCCTTTTGGACGGCATTGACCTGATTGTGCTGATACTTATTTTGCCCATAGTAGTTGGGCTGGCGGTTTATTTTTGGACGCAATACTGTGTGGCTGTGCCCTTTAAGGCGCTTGGCGAAACCCTTGAGCCGGTAATGACGGAGCTTTTTGCAAGCGGCAAAAACTTTGGCGGCGGGCTGCTTATGGGGCTGCTTGTTGGCGCGGACACCATAGGACCGCTCTCCATGGCGGGCTTCCGCGCGGCGACGGAGGCTGCTCAGCTCGGCAACGCAGTACCTATGACAGCCTTTGCCTTTGCCTTCGCCGCGACGGGCTGGGTAAGCTTCGGCGCCTTTTTGCTTAACAAAATCAGCAAAAGGGGCGGCAAAATGGACACGGACGACATGAACCTTGCCCTTTCGGGACCCATTAACGCCATATTCGACAACATGAAGCTCACCGTCGCTTTCGGAATACCCTTTGCCTACCGTTCGCCGCTTTCGGTTATTCCGGGGACAATAATCACCTGCGCCGTTACGGCGGCTCTCAGCTGTGCGGCGGGAATCAGCAACGCGCTTTATGTTCAGCCGGAATACGTCGCGAAGTTTTCGGACGGCGACTACTACACCTCCTTTGCCCAGCCCTACCTTAAGCTTGGGGAGAACAACCACCCGTTTTTAAGCTTGGTGTTCATCTCCTGTGGGGTGATTGTCGGCTCCGTTGTTGTGGTGCTTATCAGGGAGCTGATTGCCCGCAGGCAAAAGCAGGGCTCCGGCTACGAGGAAACCGACGGCGACATTGTGCTGGAAATGCGCGAGCTTTCAGCCCTTGGTGTTCCGGCGGAGGAAGAGGCTGCGGAAAGCCTTGAACCTCAGCCCGAGCCGGACGAGGACAAGCCCCTGCCCAAGCCGAAGTCTACCCTGAACGAGAGCGACTTTGCGGCTTGGCTTGCAGAATCCCAAAAACGCTTTGACGAGGATAATTAGGGGCTAAAAAACAACAACCCCCAAGGCTAAAAACTTTCGGCAAAAAGCGCTGTAATTTTCTCGCAGCGCTTTTTGCTTGCGTCGCCGTTATAGTTATAGCCGCCTTGTTTTTGGCATAGACTGTTCCGAAGAACATTTTTTGGGGGCAGTGGTTATGGATAACTCTATGCAGGACATGATTTCGCGCTATTCCAAGGAGCTGATGGAATACGGTCGCCGCAACCTTAGCCAAGAGGACAGGGAGAGGCTTTCCGCGGCGGCGCAGGCCGCACAGGACGCCCTGACAAGGCAGAGCACCCAAGCGAGTGGCACTGCCCCCGTCCTCTATGAGGACTTCAGCGCGGCGGGCGGTCAGGGAGGCTCCGCAGGGCGGGTTGTTTTCGGCAGGGGAACGGCGGCTCAGCCTCAGCGGCGGCAGCGAGCCGTGGCTCCGCAGCAGGCCCCACAACAGGGACGGGTTGTCCAGCCGCGGGCGCAGGCTGCAGCCCCCTTGCAGGAGGGCGACGACGCAAAAAAAACGGCGCAGGGGCGGCATTTTGCCCGCCTGGAGAACGAGATAATCCCCCTGAGGGAGGACGACGAAGCCATTGGCGAAAGGTACATAACCCCCGCCATTGCCGCCGGGCAGGATTTGCCCGACCTTGACGAGGAGAACGCTAACCCCGACGTGCTTGGCTTCAGCTCGGAGGATTTGCAGCAGCTGCAGGACATGAACGCCCGCCGTGTGGAGAACATTGACGTTAACCGCCTGATTTCCCCCACGGACGGGCGCGGCTGGCTGAAGGTTCAGGTCTTTTCGTCGGAGGCTCGCTTTCCGCTGTCCAACGCAAGGGTTGTGGTGTTCCAAACCCTTAACGGGCGCAACTTTGTGATTTACGACAAGCTGACGGACATCAACGGCACTGTGGAGGGGCTTGTTTTGCCCGCCCCCCACAAGGAATACTCCCTTTCGCCGGAGGGGGTTGCCGGCAAGCACTCTATTCCCTACTCCACCTACAACATCTATGTGGAGCACCCGGCCTTTTTGCGCAAGGTCTTCCCGGAGGTTTCCGTTTTTGACGGCGTGGATTCGGTTAAGCCCGTCATACTCACCCCCCGCAGCGAGGGCATGGCAAGCACCCCCGCCATTGATTTTTACGCACAGGGCTAAGGGAGGGAGGCTGCTATGGCGATAACCTCTCCAACACCAATAATTCCGGACGTGATAACGGTGCATTTGGGCAAGCCGAACCAAAACGCCCGCAACATCACGCTGCCCTTTGCGGATTACATTAAGAACGTGGCTTCCAGCGAGATTTACCCCACCTGGCCGGAGGAGGCGCTGCGGGCAAACATATTGGCGCAGGTCACCTTTGCCCTCAACCGAATTTACACCGAGCATTACCGCAGCCGCGGCTATGATTTTGACATAAGCTCCTCCACGGCATATGACCAATACTTTGTGGAAAACCGCAATATATTTGAAAACATCAGCCGCCTTGTTGACGAGCTTTTTAACAACTACTTAGTTAAGGGCACACAGGTACAGCCCTATTTTACCCAGTATTGCAGCGGGCGCGGCGTTGACTGCGAAGGGCTTAAGCAGTGGGGAACAGTGGAGCTTGCTCAGCGCGGCATGGACGCCATGCAGATTCTGCGCAGCTATTACGGCAGCGACCTTCAACTGGTTGAAAACGCCCCGGTCCGCCATCTTCAGGAATCCTTCCCGGGGACAATGCGCCTTGGCTCCTACCGCAGTGAGGTTGGCTTTATCCAGCGCTGGCTTAACCGAATCTCCGCAAATTACCCGGCAATACCAAAAATCCCGGCGGTTAACGGCGTGTTTGACGGACCGACAGAGGCGGCTGTCAAGCAGTTCCAGCAAATTTTTAACCTTGACCCGGACGGCGTTGTGGGCAAGGCCACCTGGTACAAAATCCTGAGGATTTACAACGGCATTAAAAACCTTTCGGAGCTGTATTCCGAGGGCTTAACGCGGGAGGACGTGGAGCGTGTTGTTCCGGAAACCGCAAGGGAGGGCGACAGCGGCGAGTTTGTACAGGTTATGCAGTATTACCTTAACTTTATTTCCCGCTTCAACCCGGACATACCTCCGCTTGAGCGCGACGGCTTTTTCGGTCCCAAAACCCGCGAGGCCGTGCTTGCTTTCCAAAACGAATACGGCTTAACAGCGGACGGAATAATCGGGCGCAACACTTGGACCCGCCTGCAACAGGTCTATTCGGATATCCTTAAAAGCCTGCCGGACGAATACCTGAGCTATTCCTCCCTTTACTACCCCGGTCACTTCATTACCCTTGGGGCAAGCGGCAAGGTGGTGGAGCAAATCCAAACCTACCTTGCGGCAATAGCAAAAAACTACCCGCAGGTGCCCGCCGTAACCATTGACGGCTACTACGGACCGAACACGCAGGCGGCTGTTCGTGCAATCCAGGCAATGCAAGGGCTGACGCAAATAGGCAGCGTAGGACCGCTGACCTGGAACGCCATTATCAATTATTATAACGATTCCCGCTGATTACTTATTTTCTTAGCTTCTGCATATCCGCGGCGCGGATTGCCGTTCGCATGATTTTGCCGCTGCTTGTTTTGGGCAGCTCCTTTACAAACTCAATCACCCGCGGGTATTTGTACGGCGCTGTGACCCTTTTAACAAGGTTCTGCAGCTCCTTTATCAGCTCGTCCGTGCCCTCGAAGCCGCGCGCAAGCACTATGGTGCCCTTAACCACCTCTCCGCGCAGCGGGTCGGGGTACGCCGTCACTGCGCATTCCAGCACGGCGGGGTGTTCCATCAGGGCGCTTTCCACCTCAAAGGGTCCAATGCGGTAGCCGGAGCATTTAATTACGTCGTCGTTGCGCCCAACAAACCAATAGTAGCCGTCCGCGTCGCGCCAGGCGGTGTCGCCGGTGCAATAATGCCCAAACTGAAACGCTTTTGCCGTCGCCGCCTCGTCCTTCCAGTATTCCCTGAAAAGCCCGGTGGGGTGGTTGTTCAGTGCGTTCCGGACGCTGATTGCCCCAACCTCGCCGTCCTCGCAGGGGCTGCCGTCCTCCCGCATAAGGAAAATATCGTAAATAGGTGAGGGCTTGCCCATACTGCCCGGGCGTATTTCGTCCCAGGGGAAGTTAGCAAGCAGCACACTGCCCTCGCTTTGCCCAAAGCCCTCGTATATCCGCAGCCCCGTCTTGCTTTCAATCTGGCGGAAAACCTCCGGGTTCAGCGGTTCGCCGGCAAGGCTGGAATGCTTGATGAAGCTGAAGTCGTACCCGCTCAAATCCTCCTTTATAAGGAAGCGGAAAATAGTCGCCGGGGCGCAAAAGGAATAGGGCTTAAGGCGCATTATCGCCTCCAGCATTGCCTTGGGTATGAACTTTTCGGTATCATAAGCCCCCACGCAGGCGCCGCAAATCCATTGACCGTAGATTTTGCCCCAAGCAAATTTTGCCCAGCCGCTGTCCGTCTGGGTCAAATGTACCCTGCCGTCCTCAACGCACTGCCAAAACAGGGCGTTTGTTATGTAACCTAAGGGTGAGGAATGGTCATGCCGCACCATTTTTGGCATGCCCGTCGTGCCGCTGGAAAAATAAATCAACAGCGGGTCGTTGACGCTTGTGTTCTCCTCCCCCGTCGGGCGCTCATATTCACTTGAATAATCGCCTATAACCCTGCGGTAATCAATCGCGCCCTCAACGGCTTCATCCCCCACGGTAACATAGTTTTTCACCCCGGGGCTGTCCTTAAGCACCTGCTTAGCGTAGGCAACTATGTCCTCGTCGCCCACGGTGATGAGCATTTTTGCCTCCGCAAGCTCCAAGCGGTAGCGCAGGTCCTTGGGCGTAAGCTGGTAGCTTGCCGGCAGGGCGACTGCCCCAAGCTTGTGCAGCGCCGTGAGCAAAAACCAAACCTCCGGCCGCTGCTTGAGTATGAGCATGACCACGTCGCCCTTGCGGATTCCCTTATCCCGCAAAAAGTTGACGGCTCGGTTGCTTTCGTCGCGCACGTCGCCAAAGCTGAAGGAGCGCATTTCGCCGGAATCGTTGGTCCAAAGCAGGGCGGGCTTATCCGGGTCAAGCTGCGCCCAAGCGTCAACCACGTCAAAGCCGAAGTTAAAGTCCTCCGGCACAACAATCCTGAATTTGCCCTTCATTTCCGCGTAGCTGTTGAAGCCCCTGTGGGGGCAAAAGCGTTTAAGAATTTCGTACATACCTAACCTCGTGTGTTAATTGTCTTTATCCGTAATAATCGCAAGGAACCTTGCTCTGCCGCCCACAGCGGACTGCGCGTGCCACAGACTTGAATTAAAGTAGGCGCTGTCGCCGGCCTTAAGGTGGATTTGTGAGCTGCCCAGCCGCAGCAGGATTTCCCCCTCCAAAACGTAGTTGAACTCCTGCCCGCTGTGAACCACCGGCTCCGGGTCGGGCTCCTCCGCCTCCAAGGTCACCAGCATTGGCTTCATAACCCGCTTTTGGAAGTTATCCGCCAAGCCCTCGAAGTGGTAGCCGGCGTAGCGGTCAAAGCGGTCGCCCTCGCCCTTACGCACCACGGTGTATTGGCTCATGCGCGGCTCCTCCCCCGTGGAAAGCACGGTGAAGTCGGTTTCTAACTGCTGAGCAATACTGTAAAGCAGGCTTATGGGAATATCCTTTTCGCCGCTTTCCATGGCAATATATTCCTCCGCGGGAATGCCCAGCGCCTGAGCGACGTCCTCCGGCGCTTTTTCCAGCACCTCGCGCAGCTCCTTGATTCGTTTTGGTATTTGCAGCCAATTGCTGTCCATAAAGGCAACCTCCCTTTTGCGGCTTTTGCCGCCAATAAAGTATAGCGTATTTTGCGCAATATTGCAAATTTTTTGCGCAAAACAACACAAGCGCCCACGTCGCAAGGCATGGCTCGCTTGTGCGCTTTAATTCAGAATATCTGCTCCTGCGTCAAAAGCTCCACCTTGGCAAGCTGCAGTGCTGCGGCTGCCGCGGCGTTGTCCTTGACCCGCAGGATAACCCCCGCCTTTCCGCCGGTGGGCGTTAAAAAGGCATAGGCATAGTCCACGGATACGCTCGCGTCCGCAAGAATGCGAACCACACGGGCAAAGCCGCCGGGCACGTCGTCCACGGCTACACCAAGCACGGGGGTCCCCGCCGCCATCATTCCCGCCGCCTTAATACAGGCAAGCGCCTTCTCCGGCTCGGCGACTATCATTCTAAGCACGCCGTATTCCGCCGAATCCGCAAGGGAAAGCGCCCGCAGGTCAATTCCAAGGGCGGCAATACGCTCCGTCAGCTCCGCAAGGCGCCCCGGTCGGTTTTCCGCAAAAACCGAAATTTGCATTATCTCCATTGTGTTTTCCTCCCTTTGCTCAAATCTTACGGTTGTCAATCACGCGCACTGCCTTGCCCTCGCTGCGCGGCAGGGTACGCGGCTCCACCAGCCGGACCTTTGCGCCAACGCCCAGCGTGGAAAGCATTGCTCCGGCTATTCTTTTTTCCGCGGCGGCAATTTCGCTTATTTCATCGCTGAACATCTTGTCGCTCATTTCAATGCAAACGGTCATGGTGTCAAGGTTATTCTCTCGCTCAACAACAATTTGGTAGTTCGGCTCCATGCCAAGCTGCAAAATCACGTGCTCCACCTGTGAGGGGAACACATTAACCCCGCGGATAATCAGCATATCGTCGCTGCGCCCGCGCGGCTTTTTCATTTTAACAAGCGTCCGCCCGCAGGAGCATTTTTCCCTCGTCAGGCAGGATATATCCCTTGTGCGGTAGCGCACTAACGGCAGCGCCTCTTTACCTATGCAGGTGAACACAAGCTCGCCGTATTCGCCGTCCGGCAGCGGCTCAAGGGTGTCCGGGTCAATAATCTCCGGGTAGAAGTAATCCTCGCAGACGTGCATCCCCGTCTGCTCCTCACATTCGTAGGAAACGCCGGGTCCGGCAATCTCGCTGAGCCCGTAGATGTCGTAGGCCTTAATGCCCAGCGCCTTTTCAATCTCGCGGCGCATATTCTCGCTCCAGGCCTCCGCGCCGAATATGCCCGCCCTCAGCGGGATTTCGTCCGGCTTAATGCCCATTTCGCGCAGGGTTTCGCCAATAAACATGGCGTAGGACGGCGTGCAGCAGAGTATATCCGAACGGAAATCCTGAAGTATTTGGATTTGGCGCTTGGTGTTGCCGCTGCTCACGGGGATTGCAATCGCCCCCAGCAGCTCCGCTCCGTCGTGCAGCCCAAGCCCGCCCGTGAACAGCCCGTAGCCGTAGCTGACGTGGATAAAATCGTTGGCGCTGCCCCCGGCGGCGACTATCGCGCGCGCGGCGCCCTCCGCCCAGTGCAGCAGGTCCTCCTTGGTGTAGCCAACAACCGTTTGCTTGCCCGTTGTTCCGGACGAGGCATGGATTCGCGCCAGCTTATCCCTTTTGACGGCGAACAGCCCGTATGGGTAATTGTCCCTCAAATCCTGCTTAACGGTAAAGGGCAGCTTGGTAATGTCGTCAATGGAGGTAATATCCTCCGGCTTAATGCCCATTTCGTCGAATTTGCGCCTATAGAACGGCACATTGTCGTAGCAATTGCGCACCATTTTGTTAAGGCGCTCGGACTGGATTTCCCGCAGGCGCTCCCGCGGCGCGCATTCTACCTCCGGTTGATAATAGCCCATGTCTTTCCCTCTCCTTTTGTTGTGTTTCTTCTCAAAAGAACCCAAGGAATATTTTACAGCTTAAGCGCCGCCGTGTCAAGGGATTTGCTGTGAAAAGCCCGTGAAAGCCGCATTTTTTTGCCGCGCCGTCCTTAACGGGAGCGTTTTGGGTGCGCTTTTCATGACAATATTATACCATTAATGCCGCTAAATGCACGCTCATAATTAACGCATGGGTGTCTACTTCATTTTCTCCACGCCGTCCCCCCTTGACAATCACCATCACATATGCTATACTTTAGCAAAACCACAGGAATTTTGGCAAATCAGGGGGATTTATGCCGAATAATTCTCGCAAGCTATTGACGAGAGATGTCAAAGCGCGTATAATCCTTGGGGAGCCGGGAGCCGGGAGCCGGGAGCCGGGAGCCGCGTAAGCGTAGCCGTA
>JAISSW010000006.1 GCA_031272895.1 Clostridium sp. | reverse complement strand
GTTTACGTAATTATTGATTGCACAAATTTGTATCTGATAAAAATCAGTATCAGACCATATTTTTTTGAACTCGATATTATCCATTTTGACACCTACTCTCAAATAAATTTGAAGTCATCGAACACCCGCAATACCTAAACGGATTAACCTCAGCCAGCGCACCGGTTTGTGAAATGGTGTTACCCCAAGCGTCGTAGGCATATTCTACCACAAGCGCGCCGGTGTTGTCAACAATCCCGACAATATCGCCTTGCAAGTTCTTTAAGTAGAAATAGCTGTCGCCATTTAGCACAAATACGATGATTTCTCCGTCGGCGTAAAGGAACTTCATCAAGTTCGAGCCGTCGCTCTGCCCAACAAGCCTATCATTATCCCACACGAATTTCGTATCATTTTTGCGTGTCCGCAGGCCGTTTAAACTCCGCGTCAAAGATATCGTCAAGCGGGTTTCACTATTTTTGAAAATATTCCAAATAAACTCTCCTTAAGCCTAGACTCTGATATGAATTCAACTCGTCATACATTGCATCCAAGCATTGTTGAAGACTGTTTTTTCCGTTGTATTCAACGCCGAAATAATAATCTTTATACTTTACGCAAACCACAAAACCGTCTGACTGGGCACACGCAAGAACGTCGTCAAAACGCTTGTCATCATATTTAACGAAGATATTATTTGAACTATCGGCAGTTTGTTTCAAAAAATTGTTTTCCGCGAATTCATTTGTGCTTTCGATTTTGTATTGCGTCCAAGGGTATGTTCTGACAAAACAAGAGTGCAAATATACATAACGGTCATTTGGAATCCCATCAACAGTCATCATTGCAACTTGACTGACAGTACATCGCAAGCCAGTTAATTGATGGTTTGAAATTACAGCAGAATTTAGTATTTTATTCGGATCATCCTCACGTATGGGAATGATAGAATCTGCTTTTTCAAAATCAAACAAATCAATATACGGATATTCAATGAAATCATATTCATTTGGCAATGACAAACCGTATATGTTTTGGTGTGATACTATGTAAAGAAATACAACGCAAACAAGGGATAAAACAATCCCAACAATTGCCATCAACACTGCATGCTTTTTTTTCATGGAGAAACCTCACCCTCTACGCCAGTCGTACAACGACGATTTAATTATAGTGACGCCTGCACCAAGCCAACCATATGCTCCCCCGAATAGAGAAATTTCATCACGTCCGCATCATCGAACTGCCCAACAAGTATACCACCGCGCCAAACAATTTGCAAGCTGTTGATGATTCATGGAAGCAAACTGTCGGCATTTACAACTAATCCCCAGATTACGACACTTAGTGGAACTATAATCGCTGTTGTTACTATCGGTATCCACTTTTTTTGTTTTGTTTTGCGAAACCAAATGTAACATGCGACTAGCATTAATGCCTGTGGGATACCTGAAATTAGTGCCGGGATCGAAAAGATGAACAGGGCAAAATATTCGAGAATACCAAGGTTTTCGGCAGAAGCTATGTCAATTTCTCGTAAAGGTAAGAGTATCAAAAAAGCGCTGATAGCAAGGGCAATTACACCTGAAATTACACACGCTTTTCTGCTCTTTGTTTCCTTTTTGATTGCTTCAATAAACAATGTAACACTCAAAAGCGGTAACAAAATCAGCGCCAATAATAGGTGTAGTATCTCCAGATTTAGTGACATATTATCAATCATTCTGTTCGCCTCCTAAAAATCTTATTTTTATATGCAGGGAAATAGTCCGCCGTATTTCTCAAAGATTCTATTCACTGTTTCTCTATCCGATTTTGAAATCTTAAAGTATTTATTTTCAAATTCAATGATTTCACAACCATCGCAAGCAATACAAAATACTAAATCATCAAAACGGATAGAAACATTTTCAGTGAAACCACAAGAAGGATTATCAGGGTAGAGCCTTTTATTATTGAACATTGTTTTTAGCAATACGCTTTCTTCTAAAGAAAGTTGTTCATTTATTTCTATATCGTCGTAAACATAAAACAGACTTGCGTTCTCGGCGGAAATATTGGTTTTTGGGATAAGAACATTAAACACTAAGAGTCCTCCTAATAAGAAAGCTAAAGCGATTGATGTAATTACAATATATTTTTTCAACATAGTCATACCATCCCCCAAGCATATAAACTTTTCTTAGCTTTTCCAGAACTATAGTAATAACTATTCCAACAGGTAAAAATTGAGCTTACACGAGCATAAGTATATCCAAACCACTTTTGGTACGAGACGCTACCCGTGCAAGCAATTACCTTGGCACCTGCTCTTTTAGCAATTGCCCAAGCCACATTGTTACCCTCTTTCCCATCGCCACCATAACAACTAAACAAAAATATCTTTTTGATACTTTTGGATGATAATTCTTTTATTTGGCTAATCGTCATTTTTTCTCCTTTGAAGAACAATTTACCTGTTCCACCATGTAAATACAAATATACCACATCCGCATTGCTTATACTATTCGACAGTGTCCCAACCGTCGTGGAATTTGGGGCGACCGAGCCCCCGGGATCTGACCTGTCGGTCATGCGCTTAGTATAACTGATTTATACTCCTGTGTCAATCCATTTAACGCATTTAACAGAAATGGTATTTGCAGCGGGTATTGCTCCCTGTCCGCCCGGACTTAGCTGTAATATATCATAAACAGACCCCAAAATTGCTCATAATTTGTCGAGCGATTTTGGGGATATTTTTTCTTGCTTGCCCTCTAGCGATAAATGGCATTCGTCACATATAATATATATCATCAAGATATCAAAAAGGTCACTTTTAGGGATAACAACTCGGACTTTTGATGTTGTTTGCTCGTTTTCGTATATATCCACAGTTTCCAATCCGCCGGAGCCGCTTTTGCCGCCGGCTATTTCAATCATGTCACTCTCTGCGATAGTAATCGTTAATGATTTCATCGTCAAAGGTGTAGATTATATCGGCATTGGGAAGCTCATATTCTTCTGAATTTAAGTCAATGCTATAGCCGTCACTAATTAAGTCAAGATATGCTTGCTTCTCCGCCTCAATACATTTTTCAATTTCTTCTTTTGGGATTTTGAAATGTTCGATAATTCTTTTAAGCGGCATCACATAATCTGTACCGGCATCTGGATTATCAACAAAATAGCGATCATTATATTCGCGTATATCTTTTGCCGAAACAATTTCATCGGGAATATCAGTTTCAATCCATCCTGGAATTGTATAATAACATTTCCTAAACTTCATTTCGTAAGTTACATCATATTGTTTTTTCACTTCTTCCGGGGACAGCAAGCTCACAGAACCGGGCGTATAAGTTGGTAAAGGGGTTGTAGGCACAGTTGTTGGCGTGAAAATTGTCGCGCCTAATGATGAAGTTTCAGTCAACTGCGAAGGCTCTGCTTCGGTTGTGGCAAACATATCGCAGGAGGTTAACATCAACAATATAACAATAATCGAAATAAAGGCGATTAATATTTTTTTATACATTTTCATAATGTAACTCCTCATTTCTTTTCCCATGGATTGCTAATTTTCAACGCTGAAAAACCTGTGTATGTTGAATCGTAGTATAACGGGTCAAAGTTGGAATTTACACTCGAATATTTCCACGTGCCACTTTTGCTGATGTTGAAGACAGGATTTGGATTTTTCATATTTTATGCTAGCGCCTGAACTTCAAAGGTGCTTATAGCAATCATGTCTACAGTCCAATTTTGATCAAACATAAAGGTTATAAACAGTCCGCTTTTCTCATAGTTTATCGCCCTATTCTCTTCATCAATAACGAACTCTGTTGCAACCATGTCCACTACGGTATTTTTTAAATCTCCCATTTTTATGCCATCTAGGGAAGCATCCTTCTCAGAAGTTGCAATACGAACCAATGAATTATTATCAACAGAAAAATCAAATGTTGTATCTTCTGTGTAATATTTGTAGGTTGGAATTTCGTAGTTATTCCACTCGCTGCGCTCATCGCTCGTAATCCCATATTTTTCTCGAATAACTGAAAATGCCTGTGAGAATGAATCGCCGATATTAACGCCCTCAATAGGAGATAGCTTCCCCTGAATTTGAGGAGCTTTTGTTTCCGTAGGCGTAGAGGCTGTGGTTATTTGCGAGCTTTTTTCTTGTGTCGTTGTTGCTAACATAGTTGTTGGCGTGTCAATTTCGTTGTCTCAGGTTGTAATTCCGTTGTATTTTGCACAGGAGAAGTTGCGGAATTTGGAGTTGAAGTGTTCACTGGATCATCTTCATATAAAGCGCAAGCTGAACAAAATACAAGAATGGAAACGCAAAACAACAGCAGCGATTTTTTGAATAAATTAAACATGTCAAACTCTTTCGTTTTCAGCCGCCATATTTATACACGAATGTATAATTAGGGTAAAAATAAACCGGATTAACCGCAGCGTTAAGGCTGCTATTAGAGGAATTTGTACCATTATTCGTAACCCTCATATGCAAATGAGGTCCGCTTACCGGTCCTGTTGCGCCTGTTTTTATTACACCATACCTGTGCTGTCATTTTTTGCGGCAAATAGCCCTCTTCCGGCGACTTTACAAGCCTTCGGCCTAAAGCTCCGGCAGGGAAATGCCCTCCAGCACCTGTCCGCGAAGCAGCTCAAGGCGGGCGTCAAGGCTGTCGTCCGCGGTCACGCTTCCGCACTTCAGCCTGCAGCCGCCCAAGCTTATGGTGGGGTCTACTTCCGCTTTGCCGCCCTCAAAGCCGCCGACGAGAGCCTGCGCCTCCACTAGGTCTTCGGCACGGACAAGCAGGGTAAACTCACGACCCTTGAACCTTTCGCACAGCCTGAGCGCACGGCGTTCAAACAGCTCAGAGTAATCCTTGCCTGCCGCAAACGCCTTAATTTTCTCCCTTGCGGAAGCCAGCACGCTGCTCGCCAACTCCTCACGCTTGCGCGCAAGTGCCTTGCGCAGCTCCTCACGCTGTGCCGAAAGCTCGGCGTTTTGCTTTATTGTGAGCCGCTTTTCCTCGGCGGAAAGCAAGGTAGCCCGCAGCTGCCGCGCGTCCTCCTGAGCTTGCTCCCGCTCCTTTTCGCGCAGCTCCCGCAGCTCGTCAATTATCGCTCCGCGCCTATCCTCCGCCTCTGTGATTATCTCAGCCAGAAAACGCTTCAGGCGCTCCTCCTGCTCTAACATGGCAATATCCTTTCCGCCGCAAATGGCATATATTTTATACCTTAACGCCGATTGCGTCACGCACATAGCGGGTGATGGAATCCTTAGCCCGCCCTGAACCGTGCCTATCCGGGATTTCAATCAGCAGCGGTCTGCCCTTGCTTCCCTTAAGCGGCTCCGAAAGCTCACTGTATTCCACCGCCAGCTTCTCGGTCATCAGCACCACGCCCACGCGCGTATCCCCAACGGCCGCCTCAAGCGCCGCGGCGACCTCGTCACGGGTATGGGCCAGCCGCCCCGGTATACCGGCAAGCCTCATCCCGGTCAGGGTGTCCGTATTATCGCTGATAACAAAAAACTCCATCTTCGGTCGCCCGTTAAAACTTGCCCAAAATCATGATTGAGATAACCAGACCATAAATGGCGATAGCCTCGCCCAAGGCGACGAGAATCATTGACTTTGCGAAGGCGGCGGGGTTCTCGCTCGTCGCGGCGATTGCGGCAGGTGCGCCCGCAGCGATTGCAATGCCCGCGCCAATGCCCGAAACGCCCATAGAAAGCGCCGCGGAAAGAGCAATCATGCCCTTGGTGAAGCCGTCGTTAACCGCTGCCTCAGTCGCAGCCTCGGTTGCCGTGGCTGTGTCCGCCGCAGAGGCAAAGAAAGCTAAGCAGCCCATAATCAGGCAGGCGACGCCCACTGTGGCAAAGTGGCGCAGCAGGACGCTTTTTTTGCTTTGACCGGCGCTAAAGCGGCGCAGTGTGCCGTAGATTGACAGAGTCAGGAACAGCAGCGGCAGCAGTGCCAGCAATGTGTAAAGAATGATTTGCATGGTGTTTTACCTCCAAAAGTTATTGGCTTATTTAAGTCTGACGGGGGCAAAGGCTCGCCCCTCGCCTTTATAGCAACGGCTGAAAATCTCATAGAATTGCAGCCGCATTGCCTGAATTGATGTGAACAGCGCCTCGATTGCGATGACAAAAATGTTGCCCAAGACGATAACTAAGATATTGTCGTTTTTTGCCATTGAGAACACAGCCATCATCATGCCGCCATGGACGAGCACGAACGCCCCGACCCGCAGGAACGACACTGTGTTACTGAAGTAGGAAAGCACATATTCAAAGACCTCGAAGAAGGATTCCATGATGAACTCGCCGGTCTTTTCGGGCTTCCAATCCTTGCGGCGCGCAAGCAGCTTTGAAAGTATTGGGTGGAAGAAGAGCAGCACCACCGCCACAAGGGCACAGGGACCGTAAACCGCAGAACTGACGGGAAGCTCAGCCCCCAAAAAGTCCGCCGCAAAAACTATTCCGCTAAGGTAAAAGACTATGCCGGTCAGCCCGTTTGGACCAAACAGCGCGTCGCCGTAGCGCTTGTTTTTGATTGAAGTGATGATGTTGATTGCCATGGAGCAGAGCATCATAACAATGCCAACCATAAGCCCCATAATCATCAAGCCGTTTATGCTTTCCATTGCGTGAACAGGCTTGTCGTTCAAGCCAATCCAGCGGTAGATGAAGTTGAGCTTATCCTCATAGCCGAAGAAAGAGCCGTAAACAAGCCCGCCCAGAATTGCCGCCCCGCCGGAGTACGCAAGGATAGCGCCCATTTTGCTGCGCAGCTTAAAGTAGGCGAAAATCCCCGCCAAAAGCAACACAAAGCCCTGTCCCACGTCGCCGAACATCATGCCGAAAATCAGCGTGTAGGTTATTGCGACAAAGGGCGTAACGTCCATATCCGTGCCGGAGGGCAAGCCGAACATACCGACCAAATATTCAAACGGACGGAACAGGCGTATATTCTTCAGCCGCACGGGAACCCCCTCGCTGTCGCTTGGGTCAGGGTCTACAGCCTCAAAGGTAACGCCGTCCATGTTGTCAATCAGCCTTGTGAACGCCCGCATTCTGTCCGCCGGTACCCAACCTGTGTAGAAAAAGCTGTCGCCGTGAACCACAGCAAAGCGGCGCAGCTCAAACAGCTCACTCAAATAGCACAGCTGGGAATACATTGCGTTCAGGCGCTCCGTTTCGCTGTGCCAAAGCTCGCGGCTGCGCTTATCCAGCGCGGCAATCTGTTCCTTAAGGATTGCCACGTTCTGCTCCAAATGCGCCATAACATCGCGCGGGCGCCCCACAGCGCCGGGAATCCACAGGCGCTCAAAAAAGAGTGAGGCAAAAATACGGTCAGCCTCGTCGGCATAGTGCTTCGGCGCAAAATAAGCGCCGTATTCGTCTGTTTCCGTTTCGGAGCAGGAGATAAATAGCAGGTATGGGTTATCCGCATAAAGCTGCAGCTTTGCTGCGGATTCCTTCGGCAGGCGCCCAAAGCGCACTTTAATATACTCACAGCTGAAGATTGACTCAAGCGGGGTATCCAGCCCCACAAAATGGCGGTATTGCTCCATTGCGTTTTCGCAAAGTGAAAGCTGCTCGGCAAGGTCGCGCCTTTCGTCGTGGACATCCGCAACACGCTCACCCATACTGACCAACCATTCCTCACCCTGCTGGTCCGGCATAAGGCTTGCGCGAACACGGCGCCTTTCAGGCACTATGCCGCTGATTTCGCAAAGCTCGTCAATTTTGTGCAGCATGGCGCTGTAGGGGTTTTCCTCCTGCAGCGGCGCAAAGCCAAGCGAGGGAGAAATATGGCGGGCGGCGTTGTCCGGCTCAAAAAAGCCGTCTATACAGCAGGTCGCCAAAAACAGGTTAAGCTTTGAAAGAAAGCCAACCGTGCGCACCAATTTCATCTGCGAAACGGACATAAGTCACTCCTAACTCACTAATTGCTTGCGTATTTCCTCAGGCGGAGCCCCGTAGCGTATGCCCTCGATAATATGCGTCAGATTCTTCAGCTCGTTTTCCGCCAAGTCCAAGTACGCCAGCGTACAAACGCCCGCGTCCGTGGTGTAGCGGAATTTTTTTAGGGCGTGCGCATAGGAAACCCTTGAGGTGCTGTCCTCAATATACAAAAAATCCTGCTTGGCAAACTGTGTGCCGTAGGGTGTCGCCGCCAGCCGCCGCAAAAGCTCCTCCGCGCTTGGAGCGTCCAAAAGCTCCTCCACCTGCTTTTTGCTCAGCCGCCCGGAGCTGAAATCCACCTTGGCGCGGATTTGGTTGCCGTTGCTGCGCAGGTATTTTTTCATTCTGTAGGCAATTGCAATCGCTTTCATGTCCGCGTCCACAGTCAGGTAGCGTAGTCCCTCGGACTGGGTGCTTTTGCCGGACGCCTTGCCCAAAATAACATACAGCTGCCGCCAAAGGTAGGAATCCAGAGCAAGCTCAATGGCGCTTATATCCGGACGTTCCGGGTTCTTCTCCAAAAACGGGCGCAAAATCTCGTGGTATTCGCTGCCCTCGGTCGCGTCCCAAACCTGCTTTGCGTCTGTTGCCTTTGCCAGCTCAAACAAATCCAAGGAGGCGTAGCGTTGGAAGTATGCCGGCATACTCAGCAGGTAGTCGTCCTGGTGCTCGGAATCCAAAAGACGGATACAGGTTAACAGCTGCGCCACCTCTCCGCGCATAATATAATAGCGGTAAAAGCCCTGCCCAAGGCTTACCTCGTAACGGCAGAGAGAGGCGAATTCATAAAACAAATGGCTTCGCAGGTGAAGCTCAAGCTGTTGGCGCCGCACGGTTGGCGTGTGGATATTTGCCAGCGCGTCCGAATAAACCGTTTTTGTTTTTAGGTACGAGGCAACGTCCCCCACTGTTTTGCAGCTAAGCAGCAGTGAATAGTCCGCGTCCTTAAGCCGCTTGCCGTAAAGCGCGTGGCATTTTGCATAAAGCGCGTTCCCCGCGTATTTTACCATGGTAATCGCCTCCTCTCCCCAAGATAACACTGTTTTTACTCAATCCAAAACCGCTTTTACAAGCTCGTCCGCCCACTCGTCACGGTGGGCATTGCCGTATTCGTCAAGCTTGCGCAGAGCCTCCCTGCCCCGCCCAAGCAGCTCGTCAATCAGTCCGCGGGTAATGCCGGCGTAGCGCTTGTCAAGCTCGGCAATATCGTCCCTTGCCTGCTCCCTTGCGGCGGACAAAAGCTCTTCCTTCTTTTCGCGCAGCTCATCAAAAATCATTTCGCGGGTTTTAATCAGCTGAGCCGTGCGCTCGCTCTCGCGGTGGTCCGTATCCAAAACCTCTCTGAGCATATTATCCATTTGCTTTTCCTCCAATCACACGCAAAAACCCCGCAACACCCTTTTTTAAGTGCAAGGCTGTTGATATTATACCACTTTTTCACAATATTGCAAGCCCCGTGGGGCAAAAAACAGCCTAATCCGAAACAAATTCGTTAACCTTTACTTTATGCTTCCAGCGCTCATACTCCACAAGGTTATCCAGCCAGTTACAAAACTCAAGCGGGTGCTTTATGTTAACCAAGTCAAGCTCCTTTTGGGTTTTGTCGTGGGAGATAATCGTGACGGTGCCGCGGTCAAAAACCCTGCCCCAAAAGCCCTGCATAACCCGCGAATCCTGCACTCTGAACAGCCAAACGCTGTCCCTCGCAAGGTGTGGATAGAATATGAATTCCGACTCCCCGCGGGCACCCTTTTTGCCGAACGCACGGCGCTTTTGGTAAAACTCAAAGCGGCTGACATAAACACGTCCGTTCTGTATCCAGTATTTGTGCAGCAGGTCCGGAATGAAGAGAAAAAAGGAGTGCTTATAATCACTCCAAAGCAATTCTCCCTCATCCTCAACATCGTAATCCGAAAAGGCCATGCCATCGTGCTGCTGCTCGGGAATCAACGCTTCGTGTTCTTCCATACCGCACCTCCTCCGGAACTAATTATAACATATTTCTGACCGCCTTGGCAAGGGGCTTGGCGCAACAGCCTTTTTTGCTGCAGGCACAACAGGCGGCGAGGCTTTCACCCCGCCGCGTTTTGCCGCAAGCGCCGCTAAAGGATTATACAAATAAGCCCGCCGGCGCCGTCGTTAATAATTTTCTCCAGCGTTTCCTGTATTCGTATTCGGGCGTCAGCCGGCATTCGGTAAAGCTTGTTGTGCAAGCCCTCGTTAACAAGCTCATGCAGGCTTTTGCCGAAGATATTTGACTGCCAAATCTCCGCCGGGTTCTCCTCAAATTCCTTAAGCAGATAATGCACAAGCTCCTCGCTTTGGCTTTCGCTGCCCACAATCGGCGCAACCTCGGTGGTTATATCCGCCCGCAGCAAATGTATTGACGGAGCGCTTGCCCGCAGCCTTACCCCGTAGCGCCCGCCCTGCCGCATTATTTCCGGCTCGTCAAGGCTAAGCTCGTCAAGCGCGGGCAAAACAATGCCGTAGCCGGTTTGCTCAACCTCCGTAAGGGCGTTTGCCACCCGCTCATACTTGCTTTTAACCTGCGCAAGCGAACGCATGGAATCCATAAGGTCCTGTTCGTTTTGGATTGGCAGCCCCGTCGTTTCCGCCAGCACACGGTAGAACAAATCCGGCGCCATTGTTATGGAAATCCTTGCCGCGCCGCGCGCCAAATCCATGCTGGTAACGGCGGCGCAGCTTATGTTCTCTTCCCCGCAGGTTTTTTGCGCCATTTCCTTGACCTGCCGCACACGGCGCAGCCCCCTCGCATTATCCGCAAACGCCTTGAAGCAGGCGCTGCGCAGCCAGTGGTTTCTGTCCAACCGCGCCACCCAGCGGGGCAAATCCAGCGCGATTTCCTTAATAGGGAACTCAAAGAGCACCTGCCCCAGGATATACCTAATCTCGTCCTGCGTCAGCTCCATGCAATTGACCGCAAGCACCGGCACGCCGTATTTTTCCTCCAGCTGACCCGCAAGCGCCTGCGCCTGCTCTGCCCTTGGCTCGCGGCAGTTAAGCAAAACAACAAAGGGCTTATCCAGCGCTTTTAATTCGCAGACAACCCGCTCCTCAGCCTCGTCATATTCCGCACGGGGTATACTGCTGATTGAGCCGTCCGTTGTGACCAAAATGCCGATTGTGCTATGCTCGCTGATGACCTTTTGCGTGCCTATCTCCGCCGCCATGTTGAACGGTATTTCCTCGTCAAACCACGGCGTGCGCACCATGCGCGGCTGATTTCCCTCAATATAACCCAGGGCGGAGGGCACGATATAGCCCACACAGTCTATTAAGCGAACGCGCAGCTTCGCCTGCTCCGGCAAATCAATCTGCACCGCTTTTTCCGGCACAAACTTCGGCTCGGTGGTCATTATTGTTCGCCCGCTTGAGGATTGCGGCATCTCGTCATTTGCTCGCTGCGCGCGGTATTCCTCCCGCATATTGGGTATAACCAGGGTTTCCATAAAGCGGCGCACCAGCGTGGATTTGCCCGTGCGGACAGGACCCACCACACCAACATAAACATCGCCCTGGGTTCGCTTTGCAATATCCTTGTAGATATTGTAGCCCTCTCGCACCGCCTCGCCCGCCTTGCGGGCTATATCAAGCACGGTGTCCGCCCCACGGCTGATTTTTTCAAGCGTTTCATTAAAGCTTGCCTGCTTGCTCACCTCAGGCGCAAGCTCCTCCCGCTCCGGCTCGGGTGTAACCTCATATTCCTCCTGATACTCCCTCTCTGCCTCCTGCGGAGCTTCCTCTTCCGGCTGCTCCTCCTGTGCGGCATATTCCTCCGGCTCCGGGTATTCGTATGCCTCCTGTGTATCCTCCGGCACAAACGGCTCCTCTCCAAAGGCTTCGGCGGCTGCCTGCTCAATTCCGAAGCCGTCCCTGCCTGCGGCTCCCGCTTGGGTATTGCCACGTTTTTCCATGTGCTTTCCCTCCTGTGTTGGTGTGGCGCGGCTTAAGCCCGCGGTATCAGCAGCATTTGCGCCTCTGTAAGCGTTTCCCCGCCAAGCGAGTTTTCTTGGTTGATTGACTCCACCGTGGTGTTGTGGCTGCGGGCAATCTCCCAAATACTTTCGCCCCTGTCCGCAAAATACAGCGTCAGCGCCGGGGTATCGTCGTCCTTGGGTCGGTTTTCGTCCGGCTGCAGACCGACTATAACCCGCTTTTCGCTCAAATTATAGGCAGCCGCGTTCAGCTCCGCGTCGGCACGCAGCTGCAGCTCTCCATTTGCCCCTTGGCTGTAATCCAACCTGAGCGTGGTGACGCGCGGGCGGCAAAGCAGCCTTTGAACCCCCTGCCCCAAGACCCTGCGGAAGCGGAAATCCAGCGCTTTTTCGCAAAAGGCGGTTTCTCCCGCGGAATCCAAATAAAGTATGTTAAGCGGCAGCGCGCCGCTGATTGTCAGCTCGTCGCCGTTTGCCGCGGCGTCGGTGTTAGGTTCAGCGCTCCAAACCGCTAAGATTTCCTTTGACCCGCCCGGCAGGGTTACGCCGCCCGTTATCGGTAAGCGCTCGGAAACGACCTCCAACGGCTGCAAAAGCTCCATGCTGCGGTATTCCGTTTCAAGCTCGTTTTGTGTACTGTAAGCGTCAACCGCAACGGGGATTTCCAGCTCCCGTGTTGCGATAATGTCCGCAAGCACCATTGCGTTTACGTCCAGCAAGCGGCGCTCGCCGGAAGCGTCCGCGCGCGGGGAAATTTCCAGTGACGGCACCGTTAGCACCGTTTCCTGCGCACAGCTCTCGTCTATGCCCTCAACCTCAATAATTTGGCTGAAGGGGATTGCGTATTCCAGCACCGCCGGCTCCTCGGAGGCATTGTCCGCAAGATAGAGTATCCTCAGCCGCAGCTCCCCCTTAAGCAGCAGCTTGTTGCTGATTGCCTTAAGCTCACCCGCCGCGGCAGTACCCTGCGCATAAAGCAGCTGACGAACCGGCGGTGCGTCAGCGTCAAGCTCCAGCACCTCCGCCACGGGGAATGCCCTTGCTACCTCCCCCGCCGCGCTGATAACCCGGCAAAGCGTGGTTTTTACCTGCACCCCTCCGCCGCTTGCCCCGGATATTACCGACTGCCTGCCAAGCCTGCGCACACAAAAGCAGCAATGCACCATGCCGTGTATATCCATGCGCCGCGGGCTGACTATTCGGCAGTTGACGTAGCTTGTTTCCGCGCGGACGGTTGCGCAGTCGCTCGCCTGTACGCCCGGTACTGCCGCCTCCTGAGTAAAGGGATAGCCTTGCTCATAGCAATGCACACCCCCGTCCTCCCCGCAATAAAGCACACGCAGCACGGCGTTGCAGTCCGCGGTAACGCTGCCGCCGCCCACCTGCATGCCGCGCACATTGGGCAGCAGCATACACCGCAGCACCCGCGCCGCGTCCGGGCAATACTCCGGCAAGGTTAAATCCGCGTCAACAGCCTGCTCTGTTCTGCCCTCAAACAACGGAACGCTGACACCTATATCCTGCCCCGCAAGCTCAAAATCCATGCTATCCCAACCCTTCGTCTTTCGCTTTCGGCAATTCATATGCACCCGCCAAGGAAAATAGTACCAAGCGGCTATTGCATATTTGCGCCGGACGTGATAAAATAAACGCATGAAGATTGTTTTTATGGGTACCCCGGATTTTGCCGTTCCCTGCCTTGCGCGCTTAGTGCGGGACGGGCATGAGTTGCCGGGAGTTTTTTGTCAGCCGGATAAGCCTAAGGGCAGGGGCTACACGCTTACCCCGCCCCCCGTTAAGGAATTTGCCCTGGAACACGGGCTTACGGTCTTTCAGCCAAGCAGCCTTAGGGACGGCGAGGCGCTTTCTACCCTGCGGACTCTTTCCCCGGAGCTGATTGTGGTTGTCGCCTACGGCAAAATACTGCCGCCGGAGCTTTTGGCTCTGCCTCCGCTAGGCTGCGTTAATATACACGCCTCCCTGCTGCCAAGGTGGCGCGGCGCGGCTCCGATTCAGCGGGCAATTTTGGCGGGTGATAAACAAAGCGGCGTCTGCTCCATGCAGATGGACGCAGGCATGGATACAGGCGATATATTGCTGAGCGGCGTGACGGAAATAGGCGAAAATGAAACCTCCGGCGAGCTGTTTGTCCGACTCAGCTTGCTTGGCGCTCAGGTGCTTGCTGACACCATAACCGCGCTGCAGGACGGTTCTCTTTATCCCCAAAAGCAGGATTCTTCGCTTGCAACGGCAGCCCCTATGCTCACAAAGGCGGAGGCCCCGATAGACTGGAGACGAAGCGCCCGTGAAATACATAACCAAGTTAGGGGACTTAACCCCTGGCCCTGCGCCACGGCGGAGCTTTTTGGTTCGCCGGTAAAAATACTTGAACTGCGTCCGCTTGAGGGCGGCGGCGCACAGCCCGGCACGATAACAGAAAGCCGCAAACGACTGATAATCGCTTGCGGCGGCAACAGCTCGGTTGAGGTAATCACGCTTCAGCCGGCAGGGAAAAAGGCGATGTCCGCCGCCGCCTTCCTTGCAGGGAGAAGCGGCAGATAATACTTTCTCTTGCTTTCTTTTCACGAATCAGAGTGTGTATATTTGCAATCTATCAACGCCCGCAAACCGGTTAAGAGCCGCTTCCATGCAGGCGTTTTATGGCTTCAAAGCTTTCTTCGCTGATGATATGCTCCATGCGGCAGGCGTCGGCGGCGGCGATTTTATCAGGCACACCAATGCTCACAAGCCAATCAAACAATGTGGAATGCCGCTCATAAACCTGCTTTGCGGCGTCCTCTCCGCTGGGGGTGAGGCTTATGTAGCCGTCGGCGTCCATGCGGATGAAATCGCTCTCGCGCAGTTTTTTCATGGCTACGCTGACGCTGGGCTTTGAGAAACCCATCTCCTCCACAATATCAATAGAGCGCACAGCCCCGATTTTTTTTGAAAGCAGGAGGATTGTTTCGAGGTAGTCCTCCGCGGAGGCGCGTAGCTGCATTGCCGTAACTCCTTGCTGGAAAGTATAGCAAATTATAGCACTTAACGGGCAAAAATTCAAGTGCGAGGTCTGCTGCTCTTCGGGCGGCGGCTTGGTGAAGCAGTAGCACCTCATTAAAATATGGTGACTGTCCACGGCTTTCCCTTGACATTTGTGGTGCAAATAAGGTATAATGTGCAGGCGCGCGGTTGATACAGTCGCGGTGCGTCGTGGGAGCATAGCTCAGCTGGTTAGAGCACTTGCCTTACAAGCAAGGGGTCGCAGGTTCGAGTCCCGCTGTTCCCACCATAACATCTACCATCTATTGATAAAAGAAATTTTGTCGGTAGATGGTTTTTCATTTTGCCCGAAAACGGCGTATTTGCAGGGTTTTCTCTGCACCCTCCGTCAAAAGGTTGTTTGCGGGCTGCGTCGCTGAAACAGGGCAAAATCGGTTTCGGGCTGAAAACAGGGGTATCTTTTGACGGAAGCCCTCTCAGGGGTGCATTTTTGCCCAAAATTTGCACCCCTGCGATTTTCGGCGCTTTTTCCCGTCAAAAGATTGAAATAGGGCATAAAAAACAGCCTGCCCCGCAGAGCAGACTGCCTTAAACTTTGCTCTATCCCACGTACTCGCTGCCGTCCAAAAAGCGGAATGTCAGCGTTCCGTCCAACCCGACAATAACACGGTCGATGGTGGTAGCCCAGAGCGTCTCGTCAAATTCCGTGAGGGCGGATTCGCTTGCCTCAAGGTTCTTGATGAAGTTTTCGAGGATTCTCGCCTTGTGCCGCTTGGCTTTGCGTTCAGCTTCCAGCGTGGCGATGCGTTCGGTCGCCACCCGTTGGCGTTCCAAGTAACCGTTGTTCCGCTGATTGAACTCATTCTGGTTCTGCGCTGTGCGGGCATTCTCGAAGATGGCTTTGCGGGAAAGCTCTGTGGTCACTTCCACCTCACGCTCCAGTTCGGCAATCTCGGAGTTGATGGCTTTGCAGTCGCAGAGGAGTTCCTTGGCCGCACGGCAGTCGGCGATAAGATGTTCGCAGTTTTCGGTCATGCCGTTCCAGACCGCAAGGAATCTCAACTTTATTTCGTCTTCGGTTAGTGACGGCGTTTTGCAGCCCTTGGCGGGCTTGCCGAGGCGGGAATATTTATCGTTGCACTGCCAGATTTCCCGGCGGTAGGTCTTGTCTTCTTTATAGCTGCCCCAGACCTTTTTGCCGTACCAACCGCCGCAAGCTCCGCAGACAAGGTGCGTGGCGAAGGGGCTCTTGCAACTCAGCGGTCTGCCGATGGAGTTTCGCCGTTCCAGCTCGGCTTGAACCGCGTCGAATTCATCGGGGCTGATAATAGCGGGATGACTGTCGGTGACATAGTATTGCGGAGCTTCGCCTTCGTTGACCTTGGTTTTCTTGGAAAGAAAATCCACCGTCAGCGTTTTTTGAAGTAAGGCGTGGCCTTTGTATTTTTCCTGTACAAGAATGGAGCGGACGGTCGCCACCTGCCACGTCTCTTTACCCGCTGGGGACGGAATACCGTGCGATGTGAGATACTTGGCTATCGCCGATGGTGTCTTGCCCTCGATACAGAGTTTGAAAATGAGTCGGACGATCTGCGCCTCGTCCTCATTGATGGCGGGAGTGCCGTCCTCGCCCTTGTCGTATCCCAAGAATTGACCGTATGCCATGGTGACCTTGCCGTCCGCAAACCGCCGCCGTTGCCCCCAGGTAACGTTCTCAGAAATGGAACGACTTTCCTCCTGCGCCAGGGAGCTCATAATCGTAATCAGCAGCTCACCCTTGCCGTCGAATGTCCAAATCTGCTCCTTTTCAAAGTAGATTTCCACGCCTTTTTCCTTGAGGGTGCGGACGGTTTGGAGGGAGTCGACTGTGTTTCGCGCAAAGCGAGAAACTGATTTTGTAACGATCAAATCCAGCTTTCCATCTAACGCATCCCGCACCATCTGATTAAAGCCATCGCGGTTTTTTGTCGAGGTGGCCGAAATACCCTCGTCCGTGTAGACCGAAACAAACGACCAGTCGGGGCGGCTTTGGATGTACTCGGTGTAGTATTTGACCTGAGCTTCAAAAGAATTTTCTTGCTCTTCCTTGTCTGTCGACACGCGGGCGTATCCGGCAACCCGTCGCTTATATCCAGGCGTTGTTACTTGCGCGGAAGCGTGAAGCTGCGTTTTGGCGGGGATGACTCTGATGTTACCCATTCTTTGCGCCTCCTTTCTTGGTGTGTTCGGCGGCCTGCCGTTTCATTTCATCTGTCCAACTTTCGCGGCGTGAGCGATGCCGCCACTCGGTTTCAACGGTCGAGCCGTCTTTCATTATAAATGCAAGCCGAAAGCGGTCAGGAACGATGATTTCACTAATCCGCTCCAGCCCACCAAGTTCCTCAATTTTCGCCATCAGGATGTCTTCGGGAATCTGCTGGCTGTCGCACTCGGCTTTGCCCAGCGTGTTGAAGGTGGCGCAAATCCAGACGATTTTCTCGTACTTGCTGCCCGCCGCTGCGTGTTTTCGGCGGTAGGCAGCGCCGCACTTCCCGCACCGTATCAACCCAGTGAGTGGGTATTGCTTGGTCGGAAAACTTGCAGGAGCGTGTTTCGCCCGCCTTGCAATCTCGGCTTGGACCGCGTCAAAGACCTCCGCACTGATAATCGGCTCATGCGCTTCGGTGACGTAGTATTGAGGCAAACGGCCATCGTTGCGGATTTGCTTTTTGGTGATGTGGTCAGTTCGCACGGTCTTTTGAAGCAACAAATCGCCACGGTGCTTTTCGTTTCGCAGAATGTTTGAAATTCCCGTCTGGCTGAGCGAAATGCCCTGTGCCGCCAGCTTTTTCTTAATTCGCAGCGTACCCATGCCGCTAAGATAGTCGGCAAAAATCTGCCGCACAATCTCGGCCTCCTCTGGTACGATGGTCAACACGCCGTCTTTGAGTCGGTAGCCAAGCATTTTTCCCATAGTGGTTTTGCCATCAGCAAAGTCTTTTCTGATGCGCCATTTGACGTTTTCAGAGCAACTGCGGCTTTCCTCTTGGGCATATCCCGCGAGGATGGTGAGCATAAGCTCGCCCTCGCAGGAAAGGCTGTGGATGTTCTGCTCCTCGAAATACACGTCGATGCCAAGCGACTTCAATTCCCGAACCGTCTCCAGCAAAGTCACCGTGTTGCGTGCAAAGCGAGATATGGATTTTGTAATCACCATATCAATCAGCCCTGCGCGGCAATCGGCAACCAGCCGCTGAAACTCAGGGCGGCTGTCTTTCGTGCCTGTCAGAGCCTCGTCTGCGTACACGCCGCAGTAGCTCCAATCCGGGCGGCTTTGAATCAGTTCGCTGTATGCGCTGACCTGTGCCGCAAGGGAGTGGAGCATCTCGTCCGTACCGCATGACACCCGCGCGTAGGCGGCTACATTTTTCCGCTTCGGCGTGGGCGTTTTTGGTGTAATATCATTGATTTTCATAGGGTTCAGCCCTCCTTTCACGTTACTATATATTGCTCAAAATCAATAAAATAGCAACTCAATCAGGGCTGATTTCGAGATAAATACTCGTAGAACTTATGCCGTATTTTTCGGCTGTCTTTGTGCTTATTATGGCGAAGTCCTCGGCGGTGATAATCTCGCGTTGAAGCCATTTTTTGAAGACGGCGAGGGCGGCTTTATAATGCATGACACATTCTTCGCGACTCATTTCGCCACCGCCTTTCTGGCGTAGGTTGCTTTCCTCTTTGATTTGCCGTAGCACTTGCGGGAGCAATATTTTCGATTCGCATTCCCATAAGCTGTGAAAGCCTTATGGCAAACAGGACAAACGAAGTGATACACGGCTTTTTGATTGAGCTTGCCGGGGTGCTTGTGCCACCATGCCAGGCGACAGGCGTCTGAGCAAAAGCGGCGATGGGCGCGAGAAGTGTTCGGCAGAAGCCTTTTGCAATGCTCGCATCGCGGCTTTTCGGTATCGTGTGCGGCGCCGTTAGCGCCAAGGTTGTTCCTTTGACAGTAAGACTTGACGGTATTCGCGCTAAGCCCAAGTGACTGAGCAATATACGCATATGTAGCGCCCGCGCCGCGCATGGCGGCAATCCGCTCTTTTTGTGAATGGTTCATTGAAAATTCACCTCCACTGTATAGCCATGGGTGGGCACGTTTGGACGTATCCGAAACAAAAAAATATCCCCACCTCCGAGATTGCTCTCAAAAGGTGGGGTTTTGATAGTTGGGTGAATTTACACGCGCTTGGTATACGACAGCGAAATCCAGCCCGCGCCGGATTTAAGTTTGCCGAAGCCGTCCTTTTCCTCGATGATGGTGTAAACGCCTTTGTCCTTGATAGTACCGACCACGGCGTAGTTCGTCCCCGCACCTTTGCGGATGTTGAGGACATCGGCGGTCACCTTGACCAGATATGGCGTGAACGCTGTCGGGGTGACCTGAGTCGCCGCTCCGACCACCGACAGGAACTTGACGTTGACCGGGGAGCAGATGCTATTCGTGCCGCTCTCGTTCTTGTCGATGACAGCCCTGTCTCCGCTGACCTGCGACACAATCCACGTGTCCGCTTTCACCCACGCCGGAATTGCCTTGCCTGTGTAGTAGATGGCATCCGAGGCGAGTTTCACCGTATCGCCGACTTTGATTGCGGTCGTTGACGGTGTGGCGGGCGTAGTCGGAGTGGTCGTTGTTGCGGAGCCTTTGAGCAGAGCGGCAACCTCGGCGCGGAAAGCATCCATGTTCTTGCCGTGCTTGGGGAACCAGTGCATCACATCGCCGTGGTTGCTTGCGATGCCTCTTGCGTAGCCCTCGCTGTGGCAGATGAGAACGCCGTCCTTGGTTGGGTCAAGGCTGAACTCCTTGCACAGATAGGCGCAAAGCTCGGCGGCTTCCTTGTAGACGGCGTTAAAATAGGATGCGTCCGTCAGCCCGTCCTCGCAGATTTCGAATCCGATGTGAGTATCGTTGACGCTACCTTTCGAGCCGCTCCCGCCGTGCCAGCCGCGCATATTCCACGGAAGCGTCTGGTAAGTGGCGATAGAGCCATCGGCGAGTTTGCCGATAAATCCGTGGACGCAGACCTGCCGCCCGTCCGGGGTGTCCTGATTCCAGTGGTTGCCGTACTGGTTCACGCCGAGCAGCCCGTCATCGGGGCCGACATAGCGTTTGAGGTTGGGATTATTCGCACCCGTCGAGTGAACCATGATACCTTTAATGGCAATGGTGCGACCTGCTTTGTAGCAGGCGTTGTTGGTAAAAATAAGTTTATGCAGATTCATTTACTTGCCCTCACTTTCGTTATTTGTGTGTTCGGTCGGCGGGTCTACCACCGGGTGGGGTGGCGTGACCATACCGCCACGTTCCTCTTCGGCGGGATTGGTGGTCAACTGCGGTTCGGATTTGCCGTGCAACTGCGCCAGTACATCTTTCAGCTTCCCAGGCACGGGCAGACCGAGCCGTGTGGTGTTTTCCAACAACGACAGCCCCTCGTTGGCGATGTAAAAGAAGATAATCGCCGTTCGGAGCGCAGAACCCGCACCGATGAGGTGGGTGTCCAGCACATGACCGAGCGCGACCATACAGAAGATAAGCACCTTTTTGAAGATGCCGCGAAAGCCCACCTCGCTGGAGAGCGTTTTCTCAACCACGGCGCACATGAAGCCGCTGATGTAGTCGAGAACCGCCACCGTGATGAGCGCGACGACGAGCCCGTCAAGCCCGCCGAGAAACCAACCGAGGAATCCCCCGATTGCCGTGAACGCAACCTGCGTCCAGTTCCAGATTCTTTCCATTTCGAATACCTCCGTTTTTGGTGAAATAAAATACGCCTGCCCTTTGGCAAGCGTTGTGCTTGAGCTTTTTACGTCCGACCGTCAAGGCTCGGCGCGTATGCGCGGTTTTCCTTTGAGTCTCATGTAGCTTTTACCTCCGCTTCGAGCGCGTCAAGCAGTAAATCCAGTGACTCGGCATCCTTGCCCGCTACCCGGATGTCGCTGTTTACCAATTCATCAATGAGAACGCCGAGCTTATCCTTTAGCTCATCCGCATTGACGGAAGCGGTCTCCTCCAACAGCGTCCGTTTCTCTTTGTGGTACTCGGCGGCGGTCTCCTCGACGAGCGTGTATGTGCCTTGGCTCTCGATGAGCGCACCGCCCTCGTCACGCTTGCCGAAACGCTCCAGCAGAGCCATTTCGTCTGCCTGCAAGTCCTGAATCTTGGCGTAAAAAAGCTTATTCAGCTTTGTGCGGACACGGCTTGCCCTCGGTTTGAGTTCCGCCTTTTCGAGGAATTCAAGCAGGTCAACCAATTGATAGTTCTGGATTTTTAACATCGGATAATCCTCCTCTTTCAAGTTGTAATTCTGCGATTAGCTCGCCGCGAAGCCCCGCCACCGCCGACAGCACCAAATCTTCCAAGGAGTTTTCTGCGGCAATGGGGTCTTCCGGGGTTACGGTTTCTTCGCCCAAAGGTGCGGCGGCCTCCGGGTGCGGCGGGATAACATACTGCGGTTCCGCCGGTTCAAGTGTGATCGCCGGTTCAAGCGTTATTGTGTTTTCTGCCATCAAAAATTCCCTCCTTTAGGTCGTCCACCAAGTCATGCTGTTGTAGGTTTCCGGGCTGTACCAACTGGTCGCCTGTCCGCTGCTATTGAAGCCGCAGGGTAGCGCGATGGTTTTCCCGGATAGCTTTTTGCAGATTTCACGGATAACGCCGAAATCTACCCACTGCCCGTCGTCGCCCAAAATAAGGTTGCTGCCGCCCATGGCGATTCCCGCCTTGCCGTTGGAGGTTCGCTGTGCGTAACAACTATCAGAGCCGAGTGTCCAGTAGTGAACCTGCGTGGTGACCACGCTCGAACCCGACGCCACGGCGAGATTGCCTTTAAAAAAGACCACATCATCGAAGTGGAAGCCCTTCTCCTGACCGTCCGCCAGCTTGCTTCTGTAATAAGTGAACTTCGTTGTGTAGCTCGACGCGGACGAGCTTTCTTTCCACGACCACGCCATGTAATTGCCCGCATACTCAAGGTCGAAGACCAGCCCACGCCATGCGGAATTGCTGGCAAAACTATTTGTGCCGATTCGCCCGATTTTCACGCTGTCGCGGGTAAGCTCAAAACCGTTAGAGTTGATTTGCGAGGTCAAAGCCGTCCCGCTGTAATAGCTGATGGTCGTGCCGGTGATGCGGATGGCGGAGCTTCCGGTCAGGGCTTCGAGGAAGTTGGTCGCCACCTTCGCCGCCGTAATGGAGTTCGCGCCGATGCGGTCTGCGGACAGAGTCCCCGTCGTGATTTTGGCGGCATCGATGGCGGCAATTTTCGCACTCTGAATCGTGGCATCGGCAATCATGGCGTTGGTAATGAAGCCGTTCGCCACCGTGAGTTTTGCGGAGGTGATACTGCCCGCCGCAATCCTATCCGCCGACAGCGTCCCTGTCGTAATCTTCGCCGCGTCGAGGTTGGCGATTTTGGCATTGGTGATGGCGGCATCCGCAATCATCGCTGTGGTGATGACGGCATTGTCGATTGTGGTCTGCCCGGTAATCCGCACCTTGTTTCCCGCGATGAGGATACCTTCCGTGCTGATGTTGATTTGGTTGACTACGTCGTTTTTCGCCACACGCAGATTGATTAAATCTTTCTGCATGAGCAGAGCGGAATAGAGGGTATCGCCCTTGGAGTAGTCGGCTCTCGCCGTTGCTTGATAGACGTTTCCCGTGTATTCGTCGGGCAAGATGGTCGTGGTCACCCTGCACCGCATTTTGTTAGTGTTGGCGGGAACGGTCACCGCCGATGATGTTCCTGTGTAGGACAGGAAGCACACGTCCGAGGTCAGCGCGGCGGTGAACGGCGTTGTTCCGTTGTTGTAAATTCCTGCATAGGTACCCGTTTTGATGGAATAGAACGCCAGATGAACATAGCCGCTCGTGATGGCCTTTCGCTGTGCGTCCGTCAATGCCCACTCGTGCGTGGTGTAGCTTGTTGCTGTCACCGTGCCGATTTGCACCCACGAACTGCCGACAAGGAGCAACACGATGTTGTCGGACGTGTCCTTCATGCCGCTCCAGCGGATGACATTCGGCACATCTTTCCCGTCAAGCGGAATGCGATAAATCGCCAGATAATCTCCGCCGCTCGTGTAGGGGTTGGTGGTCACTGAGCCGGTTATGCTTATACCCTCTACGCCCAGCCCGTTGAGATAGGTCAGAATCGTGCTGTTGTCATACGTTCCCGCCGTGAACGATGCGGTATACTGCGTTGCCGCCACGGTCGTTTCGGCGTAAGGTACGGTAGTCTTGTAATAGAAGTAGTACATCGTAACCGCCGTGCCGTCGCGCAACTGGGCGATATACTTTTCAGCAGGAGCAACGTCGATGTAGCCAGACCGCAAATAGCTCGTGCTTGCCGATTCCACACCCGTTGAGGTGTTCAGCGTCCCGCGCTCCCAAGCGCGCACCTTGAACGGCACACCGATGGCGGCTTTGGTCTCGCCCACAGTTACAAGTAGCGTATCGCTGGTTGCTTGGAGTTTGAGCATGCTGGTCATGGTCGTGAGGTCGGTGAAACCTCCGACCGTGTCCGTCAGGAGCAGATAACAATTGATACTTGCCGGGGCTGTGGTCGTGGTCAGTCGCACCCGCAAATATGCGGCGTTCGCCGGAACCGTGAACGGCGTGGTGCTACTGCCGTTGGTGGTGTAGGAAAGGAAGGTTTTGTCTTCCTTAAAGTAGAACAAATACGCCGTGCCGTAGACCGAATAGGACGATGCACCCTCGTAGGTCTGGAGCAAATACTTCTTGCCCGCGACCACGTCAATGAAGCCGCTACGAACATAAGAGGTACTCGCCGACTCCGCGCCAGTCGAGGTGGAGAGCGTCCCTTGCGTCCACGCCGTTTGCAGGATATTCGCTCCCGCCAGACCGTTGACCGCCTTCGTGGTCTTGGACAGCGAGAGGTTGAAGCTCTCAGCATTCTGGACGATTGCGGATTCAGCGTTCGTTACCCTGCCCGTGAGCGTATCCACCGTGGTCTGATTTGCCTTCGCCGCAATCTGCCCGGCTTGCACGGTGAGCGTCGCCTCTGCGGTGGAAATGCGGGTGGTCAGGCTCGTGATATTGCTTGCGGCAAGCTCAATCGACGTGGCGTGTTGGCTGACGATGGTGGAAAGCGTCTGCGTCGCTGTTTTCGCCTCCAGAGCCGTCACGAGCGAGTTGTTCAGCGCGTCGGCGAGTACGGGCGCGGAATAGGTGGTTGTGCCGTTGGAGTAAGTCACCGCCACCCGCGTCCAGTAATATTTGCCGCTTGACCACACGGGAACGGTATCGCTCCAACTGCCGCCCGATTGCGCGGTCGTTGATGTCGAAAGATAATACTGCTCCCGAACACCCGTGATAGTCGGCGCGGCGGCTCCTGCCGCGCCCGGTTCGCCAGGGTCGCCTTTATCTCCTTTGTCGCCCTTAGCCCCAGTCGCACCCGTGTCTCCCTTGTCGCCTTTCGCTCCAGTAGCCCCGGTTTCTCCGGTTTCTCCCGTTTCGCCCTTTGCGCCGGTTGCACCAGTCTCACCGATTTTGGACACGCTGTAGCTGGTGGTTGTGGTGTTGTCCTG
>JAISSW010000008.1 GCA_031272895.1 Clostridium sp. | reverse complement strand
GCCATGACCCGAAAATTGTACTTTCGGCCGAGCGATACACACGTTTTTGCAGAAATTGACGGCTCAATTTCGTCACGGCATTTTGGGGATAATGATACACCCGCCGAATGTGCGGACGGGCATAGGAAAGACCCAAACAATCCCAAACGCTGGATTGCAGACGATGAGGCAGCAGCCGTTGTGCGCCGGATTTACCGCCTGTCACTTGAAGGCTTGGGTATAGAGCAAATTGCCGCTGCGCTGGAAAGTGAAAATGTCATGACTCCTATGAACTACTGGGAAAGCAAGGGGTTGGCGAGAGGAGGTAAGCAAAACAGAGAATTGCCAAATCATTGGAACAGCTCCACGGTTTCAAAAATCCTGAGTTTGCAGGAATGCTGCGGCGACGTTATCAACTTCAAGACCTACTCAAAGTCCTTCAAGCTCAAGCGGCGCATCCAAAACAACCCCGAAAACATGGCGGTTTTCAAAGACGTTCACGAGGCGATTGTCAGTCGCTCCGATTGGGAAAAAGTGCAGGCGCGGCATCAGCAAAAAACGCCGCCTGACAAACGTTGTCAAGGGCAACGCGGGTGAGCCGCTTTCCCTGCCGCCACATCGCCCGCTATCCCAGCCGCACCTTGTGCGCTTTACCCAAAACCCGCCCCATACGCTATTCGTTTGATTCGAAGATATGTTCGATTATAGATTCAGCCACAAAGCAGGGCGGACCGCAACCGAGGCCTTCAAGTAGACAAGGAAGCCACAGGTGTCGACAGGGCCATCTCTGTAGACGCTCGCGGCGAGGTTCTGACCGCTACCAGGCGAGCGCAACCACCACCAGCCCATTTTACCGCGGTATTGCGCTACTTTGTCAGAGCCGTCCTTGAAATACCTCTTCGCTTCGTCAATCGAGAGGCAGAAGATGTAATCGTCGGTTGGTTTGCCTCCCTTGGTATGATACTCCCAATTATGCGGGTTGTCAAGATGTGTTTGCAAAATTCGACCTTTTTCTGCGCCGAAAGAATCATAGAACTCGCCGTTGAGCCATTTACGCAGGTCGCAATGCGCCCAGGTTATATTCTTCCACTTGTTGTGATACGCTCGGTGATTCGGCAAGCAATTCTTGGTAATAAGTAAGGCCTGTCCGTTCTCCACAGCCAGCACCCGCCAGTCATACGGTCCGAAACGCACTATGTCCCCAATCTTATACTCGGTCATCTCTTTCGCCGCCTTTACATCATATTCGATTGATTATATCCCACTTGACTATTCGGTCAAGATTGGAACCAAGCTGTACTCCCCCGGTCACCCCCGGTCGTCCGACCCGTACGCAACCACCGGGCCTGTCCATCCCCTCGGCACCCTGCCGCCACATCGCCCGCTATCCCAGCCGCACCTTGTGCGCTTTACCCAAAACCCGTCCCATACGCTATTCGTATGAGGCGGTCACGCTGGTCCGAGTGGCGGGACTTGAACCCACGGCCTCTTGACCCCCAGTCAAGCGCGCTACCAACTGCGCCACACCCGGATATACAACTAAAAACCGCAGTTTTCAGCGTTGGTAATTATAACACATCGTATATTGTTTGTCAAGCCGAAATTGACGTAAAGAGGGTGTCGGCAAGTTCTGTAATTAAGCTTGAAAGGTATCAAAGCCTTTCGGGCTTTGATTTTTGTCAAAAGGAGTCGCGCCTATAGCAGCGAGCTGGGCGACCGAGTGCTTAAGGCTTTGGGTTTGACCGCCGGCGCGGAGTGGAGCGACAGGGGCTCTTCAGCCCTTGAAAAGTGACGAATTTCATCGCAAATTCAGCCACGCGCGACCACTTTGGGTTGGTTTTCCCCGCTTTTTACGCTATACATAGAGGTGATTTTATGAGTGACGGCATTTTCGCGGAGCTGACGGCGCCGAGCAATACTTCGGCGGAGCAGGCGGTGCTGGGAAGCATTCTGCGCGAGCCCGCTTGCGCCGATAAGCTGCTGGCTTTCCTCAAGCCGGAGGACTTCTACCTGCCGCAGCACAAGGCGATATTCAGGGTGATTGCCGAGCTGAGAGCCGCGCCCTCTTCCCCCGGCACCGCGCCGATTGACCCGCTGGTTGTGCTCCGGGCGCTCGTCGCCGAAAAGAGCTTTGACGACGCCGCAGGTCGCAAGTATCTGTTCGAGCTGGCTCAGTCTGTGCCGTCCACCGCCAACGTGATGAGCTACGCGGCTATGGTGCGCAAGGACGCACTGCGGCGCGAGCTGATGGCCCTGGGCGCTGCCCTGCGGCAGGACGCGGCGGCACAGGCTGCCGAGCCGGGCGAGCTGATAGAGCAAGCCGAGCAAGAGCTGTACAAGCTCCGTCAGGGCGACAAATCGGATGAGCCGCGCGTGTTCAACAGCGTGGCCGCAGAGCTTTATTCCGCCCTTGCTCAGCGCGTGCAAAACGGTGAACAACCGGGGCTGATGACGGGCTTTAGGCGGCTGGACAGGCTGCTTGGCGGTCTGCACGCGGGGGATTTTGTGATAATCGGCGCGCGCCCCGGCGCGGGAAAGACGAGTTTTGCGCTGCAAATCGCCATGAACGCCGCGCGGAGCGGACACAGGACGCTGTTTTTCAGCCTTGAGATGAGCGCGGAGCAGCTGGTCGCCCGGGCGATGGCGGGCGAGTCGCAGGTGTCGGGAAGTCTGTTCCGCCGCGGCACACCCAACGCGGACGAATTCGCACGCCTTGCGGATAGTCTGAATACGCTCAACAAGCCCGGCTCGCGCCTGCTGATTGACGACGAGGGCGCGTTGACGGTGGGCAAGCTGCGGGCGAAAATCCGTCGGGCATGGCCCGCTGCAAATGACGCGCAGAAAAAGTCTGATGAAACTCCAAACTGTCAAGCCCGCGAGAACACCGGAATCGCGACAACGGGTTCCGGGTTTTTAGAGCATCATCCGCGACATTGCTCCGGGCCGTGCCTGGTAATCGTGGACTATCTGGGCTTAATGGAGGACAAAAGCCCGCAGCGCGGCGACGTCACCCGCGCGCAGGAGCTGAGCCGCATAACGCGCGGGCTGAAGACAAGGGGTTCCAGTTCCCCGTGATTGACGGGAAGGCTTGTGTTGATTGCGGTCTTTGTGAGCGCGTTTGTCCTGTTAAACAGGCACAGACGGGACAAGCAAAACAGTTGGCTCGCTATGAAAGCCCCAAAATATATGCCTGCTGGTCCCGTGACGAGACTACGCGCTACTACAGTACATCAGGCGGAGCTTTTTCCGAAATTGTGCGGACACTGCTGAAAAAGCCTAAGCTTCTGCCCGATAACGGGGGATTTTACTTTGTCGGTGCAAGCTATGACGAGGATAATATGATTTTTCATATGATTGGCGCTACTGAGGACGACCTCACGAAAATCCGCCAGTCAAAATATGCACAGAGTGAAATCGGCCTTGTGCTACGCAAAATAAAGAAACTTCTTGCCGAGGGAAACACTGTTTGTTTTGTGGTCGGCCGAATAAACAGTTGCAATATTTTACCCTGTGCACGTGCAAGATCTATTGAACCTTGTAATTGGAGGGTCAACGATAAGTTTTTTGCGTTTTTAACTTCCTGAATAGTGCGGCCTGTTCCCTCTACAGAATGGGCGAAACATTCTTCATCCAAATAAAGCCAAAGCAAAAATAGTAGAGCAGCCAGTTGAGGAAGGTCTTTTTCCAGGTAAGACCGGGCAAGGTTAAATCCTGCACGGGGGCGACATCGCCGATTGCACGGGTTGGGTAGAGCTTCGCCTGCCAGTCAATGTGCGTGTCAAGCCAGTTGAGCATATATGTTCGCTGTGCTTGCGGCGTAAGATAAACGCGGACGGAAGGCAGATAGCAGGGGTCGTTGAGCTGACGCGATATTTCCCATTTTGCAAAATCCCGCGCGAAAGAAGAACCATAGGCGGCGACGGCGGCATCAGTTTCATCATGTAGGAACTGCTTGATTTCCTCGGCGCGAGACACATATGCCGTGCGGTATTGGTTATAAAACTCGGGGATTTTCATGAGTGCCGCGAAGAAATAGTCGCGCCGCTCGGCGTTGAAATAACGCTCCGGGTCCCAGCCATATGGTCCGAATGCGTTGCTTTGGTTGCCCGCTGTAAGGTCAAAGTCCCAAATGGGACCGAATTTGAGCTTGCCGCCCGCGTTCTTGGACATATACACATTGCCATAGCCCGTGTCTGTATTCTGGAAAATGTCGTGAACCATGTAGTAATTTATCGCGCTCTCCGTATCAATCAGTTCCTGCACCAGTGCCCAATCGCCCGCTTTTGCGGCGGCATAGCACTGCGTCACATAGTCCTTGATATACGCGACGTGACCCGTGGGTATGCCGTCGTCCGGGTCGGGTGATTTGACGGCGAAAGGCTGACCCTCAAAGCCGGTAACGCTGAACCAAGCGATGCCCTCCGCTCCCTCGCCGGACGCGCCCCAGTCATTCTCCAGCAGGTAGCCTGTGTTTTCGGGCGAGGCTTCGTCCAGCTCAGCGGCTTCAACGCGTCCGTTGCCCGTTTCTATCTGGTCGGTCAGCAGATACAGCCCATAGTAATCGCCGTTGACAAACACCTCTACAAACTGCGTAAACGCGGCGTAGTTACCCGGGGTTGCGAGGTGTGCGTAAAGGCGATACGCCAAGTAATTACGCAAGGCGGAACTGTCGCAGAAGTTGGCGAGCAAAACCCAGCTCTTGGCTTTTTCGCGTCCAAAGAGCGATTGTTTTTTGTCAAATTTAATGCGCATGGGCTTTTTTGGAAACTCCGCCGTCCTATTACCACGCAGACGAATACCCGCAACCGTCGCGCTGAGGTCATACTCGCCCGCGTTTGAAATTTGCACCGTTGCGGGGGAGTATTCCTCATGGTCAAGCAGCATAGGAGTCATGCCGCTGTCGTCAAAGACGATGTCGAGGCGGGGCGTACCGGTGCTTTCCGGCTCAACTGTTGCGGACGCAGGAAAGACACAAATAGCAAACAATATTGCAACAATCATTAACACACTAAGCGGTTTAGCTAATAGTTTCCCCCCCCGAGAATTTCTGTGTAAATTTAACCAGCATTGTCCTCAGCCCTTTCTCATGTCAAAATAGCCGTCGTTTTAGGGGTATTATACAAACATCATGTTGTGACGCCCCTTGTCACAAAGCATTATATCACAATACAAGCTTGCTGTCAATCCCCGCAAATTGCCGTTTTCGTTGTCGGCTTTCTCGTAATCTGTGCTTCGGTGGTCGTCGCAAACCGCCTTGACTTTTGTGCAAAAATGTGGTACAATGCACCGGATAAAATGAGTGCACGTTTTAGGCCGTGTCCTATGGGCACGACGAACCAATTTTGTTGCACATCTGAAAGGATATAATGCGTATGGAGAATCAGTTGTTGGTCAGCATCATCGTGCCGGTCTACAATGCAGAGAAGTACCTTAACAAGTGCATCAACAGCGTTATCGGACAAACCCTGAGCTTTGAGAAAAACATAGAGCTGGTACTCGTTAATGACGGCAGCAGCGATGGCTCCGGGGAAATATGTGAGAGCTATGCCGCTAAGTATCCGGAAAATGTGATATATTACGAACAGCCCAACGGGGGTGTTTCTGCGGCGCGTAACAAGGGCTTGGAATTGGCGACCGGCAAGATTATAGGCTTTATCGACGCTGACGACTTTCTTTCACGCAATGCAGTTGCTGCGATTTGGAAATATTTTCGTATCGCTCACGAAATCGCGGACGTGGCAGTTATAAAGGTGCTGAACTTTGGGGCAAGGAACGCTCCGCACTATTCCAACGGAAAATTCAAAGCGGGGACACAGACGCTTGATTTGCGTGAGCCAAAATGGTTCGATGTGTGTACCCGCGTTGGGCACGCGTTTTTCCTTGCGGAAACGGTCAAACGGCACAGCTTTGACAAAACAGTCACCTTCTTCGAGGACGCAAAGTTCATCAATGAGGTGCTTGCCGAAAAAATGCGCCTTGGCGTTGTTCACGAGGGTGTGTATTACTACAGGCGTTACCCCAACGAGAGCGATGAGGCGACCTCGCTGACGATTGGCGCGGCAAAAAATAAAAGGTTTTATTTGGAAACGCCGGAAAAGGTTTCTCTCTATCTTCTGTCGCGGGATTACGGAACGGAGGCGCCGCTTTATTTCCAGTATGTCGCGCTTTCCGAAATGAGGTGGAGAACCTTCTACAACAAGGTCCAAGCGTCACAGTTTTTGTCTGCGGAGGAATATGCAAGCTATTGTGAGCTGAACGACAAAATCCTTGCCAAAATCAGCGACGAGGCCATTCTTACTTATAACCTCTATAACTTCTGGCAAAAAGTGTATTTGCTCAACATGAAGCACAAAAAGAATATACTTGAGGAAGCCCGTTTTGAGGATAGCGGAGAGCTTGTTTGGAACGGCTATGTTCTCTTCAACACGGAGAAAAACCTGAACGTCAACTTGTCGGATATAATAATAAGCAAAAAGCAGGCTTTCGTTGAGGGCTACTTCCTTGGCTTTGTTGACGGTGAAATTAAGGTGTACGCAAGAGCCAACGGCGAACCGCTGGAAACCAAGGTGGAAATTGAAAGCGTGGACGCAACAGCCTTTCCCTTGGAACACAAGGCATATAAGCACAGCGCCTTTTCGGTGGCTGTCCCGTTGGACAAGAGTGTAAAAATCGATTTCGCCTACGAGATAAACGGCGTTGAGCACGTTATAAATAGGCTAGGCATTTCCAGAATCGGCAACATAGACCATGTGCACTCGCCGATTCAAGTGCGCGGCGGCAGGATAATAAGACGTTCCAAGCGCAGGCTTGAAATTTTGGCGATTACGCCTGTCAGTGTGGCAAAGCTGTTTGTGAGCATATCGCGCCTGCTCAAAAAGAAGGCTAACCGCGCAAAAATCAAGCAGTATGCAACTAAACTTATCAAAGGGAGAAAGAAATAATGTACACCGATGATAAAAACGCGCAAATTGTTTTGGCCTTACTCAAAAAGTACGGCATAAAAAAAATGGTCATTTCGCCGGGGACGACGAATGTGCCAATAGCGCGTTCCGTGCGCTTTGACCCTTTTTTTGAGGTGTATTCTGTGGTGGACGAGCGCGGCGCGGCATATTTTGCGGGAGGCTTGGCGTTTGCTTCCGGCGAACCCGTTGTTATCTCCTGCACGGGCGCAACCGCTTCAAGGAACTACCTTTCCGGTCTGACTGAGGCATATTACAGGAAGCTGCCTGTTATCGCCCTGACCTCACAGCACCACAGCTCAAATTACAGCGACTTGGTGCCGCAGCTGACTGACCGCAGCACATCACAAAATGACGTCAAACGCTTTGCGGCGTTGCTCCCGTTTGTTAAGGACGCGGAGGACTACAAGACCTGCGTACAGCTTGTAAACAAGGCGCTTTATACTGCTACGGCAAAGGGCGGCGGACCCGTTCACATCAACCTGCCTGTTTCGCCCGCTTATTCGTTCACAACCAAGGAGCTGCCGGATATTCCCAAGATAGAGCACTATGACGCGGAAAATTTCCCGGCAAAAGAGCTGTGCAAGGAGCTGCGCAACAAAAAAGTTGCCATCTTCATCGGCGCCCACAAGCCGTTTGATAAAAGAACATTGGAGGCAGTCAGTGCCTTTGCCGAGGCATATGACGCACCCGTGTTTTATGACCACACTTCAAGCTACACGGGGGCTAACCGTGTGCTGACGTCGGTTGCCGGCGGATTGCTGCAAACAAAAAACCTGCCGGATATTTTGATTGACATGGGTTCAATCTGCGGCGATTACAGTGCTTCGCGCTTGTTTAAGGGCATAGTCACTTGGCGGATTTCCGAGGATGGACAAGAGCATAACCGCTATAATGCGGTGGATTTGCGCAAGGTTTTCGGTTGCTCCGAGGCATTCTTCTTTGAACAGCTTGCCGAAGGAAGCGGGAAAGCCTATTACCGTACGCTTCAAAAGGAAGTCGCTGCGGTGGGAGTGCCGAAGCTGCCGCTGTCAAATATTTATATATGCTCAAGGCTTTCTCAAAGCATACCTAAAAATAGCATTTTGCATATGGGTATTTTGAACAGCCTGCGCAGCATGGATTTCTTTGAGTTGGACGAGAGCATTACAACAAGCTGCAATGTGGGGGGCTTTGGCATTGACGGTGCGCTTTCCACGCTTGTGGGTCAGTCTATGGCAAACACAAAGCGCTTGGCGTTCGCCTTGCTTGGGGATTTAGCATTCTTTTATGACATGAACGCGCTTGGAATACGCCATGTTGGGAAGAATGTGCGTATATTGATGATTAACAACGGCTTGGGTGTGGAGTTTAGGCTGAACAAGCGTTTGGAAAGCCAGTGGGGTTCTGACACGGATGACTTAATAGCGGCAAAGGGTCACTTTGGCAGCTGCAAGGGCTGGGCGGAATCCATGGGCTTTGCGTATTTAACGGCAAAGACAAAGGACGAGCTTGATGCCCTTATGCCTAAGTTTTGCAGCAAGGACGTCGACGCGTTCGGCGCGCCTGTGGTTTTCGAGGTGTTCACCGATGTTGCGGACGAGCAGCAGGCATTGGACCACATTCGCAGTTTTAATCAACCCATAAAAAAAGCGACTTTCGGAGGGGTATAAGGCTTGGATAGTGCAAAAAAAAGAGTCCTGCTGTTGGGCGGAACCGGAGCAATGGGGGTCTACCTTGCGCCGGAGCTGCTGCGCTTGGGCTATGAGGTTTATATAACGTCCCGTAGCGCAAGGACGGCGGCTGAGCGCGGTATACACTACATCAAGGGCAACGCGAAGGATTTGGCGTTCCTTGACGAGCTGCTTGAGAGCAAGTATGATGCCATTGTGGACTTCATGGTGTACCATACCGACGAGTTCGCCGAGCGCTACGAGCGCCTGTTAGCCAACACGGAGCATTATCTGTTTTTGTCCTCTTACCGTGTGTATGGGGATAATGGGCGCAAGCCAATCACAGAGGAAGCCCCGAGGCTGCTGGATAGCGTCAAGGACGAAAAGTATCTTGCGACCGATGAATACGGGCTAACAAAGGCGCGGCAGGAGAATATCCTTGCGGGGGCGGCGAAAAAAAACTGGACTGTCCTGCGCCCGGCTATAACCTACTCAAAGGACCGCTTTCAGCTTGGCACAATGGAGGCAAATGAGTTCCTCTACAGGGCATTGCGCGGCAAGCCTATTATCTTCCCGCGTCAAATGCTTGGCAAGCAAGCCACAATGTCTTGGGCGGGCGACGTTGCAAAGCTTATTGCAAAGCTCACGCTCAATCCCAACGCTATGGGCGAGTTTTTTACTGTATCCACAGCTGAACACCATACATGGAAAGAGATTGTGGCTTACTACAAGGAGCTTTTGGGTGTCCGCGTGAAGATTGTGGATTTGGACACCTATCGCCGGGTTATCGGTCGCCCGTGGCAAATTAAGTATGACCGAATGCTGAACCGCATAATTGACAACAGCAAGGCACTTGCCGCGGCGGGAATGCGGCAGGAGGACTTTATGCCCCTGCGAGAGGGCTTGCGTATTGAGCTTGCCAACTTTTCCAAGGCTCCGAGGTATGCTGCAATAAACAAAGAACGTGAAAAAAAGTTGGATAAAATAACGTTTGCGTACTTTGCAAATCTACGTTTGGTACTGTATAATATTGCTAAGAAACTGTATAGAATGAAAAAGAAAAATGTCCCTACAAAAGAAATCGTTAAGAAAGTTGTTAGAAGCAAACAGTTTAATAAACTTGTTCGTCCGATTCTTTTACCATTTCAGATAAAATCACACCTATTTTCGCGTATTTTTTATGATGGTGCCATTGTGACATTGACTGGTAACTATAACTATGGCAGCGTTATGCAGCGCTGGGCTTTGCAGAAAACTTTAAAGTCTTGCGGATATAAGTTTAAGCTCATGGACTTTAAGTTTATGCTTGCTATGAGCAAAAAAACCGGCGACAGAGCCAATGTTGCGAAGTTTGTGAACAAACACCTTGATAAAGAAACCTTTAACCCGCATTTTTCAAAGTTTTATAAGGCCTATATTGTCGGGTCTGACCAAGTATGGCGAGATTTCTTCAATAATGACTGGAATAAATTCGGAAGATTTTTTCTTAATTTTGTTAAGGGGAAAAGCGTAAAAAGAATTGGATATGCAATTAGCTTTGGCACTGACACCCTCGCTGGCGCAAATATAGACGCGGCAAAAGAAAAGAAAATACGACCACTTGTAAAAAAGTTTAACTCAATTTCTGTTCGCGAACAATCCGGAACAAGTTTAGTTAAACAGTTAGGCGGTTCGGCTGTTCGCGTGCTTGACCCAACATTGTTGCTTGATGCGAAAAAATATTCAGCGCTTGTGGATAATTCTAAGTTTAGTAAAAAACGTACCGCGCCATTGTTCTTCTACATACTTGACACGAATAAATACAAAGAAAAAATTATTGACTATTATAGTGAAACTATGCAATTAGATAAAGATGGAATTTTCCCCAATAATGGCAAACCATTGCCGCCGCCGGAAATATGGCTAAAAGGTTTTCGAGATTCCCGTCTTGTCATAACAGATTCATTTCACGGGATGGTCTTTTCAATAATTAATCACACCCCATTTTTCGTTTTTGCAAATAAGGCTCGCGGAATTGCGAGAATGACAGAATTACTGGATATGCTGGGCATTCAAAATCGCATAATAGTAGAAGGCGCTGACGTAGCTACTCTATCCGAAAATTTGTCAATAGATTGGGACGAGGTTGACAAAAAACTGGCGGAGTATCGTGCGGAAAGCATACAATGGCTGCAAAAAAGCCTTGGCGTTTAAGCCTTGGCACAAGGGGAGGCGGCAAAATGAAGCGAATACTAACCTACGGCACGTTTGATATGCTGCACTACGGGCATATACGTCTGCTCAAACGCGCGCGCGCCTTGGGGGATTACCTGATTGTCGCCCTTTCTACGGACGAATTCAACGAGCAGAAAGGCAAAAAATCCTTCCACGACTTTGAAACCCGCAAGGAAATGCTTGAGGCTATCCGCTATGTTGATTTGGTTATTCCAGAGGAATCATGGGAGCAAAAGCGCGACGATGTGCGCGAATACCATGTTGACGCAGTAGTTATGGGCGGCGATTGGCAGGGCAGCAGCCGCTTTGATTACTTGAAGGATTGCTGTGAGCTTATTTATCTGGAACGCACCGATGGGGTTTCCACCACAAAAATTAAGCAGGAGCTGAGCGCACGTTCCGACTTAGTCTGAACCCGCAGTTTTTTGCAAAATGTAATCCGCAACGCGGGCTGACGCGTCGCCGTCCTCAAGGCTGTTAAAGCGCTTGCGGAAAGCGTCGCGTTTTTCCTTTAGCTCCGGAGCAAGCTCCTGCGTACTCAGCAGAGCGGAGTGCAGCTCGTCCTGTGTTACGCTTATTGGACCCGGTAAATCCTCAAGCGGGATATAAAAGCCGCGCAGCTCGTTTTGGTATTGCTCCAGGTCATACATATAAAAAATAATCGGGCGGTTCAAAATTGCGTAATCAAAAAATACGCTGGAATAATCCGTCACAAGCACATCACTTGCAAGATATAGCTCCGCAATCTCGTCATTCTTGGATACATCGACGACGAAGCCGTCATATGCCGCAAAATCAAAGCTGTTTGCAATAAAATAATGTGCCCTGAACAGTACCACATATTCGTCGCCCAGCGCGTTTCTCAGGGCGTTAAAATCCAGCTGCGTTTGGTATGTGTACCCAAGCTTCGAGCTGTACTGATTATCACGCCAGGTTGGGGCGTAGAGTATAACCTTTTTATCGGGGTCAATGCCTATGCGCTTTTTCCATTCCGCCGAGGGTGTCGCGGCGTTACGGGCCAAAATATCGTTGCGCGGGTAGCCGTATTCCAAAATAATGCTAGCCTTACCGAGCGCGTCCAAGTTAAAGGCGCTTCTGCATTTCTCCGTCATAAACGGTGAGGAAGTGACCATTGCGGTGTATTGCCGTGTGTTTATGTCGTATTGCTTGCACAGCTCTTTTTTGCTGTGCAGAGCGTTGTCGCCGTCCACCTGTATGTCGTGCGCAAGGCGCTTGAGCGGTGTGCCGTGCCATGTTTGAATATACTCCTGGTCTTTTTTCAGCTTCAGCTTTTCTTTCAGGCGGCTGTTTGTTACCCACACGCCCGCCTGTGCGTATGCCTTGTAGTAGGCCGAAGAACCAAAGCTAACAAGCCTTGCCCTCTCTAAGGCGGGGAACTCGGCAAGCTTTTTCTCAGTGTCCAAAAACACCCACACAAAGCTGTAATCCGCAAAGCGCGGGTCGCCAAGCAGGCGTTCATAAACCGCCCGCGGGTTGTCGTTATAGCTGCGTCCGTAAAAGCTCTCAAAAATTATCAGCTTAGGATTTGTTTTTGCCCAAAGCGAATACCGCAAAAAGTATTCCGCCCTACCAAGCCTTGCGCGAAAAAAGCGGACGGCAAGCCGCAAGGACGGGAAGCGCCTGAGTATGTCCATCAAAAAAGCTTTGAATCCGGTCTTCAAAATTTCTCCTCCACATCTGCGCGTAGTAATGAGCGGCTGCCCACCTTAATTTTATCATAAACGCCAATAAACTTCAAGCTATAAAAATGTTCTCCGCCGTATACAAGCGGAGAACACCTTGTTATTTCATCAACCCTTTTGATGTTTGCCGGTGTAGCCCCTCGCGGCGTGGTATTGCCAGAGCCCAAGCACAAGCAGGCACACTAAGCTGCCGAGCATTAGGGCAAGCCACAGGAACATACGCACGGTGTCGCCGGTGTCGGGCTTTCCACTGTCCGGTGCCGTTGTGCTTGGCACAACCGGGCTTGTTGTTCCGCCGGTTTGCGGCACACTTGGGGGCGCAGTGCTGTCCGTGGGGCCTGTTGTACCCGTGGGGCTTGTGGTGCCTGTAGTATTCGTTGTGTTAGTCGGGCTTGTGGTCGACGTACTTGGCGTAGTTGAGTCAGTGGTCGAAGTGCTTGGTGCAGTAGTTGTTGTGGTTGTTGTTATGCTTGGCGCAGTAGTTGTTGTTGTGGTTGTTGTTATGCTTGGTACAACATAGCTGTTGATGAAAACAGCCCATTCACCTTCAAATGCTTTGCCGTCTTTGGTCAGGGTTTTGGAGAGAACCTTAAGCTTGCCGCGGGTTGCAGCAGTCGTGCTTGCGGCTGTTGTTGTGCTTGTCGTCGTATCACTCGGCTCAGCGTTTATGGTTGCGCTTTCCTCACTTTCGGTCGTGTCAGTGCTTTCCGCTGTGGTGTTGACGCTTGTTTCTTCGCTTGTGCTATCCGTTTCAGCTGCGGTTGCTGCTTCTTCCGGCAGGGTGCTGCTTTCGTCGTCCTCCGGCACATAGCCAACCTCAACGCTGAGCGTAAACACCGAGGAATCGTAGCCATAGCCCGCCGTAGTGCCGCTTTGCTCCTTTATGGTATAAACGTATGTTCCGGGTTCGGTAAAGATAATGCGCCCAAAGCTCGCCTTGCCCTCGCCAAGCACGGTAGCCGTTTTGACCATATCGGAGCTGCCCTGGGGCATTGGAACGTCGCCAAGCCCCAGCAGGGTGAAGCTGAAGTATGCGTCTTGCGTTGGCTCGTCGCCGGCAAGCTTCTTCTCGATTTCCACATAGATGCTGTCGTAATCTTCCGGCGGGTTTTCAACAATGCCGCTGAAGTCATTTGTGCGGCTTTGGGTAAAATCATACCACGCGCTGCCGAAATTGACCAAGGACAGCACCAAAATCATTGCCATAATAACGGTTAGGACCGCCGTAAAAACCCTTTTGCGATTCATTGTTTCTCCCTTTCAGCTTGCTGATTATTGACGATTCCGTCCGCACTCTGCGGTGTGTCCTCCTTGCCGAAAACAAACCTCAGCAGGGCTATTATTGAAAAAATAACGACTATGCTTAGTATAACCCAAAGCAGGTTATCCGCAATAAACGCCAGCACACCGCCAAGGTAGGGCAGGTGCCAAATCACCTTGCCTACAACATTGCCCGCATAGGTGACCCAACTGTCGGGCAGGTCATTTTCAACGCCCTGAGTGCGGAACGCCGTCAGCCCACTGTCCTCGTAGTTGTCCATAATCTCAATTATCCTGTGGACTACTATCTGCCCGTCCTCCTTAAGGAAAACAATGTCCGTGCCGTCCGCAAGCCCCGCGCTTAGCTCGTCAACGCTTTTAACTGCCCATGAAACCACAAGGGAGCCCTTGGGGTAGACCGACTGCATGGATTCCGACAACACATTATTGTAGGCAAAGGGTCCGATTTGCTTACCGCCTTGCGTGTTGGAGAAAAAGAACGCCGCCGTTACCATTGCAAGCAGGAAGCCATAGAAAAGAATGCTTTTTACCACGGCGCCCTTGCGCGGCTTTCGCAGTTCCTCCTCCTCGCGCAGCCAGAGCTTGAATTCGTACTCCCTGTTGAAGTCGGTTATGTTTCTATTGCTCAGCCCCATACTATTCCCTCCGGGGAGAGTTCCTCTGCCTTGCGCCTTGCGTCGGCAATAATACGTTCCGCAAGCTCACGGGCGTTTGCAAGCGTGTCAATACCGTTTTGCAGGCGGGCGTTTTCCTCGCTCAGCTCTGCGCAGCGGGCGCAAATTTTATTGTAATCCTCAGTTATGGCGTCAAGGTATTCGTCTACCTGACGGCGGTCATAACCCCTCAGACGCAGGTCAAACATAATGTCGTTATCGAAGCTGCCGCCGGGCTGCGCGGCTTTATCGGTCGGAGCTTCGGGCAAAGGCTCTTCGACATAGGGAATTTCCTGAATCTCCTCAGCGGCGGGGGAGGGAGGCTCGGGGGGCAGGCTGTAATGCTCAAGGATAGACGAGGGATAGACAGCTGCGGCCTCGTCCTGCGGAGCAGCCATACCTATGTCAAAGCTGTCCAAGTCGGCGAACTCCGGGAAAGCGCCGTCGGGGATATCGCTTGCCTCTTCGGGCTCGGCGGGGGATGGGATAAAGGATGCATCCTCAGCAGGGGGGGCTTCGGGCTGCGGCGTCGGTTCGTCCTCAAAGGGATAGGCTTCGCCGGCCCCCTCGAAAAGGGCTCTTAAATCGATCGGTGCGCCTACCGGAATCTCGTCTGTTACCTGCATTGTTTCTCCTCCCAAGACTGCGGCCAAGAGCGATGCCGCATATAACAAAGCAATCAAGCCCCCACAGGGGTTTGAGGTGCTTATTATAACACAAAAAGCTGTGTTTGTACACAAAAAAGCGATAAGTGGCAGTTTTTTGAGGCTGAAATACGGTAAATTTGGGAAAAAATCCCACAAGACGCAATTTTACTTGAAATTCCGGGCATTTCGTGGTAAACTATACGGCGGGCTTGCGCCAATGCTCACTTTAAGAAAGGCTTGCTATGCTGTCTAAAAACATAGGGATTGATTTGGGGACGACCTCCGTGCAGTTTTTTGTTCAGGGGCGCGGCGTTGTTATTGATGAGCCCTCAATCGCGGCTTATGACGCAGAGGAAGGCGAGCTGCTTGCAATCGGCAACGCGGCGCTTGCAATGTACGGCAAGGCTCCGCGCAAAATCCGCGTGGTTAAGCCAATGGGCGGCGGCGTTGTGGAGGACTTTGACGTTATCAGCCATATTTTGCGGGTTTACCTTGAGCGGCTTTGCAAAAATATGCTCTTTAAGCCGAACATAGTCGTGTGTGTACCCTCAAGCGTTACACTGCTTGAGCAGCGCACCATACTTGATTTGGTCACAGTGGCGGGAGCGGCAAAGGTCTGCCTGATTGAGGAACCGCTTGCCGCGGCGCTGGGCGCGGGGATAGATTTTGACAAGCCCGGCGGCTGCATGGTTGTTGATATAGGCGGCGGCACAACAGATATCGCCGTGCTGACCATGGGGCAGGTTTCGCTTTCCCGCTCGGTCAAGCAGGCCGGCAACGCGCTGGATAGTGCCATAATGCGTTGGTGCAGGCGCAACAAGCGGCTTGTTATCGGCGCAGGCACAGCCGAAAGGGTCAAAAAGCTTATTGGTTATGCGCTGCCGCTAAAAAGGGTTGTACAAATGCCGGTTGGCGGCAAGGACAGCGTAACCGGGCAGCCAAAGTGCGTTGTCCTCTCGTCTGACGACATATATGAGGCAATGCACGATAAGCTTTTCCGCATTAGCGAGGCAATACGGGAGGTTTTGCTTTCCACGCCGCCGGAGCTTGCGGGGGATATTTCCAAAAACGGAATTATACTGACGGGCGGGGGAGCTCTGCTGCGCGGGCTTGACGATATGCTGCTGCACGACCTTAAAACCCCTGTTCGTGTGGCGACCAATCCGCGCTATTGTGTTGTGCTTGGCACAGGCAAGGCGCTTAAGAACATTGACGTGCTAATCCGCAACGGACACCAATACCGCAGCCGCGAGGAGCTGCTTGGTTACACGGAATGAAAGGGAAACCGATTCAGAACGGATAATTACTCAACAATTTTAGACGCAATGGAGGCGCAGTAACATGACCGAACGAGAGGCAAAAAAAATTCTTTTAGAAACCAAACAATTCCAACAAAGGATTGAAAGAGGGAAAGAGGTTGGCCGACGTTACGAAATAGGTAAATTCATTCCTCATTCCGCTTGGCAAAATCTTCCCGCATTTGAGGTATTCACTTTGGTGGAAGGTGAAGTGCTAAGCGAACTCACAGAAAAAAGAAAAAAAGAAGCGTTGTTATACTGGTATATTTACAACGACGGAGCAGCTCCTAAAATAGTTTAATTTTGAAAGTTAACTTTCAAAAAAAAATGACCACTTCATAAAAACACCTTGTTTGGGCGGCAAGGTGTTTTTGTTATTCTTACCTGCCCTTAAACCAAAGCAGGGCAAAAAGGTACACGCTGACTAACAGTAGCGTGAAGTTATAGCCGCTTGCAACAAGCAGCGCGACCCCAAGGCAAATCAGCGGCAGCAGCACAATGACCGACAGGACGGAGCAGATTTTCCGCGCCTTTTCTTCGTCTGCTTTTCCGGCACACAGAAGATAATACAGCGCCCTGCCGCCGTCCAAGGACTCAATAGGCAGAAGGTTGAACAGGGCAATTCCAAGGTTAACAAGCGCCGCCTGACGGAATGCCTGAGCATTCTCTCCCCTTATGACGGCGAAAATCAGCGCCAATAAAAGGTTAACGCCGGGACCGGCAAGCGCCAGGGCACATTCCTGCCGCAGATTTAACATCACCGCGCCCGTGCGCTCAATGCGCATACCAAAGGCGCCAAGGCGCACACTGCGCGGCTGCTCGCCAAAATACAGCAGGCACACTAAGTGACCAAGCTCATGGGCAACGCAGCTTGCCAAACCGAGCGCCGCTGTGCCACCGGTGTCAAAAATCAGCATCAGTGTTACGGCTGCGGCAAACAAAAACTGCAAATCAACCGTGCAGCGGCTTACTTTTACCCTCATTCGCCGTACCGCAGCAGAGGCAGTGGATTATAGCACAGCCCGTTTAGGCGCAGCTCCAAGTGCAGGTGCGGACCGGTAGCCTGCCCTGTCTGCCCCACAAGCGCGATTTTTTGCCCGGAAGCAACCCTCTGCCCCTCCTCCACAAGTATTTTTGAGGCGTGGCAGTAGGAGCTTATCAAGCCGCCGCCGTGGTCAAGCAGAATATAATTTCCGCTCACGGAATCATATGAAACGCTTTTAACTCTGCCGGGGTAGAGAGCAAAAATCTCGCTTCCCTCCTTGGCGGCAATGTCAATTCCTGCGTGCCAGCCAAGCTCGCCGGTTACAGGGTTAACCCTCAGCCCAAAGCCGGAGCTGACGCTTCCGTCAACGGGCGAAGCCGCCCTGACGCTGACCCAAAGCGGTGAAAAAGCAAGCGACTCATTCTTGGGCAGGCTTGCCCCGCCGACGGCAGAGGCCTGCGCCGTGCTTCTCGGTGCAGAGCTTGCAGACTCACTGTTATCGGTGGGTTCGGTTGTTGTTTCCTTTTTTTCGTCCTTGAGACTGCTGCTTTCCTCCGGCTCCTCTTTTACGGGCGCGGCGACGTTTTGCGCCGCCATTACTATCTGCGCCCAAATTTCCGCCCATTCCATACTTTCGCCCATAACCGAGCGGTAAGCCTGCCGCAGCTCCTCAAAGGGCTTTGGGGCAAGCAGCCTTAACCCAAAGAAAAGCCCAAGCAGAACTGCCACGGCGCAAAGCTGCTTTATAATAAGGGAACTAAACCAATTTTCCGTCCCTTTTTCGTTCCCATATTCGGCTTCATATTCCTCCCGCTGCCGCCGCCTTTCGCGCACAAGCGCCAATTCGTCCGTTTCTGCTTCGTCCTGCAGAACAATATCTTCCTCGGGCACAAGGCACCCCCTGTAGCTTTATTATTCACAAAAGGCTATGCCCCGGGCGGCAAAAAAATGCGCGGCTAAAACGCCCGAGCTGTGCATATCCTAAACAAAAAAGCAGGGGAGCGGCGCAATGAAGATTACTGTTGTGGGAATGGGCTATGTCGGGCTTTCCTTAGCCGCATTACTGGCGCGGCGCCACAGCGTATGCTGCTTGGATATAGCTGAGAAAAAGGTGGATATGGTCAATCGCCGTCTTTCGCCAATAAACGAGCCGGAGCTTGAGAAATACCTTGCCGAAGAGGAGCTGGAGCTTGTGGCTACGCTTGACGACGTCACTGCGTTTAACGGCGCGGATTATGTAATAATCGCAACCCCCACGGACTACGACCCCGAAAGGAATGCTTTTGATACGCTCACTGTGGAGAGGAGTATAGCAAAGGCGGCGAAATTTGCTCCGCAGGCGGCGGTAGTAATCAAATCCACGGTACCGGTTGGGTTCACTGCCGCAATGCAGAAAAAATTTAATATGGGAAGCTTGTTTTTCAGCCCTGAATTTTTGCGGGAGGGGAGGGCACTGCACGATAATTTATACCCCTCACGGATAATAGTTGGCGGGCAGTGCGAAAAAGCTGCCGCCTTTGCGGAAATTCTGCGTTTAGCCTCGCTTAAGGGGGATGTGCCTATATTGCTCACAGGCAGTTCCGAGGCGGAGGCAATCAAGCTGTTTGCAAACACCTACCTTGCTTTGCGTGTGGCATTTTTTAACGAGTTGGACACCTATGCGGAGCTGCGCGGGCTTAACACCCGCCAGATTATTGATGGTGTTTGCCTTGACGGGCGCATAGGCTCGCACTACAATAACCCCTCCTTTGGCTACGGCGGCTATTGCCTTCCAAAGGACACAAAGCAGCTGCGCGCCAACTTTGAGGGAGTACCCGCCAACCTGATTCAAGCCATTGTTGACGCGAACCGTACGCGTAAGGACCATATCGCGGAGCGCATTATAGCCAAGGCACCGCGGGTAGTGGGCATTTACCGCCTGACGATGAAGACGGGCAGCGATAATTTTCGCCAATCGGCAATACAAGGGGTTATGAAACGGCTCAAGGGCAGGGGAATTGAGGTGGTGGTATTTGAACCCACACTGCGGGAGGAGGAGTTCTTCCGCTCGCGGGTACTGCGGGATTTGGAGGAATTCAAGCGCCTGAGCGACCTTATTCTTGTTAACCGCAATGACGGCGCACTTGATGACGTTGCGCATAAAATATACAGCCGCGACCTGTTTGGCCGCGACTGAAAGCTGTCGGCTTTATTTTGCCTTGTTTGCCGCCTTTACACGCTGTTCCTTCGTCAGGTATTTTTTGCGCAGGCGCAGGCTTTGCGGAGTAACCTCCAGCAGCTCGTCGTCGCCAAGGAACTCCATGCTTTGCTCAAGGCTTAGTATGCTCGGCGGGGTAAGGCGAAGCGCGTCGTCAGACCCGGAGGCACGGGTGTTCGTCAAATGCTTAAGCTTGCAAACATTGCACACTAAGTCCTCGTCCTTGGCGTTTTCTCCCACAATCATGCCCTCATACACCTCCGTGCCCGCGCCAATGAACAGCCGCCCGCGTGTTTGAGTGTTAAACAGCCCGTATGCGGTGGCAGTGCCGGTTTCGTGCGCAACAATACTGCCATGCTCGCGGGAGCGTATTTCGCCCTTATACGGCTCATAGCCATGGAAAAGCTGATTCATAACGCCGTTGCCGTTTGTGTCCGTCAAAAATTCGCTGCGGTAGCCGATAAGCCCGCGGCTCGGTATTCTGAACTCCAGGTGGGTGCTGCCGCCCTCACGCGGGCTCATATCCTCAAGCTCTGCCTTGCGCGCGCTGAGCTTTTCTATCACAACCCCGGTGTACTCCTCGGGAACCTCCACAATCAGCAGCTCAATCGGCTCCAAGCGCACCCCGTTTTCTTCCTTATAGATAACCCGCGGGCGGCTGACGGCGAATTCGTAGCCCTGCCGCCGCATTGTTTCAATCAAAATGGAAAGGTGCAGCTCGCCGCGCCCGCTGACCTTGAAGGTGTCGGTGCTGTCCGTTTCCTCAACCCTCATGGAAACATTCGTTTCAACCTCCTTGAAGAGTCTGTCGCGTATATTGCGGCTGGTAACAAACTTGCCCTCACGTCCCGCAAAAGGGCTGTTGTTGACCACAAAATTCATTGCAATCGTCGGCTCGTCAATGCGGATAAACGGCAGCGGCTCAACACAATCCGGGTCACAGAGTGTTTCGCCTATGCCTATGTCCTCAATGCCCGCAATGCAAACCAGCTCGCCCGCCTCAGCCTCTTCTGTTTCCTCACGGCGCAGCCCCTCAAAGCAATAAAGGCGCGAAAGCTTCACTGCGCTCGTGCTGCCGTCGCCGCGGCAGAGTATAAGTCCTTGCCCGCGCTTAACTGTGCCGCGCTCAACGCGCCCAATGCCGATTCTGCCCACATAGTCGTCATATTCCAAGGAGGAAATCAGGATTTGCGCAGCACCCTCCGCGCTGTTTTGGGGCGGCGGCATATGCTCCACAATCGCATCAAGCAGCGGGCGTATATCGCCCCCGCGTGCTTCCGGGTCAAGAGAGGCATAGCCCTCCCTTGCAGAGGCATATACCACAGGGAAGTCCAACTGCTCATCGTCAGCCCCAAGGTCAATGAAAAGCTCCAAGACCTCGTCCAGTACCTCGGCGGGGCGGGCGTTAGGGCGGTCAATCTTGTTTATTACCACCAACACCTTTTTTTGCAGCCCCAGCGCCTTTTTCAGCACAAAGCGGGTCTGCGGCATACAGCCCTCAAAGGCGTCAACCAGCAGCAGCACACCGTCCACCATCATCAGTATCCGCTCAACCTCGCCGCCGAAGTCAGCGTGACCGGGAGTGTCGACGATGTTTATTTTAATGTCGCCATAGCGCACGGCTGTATTCTTTGACAGTATAGTTATTCCGCGCTCACGTTCCAAATCGTTGGAGTCCATAACACGCTCGCGCACATTCTCGTTGGCGCGGAATATGCCGCTTTGGGCAAGCATTTTGTCAACAAGCGTGGTTTTGCCGTGGTCAACGTGGGCTATGATTGCAATGTTTCTAAGGTTACGGTTCAAAATTGTTTACTCCTTTGCGTGGTAAAAAAGCCTTGTTATTCTATGCCAAGCTCCTTGGCAAGCTCCGTTGTGTGCATCTCAAGCAGCTTGGAAACTCCTTCCTCCTGCATTGTGACGCCGTAAAGCACGTCCGCCTCTTCCATGGTGCCGCGCCGGTGCGTGATGAGGATAAACTGTGTTGCGCCGCACATTTTGCGCACATATTTTGCGTAGCGTGTTACATTAACATCGTCAAGCGCCGCCTCAACCTCGTCAAAAATGCAGAATGGCGCCGGGTTGATTTTTAATATGGCAAACAGCAGCGCAATTGCGGCAAGCCCCTTTTCCCCGCCGGAGAGAAGGTCTATGTTCTGCACATTTTTGCCGGGAGGTTGAACCTTAAGCAGCACTTCACACTCCAGGGGGTCAAGCGGGTCGTCAAGCTCAAGCTCCGCTCTGCCGCCGCCGAAAAGCTCCGCAAAGGTTTGTGAAAAGGTGTCCTGAACCCTGTGGAATTGTTCGCGGAAGCGCTCGCTCATTTTGCCTGTAAGCTCCCGTATCAGCCGCCCCAGCTCCTGCCGCGATTCCTCAACGTCCGCGCACTGCGCCGTCATGAATTCATAGCGTTCGCTGACCTCCTTGTATTCCTCCACCGCCGAGAGATTGACGCTGCCCAGGCCCCTAATCTTCTGCTTCACTGAATCCAACAGCCTTTGCGCCAGAGCGTTTTGCTCCGCCGGGGTTTTGCGGGCAAGCTCAGCTTTGTCCATGCCAAGCAGGCTTTCGGGCAGACCATTGGCGTTGACGCCTTGTGCCTCGCGCTCAGTCAGCTGATATTCGTCAAAGAGCTTGTTTTGCGTTTCGTTTATCGTATTTTGCAGGGCGTTACGGCGCTCCTCAAGGCGTGCGATTTCACCGCCCAAGCCCTCTCTGGAGGAGCTAAGCTCCCTTTCCCTTGCGCGCAGGCGTATTCCCTGTGCCTCCTTGCCGGAGCGCTCCTCCAGCAGCGCGGCAATCTCGTCCTTGCTGCCGCCGCTGTCGTTGCGCAGGGCTGCTATTTGCTCGCTCAGGGCGGAAATAACCCCCTTAGCTTCGTCAATGCTCGCCTCAATGCCGGCAATTTCCGCGTCCAAGCCCTCGGTACGCTTGTTGTGTGAGGCGGCGCGCAGACGCAGCTGCTCAAGCGCCTCACCCTTTGCGTCAAGCTCCTTGTGTCCCTCCGCCAAGCGAAGGCGCAGCGCCTGCTCTGTGTGAGCGGCGTCCTCAAGCCTGTCCAGTGCCTCGGAGCGGTTGTCCTCAAGGGCGTACCTCTTTTGGGTCAGAGAGTCCACCACAGCCTCTTGGGCGTCAAGCGCCGCGGCAAGCTCCCTGTCTTGGACTGCAAGCTCCTCAAGGCGAAGAGTGGCGCTCTCGCGCTCACGCTCCATGTTGTCACGGGCGCTCTTTGCGCTTTGCAGGCGCTCGGCGGCAAGCCTGTGGGAGCTTTCGTGGCGGAGCTGTTCCTCTGTGGCGTTTTGCCAATCCGCTTTTGCGCCGTCAAGGGCCGCAAGGGCGGCGGCTGCTTCGCTTTGGGCGGCGCTGTGTTCGCCCTGCGCCTTGTTAAGCTCAGCCTCACCCGCCGTAAGCTCCCGCCGCAGGGCGCTTATTTCCGCCTGACGGGTTAAAAAGCCCGCGCCCTGTATCTTTGAGCCGCCTGTAATGCTTCCGCCGGCGTTAAGCACCTGCCCGTCCAAGGTTACAATCCTGAACCTGTGGGAGAACCTTCGTGCCATTGCAAGCGCGTTTTCAATCGTGTCACAAACAATGGTGCGCCCAAGCTGCGCCAAAAGTATTTCGTCGTAGCGTTTATCTGCTTTCGTCAGCCGGTGTGCGTGGGCAATGTAGCCTGCCGTGTCCTCAATGCCGCGCTCGTTAAGCTCCCGCCCGCGTATTGTGTTAAGCGGCAGGAAGGTGGCGCGCCCCGCCCTGTTCTCCTGCAGCAAACGTACCGCCCGCTTTGCGTCCTCGTCGGAATCCAGCACAACAAACTGCATTGCCGCGCCAAGGGCAGTTTCTATTGCAAGGGTATATTTTTCTTCCACGCTGATTAGCTGGCTGAGCGTCCCGTGTACCCCGCGCAGCGTGCCATGCTTGCCCGCCTGAAGTATAGCTCTTACGGCACCGCCGTAGCCCTCCATGTTGCGCTCAAGCTCCTCCAAAAGGTGCAGGCGGCTTTGCTTTTTTTGCGCCTCCATGGCAAGGGTTTCAAGCGCGGCACGCAGCCTTTCCGCTTTCTTCTGCTTGCTTTGCAGCAGCATTTCATGCCCGGCGATTGCGTTCCCGCAGCCCTGCGCTTTTTCCCGCGCGGCGGTTAACAGCTCTGCCGCCTGCTTTTCTTCCTCCTCCAGCGCAAGGATTTTGCCGTCGCGTTCGTCCGCGTCGCTTTCCAACAGTGCAAGCCGCTCCCGTGTTTCGTCCTGCGCGGAGTGCACACGGGTGCGCTCAAGCTCTATGGCGTGGGATTTTTCCTGTTCTGAGGCAATTGTGTCGGCAAGCTCCTTGTCCTCGTCAAAAAGCTTTTCCCTCTCCCGCCGCAGGGCCTCTGTGTTCTCCGTCAGCGCCGCAAGCTCTTTTTCGCCCGCGGCAAGGTTCTCGTCCATGGCGGCAATTTCAGCCTCTAAGGCTGCGGCTTGCCCCGCAAGCTCCGCCAAGGTGTCCGCCGCCTGTGCCTTGTCCTGCTCCAAGCGCGCGATCGCGGCCCTGTGGTGGGCGATTGAGTTTTCCGCAACGGAAACCTGAGCCTCAAGCCCCAGCGCCTCTTCCTCTCGCCGCGCCGCGCCGGATTGTAAATGCTCAATCCGCGCGGTAATTGACTGTGTTTCGCCAAGCGCTCCCTCAATCTTGGCGGCAAGCTCGTTAAGTTCCTGTTCTAAGTCCGCATATTGCAGCCCTGCAAGGTGCAGCTTATGCTCCTGCTCCTTCAGCTTAACGCGGTTTTTATCTATGCCGTAGAGCCAAATGGCAATCTCCAACGCTTTTTTCTTTTCAGCCAGCGCAAGGTATTGCCTTGCTTTTTCGCTTTGGGCCTTAAGCGGTCCCACCCGAGCCTCAAGCTCCGCCAGAATATCCCGCAGGCGAATTAGGTTCTCCTCTGTTTGTGCAAGGCGGCGCTCGGCGTCCTGCCGCCGAGAACGGAAGTGGGAGATGCCCGCGGCCTCCTCCAGCATTTCGCGGCGCTCCCTGCTGCGGGAGGAAACCAAATCCGCAACGCGCCCCTGGCTGACCATCGAGTAGCCGCCGCGGCCAAGCCCGGTGTCCATAAACAGCTCGTGTATATCCTTCAGGCGCACTGTTTCGCCGCCCAGCAGGTATTCGCTTTCGCCGGAGCGGTAGTACTTGCGTGTTACGCTTACCTCGTCCTCGTCGCGGGGCAGGGTGCGGGAGCGGTTATCTAAATGCAGCGTAACCTGGGCAAAGCCCTGCGCCCGCCTTGCGTCCGTGCCGCTGAAGATAACGTCCTCCATTCTGGCGCCGCGCAGGGACTTTGTTGATTGCTCGCCAAGCACCCAGCGCACCGCGTCGGCAATATTGCTTTTGCCGGAGCCGTTTGGACCGACAACGCCGGTAATTCCCTCCCCAAAGCGCAGCGAGGTGCGGTCGGGGAAGGACTTAAAGCCCTGTAAATCCAGCCCTGTTAGGGTCATAGCTTCTCCTTGCCGTGATTGATAATAAAGACAAAATATTATACTACAAATGGGCGGATTTTGCAAATTGGCGCCTTTGGTGGCAAAAGTGGCTGAAAATGTTGTAATTTTCTTCGGTATGTGCTAAAATACCAACTAATAACAATTTCGGACGAGCAATAACAATCACATTGGGGGACAAAAAATGCAGAAGCCTTTCGAAAAGCCGGGCATATATGCCGTGGCCACCGCCCACCTTGACACCGTGTGGAACTGGGATTTTGAAACCACAATCAGGGAGTATATACTCAACACCCTGCAGGATAACTTCAGGCTGTTTGAAAAATACCCGGATTATACCTTTAGCTTCGAGGGCAGCTATCGCTACGAGCTGATGGAGGAGTATTACCCGGAGCTGTTTGAAAAGCTAAAGGAATATGTTGCAACGGGGCGCTGGAATGTGACCGGCTCCAGCTACGAGAACGGCGACGTCAATATTCCCTCTGCGGAGGCAATGTTCCGCAATATTCTTTACGGTAACGATTACTTCGATAAAAAATTCGGCAAGCGCAGCAAGGATATTTTTCTGCCTGACTGCTTCGGTTTTGGCACTCAGCTGCCGACTATAGCGGCGCACGCAAACCTCAACGGGTTCACAACGCAAAAGCTCACATGGTCAAGCTCTGTGGGTATTCCCTTTGACCTGGGACGCTGGCAGGGCGTTGACGGCAAGGAAATCTTCGCCTCGCTCAATGCGCTGAGCTATGTCGGACGCCCAAAAAAGTTCCGCAAGCACAAAAAGGCGCTTAAAAAGCTAAAGGAAAACATGGCAAAATACGGTCTGCCCGCAACATATTTGTTTTACGGCACCGGCGACATAGGCGGAGCGCCTAAGGAATACTGCGTTGCGGCGCTGCAGGAGGAGCTTGCCGAGAATAATTCCAAGGAGATTGAGGTTATTTCTTCATCGGCTGATAGGGTGTTCCGCGATTTTGAGTCTTGCCTTACGCCGGAAAAGCTGTCAAAGCTGCCACTGTTCACGGGCGAGCTGATTTCCACAAACCACGGCGTTGGCTGCTACACCTCCCGCGCAATCGGCAAGCGTTGGAACAAGAAAGGCGAATGGCTTGCGGACGCCGCCGAGCGCTTTGCCGTTGCCGCGGCTTGGCTTGGCGCACAGGAATACCCGCAGGAGCTGTTAGATACAGCCTGGAAACGCCTGATTGCGCACCAGTTCCATGACGACCTGACCGGCACCAGCCTTGCAAGGGTTTATCAGCGCAGCTGGAACGACTATGCCCTTTCCCTCAATCAGCTGCAGCAGGCATACACCGCCGCCGTAGGGGCAATCACTTCACAGATGGACGCAGGCTTTGTTCAGGGAATCTGCGTTGCCGTTGCAAACCCCACGGCGTATGAGCGCCGCGAGCTTGCCACCGCGCTTGTTGAGCTTAACGGCGACTATGCCCGTGTGTATGACAGCAACGGCAAGGAAGTGCCGTCACAGCCGCTTGGGCGTGAGGGCGGCAAGCTGAAAATCTGCTTTGAAGCGGCCGTACCCGCAAACGGCATAGCCCTGTTTGATGTCCGGGAGTCAGAAAGCGCCTATGTAGGCGAGGGGCTTTCAGTCGGTGCGGACGGGCTGGAGAACACAAGGCTGCGCGTCAACATTGACGCAAACGGCGATATCTGCGGGATTTTTGATAAGCAAAGCAAGCGCCAGCTGCTCAGCGCGCCAATCCGCATGGAACTGTTTAAGTACCACGGCTCCAGGCAATACCCCGCTTGGGAGCTGCGCTATAAGGAGCAAATGAAGGCTCCCGCCAGCTATGCGGCAAGCCCGGTGATTGAGGTTGTTGCTCAAGGACCGGTGCGGGTTGCTCTTAAAATAACACGCACGGCGGAGGGCAGTACCTTTACCCAAACGCTCAGCTTGGACGCGGACAGCGACGTTTTGCGTGTGGATAACGATATTGATTGGCAAAGCAAATGCCGCCTGCTTAAAACCTCATTCCCGCTCTCCGTGGCGCAGGAGCTTGCGTCCTATGACGTGGGTGTGGGGATTGCCAAGCGCGGAACAAGCACCAAAAAGCTTTATGAGGTTCCTGCGCAAAACTTTGCGGATATTTCCTCAACGGAATACGGTGTCAGCCTGCTCAGCGACTGCAAATACGGCTGGGACCACCCCGATAAGAACACCCTGCGCCTTACGGGTATACATACCCCGCTAATGCCCTTCCTGCCGGATAGCCACCAGCATGAGCTGGACCTTGGGCGCAACATTTATGCCTTTGGTGTTTACGGACACCCCGGCGCGGGGCTTGAGGGCAGCCAGAGGGCGGCGCTTTGCTTCAATCAGCCGCTCAGTGCGTTCGTCGCTAAGGTGCCGTCTGCCGCCAAGGCAAGCCTGCCGGCGGTGTGGGGCTTTGGCGAGCTGAGTGATAAGGGAGCCGCAATACGCTGCGTTAAAAAGGCGCAAAACAGCGACGAAATAATCGTTCGTGTGCAGGAGATTGCCGGCGAAAGCCACTACGAGCTTAGCCTTAAGCTTGGCGCGGAGATAATCGATGCGCGCGAGGTTTGGGCATCTGAAGAGCCGAAGAACAAGGACGAGCAGCTGCCCACGCTCAAAATAGAGGACGGGGCGTTGGTTTTCTCCCTTGCAAAATATGAGCCGCGCAGCTTTGCCCTGCGCCTTGCGGAGCCCAAAACGACCGCAGTACCCGTAAGCGCAACGGCGCTTGAATTCGAGGGCGATACGGAAATCACATCAACACAGGCGGAGCCAAAGGACGGCGCAATTGGCGGAATGACCATCCCCGCTGAGCTGTACCCCGCAAGCGTAGCAAGCGGCGGAGTATGCCATAAGCTGAATACCAAGGCGCTTGCCTGCAACGGGCAGAGCCTTGTGCTGCCGCAGGGGACAAGCACGGTGCAGCTTCTGTTGGCAAGCACGGGCGGAGATGTCACCACGCAGGCAGCTGTCGGCGGCGTGCTTCGCGAGCTGACGGTGCAGAGTGCGACCGAGCGTATTGGCGCTTGGGATTTGCCCGCGCTTGGGGATAAGGCACGGCTTAAGCCCGCAAGCCTTGCGTGGAACGCAACCCATATGCACACGGCTAAAGGCGACGTTATTGCGCAGCAGTGCTATATCTTCCGTTACAGCCTTGCCGTGCCGGAGGGCGGCGCGTCGTTGCTGCTGCCAAGCAAGCCTGCGGAGGGTGAAATCCTGCTGTTTGGCGCCACCGCAGTTTCCGGCGGCAGTACGCTTGAGGAACAGCCGGTTGAGGTGTGAAAAATAACAATTGGGGTTGGTAAAAAATGAAGACGGGCTTGGTTGTTGAGGGCGGCGGAATGCGCGGAGTTTACGGCACCGGTGTTCTGGACGCGTTTTTGGACGCGGGGCTGAGCTTTGAGTACGCCGTGGGTACCTCCGCGGGGGCGGCAAACGTTGTCAGCTTTGCGTCCGGGCAAAGGGGCAGGAATTACCGCTTTTATGCTGAGCATAGCTTCGACCCCGAATATATGGGCTTGCGCAACGTTGTGCGCCATGGCAATTACTTTAACTTCGATTACATTTACGGCAAGCTTTCGCTGGAGCTTGACCCCGTGGATTTTGATGCCCTTGCAGCCTACCCGAATGAGGCTGAGTTTGCGGCGGCGGAGGCTTACACTGCCGCCCCGCATTACTTCACCATGCAGGACATAAACCCAAGCGATTGCAGCGCACTGACTGCCTCCTGCGCGGTGCCGGGCTATTGCAAGCCCGTGCGTGTTGGTGAAGGGCTTTACTTTGACGGCGGCGTGGTGGACTCAATACCCGTTGTGCGGGCGCTGAGCAAGGGCTGCGAAAGGGTCGTTGTGGTGCTCTCACGCCAAAGGGGCTTTAGAATGCCGCCCCAAAACCTCAGCCTTATCTATCACTTCCAGCTGCGAAAATTCCCGCGCATATGCAAGGCGGTGGAAAACCGTCACGAGAATTACAACAGAACGATAGCCTATGTTGACACGCTGGAGGCACAGGGCAAGGCAATAGTCGTTGCCCCCAGCAGTGAAGTGGGCGTAACCCTGACCTGCCGGGATAAACAACTGATTGATGAATTCTATGCCGTGGGGCTTGCTGACGGGCGCGCGGCGGTTGAAAAGCTTCTGGCGGCCGACGCTGAGCCGCAGAATGCCTGAGGCGGCAATACTTGAAATCACTTGCCGGTTTTTGTTATACTATTGGTATAGCCGCTTTTTGCGGTGCAGCAATTACAGCCACGGAGGACGAAAATGGAATTTAAGAAGAATGTAAAGCCTGTTATCCCAATGACCGAATATGAGGGCGCAAGCGACGAGGTTCGGGCGCGTTATGATGACCAAATTGCCAAGCATGGCCGCATTACCAATATGAAGCGCACATTATTGCAAAGCCCAAAGAGCTTCGATGTCTACATGGAGTGGTACGCGCTTAAGGACTTGATTGTGCCGTTCATAGGGGAGAGGGCGCTTAGCCTGTTCAGCTACGCCATTTCCAGCGGTAACGACTGCCTCATCTGCAGTATGTTCTTCCGCAAAATCCTTGTGGACAGCGGCGACGACCCCGAACACCCTCAGCTCAGCGAGCAAGAAAAATTCCTAATGGACTTTGGGCAGGCGTACACAAAAAATCCGCACGCCATTCCGCAGGAGCTTTATGATTATCTGCAGGCAAACTTCACGGCGGAGCAGCAAACCCTGCTGATAGCCTTTGCCGGCATTATGACGGCTACAAATTTGTTCAACACGGTGGCAAGGGTGCCGCTTGACGAGGTGCTTTATAAGTACGTCCAACAATAGTAATGAGATGCTGCACTGCGATTAGTGTCACGCCGGATTCAACGTGTGCTCATCCAACAGCGTTACGCCGTCAGGTGGTAGCTTTGGGTTGAATTTGTATCCCAAAGCATTGCCGTTTGGGAATAAATCGCCGAGAGGCACCAAAACAAACGCCCGTTCGCCCATGCGCGGGTGCGGCAGCGTTAGCTCCTCCGAGGAGAGCGCCGCGCCCTCATACAACAGCAAATCCAAGTCCAATGTGCGGGCCGCGTTGGGGTAGGGGCGTTGCCGTCCAAAGGCAGCCTCAATGCCAAACAGTGCACCCAAAAGCGCCCGCGGCGAAAGCCCCGTTTGTACCAACGCACAGGCGTTAATGTAGTCCGGCTGAGGGCTTTGGCAGCCCTGCGGCGCGGTTTTGTATAGCCTTGAAAACGCCTTAAGCTGCGTTTTCGGCAGCAGCTTGAGGGCGTCGCGTGCAAGTAAGATAGTGCTTGTCGCCTCCCCTAAGTTTGCGCCAAGCCCCACAACGGCAAGCTTAGGCGCGGCAGTCTTTGCCGCCGTCCGTGTGATTTCAACCCCCACCGCTTCAAAGTCCGCGGCAATGGGGGCATCGGGCTTGCTTATGCGTATCTTAAGCCTGCGCAGCGCCGGGAATTCTTCAAAAATGGCATCCGCAAGCAGCTGCGCCGCACGCTCCAGCAGCTCATGCTTTTGCGCTGTGAACACCCTGCGCACGGTTTTTATCATCGCCGCGTAGCTGACCGTGTCCGCAAGGCTGTCGCTCCGGCAGGCAGCAGAAAAATCTGTTTTTGCGCTTATATCAATCAAAAAATCCTGCCCAAGGCGCTTTTCGTCCTCGTTAACGCCGTGATAGGCAAATAGCCGCAGTCCGCGAATATAAATCGTGTCTTTCATAGCAGGGCAAGCACCTTTCTTGTCAGCACTACATTGTGTGTGCGTATGATTTTCGCGCCATTCTTAGCTGCCAAAGCGTGCAGCGCTGCCGAGGCAATGTCCAGCTCACTTTCACCTTGAGCGCCGAACAGCTCCCGCACAAAGCGCTTGCGCGAAAGCCCGACCAACAGACCTTGCCCCAATTCATCCAAGGAGCGCAGCAGCTCCATTTGCTCCTCAAAATTTTTGCAAAAGCCAAAGCCCGGGTCAAAAATAAGCGAACCCTCCGGCACGGCAGGGCTTAGCCTCGTCAGCACAGAGGAGAAGAACTCCCGCACAGCCGCTACAACGCCGTTGGGGTATTCCGCCCCTGCCGCCGCGCCGCCTTGCCCGCCGGGGTTGTGCATAATTATCCAGCCTGCGCCGTGCAAACGCACAATGCGGCACATTTCCTCCGCAGCCATGCCGGAAACATCGTTAACAATGCTTGCGCCATGCTCCAAAGCATATTCCGCCACCGCCGAGTGAAAGCTATCCACACTGATTGGTACGGACACAACGCCCCGCAGGGCATCAAGCACAGGCGCAATGCGGCCTATTTCCTCCTCAGCGTCCAAATATGCCGCGCCGGGGCGGGTGCTTTGCCCGCCAAGGTCAATAATGTCCGCGCCCTGAGCCTGCATTTCAAGGGCACGGGCGAGGGCGGCATCAACACCAAAATAGCGTCCTCCGTCGGAAAACGAATCAGGGGTGACGTTCAAAATCCCCATAACGGCAGGGCAGGGGAGGGAGGCAAAATCAAAGACCTTGCCGTCACACATCTAAGTTCCTCACATATTTTGCGTTGCGCTCAATGAAGTTGCGGCGCGGCTCAACCTTATCTCCCATTAGTATTGTGAAGGTTTCGTCCGCCTCCACGGCATCCTCTAAGGATACCTTCAGCATTGTGCGGAATTCGGGGTCCATCGTGGTTTCCCAAAGCTGCACTGCGTCCATTTCACCAAGACCCTTGTAGCGCTGTATGTCGCAGGAGCCGCCAAGCTCGGCAATTTGTCTGTCACGCTCCTCGTCGCTGAAGGCATAGAAGGTCTTTTTGCCTTTGCTGACCTTGAACAGCGGCGGCTGAGCAATATACACATAGCCGTGTTCCACAAGCGGACGCATATAGCGGAAGAAAAAAGTAAGCAGCAGCGTACGGATATGCGCGCCGTCAACGTCGGCGTCCGCCATAATCACAATCTTGTGGTAACGCAGCTTTTCAACATTGAATTCCTTGCCAAAGCCGGCGCCCAAAGCCAAAATAACCGGCATTAGCTTTTCGTTGCTTACCACCTTATCTTCATGAACCTTTTCTACGTTCAGCATTTTGCCCCACAGCGGAAGTATAGCCTGGTACTTTCTGTCACGCCCCGCCTTTGCGGAACCGCCGGCGCTGTCGCCCTCAACTATATATAGCTCGGTCAGCGCGGGGTCACGCTCGGTGCAGTCGGCTAACTTGCCCGGCAGGGAGTTGCTCTCCAAGGCGGATTTGCGGCGGGCCAGGTCACGGGCCTTGCGCGCGGCCTCCCTTGCGCGGGAAGCGTTGATTGCCTTGGTGAAAATTTCGTTTGCAACCGCCGGATTCTCCTCAAAGAAGGTCATCAGCTTTTCATAAACAAGCTGAGAAACCATTTGCGTTATTTCCGTGTTGCCAAGCTTTCCCTTTGTTTGACCCTCAAACTGCGCATCGGTCAGCTTGACGGAGATAATGGCGGTCAAGCCCTCGCGCACATCGTCGCCGGAGAGATTCTTGTCCGCTTCTTTCAGCTTGCCGTACTTGCGCCCGTAATCGTTAAAAACACGCGTGAGCGCAAGCTTAAAGCCCGTTTCGTGCGTGCCGCCGTCTACGGTATGCACATTATTTGCAAAGGAGAGCAGCAACTCGTTGTAGCTGTCGTTATATTGCAGGGCAACCTCGGCTTCTTTGTCGCCCGCCGTGGCTCGTATGTGTATGGGCTTTTCGTGCAGCGCTTCAAGGCTGCGAACCTTGTTCAAAAACTCCGCAAAGCTGGAAAGCCCGCCCTCATAGCAATAGGTTTCCGTGCGCTCATTCTCAGCGTCGCGCTTGTCGCTAAGCACAATGGCAAGCCCCGCGTTAAGGAAAGCGCTTTCACGCAGGTGGCGCTCAAGTGTGTCAAACTCAAATTCGGTTGTTTCCTTAAAAATTTCCGGATCCGGCGCAAAGGTGATTGTTGTGCCGCGTTCGTTTGTGTCGCCAACAACAACCAAATCCGTGACCGGGGTGCCGCCGTTCTCGAAGCGCTGCTTCCAGCGCTTGCCGTCCTGGCAGACCTCCGCCTCTAGCCAAGCGGAAAGGGCGTTAACCACAGACGAACCCACGCCGTGCAGACCGCCGGAAACCTTGTAGCCGCCACCGCCGAACTTGCCGCCGGCGTGCAGGACGGTCAGCACCACAGTAACCGTGGGTATGCCCAGCTTTTCGTTCAAGCCTACGGGTATTCCGCGCCCGTTATCCTTAACGCGGATTACGTTGCCCGGCAGGATTTCAACCTCTATGCGGTCACAAAAGCCCGCCAGCGCCTCGTCAATTGAGTTGTCCACAATTTCATAAACAAGGTGGTGCAGTCCGCGCGGCCCTGTTGAGCCTATATACATACCCGGGCGCTTGCGTACCGCCTCCAAGCCCTCCAGCACCTGTATTTGGCTTGCGTCATAGGTTTCGCTGACGGCGGTGTTAAGCTCCGTGTTTTCCAATTCCATTCCGTTCTCCGGCATATTCTCCAAGTCCATTTGTGTATTTTCTCCTCTTGTGTTTGCTTAAATTAAAACGGCATTGGCGTTTGCGCGCCGCCCTGGGCGGCTGATTGCGCCATAAGGTCGCTCATGAAGGATTTTTTCTTCTTCGGCGGCTTGTATTTTGGCGGGTTTTCCATTTTCTTCAGCAAGCGCTTGCCCTTAGCTGTCGCCAGCAGGCGGTTGACATGAATAACCGGCGCCTGCATATCGTCGCACATATAGTCCAGCAGGTAGGCGATAAGCTCCTCGTCGTTATTCAGCTGCCCCAATATGCTTACAACAATAACCGATTGCACCTCGCTGGTGCCGTTTTCGTAGATGTCGTTGAGGAGGCTGAAGAGCTTTTTTACCCTTTGGTTGTCGCGCCTGCGGATAACCGCCAAAATCGGCTCGGCTCCGTGCTGCTTCTTAAAGAATTCCTCGCTGAAAAACTCGCCGTGCCTGTCTAAATTCTCTTGGTAGGCTGCCCTCAGCTCAGGGAACAGCGCCGAGAGCTTATTGGCAAGCGTATTGGGGTCAAACGCCGCAAGTCCCGCCTTTGCCTGCGCGGTAGAAACTGTTTTGTTTTTGCTCTGCTTTGCTTCGCCGTCATTTTTGCCGTAGCGCTCACGCAGAACCTCGGCGCATTCCCTTGCCGCGGATTGGCAATCCTTTTTGTCCGCCGTTTCCGGGTCCAGCAGGGTGGTCAGCAGGGCTTTTTGCTTGCCGTCCTCGTCAACGGAGCTTAAAATAAGCTTAACGCCGGTGCTGTCAACACGCAGACTATCCGTCTTGCCGGGGATAACGATAAAAACCTCGCCGTCCTCGTCCGCAACGGTGGCATCCTCCGCAAAAAAATCGTTCTTTTTCAGCGCGTCGCCCATGGCGGAAACTACATTATTCAACAGCTGCTTACGGTCTGTCATAATGGATACTCCTAATCACACGTTTATTCAGATAATTATACCACAAATACGCTAAAACTGCAAGTAAGGCGCCGCCCCAAAATGTTTACGGTTTGCAAACTGCCGGTAAAAATTCTTCTTGTTTTTCAATTCGCCCTTGACGCGGCGGAGCAAAAAAGTTATACTATGCTGTAAAGACAAAAAAACGGGAAACGGAGTCACTATGGAAAAGGACGGCAAACTGGGCGGGGAGCGTAACCTTTTGTGCGCAAACTTCGGCAATTGCGCCGAGCTGCCGCTTTATGAAAGCTGGTTCACGGATATGTCCGCCCAAGGCAAGCACCTTTTATCTTGGGGGCTGTGGTTCAGCAGGTTTGCGCGCCGCAAGCCAAGGAACTATGTCTACCGCATTGATTTGTGCGAAAAGGTTAACGGGGTGCCAAGCACGCCGCCCGCACACAACGGCTGGAGCTTTGTTTGCCGCCGCGACGATGCCTTCGTTTACCGTGCGGAGCTTGAGGGTGCGCCGGTCAAAAAAAAGAAGCCTAAGCCCGCGCCGGACGCGGTTGACGTTGTAGCGGAACTGGTCGGTGAAGCGTTTGGCGGCAAAAAATCCGCGCCCGCAAAAAAAGCCCCTGAGGATAAGGCGGAGGAAGCCCCTCAGGCGCCGCCGTTTTCCTTTGACCCGCGCAAGCGCTTCGCCTCAATTAACGTGCAGCGCAAAATAATCGGGGCGCTTTCTTTGCTGCTGTGGGCGCTTGGGCTGCTGACGGCTACAGTCGGCTTTGTGGCATTGGGCGGCTTGGTTCAGTTCAGCTGGCATGGCTTTCTTGTCGGTGGCTTTGGTTACTTTTTGGCGACGGCTGTGCTGGCGGTTTCCGCTGCGTTCGTTACGGCGGAAAACCTGCGCCTGCGCAGAATACATTACCTTTACAAAACCCGTCAGGAGGAGAAAAAGCCCAACTGGCAGCGCTCACGCAGCTTTTCCTATTTTGTGGCGGCGCTGTGCCTGACGCTGTTTGCTTTTACGGTGTTTTCGGTCGCGTGGCAAAGGATAAGCACCAACACAGAAACCCTGCCGTTTGCCCCGCAAAGCACCCGCGCGCCGCTGCCGTGGCTGGAGGAGGTTGACGGGGAGATGTCCCGCGTGCCATCAACCAACCTGCAGGCGCAGTACGACACAAATAATTTTATTTCTCAGAGCGCAAACCCAATCGCCCCGCGGCAATATTCGGCTCGGCAGTGTAACGAGGCGCCGGACAAGAGCTACCACCCGGTTATGGAAAGCGAGTCAATAAGCTGTCTGTTCCTGTTCTCCGCAAAGGAGCTGTTCAAGGAAATTGCCAAAGCGCCCGCGGGCTGGGAGCAAAGCTTTGCGGTTGACGGGGGAGGGCAGACCGACCAGCTGCGAGCCTACACCAACGCCTACGGGGAGTATTACGTTGTGGCGCGCCACGGAAAAATAGTGCTGTCCGTCAAATATCACGGAAAGGCGGACCAAGAAAAGCTGCTTGCGGCCATAGGTGACGTAATCGGCAACTAAGCAGAATTTCGCCGCGTTATTGACAAACGCAGCGGCGATACCATAGAATGGGCGCTGCTTAAGGAGTGCAACGCCCTTGTGCTTTGTGACAGTTACGCTATTGACCCCGCGCGCATAAGGAAGCCAAGCCCGCCGCTGCGGGGAGGATAACTGCTACTCCTCCTTGGCGGAGAAATATTCGGCTACAACCTCGCGCTCGTCAAAGGGGATTTTTTCGCCGTACACTTCCTCGTAGCGCTTGTCGCCCTTACCGACTAACAGCACCAAATCGCCCTCCTGCGCCATGTTCAGGGAAAAGCGTATTGCCTCGCCGCGGTCCGGGATTACGGTATATTCGCCGCCTACCTCGTCAATTGCCCCGGCAATATCGTTGATTATCTCCATGGGGTCTGTGCGGCGCGGACTGGCGTTTGCAAGTATGGTGTAATCCACGCCCTTGCCCAAAAGCTCGCCGCTGTCAAGCCTGCGAACCTTAGCACGCTCTCCCTCCAGACCAAAAACACAAATAACCCTGCGCGGCTTGTATTGCCTTGCCGTTTCTATCATATTCTGTACGCTAAGGCGGTTGTGGGCAAAGTCAATCACTAAGGAATAAGGCGCGGGTATGTGTAGCTGCTCCATGCGCCCGCAGACCACAGTGTCGCGCATACCCGATTTGATTGCCGCGGCGGGAATGCCGAAATACAGCGCAACACAAATTGCCGCCATTGCGTTTGACGCCGAAAACTTGCCCGGCTGGTTGACCTGCATGGGAAACTCACCAAAGGGGGAAACAACCGTAAACCTGACGCCCAGCTTGCCTCCGCCGCTGCAGCAGCGCACGTTCCTTGCGCGGTAATCCGCGTTTGCCCCAAAGCCGTAGGTTTGGGTGGGGGCTGTTACCCCGCGGATAATGTCGCGGTACTTTTCCGCGTCGCGGTTAACAAAGGTTACGGCGCTCTGCTCGAAAATCTGCTTTTTACACTCAAGATATTCCTCAAAATCCTTGTGTTCGGTTTTGCTTATATGGTCTGCGGAAATATTTGTGAATACCGCCGCGTCAAAGCGTAAGCCGTAGGTTCTGTCTAACAAAAAGCCCTGGCTGCTTGCCTCCATAACGCAGTATTCAATCCCCGTGTCCGCCATTTCGCGCAGCAGGGCGTGTATCTCAAAGCTCTCCGGCGTGGTGTTCATGCTGGGAACCTCTTTGCCGGCAAAGTGCGCCCCCATACTGCCAATGTAGCCTACGCTGTGACCCGCCGCCTCCAGCGCGTTTTTAAGCAGCAGAGTTATGCTGGTTTTCCCCTTTGTCCCGGTTATTCCAATCAGGCGCAGCCGCTTTGCGGGGAAGCCGAACCAACGAGCCGCGGTCAAGGCAAGACCCTTGCGTGTGTCCTCTGTCAGCGCGATTGTGCAGTCGGGCTTGTCCGCAATGCCGTCGGGTATATGCCCGCAAAGGAAGAACCTTGCCCCGTTTTGGTATGCTCCAAGGGCATATGAATGCCCGTCGCTGTCAAAGCCGGGGACGCAAACAAAGCAGCCGCCGGGCTTACACCTGCGGGAGTCATATTGTAAGTCGCTTATTTCCGCCCCGCCGTCGCCGCGCACAATTTTACACGCAAAATCCTGCAAAAGCTCGTTGAAAGTCATTGTCGCACCTCGCTCAATAATATATGTATAGTGCCGTTGCCGACGGCGGAAACCTCGCGTAATCGCAAAGCTGTTAAGCCTCTTTTTTAACTTTTATTTTGCTTTCGTGCACGCCGAATTGTACGGGATTCGTCTTTTCGTCCTCCTCCCATTGGGCACGGACCGTGTCGTAAGTATGCCCAACCGGCAGCACGAATTTAAGAGCCTTTTCCCGTATTTCGAAGCAGGATTTTCGCACCGTGGACATCTCCCCGTCCACGTTAACCGCCGAATCACGGTGAGCGAGTATCTCCACCTTTTTGCAGCGTATGTACTCCGAGTGGGGGAAGCCCAAATGCTCACCCTTGCGCATCTGTGTCGCCACAGGCAGCATTTGGAATTTGTTCTCCCTCATGCGGATAATCATACAGTCAAGGTAGCCGTCGTCAGGCATGGCGCGCGGGGCGACCATAAAGCCGCCGCCGTACCAACGTGAGTTTGCGACGGCGCAAAGCAAATACCTCCGCCCCTCGTCGTCGTAGGGTACGCCGTCAAGGCTTACCTCAAAGACCTCTCCCATGCGGGTTAAAAAGCGATTGAACATTGCCGCAATGTAGGCGGTTTCCCCGGTAAACAGCGGGCTGCGCTTGTATTTTATCTGCATAGCGCACGCCTCGGCGTCAAAGCCCATGGAGCATTGGTTAACCGCAATCTGCCCGTTGCCGCAGTCAATCACGTCAATCGGGACAGACTCGCCCAAAATTACGTTTTCAAGCTCCAAAAACACGCTTTTGCCGCCGAACAGACGTATAAAGTCATTGCCGCTTCCAAGCGGGATTACGGCAAACTCGGCGTTTGGCACACCGTAGACGCCGTTGGCAACCTCAAATACCGTTCCGTCACCGCCGCAGGCATAAAAGCGGAAATATTCGTCAGGCTCTCTCGCCGCCCGCTCCTTGATGAATTCAATCGCCTCGTAGGCACGGCTGGTGACGTGCATTTCCCAATCTACGCCAAGCCTTGCGCCGATTTCCTTAAGCTGCGGGCGCATGGTTTCCGCCGCCTTGCCCTTGCCCGCCTTTGGATTGATGATGAAAACGTGTTTCACTGTTCTTCCTCCTTAATATTTTACCTGCCCGCTAAGGCATGATTTTACCATTTTTGCCTGAGTGGCTACGGGGCAAAAAGACGCGGCGCGCGTGCCTCGTTTCGCCAAACGGCGTGGAATGCTCCGGTCCCATGAAAGCTCCTCTCATGCCTTATAGTACATATAAACCGTGCAGGGAATCATACCGTTATACAGCTTGCGGCGCTTGTCCGCCTTGCGCCCAAAGTCCTTTTCAAAATCGGCGTCCGGCGTAATGACAGAGTAACTCCAGCCACGCCTTTGAGGGAAAACCCTACCCATAACACGGCAAAGCTCGCGTGCCTGCTCCAGGTCAAGCAGCCGTTCGCCGTAGGGCGGGTTGCAAATAACCGTACCCCTTTCCGTGCTGGGGGAGAAATCCTCCAAGGCTCGCAGCTCAAAGCTCACGCAGTCGCCCACGCCCGCCCTTGCCGCCGTCTCCCTCGCAAGGGTCACAGCCTCCGGGCTTATGTCGCTGCCAAAGGCCGCGAAGTCGGACGCCGGGCGCTCCAAGTCCTTGGCACGCTCGCGTTCAAGCCGCCAAAGCTCCCGCGGTATTTGCTCCCAGCGCTCAGCGGCGAAGCTTCTGCGCAGCCCCGGGGCGATGTTCCTTGCCATAAGCGCACCCTCGATTGCAATGGTTCCGCTGCCGCACATGGGGTCATAGAGCGTGTGGTAGGGACGCAGCTTGCTTGCCGCGCAAAGCGCCGCCGCTAAGGTTTCCTTTATCGGCGCTTCCTTTGCTTCCGGGCGATAGCCGCGCTTGTGCAGCCCCGCTCCTGTGGTGTCAATGAACAGCGAAACCCGGTTTTGCATAATCGCAAACTGAATTTGCCGCACGGCTCCGCTTTCCTCAAACCACTCTATGGAATATTTGCCCTTAAGCCGCTCCACAACAGCCTTTTTAATTATTGACTGGCAGTCACGCACACTGAACAAATCGCTTTTAAGGCTGTAGCCCTTAACGGGGAAGGCATCCTCGCGCCCAATCCATTCCTCCCAAGGCAGGGCGCGCGCACCATGAAAAAGCTCCTCAAAGCTGTGCGCCTCAAATTCACCGATTAGAATCAGCACACGCTCGCTAAAGCGGCTGCAAATATTAACGCGCGCAAGCATTTCCTCCCCGCCGCGGAACAGCACGCGCCCGTTTTCGGCACGCACGTCCTCCGCCTCGAGTGAGCGCAGCTCATCGGCTATAAAGCCCTCCATGCCCAACAGGCATGGGACGGAAAAAGCTATTTTACGCAACTTCCGGCACCAACAATCCGTAACCGCCGTCAGCCCTGCGGTAAACCAAATTTGTTTGCCCGCTCTCTGCGTTCAGGAACAAATAGAACGAATGCCCAAGCAAATCCATTTGCAGAATTGCTTCGTCCACGCTCTCCGGCTTAAGGCTGATTGACTTTGTGCGAACAACCTCCGGTGCGCTTTCCTCCTCCGGAGCGTCGTCCTCAAATACCTCGCTGATTGAGGCGTTGTGCAGCCTTTTCTCTAAGCGTGTTTTATTCTTGCGGATTTGGCGTACCAAGGAATCCACAGCCTTGTCCAACGCGGCGTCAAGCTCCTGCGCACGTTCCTGCGCGCGGAAGATAATGCCGTGCTTTTGCAGGGTTATCTCAACGCTTTTGCTTGTTTTTTCAACCGCCGCCGTGATTTTTGCGCTGGTGTCGCTGCCAAACAGTCGCTCTACCTTTTCAAGCTTTTTCTCCGCACGCTCCTTAAAAGACTCCCTTGGCGTACATTTCTTTCCTATAAGCTCAATTTTCATTTTCCTTCCATCCTCTCAGACCGCCCTCCCGGCGCGGTTTATTTCAACAACAGTATAACACATTCCACAAAAAAATGGAAGTACCTTTACCAAAAAAGTGATATGCAACAAGATATTACGCATAAAAATCTTACCATGCGCAAAGGCTATAAAAGCAGAACTAAAGGCAGGAGGGCAGCGACTTGCTTTCAATGCGGGAAATTGGCAAAATCAGCCTGCGCAGCCAACGCGGCGCGTGGGGAGGAGGGGCTATGCTCTGTATGGCAAGCGTTTCCGTCCTTTTGAGCTTTGGCTTCTTAAACGGGGCGGTGCTTGCTTTCTTTGAGCGCCCGCAGGTTTCGGGTGCGCTGTTTTCCTTGTGGAAAGCCCTGCCGGGGCTTGTTTCCGCCTGCCTTGCGCTGACAATGCTGCTTGCCGCCGTTTGTGTTATTGCGCCCCTTAAGCTTGGCGGAGGGGCATGGCACTACGGCGGAACCATAAGGACAAAACGCCGGCTACGTTGGATAGGCTTTTGGTTCAACCCGGCGCAGCTGCTGCGCGCAGCCCGCCTGTATATAAGCCTTGCGGTGCGTAAAATGACCTGGGCAATTGCCTTGCTCTTGCCCGGCGGCTTGCTTGCCTGCGGAACACTGTATATATCATTCACACAGGGGCTGGAAAGCCGCCTGCTTTGGGTGCTGCTTTTGGGTGCGGCGGCGCTTTTGCTCTGCGGTTTTATCGAATGGGTCTGGGTTATACAGCGCTATGCCATAGTGCTCTGGCTTGCGGTGCATTACCCAAAAATACGCACAAAAAAGGCAATTTCCGTCAGTGCGCGCCTTATGGACGGCAAACATTGGCAATCCATTTGCTTTAGTCTGCGGCTGCTGCCAATAATACCCCTTGCCATACTCGTGCTGCCGCTGCTGTGGATAATCCCATACGCAAGGCAGCGCAGGGCATTTTGGGCGCGCCAAATTATAACAAGCGGCGCGTCAATACCTATTCCCCTACGGAAAGCGTAGTAAATGGGCTTGTTAATTGAATAAAAATGTGATATAATTAAGACGCACGGCTCCGGGCGGGGTTGAGCAAAGCATTGCTTTCACGGGAGGTTACTGTATGCCGGGTCAGCCGCAGGCGGCGTTTTTTGAGTCGCTGAGAGCGGGCAGGGGTTCCCACGCGGTGCTTCTTGAGGGCGGAGACGCCGAACAAAGGCGGCAAACCGCGGCTGAAATATGCGCCGCTTGGCTGTGCGAGGGCAGCGAACCGCCCTGCGGGGAGTGCAGGCACTGCCGCAAGGCGCTTGCCGCAAAGCACCCGGATGTAACCATTTTGTCGGACGAAGAGGGCAAGCAAATTCCGGTGGATTCGGTTAGGGCGCTGCTTGAGCAGGCTATAGTCAAACCGAGCGAGGCGCAGAGGCGTGTTTTTGTTGTTGAAAACGCCCACAGGCTCACGGTGCAGGGGCAAAACGCCTTACTTAAGTGCATAGAAGAGCCTCCATCGGCGGTATGCTTTTTGCTGCTTTGCCCAAGCAAAAAGGAACTGCTGCCAACAATAATTTCCCGTGTGACGGCGTTTGCCTTGCCGGGTGCCGCGGAGGAATATTCTGCCGAGGCGCTGGAGATTGCAAAGAAAATAGCCGAGGCACTTGCGGAAAACGACGAGTGGGCGGTTATGGCGGCAAGCGCCCCGTTGGACAAAAACAAAGCGCTAATGCTGGAGAGCCTTGCCGCCGTTAAGGAAATCCTGCGCACAGGCTTGCTTTTTGCCGGAGAAACGCCCGAGCTTGCGCAAGGCGGTGCGGAGCCTGAAATAGGCAAAAGGCTGCAGGCACTTGGAACCGGGCGCCTTGTGTGTTTACTGGAAAGCGTACAGTCATTGGAGAGGGATTTGGAGCGAAACGCCAATTTGGCGCTCAGCTGCGCGAGAATCCCGGCAACAATGTTTTAACATAAGAGAGGACTGCAAATCATGGAGGAAAACGTCACTATTGTAGGCGTTCGGTTCGACGGCGCGGGGCGTGTTTATTCTTTTGACCCGCGGGGTGGCGAATACTCACCGGGCGACATCGTCATCGTGGAATCCGAACATAACATCGACATAGCTCGTGTTGTGTTCGGCAACAAGGAGGTTGAGCGCAAAAGCCTGCTCAAGCCGCTTAAGTCAATAATCCGCAAGGCGACGCAAGCGGATTTGGACACCATGGCGCACTACGAGCAAAAGGAGAAAAGCGCCTTTAGGCTGTTCACCCAAAAGGTGGAGGAGCATGGGCTGCCCATGGAGCCGATTAAGGCGCGCTCCACCTTTGACGGCAAAAAAATGGTGTTCTATTTCCTTGCGGAAAACCGTGTGGACTTCCGCGAGCTTGTCAAGGACCTTTCGCAGGTATTCCGTTTCCGTGTGGAGCTGATGCAAATCAATGCCCGCAGCGAGGCGCAAATGTTTGGGGGCTTGGGGCTTTGCGGGCGCCCGTTCTGCTGCTCTTCACATCTTTCGGAGTTCCCGAAGATAACGCTTAAGCTGGCAAAGGCACAGAATCTGTCCCTTAATTCCGAAAAAATCAGCGGTTCCTGCGGCAGGCTTATGTGCTGCCTTAGCTATGAGGAGGAGGCCTACAACCACCTGCGGCGTGTAACACCCGCTGTTGGGGAGAGGGTGCGCACACCCCAGGGCGGCGGAACCGTAACTGAAATCAATATGATGTCCGGCATGGTTAGGGTAGCCTTAGAGCGTAACCCGGCGGTGCCGCAGCCCTTCCACCGCAGGGAGCTTGAGCGCAGTCCGTCAAGGCTTGCGCACAGCGTCAAACAGGATAGCTGATGAACATAATCGTGGACGCCTTTGGCGGCGACAAGGCTCCGCTTTCGGTTTTGCGGGGCTGCGCGGCGGCGTATGCCGACTACGGCATAAAAACAAGCCTCGCGGGCGACGAAAAGCAAATCCTTGCCTGTGCGGACGAAAATAATATTTCCCTTGACGGCTGCCGCTTGCTTGCGGCAGGGGAGAGGGACGGCATGGAAGCGGGACTTGCGGCCTTGGCGGCGGGCGGCGGAGCCTTTGTCAGCGCGGGCGAAACAGGAAAGCTTGTTCTGCTTGCCGATAAGCACATCGGTCGGCTCGCCGGTATTAAGCGGGCGGCAATTGCCGCGGTGCTGCCAAGCCTTGGCTCACCGTTTATCCTGATTGACAGCGGAGCAAACCTCAACTGTGTTCCGCAGACACTGGAACAATTTGCGCTGATGGGCGCGGAGTATTCAAGGGCTGTTTTCGGCACTCAGAAGCCCCGTGTAGCCATGCTCAACATCGGCGCAGAGGCAAGCAAGGGCGATTCCCTGCACCGAGAGGCCTTTGCGCTGCTTAGTAAGGAAAGCGTGAGCTACGAATTTATAGGCAACGCGGAGGCAAGGGAACTGCCGTTCGGCGTGTGTGACGTTGTTGTTGCGGACGGCTTTAGCGGTAATGTTTTTCTTAAAAGCTATGAGGGTACGGCGGCGGCACTTTTTTTAAGCTTAAAGCAAGTGTTTAGGGCAACTCCGGCGGCAATGCTTTCGTCGCTGCTGATAAAAAAACAGATGCTTGCGCTAAAAAACAAGCTAGATTATAAGCAGTACGGCGGTGCGCCTTTGCTCGGCTTCACAAAAACGGTGATTAAGGCGCATGGTGCGTCGGACTCGGTGGCAATCTGTAACGCCGTAAGGCAGGCGGAGCTTTGCGTACGCCAAGGGCTGGCGGAAACACTTGCAGAAAAGCTTAGCGATATATCAGTTTTGTAATTTTCTATATTAGAACAATAAATGCCTGCAAATGTAGTATACTATTTTCATCCTAAATAAACGGAGGTCATTATTATGTTGGATACCACTTCAATCCAAAACCTTTTTCAGGGCCTGCTCGATTACCTGCGCGACGCCTTTAACATTGATGTAGACACGAGTGAGGGCAGTCTGCTTGCAAACCTTTGGACAATTATCCAAGGGCTTGTTTCCAGCATCGTCAACAAGGACGTCTGATTCCAAGCAAACAAAAAGCACGCGGGCAGCAGCTCGTGTGCTTTTTTATTTTACGGGACGAAGCCTTGCCACAAGCACGCCTTTTTCCTTGCGCAGGATTTCTACGGCATAACCGTCCGCCGCCTCGCCCAACAGCGATTGACCGCCGTGTTTTTTGTTTATTACCGCAAACAGTTCTCCGTTTGGCGTCAAATGCTCTGCGGAGTCCAACAGCATTCTGCGGCAAAGCTCTCTTCCCGCGTGTATGGGAGGGTTAACGGCAATGTAATCAAAGCGTCGCTTTGCTATGACGTCATACGCGTCGGAAAGTATGAATTCGCCGTCAACTCCGTTAGCATGGGCGTTTTTTTCCGCGTAGCGCAAAGCCTTTGGGTTCACGTCAACAAAGCAAATTCGCAGCGCCGGACGGCATTTGCCAAGCACGACGCCCACTGCGCCCCAGCCGCAGCCCAAGTCTAACAGTGTGGCTTTTTCTTCGCTCAGCAGAGGCAGGATTACATCCAAAAGCAGCCCGGTTGCGGTGTCCATGTGCCCATGACTGAACAGCCCCGCGTCACTTGTGAGGCTCAGGCGTATGCTGCCCGCATAGTAGTTAAAGCTGCGCTCGTCGGGCGCAAGCTGCGGGTCGTCAATAAAATAATGGCTCATCCCTTAAAGTATATCACAAAAAAACTCACAGGGCAAGCCTGCCGTAGCGCAGGTTAAGCGCCCGCAGCCGAGCTGTGTCCAATTGCTCAAGCTGCTCCTGCGTAACACGGAAGCCCCAGTTCCCTTCGGCAATGCCGGGGGTATTCATGCGCGTGTCCGCTCCGTAGCCCAGTAAATCCTGCAGGGGAACAATGCAGTTGCTTGCCGGCGACTGCCAAAGCGTTCGCAGCGCAGCCCAAACAGCCGGAGCAGCCGCGCCGCCCTGCCCCCAATCTCCGCAAGGCTCAAGGTAGGCAAGAGCCCGCTCGCGCTCAGACTCGCTTGCCTCCCAAAGGTAGCCGATTAGTGTATTGTTATCGTGCGTCCCTGTGTACGCCGCGCAGCCTTGTGTGTAATTGTGGGGCAAGTGCGGATTTTCTCCGTTGCCGTCAAAAGCAAATTGCAGCACCCTCATTCCGGGCAGACCGCTCTCGCGCAGCAGGCGGCGCACATCATCGTCAAGCTCGCCCAGGTCTTCGGCAAGCCAGCGCTCAGCCCCAAAATCGGAAAACAGCGCGCCCAGCAGTTCCATGCCCGGCCCCTTGCACCAAGCTCCCTTTGTTGCGTCAACAGCGCCGCGCGGCACGGCATAGTAGGCGGAAAGCCCGCGGAAATGGTCGAGCCTAACCCTGTCAAACAGGCTAAGCACACGCGCCGCCCTCGCCCTCCACCAGGCAAAGCCCTGCGCTCGGTGGGCTTGCCAATCATAAAGCGGGTTGCCCCAAAGCTGTCCCAGGGGAGAAAAATAATCCGGCGGCACAGCGGCAACAGGGGAGGGGAGTCCCTTTTCGTCACGCAAAAAAAGCTGTGGGTTCGCGGCAAAATCCGCGCTGCTTGCCGCCACATATATTGGCATATCCCCAAGTATTTCAAGTCCCGTTTTGTTTACCGCCGCCTTAAAGACGCGCCACTGCTCGTCAAAAAGCCATTGCGCAAAGCGCCAAAATTCAGGGCATTCGCCCTTGTTTTCCGTTTGGTAGCGGGCATAGTCCTCAAGCCAAAAGCTTTCCCGCTCAGAAAATGCGGCTCTCTCCGGCAAAAACAAGGAGCCGGCTTGTTCAAACACGGCGCGCAGCAGCTTTATCCTTGTGCTGCGCAAAAAATCAAAATCTACCCTGTGCGGGCTGTCACATTCCCAGGAGGACAACTCTCGCTCGCCCAAAAGTCCCATATCAACAAGCTGCTCCGGGTCAATCAAAAACAAATTACCCGCAAAGGCAGCAGGGGAGCTATACGGCGAGTTACCGTCGCCCACAGGGTTGACCGGCAGCATTTGCCACACCCTAAAGCCGCAACCTGCCAGCGCTTCGGCAAAGCGTATGGCGTACCTTCCCATTGTGCCGCAGCCATACGGTCCGGGCAAGGCCGTTAAATGCAGCAAAACACCCGCTTCGCGCATATTATTCCCCTCTGAACCTGTAGCCGACGCCCCAAACCGTTTCAATGTAATCCGGCTTTGTTGTGTCTAACTCTATTTTGTCACGGATTCGGTTAATATGCACCGTTACCGTTGAGGTTTCCCCGTAGGAGGCGACGCCCCAAATCTTATCGAACAGCTCGCTTTTGCTGAAAACCACGTTGGGGTTTGCCACCAAAAACACCAGCAACTCAAATTCCTTGTTCGTCAGCGAAATTTCCTTGCCGCGGCACCACATTTTCCTTGCGGCGCAATCAATTTTTATTTCGCGCACACAAAATTCAACAGGTGAGCCGCTGTTTTTGTTCATCTCCATAAGGCGGGAATAGCGCGCGATGTGTGCCTTTACCCTTGCCACCAGTTGAGCGGGGGAGAACGGCTTTGTTACATAGTCGTCAGCGCCAAGCCCAAGCCCGCGTATTTGGTCTATGTCGTCCTGCCTTGCGGACACAATGATGATAGGAATTTCCCTTTCCTTGCGAATGCGGCGGCAAAGCTCAAAGCCGTCAAAGCCGGGCAGCATAAGGTCCAGCAACACAAGGTCCGGCTCGTCCTCCTCCAGAACGTGCAAGCCCTGTGTGCCGTCGGGTGTGATAATAACCTCATAGCCGTTTGCCTCAAGGTAGTCACGCTCCAGCATGGCGATGCTTTTGTCGTCCTCAATAATCAGTATCTTGCCCTCGGTAGCCATCTTTCTCTCCTCAACAATTATTGTATAATGAAAGCGGTTGAACAACCGGGAAGGTTACCTCGATTGCCAGCCCGCCCAAGGCGGACTGCCGCGCACAGATTGTTGCCTTGTGCAGATTAACTAACTGCTTGCACACCATAAGCCCAACGCCGCTGCCGTTAACGGCGCTGGATTTAGCGCCGTTTGTGCGGAAGTAAGGCGTAAAAATCCTCCCGCAATCCTCATGGCTGACGGGCACGCCGTTGCTTTCAAGCGTAAAGCGCAGGCGCTCGTCGGGTAGGTATTCGGCGCTCAGGCGCGCAAGCGGTGCGGTGTCCGGGCGGCGCTGAATGTATTTGATGCAGTTGTTGGTCAGGTTTTGGAAAACACGCTTAAGCTGAATTGTGTCCATGCTGAGCAGCGGCGGTTTTTTGGCATAGAAGCCGCGGGTAAGCTCCTCAAACCCAATGTCGTTTTTCGCGAAGCTCTCGCGCAGCTCCTCAACAAGGGGATTCCAAAAATCCTCAAAGCTCACGTCCTCAAAGTGGAGCGGCAGGTTCTCCATGTCAAGGCAGGAATACATATAGAAGTTCTTGGAAAGCTCGCTCAATTCGCTTGCCTTTTGGTAAATCGTTTGTAAGTAAAGCTGCCTTTTCTCCTGCGTTTGGGGAATACCCTCCAGCAAAGCCTCCGCGCAGCCCATAATAGACGCAAGCGGGGTACCTATGTCGTGGCTAATGCCGGCAATAATGTCCTTGCGGTTTTCCTCGTAGGCGTGGCGTTCCTCCGCCGCCGTCTGCAGGTAATCCTTAACCTGATTCATGCAGTCAAGCACAACCGTAAAATCGTCGTCGTCCGCGCCGGGGTAAGCGCCGCCGCACTGTGCAATCAAAGCACCCGCCTTTTTGCGTATTCGATGGAAGGGCTGAACCATGTCGTCCCGCAGCAGGCAAAAAACATAAACAAGCCCCGCCGCGTTGAGTAATAGGACGGGGTAAAAAACATACCATTGCAAGCCGTTAAAGAACGCTGCCACTGCCCAAAAAAGCGCGGGGACACAAACAATCGCTCCGGCAATCGCCAGCTTTTTGAGGATTGTTGATTTGAACGAACTCTCCGCCATAAATTACACACACACGTTCGGTTGCTCGAACAGCCTCCCAGCAAAGTATCCTACAACTCGATGTTGCGTATATTTTAGCTTATTTGTGCCAAAAAATCAAGTGCTTGGCATTAATTGCCGAATAATGCGGCAGCTTACGGGCAAATAGTTACAATTTTGTAATAAAATTCCATGTAACATTACAAGCCTGTAACCAAACTGTAGGTAATTTGTTGTGAATTTTCTGTAGTTACTGCGCTATAATTTGATTGTGAGAGAGAGAAAAATACTGCGGCTTAGGACCGCGAGAAAGGGAGGAAGAAGAGAATGTCCGCTTTTGCATATGTTATTGCGCTGGCTTTGGTGTTCTCAATCACGGCGGGGGTATTGTCCCGCCGCGCCGAAAGCACACAGTAAGACCTTATCCTTTCCTCCATACCCCCATTTTGCGTGCCCGCGTTCCTCCAACGCGGGCGCGTGTTTTATTCGTCCTCGCCGCTATCAAGCCCAAGCAGCTCCGCAGACTCGGCTCCGTCAAGCTGCTCTATGCCGCGCAGCTCGCGGTTAACGGCGTTAAGGCGGGTTGTGCGGGCGGAATACAGCGTGTCCCCGGCTGTGCGGATTTGTTTTTCGGCGCGCTCCAAAATTTCGCCGAACTTGCCGAACTGCAGCTTTGCCGCCGCCAGCACCCTTTGGATTTCGTTTGCCTTTTGGTTGATTGCAACGGCGCGGAAGCCGGCGGAAACGGCGTTAAGCAGAGCCGTTATTGTCGTTGGACCCGCCAAAAGCACATGGCAGCTGTCCTGTATTTCATCCATTGCCCCTGAGCGGCAAAGCTCGGCAAACAAGCCCTCCGTCGGCAGGTAAAGTATAGCATATGGTGTCGTAACCGGCGGGCGTATGTATTTATCGGCAATGCTTTGTGCCTCGGTCCGAACACGCGCCACTAAGCGTTTACGGTATTGCTCGACCCCGGCGGGGTTCCCAAGCTCACTTTCACGGCAAAGCCCCTCGTAATCCTCCCTTGGGAATTTGGAGTCAATGGGCAAGTAAATCGCCTCTCCGTCCGAAGAGGGGATACGCACGGCAAAATCCACCCTCAGGGAGCTGTTTGGCTCAAGGGCAAGCTGACGCTCAAAATGACCGGGTATGGTCTGGTTAAGTATGTTCTCTAACTGGGTTTCCGCCCAAGCTCCGCGAACGCTTACGTTCGTCAGCAGCCGTTGTAAGCCGTTTACCCCCTCGCCGACTGTTTTCATTTCACCCAGCGCGGTGTAGACGTTTGTAAGCTGCTCGCTGACCTGCTTAAAGGAGCTGCCCAAGCGCTCATTAAGCGTGGCGCTGAGCTTTTCGTCAACGGTGGCACGCATTTGCTCCAGCTTTTTTTCGTTGCTCTCCTGCATTTGGCGTACGCTCTCACGCACGCTGCGAGCCTGCGCGTCCGCCTGCTCACGCGCTTGGGTGAACAGTGTTTCCAGCGCCTTATTCAGCCCCGCCTTAACCGTATCCAGCTCTCGTGTAAGCTCAAGCCGCATTGCCGCAAGCGCCTCGGACTGCTCCTTACGGGAAAGGGACTGCGCCTCGGCGTTCTCTTGGCGGGATTGAGAGAACTCTACGCTCAGCTGCCTTGCAAGTGCCTCAAGCTGCTTTTCAGCGCCGCTGCCCTGTCTGTTCCTGAGCAGCAGGATTACCAACAGCACCAAACAGCCCGCGGTCAAAATCATTGTTACAAAATCTTCCATTTCCGCTCTCCTTATTTTTATATATGCTCCGCTAAATTATAGCATAAAAGAGCGCACTTGGCAAAATATCGCAAAAGGCTTGAAAAAAATGCCGTAATCTGCTATTATTATATAAAGGGAGTATCGGCAGAATTTGAGGAGCGCCATTCCGTCACAATAACCATGGGGGAGAGAATTAAATGAATATCGCCTTAATCTCGCACGAAGCGAAGCACGAGCTGATGATTGAGTTTTGTATTGCCTATGTTGGCGTACTCAGCCGCCACAACCTTTGCGCAACGGACCTTACCGGCAAGCTTGTCAGCGAGGCGACGGGGCTTAAGATTGCGCGCCTGCTGCCACGTGAGCTTGGGGGCGACCAGCAGATTACCTCGCGGGTTTCCTGCGGAGAGGTTGACCTGCTGCTGTTCTTCCGTGACCCGAACGACAACGCCGCCCGCGCCCAGTATGAATCGCATATGCTGCGTATGTGCGACATGAACAATATCCCCGTGGCAACGAATATTTCAACCGCGGAGCCGATAATCCACTCGCTCAGCAGCGGAGATTTGGATTACCTGACCTGGCGCGGCGAAAAATAAAAACAGGGCGGCTTGCTGTGAGCCGCCCTGTTTATTTTGTGAAAACTATTTAAGCAGCGCCTGGATATACTCGTCCGGGGTGGTGGCGGCGCCAACCGTGCGCGGCTGCTCGCTGTACATTCCGTGGAAGTTGCTTCCGCCGGTCATTAGTATGCCGCGCTCACGCGCAAAGCACTCTAACTGCCCGGTTTCCTCCGGCGTGTTGTCCGGGTTCCAGACCTCAATGCCGTCAAGACCGAGCTTCAGCAGCTCCTCTATCAAATCCATGTCGTTGCCCTCGGACGGGCGTGCAAGGATTGCCTTGCCGTCAGCCTCATGTATTGCCGCTATTACGTCGGCGGGTTCGGAATAATGGACGCGCACAAGCACATTCTCGCTGCTTGCGGGTGAAAACAAGCTGCGCCACAGCGCACCGCCGAATTCGTGGGCACTGCCGCTTTCAATCAGCGCGTGCATAATGTGCCGCCAATCCATGCAAACCGAGCCCTGGCAGCAGCGCCGCAGAACCTCCCTTGAAAGGCGATAGCGCTTTGACACCTTCGCGGCAATAAGCTCGCCCGCCCTTTTGCGGATTTGCGTGTGGCGGTGGCAAAGCCCCTCAAGCCTGTCCGGCTTTTTTGCCGCGTAGCACAGAATATCCGTACGGCGCCCGCTTGCGCCGTGTGTAGCCGAAAGCTGAACACCCGGAATGACGGTAATTCCGCGGCGCCTGCCAATGTTCTTTGCCCGCACGTCAGCGGTCTGGCAATCATGGTCGGTAATGGAAATAGCATCAAGCCCAAGCTGATGCGCCATTTCCAAAAGCTCCTCCAAGCCCACCGAGCTGTCCGACAACCGAGTGTGGCAATGTAAATCGCCTGTCACAAGTCTCTCCTCCTGCAAAAAAAATATTTCTGCCTATAATATCCCTAACTATTATAGCATATCGTAAGAATAAAAACAAGGGTTTGGACAGGGCAAAAACAAATTTTTCACAAAAGATTGATATTTATTCAGGAATGGTGTACAATTATTCAAACAACCGTTTTGGAGGCATTTTTATGAAGCATTTGCTTAAGCTGCTTGACCTGAACAATCAGGAAATTGTGGAAATCCTTGACCTTGCGGATAAGCTCAAATACCAAAAGGCACACAATATCCCGCATCGCCGTCTGGAGGGTAAAAGCCTTGGCATGGTGTTTGCAAAGGCAAGCACGCGCACCCGTATTTCCTTTGAGTCGGGCATGTTCCAGTTGGGTGGGCAGGCGTTGTTTCTGAGCTCCTCCGACCTGCAAATTAACCGCGGCGAGCCTGTGGAGGACACGGCGCGGGTGCTTTCGCGTTACCTTGACGGCATAATGATACGCACCTTTGCGCAAGCGGAGGTGGAAGCGCTTGCCGAGTACGGCAACATACCCATCATCAACGGCTTGACGGATTTTTGCCACCCCTGCCAGGTGCTTGCTGACCTTATGACAATCCGTGAGCGCAAGGGCTTGCTGAGCGGGCTTAAGCTGTGCTACGTCGGCGACGGCAATAACATGGCAAATTCCCTTATAGTCGGCGGGCTAAAGACCGGCATGAAGGTTGCCTGCGCGACCCCAAAGGGCTATGAGCCGTGGAAAGAGGTGCTGGATTTTGCCGTCCCGAACCCTGATTTTACCCTGACCACAGAGCCGCTTGATGCGGCCGCCGGAGCCGATATATTGGTGACTGATGTTTGGGCGTCAATGGGGCAGGAGGGCGAAAAAAAGCAGCGTGAGGCAGCCTTTGCGGGCAAATACCAAATCAGCGCGGAGCTGCTTGCCGCAGCCAACAGCGACGCCATGGTGCTGCACTGCTTGCCGGCGCACAAGGGCGAGGAAATCACCGCAGAGGTGTTTGAAGCCCATGCCGCCGAAATCTTTGACGAGGCTGAAAATCGCCTGCACGCTCAAAAGGCGGTTATGGTCATGCTTATGGAGGGATAGGTATGAAAACCTGTGGCTTTTGCGGCTTGCCGAGCAAGGAAAAAATCTGCCCTAACTGCGGCCGTTCAATGGACGGTGGCGCAAGCGCGAAGCAAACCGAAGGGAGAATGCCGGAAAAAGCGGCTCCGGTGCGAATCACAAGCCAAACGCCAATGCCCTTGCCGCAAACGCCGCAATACTACAGCACACCGCAGCAAAGGAAAGCTACAACGCAGCGTGCGCTTAGGGGAGGCAGGCTGCTGCTGAAAATACTGCCGGCTATTGTTTTCCTTGCCGTTTGGGCAGGCAAAGGCCTCTTCGCGGCGAACGACTACGATATAAGCGAGACATACACGGTTTTAACAGTAGAAACAAACCAATACGACACCGAAAAAGTGGAGCTGGCGTCGCTTGCCGGCAAAAGCTATCTCCAAAAATATTCTACAGCCAAGGAACTGTTTCTGGACGCTTCCGCGCTTGATTTAAGCAGCGCCGATATTACAGAGCTTAGCCACATACTTGGCTCCGGCTTTGAATGTGTGGTTATTGCGTCAACCCAAGAGGAAGCTTACGACGATGGCTATATAGACGAGGAGGGCAACGTCCTGACGGAGGGACACGGCTTTTTGCGTCTTGAGCTTTCCGAATATGAGCCGGGGGAATACTGCGCCTTCAGCGGGTTTTACAGCGACTTCAACAGCGGATTAACTGAAATAGATTACGCGCTGAAATATGACGGCTCAAAATGGCTTGAGGTAACCCCTTAAGCAAAAAATGCGCCAAGTGCAACAAAACCGCCCCTTAACACACTCTATTGTTATGTACGGCTGACCTAAAGTCCGCTGTCAATAGAGAAAGTGAGGTAGTTATCATGAAGCTTTTCAGGCATTTTTGTGTGGCGCTTGCGCTGTTCGTTGCGCTTTCGTTGTTGCTCGCACAGGGCGCGGCGGCGCTTGCGCAGACCGGGCAGACGCCGACGGAGGACACGCTGACCGCGAGCGAAAACGCCCGGGCGCTCATGCTGGTGTTCGACTCCTATTTGGAACAGGATACGGCGCTGAACACAGGCATCAGCTTTGTTGCAATTGACCCGCAAAATCTGCCGGACTTGAGTGCGCGGGATAGGGAGCTTATGACGGCGCATTATGCAAAAAGCCTTGGCGTACAGCTGATTTGGATGGGCATTGGCGGCTTAAAGGAGCAGGGCTTGTTTGATGATGAGTTGCAGTCAATACCAAACGGGCTGCTGCTTAGCTTGGATAAAAAGCCCGTGGTGCTTGGTGTGCTGATGTCAGTCAGCGGGTCAAAATACCGTGGCGCTTGCGGAGCAAACGGCTTTGAGAGCAGCTTGGTGCACAGCGACGGAAGCTGGACGCTTCTTAAAACCAAGATGACTTGGATTTCATAGCCCCAATTCCTTAAGCAAGCCTGCGCTGTTTTGCCAGCCCTCACGGGATTTGACAAAGCAGCGCAGAAATATTTTGCAGCCAAAAAAGCGCTCCATGTCCTCCCGCGCCGCCGCCGATATTTTCTTTAGCACGGCTCCGCCTTTGCCCAAAATCATACCCTTGTGGCGAGCCTTGCCGCAGTAAATTGCCGCGCCGATTGATAGCAGCCCGTCGTCGCGCTCAACCCACTCCTCAACAACAACGGCGGTTTCGTGCGGGATTTCCTGCTGCAAATTAAGCAGCAGCTTTTCGCGTATAATTTCCGCCGCAAGAAGTCTTTCGGGCTGGTCCGTCAGCGCGTCGTCCGGGAAAAGGTGAGCGCCCTCTACGGCGTGTTTTTCAAGCTCAGTCAGCAGCTCTTCAATGCCGTCGTTTTTGGTTGCGCTAACCGGCAGCAGCGCCGCAAAATCATAAAGCGGAGCAAAGGCGGCAAAGCGCTCCAGCACCAGCGCTTTGCTTTCAAGCGTGTCTATTTTGTTCACCGCTAAAATAACTGGCAGCCGCAGCTTCTTGCAGCGGGCGAGCAAGTCAAGCTCCGCCGGGCGCGGCTCTCCCTTTGGCTCTGTGACCAAAATCGCAAGGTCGCCGCCCTCCATTCCCTCGCCCGCGGCCTTAACCATGCTTTCGCCAAGCAGGGTGCGCGGTTTGTGTATGCCCGGGGTATCCGTAAAAACAAACTGCGTTTCCCCGCGCGTTAAAATCCCCATTATCTTTGAGCGTGTGGTTTGCGGCTTTGGGGAAACAATTGCCAGCTTGCGCCCAAGCAGGCGGTTGAGTATTGAGCTTTTGCCAACATTCGGGCAGCCCACAAGGGCGGCGAAAATATTCTTTGTCATCATTACCTCTCAGTGTTTTTGTGCTTATATTTTACTCCCTTTGCGCTTGGCTTGTCAATATTTCTTCAAAAAACTTGCATTTTTTTGCCGTTTGCTGTATTATATATGTGAAAAGGCGGCTTGTGCGCATGGCGCGCCCTGCCCCAAAATTAAACACTTGGAGGAGTTACAATGGAAACAAATTATGATGTCGTCGTCATTGGTGCGGGGACGGCGGGTATTCTGTTTGCCCAACGCATGGGTATGCAGGGCTACAGCGTCGCCGTGTTTGACAGGCTGAGCGAGGAGCGCCAGGGTGAGCGCTTGGGTGTTTTTCACACTGACTTAGAGCATTTTGAACCCTATGGTGTGCCGATTCCGCAGCCGGGCGACGAGGATTGGGTTGGGCGTTTTGATTTTGGCATAACCAAATCCGCTTTCGACCATTACCCGCAGCGAGCGGACTACCCGTTCCTTGTCCTTAAGTTTAAGCCTTTCCTCAAAAGAATCCGCAGCTGGGCGAGCGAAACCGCAAAGGTCAGCTTTTTCTTTGAGGCGAGCTTCGAGGACTTTGTGCGCGGCGAAAACGGCGAGGTGCGCGGTGCTGTAATAAATATGGGCGGTCAGAGCATAAGCGTGGGCGCGCGCCTTGTGGCGGACTGCTCCGGAATACCCTCTGTTGCGCGGCGCAAAATGCAAAACAGCCGCGTAGAAACCTTCCCCATTACCCCAAGGGATATGTTCTATGTTATTTTGCACTATGTTAAGCTGCAGAATCCCGGTAAGCCTTTCCCGGCGGATATTCCGCTGAGCGAGCAGTATCCCGACGGCATTGTCAATTACCCGACTGGCTATGCGCAGTATAAATCATGGGTTGGCTCCACGGAGGAGCCGGACGGCTATTTGTTCGGCACAGGCGCTAACCTTTCCTATGAATATGCCCTTAAGTGCCACGACGAGTTCCGTTCAATCATCAAGGCTCTGCCTTATGAAGAGTGCGAGGACAACGAAATAGGCAAAAGCTTCGGGCGCAAGGGACGCTGGGAAAAAGGCGTTACGCCCTATCACCGCGCGCCGTATTCAATGGTGGACAGCGGCTTTGTTTGCCTTGGCGACACCGCCTGCATGACCAAGCCTTTCAGCGGAGAGGGCATAAGCAGCGGTTGGGTTGGCGTTAAGATGGCTGCCGAGGTTTGCGGAAAAGCCATGCGCGACGGTGCGTACCCGACCGAGGACGCGCTGTGGGAATACAACGTGCGCTACAACACCTCCCAAGGGGCGGACTTCGCCAACGTCACCGCAACGCTGGTCAACGCTGTTGACTGCACCGCGGAGGAAAACGAATATGAGTTCAAGAAAGGCATAGTCTTTACGGGCAAGCTGCTTACGCTCACCAACCGCACCTTCAGCGCCGATATCCCTGTGCCGGACGCGATAGCCCTTGTTTGCAAGGTAGTCGGCGGCTTGGTGACGGGTAACATCAGCTTTTCCAGCCTTAAGAACCTGCTTAAGGGTGTGCTTTGCGGGGCGTCGCTTAAGGGACACTACAAAAAGTTCCCCAAAACCACGGCGGGCTACGAAGCCTGGTGCAAAAAAGCCGAGGCGCTTTGGACAAAGACCGGCAACATGGCTGACGTGGTTGAAAAGCTTGAGGCACGCAAGGCTGCGCAGACTGCCTCAAAATAAGCTAATGATGCCACAATAAGGTAATAAGCGGCGGCGCTGCCCGTTTAATTACGGGCGGCGTCGCTTATTTGTGGTCAAATCCGTAAAAAAATACAAAAAGGCTTGCATTTTTTCGTCAAAAATACTATAATTAATTTGAGATTCCCGCACAAGGGAAAAAACAATCAATAAGGAGCAAGAACATGAAACACCTTCGCAAAACTTTGGCGCTGTTGCTTGCAGCAATGATGGCGTTCAGCGTCTTTGCGGCAGCCGCTTTCGGCGCTGCAGCCGCAAGCGCAAGCCGCGTCAGCAAGGACACAAGCTTTATCGCGCTCAACGACCCTGTTGAGGCGTTCTCACGCTTGGGGACCTTCGGCGTGGAGTTTGCCGCCCCGGACAGCACAGCTTTCCCGGAGGAATTTATCACAGTCAACAAAAACCACATTCAGGGCTTGGCTCGCTATGGTGAATACACTATTATCGACGTCAACTCCGACCCGGACAACCACCCCAACGGCTGGGTTATGGTCTATTCCTCCACTAAGCTGCTTGGCTATTGGGAGATGGAAGGCGCGGGCAGCCATGTTGGCGGCATTGGTATTGCCGGCGACTACCTCATTGTTCCCGCGGACAACGGCAAATTCCTTTATGACCTCAGCCCGCTTAAGAGCGGTGAAATGCCCACGGGTGTGCCGCTGGCGGTTTATGCCCACAACGGCATTGGCTCCGGCTCCACAGCGCTGACCTATGTTGAATACCAAGGTCAACCCGCGCTGCTTTGCGGAGATTACAGCTACAACTTCGGTATCATCACTCTGCCGCCGCAACAGGGCGACAGCATTATCCGCCTTACAACAGACACCTCCGGCATTGAGCCCTGCGAGTTTGACGAGCCGGATAACTATACCGAAATGGACTGGGGTGTTAACAACGAAGCCTTGGTCAGCGACGTTGACGGCAACGCATGGATGTTTATTCTTGCCAGCCGCCTGACCCTGCCCGGTGTTGTCGCGGATTTGATTGGCGAGAGCGGCATGGATTATGAGGACGCAGCATCACTTTACAAGGTAGAAATCCAGGGCAGCACGGCGGTGGTAACAGGACCTCATGCCGCAAAGCAGTTAGAAAGCTATGACTCCTATCTGTTTGCGCTGGGCTCACACTTCCGTTTCGCGGCATCGGTTCAGGTTTTGGACGCGGACAACTTCGCGATTATTGATTCTCCGTCCTTGCCGGGCAACCTCTTCCTTGACGCTGTTGAGGCCAAGGGAATTGCTAAAACTGTCATGAACCTTATCCGTCCCAACGCGCTGCCTGTCAATGGCTTTGTGACGCGTCAGGTTGGCTCCGCAGAACCGGCAAGCTTCGCTAACATTGAGTCGCGCAATCCGCTCAACTGGCTGTATCAGGTACTGCTTTGGTTCCTGCGCATAGTCAAGCTGGACGTGGTTCTGGGCTACTTCGGCGTCAGCCTCTAAGCAAAACAAGCTAACGAAAAAGGCTCCCTCCGCGCGGGGGAGCCTTGCGCTTTTTATTCGCCTGCCTGCGCGAAGCAAAACTTTTCTTGCCCAAGGTACTTTAATTGTTCATTTTTATATGCTATAATATTCCACGGGGATTATGCTTCCGCAGGGAGGGAAATATGGCAAACACACAAAATCCTAATATTCCTGAGGTGACCGGTACGCTGCGAGCCTTTCGCCTTGCCGTGCCGCAGGAGATTTACGCCTGCTCCGGCATTCGAATCTTCGGCAGACTGATTCGCTCGGTGCTTTTTTCAACGGACGCCTGTATTATAGCAAACTCAAACGCGGACGCGGTTATTGCCGTCTATCCGTTCACTCCGCAGCCGGTTATTACGGAGGCGGTTATGAAGGTCGCCGGGGTGCCGGTGTTTGTGGGCGTGGGCGGCGGACTTACCCAAGGGCTGCGGGTAATCAACCTTGCGCTCCATGCGGAATTCCAGGGAGCGTGCGGCGTGGTAGTCAACGCGCCGACAAGCAACGAGGTTATTCGTGAGCTTAAAGGTACTGTGGACGTCCCCGTGGTTGTTACAGTGCTGAGCGAAACGGAGGACATTGACGCCCGCTTTCATGCCGGGGCGGATATACTGAATATCTCGGCGGCGGCAAAAACTCCGCAGGTTGTTGCTGCGGTGAGGCAAAGGTATCCCGACGCGCCAATAATAGCCACCGGCGGACCTACCCCGGAGAGCATACGCGCAACGGTGGCGGCAGGGGCAAACTGCATAACCTGGACTCCGCCGTCCAACGGAGAGGTGTTTAAGGGAATTATGGACGCATACAGAAAGGGCCTGCCGCACCCCTGAGTGTGAGAAACAGTAGGGGTCCCGTTCCATCCTGCAGTCATTAGGCTGATTGACGCGCCGCACGAACTCGTGTACTAAAAACAAAAGGAGATAAAGTAATGCTAACCCAACAAAAAACTGATTTCATCAGGCTCATGGAGCAGGCGGGCGTTCTGTTGTTCGGGGATTTTACCCTTAAAAGCGGACGCAAGTCGCCCTACTTCATCAACACCGGCAACTTCCGCACGGGCTCCCAGTTAGATGCCCTCGGCAAGGCATACGCTGCCCAAGTTAAGCAGGCTGTCGGCGACGACTTCGCCGCTGTTTTCGGTCCCGCCTATAAGGGAATCCCCCTTGCGGCTGTGACCTCCGCGGCGCTTTACCGTGAATTTGGCATAGACAAGCCCTATTGCTTTGACCGCAAGGAGGCAAAGGACCACGGCGAGGGCGGCGTTGTTGTCGGCTACCAACCGCAGGACGGCGACAAGCTTATTATCACAGAGGACGTTATAACGGCAGGCACTGCCCTGCGCAAGGTTCTGCCTGTGCTCCAAGCCGCCGCAGACGTGAGCGTGACGCATATGTTCATTGCTGTGGACCGCATGGAAAAAACGGGCGACGAAGGTCTTTCCGCTGTGCAGCAGGTCAAAAAAGAGTTTGGCATTGAGGTGCGGGCTGTTGTTACAATTGCAGACCTGTTTGAATACCTGCACGGTCAAAACGCCGACGCCGCTTTGCTGGAGAGAATGGAGAAATACCGCGCGGAGCATTGTGTGCAGTAAGGAGAGAAAGATGAAAAAGCAAGCAAGCCTAAAAAAGACACTGAGAATCCTTGTTATTATGCTGCTGGTGTTTGCCGTTGCCTTTGCGGGCTATTACTACTGGCTTGAGGGCGTTTACGCAAAGCAAAACCGCGCGGCGGTTGAGCGCGACCTGCTTGAACTGCCCGCGGAGGGTGTAAGCGGCGACAAAATCCATTTCCTCAATACCGGCTCCTCCGACGCTATTTTGCTTGAGAGCGACGGACACTTTGCCCTTGTGGACAGCGGCGAGGACACAGACAACCCCACAGGCAAGGAAAACCTTGCGCTGGAGGGCTACGAGCAGTATGTTCTGGGCTACCTTAAGGAACACGCAAGCAATGCCGACGGCAAGGTTGTGTTGGATTTTGTCCTTGGCACCCACTGCCATTCCGACCACATCGGCGGCTTTGACACTATTCTGCTTGACCCGGCCGTCAGCGTAGGCACGGTTTACTTAAAGGCCTACAGCACGGAGAACAAGAACTCTACCGAGCTAAGTTGGGATAACCTTGAGGTATATAACCAAATGCTTGAGGCGGTCAATACCCGCGGCTTTAAGCTTGTGCAGGATATTGGCTCACGCTCTGTTACCTTGGGTAATATGCTTGTCAGCTTTTATAACACAGAGGACCGCAAGGCAATCAGCGGCGGTGAAAACGATAACTCCGTCGGCACCTTGGTTGAAGTCAACGGCAAGCGGGTTTTCCTTGCGGCGGACATAAATAACTGGAGCGGCGACGAAAAGCGCATTTCCAAGGAAATAGGGGAGGTGGATATAGTTAAGGCGGGGCACCATAGCCACTTCGGCTCCGGTTCAGTCTATTTTGGCAAGGGGCTTTCCCCGCAATACCTCGTGGTAACAAGCAAAAAGGCACATCTCATTAACCTTTCCAACTACGCAATTTTTGCCCGCAGCGAATACTTTGTAACAGGCGAAACGGGCGGAATTATTGCGCAGCTTAACGCGGACGGCATTAGCTTCTATGCCATCGGCGATTTTGACACACAGGAGGAACCCGCATGAAGCACTTTTTGTTTCTGCTTTGGCAATTCACCTGGGGACTGCCGCAAAACCTGATTGGGCTTGTTGCCTTTTTGGCTCTGCGCAAAAAATATGAGCACAAGGCGTTTTGTCAAGCCGTCGTCACCTACATTCCCACAGAAAAGCCCTTTGGCGGCGTAAGCTTAGGTATGTTCATTTTCCTCAATCCAACGCCCGCCCACCACAATCAGGATTGGGTGTATGATGCCCATATCCATGAATATGGACACACTATTCAAACCATGATTCTCGGCTGGCTGTTTCTGCCGGTAATAGGGCTGCCGTCATTCGTCTGGTGCAACTTGAAGCCAATAATAAAATGGCGGGCAAAAACGGGACATTCCTATTATTGGCTTTACACCGAGGGTTGGGCTAATCACCTTGGGCGCCGGGCGAGCAAGCTGCAGTTTAAAGAAAAAGAAATGCTTTTGCGAGGAAATTACGATAAGCCCTTTAAGGACGCACAGGAGGCGCTGAATTGAAATACGGAGAAATCAACGGCGGCGAGCTGCAAACCCCCGCGGATATTGATTTGCTTATAGTCTATCTAATTGAAAAAATGGACGGACTGAGCAAAACGCAGCTGCTGGAGGCTATTTCCGCGGCGGGTACGGCAAATTATATGCAGGCGGCGCAGTGCATCTTCAACTTGGTTAACCGCGGAATCCTGCGTTCCGAGGGCTTAGGTGACGACGCCCCCCTGCACATTACCGAGCTGGGACAGGCGACGTTTGTGGTTTTAGTTAACAAGCTGCCGCGCTCCGTTATTGAAGAAACACTAAGGGCGGCGCTGCGGCTGCAGAGCCTCAGGCGGGGCTTGGCGGCAAATTCGGCGGAAATACTGCCCGCCAAGGACGGCTGTACCCTCTCCCTTGAAATTAAAGAGGGGGAGGATATAATGCTCTCCCTGCGACTATTTGTTGCGGACGAAAGGCAGGCAAGGGCTATGCGCAACCGCTTCCTGACCGAGCCGGGCGAGCTGTTAGAAACAATAACCGCCGCGCTGCTTTAATTATTGCGGAGGAAAACATGGAAAGAGTCGAAATTTCAAAAATTCTGCAAGCCCCAGCGGCTTTTGCCGGGCAGGAGCTGACTGTTTGCGGTTGGGTGCGCACGCTGCGCTCTTCGGGCAAAATAGCATTCCTTGCCCTGCACGACGGCAGCAGCTTTAACTCCCTGCAGGTTTTGCTGACGCCCGAGGAGCTGGCTGATTTTGACGACGTGCTGCGGCTGAACGTAGGCGCGGCGGTTTGCGTCAGCGGGGTGCTTTCGCTCACGCCGAACGCGGCGCAGCCCTGCGAGCTTAGGGCAAGCAGCGTACTGCTTGAGGGAGCAAGCGACGGGGAGTACCCGCTGCAAAAAAAGCGCCACACACTGGAATTCTTGCGCACAATGCCGCACCTTAGGGGAAGGACAAACACACTGCAGGCGGTGTTCAGGGTGCGGGCGGCGGCAGCTCAGGCAATACACTCCTTTTTTAGGGAACAAGGCTTCTTCTATGTCCACACACCGATAATCTCCACAGGCGACGCGGAGGGCGCCGGCGAACAGTTTGAAGTAAAAGCCACAACCGAGGGCGGCGGTGATTTCTTCGGCAAGCCCGTGTATCTTACGGTTTCGGGGCAGCTTGAGGGTGAGGCGCTGGCAATGTCGCTTGGCAAGATTTATACCTTCGGGCCAACCTTCCGCGCGGAGGACAGCCACACAGCGCGCCACGCCGCGGAGTTTTGGATGATTGAGCCGGAAATGGCTTTTGCCGACCTTAATGACGACATGGCCCTTGCCGAGGCTATGCTTAAAAGCGTAATAGGCAGTGTAATGGCGCAGTGCGGCGCAGAGCTTGAATTCCTTTGCAAATTTTACGATAACGAACTGACGGAGCGTCTGAAAGCCGTTTGTGAGTCGCCGTTTGCGCGTGTCAGCTACACTCAGGCGGTCGCCCTTTTGGAGCCGCACAACGCGGATTTTGCGTACCCGGTTGCTTGGGGGGCGGACCTGCAGACCGAGCATGAGCGCTTTTTGACCGAAAAAATATTCAAATCCCCGGTTTTTGTAACGGATTACCCCGCGGAAATAAAGGCGTTTTATATGCGCATGAATGAGGACGGCAAAACAGTGGCCGCCATGGATTGCCTTGTGCCGGGCGTGGGTGAAATTATAGGCGGCAGCCAGCGTGAGGAGCGCCTTGGGCTGCTTGAAGAGCGGATACGAGCCTTGGGTATGTGCACGGACGACTACGCCCGTTACCTTGATTTGCGGCGTTGGGGCGGCTGCCGTCACTGCGGCTTTGGGCTTGGCTTTGAGCGTCTGGTTATGTATTTAACCGGCATAGGCAATATCCGCGACGTGCTGCCGTATCCTCGCACGGCGGGCAGCGCCGTCTGATTTTCACAAGGTGTCTTTGCCGCGTCTGCTGCGCAAGCCGCAATAAAGCAAGCCGGCGGCGGCGGCACACAGCAGCGGCAGCCATACGGGCAAATGCAAAAGGAAAATAGCGGCGAACGCTAAAAGCATTATCGCCGCGGAGAATAGGTTTTTCTGTTTTATTATTCCGCCTACAAGCCCTATTAAAGCATCGGCAAGCACCGCTGCGGCACCAATCGCCATACCGTTTAACACAAGGCGGACCCATTGGTTGGCGGCGAAGCGCGCATAGGCAAAATAGACGCAGAGGATTATTGTGAATGGCGGCAAAACCGTACCCGCAAGGCAGCATAGCGCCCCCGGCAAGCCGCGCAGGCAAAAGCCCGCCATAAGCGAGGCGTTGACCGCCAGCGCCCCCGGTGCGCTTTGAGCAATTGCGATTTGGTTACGGATTTCCTCCTCGCTGAGCCAGCCGTATTTTTTGCTGAATTGCCGCTCCATTAGAGGCACAATAACATAGCCGCCGCCAAAGGTAAATGCGCTAAGCCGCAGCGACGCAAAAAACAGCTGAGCCAAGCTCGGCGCGCTTTTTTTGTCAGTGTCCACGGCACTCAACGCAAGACCTCCATAAAGCGCACATAGTTGCAATAGCGCTCTTCTCGTATTTCTCCGTCCTCAACCGCGGCGCGGATTGCGCAGCCCGGCTCCTGCAGGTGGGCGCAATCGGGGAAATGGCACTTGCCTATATACTCTTCAAATTCCCTGAATGCACCGGCAAGCTCGGCTCTGCTCACGCCCTGTTTAACAAGCTCCAAGGCGGAAAAGCCGGGGCTGTCGCCCAGCAACATATCGCCCGCGCGAAAGAATTCCGTTTGGCGGGTGGTGTGGCGCCCGCGCCCAAGCTTGCGGCTGATTTCCGCTGTCTGCCTGTCCAAGCCCGGCAGCAGCCTGTTCAGCAGTGTGGATTTCCCCACGCCGGAGTTGCCGGCAAGCAGCACAACCTTGCCGCTCAAAAATCGCAGCAGCTGCGGTAAGTCGTCGCCCTCGTCAGGGTCGGTTTTACACAAGCAAAAAACCTTATAGCCCGCCGTGCGATAAATATCAAGCCAGGGCTGTGGCTCAGCCAAATCACATTTTGTCAGCGCAATTGCCGCGGGGATTTCCCTAAGGCGGGCAAGGGCAAGCATCGTGTCCAAAATGATTCCGTTTGGCCGCGGTTCCGTCACGGACGTTACCACAAGCAGCAGGTCAAGGTTTGCTGCCGGCGGGCGCGGGACAAAATTATGGCGCGGCATGAGCTTTTCAATCATGCCCATTTCGTCGTTAAGGTCATTTGCAAGGCAAACAATATCGCCCGGGCAGGGTGCGACGCCGTCAAGACGCAGACTGCCGCGCGCCCTGCAATTTATAACGCCGGAGGCGGTTTCCACAAGAAAACTGCCCCCGGCCGCCTTGAGTATTCTGCCCGTCACTGTCCCTGTCCTGCGTCCAAGCCGTCCTGCGGCGTTGTAGAAGATGCGCTGCTTGCCGGCGCGGAGCTGCTTTGGCTTTCTTCCGGTGTCGTCGTCGGTGCCGGTGTCGTCGTTGTTGTGGTGGGGGCGATGGGGGCAGTGTAATGCCCCACAACAAGGCTTATGGCGTAATTTGCGGGGTAATAGTTTGTGAACACATTAGTTGCGCCGCTTTTTGGGGTTTGCTCCAAAATCAAGCCGTCCTCGGCGGGGTCGCTGACCTCCCTGCGGGAAATGCTTGGTGTGGAAACAAAGCCCGCTCCGGCAATCAGGCTAAGCCCCTCCGCCTCAGACATACCGACGACATTCGGCAAATAGAGGTTGTAATCGTTGGGGTCCGCCCTGGTTTCATCCGTAACAACAGCCGGCACCTTAGTGAAGTCCACCGTTGCGGAATACATCAGCCAGTCGTTTATTTTGACCGTAACCTTTTTGTTTGTGCCGCTTGCGGTGAGCGTGTAGCTGTAAGGACTGCCGTCCAGCAGAAGCGTCTTTTGGCTGCCGCTCACAAGCTCGTTATTGAGGTAAACCTTAAACGCGCCGTCCAAGCCGCTGCGGTTTGGCAGGGTAAGGTTGATGGTCAAATCGCTTTGCGGGGCGTTGCCCGTGCTTAGCGTAACCTTTACAGCCGTGCCGGCGGGCTGTTTTTCTCCCGCGGCGGGGCTTTGGGCAATTACGCGGTCCTTTTGTATGGTGCTGTCGGCATATTTTATGTTCTTTTCATCAAGCGTAAAGCCGTCTTTTTCCAATTGGTACTTTGCTTCCTCAAGCGTCAAGGCGTCGGTTGAGCGCACAAGGTCCGGCACCGCCTTTGTTTCCCCGTTAAACACATAGTAAATCTGCACGGTGCTGTCCGCGGACATTTCGGTTCCGGGAGCCGGGTCTGTTCGTGTAACCTTGCCGCTGTCCTTGTCGTTGCCGGTTATGGGCAGTGACATATACTTTATATTGTTCTGTTTAAGGGTTTCCTCAGCCTTGCTGAGCGTCATTCCAACCAGGCCCTCGGGGATTGTTACAGTACCCACCGTGTTATCCTTAACCAAGGTAAGGGTTATTACCGTGCCCTTGCTAACCCTTGTGTTTGCCGTAATGGACTGCTTAAATACCTGCCCCGGCGTAGTGTATTCGGTGTTGACGCCTTCCTCCGTCACGATGGAGAAATCCTTATATTTGTTGTCGAGCTCCGGTTCAATGTCCTCGGAATACACCAAGCCCAAAAAGCTTGGCACGGCAACCTTGTTAGCGTTCATCCAAGCATATATGCCAACGAAAATCAGCGCCACAAGTACAACTGCCCCCAGCACACCCGCAAGTATTGGCACTGTGCGGTTCGGCACCGCCTCCTCCTCTGCTTCCTCGGCGGCGGGTTCCTCGGCGACCTTGCCGCCTACTATATGCTTTGTCGGCGCGTCGTCCACGCTGTAGCCGTAATCAAAGGTGACTGCCGGGTTGCGGCGCAGCTCCTCAAGGTCAAGTATCATCTCCGCCGCGGATTGATAGCGTTCCTTAGGATTCTTGCGCATGGCGTGCAGGGTCATTTGCTCCAAGCCAATGGGAATGTCCGGGTTGATTTTTGTGGGCGGCGTCGGGTCATTTTGGATTTGCATCATCGCCACGGAAACGCTGTTCTCATGCTCGAACGGCAGTGAGCCTGTCAGCATTTCATAAAGCACAATGCCCATGGAATATATGTCCGCCTTGTCGTCGGTTGAATCGCCGCGCGCCTGCTCCGGACTGATGTAATGAACAGAGCCGATTGCGCTGTCCGTAACGGTTTTCGTCCAGCCGCTGCTGAAACGGGCAATGCCGAAATCCGTTACCTTTATTGTGCCGTCAGCAAGCAGGAGGATATTTTGCGGCTTAATGTCGCGGTGGACTATTCCCTTGTCGTGCGCGTGCTGCAGGGCGTGCAGAATTTGCCCCGTGAAGTGTATAACCTCCCGCGGCTGCAGTCGTCCCTGCTGGCGAATGTACTCCTTAAGGGTAATGCCCTCAATATATTCCATAACAATATATTGCAGCCTATCGCCATAGCTTACGTCATAAACCTTAACAATGTTGGGGTGGTTGAGCACGGCAATAACCTTGCTCTCGTTCTTAAAGCGCTGACGGAAATCCTCATTGGTAAGGTACTCATCCTTAAGGATTTTGACGGCGACAATGCGTTCGTCCAGATTGTCATACGCCTTGTAGACGCAGGCCATGCCGCCAACGCCAATAAGCTCTTGAACCTCGTAGCGCCCGTCAATGCGCGTGTTTGTGTAGTCCTCCAAAGGTTTTCCCTCCGCAAAATAAATTTGGATTTAAGCAGTTATGGCAACGGCAGTTATATTATCTGTGCCGCCGCGTTCATTTGCTAACGCAATCAGTGTGTCCGGCAGCTCGCTTGCGCCGGTGTCTGCGGCGATTTGGGCTAATTCCTCGTCGTCGCACAGGTTTGTCAGTCCGTCAGTACACAGGAGTATTATATCGCCGCGCTGAATTTTGTATTCCGCAAGGTCGTATTCCACCTTTTCAAAAACACCAAGCGCGCGGGTAATCAGGTTTTTTTTGGGGTGTGAGCTTGCCTCGTCCTCGCTGATTTCACCCCGCTCAATCAGCCCTTGAACATATGAATGGTCGCTCGTCAGGCGCTTAAGCCCGTCCTCCTGCAACAAATAGGCGCGGCTGTCGCCGGCGTGGGCGACAAGCAGACTGTCCTCACGCAGGATACACAGCACCAGCGTGGTACCCATGCCGTTAAGCTCGCTGTTGCCTTCGCCCATCTCATATATCCTGGTGTTTGCCGCGTCTATTACCTCGCCCATGGCGCGGCGCAGCTCTTCCCCGGTGCTTTGGCTGTGCAGCAGGCGGTTCAAGCCCTCGCTGACCGTAGAGACCGCAACCTCGCTGGCGACGTTACCCCCGGAGTGACCGCCCATGCCGTCGCAAACCACAGCCCAGCCCATTGTTGGGCTAAGCTCGCAGGCGGCATATGCATCCTGATTTTGGCTGCGCACCTTGCCGGCGTCGGTCTTTGCGGTAATCTTCAAATCCAAATCCTTTCCAAGGCGTTCGTGAAGCTTGTCATACAATATCTTCGCCTGCTCGTTTCCTCAGCTGACCGCAGGCGGCGTCTATGTCTTGCCCCAAGGTTCTGCGGATTGTAGCCGTAATACCGGCTTTTTCAAGGCAGTCGCTAAAGCTGAGGATTGCTTGGCGGCTTGACGGCTGAAATTCAGCGCCGCGGCAGGGGTTGATGGGAATTAGGTTGACGTGTGAGGGGATTGCTCGCAACAGCGCCGCAAGCTGCCGTGCCTGCTCGGGGCTGTCGTTAACGCCGCGCAGCATTGCGTACTCGAACGATACACGTCTGCCCGTTGCTTGGGCGTAAGCCCTGACGGTCGGAATCAGTTCCCCAAGCGGGTATTGGCGATTGACCGGCATAAGGCGGCTGCGCAGCTCGTCCTGCGGGGCATGGAGGGAAACCGAAAGGGTGAGGGGATACCTTAGCGAGGCCAGCTGGCGAATGCCCGGCACGACACCGCAGGTGGAAAGACTGATTGCCCGCATAGAGAGCTTAAGCCCGTTCTCATCTGTCACCAGCCGCAAAAAGCGGGCGACTTCAGGCAGATTGTCCAAGGGCTCACCCATACCCATCAAAACAATATGCCCGATTCTTATATTCAAATCACGCCGAACGGCATGGATTTGAGCAAGGATTTCAGCGGCGGAAAGGTTGCGCTCGCACCCGCCGATGGTGCTGGAGCAGAACACACAGCCCCTTGCACAGCCAACCTGGGAGGACACACACAGGCTTTGACCATGCTCATAGCGCAGCAGCACACTTTCCACAAAGTTGCCGTCGTGCAAACGGAAAAGGTACTTGACCGTGCCGTCACGGCTAAGCTGCTTCCGCGCAATTTCGCAGCCGTGGATTGGATGACTTGCCTCAAGCTCGCTGCGCAGCCGAGAGGGGAGGCTCGTCGCCTCGTCCCAGCAGGCAATACCATGCCTTTGCAGCCATTCAAACACCTGAGATGCACGGTAATCAGGCAAGCCCTGCGCCTTAAAAAAAGCGCGCAGCTCCGGCAAATCCATCGAGCCAAGCTCAGCCATTACCTCGCCCTTTCTTGAACACCGCGATAAAAAAGCCGTCACAGCCGTGGATATGCGGAAGCAATGTAAGGAACGCGCCGTCCTCCGTTCGCCGTGGCAAACCCTTCAGGAAATTCCCGTCAGCCTCAAACTCACCGTGTTCCGCAAGAAAGCGTTTGCAAAGCAACTCGTTTTCAGCGGGGTTGAGTGTGCAGGTGGAATATATAAGCCTGCCGCCGTCACGCACAAAAAATGCCGCGTTACAAAAAATAGTATACTGGATTGCGGGCAAATTGTCAAGGCTTGAGCGGTCTTTTTTGCGTATATCCGGCTTTTTTGAAAGCGTTCCCAGCCCGCTGCAGGGCACGTCACACAAAACGGCATCAAAAATCCCGGTGTCGCTTGGGTTAAGTGCGGCTGCGTCGGCCGTGATTACCTCAATATTGCCAAGCCCAAGGCGTTTTGCGCCCTTGCGGACAAGCTCGGCTCGCTGCGGGTACAGTTCAACCGCGGTGAGCTGCCGTGCGTCCTGTGCAAGGGTGAAGCTTTTGCCGCCGGGAGCTGCGCAAATATCCAGCACACGCTCCGCTCCCTTAGCGTTTAGGGCGGCGCAGCAATATTGGCTGGCAAGCCCCTGCGCGTGGTAAAGCCCCGCCGCAAAAGCCTTTGTTTTTTGCGGGGCGGTTCCTTTGGGTAAAATCACTGCGTTTGGAAGGGCAGGGGAGGGCTTTGCTTCAATCCCCTCTTCCGCAAGCGCGGCAATCAGTCCCTCCGTGTCGGTTTTAGTGGTATTAACGCGCAGGTATTGCCCGCCGTGTTCAAGCCCCGCAGCAAGCAGCTTATGCATCGCCTCCTCGCCATAGGCGCCGCGCCACAGCTCAACAAGCCATTGCGGAACGGAATAACGTATGCTAAGGCTCTCGTCGTCACCCTGCTCGGGGTACTTCGGACCTGTCGCCGCGCATTTGCGCAAAACGGCATTTGCAAGCCCGGCGGCATAGGCACAGCCGTTTGCCTTTAGCAGCCGCACGCTTGTGTCAACCGCCGCTGAGGCGGGCACACTATCCATATAGTGCAGCTGATAAGCCCCCATGCGCAGCGCGGTAATAACAGGGGGGCGCAGCCGCGCTATAGGCTTGCTAAGCAGGCGTGAAAGCAGCCAGTCCAAGCTTATCTGCCTTTCCGTTACGCCGTAAACTAAGCTTGCGCAAAAGGCGGTATCGCGCTCGTTCAGCCCGGAAGAATCCAGCGCCGCGCCCAAGGCAAGGTTGCCGTATGCGCCGTCGCGCTCAATGCGCAGCAGTGTTTCGAAAGCTGTTTGCCTTGCAAAATCCATAAAATAACTCCCTATTCCTCGTTGACCAAGCTCCATTTGCCGCCGTCAAACATTATGCTCAGGTTGTTTCCAAGCACTGCCCTCTCTCCGTGCTGTGCAAGGTAGCGCGCCTGTGCCTCAGTGCCGCCGCAAACAACCGTCAGGCCAATGCCCTGCGGTATATCGGGCGGAATACCGGGACAGAGCAAAAGCTCGGCGGGCAAAAATTCCTCCGGCAAAAGTGAGAAATCGCTTGGCATTGAAAACAGCAGCAGCACTCGCACACCCTCAAGCTCCAGCAGGGCGGCGTTAATTCCGTCCCCTGAACGGTAGAGCAGCCTTGCGCTGTCAGAGATTATTATGTTCTCAGCTTGCGGGGTTGCGGAAATTTCATCAACATTCGGCAACAGGTATTGCGTTATATCGCTTGGCGAATAAATGCGCTCCGCTGGAAATTCCTTCAGCACGGCGCTAAGGTTGTCAAGCTCTGTTTTGTCCCCGCTTGAGAGCATTACCTGTAGGTCGCCGCCGCCGCGGGTCACAGCGTCCGCAATTTCTCCCGCCGCGTTGAAGCTTTCTCCGCCCGCGCCAACAAGCAGGGTATGCCCGGCGCTTGTTACTGCTACGCTGAGCGCACCGGTGTTTGCAATGCTTATTTGGCTGCCCCGCCGCAAAAAGGAGGAATCAACAAGCAGTGCGCAGGGCAGCAACGCCGCGCAAAGCAGTGCGCAAAGGCGTAGGATTTGCTTTTTGTGCCGCTCCTTGCCGCCGCGCCAAAAAATGATTAGCACTGCTAAGGCACATATTGCCAGCGAGCCGCAGAGCCAAAGCGTCATGCCCCTGCCGCTTGCGTTTATAGAGGCATATGGGATTTTCGCCAGCAGCTTTGAGCTGTCCAACATGAATTTGGAGCAAAGCCCGCACACAAAGGCAATCGGGGCGCTCAAAAGGCGCAGCCCCGGCACAAGCGAAAAGATGGCGCAAAGCCCGCTGGCAATCAGCGCCAAGCCGGCGGGCAGGGCAAAAATTATGTTTGCGGGTACGGCCAAAATACCAAGCTGCCCGCTTGCCCGCATTGATATGGGCAGGGTAAAAACGCTTGCCAAGGCGGTACATTTTGCCGTATCCTTAACAAAGCTCCATGCCCTGCTAAGTGGCTTGGCGGAAATTTTGGGAGTGCTGTTTTCCGCCCCAAGCAGTATTCCCAGCGTAGCCAAAAAGGAGAGCTGCAGTCCCAAGCCCTGCGCCGCGCCCGGAGAGGCAATACAAATTACAAGCACCGCAAAGCCAAGAGAATTCAGGGAGTCCGCACGGCGGTTAAGGATTGCGCCCGCTTGCGTCAGCAGCAGCATTAGCCCCGAGCGAACTATTGAGTCGCTAAAGCCTGTTAACGCCATAAACAGCAGCACAAAGGAGGAGATAAAAATCGCCTGAGTGCGCTTTTTTGCCCTCAGGACGTTGAACAGCGGAGCAAGAACCGCCACGCACCAAATTGCAAGGTGCTGACCGCTGACGGCTATAAGGTGGGATATACCAAGTATGCGGAAGTTGCTGCTTGTTTGCGCGGAAAGCCCGGAAATATCACCGAGCATAAGCCCCTTTGTCAGCGCACCATATTCGTTCGGCAGGTATTCGTCAATGCTGCCAAGCAGCTTCGCCCTCAGGGCAAAGACCCAGGTGCTAAGTCCGGGCTTCGCCGGCGTGCTTTCAATTTCCCCCTGTGTTGGCAAATACGCCCCCAAGCAAACACGCTTTGAGGGGTTTTGGTACGCAAAAAAACTGAGCCTTGCGCTTATTATATCGCCCTCCACACAGGGAACGGGGCTGCGCAGCGCCAGCCTGAACTTGAAGCTTTCTTTGTTACCGTCAACGCTTTGCGCCTTGCAAATTGCGTAATAGCGCCCATAGCGCGGCGCCGAGATTTCCTGAACCTGAGCGGTCACATCTGCGGTCTTTTCTGCGTAGCGAGAGGCGGGTTCATCTAAAGCAAGCTGCCCCGCCCATGATAACAGGCAGGCTGCGGCGACGGCAAAGCAAGCGGCGGCATAGGTTGTCCTTGCTTCGCGCGATCTGCCGTCAAGCGGCTTTTTTTGCTTAATTAGCAACAAGGCAACGAAGCCAAGCCCAAGCACTGTCGCAGCGCAAAGCAGCACAGTGCGAGCCCAAAATGGCAAATCCGCAAGCAGCACAAGCGCAAAAAATACGCTGTAGCCGATTACCGCGAGGGGGCGTTTCACTGATTGCTGAAAATGGGCAGCTCGCCCAGCACGGTTATATCCTTGCGCAGCATGGCGTCGCCCTCGGCTAAAACAGCAGCCTTTGCAACCACGTTTGCCCCGAATTTTTCGCAAAGCGCCTCCACCGCCGCCAAGGATTCCCCGGTGCTGATTACGTCGTCAACAATCAGCACACGCCTGCCGCGCAGCAAAGCTCCCTCACTGCTGTCTAACATAAGCGTTTGGACGCCCTCCGTTGTTATTGAACGAACATGGACGCTGACAGGGGCGCTCATGTAAAGCTTTGCTTTTTTTCGCGCCACAAGGTATTTTTTGCCGCTCTGGCGCGAAAGCTCATAAGCAAGCGGAATACTCTTAGCCTCCGGCGTAACTATGTAGTCAAACTCCGGCACGCGGCTTAAAAGCTCACTCGCCGCGGTGATTGTCAGCTCCACGTCGCCGAACATAACAAAGGCGGCTATGCTGAGGCTTTCGTTCAGCGGGCAAAGCGGCAGCTCCCGCTCCAAGCCGCATATTTTTAGCGTATAGGTGCTTGGCATATTAATCCTCCCCTTAAAACGCGCCGAAAATTCGGCCGCCCAACAAATGGAAGTGAATGTGGTTAATCGTCTGCCCCGCGTCCGCCCCGCAGTTGTTGATTATACGGTAGCTCTCCAAGCCCTCTTTGCGCGCAATTTTTGCTATTGCGGTGAAAATCCTGCCTATAACAGCTGCGTTTTCATCCGTAATATCCGCGGCGCCGGACATTAAATGCTCCTTGGGAATAACAAGAATGTGGGTTGGCGCCTGGGGCGTAATGTCGCGAAAGGCGAGGAGTTCCTCGTCCTCATAGACCCTTTGGCTGGGGATTTCCCCGGCGGCAATTTTGCACATAATGCAATCAGACATAATTCTTCCTCCTAAGCTTATTCTTCCTTCCAGAGCGTGAAGCCGCGCTCCGTTGCAAGCTGTTTTATCCCGCGTTCAATGTCCCTGCGGGTTATTCCGCCGTCCTCTAAGGACGTGTCGTCAAGCGAGTTCAGCGCCGCATAAGCCTCCAGTGCCAGCTCCGCAAAACCAAGCGAAAACCTGTCCTCAGCCGTGTCCAACAGCTCAAGCACGGTTTCATAATCACTGTTTTTTGTGCAGGCGCGAACCAAGGCGCAAAGGCGGTCCGTATCGTCGTAGTCCTCCCTGCTTTGGGGTAGCTCATAGGCGGCTGTGTCCTTGTGTAGCAGCAGCCGTGTTACCATAAGGTGCAGACTTTCCACCTGCCGCAGCAGCCAGTCTTGCGTAATCATGCCATGCCTCCCGTTTTCAATATGTAGATTATATCACTATTTGAGGGATTTTTCAATCATTAGCGGTACAAAATACATAAAAAGCACAAAAACGGGGGAAGAGAATGACCTTAACTGACGACTACGCAGCAAACAAAGCCGCAATGGACCGCGAGCTGCGCATGGGCGAAGCCTTCGACATACTTTTCAGGGAAATAACGCTGGGCGAAAAGAGGGTTTGCCTTTATTTTTTGGACGGACTTGCAAAGGACGCGGCCGGCAGCGCCATAGTTTCCTTTTGGTTGCAGCGCAAGCCGGAGGAGGTAGCGGCAATTCCTACAGACACAGCAGCCTTTGCACGGCGCTTTATTCCTCACGCGGAAACGCGCATAAGCGGGGAAACAGCCACACTTGCCCAAGCGGTGCTTAGCGGTCAGGCGGTTTGCCTTGCGCAGGGGCTTACGCAGGGAATCATCTGTGATATTCGCCAATACCCGCAAAGGAACGTGCAGGAGCCGGAAAACGACAAGGTGCTCAGCGGACCACATGAGGGCTTTACCGAAGCATTAACGCAAAACACCGCGCTGCTGCGCCGCAGAATCCGCGAGCGCCGCCTTACCATGCGCAGAACTATGATAGGGGAGGAGTCCCAAACGGATGTGGTAATGTGTTATATTGACGGCATGGCGGACGAGCGTATAGTTAAAGACCTGTGGAAACGCCTGCAAGCAATTAAAACTCCGGCGCTGACGCTTGGGCAGCAATCGCTGTTGGAGGAGCTGGTGCCAAAGCAACGCTGGAATCCTTTCCCAAAGGTGCGTTACACGGAACGCCCGGACGCGGCGGCAGCAAGCCTGCTGGAGGGCAGCGTGTTGATTTTGACGGACAACACCCCAAACGCAATGCTTGTTCCAACGGGCTTTTTGGATTTTTTACAAAACACAAACGATTACTACTTCCCGCCCATTGTGGGAACCTACCTGCGTTGGATAAGGCTGATTTTGTTCGCGTTAACCGTGCTTCTGCCTCCTGTGTGGCTGCTGATAAACAAATATCCGGAATATCTGCCGGAACAGCTGCAATTCGTGGTGCTTAACAAGCAGCTTTCCCTGCCGGTGTTTGTGCAGTTTTTGATTGTGGAGCTTGTTATAGATGCCCTGCGGCTTGCCGGACTTAATACTCCGTCGTCGCTGGGGAACGCCTTTGCCGTTGTCGGCGCCCTTGTTTTGGGCGAATCCGCTGTGGAGGCGGGCTGGTTCCACGCGGAGGTGGTGCTTTATATGGCTTTTGTTGCAATTGCCAACTTTGCCCAACCCAGCTTTGAGCTTGGCTATGCGCTCAAGCTTTGCAGGGTGCTTTTGTTGGTAGCGACCGCAATCGGCGGTGTGTGGGGCTTTGCCGCCGCCCTTATTGCTGAGCTGCTGCTTTTGGGCTACACCAAAACAATCAGCGGACAGAGCTACCTCTATCCGCTGGTGCCGTTTAACGCAAAGGCGTTGGGAGCTATTCTTTTCCAGTGCAAGCCCCAGTGAATACGTTTTCCCGATTACTGCAGCCCGCCACAACGGCTGCCTGCCAAACGTGCGGCATGGGCTGCGACTCTTAGCCGCCGGCAAGCCGGGAGAGCCAGGCATCGGCGCTAACGTCGCTGGGCATACGCCAATCACCCCGCGGAGAGAGGCTGACCGTGCCTACCTTAGGGCCGTCCGGCAGACAGGAGCGCTTGAACTGCTGCGAAAAAAAGCGGCGCAGAAAAAGCTCCAGAAGGCGGCGCAGGCTTGGCTCATCATACCGCCCGGCGAAAGCTCGCTTGGCCATAAAAAGCAGCTTTTGCGGCTCCGTTCCAAAGCGAAGAAAGTGGTACAAAAAGAAATCGTGTACCGTGTAATCTCCAAGGATTTCCTCGGTTTTTTGGGCAATTCTGCCATTTTCGTCCGGCGGCAGAAGTTCAGGGGAAACAGGCGTGTCAAGCACGTCACGCAGCACGGCGGCAAGGGCGCTATCCGCACCCTGAGCAAAATAATCCACAAGGTAACGCACAAGGCTTTTTGGCACCCCCGCGTTAACCCCGTACATACTCATGTGGTCCGCGTTATAGGTGCACCAGCCCAACGCAAGCTCCGAAAGGTCGCCCGTGCCAACCACAAGCCCCCCGCAGGCGTTCGCCAAATCCATTAGGATTTGGGTTCTCTCTCTTGCCTGTGTGTTTTCATAGGTTATATCATGCACGGAGCTGTCGTGTCCAATATCAGCCATGTGCCGTTCGCACGCGGCGGTGATGTCAATTTCCTTGTACTCCGCGCCAAAGGCGGACGCAAGGGCTTTGGCATTGCTCTTGGTTCGCCGCGTGGTGCCAAAGCCGGGCATAGACACGCAAAGAATATCGCTAGCGGGGCGCTCCAGCAGCGAGCAGGTCTTGGCGCAAACAATAAGCGCAAGCGTTGAGTCCAGCCCACCGGAAAGCCCAAGCACTAAACGCTTGCTGCCGGTGTGGCTAACCCTTTGCGCCAGCCCCGCCGCCTGGATATTCAGGATTTCCGCGCAGCGCTCCGCACGTTCGTTTGTGTTTGAGGGAACAAAGGGCGTGGGGTCAAAACGGCGCTCAATGTCGTTTTCGGTAAGCTCCGGCAGGCGTAACGGCTGTTCGCCCTTAACACTGCTTATATAGCTAACATAGTCCTCCCCGGCGCGGTCAAGGTTATCAAAAAAAGTATAATTTATGCGTTCAGAATCTATCCTGCACACGTCAATGCAGGCATCACAGTAAGAGCCGGCTTGCCGGAAACGCTCGCCTTCAGACAAAATCGCGCCGTTTTCCGCAACGGCACACGCCCCTGAGAACACTAAATCCGTGCTGCTCTCACCGGCTCCTGCGCTTGCGTACGCCACGACACATAGGTTTTTGCCGCTGTATTGCCTCAAAAGCTCGCGGCGGTATTGCTGCTTGCCAACCAAGGCATCGCTTGCCGAAAGGTTGAGAATCAGCTGTGCGCCGTGCAGGGCGTATTCCGTGCCGGGGGAAATAGGCATCCACATATCCTCGCAAATTTCCACACCGATTTTTACGGTAGGCGCTCCCGGGGAAGCTGCGCAGAATTCAAAAATGCTTGAGCCAAAGGGACAGCTTTGCCCTGCAAAGTCAATCGTGCTTGTCTGTCGCTTTTTTGGGTAGGGCGTAAACCAACGCTTCTCGTAGTATTCATTATGGTTAGGCAGGTAGCTTTTTGGAATAAGCCCCAAAAGCACGCCCGACTGAAAAACCGCCGCGCAGTTATATAACCCGTCGCGGGTTTGCACGGGCAGACCCACGGCGCAAAGGAGCTTATACCTTGTGGTTTGCTCAAGCAGCGCTTTAAGCGCAGCCTCGCAGCCCTTTAACAGTGCGCCTTGGCGGAACAAATCACCGCAGCTGTAGCCGCTGAGGAACAGCTCCGGCAGCACTATAACCTGTACCTTTGCTTCCGCGGCGTCCCTTATTGCCGCGACGGCGGCTTTGGCGTTCAGCGCGGGGTTCGCCGGAAAAACTCTTGGCGCGGCCGCCCTGACCTTGATGAATCCGTACATACTCGCCCTCCGCTGATAATATATATCCCTATTATACCTTTTTTTGTGGGGAAACGCAATGCTTGAGTCAATCCACGCCGCTCTGTGGGGAGCGCCCACCCTTGCGCTGTTCCTTTGCGTGGGCTTTTGGTTCAGCGCAAGGACGGGCTTTTTTCAACTTTCGCATATGCCTTTTTGGCTTAAAAGCACCTTTGGCAGCCTGCTTAAGAGCGGCGGCTCAACAGGAAAAAAAGAAATAACGCCCTTCCAAGCCCTGTCGGGGGCGCTTGCCGCCTGCATGGGTACCGGGAATATTGTGGGCGTTGCCACCGCCATAATCCTTGGCGGACCCGGGGCTATTTTTTGGATGTGGCTTTCGTCAATCCTTGGCATGATGACGGCTTTTGCCGAAAACACACTTGGCATCAAAACCCGTTACCGCCTTGCCGACGGAGAATACATGGGCGGCGGCATGGTGATTTTGGAGCGCGGGGCGGGGTTAAAAAGAACAGCTTCGCTCTGGTGCGTTCTGCTTGTCGCGTCCTCCTTTGGGGTTGGCAACATGACTCAGGGGAACTCAGCGGCGGCAACCCTTAAGGAGAGCTTTGGGCTTGCTCCCGCCGCCGTGGGTATAACCCTTGCCGCGTTAACTGTTGTTGTTTCGGCGGGAGGAATTAAACGAGTGACAAAGGTAGCGGAGTTGGTAGTTCCTGCGCTGAGTCTTATCTTTTTGCTTGGCTGCCTTGCGCTCATTGCCGTTAACATCAAAGCGCTGCCCGGCGCGCTGTGGGCTGTGCTGCGCGGGGCAAAAAGCCCTGCCGCAATGCGTTGGGGGATTGCCCGCGGGGTTTTCTCAAATGAGGCGGGGCTTGGCACCGCGCCGCTGATTCATGCCTCCGCAAGCTGCAAGCACCCGGCAGAGCAGGGACTTTGGGGTATTGCGGAGGTATTTGCGGACACAACGGTGATGTGCGTTATAACCGGCATGGCAATTTTATGCTCAGGGGCATATGCCGCCCAAGGGGAGGGAGCGGCGGCTGTGCTGTGTGGCAATGCATTTGCGAGCACTTTTGGCGGCGCGGGCAGGGGCTTTGTTGCCGTTGCCCTTTGTGTCTATGCTTTCGGCACCCTGCTCGGCTGGAGCCAGTACGGCGGACAGGGGATGAAGTACCTCCTGCGCGGACGAGGGCAAAGACTCTATCTTGCGCTGTTTGCCGCCGCTGTGTTTGTCGGCTGTGTGGTTAAGTTAGAAACTGTTTGGCTGCTGTCGGATATCTTCAACGCGCTTATGGCATTCCCGAATTTGCTGGGTATAATTCTGCTGCGCAGGGAGGCGCTTGAGGAGCTGAAAAAGCTTGGAGTAAAAAATATGCTTAACCCCCTTGCGTTTGGCGGCGCTTTGTGTTAAAATCTGTCGTATATAAGCAATACGGGAGGAACAAGATGTCAACAAACACAAGCGCCGGCGCGGAGCGCCTGAATGTGGGAAAAACACTGTTGATGGGGACTGGGTTCATGGCTACCATGATTGCGTGGACCATGTACAACAACTTTGTGCCAAAAATTTTGGAGAGGGTTCTTAACGCCTCGCCGATGATTGAAAAATGGAACGAAAGCCTTTCCGGCAAACTGCCGGACTGGTTAGCCGGGCTTGCCGCAGGCGACGCAGATGTGGCGGGAGCCGCGGCCGTTTCACTGGTGCCGCTGCTAATCGGCATTATCATGACCTTTGACAATGTTTTCGGCGTGATTTTTCAGCCTGCGTTCGGCAAGCTTTCGGACCGCTGCCACTCACGCCTTGGAAAGCGCCGCCCGTTCATACTAATCGGTGCGCCGATTTCCGCCGTGCTGTTCTTTCTCATTCCCCAAATGGAGGATGTGCTTGGCGACGGAGCGGCGCTGCTGCCCTTAATGCTGGTTATAATCCTCTTCGTGTTTGTTATGTCACTTTGGCGCTCACCCTGTGTTGCGCTCATGCCGGACCTTACGCCCTCAAGCCTGCGCAGCCAAGCAAATTCCTATATCTCCCTTATGGGCGGAATAGGCGCGGCACTGGCTGTCGGCTTGCCTATGGCGGTCAGCAAAATCAGCGGCTTGGAGGAAACAGGCTACACGCCATGGGTGTTTGCAATTGCCGCCGTGTTTATGGTGGTTTGTTCACTTTTGCTGCTGCTCACAAAAGAGCAGGACAGTCGCCTTAAGGGAATTTCTGACAATCTGCAGGCGGAGGAGCTTAGGCGCAAGCTTAAGGAGGAGGCGGCGGAGGAAAAACGCGCGCTTAAGGCAATTAAGCTTAATAAGGACGAAAAACGCAGCCTGATTTTCATGCTTATTGCCTTGTTCCTGCTGTTTTGCGGAACAAATGTTGTGGAAACCTTCTTCTCTCTTTTTGCTCAGCATATCCTCAACCTTGATGCCGCACAGGCAAGCAGCCGCATGATGGCGTTCGTGGCTGCGTCGGCGATAGCGGCAATCCCCGCGGGTATGTGCGGAAAAAAGATAGGCCGCAAAAGGACGATAATAATCGGCATGGCAACAATAATTGCCACCTTTGGCGGTTATATGCTTGTGCAAAAATTCGCGGAGGGCAGCAGCTTTGCCGAAAACTCCACTTGGGTTGCGCTTTTCTTGGGCGGGGCAAGCACCATGTTTGTTAACGTGAACACCCTGCCGCTTGTGCTGGAAATAGGCGGGCTGAAAAAAATCGGCACCTTCACCGGGTATTATTACACCGCTACTTTCCTGGGGCAGGTTGTTACACCCATACTTTTCGGCGCCTTGGAGTCCGCCCTGCAGACAAATTACCTTTCCTTGTTCGTCTACAGTCCCATCTGTATTGTGCTTTCTCTGGCAATGGTACTCTTTGTTAAGCATGGAGAGGCAAACCAGGAGGAGCTTGAAAAGGCAGTTGAAAAAATAGAGCAGGAGAACGGCTGATTTATCCTCTTACGGCGCGGGCGCATTTCTTGTGTCCGCGCTGTTTTTTGTACACAAGCTCAGGCAATATTCGCCGCTCATCTGCGTTTCAAGCCGCAGCCCCGGTAAGTAAAACACGCTGAATGAGGGGAGGGGAGTCCTTAGGCCCATTCCCGTATATTTTATGTACGCTTCCTTGCGTGTCCAAACCTCAAAAAAACGCTTCTCGTCCTCTGCCACATATTCCTGCTCATCTTTTGTGAAAAAGCGCCGCGCAACCAAAAGGTCCGGCTTGCGCAGCAGCTCTATGTCAACACCCACCGGGCTGTCGTGTGTCGCAAGCGCCAAATATTCCCCGCTGTGGGAAAGGCTGAAGTGAAAATCCTCAATGCCCGCAAAATATGGTTTGCCAAATTCGCCGCGGGCAAACCTTAAGGAGCCTTGCGGCAGACCTGTGTGCCTTGCGGCAAGCTCAAGCGCCAAGGCATAGCCCCGCGCGGACAGCGCTTTGCTGTCGGATGCGGGTATTTTTTCAACGAAAAGCTCGGGCATATTTGCGCTCCCTTGCGTTTTATGGTAAAATGTATGCAAAGCATTTTTTGTGGGGAGTTAACGGCATGAAAATAAGCGTTAAGCTGAAGCAGGCGGAGCCGATTGCCATATCGACCGGGAGCATTAAGCTGGACTCGTTCCTTAAGTTCTGCGGTGCTGCGGAAACAGGCGGTCAGGCAAAGCTTATTATAGCGGAGGGAGCCGTAAAGGTCAACGGCGCAGTGAGTTTTCAGCGCGGAAAAAGCCTTGTCCCGGGTGATAAAGTGGCTTTTGGCGGCGGGTATTGGCAGGTAGTGGCGCAATGAGGATACTGAAGCACAGCGCAAACGGCTTTCGCAACCTGCGTGTGCCTGAGTTTAACCCCTCGGAGGGGATTAACCTTATTTGCGGCGACAATGGCGAGGGCAAAACCAATCTTGCGGAGAGCCTTTGGCTGCTGACCGGCTGCCAAAGCTTCCGCACAAAGCGCCTTGGCGAGCTGATAGCCCACGGCGGTGACTGTGCGCAAATTGCCGCGCGTGTTTTGTCCGCGGAGCGCGAGCAAAGCATAACCATAGAGCTTGGCTCAAGGCGGCAGGCGCAGCTGAACGGAATACCACTATCAAGCCCGCACGCGCTTTTGGGGACCTTCCCTGCTGTGTTTTTTTCGCCGGATACCCTTGCCCTTGTTCGGGAGGGGGCTAAGCACAGGCGGCGCTTTTTGGATATTGCTATAAGCCTGCAAAAGCCTGCCTATGCGGCAGCGCTTTCTAAATACTGCAAGGCCTTGGCGCAGCGCAACGCACTTTTACGCGGAGGCTTTGCGGACTCAAGCGCACTGGGGCTTTGGGACGCGCAGCTTGCGCAGCACGGAGCTCGCCTTGTGGCGGAGCGTGCGGCATATTCCCAAAAGCTCAGCGGGCTTTGCGCACAGGTTTATGCCAACATCAGCGGCGGCGCGGAGGGCATGAGCCTTAACTATTCGCCCTGTGTGCCGGCAGACGGCAAGCTTGAGCAGGCGTTGCTGGAGCTTTTGCGTCGCAGCGCGGAGCAGGATTTGCGCTGGCAATACACAACCGCCGGGGTGCATAAGGAGGATTTTTCCCTGCGCTTAGACGGACGCGACGCTAAGACCTATGGCTCTCGCGGGCAGCTGCGCTGCTGTGCTCTGGCAATCAAGCTTGCGGAGGCGATTTTGCTGAGGGACTGCCTTGACGAAAGCCCGGTGGTAATTTTGGACGATGTGATGAGCGAGCTTGACGCGGCGCGGCAGGCTGCACTTTTGGAGTATCTGCGCGGTTGGCAGTGCTTTGTTACCTGCTGTGAGCTGCCGGCGGTGTTTTCCGGCACCGGTGCGGCGCTGTTCCGCATGAAGAGCGGTGTGCTGACCGGCTAAGTAAGCCCCACAAAGTTTTTGAGTATAGCAAGCCCCACAGCCCCGCTTTTTTCCGGGTGGAACTGCACACCGAACATATTTCCGCTCCACGCGGCGGAATCCATTACGGTTGTGTAGCGTGTTGCAGCCGCCACTTCCTTTGGATTATTTGCCTTAACGTAATAGGAATGGACAAAATAGACATAGGAGTCTTTCTCAATGCCGGCAAACAGGGGGCATTCGTTGGGGAACTCCAAGGAATTCCAGCCCATGTGAGGAACCTTTTGCGCAGCGCCGTCCTCGTCTGTGGAAGGTATGCGCAAAACCTTACCGCCCAACAGCCCCAGTCCCTCAACGTCGGGGCTTTCGTCGGAGGAATCAAACAGCACCTGGTAGCCAAGGCAAATCCCAAGAAAGGGCTTTCCGCTCAGGGCGCACTCACGCACGGTGCCGAGCAGCCCGCTTGCCCGCAGAGAACGCATGGCATCGCCAAAGGCGCCGACGCCGGGCAGTAAGACCCCCTCGGCGGAGCGCATAAGCTCTGCGTCATTTGTAACAACGCAGGGTGCGTCCAAAAAGCGCAAGGCCTTTTGTACGCTGCCCAAATTCCCGGCGCCGTAATCAACAATGGCTATCAAAAGGCATCTCCCTTTACTTTATCCGCTTGAATTTATCTCCGCTGACCAACACAACGTGCTTGGCAATTTCCATCAGCCAGCGGTCGTTGTAAGAATCGGTAAACAGTGTGTCTATTTCCTCGCCCGGGTACCGCTCCTTGAAGTAGGTAACCTTGTTTTGCCTGAAGTTAAAATGCGTTATCTGCCGCGTTTCATCGTCAATAACCGTGCCCAAAAAGCGCTTTATTCCAATGCGTCCGCAGATTTCCGCCAGCTCAACCTCCGGGCTTGCGGAAATAATAACGTCGTCATCGCGGCGCAGGTCGTCATAAAAGGGCTTGATTTTGTGCTGGTTTTTGTCCCAAAACTTGCGCATATCGCCCTCAGGGTCCTCAAGCCCGCGCAAAAAATCCTCTATCAGCGGCGCGTAGATTGTGAGCGCCTCCTCAATGGTTATTTTGTGCTGCTTATAGCGAACCAAGGCATGAATTACCTTTGGCGTGTACCTGAGCAGCGAGGGGTAGCGCTTGATATAAAACGCAAACAGGTCAAGTCCGCTCTCCCCGTCGTATATAGTGTTATCAAAATCAAATACGTTCACTTATTCTCTCCCAAAGCTATTGCTATACGCTCAGCAGCCCGGCATCTAACACAAACTGTGAGCCTGTGATGTAGCGCGCCTTTTCGCCGGCAAGGTAGATAACCATATTCGCTACGTCTTCGCACTCAACCCAGGGCACAGGCAGTAGATTGCCTGCGCTTGCCTCCGCAATTTCCAGCGGGGTTTTGCCCTCAATGGCCGCCAAGCCGTCGTTCATCGGGCTGTTAACGCCCGTCGGGTGTATGCTGACCACACGGATTCCGAAGGGGGCAAGCTCAATTGCCCAGGCCTTTGTCAGCCCGGTCAAGCCCCATTTGCTGGCGGTGTAGTGGCTAAGCCTGTTGCCGCCGCGCAAACCCATGACGCTTGAGTTATTAATAATAACTCCGGACTTTGCTTTCTTCATGTGCGGAACGACGCGCCGTGTTACTATGAAGGGTCCCTTAAGGTTGATGTCAAGCATGGCGTCCCACTCAGCGTCGGTCATTTCATCAACCTTGGCGTAGGCGCAAATGCCCGCGTTGTTAAAAAGTATATCTATTTTGCCGAACGCGGCGATTGTTCCGTCAACTGCGGCAGATACTGCGGCATCGTCACGCACGTCCGCGCAGAAAATCTCGCACTTTCCGCCAATGGCTTCAATCTCTTTTTTGAGGGAATGCAGTTCGCCGTTTGTTTCGCAGGCGTAGGCGGGGTATTCAATCTTTTTGCCCACGTCCAGCGCCGCGATTGCCGCGCCCTCCTTAGCAAGCGCAAGGGCTGTGCAACGCCCCTGCCCAAGTGCCGCCCCGGTTATAAAGGCTACCTTGCCTGTAAATTCGCCCATCTTGTTTAGCTCCTGTTCTTTATGTTGTGAGGTTATATTTGGGGTGCTGATAGTATACCACAAAAGCGGCTAAGTAGCAAGGGCAATGCTCTGCCTAAGCTCCTCAAGTGCGCGGGCAGCAAGTCCGGCGTAGCGCTCACGTTTGCCGCGGATTTGCCGCTCCAAGGGTGGCAGCAGACCAAAGTTCGCCCCCATTGGCTGAAAATTCCCGACACTTTCGTCGCTTATGTAGTGAGCCAAGGCTCCAAGCATGGTTGTGCGAGGGGGAATATAGACCTGCTTACCAAGCAAGCGGCGGGCGGCGTTCAGTCCCGCCAAAAGCCCGCTGCCGGCGGATTCCATGTAGCCCTCAACACCGCTTATCTGCCCGGCAAAAAACAAATCGCCGCGCCCTCGTAAGGAGTAGTCCGCATTCAGCAGGCGGGGGGAGTCAATATAGCTGTTGCGGTGCATTACGCCGTAGCGCACAAACTCTGCATTGCGCAGGGCGGGGATAAGCCCGAATACCCGCCTCTGCTCCGCAAACTTAAGGTTGGTTTGAAAGCCCACAAGGTTAAGAAGGCTGCCTTGTGCGTTTTCCTTGCGCAGCTGCAGCACTGCCCAAGGGCGCTTGCCCGTTCGCGGGTCGCGCAGCCCGACGGGTTTCATGGGTCCAAAGCGTATTGCGTCTGCCCCGCGCCCCGCTAAGACCTCAATGGGCATACAGCCCTCGTATACGTCAAACTCGTGCGTCTGCGCCCGCTCAGCCGTTACCAAGGCCGAGTGGAACGCCTCGTACTCCTCTTTGTTCAGCGGGCAGTTTATGTAATCCTCACCGTCGCCGCGGTCGTAGCGGCTGGCGGCAAAGCAATGCTCCATATCAAGGCTTTCCGCCGTGATTATCGGCGCCGCCGCGTCATAAAAGCTGAGCCCGCCGCCGCATAGGCGTTTGATGTCCTCGGCAAGCGCGTCGGCGCAAAGCGGACCTGCGGCAATAATTACCACTCCGCTTTTCGGAATTTCCGCAACCTCCCTGCGCACAAGCTGAATCAAAGGCTCCGCGGCAAGCTTTTTTGTTATTAAGGCGGAAAACTTTTCTCTGTCCACAGCAAGCGCTCCGCCCGCGGGTACGGCGCATTCCTTGGCGCAGGGTACGCACAGGGAACCTAAGCTTGTCATTTCCTCCTTAAGAAGCCCCGCCGCGCTTTCAAGCCGCAGCGCCTTAAAGGAATTTGAGCAAACAGGCTCGGCAAGCCCTTCCATTTTGTGGGCGGGGGAGAACTTTACGGGCTTCATCTCATAAAGCGTAACGGAAAAGCCTGCCCGCGCAAGCTGCCAAGCAGCCTCAACACCGGCAAAGCCGCCGCCTATCACAATGGCGTCAGTCATTCTTTTCCCCTCCGTTTGCCATGCCGATAAAAGCTTTTATGGGTCACTTTTAAGCTCACAGCCAAACCATTTCACCGTTTTCAACGCTTCGGAGCGCAGCATAGACCATGCGGTGACTGTAGCGTGTTTCCCTCAGGGTCGTCAAGCTGTCCTTGGGTACGCTTTGCCCCGTCATCAGCGCATGGATAGTGTCAGCAAGCCCATTGTCGCCGCCGCCGTGCCCCCCTTTGGCTGTCGCGCGGATTTTAAGGGTTCTGCTTTCCCCGCCGAAAATGTTTTTTTGCAGCCGCATTGTGTCGTCGCGCCCGAAAAGCTCGCCCTTTGTACCCAAAATATGGGTTCTGCGGCTGAAGTCCTTATTAAATGCGCTGACGCTGTGGGTAACGGTTGTGCCGCCCTCAAAGCGCATTGCCACGCTGTAGTGGTCGAATACGTTGTTGTCACACTGAAATACGCAGCGCCCATAGTCGCCCGTCCGTAGTATTTCCCTCAGCGCTTTATCGCCGGGATATTTCGGCGTTTGCGCCGCAGGAGCCTTAACCCAGCCCTCCGGCGGCTTTTTTGTAAGATAGATTTTCTCCACGCTGTAGGGGCAGGTTTTTAAGTGCGGACAGCCGTCAAGGCAATGGGGCGTGGCGCCTTGGGGCTTATTGCCCTCGTGGAAATAAAACAGACTGCCGTAGGCGCTTACAGCCTCGCAGGGCTTATCAACAAACCAGTGGATAAGGTCAAAGTCATGGCTGCACTTTGCCAACAAGAACGGCGCGGAATCAGCGGTGTTGCGCCAATTGCCGCGTGTGAAAGAATGTGCAAAGTGCCAGTAACCGGCGTTCTCCTCGTGGACTATATTTACAAGCTCACCTATTTCCCCGCTTGCTATAATCCGCTTGATTGTGCGGAAGTACGGCGTATAGCGCAGCACATGGCAGACCAAAACCATGTTGCCTCCGCTTTCGGCAAGCTTACACAGCTCGTCAAGCTCCTCCGGGTTAGGGGTGACCGGCTTTTCTAACAGTATGTTATAGCCAAGCTCAAGCGCACGCTTGGCGTGGCGGTAGTGCGTCAAATCCGGCGAGGCGACTATAAGCCAATCCGCAAGCCGACCCTTAGCGAAAAACGCATCCTCGTCCGTATAGTTGTTCTCACAGCGGCATTGTGCCGCAGTATAGCTAAGGTTCTCTTCGTTTGTGTCGCAAAGCGCCGTCACCTTTATATCCTTAAATTTGCGCAGCTCCGCAAGGTACATACGTCCCCGCGCGCCAAGACCGATTGCGGCTAATGTAGGCATAAAGCATCCCCCTATGTTATGTTAGCAAAAGTATAGCAGAATACCGCGTTTCTTTCAAGGGCGCGGACGCAGCATTGCCCCAAGAACCGCCCTCGTGCGGCGCGGCACGGCACGGCGCAGCCCGTCCGCCACAAAAAAAGCCAGCCTGTGCCTCCGGCGTCTTTCAGCGGAGGCAACGGCCGCAAGCAGCCTTAGGCGTTGGCTTTCATTAAGACGAGCGCAAAGACAGAATATTTTTTCAAGCAGCTGCGGACAAAGATTATTACACAGCGCCGCAGGGATATAACGCTGCGCGCGGCAAACGGTCAGCTCGCGCAGGATATCAAGTCCGTTGTTTTCCGCAAGCATAATAACGTCCGTCAGCCCGTCTATCAGCGAATTGGCACGGGGTAAATCCCAAAGGATTTTTTGGTGACCAAGCCTGTAACAGTAACTCAGCCTGCGCGTGGCATAAAAGCTGCCGGCGGCAAGCATTGCCCTAACAAAAAACGGCGGGTCCTGGTAGCGCAGCAGGGGAGGGAAGCCGATCCCGTATTTCAGCAGCAAATCACGCCGATAAATGAAGCGCTGGTAGCCAAAATCAAATTGATACCCCCGGTAGTCCACGAAGCCGTCTTTATCGAAAGAATACCCGGCGTCATTACCGCGGAAGCGTGTTATCAAGCTATTCCCTGCAAGCTTGCACCAGGAGCCGCCGCAAATTTTTGCCCCGCTTAGCCTTGCCGCCGAATACAAGTCGCCAAGCACTGAGGAATCGGGGTAAAAATCGTCCGCGTCCAAAAATGCTATGAATTCGCCATTTGAGTGCTGCAAAGCCAAATTCCTTGCCGCAAAAGCACCTAAGCCCTTTTGGCAAAACACCCGCACACGATTGTTGTTTTCGGCAAGGCGCAGCAAAAGCAAGCAGGAGCTGTCGCTTGAACCGTCGTCGACCGCAAGCAGCTCATAATCGCTGAAATCCTGCGCAAGCACGCTGCCCAAGGCAGTTGGCAAAAATCCCTCCGCGTTGCGCACGGGCATTATAATCGAAAGCTTTGGCATACGGCACCCCCGGTTATATTTTGCCGGACTTTTGAGCCAATATGCAAAAAAACAAACGGCGAACGCTGCCGCGCCCGCCGCCTGAAAGCAAATCTTACTCAGTTACGGAGTAACCTGCACGAGAAAATCGCGAATCCTGCCGGTAACAATGGAATCGAGCCACGCGGTGAAAGATTCCTGCCATGTGTCGAACGCGCCGTGAGTTGCGTCACTTGCGTCAACACCGCTGAACCAACCGCGAATCATGTCAATCGTCGCTTCCACAAATTCGCTGAACCAACCTAAATCGCCCCACATAGGAATGACCTTCTTTCTGTTGAAGTTTGCCAAGCAGCGCTTGCCGTGTTTATTGTAGCACATCTTAGGCGTGTTTTTGTTCCAAATTAGAAATATGAACATTTTTTTTGCAAACAATGTGCATTTTTCCTAACAGCGCCGCTTAAAAGACCATAAAAACACGCCTTGCCGCCCTTGAAACGCGGCTTCAGGTGTGGTATACTTTGTTGCGTGATTTTGTTTATGGGGAGAGTGCTGTATATGAAAACGGACATCCAAATTGCCCAGGAGGCTGCGCCTAAGCCTATTGCGCAAATAGCAAGCGACTTGGGGTTAACAGAGGAAATCGTAGAGCCATACGGGCGCTATGCGGCAAAAATAATAGCCGGAGGCATAGGAAACAAGCAGCCCGGCAAGCTGATTTTGGTTACCGCAATCAACCCCACCCCCGCGGGCGAGGGGAAAACAACCGTTTCCGTCGGGCTTGCGGACGGTATGCGCAAAATAGGCAAAAAGGCAGTGCTTGCTCTGCGCGAGCCGTCCCTGGGTCCTGTTTTCGGCGTTAAGGGCGGCGCGGCCGGCGGCGGTTATGCGCAGGTTATCCCAATGGAGGACATAAATCTGCATTTTACGGGCGACCTGCACGCCATAACCGCGGCGAACAACCTGCTTGCGGCAATGACGGATAACCATATTCAGCAGGGCAACACCCTTGGGCTTGACCCGCGCAGGGTTGCAATCCGTCGCTGTTTGGACATGAACGACCGTCAGCTGCGCTTCGCCGTCAGCGGTATGGGCGGCAAAAACAACGGAATCCCGCGTGAAGAGGGCTTTGACATAACCGCCGCCTGCGAGGTTATGGCTACGCTGTGCCTTGCCGCTGATATAAACGACCTTAAGCTCCGCCTGGGGCGCATTGTTGCGGGCTACACCTATGACGGCAGGGCTGTCACCGCAGCGGAGCTTAACGCCAACGGCGCAATGTGTGCCTTGCTTTACAAGGCGATTCACCCCAACCTTGTGCAAACTCTGGAGGGTACGCCGGCGCTGATACACGGCGGGCCCTTTGCGAATATTGCCCATGGCTGTAACAGCGTTATCGCCACAAAGGCGGCAATGGCGCTTGGCGATTACTGCGTGACCGAAGCGGGCTTTGGCGCGGACTTGGGCGCCGAAAAGTTCTTGGATATAAAATGCCGCATGGCGGGGCTTGCGCCGGACTGTGTTGTGCTTGTGGCGACGATACGAGCCCTTAAGTACCACGGGGGGGTTGCAAAGGCGGACTTAGGCACGGAGAACCTTGCAGCCCTGCGCGACGGCATAGCGAACCTTGGGCGGCACATAGAGAACCTGCGCGGGGTTTACGGCACAAATGTGGTTGTGGCAATCAATCGCTTTGCCGCGGACAGTGAAAATGAAATAGCCTTTGTGCGTGAATACTGCATTTCCTTGGGTGCCGCGGTTGCCCTGTGCGAAGCTTGGGAGAAAGGCGGCTCCGGCGCAACGGAGCTTGCCGCGATGGTGACGGAAGCCTGCGAAAAGCCCAACAGCTTCCGCTTTTCCTATGAGGACGAGCTGCCGCTTGAGGAGAAAATCCGCGCGGTAGCTACCAAGATTTACCATGCGGACGGGGTCAGCTTTGCCCCTGCCGCGCTCAATGAGCTGCGTCGCTTGGATTCGGTGGGCAGCTACCCGGTTTGCATTGCAAAAACGCAGTATTCCTTCAGCGACAACCCGAAGCTGCTTGGCGCGCCGCAGGGCTTCGGTATACATATTCGCGGGGCAAGGCTTAGCGCCGGCGCGGGCTTTGTTGTGGCATACGCCGGCGACATTATCACCATGCCGGGCTTGCCGCCGCGCCCCGCCGCCGAGGGCATTGATGTGCTTGCGGACGGCACGATAACGGGGCTGTTTTAACGGCAGATGGATATAGAGCTTAACAAACCGGATTTCCGTTACGAGATGGAAAATCTTCTTCGGCTGTTCAAGGCGGAGGAGGGGAGGGCTGTGCTTTTTGCGGACGAAAAAATTGCCCGCGCGGAGTTAAAGACAAACGGCAAGGTCTTTACCGAAGGCGAAAGTGTTATTAAGCACCCCTGCCAGGGCTACGCGGAAAATGTTGAGCTTGCGGCGCAGGAAATTACCTTGGCACGCTGCCTTTACCGCTGCCTTTGCTTGGCGACGGATAAGCTCATGCCTTGGGGTGTACTGACGGGTGTGCGCCCAACGAAGCTCTTTCGCCGCCTTGCGCAGGAGCACGGGTTAAGCGCCGCCGAGGAATACTTTTCGGAGCAATTGTTGGTTTCGCCGCAAAAAATTGCGTTAGCAAGGACTATCTACAACAACCAGCGTGAGCTTATTGCAAAAAGCGGCCCTCAAGACTTCAGCCTTTACATAGGAATACCATTTTGTCCAAGCCGCTGTGCCTATTGCTCTTTTGTGTCGCATTCCATCACAGACGCAAAGGCAAAAAAACTAATCCCGGACTATGTAGCCCGCCTTTGTGAGGAAATAGCGGCAACAGGAACCGCAGCACGGGAACTGAACCTGCGCTTACAGAGCGTCTATATGGGCGGCGGTACGCCAACAACCCTAAGCCCGCGGCAGCTTGACGCAGTCCTCGGCGCTGTTGCGCGGAGCTTTGACTTATCCTCCTGCAGGGAATACACCGTTGAGGCAGGACGCCCCGACACCGTTACGGCGGAAAAGCTTGACGTAATAAAAGCACACGGCGCAGGCAGAGTCAGCATCAATCCGCAAAGCTTTGACGACAAGGTTCTGAGGGCAATTGGGCGCGGACACACGAGCGAACAAACCCTTGGGGCGTTCCGACTTGCAAGCGAATTCGGCTTTGGGATAAACATGGATTTTATTGCCGGTTTGCCGGGGGATAGCCCCTCAGGCTTCGCTAAATCAATAGAGCGGGCGGTTGAGCTTGCCCCGCAAAATATAACAATACACGCTCTTGCTATTAAGCGTGCCGCGGCGCTGAACGATGGCGTTGAGCGAGAGGCTTCGGGCGGTGAATACCTAACGCCGCAAATCAACAGCTTGCTGGAAGAAAACGGGTATGAGCCGTATTACAGCTATAGGCAAAGCAATTCTCTTGGCGGACTGGAGAACACCGGCTTTGCCAAGCATAATTACCAAAGTGCCTACAATATATACATGATGGAGGAAATACACACGGTGCTTGCCTGCGGCTCAGGGGCGGTAACAAAGCTGAAGGCTCCGCAGACCGGGTACATTGAAAGGGTATTTAACTTCAAATTCCCATATGAATACCTTTCCCGCTTTGATGAGATTTTGGCAAGAAAGGCGGCAATAAAGGAATTTTATGCCGCCAATGTGGCGGAAAGCATTTGACAGAGCGAGCAATATTATGTTATACTCTACCGACTAAGATGGCAGCTATAGGAGTGAATTTTGGCTAAAAGAAAGCAACAATCGCTTGTTAACGGCGCAATAGTCCTCACAATTGCCATGCTGGCGGTTAAGGTTATCGGCATACTCTTCAAAATGCCGCTGACCAACGCAATCGGCATGGAGGGTCGCGGACTGTTTGATATGGTCTACCAAATCTATACGCCTATCTTCGCTATTTCCGTGGCGGGCTTGCCTATTGCCGTAGCAAGAATGGTTTCCGAAAGCGTGGCACTCAAACGCTTTCGCGACACGCGGGCAATCTTCAAGGCGTCACAAAGAATTTTCCTCATCGCCGGAATAAGCGGCACACTTCTGCTGTGCTTGATTGCAAAGCCCTATATCTGGATTGCCAGCGCCAAGGAGGAAATTCTCCCCGGTATTTTTATGATTGCGCCGGCAATCTTCTTCTGCTGCATGATGTCCTCCTACCGCGGCTATTACGAGGGATTGCGCAACATGAACCCCACCGCCGCCTCCCAGTGCATAGAGGCGCTTGGCAAGTTAGTAATAGGGCTGCTGCTTGCAACCAAAATCCAGGATTACGGCATAAACGTATACAACACCACCAAGGACGCTAACGGCGTTGCCAATGTTTTCGGCGTCGCCGTCGCAAACGAGCAGGAGGCGTTCAAGGCGGTTATGCCTTGGGCGGCGGCGGGAGCCGTTTTGGGCGTAACAATAGGCTCAGTGGCGGGGCTGCTCTACCTTATGGTTCACAACAAAATCAAGGGCGACGGCTTCAGCCGCTTGGATTTGGAGCTTGCGCCTGAGGCAAGGGACAGACGCGCTATCAGCCGTGAACTGATTAAGCTGGCGCTGCCGGTGGTTCTCGGCGCCCTCATACTCAACGTTTCCAACCTTATTGACACGGTGACAATAGTGGGGCGCACAACCGCCGCCTTAGGCAAGGATTACGGCGCTGTTTGGGATATGCACAGCTCCTCGCTCAACCAAGCGGTGGAAAACGGCACCCTGCTCCTCACTCAGGACGCACAAGACAGCTATAAGTCAATCGCGACCTATCTTTTTGGGGCTTACAACACGGGCGTTGACTTCCGTAACCTTGTGCCTACAATAACCTCCGGCTTTGGAATCAGCGTGCTGCCGGTGCTTGCCGCCGCTTGGGCAACCCGCAACCATGACGAGGTGCGCCGCAGCACCAACAGCATTCTGCGTATGTGCTTGCTGATTGCGCTGCCTGCCGGCTTGGGCATGGCAGTGCTTGCAAGGCCGCTGCTTACAATCATCTATGGCGCGGACAGGGCGGCGGACGGCATAGGGGTGGCGGTACCCGTGCTGCAGGTTTACGGTGTGGCAACGGCGCTGCTCGCGCTCTCCACACCCATAACAAATATGCTGCAGGGCTTGGGGCGTACGGATATTCCCGTAAAAACAATGGCCTTTTGCACCGTAATTAAAATCATCTGCAACATCGTGCTTATTGGAGTACCCCGGCTGAATATTTACGGCTCAATGATAGGCACAATCCTGTTCTACCTTTTGGACGTTGGGATTAACTTCTACTTCCTCAAAAAAATCACCTCCGTTAAGATTGAGTGGAAGAGTGTTCTGTTCAAGCCCTTGCTTTGCGCCCTGCTTTGCGCCGGAGCAGCATGGGCAAGCTACGGGCTGCTCTGCCGCGGAATTGAGAAAATTTTGCCGCGGCTGACCGACATGAGCTTCTTCTCAACATCAATCGGCGAGAAAATCGGTACCTATGTACTCAACACAAACACGCTTTCCGCAATGCTTTCGGTGCTTATTGCCGTAATAATTTACGCAATTTCGCTGCTTTTGGCAAGGGCAATAACAAAAGATGATGTAATTGGGCTGCCAAAAGGTAAAAAAATCGCAAAAACACTTGCAAAACACGGGCTTTTAGGTTAAAATATGCTTATGAATTCCAAAAGGGTATTTTTGGGCATTAACAATGGTCAAAAGCCGCTGTGCGGAGTTCATCTTCAAGGGGGAGGGAACAATGCGTACATATCCGCAAAAGGAGCGCTATGACAGCGCCGACCTGCGAGAAATAATACAAATCCTCCGCGCCCCCGACGGTTGCCCCTGGGACAGGGAGCAGACGCACGCCAGTATCCGCAATAACTTCATCGAGGAATGCTACGAGGCTGTTGAGGCTATAGACACCGGCGACAATGCCCTGCTCACGGAGGAGCTTGGCGACGTGCTTATGCAGGTCTACCTCCACGCGCAAATGGCGCAGGAGGAAAATGCTTTCAGCCTTGACGACGTTGTGGACGGCATTTGCAAAAAGCTGCTTTACCGTCACCCGCACGTTTTTGGCGACGTTAACGCCGAAAATGGTGAGCAGGCTCTTGCCAGCTGGGACGAGGCGAAGCGCAAGTCCAAGGGACAAGCCTTGGGGAGCGTACCCATGCACGGGGTTTCCAAGACCCTGCCGGCGCTCATGCGGGCGCAAAAGGTGCAAAAAAAAGCGCGTTTGGCGGGAATGGACTTTCCGGACACAGCGGCTTGTGCCGCAAAGCTGCGCGAGGAGCTTGACGAGCTTAATGAAGCGCTGAGGGGACACGGCAGCGTCCAAGAGGAGCTTGGCGACATCCTTTTCACTGCAGTCAACGCGGCAAGGCTTGCAGGCTTTGAGGCGGAGGAGCTTCTCACAAGGTCCACGGAGAAGTTCATAAGCCGCTTTGAGCGCTTGGAGGGGCTGATAGACAAGCCCCTTGCGGATTACAGCCCCGAGGAGCAGGACAAGCTTTGGGAGCAAAGCAAGTCCGCCGTTAATTAGTGTGAATCGGGTTAACCCCCATTCATAATAAATTATTTCCATAAAGGAGAGAATCAACCATGAACAAAACCGAGCTGATTGCCGCAGTAGCGGAAAAGCAGGGCGTGGCAAAAACCCAGGCAGCCGCAGGTGTGGAAGCCGTATTTGCGGCCATTTCCGACGCACTTAAGGCGGGAGAAAAAGTGCAGCTTGTTGGCTTTGGCACCTTCGAAGTCAAAGACCGCCCGGCGCGCGTTGGGCAGAATCCCAAAACCGGCGAAAAAATTCAAATCGCCGCCAGCAAGGCTCCGGCGTTCAAGGCGGGCAAAAGCCTTAAAGAACTGGTTAAATAATCAGCAAGTCTACAGTGTGCAAGAAACAAGAAGCCGCAAGGCTCTTGTTTCTTGTGCTTTTGGAAAGGAAAAGCCATGCGGCTTGATAAATACCTTAAGGTTTCTCGCATAATAAAACGCCGCACAGTCGCAAACGAGCTATGCGACGCAAAGCACGTTGCCGTCAACGGTAAGACAGCCCGTGCCTCTTACGAGGTAAAGCCGGGCGACACAATTGAAATTCAAACCGGGCAAAGCCTGCGCCGCTATCAGGTGCTGGCTGTTGCGGAACACGCCACAAAGGAAAGCGCAAGCGATATGTTCAAACCATTGTGATTAGTCCCGCAAGCTCTGCCATTGAAGAAACTATCCTGACACCCGCGAGCTTTTGGCTGCTCAGCATACCATGCCCCCAGTCCACAAGCACACAATGTGCGCCAAGCGCCCGCGCCACCTCATAATCGTGGGGTAAATCGCCGACCAAGAGCAAGCGCTCCGGCGGTATGCCGTTGTTTTCAACAAATTCTCTCGCGCGCTCCAGCTTGCTGCCCGCAAGGGTATCTTTGGCGCCAAGCACGGCGGAAAAATATTTTTCCACGCCATATTGTTCAAGGGCGCGCTCCGCCCCGCCTTGCTCCGATGAAGTGAGAATAAGCTGCTCTGTGCCTCGCTTCATAACGCTTTTGAGCAGCGGCAGCGTCCCCTCGGCAAGTGAGCAGCTTGGCAACTGTGCAGCGTAGTTTTTGCCGTATTCAAGCAGAATTCCGTGGTAGTCTTCCCGCGTCAAATCAAAGTGCGTTTCGTAAAAGCAGCGTATGGGTACGCCTATTGCCGCCCTGTATGCTGCCAAATCTATGGCTGAGCGCCCGCGAACGGCAAGCATTGTGTTAACCGCTGCCAGCGACGCTCCTACGTCGTCCAGCAGCGTGCCGTTCCAATCCCACATAATAAATTGCAAATCCACTTAAGTTTACCCTCCTGTTTGGGTAATAGTCTATCACAAGACGGACGGATTAGCAAGCCCCGCTTGCAGGCTTGTTAACGCCAAGCTAATGTAGTATAATTAACCCCGAAAGGAGAGTGACGACTATGAGCGACAAGGCACAGCGTGCGCTTTTTGAGGTGTATTTCAGGCGCAACCCGCGCGGCGGCGGCTTCACTGTGCTGGGCGGCATTGACGAGGCGCTGCAGCTTTTTGAGGAATATGGCATAGACTGCGATGCGTGGGCGGTAAAAAGCGGCACGCCGGTTTTTCCGGGGGAGCCTGTTTTTGCGGTGGAGGGCAAGCCCGATGAGCTTTTACCGGTTGTCCATGGCGTATTGTGCCGCTTGAGAACTGCCTCCGCGGTCATGACGGTACAGGCGCGGCTTAAGCTTGCGGCGGGGAACGCAAGGGTCGCAATGCCCCAAAGCGAGGAAACACGCCGCTGCTTTGACGCAAGTGTTTTTGTGCGCTGCTGGGCGGGGGAGGAGCAGGCCTTTGCCGCGCTGTGCGCAAAATACAAAAACGGCTGTGTACTGCCTGTGGATACCTACTCCACATTAAAAAAGGGGGTTCCGGCGGCAATAGCTGCGCTTGCTGCAAACGCTCCAAACAGCGCCGCTTTATATATTTCCAGCGGCGACATTGCCTATCAGGCAATCCACGCCAGGCGAATGCTTGACGAGGCGGGGCTTGAGAACTGCGCTATTTATGCCGGCGGGCAGTTAGATGAGTTTGTAATCCGTGACATAATGCGGCAGGGTGCACCGATAGATTTGTTTTGCGTTGACCGTCTGCCTGCCTGCAACGAGTTTATAGCCTCGCTTGCGGTTAGCCAAGCGCAGGGCAAGCCGCGCATGACCTACAGCCAAAACACCGCAAAAATAACGCCGCCGGGCAAAAAGCAGCTTTGGCGCTTGCTGTCCTCCGACGGCAAAGCCCTTGCCGACGTGCTTGCGCGGGAGGACGAAGTGCTGCCAAATGGGGAGGAATATACGCTTTTTGACCCGCACCAAACATGGAAGCGGAAGGAGGTAACGGGCTACACCGCCGTGCCGCTGCTGTGCAAGGTAGTGCCGGGCGAAAGCGAACAAGGCTCGTCCGAGGAAGGGCTTGACTGCCTTTGGGATGAGGTTCTGCGTTTTGAGAACCCGCACAAGTATTATGTTGATTACTCCCGTCCGCTGTGGGATTTATTCCGTGAGTGCATGGACGCGGGCTAAGAGCCTATTCCCAAGGCTTCAAGGCAAAGCAGGCTGTTTGGGTGGATTTCCGCTCCCTTTGCCGTGAGGCTTGCCACAACATAGCGCAGAACATAGCGCACGGCTCCGTCCAAATCCTCATACGCAAGCCTGCGCACTGTTTCCACATCGGGGTAGTGCCTGTCGGCGCTTATCAAATCCGCAGTGAAGATAATTTTTTCAAGCAGGCTCATCCCCGCCCGCCCGGTTGAGTGATAACGCACGGCGTCCAAAATTTCAGGCTCATCGCAAAGGCCGGCAGCTTGCAAAAGCTCCGCTCCCGCCGGGGCATGGAGCAAATTTGCGTTGCCCGGTTCACAGGGCAAAAAGCTGTATCCGGCTTTTTCAAGCAAGGCTGTCATTTTTTCCGCGCCGTCACACTTGCAAATATCATGGGCAAGCCCGGCGAAGAAAGCCGCTTCCTCGTCTGCGCCGTAGTGCCGCGCCAGGCTGCGGGCGCTTTGCGCAACATTGAGCGAATGCGCCAAGCGAGCCGGGCTTAGCCGCTCAGCCAAAATTTTGCGCAGAAGCTGCTCGTTCCTCATTCCTCACCTTTAATTTTTTCCCAGTATTCCGCTGTAGCACGCTCATATTTACCCTCGCCGGGGAAGTAATACCTTGTGCCAAGAAGCACGTCCGGAAGATATTGCTGCTTCACCCAGTGGTGGGGATAGTCGTGGGCGTAAAGATAGTGCTGCCCCTTTTGCTTTCGCTCCGCACCGTCGTAATGCACGTTTTGCAAGCCGCGCGGCACAGGACCGAATTTGCCCGCCCTCAAATCCGCCATAGCGGCATTGATTGCGTTATACGCACTGTTGCTTTTCGGCGCTCCGGCTACCAAAATAACAGCATCCGCAAGTGGTATTCTAGCCTCCGGCAGCCCCACAGCCAGGGCAATATCGCACGCCGCCTTAACTATTGGTATAATCTGCGGGTAGGCAAGCCCCACGTCCTCGCAGGCGCAAACCATTAGCCGCCGCATTGCCGAGGGTAAGTCGCCCGCCTCCAACAGCCGGGCAAGGTAATGCAGCGCAGCGTCAACGTCCGAGCCGCGCAGGCTTTTTTGGTACGCCGAAACAATATCGTAATGCTCGTCGCCGTCCTTGTCGTAGCGCAGGGCGCTTTTTTGCGTTAGGGCTTGCGCCAGCTCCACCGTAACATGACCGTTTTGTGCGCCAAGGCAGCAAAGCTCAACTGCGTTTAGCGCCTTACGCACATCTCCGCCGCAGGCAGTGGCAATATATTCCGCCACGCCCTCGTCAAGCTTGATTTCAGTGTCCTCCGCCATTTTGGTGAAGCCGCGCTCAACCACAGGTAGAACGTCCTCTGCCGTCAGCGGACGAAATTCAAATACGGTTGAACGGCTGAGCAGTGCATGGTAGATATAAAAATACGGGTTCTCCGTTGTGGAGGCAATGAGCGTTATGCTTCCCTTTTCAAGGTACTCCAAAAGGGTCTGCTGCTGCTTTTTATTCAGGTATTGAATTTCGTCAAGGTAAAGTAAAATGCCGTTCGGCGCCGCAAGCGTGCCAAGCTTCGCGACCGCAGCCTTAATTTCCGCCGTGCCGGCTGTTGTTCCGTTTAGCTTTATAAGATGCCTGTCGGTGCTTTTGGCAATAATTCCCGCAAGAGTGGTTTTGCCAATGCCCGGCGGACCATAGAAAATCAGGTTCGGCAGCTGCCCGCTGAGAATAATGTTGCGCAGCGGCTTGCCCTCACCCAAAAGCAGGGGCTGCCCGGCTACCTCCTCAAGGCATTTTGGGCGCAATCTTTCGGCAAGCGGCGCTGACAAAGATATAACTCTCCTTATGCTTGTTTATTTGTGCCGAAAACAGTACCGACCGCTTTACCCGCCAACAGCTCATAAAGCCGTTCCGGGGCGGAACCGTTCATAATAACGGCAGGGATTCCGGCGTTTGACGCAAGCTGAACGGCACGGAGCTTGGTGCTCATGCCGCCCGTGCCGCGAGCGGAACCCTCTCCGTCGGCAAGGGCAAGTATTTCGTCTGTAACATACGGCACAAAGGGGATTACCCTTGCGTCGGGGGTTTCACGGGGATTGGCGTCAAAAAGCCCATCTGTGTCGGTCATAAGTATAAGCAAATCCGCGCCAATCAGCCGCGCAACAATTGCGGAAAGGCTGTCGTTGTCGCCAAACTTACCCTCAAGCTCCTCAACGGCAACAGAATCGTTTTCGTTCACTATAGGCAGAACGCCAAGCTCAAGCAGGCGCTCAAAGCTGTTGTGCAGGTTGGCGCGGCTCTCGTTATTCTCCGTGTCGTGCCTGGTGAGCAGCAGCTGAGCCACAAGCTGACCGTATTCCCAAAAAATGCGGTCATACATTGTCATAAGCACGCACTGCCCAACGGCGGCGGCGGCCTGGCGCGTGGGAGTGTCCTTTGGGCGCTGAGAAAGCCCCAGCTTTCCCATACCTATGCCCATTGCGCCGGAGGTTACAAGCACAAGCTCCTTGCCGGTTCGGCGCACCTCACTCAGCACACGGGCCAAGCAGGAGAGCAGGCGCAGATTAGCACCCCCGTCCTCATGGGTGAGGGTGGAGGTTCCAACCTTAACGACGACTCGCCGCGCGGTATGTATTCTTTGCAATATCTTATCCATAGGCGGAATTATACCACAATGGCGCTGAAATTTCAATGCCCAAGGCCATGACAGCGGTAAGAGGAGAGCTGCGCAAACGCTTACGCGCGGGTAAAGCTTACATAATCTCCGAAAGGCTGTTCATTATTGCCATTGCGACGTCGGGCTTGTTCATGGTGTAAAGGTGGATTCCGCGCACACCATTCGCCACAAGGTCAAGTATTTGCCCTATTGCATACGCAACCCCCGCCTGAAACAGGGCGTTGGGGTTGTCCCCGAACCTATCCAGTACGGAGAGCAGCCTAGGCGGTAACGCCGCCCCGGAAAGCGCCACCATGCGCTTAATCTGCGCGGAGTTTGTAACAGGCATAATCCCTGCCGTAACGGGCACGTCAATGCCGTGGCTCAGCGCCTTGTAAAGGAAGCGGTACAGCACATTGTTGTCAAAAAACATCTGTGTGCAAAGGAAAGAAACCCCGCAGTCAACCTTTTCCTTCAAATGAATAAGGTCCTCGCTTTGGCTTGAGCTCTCGGGGTGTCCCTCCGGGTAGCAGGCCGCGCCAATGCAAAAGTCGCCCTCCTCTGCAATGTCCGCCACAAGCTCGCAGGCATAGCGGTAATCCCCGGGAAAGTCCATGCCCTCGGGAATATCCCCGCGCAGGGCAAGGACGTTTTCAATCCCCGCAATGCGCAGCTCCTGCAGGCGCTCGGCAACCTCCCCCCGCGTTGAGGAAACACAGCTTAAGTGCGCAAGGGCGGTAGTATTAAGCTCGTCCTGAACATATGCCGCAATAGCCGCCGTGTTGCGGCTTGTTCCTCCTCCCGCGCCATAGGTCACGGACATATAATGCGGGGCAAGGAGACACAGCTTTTCCGTCGCGGCGCGAACAGAGGCAAAGGCGCTGTCAGCCTTGGGCGGAAACACCTCAAAGCTGACAGTGCAGTCGTTTTGGGCAAAGTAATTGCTTATGTGCATTTTTTCACCTTTGTTTCATTTTTCATGTCTCCGGCGGAGTAGAGGATGAAATATCCTGATACTGCACAGGGGCGGGCGGCGCCACCGGCGGTTGATAGGGCGCCTGCTGCGGTTGATAAGGGGGCGTATAGTGCTGCGTCTGCACGGGCGGAACCTGCTCGCTCGGTGCCGCGGGGATAATCACGGCGCAAACGGCATAAACTATCAGCCCTCCAATAACGAAACCAAAGAATATGGACAGCATAGTAACGACCAAACGCACAATAGTAACGTCCACATTCAAGTAATCCGCAAGCCCGGCGCAGACCCCGCTGAGCATCTTTTCCTTTGTGTTGCGGTAGAGTTTCTTTTGCATTTTCTTTTCCTCCTTTAAGAAAGGGAATTAATTTATTACATCGCCCGCCAAGGCAGGACGCTGCAAGCTGGATTTAGGGCTGTATATACGGAGCTATTACCTCCGCCATCACCCGCGCACCCTCGGCTGTGGGGTGCAAGCCGTCCCAATAAAGCTCCGGTTTTTGCATGGGGCTGTAGGTATCAATTATTCCTATCTGTTCTTTTTCCGCCACCCGCTCGAATATCGGCAGCAGCACCTCCGTGAGTACGCCGCGATAGGTTTTCTCGGTGTTTTTCTTCTGATAAATTGGCGGCGGATTGAGCAAAAACACCTTAGGCGCACAGGGAAGCTCCTTGTAAATACGCACAAGCTCGCTCAAAGCCTTTTCAAAGCGTTCCGCGTCCCAGTTTCTTCTCTTCAAATCGTTTGTGCCAAGCATAATCAAAACTACGGCGGGGGAGGCGGTAAGCGAAGCGGAATAAAGCTTGTTGCGCCTATACGGCATATCGCCCTCGTCCTGCAGTGTACGGTTTGAAAGCCCGTAGTTAAGCAGCTGGAAGGTATTTCCCAACAGCCGCTGCAGCTGCGCAGGATAGGAATTTTTCCTGCGCTTTTTTATGCCCCAGCCATATGTTATGCTGTCGCCGACGCAGGCGATAACGGGCGCGCCGCCGCGTGGCCTTGGCACGGCAGGGTACATTACGCTCGCGGCAAACAGCCCAATACCTGCCGCTGCGGCGACAACACAGGCTAAAGCCGTTAATAATATGGGCAAAATACTATGTGGCATGGCGTAAGCACACTCCTTTTATTTCTTCTGTCGGGCAAGCGCAAGGGTGTTTTGCAGCAGTGTTGCAATCGTCATGGGACCAACGCCGCCCGGCACGGGGGTTATGAATGAACACTTTGGAGCAAGCGCCGCGTAGTCAACATCGCCGCAGAGCTTGCCGTCCTCGTCGCGGTTCATGCCAACGTCTACAACAACCGCGCCGTCCTTGACCATATCCGCGGTAACAAAGCCCGCCCTGCCAACCGCGCTGATTAGCACGTCCGCTTGGCGTGTGACCGAGGGTAAATCGACCGTGCGAGAGTGGCAGACCGTAACCGTGGCGTTTTCCTGTAAAAGCAGCAGCGCCATGGGTTTGCCCACGATATTGCTGCGCCCGATAACAACGCAGTGCTTGCCGGCAAGCTCTATGCCGTATTCCTTGAGAAGTGTGATTACCCCGGCGGGGGTACAGGGCAGAACCCTCGGCGTACCGATTGTCATAAGTCCAACGTTGACCGGGTGGAAGCAATCCGCGTCCTTGTGTGGGGGGATTGCGTTCAAAACAGCCTGCTCGTCAATGTGTCGGGGGAGGGGAAGCTGGCACAAAATGCCGTGTATATCCTCCCTTGCGGCAAGCTTATCAATGAGCTCCAGCAGCTCGTTCTGAGTTGTTGCCTCCGGCAAATCAAACTGCTCCGAGCGTATGCCAGCCGCCTTACACGCCAAGCCCTTGTTGCGCACATAAACCTGGGAGGCCGGGTTTGCTCCCACTAAAATCACCGCAAGGCAGGGGTCAACGCCAAGCTCGCGCAGCCGCTCAGCCTCCAGCGCCGCCCGTTCCTTGACCAAGGCGGATACCCTTTTTCCGTCCAATACTGCACCCATTATTTTAACTCCTCCCGCGCGGGGAAACGCGCACATAAATTTTTATGTCTGCTAAGCCCGATTACAAGCAACACGGCGCACATAAGCACTATTACCGCCGAAAGCAGCTGAGAAACACGAAAGCCCGCAAAATAAAGACTGTCTGTCCGCAAGCCCTCAACCAAAAAACGCTCGGCACCGTACCAAATTCCGTAGCAGAGAAACAGCTGCCCGCGGAAGCGGTATGCCTTGGTGTAAATAAGATACAGCACAACAAAGCCCAAAAGGCACCAAAGGGACTCGTAAAGGAAAGTGGGGTGGACATAACCGTTAGGGTCAACGCCCGCCTGCGGGTTGGCCGTCAGGTACTGAACTGTTTTTGCGCTGCGCATACCCCAGGGAAGTTCCGTGTTGCCGCCAAAGGCCTCTTGGTTAACAAAGTTGCCCCAGCGTCCAAAGCCCTGACCAAGAAAAAAGCCCATGCCCGCCAAATCCAGCAGCTTGCGGAACGACAGCTTGCGAACCCGGCAGATAAGAAAGGAGCCGAAAAGGGCGCCGATAAGCCCGCCGTAAATTGCAAGCCCCCCGGAGCGAATGTTAAACACCTGTACAAAATTGTCCTTATAATCCTGCCAGGCAAAAATCACATAATATGCCCTTGCGCCGATTATCCCGCAGATTGTTCCGCCAAAAAGCACGTCCAAAATGGCGTCCAAGCTTGTGCGCCAACCGGGCAGGGAATAGCGCTGCAGACGCTTGGACTGCAAAAAGCCCCGCCACACCTGCCGCCCACCGAAAAGCACGGCAAGCCCGAAGCCAAGGGCTATCAGCGCGCCGTACCAGCGGAGGCTAAGCTCATGCCCAAACAGCTTGAGGTCAAGCAAAACAGGGTCAAGCGTAAAGGAGCGCTCACCCAAAAACTTAAAGTATACCTCTGTGCTATAATCCAAACGCTTTAATTCCTTTGCCTGTTTTTCTTATTTTACCACGCGCAGGCATTGCCTGTCAATCACCGGCATATAATTTTCATGTGTTTTTAACAAAAAGGGGGGATAGAACAACAATGAAGCGCCTGTTAGCCCTGCTGTCGGTCATTGTCTTGCTCTGCGCCTGCGTAAGCGGGGACGAATACCTTAATTCGCTTAGCTTCCTACGCCGCTGGAACACAAGCGACGCTGTAAAAGATGATAAGGAAAAGCGGCTTGTTGAGGACGATATTTGGGTTTACCGCGACGGGGATTACCTAAAATACAGCGCCTGGTTTAACGGCGAGGAGCAGCTGCTGACGCTTGTGTGCGACCCCAAAAGCGATTTTCTGCTCTATTGCACCATTACAGGCAAGGCTGAGGACGGCAAACTGAGCAAGGGAAACGAAGAGGAGTTTTATTCAATAGTACGGCTGATGATTTACGTCATGTGCGGACTGGACGAAGGCAATTGCAGGGAGCTGCTGGAACGCGGCGGCTTTAATGCCCCTCAGGCGGCGCACTACTATGAGCAGGACTATTTTGCGCACAGTATGTTCACAGATGAACTTGGGGTCAGCTACCGAATAAAAAACCTGCGCCTGCTGCCAAAAGAACTCCCCGAATGGACGTTATCCACAACCGCAGCTACGCCATAGTCAGCCCCATGTAGGCGTTGCGCAGCAGGCTTGCGCTGCTTTCCCCCGCGGCACTTAACGGGCGCAGCATACCCACCGGCTCTATACTGAAGTCGTCTACGGAAAGAGGGAAATCGGAGGGCAGGGCAAATTCGAAGAAATCTGCATCGCTTTGGCGCAGCAGCTCGGCAGCCAGCGCCGGAACGCTGCCGGCCTGAGCCTGTGCGTCAACAATTTGCACGGCGCCGTCGTACTCCTGCTGCCAAAAGGCGTATGCTCGCAGCTTATCCCCGCTGCCTACCGCCGCAAGCTTGAGTAACGCCATGTCGTATTCCAAGACCTCACGGCTCCAAACAACGCCGTCGGCTCGGGAATATGCGCAAGCCCACAGCCCGCGAATACTATCTGCCCCGGTCGTTATCCCCTTACCTGAAGCGCCACGCGCAAGTAATGAGAGCGTCTTTCGGCTGAGGGTAAAACACTTGGCATAAAAGGCATTTGAGAAACCACGTTTGCCATAATAAGAAAACAGCTCCGAGTCGGCGGGGGAGAGGAGAAGAAAATCACGCCCGCGCCCGCGCGAATATTCCGCCGCATAATCCAAGAGCTTTGCCATAATTCCCTGCCTGCGCAGCTCCTCACACGTTGCCGCGGCATAGATATAATCCGCTCCAAGTCGTTTGCCGGCGCAGGCTACATCACAGTCCCATAAATACAGCGCGGCAAGCAAAGCTCCGTTTCGCCTATACACAAGCGTGTCAAGCGGGGCGAAGCGCATAGAAAAAAACAAGTCCAGCTCTTCTTCCTGTGCGCTGAAGGATACGCGGAACAGCTCGCGCAAGGCGGGAATATCCTCAAGCACTGCCGTAGTGATTTTATCCATAGAAACTCTACTCCTATCCAAAACACAAAAAGGAACTGCCCTGCGGCAGCTCCTTTTTTCAGAACCTGTGAATTTTGGTCGTCGTGCCTGCATGGATTGCTCCCTGCAGGTGCCGGCAAAGGCAACACGGGGGTTCTGCCCTCAATCCTTGTTTAGCCTTCGCGCTGCTTGCTGAAGCAATCGCTGCAATACACCGGACGGTCGCCGGAAGGACGGAAAGGGATGCGCGCTGTGCCGCCGCAGGAATCACATACTGCTTCGAACATCTCGCGCTCACCGCGGTCACCGCGGCGTTGTGCTTTGCGTGCGTTGCGGCACGCCGGGCAGGCCTTCGGCTCATTGGTGAAACCGCGCTGCTCATAGAACTCTTGTTCGCCCGCAGTGAACACGAATTCCGCGCCGCAGTCGCGGCAGGTGAGGGTCTTGTCTTCGAACATGGTTGACCTCGCTTGGAAAAGAATATTGCCCCCGGTCGGATTCGCACCGAAACCTTTGCCTTAACAACGCTCTGCTTTTAAGCTACGTGGGCATATATTTGATTGGTTTGCCGCGGCTGTTAAAATCAGCCAAAGCCTGCTTGCCGCAGCTTGCGGCGGATTCTTTGCAGCGTGTTATCCGCTGCCTTAGGGCTTATGCCCAGCGAGCGGGCAATTTCTCCCTGCGTTTTACCCTCTAACCTTTGGGTAAAAACCTCACGCTCCATTCCGGAAAGCCTTTTACTTGCGAAATCCCTAAGCTCAGCCTTGACCTCCGCACCGGCAAGCTCCTCGAAAGGACCGTCCGCCGCCGGGATTTGCGCGGCAATTTCATCAAGCGACAGCGTATAGCCGTCCTGCGCGCGCTTTTGCGTCAGCAGGCTGCGCACCGAAGAGAGTATGGCGTTCTTAATGCACACCGCCGCATAGGACTTGAAGGGGACTCCGCTTTTAGGGTTGTAGGTGCGCACCGCCCTTAAAAAACCAAGCATACCCTCCTGTAACAGGTCGTCCTTGCCAACGGGCAAATCAGGGAAAGCCGCAGCCCTTGCCTTGGCAAGCGGCTCCATACGCTTAATCAGCTCGGCCATGGCACCGTCGTCGCCTGTTGCCGCAAGCCGCGCAAGCTCCTCATCAGACAAAACCAGCATTTACCCCCGCAATATTAACCCATTATGTGTTATTATATACCATTGCAAGCCTTTTGTCAAGCGTTTTTTCACTAACTTTACAAACAAATTCAAAAGGTGTATACTATAAGGCGCTGATTTCGCCAAAATACTACGGAACCGAGGTTAACGCTTATGCACCTGCGCGACCTGATAGACCTTGCAAAGCTTCGTCCCTCAGAGCTGTCGGACATTCTGCGCTTTGCGGGAGAGATTGCCCAAAACCCGCGCTATTACCGCGGAAACTGCGAGCACAAAATAATGGCTACGCTGTTTTATGAGCCCTCCACACGCACACAGCTTTCTTTCCAAGCGGCAATGCTGCGGCTTGGCGGCAGGCTTATCGGCTTTGACGACCCGGATAATTCCTCCGTGGCAAAGGGGGAGAGCCTTAAGGATACGGTTAGGGTAATCAGCAATTATGCCGATGTGCTGGTTATTCGTTCCCCCTGGGAGGGGGCGGCGCTGGCGGCGGGGCTTTACACACGCTGCCCGGTAATCAACGCCGGCGACGGCGGACACCTGCACCCCACGCAAACCCTTGCGGACTTAACCACGCTTAACTACACGGTCGGGCGCTTGGACAACCTTACCGTGGGACTTTGCGGCGACAACAAAAACGGACGCACGGTTCATTCGCTTGTGCGAACTCTATCAAAATACAAAAACAACCATTTTGTTCTCATTTCAACGCCGCAGCTTAGCCTGCCGCAGTATTTGCAGGAGGAAATTCTTGCCAACGGCTGCACGGTAGAGTTTTCCGACAGCTTGGAAAAATCCATCCCCGCGCTCGACGTGCTTTACATGACGCGAATCCAAAAGGAGCGCTTTGCTTCACCGGAGGAATACGAGAGGCAAAAGGGCGTTTTTGTTCTGGATAAGGCAAAGCTGGACTTAGCAAAGCCAACAATGCGCGTGCTGCACCCGCTGCCGCGCGTAGACGAAATTACAGTAGAGGTTGACGACGACGAGAGAGCCGCTTACTTTGCGCAAACGGAATACGGGCTTTACGCCCGCATGGCTCTGCTGCAGCGCATTATGGAGCACGAGGAGCGCGGCGTGCCGCCCACGCTAAAGGACACACACTCCGCGCACTGCCAAAATCCAAGATGTATAACCCAAAAGGAGCAATACCTGCCGCGGTTGTTTGACGAAACTGAGGGCGGGCTTTGCTGCCGCTACTGCGACCAAAAGCTGTAACACAACAAAGGAACGTGACTTCCGCCACGCTCCTTTTTGATTGTCTGTTATTTTTTGCTTTGCTCGTAGGACTCAATCATTTTCTTCACCATTTCCCCGCCGATAGAGCCTGCCTGCCTGCTGGTAAGGTGTCCGTTATCGCCCTGCTTAAGCGTAACGCCAACTGCGTTGGCGGCTTCCTGCTTCATTTGGCTGAGCTTTTGCTGTTTTTTTGAATCCGCCGAGGCGTGGGCGCCCTTGTGTCCCGCCGCCGCTTTTTTTGCCGACTTTGCCATAGCTGTATCTAACTCCTAACCTTGTGGTGTTGGTTGTAGTATGCTGCGGCGCTTGGTTTCTTATCCCCATAAGGGATATGGTAAAATAAGGTGTTAACAATTTCGTCACAAACCTGTAATCACTTTATCATTGAAATTTTTTCTGCAACACTATATACTTAAAACAAATACTGGTAATAGCTGAATGAAAGGATACATACCATGGCAAAAAAACTTATTTCCTTAGTGCTTGCCGCCACGCTGCTGCTGTCGGTTCCGCTTGTGGCTTTCGGCGCGACAGCACACAACGAGGCCACCTGCACAAACGTACCGATAATTTGGATGGACGGCGCATTCCACGACCTCTACCTTTATGAGGGGACGGACCAACAAATAGTCGCCAGCTCCGGCGAAGGCTCTGATGTTTTTGCTGAGCTTGGCGCAAAGGCCGCCACTATTGTTGCGGAAGCGCTTGCCGGCAGCGGAAAAACCTTTGCAAGCATAGTCAACAAGCTGTTTGGCGCAATAGCCTTTAACAAGGACGGCACAAGCGCTAACCCCGGAATAACGCGCACAAGCGGCGAGAAAAAGCCCTCTAACGCTTCGCAGCTTGCGAACACCGACCACACAAAGAACCGCAACTACTATTGGCACTACGATTGGCGGCAAAGCCCGCTGGATTTGGCGGTTACATTCCATGATTTTGTGCAGCAGGTTAAAGAAAAAACCGGGCACAGCAAGGTCAACGTGCGTACGGTCAGCGGTTCCAGCACCATACTTATGTCCTATTTTTACCTCTACCCTGAGGAAGAGGACTTTGCCTCCGTGCTCATAGTCAACAGCCTGCACAACGGCTCCGGCATATTCTCTCAGGTCTTTAACCGCAAGGTTATGATTGATAACGACGCGCTGGGCAACACCAATATGTTCTCCACCTGGGAGATTGACGACAGCCTGCTTAAGCCCTTGCTCAAGCTGCTTTGGGATTCGGGTGTCCTGCGAATAATTTCCACCGTGGGTAATGCTTTGGTAATAAAAAGGATTATTAACGACGTGTTTGAGGAGGGTATTACCCCCACGCTCCTCACCTTGCCAATGAGCTGGGCGTTCTGCGCGGACGACGGCTATGAAAGCGCAAAGCAAATCAACTTCAAGGGCGACCCCTCTTGGGACAAGCTTGTTTCTATTATTGACGATTACCACTACAATGTGCAGCAGCACTCGGACGAGTTGATTAAAACTGCCATTGCTAACGGTGTGCGCGTGGGCATTCTTTCAACCTACGGTTCACCCGGCACCCCATTTGTTGAGGACGCGAGCGCGAGCGGCGATTCCGTTGTTGAGGCCGCGCTTTCCTCTGCGGGCGCAACGGTGGCTCCCTACGGCAAGCAACTGGGCAAGCTGGGCGGCTTAATTTACACGCAAGCCATTGACGATGGGCATAACCACCTCTCCTCAGACGGTTGTGTGGACGCCTCCACCTGCCTGCTGCCGGAGCAAACCTGGTTTATGTGCGGCGCTTCACATACACAGGGCTTTGATTCCGCGGTTGCCTTTGGCGAATGGTTCTTTGATTCCAAAACAACGCCAAGCGTTTTCAGCAACGAGGACTACCCGCAGTACCTAACCCAAAGCGCTGACAGGAGCGTTGTGTATCCTTATACTCCCACGGCGGGGCGTTCCGGCATAGCGGGCCTGCTGCAAGGAATGTTTGAAACCGTCCTGCACTTCTTCCGTTTCTGGCTAACGCTCGGCACCCTGTGGCTCGGCTTATTCGACTAAATAACAACAAAAAACGGTCGCGCAGAGAAACGCGGCCGTTTTTATTGCATTTTTTTGTGAAATCTGCTACACTATGTATTGGCGACAAAAAATAGCATAATATAGGGGGAAATCATGGGATTTGTAAAAACCTTTTTGAGCAGGAAAATCGTTAACACAGAAACCGGCGAAGAAACCTACCTAACCTGGAAAGAAGCGCTCGGTTACGCCATGGGGCGCGGCGGGCAGGGGATGTCCACCTCCATTATGTCCTCCGACAAGGTCAACTACTTCATGACCAACATTTTGGGCTTGCGTCCTGACGTTGCGGGCAATATTCGCCTGTTTTGCGGCATTTGGGACGCCGTAAATGACCCGATTATAGGTGTTTTGGTGGACAAAACACGCACAAAATACGGCAAAATGCGCCCGTATATCAAGTGGGCGCCATTTGTTTCCGCCCTGTTTACGCTCATGTTCTTTTTGGGGCAGCCCGATTGGAACCCCACGTTTAAGCTCATCTTCATGCTCATTGCATATGTTGGCTGGGATATGGCGTATACCGCCGTTGACGTACCGATTGGGGCGCTTGCATATTCAATGTCGCCAAACGGGATTGAGCGGACGAAGCTGTTCGGAATCTCCGCAATAGGCAGGGCGGTTCTGGGCGCAATAGCAGGAGGAATAGTCCCCGTATCAACTTTCATCTTCAGCGGCAAAAACACTGGCGGCGCATACACCTTGGCGGCGTTTATCGCCTGCTTCGGCATGGTTTTGCTCACGCGTCCAACCTTCTATTGGACGAAAGAACGCGCAAACTATTCCGAGGACATACCCAGCGTTAAGGAATGTATATGGCTGCTGCTGCACAATAAGCCGCTGCTCATGCTTGTTATTTCCAACATATTGTTCATATTCACAACCCTGCCCGCCGCCGTGCGTATGTACTTTGCGGTGGACGTTATGAACGACAGCCATTATGTCCTAGGCTTGGAAATCGCGGCGGCCCCCTCGCCGATATTGGCGGGCTTGCTTGTGCCGCTGATTGCGCAAAAATTCGGCAAGCGCATGGACTTCAAAAGGTTTTACATGATTTGCTGCGCGGCGGCTGCCGCAGTACACCTGCTGCTTTACGTTTCAACAAGGGGCGAGCTGTTGAACAACGGCAACGAACCCGAAAAGCTTTGGATTGGCATTTTGGTCTGCCTGCAAATCGGGCTGTCGGTCATTCCGTTGGAATTCAAAAACTTGTGTAGCAAGGAAATGGAAGCCGAAACCGTGGATTACATGGAGAAGCTGACGGGCAAGCGCACGGAGGGCGTCATGCTTTCCTTGATTTCCTTCACCGGTAAGCTGCAAAACTCCGCCTCCTCGGCTATTGCGCTGTGGCTGCTTGCGTGGTCAAACTACAATACGCACGACGACGCAGTACCTACCCCACAGGAGGACCCCGCGCGCGCGACACTTTTTGCCATGTTCACAATAATACCCGCCATTGCTTGGCTGCTTATGCTTATTCCGCTGAAGTTCTACAACACCAAAATCAACGGTGCCCCTGCCGGCGGAACGTCCGGCGAAGCTGTTGCCGTTACAGAATCAGCCGATGCGGAATAGTTTGCGGTTGCCCTGCGGTGAGTACCAACCCCCACCTGCCGTGCGCAAGGTGGGGGTTATTTGTGGTATTTACGTCCGGCGCTAATCATACGCGCCCTGTAAAGCTGTTCCAACAGCACAACACGCGCAAGCTCGTGCGGCAGCGTCATTGGTGAGAGCGAAAGCCGCCAATCGGCACGCTGCTTCACTGCCTCCGCAAGTCCGAAGGATGAGCCGATAACAAAGCTCACGCCGCCGTTTTGCTCAAGCTCCTCCAGTCTGAGGGCAAAATCCTCCGTTGAAACAGCCTTGCCCTCAACGCAAAGGGCGCAAACCTTACCGCGCGGCGGCAAGACCGCAAGCAGGGCTTCACCCTCTTTTTCCAGCGTCGCACGGATTTGTGCTTCACTTGGATTCTGCGGTAAAAAAGCAGGCTCAAGCTCCCGCACGGAAAGCCTGCAAAGCCCGCCCAAGCGCTTTATGTATTCCTCAGCGGCAAGGCGAAAATGCGGCTCCTTAAGCCGACCGAACACGAATAGCTTAATCAATGCGCGTTACCTCAAGCGACTTAAGCTCTGCGGATTATACCTATGGGGGTTTGCTGGGCGCTTTGCCCAAGCGGATTGTCACGAATCATTTCCGCAATTATGTCCTTTGGCGGCGCGTCGGCGGAGGAGCCGAGGATATTAACCCCAAGGTCGTTTGCGTCAACAACGGCAAAGGCAACACCCAACTGAGCAGCACAGTCAGCGGCGACCCTTTCGGGGTTATCGGGCGTTAAAACAACATAGTGGTTATACGGCGGCAGGGTACAGTCGCAGGGACCGTCGATGCCGCGCGCCTTTTCGCCCGCAACCTCATAAAACCAACCGCGCTTGCCGATTAGCTTGCCGATTACGCTGACAAAGGCCGCCCAAAGTATGCGCAGGCGTCCGCACTCGTCCAGGGCGCACTGCATTGTTTCGGGTATGGAAAGCCCAATCCCAAACGGATTTTTGTAGACAAACCTGCACAGCAGCCTTGCCAACAGCGTTGGGTGGATATCCTCCATGGGTATGGCGCGCCTTTGTGTGCAGGCGACCGCCTTTTCGCTTATGAACACAATATCGCCCTCCTGCAGCAGGGGACTCACATATTGCTCCAGCACGGCAGAAATTGTGTCTGCGTCGGTTATAACGTGGGTGCGCACGGGTATGCGCGCATAGCTTACCCCGTTCACCTCACGTTCAAGGCTTTTGCCCTCGTTGGCGCTTGTTTCCATTTTTCTTCCTTTCAATTGACCGGTGCTTATTCTTCCCCGTCCTCGCCGGGTTTATCTTTCTGCGCAAGCTCATTTGTGTTGATTGTGCCGCGGTAAATGACCAAGCGCTGGTAGAGGTACTCCGTGACGCCGTTGACAAGCATGGTACCAACCAGCACCACATATTCTACCCAATCTTGGGAGAAAGCATTTGTCAGCGCTACGCCCCACCAGATTGACAGAGGCGTAAAGACAAGATAGTAAGCAAACACAAGCAACATTGCGCGCGGCACGTTTGCCACAGACTTAAATGTATACCTGCGGTTGATTGTAAAGTTCCAAAGCACGGATAGCACCAACGCAATAAAGTAGCTCCAACCATAGGGGTTGTCTTGGTCGTGGAAGACAAACTCGTTCAGAATAGTAAAGGAAATGGCTTGAATTGCTCCTGCCGACGCGGCAATGAGAAAGTATTTGATTGTAATCCAAATGTTTTCCTTTGCGGTGAATTCAGTTTGCCCCTTAACTGACTTGTCTGACATTTTTTTGCTCCTTATTTTTTATTTTCCTTTGCCTTTTTCTCACTGAGGGCTGTTCCCACAAGCCCCACAAACAACGGGTGCGCCCTGTTGGGGCGGGATTTGAATTCCGGGTGAGCCTGCGTCGCCGCAAAGTAGGGGTGCCCCTCAAGCTCAACCATTTCAACAATGTTGCCGTCCGGCGAAATACCCACCAGCTTAAGCCCCGCCTTTTCGAAGCGCTCACGGTAATCATTGTTGAACTCATAACGGTGACGGTGCCGCTCGCTGACGTCAGTCGTGCCGTAGAGCTTTGCCAGCATAGAGCCCTCCGCCAAGTGGCAGGGATATTTGCCCAAGCGCATTGTGCCGCCGAAGATAACACCGCGCTGGTCCGGCATAAGGTCAATAATCGGGTCGGGGGATTTGGGGTTAAATTCCGTGGAATCAGCCTCCTCAAGCCCCAAAACGCTGCGCGCAAACTCAATACAGGCAACCTGCATTCCAAGGCAAATGCCAAGGAACGGAATTCCGTGCGTGCGAGCATAGCCGGCCGCCAAAATCTTGCCGGGAATTCCCCTGTTGCCAAAGCCGCCCGGCACAAGTATGCCATCGGATTGGGCAAAAACCGCCTCTAAGTTTTCCGGAGTCAGAGCCTCGCTGTCGACCCAATCAACAATCACCTTGCAGCCGCAGGCGATTCCGGCGTGCGTAAGGCTTTCCACAACGGAGAGGTAGCTGTCGTGCAGCTCAATATACTTACCCACAAGGCTGATAATTACGCAGTCGGTCAGGTTTTGGCGGCGGCGTACCATGTCGCACCAGTCGGTCAAATCCGGGCTGCCGCACACAATGCCCAAGCGGCGGATTACAATGTCCGCAAGGCGCTGCTTCTCCAGCACCAGCGGTACCTCGTAAAGGCAGGGGAGGTCCTTGTTTTCAATAACACAATCTTCGGGCACGTTGCAGAACAGGGCGATTTTTGCCCGAATATCATCGTCAATAGGGTATTCCGTGCGGCAAACAATAACATCCGGGCTGATTCCCACGTTCAAAAGCTCCTTAACGGAGTGCTGAGTAGGCTTAGTCTTTAATTCCTTGCTTGCGGCAATAAAAGGCAGCAGGGTGACGTGAATGAACATACAGTTTGCCCGCCCACGCCTTAAGGAAAATTGGCGTATCGCCTCCAAAAAGGGCTGACTTTCAATGTCGCCGACCGTTCCGCCTATCTCCACAAGAACAACGTCCGCCCCGTCGTTGAGTGCAATCCTGCGCTGCATTTCGTTGGTGATATGGGGTATTATCTGCACTGTTTTGCCCTCGTATACACCCTCGCGCTCATTGCGCAGCACCGTGTCAAACACCGTCCCGGAGGTACAAACGCTGTTGCGGCTCAGGTTCTCGTCAATAAAGCGCTCGTAATGCCCAAGGTCAAGGTCGGTTTCGGCGCCGTCCTCGGTCACAAACACCTCGCCGTGCTGCTTTGGGTTCATCGTGCCGGGGTCCACGTTAAGGTAGGGGTCCATCTTCATGGAACGCACCTGCAGTCCCCGCGCCTTAAGCAAGCGTCCCAAGGAAGCGGCGGTAATGCCCTTGCCAAGCCCCGAAACGACGCCGCCCGTGACGAAAATGTACTTTGTTGCGGACATAAGCTCTCCTCCATTCTTTGTGTTCATTACTATGAGTTTTGCTGCGCTTGCCTGTGGTTTGCCAGCAAAACCTCAATTTTATCTGTTGGGTTAAGCAGGCGGCTGATTGAAAGGTCGTGATTAAGGTTGTCAATAATATATGATATATACTTAGACATATCAACCTCAGTGTACCATTCCCGCTGCAAGAGCTCCGGCGAACGGTAGACCGTGTTGGTTGTGAACACACGGTTGAACAGCCCATTCTCGTAGGCCTTGTCGAAAGCGTCAAGCCCGTTGTTAAATAAGCCAAAGGCGGCGAACACAAAAATCCTGCCCGCGTGCAGCTCCTTAAGCTTGCGCACCACGTCCAGCATGGATTCGCCGGAGGAAATCATGTCGTCAACAACAATTGCATCCTTACCGTCTAAAGAGGTTCCCAAAAATTCGTGCGCAAGGATTGGGTTTCTGCCCGCAACAATCCTTGTGTAGTCCCTGCGCTTGTAGAACATCCCAAGCTCCACACCAAGCACCGTTGCGTAGTAAATGCAGCGGTTCATGGCGCCCTCGTCGGGGGAGATGACAACAAGGTGGTCGTTGTCTATATTAAGGTTAGGCTCGGCTCTGTGCAGAGCCTTAATCATCTGGTAGGTTGGGCGCACATTCTCAAAGCCGCTGAGCGGTATTGCGTTCTGCACGCGTGAATCGTGCGCGTCAAAAGTAATTATGTTCTCAACGCCCATGGCGGTCAGCTCCTGCAGGGCTTGGGCGCAGTCGAGGCTCTCGCGCAGGGAACGCTTGTGTTGGCGGCCCTCGTAAAGCATTGGCATAATAACGCTGACTCGGCGAGCCTTGCCCGCAATGGCGCTTATTGCCCTCTTTAGGTTGGCATAGTGCGCGTCCGGTCCCATCGGTACGTTCTTAAAGCCGTACATATCCGTTGTGACACCGTAGTTGAACACATCGCACAGCAGGTAAATATCATATCCGCGCACCGATTGCTCAATTACGCATTTGCCCTCTCCGGTGGCGAAGCGGTGAAACACGGTTTGAATAAGGTAGGTATCTCGGTTATAACCGGTGAAGTTAAGACTGCTCTTGTGTTCGGGGTTTCTCCCGTTGCGCCACTTGAACAGATAGTAATCAATTTTAGCGGCGAGTGATTCGCAGCCCGGAAGAGCGATTAAGCCCACGGGACCAAGCGGCATTGATGTTTCGAATAAATCTTCAAGCTCCGGCATAAAAAACCCCCGTAATCATTCCTGCATAGTTACTTCTTTTACGGGATAATATTATACCGCATTTCGCGTTCATTTGCAATAGGGGAGGGGAGATAAAAATTTGAGGGGGTAGCAAATCAGCGCCCTCAAACAATCTCCACAGATCAAAAATCGCTATACAGGCCGCATCCTTGACAATCACCCTCACATATGCTATACTTTAGCCAAACCACAGGAATTTTGGCAAATCGGGGGATTTATGCCGAATAATTCTCGCAAGCTATTGACGAGAGATGTCGAAGCGCGTATAATCCTTGGGGAGCCGGGAGCCGGGAGCCGGGAGCCGGGAGCCGGGAGCCGGGAGCCGGGAGCCGGG
>JAISSW010000004.1 GCA_031272895.1 Clostridium sp. | reverse complement strand
CGCACCGATTTTCGCGCTTACCGCCTTGTCGATGTCGTCCGTGTAGCTTTCGCCAAGGATTTCTTTCAGCCAAGTGAGTGCCATTGTTTTTACCTCCATTTTTCCCGCCGTCCTTTTTAACGAGCCAGTCCTCGTATTTGCGGTGTGCGTTTTTCCCCGCACAAGGGTATTTATGCAAAACGCCGCCCCGCAGGACGGCGCTAATGCCAATTATTCGCCGGCACCGCGCCCAAACGATTCCGGCTTGAAAAAATTGCGCGGAGCAGGAGTTTAACCTGCTTCAGTAGGGGAATCCACGCTGCCGAAAGGAGAACAGCAAAACCTACGCCCGTCGGGCCGCGCATAAAAATACCGCCCGGTGGGGGCGGTGGGTGGGTGATTAACCGGAAATAACAACACCCCGCCGTGAAGCAGGGTGTTGTTATAAAGCGTTGGTTGGCGGCAGGTCCGGCTGTACCTGCATCCCTCAGGGAGCGCGCTCCCTTGTCATACCATCGGCGTGTGGATGCCGTTGTCCACCTCACCAACCAACTCTATTGTACTAATATTATAGCATAATTATTCGCTTTTGTTTAGATTCCTCGAATCGCTGAGAACAGACAACCATGAGTAGCGCACTCAACCGCTTCAGAGTTTCCGGCCTTATAATGTGTCAATTCTTCGCCGCAACGGGGGCACACAACTATCTTTTTGGGATTGCCAAACTTTTCTCTAACCGCATTTTTCTCCTGCTCAGTTTGAGGGAGTTGTTCACGCGTAAGAGCTTCCATAAAGTATCCTCCTTGCTTCATCAGTGAATTCGACTGTTGCTCCAGCCTCTAATGCGCGGTCGTAAGCGTCCCGCATAAGCATTGCTCGGTCAACATCTGTCAAATTTGGCGCATTGACCGCTGCTTCATAGCTTGCCCTAAACTCGTCACGCCAATCATTGGGTCTATAGAATTCATTGCTGTTCCTGTTTGCATAATGCCCATAGTATTCATGGGCAAGCACGGCGCGCACTGACAAATAATCCCTGTTGTGAGCCGAAATGGAATAGAGGTCAGGAAGAACATCACCTCGAATGTTTATCGTTCTGTCAGAATCAAAATAGCCAGTGCGATTGCCCTCATTGAACTTCAAAATAGAAGTATCAACTCCTATCGCCTGAGCCTCGCGCAGAACAAGTGCAATTTCATCCTCGGTCAGGATATGCGACGGCGGAGTACGCAAACCCATCGCTAAGCCACGGGTATTATCGTCCGCATTCCCTATTATACCACGTTCACGCGAAAAGTCAAGTAGTTTTGCAACTTTTTCTTCGCTTTTCGCTCCCGCGCCCTTGCTGACATACTTCTCATACCACTCACGATAAGTCATATCAGCCGGTACGCTGTAGCTCTCGCCCGTTTCTGGGTTGCGGGCGACGCGTGTACGCTCCGGCGGCTGCTCTCCTCGCTCGCGCATTTCGGCGTCGGTCTGCGCATCAATCTCCTCGTATTCTTTTGCCGTTTCGGGGTCAAGAGAGGGAGCTGTGGTGCAGCGGCAGTGCGGGTGGATTGGCTGCGCATTTACTCCCGACTGCATTTCGGCTGTTTTGAATACCATCCCGTCAAATGGCTCGCAGCTGTCGCAGGTGTGCGCGTCAAATGTAACGACGAACTCATACCACTCAACTCCTTGGTCAGCGTAAGCCTTGCGCTGCGCCTGCGCGGAATAGGCGGCACATTCGGTATCGACTAACCGTGCAGCCTTGGCTGCGAAGCCTTTCAGCGGCTTGCTATCCGCCCCGAACTCCTTAGTCAGCGCGCGGATTACGTCCTCCCGCGTTGCGTCGCCGGCGAACAAGCGCGTCATGTGCTGCTCAAGGGACTGCTGCAGCTGCGCGGCATTGCCCCAAATTCTATCGCTGAAGGCTTTGCCGTCCGCCGTCCACGGTTTTGCCGCTATGACCTCACGCGTTGCCGGGTCAAGTCTGTCGAATCTTACGCCCAAGCCTGTGCCTGTCTGTATAGCGTGTGTCGTGCGGTAATATGCCTGTTCCACCGTATCAGCGACGACATCAGCCACGCCCTTGTCCATTCGCGCCGCCATTTCGCCTATTTCCGCGCTGATTGACGTGTACAACGCTTCTTGGCGGCTCAATCGCGCAACGATTGACGCGTTTTCAATCCGTTGCCGCAGCGCATTGTTTGTGTCCGCGTCCCATTGACTTGCAAGGCGCATATACTCATCCAGCTGGATTTGGTATGCAGCTCGCTCCTTGGACGTAAGTATCTGCCGCGCGTCCGCAAGCGAAATTTTGTTATTTTTCGCAAATTTAGCAAAAAAGCTATCTATTGTCCTTTGCGCCTTGTCTTGCTGCAGGCGGATTAACCGCAGCTGCTCGCGCCGGTATTCGTCGCTTTTGGAGAAAATCTGCTCTTGGACGCGCTCCATGCGTTTTGCCCAGTAATCACCGCTTGTCACACGTCTGCCGCCTTTCTAATTTCTATTCGTTGTCTGTTTCGTCCGTGGCGGCTTTAACCGCAAACGGTTCCTCATCTTCGGCAGAGCCGTTCTCTTGCTCTTGCCAAAGTGCTTCGGTATTGTCGTTTGACCACGGGTGATTAGCGCGTATCTGCACGTCCGGCAGAATTCCGACGCTTTCTTTGCACGCAGTAATAACAGCGCTCTCATTGGTCATTATGTCGCGATTGAGCGTCAGCGTGATTTCGCAATCCGTGTAATTTTCGCCGCCAATTAGCAGCAGGTAACGCGAAACAAACCAAATTACTTCACGGAAGGCCGCTTGAATTTGATTCTCGAATATGTTTGCGATTATGTCAAGGTCGCTGCGTTTTTCGGCAAGCGCCACGCCGGAACGGTTTTGCTGCCCGTCGTCCTGCCCGTCTACCCCCGCACCAAATGAAAAGATGTCGCGGCGAATGCGCGTTAATTGCGTTTCCACGCTGTCGGTCGCAAGGTCGGGGGTTATGTACCCCGCGTCGCCGCCCTCCTGCAAATAGACGACCGACAACTGCTTAAGATTCCGTAGCGTCGTGTCGGGGTCGTCTTGGTAGCCGACGACTTTCACGATTGCAAGCGGCAAGTCCGCCAGCATATCCGCAAAATTACTTGCGCAAAGGTTATACGCGTCTATGTTTGCCCGCACACGGCTAATCAGCGGCTGCTCAACGTCGTTAAACCTTAACGGGATTGCCGGCAGTCTATCCCACACCCGCGCCTGAGCTGTCCCGTCCTCCTGAGGTAAGTAGAAATGGCCGTTGCCTCTTTCGGACCGTATCGGCGTTAACGCGCCGTTCTCGTACACGAATTCGGCAATCCCGTTCGTGGTAACATAATCCACATGGGTGACAAGCATTTTAGTTTTTTTAACGTACTCAATGACGTCATAAACCCGAATAACTCCGTCGCACTCTTGATGGTCGCCGTCGCGCCAAAGGGCTCTAACCTCATAGCCGGCTATGTTGCTGAATCGCAAGCTGCCATCCTTGTCAATATACGGGAACAGCCATGAGCAGCCGTGGTTAACGGCATTTTTGCACCAGCGGCTAAACACACGCCAAAAGCTCTCATCAATGATTTTGCCTATTGCCTCCTCGTGCGCTTTTCGTCGCGCCGCGCTGTCTGCGTTGCTGGTAATGCTCGGCAGCTTGGAGCACAGATAGCCAACAAGCTCATCAACCATCTTGGGGTAAAAAGCGTGTTCCAAGCGGTGATTAGCACGGTTTTTCAGCTCCTCGCCGTTCGCCAGCGTGCGTTTTTTGCTTCTTATCACCGTGTGGTTAAGGTAATAATTCTCGCCGTCTATTGCTTCCTTGCGTTCAGGCGATTTCAGAAATTCCTGAACCTCCAGCGCAAGAATTTCCTTGTCGCCCATCGGCGCCGCCGCGCGTATAATCGCGTCCACTTCGGTGGTGCCGCGACGATACGGGAAAAGCTCCATATTGTTACCTCCATTGGATTTTTCGCCGCAAAATATACTCCTCCAGCGCGTAGCGCACAGCGTCAATGCTGTGGTTGTTGCTGTCGGGGAATGAGGCCTTGAACCCGCCGTTGCGGTCGCGTTCGTGTTCGTATGTACTAAATTCCCGCAAGGTGTTCGGGCACCGTCGCGGGTCGATGATAATTGCATCAAGGTCTTGCAGCCACCGGATACCGTGCCTTACGCTGTCCTGTCCCTTGCGGCAAGGCGTAATCCGGCGCAGGCCCATGTCGCGCATAGTCTGTATGGTGCGCTTTTCCGCGCAGTCGGCGTAGATAGTCACCTGCGCGGTATACTCACGGTTGATTTGCTCCACCGCCTCTGCTGTGGATAAGCGTACAGCGTGAAGCTCGCCAAAGATATACAGCCGCCGAGCCTTACGGTCATAGTGACACGCCGTAAAGTGCAGCGGATCAGGATCAAAGCCGAAGTCCAAGCCATAGCAAATATGGTCGAAACCGGCTATCTCCTTGGCCGTAAATTCGCGCTCGGTGATATTGCCGAAAATCTCGCCGCCGGTGCCGGTGACCTCGCCGAGGAAGCGGTGCCTGTACTGTGTCGGATTGCTCTTTTTGAGCGCCTGCGCCTCAGACAAAAATACTTCGCCAAGCCATTCGCGCGGCACGTCCAAATATGTGCTGTGATGATATAGCGTGTCCTCGCGAATATTACCCACGCACTGTGCGTTAACCCACGATTGCACCGACTGCGGCGGGTTGTAACTGTAGAACACCGCAGGACTGCCGCCATCGCCGCGCAGCAGTGACGGATTGATGACCGCGACGTCCTCCGGCGAAAACTCGTCATATTCCTCGTACCAGACATATTTGCAGTATCCCGAACGAAATTTGAATGATTTCAGCTTCGCAGGCTCGTCCGCGCCGCGAAAGATTATGCGATTGCCCGCAGCGTACCGCAGCTCCAACGGCGAAAGCCTTGTCTGCCAAAACGCCGAAACACCCAGCACATCAATCGCCCACAGAAGCTGAGTAAACACGCTCTCGCGAAGCGTATCAGCGACCTTGCGCAGCACCACGGCGTTAGCTTCTCTCTCTCGCATTAGCCCAAGGGCGATTTCAATCGCCACCCAGCTCGATTTGGTTGAGCCGCGTCCGCCCTTGAGCATATAGTGCGTGTGCCGCCCGTCGGCAAGGTCGCGGTGAAGTCCGTAGAAGGACGGCGCAAGCAGCGATTTTATGCTAACCGTCGGGGCTATCGTCGTCTTCATCTTTGACCTCAAATCCAATAGCAGGAAGCGGCGGCACATCGTCAACGATTTGCGGGATTTGCGTCACGCTGATTTCGTCTTTTCTCGTGTCGCGCCAGTGCGCCGCCTGACGATTTTTAAGGTAAAAAATCTGCGCCGTTACGTTGCCCTGTATCGCTTGGTCAAACAGCGATTTTTCAACCGCCATATCCGCCATATCGCGCAGATTTTTTAGGGACTTTACAAACTGACTAAATTCCTCATTGCTCCTGCGCCACTGGTAGTATGTCTTTTCGGTCACGCCCATACACTCGCAGATTTCCTTTTGCGTCATCCCCCGCCGCGTCCAGCCCTCAATGAGCAGCCGGCCATCGGGCTTTAGCCAGTCATGTACGGGACTTTTTCGCCCAAGCTTTGCCACCAAGCTCACCGCCTTTCGGAATAAAAACAGCCGCACTCGTCTGCATGAGTACGGCTGGGGTATAATTATGACCATACTAATTATAGACTATTCGTGTTCACTTTGTCAAGTCCTTGGGGGGGGAATTCGCGTCAAGCCACTCAAATGCGGCGTCGTGCAAGCGCTGTGTGCCGCCAATTGAATACCCAACCTTGCGCATTATCGCGCGCATAGTTAACCCGTTGTTGTAACGTTGGTAAAGGACAATGTGCCATGAGGTTTTTGGCAGGGAGCGAAGCGCGGAAAAGACTTGAGGACCAAGCTCACTAAGCTCGGCGGTAGCTTTCGCCTGCTCAGCGACGATATGTTCATATTCGCGCGCAAACGGCGGATAGCTTTGTGCTGAGCGTCCTGTCTTTTCGCCGTATTGCGCGCCGTAAGGGAATTTCATCTGCAATTCGCGCAAATCGTCCGACAGCTTGTCTTGCCTGCGCCTCAAGCCCAAATACCGCAAAAACACTTCCTGCCATGCCATATCATTGACTCCTTTTTGCCTTGATTTCACTCGCTTCGCCCAGAGGCATAATACCCACGCGGTTTTGCGCAGTTTGGCCGTTGCTTATTGCTGTTTTGTGCAGGTTTTTACTGGTTTTTTAGTCAAGCAGGAGGGTGCGCAAAAACTACGCTGCGCACCCTTTCAGTGGACGCAAAAAAACACCCCGCGGGTTGCGGCGTGCTTTTTGACACAGCTTGACTTATACTAATTATAGCAGATTAAAAAGTTCCCGTCAAGTGTTTTGGCTATTTTTTTTTGATTATGCGAGGTGCAGCTCTTTCTTTAACGCGTTCTGCAACACCGCCGAAAAGTTTACGTTTGCCTTCTCCGCCTCGGCGTTAAGCCAGCTGGGCAGGGTGCAGTTCTTTTTTACAGTTTTCAGTTCTGTACGCCGCCGGTAGTCCGTGAAGTCTACGTCCACCAGCGACACAAGCTCGCCATTTGCCACCTGCACGCGGTCGAGTGCCGTGGGCGACGGAAGCTTAAGCCCGTCTTCCTCATAGCTCAAGCCAAGCGCTCCAATCGCGTCGCGCGCCATTTCCATTGCTTCCGGCAAGCTTTCGCCGTGCGTTCCGGCGTCGTCAAAATCCGGGATTGTCGCCATAAATCCGCCTTCGGGTATTTTGGCGAAGATTACGGGGTACGCTTGTTTCATATCCTGCCCCCTTTCTTGCATATTATACGCCTTTAATGCGCCCTTGTCAACCCCCGCTGAGTATACCGATTATATTGCTCTTGCGCATGTGCAAATCCGTCTGTATATCTTCTACCCGCCAGCCCCACAAATAATAGCGCCGCAAAACTCGCAGTCGGTCTGCATCGTCTTCTTGGTTCAGCTCTGAGCGCAACTCGCACAAGACGGCCTCAAGGTCTGCTCTCAGCGCGTCGAGGTTCTCCAGCTTACGCACAAGCCCCGCCGGCGCAGGGGTAGCCTGTACCGGCGGGGTGCCCACCTTGCCCAGCTGTGAGGGTATTGCCGTGCAGTCAGCTTTGGCTCGGCTGATGGCATATTGCAGGGCTATCACCCTGCGGCGCAATAATTTCAGGCGGGCAATGTTGGTCATTAAAACACCTCAACGACAATAAAATCATACACCCAAACGAAAGGGTTGTCGGCATAGCAGTTATCCCAGCGGCGCGGTGTGTATATGTCCAAGAAGCTGCGTATGAACTCCTCCTCGGATTGGAAGCCCTCGCTCATAGCGCCGCAATTGCTGATGTCCTTTAGCCGCTCCGCCCAAATATTCTCTATGCGAATGAATATCCGCGCCGCGTCGGACGGCATCCAGTGCGGCGTGTGATAGGTCGTTTTTGCCGCGTCCTTGTTGTAATCAGTCTCAAGCTGAATATCTGCAGCGCCGGCAAGAATTTCGTCAGCTCCATAGATGTATTGCAACGGGTCTACGGCGAATGCCCACGGCTCACGCACATAGATTAATTGCCCGACATCGTATGGCGCTCCCACCGTGCCGATACCATGTCCGTCCTCATCGCGCACAATGCCGTTGTTACTGCCGCTGAGCCAGCCAACACAGCCCTCGTCCTCCGGGTGATTGCAGCACATTTCGATGTGATGCGCCTGCAGCAGCTTTAAGTCCTCAATCGGACGGCGGGTTTCGCTCTTTTGCAAGCTCAAAAGCTTCGCGGTCATGTGTGCGTTAAAGCTCATGCCGCCGTCAGCCTCTTGTATCAGCTCCAAGCGTGTTTTTTTCTCCCGCGTTGGCGCGGGCGGGAAAGCTTCAAGTATTTTTTGCGTAGCCATAATGATTGTCCTTTCTGTTTCAAAAATTCTCTGTGAAGTATTTGCGGATATGCCGCACAGCCTCGTCAAAGCCATATGCAACCACGGCATAGTAGCCCCGCTTAACTAAGCGGTCAATTGTGAGGTTCTGCTCCGGCGTGGGTCTGCCCTGCGGTGTTTTTAGCTCCATGCGCAGCCCGTGGTACCGCCCTCGCGGCACGTCGATTTGCAGGTCCGGCACTCCCGCCCGAAGTCCCTGCGCCTTGAGCTTGCCTGCAGTGGCTTTTGTGCGCAGTCCGCCGTTGGGCACGGCGTACAACTCGTTCGGCACACAGCCCCAAGCCCGGCATTGCAAATCCCACCAATAGATTAGCTGCTCTTGGATTTGGGCTTCGTCCGGGCTGGAGCAGACCGAACGTGCCGCCGAGGCTTTGTATCCCCTTGCGTAGCTTGATGACATTGCGCTCCTCCTTTCCGCGGAACTTTTTCCGCTTTTTTTGGCGGCGGCTTACGGTACAGCCTTGCGTAGATATAATATCCCGCAACGTATGGTGAGGTCTTAATCTCGATGTCCGCCAGCTCGTAGTCGGTATATATGCCTGTGAGTATCTCGCGCGGTGCAGTTTCCATGTCCACAGCCATGCGCGCCGCCCGTCTGCGGGATATTTTGTGGTCGCTGCTGGTTATTTGCGGCTCGACAAGGTTTTTGCTGCAATTCCAGCGGCGATGCTGCCGTGATGTTAATTTCCCATCAATGTCCGCGCTGCTATCAGCCGGCGTTGGGTCACCTCGCCGCTGACGGAAGAAATATGTCGCAAGTCCGGCAAGCCCATCCTTGTCGTCAATCTGTAGGCGGCGGCAGTGCGGGTGCTTGCCGTGCGTCCATAGCCGTTCCGCCGTGTCGCGGTCCATCCCGCTCATAATAACATGGTGGTGTATGCGTGTCAGCGTGTCCCCTATACCGGTTGGTGCGCCTCCCGCCGTGGTATAGATGTATTTCAGCTCCGACAGGGAGTGCCGCTGCCTGTACGCCTTTATCCGGCGCAGATAATTGCGAATGTCCTTCTGCGCCTGCTCCCATGTCAGCGGCTCGTCAGCATAATCCAGTGTGATGGTTATATCCTCCGGACCGAAATTTGCGTTTGCCTTGCGAACAAAACGCTTGCGGGCGTGCTTCTCGTTTTGCCAGCGCAGCTTTTCGGGACTGCGCAGTGCTTTGGCTATGCGCACTTGGTTTGCCGTGTCCCATACGGGGAAAATTTCGAGCTCAAGGGTGTTGCCGGCTTTGATTGTCTTCGTGCGGTAGAGCAGCACCTGCTGGTTGCGTAGGCGGAGCGTCTCGTGTGCCGTGAGCGCCGCATCGGCATCGAACAGAAATTGATACTGCTCCGATGAGTATCTGCCGGTCATGCTCCCCTCCTTATAGCGTTGATTTGTTAATACTTGATACAAGCCCGACTAAGAGGGGCTGCACCCTCTTTTTTTGCCCTGCCTAAGGATTAGTTAGGCAGGGCATGAACGTGTGCGGGAGAATGTCCCCCGCGGGAAGTGGACTTAAGTTAAAGGGGCTTTCTTTTTGCGGTTCTTTCGGACGGCTCTGTCGGTTCTTGCCGCAAGCCGCTCAGCAACCTCTAAGTCGTAGCTCGGCGGCGGTCGGTCTGAAATATCCTGCGGCACCCGCTTTCTCCAGCGCTTGGATTCCCACGTTATTACGCACGATTGCCACGACAGCATGGGCTGCCCGTTATTGAGCTTCCACCCGCGGGCGGCATAGTAGGCGATAAAGCCCTCCGGGTCAATGCTGTTTCCACGCTCTTGGCAGTATGCTCGCACCTCGTCTATCGTCGGCGGGATAAACGCCTTACTCGCCGCGTCCTTTCGCGCCTTAGCCGCCGCACGGCGGGCTTTGGCGGCTGCCGCGGCGTTGTCCTCGTCTATCATAGCCTTGATTAACAGCGTGGAGCTTGACGGGTTTTCGGGCAGCTTGCCGAACAGTCCGTACTCGATTATGCGCTCGTAAATTTCGAGGCGGGTTTGACGCGGATATTTTGCCGCCGCGTCGTAGTAGACCTTGCGGAACACGAAGCCAGTTTCTTCCACGGTGTTACCTCCTTTCGGCAGTCACAGCTTTCTCCCCAGTCAAGGTAAGCGCCGCAGTCGGGGCATTGGTTGTGTGCGCCCATTGTTTGCCTCCTTTCGCTTAAGTGACCGGCAGCGACTGCAAGCCATTGTTTCTTCCGCTGCCCCAAATTAGCTCTTCCCTCCTGTTGCTTTCCTCCCACGAACACATATTAAGCTGCCACACATATATCTTCTTTCCGCGGCGCCCGATATATGGCAATCCTTGGAAATAACCTTGCTTTTCGGTGCGGAGTATCTCATGATTGTTTTCGTAATCACACAGGGCGCGGAACAGCTTGTCCCGCCGGGTGTTAACGTGGATAATCATGCGTAATCACCTCCAAACACAATTAAGGCTCCAAGTAAAGTTAATATTGTAATCAGCAGTCCAACAAAGCCTATAGCCTCCGTGATTGGCTCCTTGTGCCGGGCAAGGTAGCTCTTAATGGCCTCAAAATTAAGCCTGTTCATTTTCAACCTCCGTGCGCTCCATTATGATTTGACCCAGCTTGCGCAGGGCGGCGCGGAATTTCTCCGCCGTTTCGGGTGCTGCACCCTTTGCTTGCCCGATTAGGTCCAGCATTGCGCTCATTGCTGCTTGGGCTGCGTTAAAGCGCTGCTTGAACACGTTCGTCAGATATGACGGTTCCGCCTGTTCTGTCGCCTCTCCGATTGCGGGCGATTCCGTGCTTGCGGCAGGTTGCCGCGCCGCTTTTAGTGTTTCTATCTCCGCCTGCAGCTTTTCCACGGCTGTTAACGCCGCGTCGCGCTGCTCCTTGTATCGATTGCTGACTTGCTCATCCCTCTTGGCGCTTTCCTCCTGCGCCTTTAGCTTTGCCTCTGCTGCGGCGGCGTCTTTTTGAGCCTTTTCCGCTTTCAGCTTCGCCTCTTTTTTTGCCGCCTCAATTTCTGCCAACTTCCGTCGCTCTAACTCCTGTACTTTTTCGGCGATTGCCCGGGCGATGGTTTCCTCGTCCGGCTCCATGACCTGCACGGTTGCCCCCTTGGCGGCGGCAAGCTCGTCCTCAAGGCTTTGCGCCTTGTCCTGCCACAGGGTCAGCTGCTCCTCCACTGTGCGCAGCTTGGCGATTGTATCCTTAAGCTCCTTGACGCTCATTTCTTCTGCGCCGCAGCTCTCCATCAGCTCGTAGCGTTCGGGGGCTGTCAGCTCGCTGAGCAGGTGCATCTTTGTTATCCCGAGGTGGCTGTACTGCCTAAACTCATTTTCGCCTAAGCGCTCTAAGCACTGGATGTAGTTATATGCCTGCGCGGGGCGCAGCCCTACCGCGGCGTTTAGGTACTGTTCAAACGTGCCGTAGCCCTTGCCAAGCTCCACATACAGCGCCCTGTCGCGCATTTCCTTAAGGTGTGCCGCAAATTCCAGCAGGCTTTCGGCTACTCTTTTGCCGCCCTCAATGATTGCGTAGTGCAGTTCCTGCGCCTCCCTCATTTTGGGCGGCGCGTCCGGCTGCAAGGGGATTAGGGTTAATGTTTCCATGGCTTTCTCCTTTCGTTTATGCGCTGCGCTTGCGCGTTGCTGATTTTTGCCGTTTTCTTGCCCACGCCGCCCATTCGTCTACGAAGGCTTTTAACTCCGGGGGCGGCGCACAATTTCTATCGCCGCGGCACTGCAATACTTGTCCCGCTTTCCATTCGACTGTAAAATATGGTTTTGATGCTTGTCCTTTTCGGCGCACAAGCATGATTGCAGTGTCGCCGTTAAGGTGCTTGGCGGTGTAGCTGCCAACGCAATGGTTCAACAGCGCACCCTCAAGGTGCAGTTCCTTTGCTCCTGTTGCCGGACGGATAATCAGCCCGGAGGATTCCCGGCGCAGTTTCTTCAGCTCCGGCAGAATTTCGGCGCGGAAGCTGCGCTCCATTTCCTTGTATTTTTTGATGTTTGCCCTTGCGTCACGTTCGTTTATTAAGTCTGTCGCTCGCTCATGCGCCGCCGCAAGCTCAGACGGCATTATTATCCTCTTATCGCTCATATCCCGGTGCAGCTCGGCGCACTGGGATAAGTAGTCGTGCCAAATCTGCAGCGCACCGTCTACACCCTTGCTTGTCTGCGCCTTAACGTAGCGCACTATTGCGGGCAGCACAGTTTCCTTGCTTTTTCCCTTGGCTGCGGCGTAAGCGGCTACTCTGTCATACACGGCTCTCAGCGCCCAAAATAACGCGCTGTTTGGTAAGGTTATGTGTATCAGGTCTTCGGCAAGCTCAGTGCCGTAGTTCCCGTTGTCTGCCATGAGCTTTGCTATTTTGTGACGGGTTAGGTTATAATCGTAATACCCATGCTCGTCCGGCTGCCCCGATACCCATCTGACCAGCCCGCGCGGCATACCCAGAATTTCGGGTACGCTATTGCGCCTTAGCGCAGGCCATGTGAGCAGCTCCGCGTACACACTACCGTATGACATTTTTGCCGCCAAGTACCCGAAGCCCTCTTTTACCAGCTTTTCGGCGGCGGTGGAATACTTGCAGTAAAACCGCAGCCATTCGCAATACATATCATTGCCGCTGTTGTAATTCGAGTACCCCGCAAGGTTGGCATAGCGCAGGGCTGTATTCCTCAGTACCTCGTCGCAGAAATCCGTATAGCCGCAAATCCTGCTGAAATGCGCCGGTAAACAATCAACTCCGAATTTCGGCGACGGCTCATGCTTCCAGCTTTTTATAGCTCGCCATTCGGTGGATAAGCCTGTAAAGCTCTCCCGCGGGTTATTCGGGGCATAACGCTTCCATTTTTGCGTCCGCCCCGGCGCGAAATATATCCGCTCACGCTCGTGCCACTCTGTTTCGGGAAAAGACACTATGCTATCGCCTGTCCAATCGAGTGTGTTATAATCCCGCCAACACCAAAAGCTCCTTACAATGACCGGCACCGGCTCGTCGGGCTTGTCCGGGTCAGGCAGCAGCGGCTGCAGGATTAACTGGTAGCCCGTGTCATACAGCTCCTTGCGCCCGCGCCCCAGCGCCTTATACATTACCTGCGTTTTGCAGTCTGGACATTCGCCCGCCTGATTATGGATACTGTCGTGTCGCTTGCCTAACTCCACTATATTGCCGCAATGGCTGCAATAGCCCCAACGCCCCTGCTTATCGCGGCTATAGAACAGGTAACGGGAGCTTTGCAAGGTGCCGTTCAGCAGCTCCTCCTCCCAGTAGTCCGGCAGCGGCGGTATCCTCGGAAAGACCTTGGCTTGCAACTCCGCAGCTCGCTTTTTCCAGTCTGTTGCCATAGCAACCTCCTAAAACAGCTCGTCGAGGTCGACGAGGGGCACGGGGGCGGCGGCGGGCGGCGGCGCGGGAACAATTGCCACGGCATCATCGCCGCTCTCGCCGAAAAACTCACGCAGGGCCGCTTGGTCGTCAATGGCGTAACAGCCCGTACGGCGATTGGTCTGACCTTTTTCGGCTGCGCTGCGGGCGTGGTCGAGAAATTTATCAAGACTTGCCTCGCCCTTTATTACCTTAACGGCTCTCGACATATTAAGGTTCGCGATTAGGTGTTGGGAAAACTGTTGCAAGCCAAACGCCTCGGCTTGCCTGTCTAATATCTCCGTGGCTTGTGTAATCATGGCTTTCTCCTTTCGTGTGCGGGTGTATCCTCGTGTGGGTTATGGGACGTACTCCTCGCAGCTTGTCATGCTGTTTAACATGACGTTATCATCGTTGCATCGGTCACAGCCGCAAGTAAGGCAGCCGATTAGCTTTGCGCACTTAACGCACAGGCAGCTCCGAGGGCAACACACTGTTCGTGGCTTGGGTGTGACTTTATTTTTTTGATTACTGCCCATTTACTACTCCTTTGCAGTCGTGGTTGTAGCTTGACAGCGCACACCCTTGGCAACCGCCTGAATGGGCGTGGGCAAGCGCGTCCTCGCAATACGTGGGGAGCGCATTCAATGTATTGCAATAGCTTTCACACTCCTCGCGCGTCCCAAATGTCGCGCCCCTCGCTCTCTCCCGCACACTGCTATTCATTGGCTCGTGTGGCTCAAGTTCGCGGGTTTGCCGCCACACATAATGCTGCTGCCCGTCGTATCCGAGCTTCCACTCCGTGGGGTAGGTTTTTTGTTCGTTTGGGTTCATTTCTTTGTCCTTTCTTTTCTTGTTAACGCAAGGTAGGCTATGTGTTCTACGCGCTGCCACGCCTTTTCGTTTTCCTTTTTTGATTTGAGGCAGCAATCCGTACGGATTATTGTGCGCCCGCCGCCAAGGTGTGGCAGCTCAATTTCCGCCGGGAACGTGAGTATGTCGCTATCGTCCATTGATGCCTCCTTTTTTGCGTCTTTGCATAATACGGTTTTACGGGGATGTCCTATGCGGCGAAGTTAATGAGCTTTGCTCGGCTGTTGCGTTTTGCGCAACTATGCGGCGAAAAAAATTTTTGCCGGGCTTTCGCCAACAATTTCTGCAAAGGCTTCCATCTCTGTGCGCGAAAAATCAATTTTGCCTTTCAGCCGATTTGAAAGCGACTGCCGTAAAATCCCCATTTTCTCGGCTGCTCCGCTGAGAGTCAACCCGGATTGTACTAGCAGGGCTTTCAGGTTTCTGCTTTGTTGTTCTGTCAGATACCTCAATTCGATTTGCCTCCTTTCTTGTTTGTTGCGTTTCGCGTAACACAATTATAGCACGTTTCCCGTAACCTGTCAACCCCCAAACGCAACTTTTTTTGCAAAAATGTATTGATAAATTCCGCAAAATGTGTTATACTGCCTTTTGAGGTGGTGCACATGACAACGGGACAGCGGATAAAACGCTTGCGTGAGGGGCTGAAGCTCACGCTCGAACAGGTTGGCGCGCACGTTGGTGTTAACAAGGCGACTGTGCAGAGATACGAAAGCGGAGAAATTGACCTTAAACGCAACGTAGCTATCAGTCTTGCCGAAATTCTGCAAACTACGCCGGCATATCTCATGGGCTGGGAAAGTATTTCTGATACATTTGCATACGCGCCGACGCATCGAATCCCTATCCTCGGTCGGGTGTCGGCGGGACTGCCAATGTACGCGGAGCAAAATATAGAGGGATATGTATACACGGAGTTAAATGGTGGTTCGGAATACTTCGGGCTTAGGGTTCATGGAGATAGCATGAACGCCGTTAACATTGTTGATGGCTGCTACGTTGTTGTGCGAAGACAATCAACCGCAGATAATGGAGCTATCGCAATTGTTAGTGTCGGTGATGATGAAGCGACGATTAAGCGTTTTAGGCAAGAGGGTAACATGGTAATACTCACGCCGCACAGCATAAATCCCGAACATCAACCGCAGGTTTACGATACGCGAAAAACACGAGTTGAAATTATCGGCATTGTTGTTCAAGTTGTAATTGACAAGCAATTTTTATAAGGAGGGCATTTACATGGCACTTTTTGGCGGGGGAAAAAATGAGATTGCAGCATTGCAGGCGGAGATTGTGCGTCTGAGAGAACAGCAATTGCCGGAACACCGGCAGATTGATTTACTGCAGGCGGAAATTGTCCAACTACAGGAGCAGCAACAACAATTGGAACTGTCTTTGGCTGAGAAGAGTGGTGAACTACAGGCGGTTTGGAAATCGCTAAAAGAGAAAAAGGCGCAAGTAATTGAAACGGACGAAACAATACTGCTGCAAGAAATAGGCTTTTATACGCCGCGCTACAGCTTTTTGAATGCCGAATTGTACAAAGCTCGCCTTGCCGTAATACGGCAGCAACAAAAAGATATGGCTAAAGCCGGTCGTGCTGTTATAGGGGCTAAGAATTGGATTATTAACGGAAGCTCTGCACAAGGCAACAAGCTTGTTAAAGATATGTGTAAGCTCTTTTTGCGTGCGTTTAATTGTGAGTGCGACGACATTGTTGAGCACGTCAAACACAATAATTTTGAAGCCAGCTTGAAACGAATTGCAAAATCCGCCTCGGATATCAGCAATCTTGGTTCGGTTATGCAAATTAGTATCGCTCCGCCGTACTATAACCTAAAAGTCGAGGAATTAACTCTTGCCTTGGAGTATGCTCAAAAGAAACAGCAGGAGAAAGAGGAGGAAAAAGAACGGCGTGCGCAAATGCGAGAGGACGCAAAGGTTCAGCGGGAACTTGAGCAAAAGCGCAAGGACTTGGAAAAGGAAAGTAACCATTATGAAAATACATTAACTGCCTTGCAGGGTCGCCTTGAAAAAGCCGAGGGGGTTGAAGCGGAGGCAATAAAGCTGCGCATAGAAGAAGCGCAAAATAAGATTGAAGAAATTCAAAAAGCCCAAAAGGATATTGATTACAGAGAAGCAAACAAGCGCGCAGGATATGTGTATGTTATCTCGAATATCGGCTCATTTGGAGAGGGCGTATACAAAATAGGCATGACGCGGCGTTTAGACCCAATGGAGCGCATATTTGAGCTTAGCGATGCGTCCGTTCCTTTTAATTTTGATTTGCACGCTATGATTTTTTCAGAAGACGCTCCAAAGCTTGAAACTGCTTTACATACAGCCTTTGAGGATGCAAAGGTTAACATGGTTAACCAACGCCGGGAGTTCTTCCGAGTATCACTTGACGATATTAAAGCGGTTGTCCGTGCTAACTATGATAAAATTGCGGAATTTATTGATATTCCCGAAGCAGAGCAATTTCATGTTTCTGAAAACACGAGAAAATCAAAAATAGTTTCAAATTAAAGAAAGGCGGAAAACACTATGGCAAATTTCTGTTCAAACTGCGGCACACCAATAAGCGGCACCGGAAAATTCTGCAGCGAATGTGGGCAGCCCCTGACTGCGCCACAAATTCCTGCGGCGCCGTTTCCTGCACCTGTTGCAGCTGTGCCCCTCCCGGTCGCTGATGAGCCGACAGCTCCTGCGCCTACTGAGGCTTATACGCCGCAAGAGGTGAGAGCGACCGCTCCAATGAAGCCATTTGATGAAAACTGGAAGCCATTATCGGACGACAAATATTACAATATACCGCCGTTGTTTACCGCTTTAGCAAAAACGCTGGGGATTACTGATTCGGATGATGAAATAGTAATGGTATGCGGCACAATTCATTCGAGCATAAAAAGTTACCTGATTTTTGTGCTTAAAACCGGCGTTGCCTTTGTGCGTTGGTTGCAGGACAACAAAGATAACATAGTCACAGTAATACCATACGGTGATGAGCGCTTAGACCGTTTTTACGACAGGGAATGGGCCAAGTTTAAGATAACCGAAAAAGATATTGGTTTTAAGCCTAACAAAGTCCTGGCGTATCCTGTACAACTAAAGGCGTTGGACATGGAAATTAAAAACGCACAGCACATCGTAAAAACAGGTATGCCGTTTGAATTTAAGCCGAAAGAGAAGCCGCAAGTGGTAAAATCTATGCCGACCGCAACAGCTTCCGTACCAATAGAATATGTTCCATTCACCAAACGCGGCAGGGAAAAGCAGGCTATACGAGAGCGCCTTGAGGAAAACCAGAAAAACGCGGTCGCTTGCTGCCCTAAGTGCGGTTCGGTGTCAATTTCGGCGAACACCAAAAAGAGCGGAGTAGGGATAGGGCTAACTCCGGGCATTGGTATTTACAGCGGGTCCAAAAAGGTGCTGATTACGTGCCTGAATTGTGGGCATAGGTGGAAACCATAAGGCGGGAATAGGCAATGTCCGTAACACAAGACGAATATGCTTTATATCTGCGCAAATCGCGCAAGGATATGGAGGCTGAGGCTCATGGCGAGGGGGAAACGCTCGCACGCCATGAGCGGGTTTTGCTTGCGCTTGCAAAGGCGCAAGGGCTGAATATTACAAAAATCTATCGTGAAGTTGTTTCGGGTGAAACGCTGGCGGCTCGTCCGCAAATGCAGCAGCTGCTTGCGGACGTTGACGCCGGCTTGTACGCGGGTGTGCTTGTGATGGAGATTGAACGCCTTGCCCGAGGCGACACGATTGACCAGGGTATTGTGGCGCAGGCTTTTCAGCTAAGCGGCACAAAAATAATCACGCCGACAAAAAGCTATGACCCAAACAACGAGATTGATGAGGAATACTTTGAATTTGGCTTATTCATGTCACGACGTGAGTATAAGACAATAAAAAGGCGTATGTTGGCGGGTAAGCTTGCCACGGCAAGGGAGGGGCGTTGGATTACGTCAACTCCGCCCTACGGGTACGAGCGGGTGAAAATAAAGGACAATAAGGGCTACACTCTGACGCCGAACCCGGAGCAGGCGGAGATTGTGCGCATGATATTTGAGTGGTTTATAGACGGTGAAGTGTCCGAAGATGGCACACGGCGCCGACGCGGTATGCACGCCATAGCAACGCGCTTGAACGAATTGGGTGTTGCTCCGGCGAAAGGCGGATTATGGCAATATTCCAGCGTCACAAAAATTATTAAAAATCCTGTCTATGCCGGGAAAATCCGCTACCGCTGGCGCAAGCAAAAAACACAGCGTATTGACGGCGTCCTTAAAAAATCGTACCCCATAAACAAAGATGATATTATCCTTGTGGAAGGACTGCACTCGGCAATTATTGAGCCTGATGTGTTTGAGCAGGCTCAGCAGCAGCTAAGCAAGAATGATATTCCTCATGTGAGGGCAGATAAAACAATCGCAAACCCATTGGCGGGGCTAATCTATTGCAGCCGCTGCGGAAGCAGTATGCAGCGCCGCACGGGTACATATCGCAACGGCGACGAGGGGTTAAGCTGCAAGCATCAGTTTTGCCCGACAAGCGGCACACGCTTAAAGCTGGTAGAAGACCGGCTGCTTGCGGTGCTTAATAGTTGGGTGAGCCGAGATTTTACTTGGGAGCAAGCAAAATCTGAAAAAGCTGCCGGCGATTTTTCAATTGCAATTAAATCCGCCGAGGCAAAGCAAGCAAAACTAAATAAGCAGCTTTCAAGGGCATATGAGCTACTTGAAACAGACGTTTACACGGTTGAGGAGTTTGCCACGCGCTCAAAGGCTATAGGCGAACAGCTTTCAGCTCAAAGTGAAATTTTGAAAAAGCTCATATCGCAGCAGGAACAAGCGCGACGCGCTAAAGAATATCGAAAAAGCTATATTCCAAAAATAAAGACCCTGTTGGACGTGTATTATACGCTGCCGACAGCCGCAGAAAAAAATGCGCTGTTAAAAGAAATAATTGACCGCTGTGAATATACCAAAGATAACCGAGGCAAAAGCACACAAGACGACTTCGACCTTGTTGTATATCCAAAACTGTCATGATGAGCGCTTTGACCAAAGCCAGCACTACGCCGGCACGGCCTTTGATTCGGGGCAGGCGCTAAGTGCGGCGCAGCGCAACCGTCTGCGCAGTGTGGCGCAGCAGCTTGGCGTTTGGGTCTATGTGGAGCCGGCAAGCCTTACCCCAACATGGGTTCACACGGACAGACGGCAGAGCCCCTCGGCCTGCTCCGGCGGAGGCTACCCAACGCTGCGCCGCGGCAGCAGGAGCGTATATGTGCTTATTTTACAGGATGCGCTGAACACTGCCGGCTTTGCCGCGGGCGAGCTTGACGGAGCCTTTGGTTCGCAGACGGAAAGCGCCCTGCGCAGCTACCAGCGGGCACGGAGCTTGAGCGTTGACGGCGTAGCGGGCTGCGCTGTTTGGCGCAGGCTTATGGCGGAGGTTGTTGGTAACGGGCGCAAGAGCGGCACCTTGGACTAACACGGGAATAATGCCATGCGCGTGGCGCATATCCTTAGCAATGAGCCGCTTTTCAACCGCAAAAAAAATCCTGACAGGCGCCGCCTTGCTTTGCCTTGCGGCGCTGCTTTTATGCCTACCGCAGCCCTGTGCCGACGCCCTGCGCGGGGGGCTTTTGCTTTGCTCCGAGCGCCTTATCCCCTCCCTACTGCCGTTTTTGTTCCTGACGGAATTTACGCTTCGCTCCGGTCTGGTGCGGGCTGTCGGCGCAGTGCTTTCGGGCGTTACACGCCGTGTTTTTCACCTGCCGGGGATTTGCTCCGTGGTGCTGATTATGGCGCTTATCGGCGGCTATCCGGTGGGGCTCAGGCTGAGCGGAGAGCTTGCCCGGGGCGGCTTACTGAGTGTTGAAGAAGCCCGGCGAATGACTCGCTTTTGTGTTGGCGCGGGTCCTGCCTTTGTTATCCTTGCCGTGGGGCAGACTCTGCTCTCATCGCCCCGCGCGGGTTATATACTATATTCGGCGCTGCTGCTTTCCGCATTGATTATAGCGCTGATTGTACCAAGCAAGGCGCCAAGACTAAAAAAGAGTAGCCCCAGTACGACCCAAAGCTACTCAGCGGGTGAAGTTATGAACCTTGTCACAACGTCATCCGCTGATAGCTTACCACAAATCAAGGCAGAAGTCAAGGCCGAAACGGACTACGGCTCGGCGTTTATCGGCTCCGTCAGTCAGGCGGCAAGGCAAATGCTGTTAATTTGCGTATGGACATTGCTTTTTTGCGGCTTGTGCGCCTATTTGCCGCTGTTTTTGCCAAGCCCCGCCGCGCAGGTTTTCGCTTCCCTGCTGGAGGTAAGCCTTGGCTCCCAATACGCCGCGGCGACTGGTTCACTGCCGCTTTTGTGCGCCGTGCTGGCTTGGGGCGGGCTGTGTGTGCATTGTCAGCTTGGGGCTGCAATCAAGCTCTGCGGTCAAACACTGCCGCGCTTTTGGTTTTGGCGGCTTTGCCACGCGGGGCTTGCGTTTTTGATTTGCCGCGGTCTGCTGCTGATATTCCATGTGGAAATAACCCCCGCCTCAGCGGCTGTATCCGCCACTGCGAACGCCGAGCTTTGGCAGCTTTCCGCACCCGCGGCGCTGGGGCTTGCCGCCATGGGGCTTGGCTTGCTGCTGCAGGTCGCCGACACCCGCCGGGCGGCGGAAACATAAAATCCCCCGACGCTTTTGCCGGGGGATTAAGTATTCGATTGCCTTACAGCGCCTTGTTTTTTTCGAACGCCGCCTGCACTGCCTGCGCCACGCTTGAAGCAAAGCCCGTTTCCTCCAGCTTAAGCACACCCTCGATTGTTATACCGCCGGGCGAGCAAACACGGTCGACAAGCTCCTGTGGGTGCAGGCCGCTTGCGCGCAGGGTTTCCGCGCTGCCAAGCAGGGTCTGCACTGCCGCCGCCTGAGCCTCCGCGCGGGGTAAGCCAAGGCGCACACCCGCCCTTGCAAGGGCGTCCGCAAAAAGGTACGCAAAGGCGGGGCCCGCCCCGCTTATCGCAAGGTGCGCGTCAAAGCTGCGCTCATCAATCTTTTGGGCTGAGCCGAAGGTCTTAAGCAGCAACTCCAAAGCCGCCGCCTGGTTTTCATTCACAAAGTTATTGACGCTGTAAACGGTTGCTGATTCACCCACCGCCGCGTTGAGGTTCGGCATTATGCGCGCGACGGCTGTGCCGACAGGCAGGTGCGCACCTATTTGCGCCAAGCTCCAGCCCGCCGCCGTGGATACCACCAGCGGGCGCTTTTCCTCAAGCGAGGCGTTAATCTGCCGCAAAACGTCCGGCAACTGTGTCGGCTTAACAGCCACTATGACTATTGGCGTTTCCGCGGCCCCTGCTTCGCTTTCGGCAACACGGAAGCCATATTCCCTTGCAAGGGCGGCGGTTTTTTCGGCGTCCTTATCGTAAATACAGATGCTGCTTGCGTGCAGGCCTCCGCTCTCCGCAATGCCCTGAAGTATTGCGCCGCCCAAATTGCCTGTGCCAATCATGCCCACGCTGGGGCTTCCCTTGGGCGCGGGTGCCGCTGCCTGGTAGCGTGTAGCCGCCGTTTCGTAAATGGGTCGCGGCGGCGCGGTATGGGCCGGCGGCAAAACAATTTTACGCGCCGGTTTTTTTGAAGCGGGGTTCATGGCGGGATTTGGGGGGCGGCCGCTGCGCTTTTCACCTGCCCAAAGCTCCGCCTTGGTAAAGGTTACGGCGTTGCCGTGGAAGCCGTTCGCCCTGTAGCCCGCGGCTGTCCAAGCGCGAGCCTGAGGGGCGCCCGGCGTGTTTGCCCACCAGGTGCGCTGGTGCGCGGAGGGCGGCAGCTTAAAACCGAGAATGTTTTCTAAAGCATCAATCGTAACAGTGATGCTCTCATCGGTTTGGCGCGAGAAATAGGATGTTAACGCCCCATATTTACTTTTCCTTGCCATGACTTTTCTCCTTGCTGACAGCTAAATTGTATAGCTACATTATTAATTATACAACTATTTTCTTCATTTGTCAACTCTTGAATCCTTGTATTTGCTGCATTTTTAGCCGTAAGGCAGAATATTGTATAAAAATAAAATTAAAAATCAATGTCAACAAGACAGATTAAAACCGAAAAGAACCGCCTATGCTGTACCGCCACCGGTCCGAAAGACCCGCCGCTTGACAAACCGGCATAAAAAGGGTACAATATAGGCATATCATATAGGGAGGTGGGCTGCATGGCGCAGGACGATTACAACCCCGATATTGTCATGGTAACCGACGAGGACGGCTGCGAGTATGTTTTTGAGGCGTTGGACCGCATTGAAACCGACGAGGGGCAGTTCGTTGCGCTTGCCCCGCTTTACGACAGCGACGACGAAGCCCCGGAGGACGACGAATTCATTGTTCTGGAGGTAAAGGGGGAGGGTGACGAAACCTTCCTCACGCCCATTGAGGACGAGGCGCTGCTTAACGAGCTTGGTTCGCTGTTTGAGGAACGTTTGATGCTCATGTTCTCCGACGACGAGGACGACGAGGCTTAAGCCGCTTCTTCCTGCCTTGTGCGATAAGCATAGCACGTATAACCCAACACTCTTTTTAAGGGAGCCCGGTCTCCGGCGGGGGACTGCAGACCTCCCGGCGGGGTTCCCGCCGGACGAAGGGAGCGCGAAACCGCAGGGCGGGCACCCACCTGGCAGCTTAGTTGGCAGGTTATAAGAGGCTATGTCCGGCTTGGCGGGAATTTTTGCGGTTTTGCGCTGCGTTACAACGGGGGAGAACTATGCGGTCAGTGATGTCCGAACCTGTCTGGGGGCTGTTGCCGTTGCCCGACGGGTTCGCTTATGTGAAATATGAGCCTTACCATTCGGGCAGGCTGCGTATTTCCTTTTGGCTCCGCTCACTGTCGGACGGCGACGAAAAACAGCTGAAGCGCGAACAGTATTTGCGCATTAAGTTTGGCGAAAGCTACAAGGACATAATCCCTTTTTTGGAGCAGGAGCTGCTGCTTCGCTATCAATGCTCACGCGGGGATAACGGCAGCCTGCTTGTCAACAACCCCCAAACAGGCGATTTTATTTTGTTCGCCAAAAACGGCACTCCGCTGCGGCAGGGCAGTTTACTTTATAACGACGCCCCAATAACGTCCCTTGTTTATATTGAGGGCTCTTGGTGGGGTATTTGCCCGCAAAGGAACGCCGTTTTGCAGATTTCCTCCGACTGGAGCTGGGACTTCTCCGCAGGGGGCATGGAAAAAAACACCTTTCCGTCACCAACGCACCTTAGCGCTTACCGCAACCGCGCCGGCGAAAAACGGCTGCTGGTTTGCTGCCGGGGCTATGGCCAAGGCTTAATCCATTCGTTCTACCCAAACAAGCAAAACCTTGGGCTGCGTAATCTTACGGCTCTGCCCGGCTATGTTCCAATGAAGTGCTTTTTTGCGGCAAGGCAGTGCTTGGTGGTACATGAAAGCGGTATTATAGCGCTATAAAAACACACAGGTATTAAGGAGAAACCGGAATGAAATTCACGAAGATGCACGGCGCGGGCAACGATTACATCTATGTCAACGGCTTTGAGGAGAAGATAGACGACCCGGCTGCAGCCGCCGTTAAGGTCAGCGACAGGCACTTTGGCATAGGCTCTGACGGGCTTATTTTAATTCTGCCAAGCACCGTCGCTGATTTTCGTATGCGTATGTTCAATGACGACGGCAGCGAGGGCAAAATGTGCGGCAACGGAACACGCTGTATTGCCCGCTACGTCTATGACAACAAGCTGACGGACAAAAAAGTAGTAACCTTAGAAACCCTAAGCGGGATTAAAATCCTTAACATCAATACGGACGAAAACGGCAAATTCCTAAGCGCGACGGTTAACATGGGCGCCCCTATACTTAAGTCACAGGATATTCCGACCACCCTGCTTGGGGGAGAAAAAAACACGGTTCGGCTTGCCGGCGCTGACTGGGAGCTGATTCCCGTGGGTATGGGCAACCCACACTGCGTCACCTTTGTGGATTACTCCCCCTTCGGAATGGAGGACTTTGAAAAAATCGGTCCCCTGTTTGAGCATTACTCCGCCTTCCCCGAACGTGTTAACACCGAATTTTGCCGCATAATATCCCCCACACAGCTTGAAATGCGTGTTTGGGAGCGGGGCAGCGGAGAAACGCTTGCCTGCGGCACGGGTACCTGCGCCACGGTTGTTGCGGCAATACTTTGCGGTCACTGCCAAAGGGACACGGACATTACCGTAACGCTGCGCGGCGGAACGCTTATTATTCGCTGGAGCAGCGAGGACGGCTGCGTGTATATGACTGGACCCGCGGAGTTTATTTGTACCGGCGAGATTGAGCTTTGACTGGAGTGTGAGCCGCTATGCTGCTTAAAAACGCCACGGTAATCTGCGGGGCCGAGCTTGAACCCCGCCGCATGGATTTGCGCGTTGAAGACGGACTGATTGCCGAAATGGCTCCAAGCCTTGAGGGCGACGGACTTGAGCTGGACGGCTTGTGGCTGCTGCCCGGGCTTGTGGATATTCATGTGCATGGTATTGCCGGCGCGGATTTTTGCGACGGAAATAGCGAAAGCCCTGAGCGTATGTCCTTGGCGCTGGCAAGGCACGGTGTAACGTCCTTTTGCCCCGCCTCAATGACTCTGCCGGAGGAGAGGCTGGCGGCGGCGTTCGAGCTTTGGGGAAGATTCCGCGGCAGGGAAAGCGGCGCAAGGATTTTGGGTGTGCGCATGGAGGGTCCTTTCTTTTGTGAAAAGAAAAAGGGCGCCCAGGACGCGGCCTTTTTGCTCAAGCCAAGCCTTGCCCTGCTGGAGCGCTTGAATTCCCTTTGCCCCGTCAGCGTGGTTGATTGCGCCCCTGAGCTTGAGGGAGCGCTGGGCTTTGCGCGGGAGGCGGCAAAAAAACACACGGTGTCAATCGGGCACACGGCGGCGGATTACGAAACGGCAAGGGAAGCCTTGGAAAACGGCTTTTCCCACGCGACGCACCTGTTCAACGCAATGGAGCCGATAAGCGCGCGCTCGCCGGGCGTCCCCACGGCGGTGTTTGAAAGCAAGAGTGCAACAGCCGAGCTTATTTGCGACGGCGCTCACGTTCACCCCGCCCTGCTGCGGCAGGCACACCGCTTGCTTGGCGGCGGGCGCTTTGTGGCGGTCAGTGACGCAATGCAGGCTGCGGATATGCCGGACGGGGAATACTCCCTTGGGGGGCAGGTGGTTTATGTCAGCGGCGGAATGGCTCGTCTTGCGGACGGCACAATAGCCGGCGGAACGGGGAATATGTTCCTTAATATGCAGGTTTTGCTTAAAAGCGGCATAAGCTTTAGTGACGCGGTAAGCGCCTGCAGCCTAAACCCCGCGCGTGTGGTTAGGGCGGACGGAGAAATCGGCTCCATTGAGCTTGGCAAGCGCGCGGATTTGCTTTTGACGGACGGGGAGCTGAGCGCTGTGCACGGCGTTTTTGTCCGCGGAAAAAAACTTGATTTGTGAGATTATTATGTTTGACGCCTTTTTGTTTGATTTTGACCTTACGCTTGCCAACACAAGCGAAAACATTATATGCTGCTGCAACCACGCCCTGGCGCGAATGGGTCACCGCCGCGCCGCGCCGGAGGATATTCTTGCCTGCGTGGGCAAAACCGTGGAGGAGAGCTACGCCAAGCTGACCGGCGTAACCGACGAAGCTCAGGCGCTGCGCTTCCATGAATTTTGGCGGGAAAAGGCAAATGAGCTTGGCGATTCCGGCGCTTATCTTTACCCGGACGTTATCCCCGCCCTGAGCCGGCTGAAAAAGGCGGGCAGGCAAGTGGCAATTGTTTCCAACAAAACAAGCCACCGCATTGCCTCCATGCTTAAGTCATTGGGCGCGGAGGGCTTGGTGGGGCTTATCCTTGGCATTGAGCTTTGCCCGGAGCCAAAGCCCGCGCCGGACGGCCTTTCGCTGGCGCTGGAAAAAATGGGCGTTCCGCCGGAAAAGGGGCTTTATGTTGGCGACAGCCTTGTTGATTTTCTTACCGCAAGGGCGGCGGGGGTCAGCTTTGCGGCGGTGACCACCGGCACCACAACGGCGGAGGACTTCCGCGGGGCGGGCGCGGAGCGTGTATTCCCAAGCATTGGAGCGATTGTTGAAGAATATGCCTGAAAAGGGGCAAAGGAAGGGCAAGATGAAAAAACACAAGGGACAGGTTCTGCGCACAATAATAGCCCTGCTGCTGCTTGGCGTTTGCGCCTTCAGCGGCTATAAGGTATACGAGGGCTGGCGCGAATACCAAAGGGCGGAGCAGGAGAAAGAGCGCCTCAGCGAATACGAGCCTGCGCCGGGCAGCAGCAAAAACGCGGGTGTTGCGGAGCTTATAGCCCGCTACCCGGACGTGGTTGGCTGGCTGACGGTGGAGGACAGCCCAATAAGCTACCCCTTTGTGCAGACGGAGAACAACAGCGATTACCTCCACAAAACCCTTGAGGGCGAGGAGCTTTCCGCGGGCACGCTGTTCATGGACTTCCGCAACAGCAAGGACTTCGGCGATTTCAACACGGTTATTTACGGGCACCATATGCAAAACGGCAGTATGTTCGGCACACTCAAGAGCTTTGTTAACAGCGGGGATTATTGGGACGCGCACAAGCGGGCGTGGGTCTTTTTGCCGCAGGAAACCATTGAGCTTGAGCTTTTTGCTGCCGTTACGGTCCGTGACACGGACGAAACCCTGTACGGGCTAAACTACCCCGCGGCGGACGACCGCGAGGCGTTTTTGAGCTACGTTAAACAAAAGGCGAACCGCTGGCGCGAGGTTGGCGCAAGCGCGGACGACCGTTTTGTTTGCCTTTCCACCTGCACAAGGGCGGGCAGCCGTGACCGCTGGGTCCTAATCGGCAGGGTGGTTGAGCAGGGTTAGCTCTGCTTGTTAAGCCTGAAGCAGCCGGCAACGGCAGTGGCAAACAGCCCTATCCTGCCCACCGTTCCGAATACTGCCGCAACAAAATCAAACTCGCCATAGTAGTAAATTCGAATCATGTAGTCCCAGCCCCCAATGCGCACAATCCTGCCAAGTATTTCAAGAGCTCCCCAAGTTTGTACTAAGCCATAAAACACAAGCAAAATTACAGACAGGATAGCTATAAGCTGACCTGTGCTTTTCTGCTCTGCCGGCAGCTTTAGCTTGAATATTGCCAAAACTAAAAGGAAAATCAAGCCCCAAAACACAAGGTTTTGAAGAAGCTCTGCGGTATAAGTAAACAGTACAGATCCAATACTCGCATCATATCCGCTGTGAAAATAGACAATTGCGACGATACAATCAACAATCAGGCACAAAACAATCAGCGCGAAGAAGATGATTGCCCTAATGGTCAGCTTATCCTTAGGGGGCTTTGCCGCAAGCGGCGGCTGATAGAAAGGCTGCTCGTAGGCAGGCGGCTGATAAGCCGGTGCCTGCTGTTGTTGCGCGGGCGAACCCGCACCGCAGGCGGCGCAAAAGCTTGTTCCCTACGGCAGCTGGGCTCCGCATTTGTTGCAAAACATAATAACTCCCTTTTACAAATGATATGGGTATTATAGCACAAAATTCGGGGGGGTGTTTCTATATTAGAAATATGGAGCTTTTTTTCTTAAAGTGTCGCCGCCAGCTTCTTAAGGTAAGCCTTAAAGCCCTCGGCTGTTTCCGGGTGCCTAAGGGCAAGCTCGCAGTTTGCCTGAAGAATACCCAGCTTGTTCCCCATGTCATAGCGCTTTCCCTCAAAGTCACAGGCAAGCAGCTCGCCGTTCGCCCCAAGCTCGCTCATAACGTCCGTAAGGTAAAGCTCCTCGCCCTCCGGCGTGTTGCGGATTCCCTCGCGCAGCATACCAAAAACCTTGGAGGGCAGCACAACACGCCCCAAAATCGCGTAGAGGCTCATGACCTGCTCGTCGGTTGGCTTTTCGATTATTTTGTGGCAATTCATCAGGCGTTCCTCGCCCTCAATTGGTGTAACACCCAAGCTGCAGTAGAGCTTAATCAGCTCGCGCGGCACGGCTTGCACACCCACAACGCCCTTTTGGTATTTTTCGTATGCGCGGCAAAGCTGCGCCGTCACCGGGTCGTCGTTAATAATAACGTCGTCGCCGTAGAGCACGGCAAAGGGCTCGTTCCCAATAAAGGACTCCCCGCAAAGGATTGCGTGACCAAGACCCTTAGTCTGTTTTTGGCGTATGAAGTATATATTAGCCTTTACCTCTGAAACGGCGCGAACCTGCTCCAAAATCTTAGCCTTTGATGGATTCTCCGCCAGCTTGCTCTCCAGCTCATAGGCATAGTCAAAGTGGTCCTCAATAACGCCCTTGCCGCGGTTTGTTATAATGAGTATATCCTCAATCCCGGCGGCTACAGCCTCCTCCACAATGTATTGTATTGCGGGCTTATCAACAATGTTCAGCATTTCCTTCGGCACTGCCTTGCTTGCCGGCAGCACCCTTGTTCCCAAGCCCGCCGCGGGGATAATCGCCTTTTTTACCTTCATTTTTTCGTCCTCCTGAAATTATTAAACGCCCAAAAGCAGCTTTGCCGCAAGCTGCTTTATCAGCATTATAAGCAGATAAGCCACCACAAGCTGCATTACCGAACCGCCGCCAAGACGCAGCGCCGCAAACTGGAAGTCGGTTTCGCTCCTGTGGATTTGTCTTAGTGTGCGCACCGTTCCCACGGATTTTTTGTAGTAGAGCCTATCGGCGATAAAGCCCGCCGTAAGCCCACTAAGCAGCTTGACCCCAAAGAACGGCAGCACAATGGCATAGGTGCCCCTGACGGCGGACTCAGCTTGCTCCATGAGCGCGGCGTTTAGCGTTCCGTCGCTTAGGGCAAGCAGCAGGCTTTCGTAGGAATCCATAAAAAGCTTGCCCGGCTCCGTTGTGTAAAGCAGCCAATTCATCAGCAGGTCCGCCACAAGGGAAAGCCCCAGGAAAATCGCCGCGGCCGTGTAAAGCTTGCGGTAAACGAACCAATAGCCGCCGAGCAAAAACGCCGCAAAATTGAACACAAGACTTTTTCCGTTTTGCGCCAACAGCTTGAACTTGCGCAGGTAAAGCCTTGCGTTGTGGCGGACAACAAGGGCTAAGTCGCCGGCCGCCGCGCCGCCCAAATCCTCCTCCGGGGGGATATAATAGGGGTCGCCCTGCTCGGCAACCCACGCCTGCCGCGTGCCGGGCGCCGGCGGATATTTTGAGCTTGGGGCAAAGAAGAGATAGGAGCAGTTTTCGCACTGAAGGCTGCCAAGCTTGTTTTTTCTTCCGCAATTTGGGCAAAAAAAGCTTTCGCCCTCCGGGGAGGCCTGTTCCGGGGGGGCTTGCTCTCCCTGCTCCTCCCAGCGGTGAATATGGCTTGCAAGGATTTTATCCTCCGGGCTGGCGGTCGCTTGCTCCGGCTCCGGCTTCCAAACAAAGCCCTCGCCGTGCTTTTCGCTAAGGACGCAGCGGTTTTGCGCAAGCCAACAGGCACGGTGCTGCGCAGCTCCGCACTCGGGGCAGGTAACTATATCCTCCCCCGCGGCCAAGGGCTTGCCGCAGCCGGGGCAGGGCGTGTTTTCGTAACGGACTGGCATAGCTCTCCTTTTGGGCAACAAAAGTATTGGCGTAAAAAACACCTTAACGCGGATAAATTATACAATATTTATCACTTTTTAGCAAGGGCGGCGTTGCTCCAGCTCAGTATGTCCGCGTAAATCTCCTCGCGGCAGTCCTCGTTGTGTATTTCGTGCCGCAGCCCGGGGTAAAGCTTAAGCTCCACACTCTGCTGACCGCTTTCGCTCAAAAGCTTCGCAACCTGGGCAACCCCTTTGCCGTAGCTTCCTACGGGGTCATCCTCCCCGGCAATAAGCAGCACGGGCAGAGCCTTGGGCAGGTTTGCGTACCAGCCGGCGGAGTTTGCCTTTGAGAGCAGGGTAAACACATCCCTAAAGCCCGCCGCGGTGAACAAAAAGCCGCAGCCCTCGTCAGCTTGGTAGGCGTCCACGTTGGCGTCCCTTGCGCTCAGCCAGTCGAACTTGCCGCGCGGGTTCTCTATTTTTTTGTTATACGCCCCAAAGGACATGGCGTCTAACAAATGGCTGCGGTAGTGTCCACCGCGCAGCTTGGCAATAAGCCCCGCAAGCGCAATGCCTACGCCCGCCGCGGGGTTTGCCCCGCTTGTGCCGCAATAAATAGCCCCCGCAAGCTCGCTGCCATAGCGTTCGGAATAAAGCCGCGCAACAAAGCTTCCCATGCTGTGCCCAAACATAATCACAGGTCTTTCGGGGTATTCGCTGCGGGCAATATCCGTCAGCAGCTTGCTGTCCGAAACAATGCCGCTCCAGCCGTCGCGCTCGCCAAAGTAGCCCATGTCCTCCGCACAGGCGCTTTTGCCGTGTCCCGCGTGGTCAATCACAAACACGGCAAAGCCCTGCCCCGCAAGGTACAGCGCCATTTCCTCGTAGCGCTCGCCGTGCTCCGCCATGCCGTGCGCAATTTGGAAAATAGCCCTTACCGCGGCTTTATCCTCCGCGGCGTAGGAACGGGCGTAAATCTCACCAACACCTGTTTGCGACGGAAAGCGGTACTCATTCTTCAGGATTTCCATGTTTTTTCCTCCTCATTCCTTGCTGAGTTCAGTATAACACAAACTTGCCGCAAGTGCAACAAGCATAACAAAAAAAGCGGCGGCATATGCTTCCCCAGCACAAAAAGGACGGTGGAATATGAATAAGCCAACCAAGCTGTTAATATGCCTTTGCCTTGCCCTCTTGCTTGCCCTTACGCCGATTTGCGCAAGCGCCGGAGAGGGGGAGGCTATCCCCGTTGCGGGGGAAACGGACTCGCTGCCCGTCAGCGTCAACGCCAAAGCCGCCGTGCTTATGGACGCGGGCAGCGGGCAAATCCTTGCGCAGGCGAACGAGCACGAAAAGCTCTACCCCGCCTCGGTAACAAAAATAATGCCGCTGCTGTTAGTTATGGAGGCCTTGGACGGCGGCGGGCTTTCCCTTGCGGACAAGGTGACGGCCAGCCGCAACGCCGCGGGCAAGGGCGGCAGCCAAATTTGGCTGAAGGAAGGCGAGGTGATGAGCGTTGAGGAGCTGCTTAAGGCGGCGGCAATTTACAGCGCAAACGACGCCTGCACAGCCTTGGGGGAGCATATCTTCGGCAGCGAGGAGGCTTTTGTTGACGCCCTAAACAGGCGCGCAAGGGAGCTTGGCATGGGGGACACGCATTTTGATAACGGCACGGGCTTGGACGACGCTACCACCACCCACCTTACCAGCGCCAACGATGTGGCAATAATGTCGCGCGAGCTGCTGAAGCACCCGGCAATACTAAGCTACACAACCGTGTGGATGGATTACCTGCGCGACGGGGAAACCCAGCTGGTTAACACAAACAAGCTGGTCAGGTTCTATGAGGGAGCAACGGGGCTGAAAACAGGCACCACAAACAAGGCAGGCTGCTGTATTTCCGCAAGCGCAAAGCGCGGCGACCTGCAGCTGATTGCCGTTGTAATGGGCAGCCCCAACAGCGACGAGCGCTTTAACGGGGCAAAGGCGCTGCTTAACTGGGGCTTCGCCAACTACGCAGCGCTGACGCCGGTTCTTGACCCCGCCCTTGTGCCGCCGGTTAAGGTCCTGCGCGGAACAAGCGAGGAAATACAGCCAAAGCTTCCGCAAATCGCCCCCGTGGTGATGAAAAAGGGCGAGGAGGGCAAGCTTAAGCAGGAGATACAGTTAGCTCTGGACGTGCAGGCTCCCGTTGAGGAGGGGCAGCTGCTTGGCAGGGTAATTTACAGCCTTGATGGGAAAACGCTTGCCGAATACCCCTTAACAGCCCCTGCCGCGGTGGAGAAAATGAGCTTTGGGGAGATGTTCCTGCGCCTGCTGCGGGCATTGGGTTGACGCGTTAAATGCAAATTGCCTCGCCGCCGCCGGGCTCCAGGCACACCCCGCTTTGCCCGTAATATATTTCCGGGTTGGCAAGGATAAGCAGCTCGTTGCCGCCGGCAAGCTCATAGAGCGCCCCCATTTCCCGCAGCCTTTTTATGTCTGTGTCGTACAGATTAACGCTGTACTTCTGCACCCTGCGGAACAGACGACGGTTGCTTTCGCCCGACTCCAAGCGGCGCAAAAGAGCTTTTGCTTCTTCCTCTAACGGAACAAAAACCTGATGTGTCCTGTCGTCAATCATGCGGAATTTTTCGCTGACGTGCCTGAAAGGGTACAGCCCGCTTTTTTTGTCATTAAACGCCGCGATTATTTCCTCTTTGTCCAAGTCATCGTCGCCCTTTGTGTAAAACAGCTGCTCAAAATAGTCCAGCACCGCCTTAATTGAGCTTATGTCCTCATTCCGCCGCGCAGCATAAGTAAAGGCTGCGTGCTCAGGCTTTTCGTACTTCCTTCCCTCAAGCTCGAACACCCGCGCAACGGAAGCCTGCGCAGAGTGCCTGCCCTCCCTGTTACAGCGCCCCGCCGCCTGAATAATGCTGTCAAGCCCCGCTTTTTCCCGGTACAGCACGGGGAAATCAACGTCCACGCCCGCCTCAATCAGGCTTGTGCTGACCGTCCTGCAGGGCTGACCCCGCTTCAGCCTCTCACGGATTTCATTCAGCACACGCAGGCGGTGCATGGGGTACATCAGCGTTGAAAGATGGTAGCTTCCCTCCTGCGGCAGCAGTGAGAAAAGCTCCTGCGCAACGGGGCGGCTGTTCACCACACAAAGCAGCTGCTCATGGCTCTTCAGCTCCTCCGCCAAGGCTTCAAGCCCTATTTCCCCCGGTAAAACCTCATACCTAACCCGCTTAAAAAAGTCATACCTACCCTGCGGGTCCTTAACAATTTCCACCGGCTCCCGCCCAAGGTAGCGGTTAAGCCCCGGCTGCGTGGCCGTTGCCAAAACAGCCGTTGCCCCGCAGTTTTCGGCAAGCTCGCTGATTGCCCTGCAGCAGGGGCGCAGCAGCTCCAAGGGCAGCATTTGCGCCTCGTCGAAGATGACGACGCTTTCGGCTATGTTGTGCAGCTTACGGCAGCGGGAGGGCTTGCAGGAGAACAGGCTTTCAAAAAACTGCACGCTGCTGGTAACAATTACGGGCGCGTCCCAATTTTCCATCGCCCAGCGCTTACGGTTATTTTCATCCCCGTCGTAATCAACCCCGCAGTGGTGCTGCACTACGTTTTGTTCCCCCAAAATCCCCTCGAACACGCTTGCGTTTTGCTCAATTATGGTGTTATATGGTATAACATATATAACGCGCTTCTTGCCGTGCAACGCCGCGTGCTTTAGCGCAAAGGCAAGGCTCGCTATTGTTTTTCCGCTGCCGGTGGGCGCTGTTAGTGTAAAAATTCCCGGCGGCTTTTCGGCGGCGTCAAGGCAGTTTTTCAGAATCTCCGTGCGCTTTTTGTTCAGCTCCCTGTCCGGCTTACCAAAGCCCTTTATGTGCTCGCTCAGGCGCTCATAAAGCACGGGTATGGCGTCAAATCCGCCGCGGTCAACCGTTCCGCCGCTGCAAAAGGCCTCCGTGTCAAGCCAATCCGCGTCCACCAAGGCGGAAAACACCATGCGGGTAACAAAGGCGCAGGAAAAGCCGTCGCGTGCGGTGATTTTGGGCGGAACAAGCTGCGGCAGCGATATTTCTTTTTTGTAGGCACTGTAATCTTCTATCGTTTCGTCGCGAAGGCGGGCGCAGAGGGTACCCTCGCCGGGCATATCATTTATCTCTCCGCCGTCAGGCAGACCGCCATGGTGACCGAAAACACAAAACGCCGCCAGCTTGCCCAGGAGGTTTTCGTTTGCGGCGTAAAGCGCCTGCCCCCCCGCGCTTGAATGGTCAACCCTTTCTTTTGCGCTGCACAGGCGACGCTGGAATTTTTGCGAATACTTACCCAAATCGTGGCAAAGCCCCACGGCGCGGGCAAAATCCTGAGCGCCAAAGCCCGCGGCGAAGCCCTCCGCAAGCGCGGCGACATTGTTCAGGTGCTGCCGCACGGTTTGCCATTCGCTTTGCGGAGCGCCGTCCTTGGTATGCGCGTAATATCTCTCGTCCATGGCTATCCCCCAAGCGGCGGCCTATTGCCGCATTATTTTCATACTGGTGGTTCGCGGGAACTGCGTGTCCCGCAGCTTGACGCGGGCAATTTGGCTGTAAAGCGGCAGATAGCGGTTCAGCTCGTCAACGGCGGCGTTTATCTTCCTCTGCGCGTCCGCAAAGCCCGGCTCAGGGTAGATTTCCGCAACAATCTCGTTTTCCTGCTGATAAACCAACACTTCCGCTACGCCCTCAATTTCGCCAAGCCTATTCTCCAGCTCCTCCGGCGAAACATTCTCCCCGTTTGTTGTGACGATTAGGTTCTTTATCCGCCCGGTAACATACAAAAAGCCGTCGCCGTCAAAGCGCCCAATGTCGCCGGTTTTGAACCAGCCGTCCTGCGTAAAGGCGCGCTTTGTCGCCTCCTCGTCGTTATAATAGCCCAAAAATACGCTCTCGCCGCGGACCTGTATCTCCCCGTCGTCGGCAATGCGCACCTTGGTGTTGCAAAGGGGCAGCCCAACGCTGCCGTCGCGGTGATAAAAATTGCGGTTGATTGCAACAATCGGTCCGCACTCGGTTATGCCGTAGCCATTGAGCAGGTTAACCCCCAGCCCTCGGAACAGCTTATAATACCTTGGACTAAGCTCCCCGCCGCCGCTGACAAGTGTTTTTAACCTGCCGCCGAAGCCCTTGCGAACGGTAGCCATAAGCCTTTTTGAAAAATCAAGCCCAAGCCCCTGCAGGGCGTTAACAAGCGCAAGCATTGCCTTAAGCTGTCCTGTGCGCCCCTGCCTTGCCGCCGCCCGCCAGATTTCAGCGCCTACGCTTTCAACCAGCATGGGTACGCCGAACACACAGTCCGGCGGATATTCCGACAAAAAGCGCTTTACATATTTTACGCTTGGGCATATGGCGCTGCAGCTGCCGCCAATCATGGGCGCAAGAACTGCGGCGCTCAAGCCGTAAACATGGTGCAGCGGCAGCACCAGCAGGTTTACGCCCTCCTCCCAAAAGCTGCGGCTTGCCGCGCTGACGTTCAGCATAAGGTTCTTTTGGCTCAGCACGGCCGCCATGGGGTGCCCCGTTGTGCCGGAGGTGAAAAAAACGGCCGCCGGCGCCTGAGGCGCTTGTTTCGGCAGGGGGCTGTCACTGCGCGGCAGCTCAGCTTCCAAGGGCAATTTTTGTGCGCAGTCAAGCCCCTGCGCAAGGAACTCGCAGCCTTGAGAGTAGAGCGTTATCTCTATCTCCGCCTGAAGGATTCGGCGCTGCAGCTCCTGCGCCGGCAGCTCCTTATCCAATGGTACGGCGACGGCTCCCGCTAAAATTCCCGCGAAGAAATACAAAATCCATTCGTAGGAGCTTTCCCCCAAAATCGCGTAGCGCTTGCCCGCCCAGTCCCGCTCGCTGAGCGCAGCCGCAAGGGCGCGGACATCGCCGACAAATTCGGCAAAGCTGACCGTATGGCTCTGTCTGCCGCGCTCATAAATAAAAGCGGGCTTTTGGGGGTATTCCCCCTCTATGAAGTCCAGCAGGGCGGCAAAGCTGTCTATCCACGGTATGCGCTCATTCCATGGGTATGGCTTATTTTTTATTAACATCGCTCAGCCCTCCTTTAAGGGGAAACCAGCAGCAGCTCCAGCTCGCCGCTCAGGCGAAAGGCTCCGCTGTTCGCCGGCAGGAACACGCAATCGCCCTTGCCAAGCGCCAGCACGTCGCCCCCCTGGTGCAGCTCACCCACTCCGCTCAAAACCAACAGCACGCGGAAGCTGTCGTCGTCCTCAAGCTCGCCGCCGTCCTCCACTCTCAGCCGCTCAACACGGAACTCCGGGCAAGCGCAAAGCACTCCGTAATCACTCTGCTCGCTTTCCCTCGGGGGCTGTTTTTCAAAATCTAAGCAGCCAAGCGCCTCCTCAACGTGCAGGGGACGGGGCTTGCCGTCCATTCCGGGGCGATTATAGTCATAAAGGCGGTAGGTTGTGTCGCTGCTCTGCTGAACCTCGGCAAGCAAAATCCCCTTGCCTATCGCGTGCAGCGTCCCCGCAGGGATAAAAAAGAAGTCCCCCCGCTTGACCGGCACAAAATTAACAAGCTCCATTATGCTGTCGTCCTCCAGCGCGGCGCGAACCTGCTCCCTTGTAACGTCTTGGTTAAAGCCCATGGCAAGCCTTGCCCCCGGCTCGCAGTCCAAAATCAACCAGCATTCCGTTTTGGGCTGCCCCTTGCCCGTGGCGGCGCAGTATTCGGCCGTTGGGTGCACCTGTACGGATAAATCGTCCCTTGCGTCAATCAGCTTCACCAGTATTGGGAATTCGTCGGCGGCAAGAGCTCCCAAATATTCGGGGTGCTCGCTCAGCAGCCTGCCCAAGGGAACCCCCTGAGCAAGGCTCTGCCCCGCCGCGTGGCAGGACAGCACCCACGCCTCGGCGGCGTTTGGCTTTTGGGTGTTCATGCCCCAGTCCTCAATCAGGCGGCGCCCGCCCCAAACCGCGCTTGCTATGTAAGGCTCAAGCAAAAAAGCTTTCATCTTTTCCTCCGCAGTGTTGTTTGGATTAAGTTTATCATAAATTGCCGAGAATGTCCATAGATATTCAAACGCACCACTTTTTGGGAGGTAGACAATATGTCCGGCTGCGCATGGAAGAGCCTTGCAGGGAACAAAGAAGAGGACGGACGCAAGCAGCTGCTGGCCGATATACGGGCGGTGTGCCGCCAAATGGAGGCTGCCCGCGCCCGCTTTGAGCTGGAGGAGGACCCCCTGCTGATAGAGGCAAGCATATATGAGCTGGAAAGCCTTAAAGCAAGGTACAGCTATTTAATCAAGCTAGCGAAGCGGCAAAAAATAGCGGACGCGCCCATAGCCGCGATATACGGCGCGCAAAAGCCGCAGGAGGCGGGGGTATGAAAATAGCTGCCCTTGCCCTGCTTGGGGCGGCGGTTCTTTTTGTGCTGTGGGCTATGTTAAAAACGCGCCGCCCGCTAAGCGCCCTGTTTTTGAGCGCCGTAAGCGGCAATGCCGCCCTGTTTGCCGTGGAACTGCTTGGCGGCGTACTGCCGATTGATATGCCGCTCAGCTGGGCAAGCGTCGGGGCTGCGGCAATTTTCGGAGTGCCCGGGGTTTGCGCAATGCTGCTGCTTAACGCATTCGTCGGCGGCGCTTAGTTTCGACAGCCTGCGCCCGCAAAACGCGTTACAATATCCGTGTTAGGAGGGCGAAGGCGATGGTTAAAAAAAGCAGCGCAAGCAGGATTATCAGCATTCCGCACAAAAGCATTATACCAAGCCCGTTTCAGGCTCGCACAAGCTTCCCGGCGGAGGAAATGGAGCTGTTAGCGCAAAGCATAAGGCAAAACGGCGTTATGCAGCCGCTGACGGTGCGCCGCATAAGCGCGGGGCGCTATGAACTGATTGCGGGGGAAAGGCGGCTTAGGGCGGCCCGCATGGCGGGGCTTGAGGCGCTGCCCTGCGTCGTGCGCGCCGCGGACGACACTCAGGCGGCGGAGCTTTGCCTTTTGGAGAACCTTCAGCGCAGTACGCTGAGCTTTAACGAGGAGGCGGAGGCTCTGCGCCGCCTGCGGCTGCAAACGGGCTTGCCGCCGGCGGAGATAGCGCAAAAAATAGGTATAACGGAGCAAGAGGCAGCGCAGTCCCTTGAGCTGCTTAAGCTGCCGCGCGCACTGCGTGAGCAGCTTTCCCTGTGCGGGTTTGGACGCGCCCACGCCCTTGAGCTGCTGCGCCTGCCAAGCCCTCCGCTGCGGCAAAGGTGCTGTGAGCTTATCTGCAAAAAAAAGCTTAGCGCTCAGGACACCGCCCGGTTGGTGGAAAGGCTGCTTGCGCCGCCCAGGCGCCCGCCGATAATCATTTTTAAGGACGTGAAAATTTTTGTTAACACCATTGAAAACGCTGTGGAAACAATGCGAACGGCGGGCATTAGGGCGCAATACGCCAAGCGGGAGGACGAGGACTGCGCGGAGTTTTTAATAAAAATCCCCAAAAGACCCGGCGGTTGAGGCTTAGAGGAGCTTAAGTTGTTCCCGCGGAAAGCTCGCCAATGCCGAAGCTGACCTGCAGCGCACGGTTAATGCGGTTCATGTCGCCAAAGGGCAATCGTCCCATGCGCTCACGCAGGCGGCGCTTGTCCAGCGTGCGCACCTGCTCCAAAAGCACAATGGAATCCTTGGCAAGCCCCGTTTCCTGCGCGTTGACGCGGATATGGGTTGGCAGGGAGTTTTTGTCCGTCTGGCTGGTTATTGCGGCGGCAATGACCGTTGGGCTGTAGCGGTTGCCAACGTCGTTCTGCACAATCAGCACGGGGCGTATGCCGCCCTGTTCGCTGCCGACGACGGGGCTTAGGTCGGCGTAGTATATCTCTCCCCTATGGACGCTGTTCACATTTTTCATTTCGGTAACCTCCGTTTGTTTTTTCATGCTTATTTTTGACCTGCGGGGCGCGAGTTATTCAGGGCGTGTCCCGCCGCCAATACAGAATATGCACGGCTCGTCCCGCCCGTACTTGACGGACGCCCTTTAAGTTAGCCCCAAAAAATCAAAAAACGTGCCTTTTTTAGTCCTTTTTTTGTGTTGCGGCGCTTTTTGAGCAAATTTTAATCCTTCCGTGTATTGAATCCGGGAGGAAAATATGTTATACTTTTGCGTGAAACTGCGCCGGGGGAGATTGTGCCATGGGTAAGATTATCGCTATTGTTAACCAAAAGGGCGGGGTGGGAAAAACCACCTCTGCGGTCAATTTGGCTGCAGCGCTCGGAGCCATGGACAAAAACGTGCTGCTTTGCGATATTGACCCGCAGGGCAACGCCACCAGCGGCTTTGGCGTTAACAAAAAAGCGCTGAAGAACAGCTCCTACAATGTTATTATAGGGGGGGTGCCGGCAAGGGAAACCGTGCTGCGCACACAGTTCACGAATGTTTATTTGCTGCCCTCCACAATGACGCTTGCCGGGGCTGAGCTGGAGCTGGTTGAGCTGGAGCACCGCGAATCCCGCCTTAAGGACGCCCTTGCGCCGATACGCGACGTGTTTGATTTTATTTTGCTGGACTGCCCGCCGTCGCTTGGGCTTTTGACCCTGAGCGGGCTTTGCGCCGCGGACAGCTACCTTGTGCCCATTCAGTGCGAATTTTATGCGCTGGAGGGCTTAACTCAGCTGACGGCGACCGTGCGCAAGGCAAAGCAGCTTTACAACCCCCTGCTGGAGCTTGAGGGTGTGCTGCTGACCATGTACGATTCGCGCCTTAACCTTACCACACAGGTTGTGGAGGAAATCAAAAGATTCTTCCCGCGCAAGGTGTATTCCTCCGTCATACCGCGCAATGTGCGCCTCAGCGAGGCTCCGTCCTTCGGTCAGCCTGTTCTTTATTATGACCCGGCAAGCACCGGCTGCCGCGCGTATGACGCCTTTGCGAGAGAGTTCCTTTCGCAGCAGATATAAAAGCAGCAGAGCAAGGGAGGTAAATTATGCCTAAGCCTGTCAGGGGATTGGGGCGCGGTCTGGACGCGCTTTTTGCGGATAACGAGCTGCCCGCCGAGGGCGGCGGTAGGACGGAGTTCCTGCGCCTGAACGAGATTGAGCCTAACCGCGCACAGCCGCGCAAATTTTTTGACGACGATGCCCTGCGTGAGCTTGCGGACAGCATTCGTGAGCACGGGGTGCTGCAGCCGCTGCTGGTCCGCCCCCGCGCGGAGGGCGGTTACCGTCTTGTTGCGGGCGAAAGGCGTTACAGGGCGGCACGCTTGGCGGGACTTGAGGAAGTGCCGGTGGTAATCCGTGAGCTGGACGACAGTCAAGCCATGGCGGCGGCGCTGATTGAGAACCTGCAGCGGGAGGACCTTAATCCGCTGGAGGAGGCTCAGGGCTACAAGGAGCTGATTGAAAAGCTTGGGATTACCCAGGAGCAGGCGGCAAAATCCGTTGGGAAAAGCCGCAGTGCCGTGGCAAACTCCCTGCGGCTGCTGGATATGGACGAGGACATACAAGCCGCCCTGCGCGAGGGTAAAATAACGGCGGGACACGCCCGCGCGCTTGCAATGCTCCCCAAGGAGGACGAGCTGCGCGCACAGGCGCTGGAGGCTGCTATAAGCGGCTGCTCCGTGCGCCAAATTGAAAAAATGGCTAAGGACGCCAACAAAAGGCTTATGACAAAGCTGCTGCCGAAAAACCCCGCTACTCGGCGCGACAGCTTTTTTGACGAGGTTGAGCTTGGTCTGAGCGAAGGCTTGGGGCGCAAGGTGCGGGTACACGGCACGGACTTCAGCAAGCCGGGAGTGCTTGAGATTGGCTTCCACTCCCGCGAGGATTTGCAGGCGATAGCAAAGGCACTGGAGAGCCTTAGCGAATAGCTCCGCCGCCTCTCCGCTCTACTGCCGCGTGCGACCTCTTCCCCCGGCGCTCTGTCGGCGGCTTTCGCGGTCAAGGCTCAATATTTTTGCGCGGCACTCTTGCATTTTTTTGCAACTTGTGTTATACTACACTGCACGGGGTTTCATGCCCCAAATTACCTTTCCCGGCGTGGGGGCGTAGCTCAACTGGTAGAGCGCTTGAATGGCATTCAAGAGGTAAGGGGTTCGACCCCCCTCGTCTCCACCACTTACTTTCTTTTCGCGAGAAAAGGCGGGCAAGACCCGCAGCCAATGTCGCGGTTAGGCACTGCGGAAAATAAAGGCTTTTCGCCGCGATTCTTGGAAATCTGCCGACGGCTAAGAGCCTTAAAGCCCGAGTAAATCCAAGGGCTTGTGCCACGGTCAACGGCGGG
>JAISSW010000007.1 GCA_031272895.1 Clostridium sp. | reverse complement strand
TGCGCTTAATATAACAGCTTTTTGCTCCTGTGTCAATCCATTTAACGCGTTTAATAGAAATGTTATTTGCCGATAGCTATTGACTCTGCGTAACCCCCTTTCTGCTTCCATAAATCCTGCAGCCGTGTGGCGACTCGACGACGCACACCACAATCGACGGGCGAATTGCTTTGAAAACCACATGCGCCTATTATGATAGCAATGATTCGCTGTTTGGGGGTGATTACAATGGCGCGAAGTATCTATATGTCAATAACTTACAGGGTCTGTGTGGCTTGACAGCGCGGGGGATTGCTGTTACAATCTTTACGAAAGGAACTGTTTGCCTTTTGCGACAGCGAGGCACAATTGAAGCGCAAACCATGACTTGCCGATTTTTGGCTTGCCCGCAAGAACATACAACCCCTCTGCCAGCAGTGAATCGACCAGAAAGCGGTTCGCTGCAAATTTCTGTTGCATTAGTGTCGCGCCATCTATGGGTTCAAGGCGTGTGCCTTATGGGGGTGTTATGCAAAACAGCATCCTCTTTTCTCTAGCACAATTCCAGCCGGTGTATTGTACCATAAGCACTTGCGAATTACAAGCGTTGCATATGAGAAATCAAATCAACCTATCAGAATTCTCCGCCATTCGCGAATAGTTAGCACCTCATTATTTCAGTGCTATTCTATGTGGACTGCCGCCATCTTTTAAGAACCACCCTGCGCCCATCTTCTGGTACTCGGAAAACAAATCGAACACAAAGGTCACCTTATTGAAATACTCCGCGCCCGTTTGCAGCAGTTGAAATACCCCCTCCTTCATCTGCGCGAAGTTTTCTTGCCTTATGGCGTCCTGCCGCGCTTCATCAGAGCAAAATATCACGTACAGCACGCAATCCATCAATAGCACTTTTTCTATGTGTGTTTGGGCTTTTAGGTAGCTGCTAATTTCGTTGTAACCGAGCCACAGACCTCGCGCAAGTGCATCCAATGAGTAATCGCGGACGAACACCCCGTTCGGATTAAGCCGCCATTTCTTCAGTTCGTGTAGATTACTCCTTCGCAGGCATTTTTGGTATATCTTTGTAATTCGTTTCTCGAAGTCAGTTTGCTTGACTGGTAAATTGCCGTAACACACTCCCGAGAGGTCAAAGAAATACAGATACACATTGTAAATATCGACATCCGGTAGCAGCACAATTTTGCAGTTGTAAACTTTCTTGCAGAGCTTTTTTTCGACTTCGGCGACGAAGTCCCTCACCAATGCAAACCGAACATCAGCCGGCGGATAGAAATCAGAAGCAAAATCAAAATCCTCGGCATAAACCATACTTGGTTCGTACCGTTCTTCAAATACTAGCTTTTTGCTCATTTTTGTTTCCTCACTGTCTTTATTTTATCTTCGTGCATTTAGCGGCATCAAAGTGAAAGCCTGTCGCCAAAAGGCTCAGTCAAGCCGGACCGCCAAATTCAAAAACTCCTCCCGAGTCATAAGCGCCGAAAGCACCCCCGGCATGGAGTTCGCCGGCAAACGCTCCGGCAGCTCAAGCCGCCGTAAAAGCGCCGCACGGCGGGCACGGCTGTCCTTGCCTCCGCTCAGTCCAACCGCATATAAATCCTGCTTTGTTATTCGCCCCTCGGGCGGCGCGTTTTCCTCCTCAAACAGCACCCCCGCAAGCTCCAGCGCCCTTAAAAGCTGCTCCTTGGCGGCTCCCTCCACGCCGATTTTCCCCTCGGCGGAGGGGGCTGTTTTGCGCTTTTCCTTGCCGTAAATGTCCGGCAGATAGGCGTGCCACACCTGTTCCTTGGGCAATGCGCCGCCCAAAAACGCCCGCAGCTTAAAGCCCGCCCGGTCGCTGTCAGTGAAGATAACAACGCCGCGCTCCTGCGCCAAACGGCGAATCAGCGCCAAAAGCTCCCTATCGTTAAAAATGCGGAAGCCGCCCAGCTCCAAAATCACCGCGTCCAAAATCGACGCCAGCTTCACCTTATCATACTTGCCCTCCACAAGGACGGCCTGCTTTATACGCAGCATGGCTCACGCCCGCCTTTTTACCCGCAGCGCCAACGCAAGGGACATCAGCGTTCGCTCCAAAAGCGGGCGCGGCGGCGTTGCGGAGGTTTTCAGCAGTATATCCGCCTCTTGTAAATAGCGCAAACAAACGCGCAGACGGGAAAGCGGCAGATTAGCCGCCCTTTGCCCCGCGTTTCGCAGGCGGAATTCCTTGCCCTTATATGTGTTCGGGAAGAGCTGCGCAATTTCTCCCATGCCGCGGGAGTTAAGCTGTGCCAGCCTTGCTCGGTAAAGGTCTATAAATGCGCTGTTAAGCGCACCCAAAATCATAATCGGCTCGGCCCGCTGGCTGAAAAGCATATCCAAATAGCTCAGCGCCGCCGACATATTGCCCGCCAAAAGCGCGCGGCTCATGTCAAAGGCTGTCGCCTCCAAGGTTTTTGCGCAAAGCTCGTCCACTGTTTTTGTGGTGATTTCCGGCAGACTTCCCTCCCCCGCCGGATTTTTTGAGGCATAGGCACACAGCTTTTCCAATTCGTGCAGCAGCAGGTTCAGGTCATTGCCAACGCTTTGAACCAAATAAGCCGCCGCGGAGGGAGAAAGCAGGCAGCCGCGCTTTTTGGCGCCCATGGAAAGCAGCCTTTCCAGCTCCGCAGAGGACATTTTTGCGCATTCAAGCACAAAGCCTTTTTCTTCGAATAGCCTAATAATGGAGCGCACACGCGAAGTACGCTTCATTTCGCCCGTCTGCCAAAAAATCAATACGCTTTGCGGCGGTACAAGCCCGGTCAGTGCCTTTAGCTTTTTAAGCTGCCCGTCGCTCAGCGAATCAAACGGCAAATCCCGCACAACAACGCACACTCCTCCGCCGGTGAGCGGCACGGTTTCAATCGCCTCGGCTATGTCGTCAAGCTGTGCGTCCTTGCCCTCGAAGCTTTGGTTGCCAAAGCCTCCAAAGCCTCCCTGTGTCACGGCGCCCTGCAGCAGTCGCACTGCCGCCTCCTTACGGTAGGTGTCTTCGCCGTAAATAAGGTACGCTCCGCCAAGCTCGCCGGCTTTTGCTGCGGCACGCAGCTCCTTTTCGTTGATTGCGGGCATGAATCCTCCCTTAAGCTCATAGTTATTGCTTAAATATCATCTTAAAATAAGCGAGGTAGAAAAATGCGTGTTTATGTCCCGGAGGGGGGCCTTTTGAATACGCCGGAAAATTTGGAAGCCCTGTCGTCCGAGGGGGCGCTGCGGCTTGCGCGGACTCAGGGTCGGGTGCTGGAAAGCCGTGTGATTCTCTGCGATTCCGCCCACAACCTGCACGTCCGCTTGGGCGAGCTGCGCGGGGTTATTCCCCGCCGTGAGGGCGCGCTTGGCATTGATACGGGAGCGACCCGTGATGTAGCCCTGCTGACGCGCGTGAACAAGCCGGTACAGTTTTTTGCGGAGAAATTTTGCGGCGACACGGTTTACCTTTCCCGCAGGGCTGTGCAAAAGCTTTGCTGCGGTGAATACCTTTGCCGACTGCGCCCCGGTGACGTAATATCCGCGGCGGTGACCCACCTTGAGCCCTTCGGAGCATTTTGTGATGTTGGCGCAGGAGTTTCCGCCCTGCTGCCGGTCAGCTGCATTTGCGTTTCCCGCATTGAGCACCCGTCGGCGCGGCTTTGCACGGGACAAAAAATCCTTGCGGCGGTTAAGGGCATTGACGGCTGCGGAAGAATCACGCTGACGATGAAAGAGCTGCTGGGTACATGGGAGCAAAACGCTGCCCATTTTTGCCCGGGCGACACGGTACCCGGAATAATTCGCACGGTTGAGCCTTACGGCGTGTTTATTGAGCTTGCGCCCAACCTTTCCGGGCTTGCAGAATATGTGCCGGGTGTTGCGGCCGGTATGCAGGCAAGCGTTTTTATTAAAAGCGTTAACCCGCAAAAGATGAAGATTAAGCTTGCAATAGTTGATTTTGGCTACCGGGCGCCGAGCTGTGAGCTTAGCGCAAGGGCGGCGCAAATCAAGTATTATGTTACCGGCGGGCGCATTGACCGCTGGGTTTACTCCCCTGCCGGCTGCAGCAAGCTTGTTGAAAGCGTTTTTGAGTGCTAAGCCCCAATTATTTCGTGCAGCAGCTGAGCAACCACGTTTGCGGGGGCTTTGCCGCGCAGCGCCCTCATTCCCTGACCGATTAGGTACTGGAAAGCCTGCTCCTTGCCTCCCCTGTATTCCCCTACGGACTTTTCGTTGGCTGCCACAACAGCCTCCAGCTCCGCACGGATTGCGCCCGTGTCAGTCACCAAGGCAAGGTTATTCTCCTTGACGTAGGCTTCAGGCTCCACGTTTTCCGCAAACACCCTTGCAAACACCTTTTTGCCTGTGCCTCGGTTGATTTTGCCCTGCGCAACCATTGCAATCACCTTGCCAAGGGAGGCGAAGTCAAAGCTAAGCTCCTCCGGCAAAATGCCGCCGTCGCTCATAAGCCGCAAAAGCTCCGTCATAATCCAGTTTGCGGTGTCCTTCGGCGAGCCGCAAACCGCGCTTGCCTCCTCAAACAGGCGGGTCAGCTCAACCGAACGGGTTATAATCTCCGTGTCATATTCGGGCAGTCCGAATTCCTTAATGTAGCGCTCTTTTTTTGCTGCGGGCAGCTCCGGCAGGGAGCTTTTAACCCGCTCAATGTCCTCCTCGCCGATTGACAGCGGCGGCAGGTCCGGCTCCGGGAAATACTTGTAGTCGTGGGCGTCCTCTTTCGTCCTCATTGCAAAGGATTTGCCCTTGTTGTCGTCCCAGCGGCGGGTTTGCTGAGTCACCGTGCCCCCGCTTTCAAGCAGCTCAATCTGGCGGCGGCTTTCGCTCTCAATTGCCCTTGCAATCGCCTTGAAGGAATTCATGTTCTTCATCTCAGTGCGCGTGCCGAACTCCTCCTGCCCAACGGGGCGCACGGAAAGGTTTATGTCCGCGCGGAAGGAGCCCTCCTGCATCTTGCAGTCAGAAACGCCGGTATATTGCAAAATTGCCCTGAGGCTTTCAAGGTAGTCTATGGTTTCTTCTGCGCTGCGCAAATCCGGCTCGCTGACTATCTCCAGCAGCGGAACACCGCAGCGGTTAAAGTCCACAAGCGTCACATCGTCGTATGGGTCGTGGATAAGCTTACCCGCGTCCTCTTCCATGTGGATTTCGTGTATACGGATTTTTTTACCGCCGCTGATTTCAACATAGCCGTTGCGGCAAATGGGCAAGTAAAGCTGGCTGATTTGGTATGCCTTGGGCAGGTCAGGGTAGAAATAGTTTTTGCGGTCAAACTTGTTGTAGCGGGTGATTTCACAGTTTGTGGCAAGCCCTGTGCGCAGGGCAAACTCCACCACCTGCTTGTTAAGCACGGGCAGCACGCCCGGCATACCCGAACAAACCTCACAAACATGGGTATTCGGCTCTCCGCCGAATTTTGTTGTGCAGCCGCAAAAAATCTTACTTGCAGTCGCAAGCTCCGTATGGACCTCCAGCCCGATGACAATTTCGTATTCCATTGGTTTTTCTCCTACTCACTTACTCATTGCGCAGTCTGATAAGCCTTGCCCGCGCCAAGCAGCTCCGCCTCCGCGAAGGGCTTGCCGATTAGCTGCAGCCCAACCGGCAAGCCGTCCGGTGCTTTGCCGCAGGGCAGCGCAAGCGCCGGCAGCCCCGCAAGGTTGACCATAACCGTGTATATATCACCCAAATAGAGCTTAAGGGGGTCTGTCAAGCCCTCGCCGCGCTTAAGCGCAGTTGTTGGGTAAACGGGACCCAGAACCATATCGAAGCTTTCAAACGCCGCCGCAAAGCCGTCCTGTACAAGGCGCTTGACCTGCAGGGCCTTTTTGTAATAGCTGTCGTAATATCCGCTGGAAAGCACAAAGTTGCCAAGCATAATCCTGCGCTTAACCTCCATGCCAAAGCCCTGTGAGCGGCTGTTGATGTAAACCGAACGCAAATCCTCGCAATCCGGGGCGCTGAAGCCGTATTTTATTCCGTCGTAACGGCTGAGGTTGCTGCACGCCTCCGCACAGGCAATGATGTAATAAGCGGGCACGGCATACTTGGCAATGGGCAAATCAAACTCCTCGAGCCTTGCGCCAAGCGAAGCAAGCCTTTCCGCAGCGGCACGGACGTTATTCTCAACCTCCGCCTGCAGGCCCTCTCCGAAGAATTCCCTTGGTATGCCGATTTTTTTACCCTCAAGGCTGTATTCCCCAATGCTCGCAAGCTCCGGCGGTTCACATTCCATAGAGCTTGCGTCGCGCGGGTCCTTGCCGCGAAGAATTGCGTAAAGCGCCGCGCAGTCCTCTGCGTTTTTGCCTATGGGACCGATTTGGTCAAGGCTGGAGGCATAGGCCACCAAGCCATAGCGTGACACGCTGCCGTAGGTTGGCTTTAGCCCCGTAACCCCGCAAAAGGCGCTGGGTTGGCGGATTGAGCCGCCGGTATCGCTGCCAAGGGCAAGCCAAACCTCGCCCGCGGCGACCGCAGCCGCGCTGCCGCCGGACGAACCGCCCGGCACACGCTCAAGGTCAGCGGGGTTGCGTGTATCCGCCAGGGCGGAGGTTTCCGTGGTGCTGCCCATGGCAAACTCGTCCATGTTGGTTTTGCCCAAAACAACAAGCCCGGCCTGCTCCAGCAAATCCACAACATGGGCGTTATAGCTTGGGTTAAAATCCTCCAGCATAAGGGAACCGCAGGTGGTTCGCACGCCCTTTGTGCAGATGTTGTCCTTAACGGCAATCGGCACGCCCGCAAGCGCTGAAAGCTCCTCGCCGGCGTCTATCCGTTCCTGCAGCGCCTGAGCCTTGGCGTATGCCTGCTCCTTGCACAGGCTGACGAAGGCGTGTATGCGCGGCTCCTCCAGCTCAATTGCGCGGTACGCCGCGTCGAGCGCCTCCCTGACGGAGCATCCCCCCGCCCTGATTTTTGCGCTCAGTTCCAGCGCTGTTAACTCCAAAAGTTCCATTTTTTCTCCTTATTTAATCGGGGATTTGCTTTTGAATTTGTCGCCGAGCTTATGTGCCAAGAAGCCGCGCAGCCAGTCAAGCCTGTCGGCTGTAAGCTGCTGCTTTGGCAAAATCAATCCGTCTACCCAAACATACTGCGTACCCCTTGTCATGCTGCCCCAGTTGATGAAAAACAAGAAGTGGGTTTTGGTTTCCTCCACCCTGTCGAACAGGCTGTAATCTATTGTTTGGCTTTGCGCGTAGCCTAATGTTTCGCCGTTCGCCGTAACAAACCCGTCGTAGAAGCAAAGGCTTTGCTTGGTGCAAAATACCCTTTCCGCAAGCCTGAATTGTGTTTTGGGTGTCAGCCAATAAATTAACGCGAATATCAGCAGGCAGTACGCAATCACCGCCGCCAAAACAGACAGCAAAATAGACAACTCCATTTCTCCGTCCTCGCCGACGGCAACGCCCGCCAGCGCGCCAAGTAAAATAATTGGCATCAAAAGTGCGAAGCCTATTAAAAAGCCCTTCATCTTTTTGCGGATAAACACCGCATGGTCCTTGCTTCCAAGCGTAAGCTGACAGCTGAAAAGCGCGTTTTGCTCGTTCATTACTTCTTCCTCCAAATCATTCAACCGTTTTTGGTACACGGAAGCAGTTCCCCTTGCGGTTAGGGGCGTTAGCCAAAATTTCAGCCGGCTCCCGTGAGGGCAGCACAATGTCCTCCCGCACAACATTGCTGACAGAAAAGGCGTGGGACAACGGCTCAACGCCTGTGGTGTCAAGCTCCCCAAGGGTATTCATGTAGCTGAGAATGTCCTGCAAATCCCGCTGGGTGGTTTCCCTTTCGCCCTCGCTCAGCTCAATGCGCGCCAGCTGCTCCAAATAAAGAACCAAATCCCGTGTCACTTCCATAAAATAACTCCTTTTTTACGGCAAACAAGCCCTCAGGTGGCTATGGCGATAATTATACCATAATTGACAAAATGACGCAAGGGAAACCCTGCGCTTATAAAGACGGCAAAGCCGCCCGGTGTGTGGGCGGCTTTGTAAGCTGAATGCCTATTCTCAATAGAACAGCAGGTCGCCGTATGTCGGGTACGGCAGGGCGTCGCGGGCAAGCAGCGGCTCAATCTTGTCGCCGATTGCGCGCAGGGCTTCCATTGCCGGCAGAAGCTCGTCGCGGCAATAGTTTGCCTGCGCTGCGGCCTCGTCAAGCTCGTCAAGCGCGGCGATTGCGGCGTCAAGCTTGGCATTTGCGTCAGCGAAGCTATCCAGCAGCGCGCCGATTTCCTCAATCAGAGCAATCTCCGTCTTCGCGCTAATGTTGAGCTTAGCCTTGCCCATTGCCGCTTTGAGCAGCTTGGAGGAATAGCCGACCGCAGCGGGGATAATATCCTTCTGCGCCATTTCCGCCGCTGTAAGAGCCTCTATGCGGATTGTTTTCGCGTAGCCCTCCAGCATGATTTCCGTACGGCTCTTGACCTCCGCCTCGGTGAAAATCCCGTGGCGACCGAAAAGGGCAATGTTCTCTTCTTTCTCGAAATACGGGAAAGCGTCCGCGGCTGTGCGCAGGTTAAGCAGTCCGCGCTTTGCCGCCTCCTCAAGCCATTCGGGGGCGTAGTTGTTGCCGTTGAAGATTATGCGTTCATGTTTGGCAATTGTTTCCTTAATGAGCGCCTTGGCTGCGGCTTCAAAGTCTGCGGCACCCTCCAGCTTCGCCGCAAAATCTGCAAGCACATCGGCGACAATTGTATTAAGGACAATGTTTGCGCCGGAAATGCTGTTGCTGGAGCCAAGCATACGGAATTCAAACTTGTTGCCGGTGAAAGCAAACGGACTGGTGCGGTTGCGGTCCGTTGTGTCCTTCTTGAAGTCGGGCACTGCGGTTACGCCGCTGGACATTTTTGCCGCCGCCGCCGGAGTATACGCATCTCCGGAGGAAATTGCCTTAACAACAGCCTCAAGCTCGTCGCCCAAGAACATAGAGATAACTGCCGGAGGCGCCTCGTTTGCGCCAAGACGGTGGTCGTTTGCGGCGGTTGCAACACTGACGCGCAGCAAATCCTGGTGCTCGTCCACCGCGGCAATAACCGCCGCAAGGAAGAGCAGGAAGCGCAGGTTTTCGTAGGGCTTGTCGCCGGGGTCAAGCAGGTTAACGCCCTCGGCCGTGGAGATGCTCCAGTTGTTGTGCTTGCCGCTGCCGTTAACGCCGGCAAAGGGCTTTTCGTGCAGCAGGCACACAAGCCCGTGCTTTTCCGCAACCTTTTTCATGACCTCCATGGTCAGCTGGTTGTGGTCGGTTGCAATGTTTGTGTTGCCGAAGATTGGCGCAAGCTCATGCTGTGCCGGCGCAACCTCGTTATGCTGTGTTTTGGCAAGGATACCAAGCTTCCAAAGCTCATCGTTCAGCTCCGCCATGTATGCGGAAACGCGGGGGCGGATTGCTCCGAAGTATTGGTCCTCAAGTTCCTGACCCTTTGGCGAGGGTGCGCCGAACAGGGTGCGGCCGGTGTAGACTAAATCCTTGCGCTTTTCGTACATTTCCTTGGGAACGAGGAAGTACTCCTGCTCCGGCCCGACGGTGGTAATAACACGCTTTGTTTCCTGACCAAACAGCTTCAGCACCCGCACCGCCTGCTTGCTTACCGCCTCCATGGAGCGCAGCAACGGGGTCTTTTTGTCAAGCACCTCGCCGCTGTAGGAAAGGAATACCGTGGGAACGCAGAGTATGCCGTCCTTAATGAACGCCGGAGAGGTCGGGTCCCAAGCCGTGTAGCCGCGAGCCTCGAAGGTTGCGCGCAGACCGCCGCTGGGGAAGCTGGACGCGTCAGGCTCGCCCTTGATAAGCTCCTTGCCGCTGAATTCCATGATGACGGAGCCCTCGCCCTGCGGGGAAATAAAGCTGTCGTGCTTTTCCGCTGTGATTCCCGTCATTGGCTGGAACCAGTGTGTGAAGTGGGTCGCTCCCTTTTCAATCGCCCAGTCCTTCATTGCGTTGGCGACGACGCTTGCCACCGCGCCGTCCAGCTCCGTTCCGCTTTGAATGGTCGCAGTAAGCGCCTTAAAAACGGATTTAGGCAGTCGCTCGCGCATTACCTTTTCATCAAACACGCTGTTGCCGAAAATTTCAGGTACACTTGCCATTGCTCTGCTCCTTTTGAATAAAAAATGGGCAGCAATTGGCGCAACAAACCAAAGGACGCGCGCCGTTGCTGCCCTACGCGCATATTATATTCGTTTTCGAGCAATTTGTCAAGTATGCTTCGCTATACGCTCACAGAAGCCCCCCCTTGACAAACTCGCCGAGGTCTGCTATAATAATCCCCGCAGTCCGCCGTAGCGGGCGAGTCGGTGCTTATTGCGATGAGGTTCCACCTGTTCCCATCCCGAACACAGCAGTTAAGCTCATGTACGCCGAAAATACTTGGAGGGCAGCCTCCCGGGAAGATAGGTCAGTGCCGACATAAAAAGTGCCTGCCCGGCTGGGCGGGCATTTTTTGAGGAGATAAGCAAGGGAGTTTTTATGTCTGAAAAACCGCATGTGCGTATTTGGACCGACGGCGCCTGTTCCGGCAATCCGGGACCGGGCGGTTGGGGCGCTATCCTGCGGTTCGGCAAGCATGAAAAAGAGTTGAGCGGCGGAGCGGCCCAAACCACCAATAACCGCATGGAGCTGACCGCCTGCATATCCGCGTTGGAGCAGCTTAACAAACCGTGCCGCGTTACGCTGACCACCGATTCACAATATGTATCCAACGGCATAGTAAAGGGCTGGGCAAAGTCCTGGCGCGCCAACGGCTGGGTCAAGCGGGATAAATCCCCCGCGCTTAACCCTGAGCTTTGGGAGCGCCTGCTGGAGCTTTGTGAGCTGCATGAGGTAGAATTCATTTGGGTGCGTGGTCACGCCGGTCACCCCGAAAACGAACGCTGTGATTCGCTTGCTGTGCGGGCAATCAGGAATTATACACACTGAGGTCCGCACTACGGAAGCGGTCTTTTTTCGGCAAGCCGCGGCGCGTGTTTACCGCAGTCCGCGCTGCGCTTGCATTTTCCTTCAAAATACGCTATTATATAACTTGGAATAAATTTTGGAGGTTTTTTTATGCCGGAACAAACAACAATCCCCCCCCAAGCCATGGACGCACAGGACACTTTTCTTGCCAAGCACCCGAAAATCAAGCGGCTTACGGACGCGCACCCGGAGCTTTACAAGCTCGTCAAGTGGCTGATTGCCGGTCAGCTTTCAACCCTTGTTGAATACGGTGTTTTTTATGTGCTGCAATTCGTTGTTTTCAAAAACATATTGTCGCAGCCGTGGGGACTGCCTGAGGGCAACTGGTTTGCGCGTGTCCTTTCCTTTATGAACCTACAGGACGGCGTCGGCTATTTCTGGGCATATTTTATCTCCATTGCCGTGGGCTACACGATTGCGTATATACTGAACCGCAAAATCAGCTTCCAGTCGGACGCCAACATTGCGTGGAGCACTTTCCTTTATATTCTTATGGTGCTGTTCACAATGGTCGTCAGCGCTTGGATGGCGACCGCTTTCCAAAATTGGCTTAATACCTTTGGCGACACATGGAAGAACATAGGGCAAATAGTGGTTAAGCCGGTGCAGGCGCTTATTCCCGGCATTTGGTCATATCCCCTCAACCGCTTTGTTATCCACCGCAAAAAAAAGCCGGTACCCGCCGCTGAGGAAGCCGCAGAGCCGGAAAGCGGCAGCGCAGAAGAATAAGGAGCGACACCATGAGCCGTTACACAAACGAGGATATTCTCGCCTTTGTCCGCGACGGGGGCGTGCGCTTTGTGCGCCTGCAGTTCACTGATATACTCGGCACGCTGAAGAACGTGGCTATTCCCGCCGCGCAGCTGCCCCGTGTGCTGGAGCGGGGCTGTATGTTCGACGGCTCCTCCATAGAAGGCTTTGTTCGCATTGAGGAATCAGACATGGTTCTGCGCCCGGATTTGGACACCTTCCTTATCTACCCCTGGCGCAGCCGTGAGGGCGAGCAGGTTGCCCGCCTGATTTGCGATGTAACCACCGTTGACGGCAAGCCCTTTGAGGGCGACCCGCGCTATGTGCTTAAGCGTGCCTGTGCGCAGGCGGCGGAGCTTGGCTTGACGCTGGAGGTTGGTCCTGAGCTTGAGTTCTTCCTGTTCAGCGTGGACGACAACGGACGTCCGACGGTTAAGAGCCACGACGACGGCGGATACTTTGATTTGGGTCCCGTGGACAGGGGCGAGGATTGCCGCCGGGATATTTGCTATATGCTGGAGGAGATGGGCTTTGCCGTGGAGGGCAGCCATCATGAGGTGGCCCCCGCCCAGCACGAAATAGACTTCCGCCACGGAGAGGCGCTGCAAACGGCCGACAACGTGGAAACCTTTAAGCTTGTGGTCAAAAGCGTGGCGCAGCAGCACGGACTGCACGCAACCTTTATGCCAAAGCCCGTTTATGACGTTTCCGGCTCAGGTATGCACATTAACCTTTCGCTCTCAAGGGACGGCATCAACATCTTTGCGGATTCCTCAGATGCCCTGGGGCTTTCCCGCGAAGCATATCGGTTCATGGCGGGGCTGCTGGAATACATAGCCCCCATGACACTGCTGCTTAACCCGCTTGTTAACAGCTACAAGCGCCTTGCCGGCGGCTATGAGGCTCCCGTCCATATTGCGTGGAGCGCCGGTAACCGTTCGCCGCTTATACGCATACCGGCTACAACGCGCGGCGGCGGGCAGCGCATTGAGCTGCGTTCACCCGACCCCGCCTGCAACCCGTACCTTGCCTTTGCCGCCTGCCTGCGCGCCGGTTTGGAGGGCATAAGCAACAGTATGCCCGTCCCCGCCCCCGTGAATGAAAACATCTTTGCCATGGGGCACAGCCGCCGCAAGGAGGAAAGCATAGCGAGCCTGCCGCGCTCCTTGGAGGAGGCAATGCGGCTGTTTGCCGCCAGCGACTTTTTGCGCGAGGTTCTGGGTGAGCACGTCTTTGCGAAGTACCTTGCCGCCAAAAAAGAGGAATGGCGCGCTTACTCAAGCCGCGTAAGCCAATGGGAGCTTGAACAATACCTTGGCAGGTATTAAACATTAAACCATAACCAAAGGAGAGAAAAACCATGCCACGCGATTACATTCTTGCGCTTGACCAAGGCACAACCAGCTCACGGGCCATTGTCTTTTCAAAGGAAGGCAAGATTATTGCCAAAAGCCAGCGTGAGTTCCCTCAGATTTATCCAAAGCCCGGCTGGGTGGAGCATGACCCGATTGAAATTTTGGACAGTCAGCTGGCAGCCCTGCGCGGCGTTTTTGCCGACCGCAAGGTTCACCCGAGCGAGATTGCCGCAATAGGCGTGACCAATCAGCGCGAAACTACAATCCTTTGGGACAAACGCACGGGGCGCCCGGTCTATAACGCCATAGTTTGGCAGTGCCGCCGCACGGCAAAAATGTGTGAGGAGCTAAAGGCAAACGGTCATGAGGAAACCATACGAGCCAAAACGGGGCTGCTGATTGACGCATATTTCTCCGGCACAAAAATACGCTGGATTTTGGATAATGTACCCCACGCCCGCCGCCTTGCGGAGCAAGGGAACCTGCTGTTTGGCACGGTGGAAACCTGGCTGATTTGGAACCTAACAGGCGGGGCGGGACTTACCGGCGGTGAACACGTTACGGATTATTCAAACGCAAGCCGCACAATGCTGTTTGACGTTGATAAGCTCTGCTGGGACGAGGAGCTTTGCGGCATTTTGGGCATACCGATGAGTATTTTGCCGCAGCCCGTCCCCTCAAGCAAGGTTTACGGCACTTTCCGTTCGGGGGTTTTGGGCTTGGACGCCCTTGCCGGCGTACCGATTTCCGGCGCAATAGGCGACCAGCCCGGCGCACTTTTCGGTCAAGCCTGCTTCTCTCCCGGAGAGGCAAAAAACACCTACGGCACGGGCTGCTTCCTGCTCATGCACACCGGCGACAAGCGTGTTCGCAGCGAAAACCAACTGCTCACCGGCGTGGCATGGGGCATTGGCAACGAGGTTGAGTACGCCATTGAGGGCAGCGCTTTCAACGGTGGGGCTACAATCCAGTGGCTGCGTGACGAGCTGCACCTAATTGCCTCCGCGCCGGAGTGTGACACCCTTGCGGAGAGCGTGCCCAACGCCAACGGCGCCTACTGTGTTCCCGCTTTCACGGGGCTTGGCGCGCCCTACTGGGATATGTACGCCCGCGGCGCGATTGTAGGACTCACCCGCGGCGTAAACAGGGCGCATATTGCCCGCGCCGTGCTGGAGGGCATATCCTTCCAGGTGAAGGACCTTCTGGAGGCAATGCAGGCGGACAGCCAAATACCGCTCAAGGAGCTGAGGGTGGACGGCGGCGCGTCGGTCAGCAACATAATGATGCAAATTCAAGCGGATTTGCTGGACTGCAAGGTCAACCGCCCCGCAATGGTGGAAACCACGGCCTGGGGAGCCGCCTGTATGGCGGGACTTGCCGTTGGGCTTTGGCACGACCGTGAGGAGCTGCTTGCTCTGCGGGAGGTCAAGAAAATCTTTGTCCCGCAGATTTCCGCAAAGGAGCGCGAGCTGCAATACGCCGGCTGGAAAAAGGCCGTTGAGCGGGCGAAGAACTGGGAAAACCACTGATAAGCTTTGCGCGGAATGCCGATTAAGGCGGTGTTCCGCGCTGCTGCATTTTTAAGGAGGTTGGGTATGGACTACTTCAGCGAAAGCTATGCCTTGGAGCTGAACCCCGTTGCCCCCGCCGCAAGCAGCGCCGTTTTCGGCAAGCTGCGGCTGACGGCAATCACAAACCGCTTGCTAAGGGTTGAATACTCCAAGAACGGCGTATTCACGGACTGTGCCACGCAAATAGTTTGGAATCGCAGCGTGGACGGCGGCGGCAGCTTACAGGCAAAAAAGGCGCGCGGCAAAATAATTGCCGAAACACAGGCGGTTATTTTTACCCTCAGAGCCAAGGACGGCAAGCTTGTAAGCGCCTATTTTAAGGACACGGGGCGCAAGGCGGACGACCCGCACGAGGGCAATCTCAGGGGTACCTGCCGCACACTTGACCAGACAGTCGGGGCTACCCGCCTGGGCGAGGGGCTTATAAGCCGCGAGGGGCTGACGGTTATGGAGGACGACTCCCTGCTGTTGGATGAAAACAGCCATGTTTCCCCGCGCGAAAGCAAGGGCAGCGACTGCTACTATTTTGCCTATGGGCATAATTACCGCGGCTGCCTGCGGGATTTTTACGCCATTACAGGGCAGGTGCCGCTTATTCCCCGCTATTCCCTCGCCAACTGGTGGAGCCGTTATAAGGCATACACTCAGCAGGAATACTTGGAGCTTATGGCAAGGTTCGACAAGGAGGAAATTCCCATTGCCGTGGCGACGGTGGACATGGACTGGCACCTGGTGGACTTGAGCGACTACGCCGAAAAGCTTACCACCATAACCGACCCGCGCCGCAAGCGCAGCATAACGCGCCTGTTCCAAAACCTTGGCTGGACGGGCTACACCTGGGACGAAAAGCTCTTCCCGGATTGGCGCGACTTCCTTGCCACACTTCAAGCGCAGGGGCGCAAGGTTACGCTTAATCTTCACCCGGCGGACGGTGTGCGTGCCTTTGAGGAGCCATACGCAAAAATGGCGGAGGCCATGGGTACAGACCCAAAAAGCGGCGAGCAAATATGCTTTGACATAACCGACCCAAGGTTCGTGGAGCATTACTTTAAGGTTTTGCACCACCCGTTGGAGGACGCCGGCGTTGACTTTTGGTGGATAGACTGGCAGCAGGGAACCAAGACCAATATCCCCGGGCTTGACCCGCTTTGGGCGCTTAACCATTACCATTATTTGGATTCCAAGCGCACACCGGACAGGGACGGCAAAGAAAAATCCGCCTCCAAGCGCCGTCCGCTTATACTCAGCCGCTACGCCGGACCGGGCAGCCACCGCTATCCCTTGGGCTTCAGCGGCGACACCATGATAAGCTGGGCTTGCCTGCGCTTCCAGCCCTATTTTACGGCAAACGCCGCCAACGTGGGCTACGGCTGGTGGAGCCATGACATAGGCGGTCACCACATGGGCAGCAAGGACGACGAGTTGTACCTGCGCTGGGTGCAATTCGGCGTGTTTAACCCCATTATGCGCCTGCACTCCACCAGCAACGAGTTCATGGGCAAGGAGCCCTGGAAATACCGCGACGATGTTTATAAATACACCGTCGAGCTGCTGCGGCTTCGTCACCGCCTTGTGCCGTACCTTTACTCAATGAACAAGCGCAGCCACACAGAGGGCATAGCCCTTTGTGAGCCGCTGTATTACACACACCCTAACGTGGAGGCGGCGTATAAATACGGTAACGAATACTACTTCGGCTCAGAGCTGCTGTGTGCGCCCGTAACGGAGAAAATCAGCAAGCACACCAACCTTGCTCAGGTTAAGCTGTGGCTGCCGGAGGGTCGTTGGACGGATATTTTCAACGGGCGCATTTACAACGGCGGGCGTGAGGCGACGCTTTGCCGCGGCGCGGAAAGTATTCCCGTGCTTGCCAAGGAGGGAGCGATAATTCCGCTTGCCTTGGACGGAAAAACCAACAGCGTTGCCAACCCCGCAGAGCTTGAGCTTTGGCTTTACCGCGGCGACGGGGAGTTCACGCTCTATGAGGACGACGGCGAGAGCATGGCGTACTTAGATGGTGCTTACCGCGAAACAAGGTTTAGCCTGACAGAGGGTGAAAACACCCTGCGGCTGAGCATTCGCGGCGCAGGCGGCGACGAGCTTTCTTTTATGCCGCAGAGCCGCACATATCGCTTAGCCTTCCGTGACCTTGTGAGCGCCCGGAGCATAAGCGTAACGATCAATGGCAAGGGCGCGGAATATAAGCTCCTTCCGGGCGACACCCTGACCGTGGAGCTTGCCGGAATCAGCCCGCTTGATGAGGTAGAGCTTGAGCTTGCGGGCGTTGAGGTGCTGAAAAACGAGCCGCTGCGAGAGGCGTTGATTGAGCTTATTACCAAATTCCAGTGCGACGTGCATTACAAAAAGGCAAGCTGGACCAAATTCATTGAAGAGCCAAGCGGCGAAATACCGGGGCACAAGCGTTTTCACGCGCCGATAAGGGAGCTTTTGGAGCTTTGGCGCTGAAAAATTGCGTAAAATTTCAAATCCTAAATTCTGCTGAATTTTTGTAAAAACAAGGAAAAACTTGCAAAAACATGGTGCGAATCTAAAATAATTCTAAAAAGCCCTTGACAGACGGCCTGTGTTTGTGTTAAACTACGCAAGGCTTTGGGAGTTAAAAGGGCGGTATGCCCCGCGCCCAAACCCCATATTATTCAAATCCCGTTTGGAGGTAAAACCATGTCCACAACAATGCCAAAGGCGGCGGACATTACGCGCAAGTGGTATATCCTTGACGCTCAGGGCAAATCGCTCGGACGCGTTGCGGCGCAGGCTGCCACCCTGCTGCGCGGCAAGCACAAGCCTACCTTTGCCCCGCACGCCGATTGCGGCGACTGCGTCATCATCATCAATGCGGCGCAGGCAGTCCTCACCGGCAAAAAGCTGGAGCAAAAGACCTACTATCATCACAGCGGCTACATTGGGCACCTTAAGGAAATCAAGTACGGCAAAATCATGAAGGAGCGCCCGGAGTTCGCAATGGAGCTTGCAGTCAAGCGTATGCTGCCCGCAAACACAATCGGGCGCAACAGCATGACCCGCCTGCGTATTTACCGCGGCGCGGAGCATGAGCAGACCGCGCAAAAGCCCGAAGTTTGGGCACTTTAAGGAGGGTTAAGCAAATGTTTGAAAGCAATCCGTATTTTTACGGCACAGGACGCCGCAAAAAAAGCGTGGCGCGTGTGCGTGTTTATGCCGGCACAGGCAGCATCACCATCAATGACCGCGACATAGACGATTATTTTGGGCTTGAAACCCTTAAGCTCATTGTGCGCCAGCCCTTGGTGCTGACGGGTACCGGCGAGAAGTTCGATATTGTCTGCCGTGTTTCCGGCGGCGGCGTTACGGGTCAGGCAGGCGCAATCCGCCACGGACTGAGCCGTGCCCTGCTGCTTTACGATGAGGAGCTGCGCCAAACGCTCAAGCAGGCCGGGTTCCTTACGCGTGACCCGCGCATGAAAGAGCGCAAGAAGTACGGCCTTAAGGCTGCACGCCGCGCACCGCAGTTCAGCAAGCGCTAAACGGCTTTACACAAAAACTCGGCGAGGGCTATGCTCCTCGCCGTTTTTTGCTGCCAAACGTGGTGATTGCAAAATCCCGGCAGATTTGGTATAATCTAAGGGATATTTTTTATTCGGAGAAGAGAAATGAAGCTTGGTATTGTGGGTCTGCCCAACGTGGGCAAAAGTACGCTGTTCAACGCAATAACAAACGCCGGCGCGCAGTGCGCCAACTACGCCTTTTGCACAATTGAGCCGAATGTTGGTGTTGTCGCCGTGCCGGACAGCCGCTTGGACAGGCTTGCGGAAATCTACCACCCAAAAAAGCTGACGCCCGCCGTGATGGAGTTTGTGGACATTGCGGGGCTTGTTAAGGGCGCCTCCCGCGGGGAGGGCTTAGGGAACAAGTTCCTTTCCCATATAAGGGAGGTTGACGCTATTATCCACATGGTGCGCTGCTTCGAGGACGGCGACGTTATGCACGTTGAAGCCACAATTGACCCGCTGCGCGACATAAGCATAATTGAAACTGAGCTTATCCTTGCGGACTTGGACGCACTGGAACGGCGAATTGCCCGCCTTACAAAACAGGCAAGGAACGACAAAGCCGCGGCAGGGCAGCTGGCGTTTTTTGAACGCCTTAAGACGGAGCTTGAGGAAGAAAAGCTGCCAAACACCGCCGATATGGACGAAAACGAGAGGGTTTGGCTTGCGGAGCAGCCCCTGCTGACGGCAAAGCCGGTGATTTATGCCTGCAACCTGAGCGAAAGCGACTTAGCAGCCGGTGTTGATGGCAACCCGCATTTCAATGCCGTTAAGGCCCTTGCGGACGGGCGCGGGGCTGAGGTTCTGCCGATTTGCGCGGAGCTTGAGGCACAGCTGGCGGATTTGCCTGAGGAGGAGCGTGCCGAATTCCTGACGGAGAGCGGCGTTGCGGAGGGAGGCTTAGCGCAGCTGGTGCGCAGGGGCTACCACCTGCTGGGGCTTATCAGCTACCTGACGGCGGGCGAGCCGGAGGTTCGCGCCTGGACCATAACCAAGGGAACAAAGGCTCCTCAGGCGGCGGGAAAAATACACACTGATTTTGAGCGCGGGTTTATCCGCGCGGAGGTTGTACCCTATGAGCAGCTGATTGCCTGCGGCTCCATTGCGGCCGCCAAAGAAAAGGGGCTTGTGCGCAGCGAGGGCAAGGAATACGTTATGCAGGACGGCGATGTTGTGCTCTTCCGCTTTAACGTGTGATTTGACAAGCCGGGTATAATATGCTAAAATAGTTCATCACAACAGAAGAAAACGAAAGGAATTTAATCCATTATGGACGCAGACCCTGCCGGTCTGATACTGCAAATACTGTTGCTGTTCGTGTTAATCGGCGTTAACGCATTTTTTGTTATGAGCGAGATTGCGGTCATAACCCTTAACGACAACAAGGTTGACCGTCTTGCCACGGAGGGCGACAAAAAGGCTCGCCGTGTCCAAAAGCTGACGGAGAACTCAAGCCGTTTCCTTTCCACAGTGCAAATCGGTGTTACCTTAGCCGGTTTTTTAACCAGCGCAAGCGCGTCAATAACCTTTGCGGAAATGCTGATGAAGGCGCTTTCAAGCACCTTTTTGATTAATATAGTCAGCGAAAGCATTCTGCATGGCTTTGCGGTGGTAATAATCACCCTTGTCACCTCCTACGTTACGCTGGTGCTCGGTGAGCTTGTGCCCAAAAAAATCGCAATCCAGCGCCCGGAAAAGGTTGCGTATGCCGTTTCCGGTATACTGCTGGCTTTCTCAAAGGCGGTTAGTCCGTTTGTTAAGGTGCTTACCGTTTCCACCAACGGCATTGTGCGCCTGTTTGGCTTCGACCCCAACGCCGACGAGGAGCAGGTGACCGAGGAGGAAATCCGCATGATGGTGGACGTAGGCGAGGAAAAGGGCGTTATTGAGAGCGAGCAGCGGGAGATGATTGACAACATCTTCGAGTTTGACGACATGACCGCCGCCGACGCCATGACCCACCGCACTGACATGGTTGCAATCAGTGCGCAAAGCCCGCTGATTGAGGTAGTAAAGCTATCTGTTGAGGAGGGTCACTCCCGAATCCCCGTTTATGATGGGAGCCAGGACAACATAACCGGCTTTGTTTACATTAAGGACCTGCTGCCATATGTAGGAAGCAGCCTACCAAAGGGTTTGAGCTTGGGCGATTTTATGCGCAAGCCTTACTATGTTCCGGAAACAAAATCCTGCGGTGCGCTTTTTACGGAAATGAAAGCCAAGCACCTGCAAATTGCCGTTGTTGTTGATGAATTTGGGGGTACGGCGGGAATTATTACCATGGAGGACGTGCTGGAGGCAATTGTTGGCGACATTCAGGATGAATACGACAACGAGGACGAGGAAGTAACCAAGATTGACGAAAGCACCTTCACGGTTGACGGCGTGATGGACATTGATGAGCTGGAGGAGCTGACGGGTCTTTCCCTGCCAAAGGGCGAATATGACACCGTGGGAGGCTTCGTGCTTTCCTTGCTTGGCTATTTGCCGGAGGACGGGCAAATGGACGTGGCGGAATATGACAACCTGCGCTTCACTGTTATGAACGTGGAGGACCGGCGCATAGGTCGCGTTAAGGTGGAGCTGCTTCCGGCTAATAATCCAAGCGCAGACTGACATTTTTGCCCAACAGGCGTTGAGCCACACGTCCAAAAGCCCTGCCCGCCGGGCAGCCATCAGGCAGCGGGTAGCCCGCGGCGATGCTGCCGGCAACCTCGTTATCCTCCGGGATAACGCCAACAAGCTGCGCCCCAACGGAATCTATAGTTTCGTCTATATTAAAATAAATGCCGTCCTGTGTGCGTTTCCTTTGGAAGCGGTTTATTAACAGCCGCGGCTTTGGCGCCGTGTTCTCCTGCCCCACCCCGGGCGGATAAGCGGCGCCATGTACGCTCCCCTGCACACTTGCGCTCGAAAACACCACTCCCCCGCCCTGCCGCGCATTGCCAAGCTCCTGCACACAGGCAGCCGCCGCGCGGACACAAACAGGCTCCGGCTGAGCGACAACTATAGCCACATCGGCGTTTTCTGCCGCCAAAACAAAGCCGGTGGAAAAGCCCGCCGAAGCGTCCAGCAGTATTACATCAAAATAGCCTTGCAGGCTGCGGAGCAATACGCCAAACAGCGTTATTTCATGCGCGGCAAGCGGAAGAAGCGGCGCCGCCAGCAGCGAAAGCTTGCCGTCGTTAAGCAGCGCCTGCTTGAGCGTGCATTGCTTGCGCAGCACGTCGCCCCAAGTGAAAACAAGCCCGCGGGAAAAGCCCAAAAGCAAGTCCAAGCTGCGCAGGCGAATATCACAGTCAACGGCAAGGGTTCTTTTGCCAAGCGCGGCGAACTCTCGCGCCAAGGCGGCGCAGACCGTGCTTTTGCCAACCCCACCCTTGCCGGAAACTAAAGCTATATTCAGCGCCATTGCGCCCACCTCCGTCGATTTTATTCCTGAAAGCGCGACACACTCACAACGCCCTTAATCTCGTTAATGCGTGCCTGCAGCCGCGCAAACTGTTCCGCGCCCGCAACAACAACGCTTAGCGTAAAGGCACGGATCTCATCCTTGGCGTGGCGGCTGCTGAAGTCCGAAATAGGTATGTGCATATTTGCGCAAATTGTTGAAACGTCAGAAAGTATGCCAATCCTGTCGTGGTATTCAATCAGCAGCGCGGTTTCAAAGCGCTCGTTTGATTCCGTGTCCCAGTACGCCTTTAGCCAGCGCCCCGGTTCCTGCTCCTGCCGCCGGGGAGAGGCATTGGTACAGCTCTGTGTGTGTATTGAAACGCCGTGTCCTCGGGTGATGAACCCAATAATCGGGTCGCCGGGAATGGGGCTGCAGCAGTGCGCAAATTTTACTAACACATCGTCCAGGCCCTCAACAACAACACCCTCCTTGCTGCGGACCCGTTTTTTTACAGCATTGGAGGCGGTAATCAGCTCTTCCTCGTCGCGGTGCTTTTGCCGCAGCTTGTTTTCCTCCTCCTTGAAGTAGGACAGCATTCGGAACACGCTGACACCGCCGTAGCCTATGGCGGCGAAAAAGTCGTCAACCTCCTCAAAGCGGTGGCGCCTTGCCGCCGAAATCAGTATATCCTGGTATTCCTCGTCCGCAAAGAAAATTCTGTTGCGGTGCAGCTCCCGCTCAAGCTCCTCCCGCCCGCGCTGTATGTTTTCCTCACGCATCTCCCTCTTAAACCACGCGCGGATTTTTGCCCTTGCGCTGCTGGTTTTCGCAATGCTCAGCCAGTCGCGGCTCGGTCCCTTGCCCGGCGGCGGGGAGGTCATAACAGAAACTATCTCGCCGGTTTTCAGCTCGGTGTCCAGCGGAACAATACGCCCGTTTACCTTCGCCCCAATCATTCGCTCGCCGACACCGGAGTGTATTGCATAGGCAAAGTCAATGACGGTGGCGCCCTGCGGCAGGTTGATTATATCCCCCTTTGGAGTGAGGATATAGACCTCCTCCGGCACAAAATCGCTCTTGAGCGTCTTAACAAGGTCCTCCGCCTCCTCGCCCTCCCTTTGGGCGTCAACCAGCTTGCGCAGCCAGTCCAACTGCTTATCCAACGGGCTTTTGCCGCTGTATTGAAGCTTGTACTTCCAGTGCGCCGCAACGCCGTATTCCGCCATTTGGTGCATTTGCTTTGTGCGAATCTGTACCTCAAACGGAATACCCTCCGCGCCGCTTTTGCGCACCAAAACCACCGTGTGCAGGGACTGGTAGCCGTTTGGCTTTGGCATACTGATGTAATCCTTAAGCCTGCCGGGGATAGCCGTAAAGGATTCGTGGATAAGCCCCAAGGCGTTATAGCACTCCTCCTTTGTGTTGACCAAAATGCGCACGGCAAAAACGTCGAATATTTCATCAAAATTTTTGTTTTGCAAAAACATTTTGCGGTAGATTCCGTGGACGCTTTTTATTCGCCCGCTCACCTCCGCGTCAGGGCAAAGGGGACGTACGCAATCGAGCAGCTTTTGCTGGGTTTCCGCCAAAAACTGCTGCCTCTCGTCGGAAAGCGCCTCCATGGAGCGGCGCACCTCCTCATAGGCGTGCGGGTCCATAAAGCGAAGCGAAAGGTCCTCCAGCTCCTCCTTAATCCAGCGGACGCCCAGGCGGTGGGCAATGGGCGCGTAAATATCCAACGTTTCCTTGGCAATGCGCAGCTGGCTTGCCGGTTTTTTATATTGCAGGGTACGCATATTGTGCAGCCTGTCCGCAAGCTTAATCAGTATGACGCGGATATCCGCGTTCATTGCAATAAGCATTTTGCGGATATTCTCCGCCTGCTGCTCCTCCTGCGTTGAAAGCTGCACCTTGCCAAGCTTTGTTACCCCGCTGACAAGCACCGCAACCTCAGCGCCAAAGAGCTTTTCAATGTCTTCTATCGTTACGTCCGTGTCCTCAACCACGTCGTGCAGCAGGGCGGCGGCAAGGGCGGGAGCGTCCAAGCCCAGCTCGTGGAGTATTTTTGTTACCGCAATGGGGTGGGTTATGTACGGCTCGCCGCTGAGGCGCGGGGTCAGCCCGTGCGCCTCCAGAGCAAGCGAATAAGCCTTATCCAAAAGCTCAAGGTCTTCGGGCGTTTCCGTCTGCTCAAGCTTGGCGCGCAGCTCCGCCCAAGCCGCATCCGCAATTTGCTTTACTGCACTCAGCGCCTGCTCGTCGTTTGTTTTTTCCTTAGGCATGGCTCGCGCCCTCCTTTTTGGTTTTTTTATCTCGCTCGGCTCATTCCAAGAAGCCCTTTAGGCGCTTGCTGCGGCTTGGGTGGCGCAGCTTACGCAGAGCCTTTGCCTCAATCTGGCGTATGCGCTCGCGGGTAACCGCAAACTCAAGCCCAACCTCCTCAAGAGTGTGGGGAGTACCGTCGGTCAAGCCAAAGCGCATTGCCAGCACCTTTGCCTCACGCGGGGTTAGGGTGTGCAGCACCTCGGCAAGCTGTTCCTTGAGCAGCAGGGCGCTGGCGGCGTCTATCGGCGCTGTGGCGTCTGCATCCGGGATAAAATCCCCAAGGTGGCTGTCCTCTTCCTCGCCTATCGGCGTTTCAAGGGAAACAGGCTCCAGCGCAACGCGCATGATTTCGCGCACCTTATCCACAGGCATATCAATTTCCTTGGCCACGTCCTCCGGGCTTGGGTCACGCCCGTTGCGGTGCAGCAAAACGCTGTTTGCCTTTTTGATTCTGTTGATGGTTTCCACCATGTGTACGGGTATGCGGATTGTGCGCGCCTGGTCCGCGATTGCCCTTGTGATTGCCTGACGAATCCACCAGGTGGCGTATGTGGAGAACTTGAAGCCCTTATCCACGTCAAATTTATCAACCGCTTTGATAAGCCCCAAATTTCCCTCTTGAATCAGGTCGAGGAACTGCATACCACGCCCGACATAGCGTTTTGCAATGCTTACCACAAGGCGCAGGTTTGCCTCCGCAAGGCGCTTTTTTGCGTGGGAATCGTTCTCCTTAAGGCGCTTTGCAAGCTCAAGCTCCTCCTCCTGCAGCAGCAGCGGAATATTGCCTATTTCCTTAAGGTATGCCTTAACCGGGTCGTCCACAACCGTGACCTCGTCCGGCACAAGCTCCCCAACCTTGCCGTCCGCGCCGTATTCCAGGGCGTCAAGCCCCAAGACATCGGGGTCGTCAACAATCTCAACGCCGTGCGCCTCCAGAACCTCATAGAGCTTGTCCAGCAGGTCAATGTCAAAATCACTCTCCAGCATTACCTCGTCAATTTCCAGCGCGGAAAGGCTGCCCTGCGCGCTCCCCTTTTTAAGCAGCATATTAACATATGGGTTGCCCAAAAACGGGTTTTCCGTCGGCGCGGATTCCTCGGCAATAGCCGCCTCCGCCGCGCGAGCCAGCTCCTCTGCGGTCGGCTCGGGGATTTCCTCGTCCGCTTCCGGCGGGATTATTATGTCCTCATCATCGTCTGCCGCGGCAAGCTCAAGCTCCTCGTCAAGCTCACTCATGATTTCTTCCTCCGGCAGAAAGTCGTCTTTTTTTGCCATTGTTTTTTCCTCCAATTAAAGTTTGTTTTATGGTTAGTGGCTGATTTAGCCGTTAGCCGCTGAAAAGCCTGCGGAATTCCTCGTCGCTCAGGGCGGTTACATCGTCCGGGGGCTTTTGCCGTGCCGTCCGCAGAACCTCAAGGCAATCGCAGCACTCCTTTTTGCTGACCGCCATACCCTTGCCCTGCATGAAAAGCCTTGTAAGCAGCGCCAATACCTCCGGCTGTGCCTCCTGCGCAAGATATGCCGGCTCGGTTTCACTGCCCTCGCTCAGGCGCCGCAGCAAAAGCAGCAAGGCTTCCTTTGCCTTTTCCGTTTGGAAAAGCTCCGCGTCAAGCTCGTCCGCAAGCGCGGGATAAAGCTCCGGCGAACGTATAAGCGCCGAAAGCAGGGTTTCCTCCGCACGCTGCAGCCTTACCGGCACGGCTCCCTCACGGGAGTAGGCGGGCGCAAGGTTTGCGGGAATAAATTCCTGCTGCTGCTTTTCCTCACGGCGGCTAAGGCTTTTTTGGCGGCGGCGTGTTTCGCTGACTATTGCGTCGCGGTTCACGTCCAGCTCCTCGGCAAGGCGGCCGGCATAAATATCCAGCGTGGTTTCGCTCAGGTGCATTGACGCCATTATCTGGCAGGCGCTTGCTAAAAAGCCGCGCTTTCCGTCGTCCTTGGTGAGGTCAAATTTGCCGCGCTCGCTGAGCAGGCGGAACTCAACGTCGTTTGCCGCGCCCTCCAGCAGGCGCTTATAACGCTCGCTGCCGTGGCGGCGGATTATCTCGTCCGGGTCCTTTCCGTCCCTTTGCTTGTCCCAGCGCAGCACACGCACCTTAAGCCCCGCACCGTCAAAAATCCCTATTGCGCGTGAGGCGGCAAGCTGACCCGCCTCGTCAGCGTCGTAGGACAAAACAACCTCGCTTGTGTAGCGCCGCAGCAGCAAAGCCTGCTCCTTGGTGGTGGCGGTTCCCAAGCACGCCACAGCCTGAGTGAAGCCTGCCTGGTGCAGAGCTATGACGTCCATATAGCCCTCTGCAAGCAGAAGCTGCCCCGCGCCGGAGTTTTTGGCAAAGTTAAGGGCATAAACACCCGCGCTTTTTTTGTATACCGGCGTGTCGCTGGTGTTGACGTACTTAGGCTTGCTGTCGTCCATAACGCGGCCGCCAAAGGCTATTATGCGCCCGCGGACGTCAATTATCGGGAACATGACGCGGTTCCAAAAAGCGGAAGACACTTTTCCTTCATTGCTGCGGCGCATAAGGTTTGCCATAATCAGCACGTTTTCCCCAAAGCCTGCCTCCCGCATATGCTTGCCAAAGCTGTAGTCGTTCGGGGCAAAGCCCAACCCAAAGTGCGTGATTGTCTTTTTTGTAAGTCCCCGGTTCAGCAGGTATTCCAGCGCCCGGCTGCCACTATCCCCCATCAGCTGCGCATGGAAAAATTTGGCAGCCTCGCGGTTCGCCTCCAAAATCTGCTTGCGCAGGCGTTCCAGCTGTTCGGTTTCGGCGTTTTGCTCCGGCAGGCGCATACCCGCCCGCTCCGCAAGCTCCTTTACAGCCTCCATGAAGTCCAGATTCTCAATCTTCTGCAAAAAGCTGATTGCGCTGCCGCCCTCCCCGCAGCCAAAGCAATAGAACAAGCCCTTTTGCGCGTCCACGCTGAAGGATGGTGTGCGCTCACTGTGGAAGGGGCAAAGCCCCAAAAGGTTATGCCCGCTGCGCTTAAGGCGAACATACGGGCTAATGAGCGCCTCAATGTCCGTGCGCTCCAAAAGCTCCCTGTAAAAAGAATCCGGTAAAGCCATTCGATTCACCTCCCGCCTTAAAATTCCGCCGTGGTCAGATTTTCCAATCCTTGGGTACAAATAATTCGTTGAACAGCCGCACGGCATAGCGGTCCGTCATGCCGGCAATGTAGTCACACACGGCCCGCTCCTCGCCCTCGTCCTGTGCGCATTTGCGGTATAGGGTCGGCAGCTGCTCAATGTGCTTAAGAAAGTGCCTGTAAAGCGCTTGCACAAGGTCAATTGCCTTGGTTTCCTCGCTTTTGCAGACAGGGTTTGTGTAGACCATATCAAACATAAAACCGTGCAGCAGCTCAAAGGGCTCCCTGATTTGCGGAGCAAGCCCGATTTCTCCCTGAGCCGAATTGCTGATTGCGGAGCAGACCATGGTGTTTATCCTTGCGGATTTGGAATGTCCCAAAGCCTCGCGCAGCTCTATGGGAATATCCTCCTCCGTCATAACACCGGCCGCAATTGCGTCCTCAATATCGTGGTTTATGTAGGCTATTTTGTCCGCAAGGCGCACGATTTGCCCCTCCGGGGTTTTTGCGTTTTCTCCCCCCGTGTGGCGTTCAATGCCATTGAGCGTTTCCTCACAAAGATTAAGCCCCTGACCCGCTTTTTCAATGCTTTCACACACACGGCGGCTTTGTCTGTAGTGCTTAAAGCCCGCCGCTGAAACCTCATTGAGCGCCCTCTCCCCGGCGTGACCAAAGGGAGTATGACCCAGGTCATGCCCAAGGGCAATCGCCTCTGTAAGGTTTTCGTTCAGCAGCAGCGCACAGGCTATGGTTCGCGCAATTTGGCTGACCTCCAGCGTGTGTGTCAGGCGGGTGCGGTAATGGTCGCCTCTCGGGGAAAGGAATACCTGTGTTTTATGCTTAAGGCGGCGAAACGCCTCACAGTGGATTATCCTATCCCTATCCCGCTGGAAAGCCGTGCGCACGTCGCACTCAGGCTCCGGACGGGCACGCCCTATGCTTTTGTCCGCAAAGGTAGCCCTTGGCGAAAGAAAGGCGTGTTCCCTCTGCTCTGCAAGCTCCCTTGGCAGCATGGCAATTCCTCCTCGGCTTAGGCTCTTAATAATTAAATACGCGAAAAAGGGCGTTTTCCCTCTTTTTTAATAAAAAACTTTCCGTAAAGCCCGCCGCGGGGCAAAAGTATTAAGAAAAATCCCCGCAAATGTAAACATTTGTCGTTTAGGCTTGATTTAATGGCGTGGATAAAGTATAATAATGGGGATTGCGGAGGTTTGTGCTTTATGTCAGGCTGTGAGCTGCTTTGCGTTGGTACCGAGCTGCTGTTGGGGGATATTGTGAACACCAACGCCGCTTTTTTGGCGCGTGAGCTTGCCGCCCGCGGCATTCCCCTGCACAGGCAGAGCGTTGTTGGAGATAACCCCGAACGTCTGCGCGATGCCTTCCTGCAGTCGCTCTCTCGCGCGGAGCTTGTTATTGTGACGGGCGGCTTGGGTCCCACTCCGGACGACATAACGCGCGAAACTGTCTGCGCGGCGCTTGGGCTTGAGCTTAAGCAGGACGACGCCTTGGCGGAAGCAATCCGCGATTTTTTCCTTGCAAGGGCTTGCCCCATGCCAAAGGGCAACCTGAGGCAGGCAATGGTTCCCAAGGGAGCGCGGGTTTTTGCCAATAAAAACGGCACAGCCCCCGGCTTGGGAATCAGGCACGGCGGCAAGGGGGTAATCCTGCTGCCGGGACCGCCGCGGGAACTGGAGCCGATGTTCCTTAACAGTGTGCAGGACTTTTTGGAAGAGTGGAGCGAGGGCGTTATCCTCTCCCGCATGGTGCGCACAATGGGGATTGGCGAGAGCGCCATGTCCGCCGCGGTTGAGGATTTACTTGACGGCGAAAACCCCAGCGTAGCGCCCTACGCCAAAAGCGGCGAAGCCCTGCTGCGTGTGACCGCACGAGCGCCGGACGAAAAAGCCGCCGCCGAGCTGCTTGCGCCTGTGCTTGAGGAAATCCAAAGGCGCTTGGGCGACCGGATTTACGGCATTGACGTGCCGAGCATTGAGTCAGTGCTTGTTAAAGAGCTTGGCACTGCGGGCAAAAGCCTTGCGACGGCGGAGAGCATTACGGGAGGCGGACTTGCCAAGCGGTTGACGGATTGCCCCGGAGCAAGCAGTGTGCTGAAGGGTGCTGCGGTTGCTTATTGCAACGAGGCAAAGGAAAACTTGCTGGGCGTTGCGCGGCGGACTCTTAAGGAACAGGGTGCCGTAAGCGCACAGTGTGCCGAAGAAATGGCAAGCGGGGCGCTAAGGCTGTTCGGCACGGATTTTGCCCTTGCCACAACAGGCTTCGCGGACGCCAACGATGAACTGCACGCCTATGTTGCGCTTGCCGCGCGGGGGCGAGAAACCCAAACCGAGCATATCCGCTTTGCAAGGAACGACCGAGCGGCAAACCGCCTGCTGACGGAGAACGCCGCATTTATGCTGCTGTTACGCGCAATCAGAAAATAAAGCTGAGTGCCGCGCAGAGATATTAAACACAAGCACAGAAGGAGCAATACCGTGTCCGAAGAAAGAACCAATACTAACGAGGCTCAGGTGCCGCCGCAGGGGCAGGTTCCCCCTATGCCCTTTGGTTATCCTTACCCAATGCCGCCAATGGGACAGGTTCCGGGCGCAGCGCCACCCATGATGCCCTACCCCATGTTTGTGCCCGTGCCGGTTTATATGCCTTACGGCAGCTTCCCGACAGCGCTTCCGCCGCAGGGCAACGCAGACCCAATGCAGCTTAACAGCTATGAGCGGCAGGCAGGTATGCAGGTTGTTTATCAGGACGGGCAGGACCAAGCGCCCGGCGGCTTTGGCTATGGCGGATATCCGTATCCGCAGATGATGATGCCGCCATACGGCTACTATGGTCAGCCGCCGTTCCCGGGCTATGGGCAGCAGCAGGCTCCCGCCGCAAACGCCTATGAAGCCGATGTTCAGGTGCTTTATCAGGCGGTGGACGAGGATAACGCCCCCGCCGAACAGGAGCACGAAATCACTGCCACCACACCGGAGCAGGCAGCTGTTGAAGAGCCTGCGGTAAAGCATAGCAGCCTTGCTGATTTGTTTGAGGAGGCGGAGATTACCGCCTCGGCAGCCAAGGAGGATTATTTTGACGAGGATGACTTTGCCGACCTGTTTGACGAGCCGGGGCAAAAACGCAGCTTTAAGCAGCAGCTGAGGGATTTGTTCCCAAAGAGAAGCGACAGCACGGGCGAAAAGGTACGCAAGAGCGCCTTTATAACCTCAATTGTCGCGATTCTCGTCGCCGCGCCGATTCTTCTCAACTCATTCTTCATCGGCCCCACGCTGGAGCGGCGTGAGCTTGATGAAATCAAGCAGATTGTTTATAACTCAAGTGATATTCCTGACGGTCAGCTTGCCGACCAATTCCCCGGCGTGGTGTTCCCAAGCGGCTTTAACAAGAAATATGCCGCGGTTTACGCCAAGAACCAGGACCTGCGCGGCTGGCTGAGCATACCCTCCCTTAATATTGATTACCCCGTGCTGCAAACCACGGACAACGAGTATTACCTTAAGCACGCCTTTGACAAAAGCAAGAACAAGCACGGCGTACCGTTCTTTGACGCGAACACGCGCATTACCGCGACGGCGCTGAGCAAGAACCTTGTTATTTACGGGCACAACAACGCCTATGTTGATTTGGTGTTCCACAACCTTATAAACTACAGGGAAATCAAGCAGTGGCAGCAAACACCGACCATCGAGATGAACACTATCTACGGCAATGAGCCGAAATACTGGCAGATTTATGCCGTGTTTTACACCAACGGCGTCCAGCATTCCGCCGGGGAATACATCTTCCCCTACCACTGGACAGAAATGCGCAATGAGGCAAACTTCTTGGGCTATATTGCGGAGGTTGACCGCCGCGCGCTCTACAAAACCGGGGTTGACATTCAGCCCTCGGACACCCTGCTGACGCTTTCCACCTGTGCGTTTAACTTTGACGGCTCGCGCTTTGTTGTGGTCGCCCGCTTAGTGCGCCCCGGCGAAGAGCCTTACCCCGACGTCAGCAAGGTGGTCAAGAACGACAACCCGCAGTACCCCGACTATTACTACGAGAAGAAGAACCTTGTCAATCCCTATGCAAATGTGCCGGATTGGCAGTACAGCGCGGATATGTGATTTGCGCAGTATTTAGCGCATAAAGATAGTACCAAACCCGAAAGCCACCAATACCGGTGGCTTTTTTTGTTGCACAAAGCTCCCTGAGCTTGCATAAAGTATATTGCGGACGGACAAGCCGCAAATTTATAAAGCAAAGGAAGATGTATCATGTTCAACAATTGCGGGTATTACGGCTGCGGAGGCTGCGGGGGCTGCGGTCGGCAGCAGGCACAGACAGCAACGGTGTCGTTCCGCTGCACGGATTGCGCCGGCAATCCCCTGCCGGGCTGCGTCTGCACACTGTGCGGCTGCGGAAAATTCTACACCGCAAGCTCCGACGAGTGCGGCTGCTGCAGCTTTGACGGTGTTTGCCCCGGCAACTATGTCCTCGGTATGGCGAGCGCCCCGGCGGGGTACCGGACGAATTGCTGTCGGTATAACTGTAAAGTGTGCGGCAATGGCTGCAGCACAATAGGCGGAGTTAACAGCAGCTGCTTCACATTGCGCTGCGCACAGCTTCCCCAAGGCTGCGGTTGTAACGGAGGCGGCTGCGGTGGTTGCGGCGGCTGCGCGGGCTACGGGCAATACGGCTGCGGCTGTTCCGGCTGACGGCACTTTAACCAAGGCGGAGCTTTATTGCCTCGCCTTGGTCTTGCTTATGCGGTCCGCGCGGCGTTTCTATTAGCGTCGGTTGAAAAAAATGCATAAAAATGTAATTATTACTTGCAAAAAGTTTTGCAATATGCTATAATCACAGATAATAATCAGATTAACGAGCCGCCTGCTATGATTTCAATGCTGTCGGCGAGTGGGTGAGGTTTTAAATCTGGTTGTTACATAATTCCGCGTTGTTATAACAACCGGGCAAAATTAAAGGAGGAATACAAGATGAACAAGAAAACGGTTTCTCGCGCACTCGCTCTCTTTCTCGCAGCAGTGATGGTTTTTGCCCTTGCCGCCTGTGGGAAAACGACCGACTCCCCGCTCGTCATTGCGATCTCGGAGTTAAACGGCAAATTCTCCCCATTCACCGGTGAATCCGCTTACGACATAGCGGTCACCGACCTCGTCCTGGGCGCTTCGCTTATTGATTATGACCGGCTGGGCGAGCTTGTCTACAACGGCATTGAAGGCGAAACCCGTTCCTACAATGGCACAGACTACACCTACACCGGCATTGCGGACGGCTCCGTGACGCAAAACGAGGACGGAACCACCGTTTATCACCTCAAGCTGCGTGAAGGCGTAAAGTTCTCGGATGGCAAAGAGCTGACAGCAGACGACGTAATCTTCACCTATTACGCTTTCCTTGACCCCTCCTACACAGGTTCGTCAACACTCTACTCCATCCCGATTGTGGGTTTGGCTGAATACAGGCAAGGGCTTCTTGCAACATTCGACCCCATTGTTGACGCCATTGAGGCGGCCGGACGTGACAACACCAAGGCCAGCGACAAATATACCGCGGCTCAATATGCCGCTTACTGGGCCGCGATTGATGAGAACTGGACTGCTTCCGCTCAGGCAATCACGGACTATTGCGTTGCTAATTACTGCAATGACAGTACCATAGGCTATTCGGGTATGTCCCAAACACCGGACGAAATTTTGGCTGACGAAGGTCTGCAGGTTGCGTTCGGAATGACCATGTGGGGCTTCGGTGAGATTGGCGAAGACGGTGCCCTTACAACCGCCGACGGCGCAAGCTTTGACCTTACAACCACCAAGCCCGCCATAGCCGATTATGTTAAGGCTATGCAAGCTGCCTACGACAACGACTACAAGGAAATGACCTCCGCCGGCGAGGTTGACGGAACCAGCGGCAAAACATATGAAGTAGTCCGCCAGGAAGTCATCAACAGCTTCGCAAAAGAAAATCCTGACAGCATTAAGCGCACCGTAACCAACATCTCCGGCATTAAAAAGCTCGGCACATATGAGCTGTCGGTCACAACCAGCGAGTTCGCGGCGAACGCCGTTTACCAAATCTTCGGTATCCAACCGGCTCCGCTGCACTATTACGGCGACACTTCAAAATATGACTACGACAACGACAAGTTCGGCTTTGACTACGGCAACACCGACTTCATGCACGCAAGCACAGAATCTGCCCCCCTCGGCGCAGGACCCTACAAATTCGTCAAGTTCGAAAACAAAATAGTGTACTTCGAGGCGAACGAAAACTACTACAAGGGCACGCCGAAAATTAAGAACCTGCAATACAAGGTGACCTCGGACTCCGACAAGATTCCGGGCATCCAGACCGGCACGCTTGACATCAGTGACCCGTCAGTTTCTCTCGACAGAATCGCCCAGATTAAAGAAATCAACGGCGGAGAGCTGAGCGGCAACGTCATCACCTACAACGCTGTTAAGAACCTTGGTTACGGCTACGTCGGCATCAACGCCAAGACAGTAAGCGTTGGCAAGGACGGTTCCTCCGAAGCGTCTAAGAACCTGCGCAAGGCGTTGGCTACAATCTTCGCCGTGTACCGCGACCTCACCGTCAACTCCTATTACGGTGAAACCGCGTCTGTCATCAACTACCCCATCTCCGAAACCTCCTGGGCTGCGCCGCAGCGCACGGATGAAGGCTATGAAGTCGCCTACTCAAAGGACGTTGACGGCAAGGACATCTACACCGCCACCATGACTGAGGAAGAGAAATACGCGGCAGCGGAAACCGCAGCCCTTGGCTACCTTGAGGCGGCAGGATACACCATCAAGGACGGCAAAGCAACAGCGGCTCCTTCCGGTGCGTCCCTCAGCTATGAGGTAATGATTCCCGGCGACGGCGAGGGCGACCACCCCTCCTTCCTGCTGCTGACAAAGGCAAAGGAATCCTTGGCGAAAATCGGTATCACACTTACGATTAACGACCTTTCCGATTCTTCCGCCCTTTGGAACGCCCTTGATGCCGTTACCTGCCAGATTTGGTGCGCGGCTTGGGGTTCGACGCTTGACCCGGATATTTATCAAATCTATCACTCCGACGGTCTGCATGAAACCGGAACCGGCTCCAACAACTACGAAATCTCCGACCCCGACCTGGATGAAGCTATTGTTGAAAGCCGCACCTCCGCAGATACCAGCTTCCGCAAGGAAGTGCTGAAGGAAGCGATGGAAATCGTGTTGGATTGGGGCGTTGAGGTTCCTGTTTATCAGCGCGAAAACTGTGAGATATTCTCAACAGAGCGCATAAACATCGACACTCTGCCCGGCGACATGACCACCTACTACAGCTATCTGAAGACAATCGAAACTCTTGAGCTGAAGTAAAAAAGTTAGCTATACTAATCCGTACCGCCCCCAAAAAGGGCGGTGCGGATATATGAAGTTATCAGCACTACAAACAGCATACTAAAATTTTTAAGGACGTGGGTGGTAAGATTGCGCCAGTATATCGTCAAGCGGCTAATAACCAGCTTGATTATTTTGTTTTTTGTGGGGTTCCTCATATATTGTCTTATGCGATTTATGCCCACGACTTATATTGAACAGCTCGCTCGGCAGCGCGCGGAGCAGCCCGGTTCAACCCGCACCTATGCAGAGTGGATTGCCCAGCTGAACTCTGTATACGGACTTGACGACAACATTTTTGTCGGCTTTATGAAGTGGCTCAAAAACGCAGTAACGCTTAACTTCGGCGAAAGCTGGCTGTTCGGCATACCCGTAACAACCAAATTTGGGCAGGTTATCGGCGACAGTGTTCTGCTCGTTGGCATTGCAACAGCCATTGAGTGGGCGATAGCCATTCCGCTCGGAATGCTTGCGGCAAGGAAGCAATACAGCAAAATCGATTATGGGGTTACGGTCGCCGCGCTAATCGGTATCTCCCTGCCTACATTTTTCCTTGCGACCATATTAAAGCTCGTGTTTTCGGTGAAGCTCGGTTGGTTTGACCTGTACGGAAAAGTAGGCAGAGATTATCTCTCCCTCTCCCCTTTTATGCAGGTGATAGATATTCTTTATCATTACTTCATGCCGGTAATGACACTGGTTATCATCGGCATGGGCTCTCTCATGCGCTACACCCGCACCAATATGCTTGAGGTGCTTAACATGGACTATATCCGTACAGCCCGTGCAAAGGGGCTTCCTGAGCGCAGGGTTGTTTCGGTTCACGCTTTCAGGAATACTCTGATACCCATAGTAACCATGATAGGCTATATTCTGCCCAGCCTGATTTCGGGCGCTATGATAACCGAAATCCTTTTCCAAATTCCCGGAATCGGCTATACATCATACCAGGCGATAGTACAGGGGGATATACCATTTGCAATGTTCTTTTTGGTGTTCCTTGCGTTTATGACCTTGCTGGGCAATCTGCTTGCGGATATTCTCTACGCTGCGGTTGACCCGCGCGTGCGTATATCATAGGGGGTGGGATAATGGAAAATTCAGAAAAAAACCTAACCCTAAATGATGACGCCAGAGTAAAAAGCCTTTCACCAACGCAGCTGATTCTAAGGCGCTTTACAAGGAACCGCCTTGCCATTGTTGGCTCTGTAATTATCATTGCAATGTTCCTCTTTTCCTTTGTCGGCGGTTTGATTACCCCATACGGCGAGGGGCAGCTCTTCACAGCGGAGAGGGTTGACGTGAAGGCATGGGCCTACGCGACTGAAAATAAGGCGGTAATTTTAACGGCCAAGGACCCGAGCGAGAAGCTTTCCGTAACGATGAAGGGCGGCTTACAGGCAGCCTTGAATAAGGGAGAAACGGCGTTTACAGCGTCAGATGAAGCGTATTTCCTCGAAGAAATCGCCCCTAACAGCTACCTTGTCTATCGGCAGACGGTATTTGCAACAGGCAAGGCTGTTGGCAACAGCTATTCGTGGACAGGCATTAGCCTTGAGGAGCAGCAACAGTTCAACGCCGCTATAGCGTCGGGCAAATTAACCGTGGGCGACACAATTATTACGGTTTCAGGCAAAAGGGTAACAGCAAGCACCAAAGAAGAAATCGCAATAGCCAGCTATTACAGTGTCGCTCCCTTGGCGGAGGGGTACGAGATTTCATACGACGTCCAGCGTCAGGCGGTTGACCAAATGACAGAGGCGGACAGGTACAAGGTTGTTACAATCGGCGGCACGGAATTATTTGTTTCAACGCTCAATATCAGAACCGAAAACTCCAACGAAGTCATCCCCGTCGAAATGCGTGAGGCGATTATTGACGCCATTGAAAACAACGCCGCCGAGTTTGAATTTGAGGACGCTCTGTACAGGGTTTCCGAGCTGAACGGAACATATACGATAAAAACCGAGAAGACCGTATATGTTGTTGATATATACGCGAAGCCGTCGCTTGCTCACCCGTTGGGAACAGACGGCAACGGAATGGACGTTATGACCCGGCTTATGTACGGCGGCAGGATTTCGCTCATGGTCGGCTTCTTTGTCATTCTGATTGATATTTTCATCGGTGTCGTCTTGGGCGGCATTGCAGGATATTTCGGCAAGCTTGTTGACGCCGTAATAATGCGGCTGGTTGACATTTTCATGTGCATACCAACCCTCCCGCTTTACCTAATCATAGGTGCAATAATGGAGGGCAACAAGCTTGACGCGCAGGCCAGGATATTCATGCTAATCGGAATCATGGGCTTCATGGGCTGGCCAGGCACGGCTCGCATGGTGCGCGGTCAGATACTCTCCCTGAGGGAACAGGAATTCATGGTTGCCGAGGAAGCAATGGGCATCCGCGCAACCCGCAGGATTTTCAAGCACCTTATACCAAATGTTATCCCCCAACTGATTGTTATTGCAACAATGGGGCTTGGCGACGTTATACTTGCCGAAAGCACGCTCAGCTTTTTGGGGCTTGGCGTCAAATATCCGCTTGCGTCCTGGGGTAACATTCTAAACTCCGTCAACGATATGCACGTTATGACAAGCTACCTGTATGTCTGGATTCCCGCAGGTCTGCTGATACTTCTGACGGTTCTTGGCTTTAACTTTGTCGGCGACGGATTGAGGGACGCTTTTGACCCCAGGGCAAAAAAATAACACATAAAGGGTGGTGAATTCCTTTGAGCAGCGACTACATAAAAGCAAAACAGGCGCGTGAAATAGCGCGGTTTAACAGAAGAGAAACCGCAAAGCTGGAAAAGAAATTGGAGCAATATTCCGACAGCGAGCGCATTTGCGAGATGAAAAATCCGAGCAGCATCGTTGAATTTGACGATATGCACACATACTTCTACTCAGAAAGCGGCGTTGTAAAAGCAGTTGACGGAATTACCTTCGAAATTCCAAAGGGTAAAACCGTCGGCGTTGTTGGCGAAAGCGGCTGCGGCAAGAGCGTAACAAGCCTGTCGCTAATGCGCCTTCTCCCAAGACCGGAGGGGCAGATTGTCAGCGGTTCTGTTCGCCTTAACACCGGGAAAGAGGTCATTGACATAGCCAAAACCCCGCCGGAAAAAATGGGCGGAATACGCGGCGCGGTTGTATCAATGATATTCCAGGAGCCGATGACAAGCCTTAACCCGGTTCTGAGAATCGGCAAGCAGCTTGACGAGGTTATTGAACTGCACATGGACGACTTAATCGAGCGCGGCGTTATGAAAAGCCACGACAAGGCGGCAATAAAACAGCGCTCTGTTGAAATGCTTGATACAGTTGCAATCACCAACCCCGAGGGCGTTTATAAAATGTATCCGCACGAGCTGTCCGGCGGTATGCGCCAAAGGGTCATGATTGCCATGGCGCTTGCCTGCAATCCCGCCCTTATCATTGCGGACGAGCCGACGACAGCCTTGGATGTTACAATTCAGGCGCAAATACTCGACCTTCTCCGCGAGCTGAAAAACAGGATAAACTCGAGCATTATGCTGATAACGCATGATTTGGGCGTAGTAGCCGAAATGGCGGACTATGTAATCGTCATGTATTCCGGCAAAATAGTAGAGCGCGGGACGGCAAGGGAAATCTATGCTGCTCCCTCCCACCCGTATACAATTGGGCTTATGAAGAGCAAGCCTGTTCCGGGGCAGCACGTCAAGCGGCTATACAGTATTCCCGGTAAGGTACCCAACCCAATCAATATGCCCTCGTACTGCTATTACAAGGACAGGTGCGAATTTGCCTGTGATAAATGCGAAGAATACCCGAAAGAAACCATGCTCAGTGACACTCATATAGTTTCCTGCTGGCGTTGCTTAGAAAACCTTGGAGGTGAGATAAGTGAAGAATGAGAACCTGATTGAAATAAATGACCTCAAGGTTCATTACCCAATAACCGCCGGGCTAACGCAAAAGGTCGTCGGGCACGTCCGTGCCGTTGACGGAATAAGCTTCAAAATAAGGCGCGGCTCAACGACCGCTTTGGTTGGCGAGAGCGGCTGCGGCAAGTCCACAACAGGGCGTTCAATTCTGCGGCTGACGCCCAAAACCGGCGGAGAAATCCTCCTTGACGGCAAGGAGGTATTTTCCCTTAACAAAAAAGAAAAAATTGAGCTTCGTAAAAAAGCACAGATAATTTTCCAGGACCCGTACTCCAGTCTGTCGCCAAGGCTTCCCGTCGGTGAAATTATCGGCGAGGCTGTTAAGGAGCATAATATCGTCGCTAAGTCGGAGTATGAGGACTATTTGGACGATGTTATGAAAAGCTGCGGGCTGTCCGGCTACCACAAGCACCGCTACCCGCACGAGTTTTCCGGCGGTCAGCGGCAGAGGATTTGCATTGCCCGCGCAGTCGCCCTTAATCCCGAATTCATAGTCTGCGACGAACCCGTATCCGCCTTGGATGTTTCCGTACAGGCTCAAATAATTAACCTGCTGATGGACCTTCGTGAAGCAAAGGGATACACCTACCTCTTTATCTCCCACGACCTTTCCGTTGTGGAACACATATCAGACCATGTTGCCGTTATGTACCTTGGAAACATAGTTGAATACGGCGAAACGGACGAAATATTCTCTAACCCATGTCACCCCTACACAAAGGCTCTTTTCTCCGCAATTCCCATGCCGAACCCTGATTTTACGGCAAACAGGATTATACTGAAGGGGCAAATGCCCTCTCCGGCGAATCCGCCGAAGGGCTGCAAATTCCACACAAGGTGTCCAAACGCCCGACCGGAATGCTCCGCGCAAGCCCCCGCCGAAAAGGAAGTTGCGCCTAAACACTTTTGCTCCTGCCTGTTTGTGTGAGCATTGTGATATAATGAGTTAAATACGCTGTGCTTTCTTCACAGCTTGGTTTTGTTGCGGGCATTTACCCGCCGCTTAGCCGTTGCCGCGGAGTTTTTCAGCTGTGTCGGCGGTTATGAGTGCGTCGATTACCTCGTCGAGTTCTCCGTTAAGTATGGCGTCCAAACGGTAAAGTGTAAGCCCTATTCTGTGGTCGCTTAGCCTGTTTTGCGGGTAGTTATAGGTGCGTATGCGTTCGCTGCGGTCGCCTGTGCCAACCTGTGCGCGGCGCTCCCCCGCGATTGCCGCCTCCTGCTTCTCCCGCTCGTCCTGCAATAGGCGTGAGCGCAGCAGCTTCATAGCCTTTTCTTTGTTTTTGTGTTGGCTGCGCTCGTCGTCACACTCCACCACTGTGCCGGTTGGAACATGGGTTATGCGTATTGCGCTATCCGTTTTGTTGATGTGCTGCCCCCCCGCCCCGCTTGCGCGGAAGGTGTCTATCTCAAGGTCCGCGGGGTTGATTTCCACGTCAACCTCCTCGGCCTCCGGCAAAACCGCAACGGTTACGGTGGAGGTGTGTATGCGCCCTTGGCTCTCGGTTTCCGGCACACGCTGAACACGGTGTACGCCGGATTCAAACTTAAAGCGTGAAAACGCCCCGTCGCCGCTGATTAAAAAGCTGATTTCCTTGTAGCCGCCAAGCTCCGTTTCATTGGCGTAGAGCAGCTCCGTCTTAAAGCCCTTCGTTTCGCCGTACATTGAGTACATTCGGAACAGCGCCGCAGCAAACAGCGCAGCCTCTTCTCCCCCCGCCCCTCCGCGGATTTCCACAATCACGTTGCGCTCGTCGTTCGGGTCGCGCGGCAGCAGCAGTATTTTAAGCTCCTCAAGGGCTTGCTCACTTTGGGCGCGGCATTGCTCAAGCTCCTCACGGGCAAGCTCACGCAACTCACGGTCGCCCGCCGCCTCGTCCTCAAGGGACTTAGCGGCGTCCATTCCCTCACAGGCGGCACGGTATTCACGGTACTTTGCCACAACAGGCTCAAGCTGCCGCAGCTCACGCATTGCCGCTGTGTAGCGGGCACGGTCGCTTATCACCTCCGGCTCGCAAACCTCGGCGCTCAGGGCTTCATATTTTGTTTCAATGTCGTGAAGCTTCTCAAGCATGGTGTTTCCTTAATATTACAGCAAAAATTTGAACACAACAAAGGCCAGCAGCCCCAAGCCCGCCAAAAACGCCAGCAGCTTGCCGCCCATAACCAGCCCGTCCTCTAAGTTGGTGGGGGTATTGGAATTGATGTAGTTCATTATCGGGTGGGTGACCTGCTTGCCGACTATATCCCGGTAGCGCAGGGTGTAGGTCTTGAATTCGCGCGGGTTTTCTTCGGGAATTTCAAAAATACGCACGGCACGGTCAATTCCGGGACCGTAGGTGTTAAAGCCGCTGCCGGGGCAGTAGCACAGGTCAATTCCGCGCGGGTGGCGGGCAGCCCAGCTGTTTTTGTGGTCATGCCCCACGGACATTGCAAAAACCTCACCCTTTTCCAATAGGGCGTCAAACTCTCCGGTGTTTTCGTCCGGCACGGCACAGCTTTCGCCCATGTAGTCTATCTGATAGACATATTCCGTTTTAGGCGACCAATAGCCGTCAAACTTACGGTAGGCTCGGATTGCGTCCTTGTCCTTCTTCTGTGCTTTCTTCAGCACCTCGTAATATTCTTGCACGGGTATGTGCTGAAACACAATGGAGGGTACGGGCTTCCCGTCGTTCGCCGCGGCAAGCTCGTCGCGCTTTGCCCTGTACCAATCAAGCTGCTCCGGCTTAACTGGGGCATATCCGCCGCCCAAATTCCCCTGGGAATCAATGACATAGATATTCAGCGCCGTTTTGCCGCCGTCGCTGCTCTCCACGGGGATTGAGTACGTCCCGGGGTCGTCGCCCTCGGCGTCGGGGGCAAGGCAATTCGGCAGCTCCTTATAGAAGGACATCTGCGCGTTTTTGCCCGTGGAAGCTGAAAATCCCTGCGCGTCGTGGTTCCCGAAGGTTGGGGCAAAGGCAATCCCCCGCTCAGTTACGGGGCGCAGCAAATCGTGCAGCGCCTTGCGGATTCTGCCGGGTGTTGCGGCAGCCCCCTTTGCGCGAAAGGACATTGCATAGCCCTTAACCTGGTCGCCCGTCAGCACCACCAGGTCCGGCTTAACCTTATCCAGCGCGGCGGAAAGCAGCTTCAAGGTGTCCGGAGCAATATCGGGGCCGTCCTGCGCGTCCGCAAGCTGGAGGATAACAAAGGGCTTGTTCTTTTGGAATTTCATAATAATCTCCTTAAGCTAAGGCTTTAACCTTAAGAATTATACCAAACAAACGGGCAAAAGTCAATTTGCGGGGCTTGAGGCGGCGGTCAAAAGCGTTTTTGACTGGAAATGGGTTGCAAACGGCACCGCGAGATAGTATAATATAGTAATAACTTTTTTGCGAGGGATTATGTTTAACAGGATAAAGGAAGACATAGCCGCCGTGCGCGCACGCGACCCCGCCGCCACCGGCGTCTTGGAAATAATGCTGCTCTACCCCGGCTTACACGCCCTTTGGCGGCACCGCATTGCCCACTGGCTTTATGCCCGCGGGGCAAAATGGCTTGCCCGCTGGTATTCACAGCGCACGGTACGCCGCACGGGGATTGAAATTCACCCTGCGGCGCAGATAGGTCGGCGTGTGTTCATTGACCACGGCGCGGGGGTTGTTATAGGAGAAACGGCAATAGTCGGCGACGACGTGACGCTTTACCAGGGTGTTACGCTCGGCGGCACGGGCAAGCAGAGCGGCAAGCGCCACCCGACAATCGGCAACGGGGTTTTTATTGGCTCGGGGGCGAAGCTGCTGGGCAACTTCACCGTGGGCGACGGGGCTAAGATTGCCGCCGGTGCCGTTGTGCTGGAGGATGTACCCGAAAACGCCACCGCCGTTGGGGTTCCCGCCCGTGTTGTGCGCATTGACGGTCAGCGCACGGACGCCGCGGACCCGTTTGACCAGCGCCATACCCCGGACCCGGTTGCGCAGGAGCTTTGCCGGATGGAGGTACAGATAAGGCGCTTGCAGCAAAGGCTGGAGCAAAGCTTTGAGGAGGGCGGCGGAATTTAGCCGCCAACACAAAACTTTCACATTGAAGCTGTTGACCCGGCGGAGAAAATCTGCTATAATGTAGTTTGGTGTGTTGTTTAAGCCAATTGCAGACGGAACGGAGGGATTGCGCCATGGCAAAACGCTATTTCCCGCGTCCGGGAGAAACTGTTGAGCAGTGCCGCAGGCGAATTTTCGCCCGGCGTCGGCTTGGCGCCTTTGGTGTGCTTGCCGCGATTGTTGCGCTTATTATTACCTTGGCTTATACGGCGTTCTTCCCCATGACTTCCTTTAATGTGGACGGACAAACACGCTATTCCAAGGCTGTTTTGCAGCAGGCAAGCGGTGTTGATGACCGTGCGCAGCTGCTTACGCTTTCAACGGACAAAATACGCCAGAGGCTGCTGGAGCAGCTGCCCTACCTTGAGGATGTTACGGTCAAATGCCGTTTGCCACACACGCTCAGCGTCAGTGTAAAGGACGCCAAAACCGTGCTTGCGGTTAAAACTGAAGATGGCTACACCATAATCAGCGGCAAGGGCAAGGTGCTGGAGCTTGCCAAGGAACTGCCGAACGGGGCGTTGCCCTTGGCGCTTGAGGAGCCCTACCAAACACCTGTGGGGGGCAAAATAGTCTTTTCGGAGGACAGCGACAAGGACGATTTCACCCGTCAGGTGTTCGACGCCCTTATTGCCGCGCTGGAGAGCTGTGCCTACCGTTCGGATATTACGTCGCTGGACATGACAAACCCGTATTCCCCCACAATGAGCTACCAAAAGCGCTTGACGCTAAGCCTTGGCTCACGCGACAGCTTTGCCTCCCAGCTGAGCTTTGCCGGCAAGCTGCTTGACGCCCTTGCCAAGGAGGAAGCGGAGAGCCATAAAACCATTAAGGGCACAATTGACCTTAAGGTTGATAACGGCGCTTTCCTGCGGGAAATGGAATAATACCAACGCAATACACATAGCAAATTAAACAAACAAAAGGGAGTAAACACATGGAAACAAAAACGACAGCCGGCGGGAGCAAGAGCTTCATCATTCCGCCGGAAAAACCGGGGCTAAAAATTGCCCTGAGCGTAATCGCCACACTAATCGCCGCTGCGGTGGGGTATTACCTTTATCTGCCGGCGCTTAACCCCAAGTCGATCCAGCTTTGGCTTTACCTTGCCGGCGTTGTGGTGTCCTTTGTGGTGTTTTTGGCAATCTTCTCCGGCGCAACAAGAAAGCAGGAGTATATGCCCTTCGTTCGCCGCAAAGCCTTTGTGCCGGTGATTATTGTGGTCGCCTTAGTGTTGACAATGCTGGTCGGCTACCTTGTGGGCTGCCCGCTTTTCCGCGCAAGAGATTACAGCCAGCTGCTCAGCGTCAACAATGCGGAGGCTACGGATTTTGCCGCGGACATTGAGCAGGTTGACGCCGCGTCGTTCTCCAAAATCCCCCGCTTGGACGAGGACAGCGCCAAGCAAATTGCCCCCAAGGCAATGAGTGATTTGGGCGACAGCTCCACCGTCAGCCAATACACCGTCTACCCCACCTACACACAAATCAACTATAAGGGCAGCCCGGTGCGCGTGGTTCCGCTGCAGTACGCAAACATCATCAAATGGCTGACTAACACAAGCCGCGGTCTGCCGGGCTATATTATAATAGACATGGCAAACGAGGAGCCGAGCTTTGTTATGCTGGACGAGGACAGCTATATGCGCTATTCCCCGGCGGAGCACTTCGGCAAGCTGCTCAAGCGCCACCTGCGCTTTAATTACCCCACCTACCTTTTTGGCGAGGCTACCTTTGAGATTGACGACAACGGCAAGCCCTACTGGATTTGCCCGAGGTTAGATAACACAATCGGCCTGTTCGGCGGCACGGATATAATCGGTGCGGTGCTGGTTGAGGCGGACAGCGAAGACGGCGACAGCGTTTATTACGGCATTGACGAGCTGCGCGAGAACCCGGAGCTGCAGTGGATTGACCGTGTTTACGACAGTCAGCTGCTGGTTAAGCAGTTCAACTATGCCGGCAAATACGGCGAGGGCTTTTGGAACTCCCTGCTTGGACAAAGGGACGTGCGCGCGGCAACGGACGGGTATAACTACCTTGCGCTTAACGATGACGTCTACCTCTACACCGGCGTGTCCTCGGTAACAAGCGACCAGTCAATCATTGGCTTTGTGCTGATTAACCAGCGTACCAAGCAAAGCAGCTTCTACCGTGTGAGCGGAGCGACTGAAAAGGCCGCCATGGGCAGCGCGGAGGGCTATGTGACGGACTTGGGGTACCAGGCGACCTTCCCGCTGCTGATAAACGTGGACGGGCAGCCGACCTATTATATGTCCCTTAAGGACACCACAAACAACAACCAGATTGTTAAGCAGTATGCCTTAATCAACGTGCGCAACTACAACAAAATAGGCGCCCACGCGGACAGCATTTCCAAGGTGCTGGAGCTTTATAAAACGGCGCTTGCCAACAATGCCCCGGCAAGTGAGGAAAGCGGGCAAGCCGCCGGCGAGGACGTGTATTTCTCCGGCAAAATCAGCGACATCCGCACTGCGGTTATTGGCGGGGAAAGCACATATTATATTACCCTTACCCTTGACGATAACGAAATCGCTAAGGGGGAAATGAGCTTCCGCACCACCGCGGCGGAAAACGAAAGCGTTGTCTTCCTCAACAAGGGGCAATGGGTTAAGATACTTGTTAAGGGCTATAGCCAAGGAACAGATTTGCTGCCGATAAATGCAATTTCATTAAAGTAAACGAGGAGTGAGCAATGAGTAAACCGACAAAAGCCCCCGAAAAAGCGCCGGAGCAGCGCAAGCTTTCACTTGCCTCTGTGGTCATTGCGCTGACAATGGTGGTGTTTGCCTGCATTTGCGGTGTGCTGCTTGGGCTGTTTGCCCCGGCGCTGGGCAACTCCTTCAACGGAATGCGCCTTAGCGCCCAAAAGCGCTACACTGAGGCTGCGAGCGCCTACAACAAGGTCAGCACGGAGCTTAGCACGGCACAGGAAAAGCTCTCCAGCATTTTGCAGCCGGAGAACCTGCGCGGAGTGGAATACCGCGAGCTTTGGGCGTATTCGCGGATTTCCCCGCTGCAGTGCGGCAGCCTGCTGACGAGTGAATACACGGCAGAGCAAATGGAGGAATTCCCCTACAGAAAGCTCAAGGACTACTACGACGGCTACAACGTGTGGTCACAGGCAATGACAACCTTCGACACAGCCATGTCGCCCTATGTTAACGAGGAGCAAACCGCCTACGAAAACATTGACCGCGACGAAATTTTCCAGTATTTGGACTCCTGCGCCTCAACAATGCCAAGCTGGGCGATGGCGGTGTTCAAAAACTATATCAGCGCCATGGTTGGCGACAGCGCCGAGCTTCGCTTAACTTACTTTGACGAGGCTATTAAAAGCAACGACGGCATTGACGAGTACGCCTATTCCATTGTGCCGATTTATGTTGAGCTTGAAAAGTGGGATGAGCTGGCGGCGCTCTATGAGCGCAAGATAAAGATTAACCGCAACGATTCGGACGCTTTCTTGGGCTTGGGCAAGGTGGCAATAGTCCGCGGCGAGGACAAGGAGCTGGCAAAGGTCCTTAAGAGGGCGGAAAAATACGTCGGTAAATCCGGTGTGCCGCAGTCCTTGCGGATAGAACAGCTGCGCCGCCTGGAGCAATATGACGACGCAACAAAAATCTATGTAGATTACAGCACCGAGCAGGAAAAGCTTGGCAGCGGCAGCTTTTACGAGGCGATGAGGCAATACGCCATTGTGCTGCTGCTCCAGGGCGACTACGCAAGCGCGCACGAGTATGCCTATAGCGCGGCGGTAAACCAGCCTGAAAACGGCGGGGATTATTCCGACGCGGCATACTACCTTGTGTGCCTTACGGCGGAGCTTTCCGGTGACACAGAGATGATTGAGCAATATGGTCTTGAGGTTAACGCGGCGGGCAGGGCAATAGTTGACGCGGCGGACAAGCAGGCGGCAATCAAAGCACAGTTCTTGAGCGGCAGGGGGGATATTGTATGAACAGCTTAACTAAGGCGGCGCAGGTAATCAGCTTCCCCGGCGCTTACCTGCTGAGCTTTTGGAGAAGGCTCTTTGGTCTGATTTTGGGTCAGAATTCGGCAGGCACACTGCTGCTGACGTGGTTTGCGAATTTGGTCGTCGCCCTACCGATGTATCTGCTTGGCTTTGCGGTGCTTGGTGCCTTCGGCGCGGTACCCGGCAACGGCGGAACACTTTTCTTTGTGCTTGCAATAGTGGCGCTTTACCTTGGCGGCAGCCTGTTGGCAAACAAATACCCCACGCCAAAGGAGGCGCGGGAGCTTTGGGAGCGCATTAAGGCGGCGGAGCATTTGGAGGTAAAAATCTTCGGTTACCCCTTTGCGTTGCTTATGCGCGTGGGGGCGTTCGTGCAGGCAAGCGGGCTTGCGGTTTTGCTCTACCTTGGCGGCATGGGGATTTACTTCATAGTTTATGCTGTTGGCAAAGCTTAAGGACAAAAATAAGCTGATAAAGGGCATGGTGCTTGTTGCGCTGTGCCTTTTTGTGGCTGTGTTCCTTATTATGGATTCCATAAAAGCCTCTAAAAGCCCCGCGGAGCGCACGTTCACAAGCATGGGCATGGATACCATAATCAGCTGCAGCCTGCAGGCGCAAGACGCCGAAGGGCTGGAGGACGAAATCAAGGGGATTATTGACTCTGTGGCGGGCAAAATTGACCGCTTTGACGTAGCAAGCGCTGTCAGTCGGGCAAACAGCACCCTTGCGGTTGAGCTTGACGGCGAACAGCTTGAGTGGTACAGACAAATTTTTGAGCTGCAGCAGCTGTCCGGCGGCGCACTGGATTGCAGCTTGGGAAATATCTCCGCGCTCTGGGATTTTAACAGCCAAAGCCCAAGGCTGCCGAAAAAAAGTGACATAGAGCGCTATTTGGACGCTGAACGCGGCTTTTCCCTTGAGCATGACGAGCTTGTGCTTAGGCAGGCAGGCAGCCTTGACCTTGGGGCCGTGGGTAAGGGCATAGCCTGCGATGCCGTTGCGGCGGCGTTGAGCGGCAAGTCTCAGCGTGTTGTGCTTTCCGTGGGCGGCAGCGTGCTTCTTTTCGGCGACGGTGAATTCAGCGTGGGTATACATACTCCGGGCGGCGCGGCGGGCGAATGCTTTGCGACAATCAAAATGTCGGCGGGCTTTGTATCCACCTCCGGCAGCTATGAGCGTTATTTTGAGCTTGACGGCAAACGCTATCACCACATCCTTGACCCCAAGACCGGCTACCCTGCGGAAACCGGGATAGTGTCAGTCACCGTGATTGCAAGTGGCGGGCTTACCGCGGACGGGCTTTCCACGGCCTGCTTTGTGTTGGGGTACGAAAAAAGCAAGTCCCTGCTGGAAAAATACGGTGCAAGCGCCGTTTTTGTTGATGAGGACAAGCGGGTGTTCGTCTATCCCGAGAGCACAGGCGGAGATGCGATATCGCTTGGCGAGGGGCTTTCCCTTGAAATAACGGACGAAAACTACAAGCTTGCGGCAGGAGAAGGACAATGAAGCTTTTCAAGCGCCCGGATATAATAATAGTGCTGCTGATAGCGCTTGTTGGCAGCGTGTGGCTCTTTCTCCGCGCGGGTGAAAAGCAGGCGGCGACGCTGACGGTCTACGTCGACGGAGAAGTTTGGGAACAGCGCAGCTTGAGCAAGGAAACCCCGCACTTTGTGCTTAAGCCGCCGAGCGAGCCGCCTGTTGTGATTGAGGGCGAGGGTACGCAGGCATGGTTCTCAAGCGCGGGGTGCCGGAACCAACTGTGCGTTAATGCCGGGCGAGTTGGGGGGCTTGCGCTGAGCGCCGCCTGCCTGCCCGCAAGTGTTGTTCTTGTGGTGGAGGGAGCCGAAAATACGGCAAAAATGGACACAATAACATATTGAACGCAAAAGTTTAAGCTTTTTTTAAGCTTTTTATTGGTTTTTTTTATCTATTTGCTTGCGTTTTGTTATCACGAGTGTTAGAATATAGGCGTGTTATTTCACTACAAGCATACGGAGGAAGAGAAATGGAAGGCAAGGGGCTATTTCCGATAGTGGGGAGCGGATATGACGTGCGCGAGGCGGACGCCTATATTGCGTTTTTACTGGCGGAATACAACAAGGCAATGGAGCGCATTGCGGTTTTGGAGCAGGCGCAAAGCACAGACAAGGGTCTGGAGGAGGTTCGCAGCGAACGCCAGAACGAGGAGCTCAATGAGCTGCGCGGCAGCGCCGAAGAGCTGAAAAAGCAGCTTGAGGAAGCCGCGGCGCGTGAGTCTGAGCTTGAGGAAAAGCTCAAGGCGTTGGAGAACGAAAAAGCAGAGTTAGAGAGCCGCCTTACCGAGCAACCGAGCGGCCCGAGCAGCCCCACGGTGGAGCATACGGCAAAAATCATTGCAGATATATTGGTTCAGGCGCGTGACGGCGGCGAGGCTATAGTGGCAAAGGCTAAGGCGCAGGCCGAGGAAATGGTGCAAAAGGCGAAGGAAAAGGCCTCCGCGCTGGAAGCCGGCTCAATCGAAAAGGCGCGCCACGCAAGGGAGATTGTCGCCGAATCCCAACGGAGAATCCAGGAGGCGTACAGCTTTTTGGAGAGCCTTCCGGACCAGGTTTCGGAGTAAAACAAAGGCATAACAAACAACAAGCCGTGTACCCGATTGGGTGCGCGGCTTAGTTAGTTTTGCTTTGTAGCCGCCCTTACGACGGCTTGCTAAAAATTCGCGACTGATAGCCTTAATTTTTCGCAGTATATAACCGCAACATTGGCGGACGGCGGTGATAGCTTGGAAGCAGATACTTGATGTTTCGTGGAAAAACCTTATAATTTGCACAGGCATATTACCCGATTTTCCTGCAGGCGTTGCCCGCTCGCTTTTCTTTGCTTGCTTTCTTTTCAAAAAGAGCCGTGCTTTACGGCAGCTTGCTTAAAAATCGCGAACGATAGCCTATGGTTTTGGTCAGACCTAACCGCGACATTGGCGGCCGGTAATTTCTTTACAAAGAATACACCTGCTGATTCGTGGAAAAACCTTATAATTTGCACAGGCATATACCCGACGACGCTTTTCTTTGCTTACTTTCTTTTCTCGCGAAAAGTCGGCAGCCCGCCGTTGACCGTGGCACAAGTCCTCGGGTTTGCTCGGGCTTTAAGATTCTTAGCCGTTGGCAGATTTCCAAGAATCGCGGCAATAGCCGTTAGCCTTTCGTAAGCCTACCCGCGACATTGCCACGGGTGTTGATAACTCAGGAATATCAACCCAATTGATTCGTGGAAAAGCTTTTTAGTCTGCATGGGCATATACCCGACGCCGCTTTTCTTTGCTTACTTTCTTTTCTCGCGAAAAGAAAGTAAGTGGTGACCCGGACGGGACTCGAACCCGTGTTGCCGCCGTGAAAGGGCGGAGTCTTAACCGCTTGACCACCGGGCCGTGGCAGGGGCGCTCGTTTTCGCGCCCGCATATTATAGCACAATAAGCTTTTTTTTGCAAGCCCTTGACAAGCACTCCTTTTTCTGTTATAATAAAACACATGAATATATATTCATATAATAATCTGTTCGGAGAAGCTACCATGGAAAATAACGATTTTGAAAAGCGCGGCTATCCTCCCCTGCCCTGTGACTGCTTCAGTCACCCAATTGCCGAACCGGCGGACGAGCTGCGTCTGTACGAGCTTGCGGAGCTGTTCAAGGTCTTTGGTGACACAAGCAGGGTTCGCATACTTTGCGCACTGCTGCAGGGTGAGCTTTGCGTCAATCACCTTGCCGAGCTGCTTGGTATGGGGCAAAGCGCCGTTTCTCATCAGCTGCGGCTGCTGCGCACGGCCGGCTTAGTCCGCCCGCGCAGGGACGGCAAGACTATTTACTATGCGCCGGACGACGAACACGTCAAGTGCATTTTGCAGATTGGACTTGCTCACTTGGAGCATAAGGAAGGCGGCGGTAAATAATGGCAGTATCAGATAATAAATGCACGGATACCCACTGCCACGCACAGGACGAATCCGCCTGCTGCTGTGGTAAAGAACAGCGGCGTGGGGGAAAATTCCCTTGGGATTTGCTTGTTGCGGCGGCGTTTACCTTGACCTCGCTGCTGCCGGTCTATCCCGACAGCTTGGAGCCTTGGCTGAAGCTTGGTTTATGCGCAGCGGCGGTGCTGCTTGCCGGTACGCCGGTGTTTATCAGCGCAGGCAAGGCACTTTGGGCAAGGCACTTTGACGAGAACATACTGATGGGCTTGGCTGCCGTTGCGGCCTTTGCCATCGGTGATTTTGCGGAGGGCGCCGCGGTAGTGCTGTTCTTCCGTTTGGGGGAGATGCTCGAAACCGCCGCGGAGAACAAAAGCCGCCGCAGTATAGCCGCCCTTGCTGAAATACGCCCGGACACTGCGGTGCTTGAAAGCGGCGAAGCTCTGCCGGCGCGGGATGTGCCCGTGGGCAGCATAATAATCATAGCGCCCCACACAAGGGTTCCGCTTGACTGTATTGTTCTTGAGGGTTCCTCTTCACTGGACTGTTCAGCATTGACAGGCGAGTCCTTGCCGCGCGACGCCGCCACGGGAACACAGCTGCTCTCCGGCATGGTGAACGGGGCGGGACTTTTGAAGGCTCGCACAACCGCTGCCTTTGGCGACAGCGCCGCGTCAAGGATACTGAAGATGGTTGAGGATGCACAGGCACGCAAAAGCCGCACACAAAAGCTGATTGCCCGTTTTGCGCGGGTATATACCCCCGCAGTCATGCTGGGCGCCGCGCTGCTGTTTGCCGTAGGCTCGCTGTTCTTTGGCGGCTGGAGGCTATGGCTGCCCAAGGCGCTGGCTTTCCTTGTTTCAAGCTGCCCCTGCGCCCTTGTGCTGAGTGTGCCGCTGGCGTATTTCGCGGGCATGGGCGCCGCCGCAAAGCGAGGTATTATCATAAAGGGCGGCACTTTTTTGGATTCCCTTGCCAAGGCGGAGAGCTTTGCTTTTGACAAAACGGGAACCCTGACAAGCGGCAGGCTTGAGCTGAAAAAAACGCTGACGCTTGACGGGCTTGACGAACAAAGGGCGCTTGAGCTTGCCGCAGTGTGTGAACACTACTCCGAGCACCCGCTTGCGCTGGCGATTAAGTATGCCTGCGGCGGTACTCAAGCGCCGGAGAACGCCCGCGAGCTTACAAGCGGCGGCACCGTTTGCGATTTTGGAGGCAGAAGGCTGATTTGCGGTAACAAGCGCCTGCTGGCTCAATGCGGGGTTGAGCTTGACTCCCTGCCGGACGCACCTGTTTATCTTGCCGTTGATGGCAAGGCTGTGGCGGCTTTTTTGTTTGAACAAAGCCTGCGAAAGGGCGCTATGGGCCTGCCGCAGCGCCTGCGCGGAATGGGGGTTAAGCGTGTTGCACTGCTTACCGGCGACGCCAAGGCACAGGCTGACGAAATTGCGCAAAGGCTTGGCATTGACGAAATACACGCGGGGCTTTTACCGCAGGATAAGCTGAGCCTTGTGGAGAAAATGGACGGCGGCACGGTGTTCGTTGGGGACGGGGTGAACGACGCGCCTGTGCTTGCCGCCGCAGACGCGGGTGTGGCGCTGGGCTTAGGCTCACAGGCTGCCTGTGAGTCCGCGGACATAATAATTGCCGGGGAGGACATATCCGCTTTGGCAGAATGCCGCAGGCTTTGCCGCCGTGTGCGCGGCATTGTTACGGAGAACATTGTGTTTTCCCTTGCCGTAAAGGCGGCGGTCTTGCTGTGGGCAGTTTTCGGCGACGCCCCCATTGCCGCGGCAGTGTTTGCGGACGTTGGTGTTTTGGCTCTTACGGTGCTGAATGCCGGGCGCTTGCTGCACTCAAGGCGGGGAAAGTGAGCAAAACAAAACGCCGCGGCTTCATTGTCCACGGCGTTTTTTTGCAGGTTATATGTTGCGCAGCACTGCCCTTGTCATCTCCTGTGTGCCGATGGTTTTTTCTCCCGGCGCGGCTATGTCGGCTGTCCTCAGTCCTTGGGCAAGCGCGGCGTCTACGGCGTCCTCTATCGTCTGTGCCTCCTGCGGCAGGTTGAGGGAAAACCTAAGCAGCATTGCCGCGGAAAGTATCGTTGCAATGGGGTTTGCCAGCCCCTTGCCGGCAATGTCCGGCGCGGAGCCATGTATAGGCTCATAAAGCCCGCGCGTACCCTCGCCAAGGGAGGACGACGGCAGCATACCGATTGAACCGGTCAGCTGCGACGCCTCGTCAGAGAGAATATCGCCGAACATATTTGAGGTGACTATCACGTCAAACTGTGATGGGTCGCGCACAAGCTGCATTGCGGCATTATCCACCAGCATATCGGCATATTCCACCTGCGGGTATTCCTTGGCAAGACGGTGCATCGTTTCCCGCCAAAGCCTGGAGCTTTCAAGCACATTCGCCTTGTCAATACTCGTCAGGCGCTTGCCGCGCTTAAGTGCCGCCTCAAAGCCGCTGCGCCCTATTCTCTCAATTTCCTTGACGCTGTATTTTTCGGTGTCGTATGCCTCGCTGCCGTCCTCGCTGCGCCCGCGCTCACCAAAATATATCCCGCCCGTCAGCTCCCGGACGATTAGGATATCGAAGCCCTTTGCGGCGGTGCTTTCCCTCAGCGGGCAAGCGTCCTTAAGCGCCGGGTAAAGCTTGACCGGGCGCAGGTTCGCGTAAAGCCCCAGCGCCGCCCTAATGCCCAGCAAGCCCTTTTCCGGGCGCAAATGCCCCGGCAGTGTGTCCCATTTCGGTCCGCCGACGGCGCCAAGCAGCACGCAGTCCGCGGCAAGGCATCCCTTTTCTGTTTCCTCCGGCAGGGGAACACCGGTTGAGTCGATGGCCACCCCGCCGAAAGGGTATGGTGTGAAATCAAAGCTGTGACCATATTTTTCAGCTATCCGCTCCAGCACGGCAACGGCGCCGTCCACTATTTCGGGTCCTATGCCGTCGCCCGGCAGCAGGGCAATGTTTGCTTTCATGTTGTTGCTCCTTATTGATAAAAATTTGCTTTTGCAGACCCTTAAGCAAGCCCGCCGCCCTCGGCAAGCTTGACCAAGCCGCCGGCGCTGATTATATTGCGCACAAAATCCGGGAACGGCGGTATTGAATAGCTCTTGTCGCCTTGGCTAAGGTTAGTGATTGTTCCCGCCGCAAGGTCAGCCTCAAGCTCGTCGCCCTCGTTTATCTCCTTTGCCGCCTGCGGGCATTCCACAATTGCAAGCCCTATGTTGATTGCGTTGCGGTAGAAAATCCTTGCGAAGCTTTCGGCTATAATGAGTGACACGCCGCTTTCCTTAAGGACAATTGGGGCGTGTTCGCGGGAGGAACCGCAGCCGAAGTTTTTGCCCGCGACCACAATACCGCCCGGCTGCAGCTTTTTGCGGAAGTCTACGTCAATGTCCTCCATTGCGTGGCTCGCAAGCTCCGCCTTGTTGGTGGTGTTAAGGTAACGTGCGGGGATAATCACGTCTGTGTCCACGTTGTCGCCGTATTTAAGTACCTTTGCCATGGCTTATACCTCCATTACTTTCGCCGGGTGTGTTAAATAGCCTGTGATTGCGCTTGCCGCGGCGACTGCCGGGCTTGCAAGGTATACCTCGGATTCAGGGTGTCCCATGCGCCCCACAAAGTTGCGGTTGGTTGTGGCTACAGCCCTCTCCCCCGCCGCAAGTATGCCCATGTGACCGCCAAGGCAGGGTCCGCAGGTTGGGGCGGAAACCAACGCACCGGCGTTGATGAAAATCTCCAACAGCCCCTCCTTCATTGCCTCAAGGTAAATTTTCGGCGTTGCGGGGATAACTATGCAGCGCACACCCTTTGCAAGCTTTTTACCCTTCAGGATTTCCGCCGCGGCGCGCAAATCCTCCAAGCGGCCGTTTGTGCAGGAGCCTATAACGGCTTGGTCAAGCTTGACCTCGCCTATTTCATCAAAGGTTTTTGTGTTTTCAGGCAAGTGCGGGAACGCTACCGTTGGGGTGATTTTGTCCAGCTCCAGCTTAATCACCCGCTCATATTGCGCGTCCTCGTCCGCGGCAAATACCTGCGGTTCTTTTGCTCCTACTTTTTTTAAGAAGTCTTTTGTCAGCTCGTCCACCGGGAAGATGCCGTTTTTTCCGCCCGCCTCAATCGCCATGTTGCAAATGCAGAGCCTATCCTCCATGCTCAGTGAGGCTACGCCCTCGCCGCAGAACTCAATTGATTGATAGAGCGCTCCGTCCACGCCAATCAGCCCGATAAGGTGCAGGATAACATCCTTGCCGCAGACGTATTTTTGCAGCCTGCCGCTAAGCTCTACCTTGATTGCCGAGGGCACCTTGAACCATGCCTTGCCGGTCGCCATGCCAACCGCCATGTCCGTTGAACCGACGCCTGTGCTGAAGGCTCCCAGCGCCCCGTAGGTGCAGGTGTGGGAATCCGCGCCGATTACCACATCGCCCGCAGTAACAAGCCCTTTTTCCGGCAGCAGTGCGTGTTCCACACCCATCTGTCCGCCGTCATAAAAGCCGGGGATTGCGTGTTCTTCCGCAAAGTCGCGGCAGGTTTTGCACTGCGCCGCCGCCTTGATGTCCTTGTTCGGCGCAAAATGGTCCATCACCAAAGAGATTTTTGCCGCGTCAAAAACCCTCGCCCCGTCAATCCTTGCAAATTCCTCAATCGCCACCGGGGCGGTGATGTCGTTGGCAAGCACCCTATCCAAGTCCGCAAGGATAAGCTCGCCCGCCGCGACGCTTGCTTTGCCCGCGTGCGCCGCCAAGATTTTTTGTGTTTGTGTCATGCCCATTTGTTAATCCCCTCTGCTTAATTTGTATTCTATTGAATCGACCAACGCAATCAGGCTTGCCTGAATTATGTCGTCCGAAACGCCTATGGTAGTCCAGGTTCGTGTGCCGTCGCCGCTTTCAATCAAAACGCGAACCTTTGCCGCCGTTGCGGATTCCTGGTCAAGCACGCGCACCTTGTAGTCTGTCAGCTGCATTTTGCCAAGCTGCGGGAAGAACACGCAAAGCGCCTTGCGCAGGGCAATATCCAAGGCATTAACAGGACCGCTGCCCAGCGCCGCAGTGGCTTCCGTTTTGCCGTCCACCTCCACCTTGATGACGGCTGTGGCGGGCTTTTCACCCTCCGGAGCGGGGTATTCGCCAATGGTTTTGTAAAGCGCCACCCTAAAGTGCGGCTCATACATTCCCAGCACCTTGCGGGCCAAAAGCTCAAAGCTTGCGTCCGCCGCCTCAAACTGGTAGCCGTAATGCTCCATTTTTTTCAGCTCGTTTGTAAGCTCCGTAAGCCGCGGGTCCGTTTTGGTAAGGCTTGGCGCAATGGGCAGGATTTTTTGCAGCACACTGCCGCGACCAGCCACCTCGCTCATCAAAAAGCGGCGGCGGTTGCCCACGCTTTCGGGGTCAATATGCTCAAACGAGCTGGAGCGCTTAACGACGCCGTCTATGTGCATACCCGCCTTGTGGCTGAATGCGCTGCGCCCCACAAAGGGCTTGCCCGCGGGCAGGTGTATATTTGCAAGCTCCGCAAGCTGACCGGCCGTTTCACAAAGCAGCTTAACGTCGCCGTCAAGCTCAAACCCCGCCTTGAGCGCAAGAGCCGGCAGGATTGACGACAAATCCGCATTTCCGCAGCGTTCGCCAAAGCCCACAAAGGTGCCTTGGATATGCCTTGCCCCCGCCTGCACCGCCAGCAAGGTGTTGGCGACGGCACAGCCGCAATCGTTATGGGCATGAATACCCATAACAGCGCCGGGGAACAGCCGCACCACCCTTGCGGTTACTTCCTGCAGCTCCGCAGGCAAGGTGCCGCCGTTAGTGTCACAAAGGCAAAGCACGTCTGCTCCGGCGTTGAGCGCCGCCCTGAGCACCTGCATTGCGTATTCGCTGTCCTCACGGTAGCCGTCGAAGAAATGCTCCGCGTCAAAGATAAGCTCCTTGCCCTGCTTCTTTAGGTAGGCGACGGAATCGGTTACCATGCGTAGGTTTTCCTCAGGCGTGGTTTCCAAAATCTCTTTTACATGGAGCATTGACGCCTTGCCGAATATTGCAACCGCGGGGGTCTGCGCCTTAAGTATGGCTTGCAGGTTTGCGTCCTCCTCGGCGCTGACACCCTTGCGGCAGGTTGAGCCAAAGGCCGTCAGCAGCGCCGAAGTAAGCTTCAGCTCACCCGCCTTTTGGAAAAACTCCAAATCCTTTGGGTTGGACGCCGGATTCCCCGCCTCAATGTACCCCACTCCGTATTCGTCCAACGCGCGGGCAATCGCCAGCTTATCGTTGACCGAAAAGGAGATGTTCTCCGCCTGCGCCCCGTCGCGCAGGGTAGAATCCAGCACATGGATTTTCATAGCGCAGCCTCTTTTTCCCTTGGGCTTATTCCAAGCTTATTGATTGCGTTGACGTACGCAAGTATGCTCGATTCGATGATGTCAGTTGAAAGCCCGCGCCCGGTCACAATTTGCTCTCCCCGGCGCAGCTTCACTACAACCTCGCCCAAGGCGTCCTTGCCGTCTGAGCTGGAATGTATTGAGTAGCTTTCAAGCTCTGAATCGCTGCTGCCAACGAGCTTATCAACGGCGTTGTAGGCAGCGTCAACGGGTCCGTCGCCCATGGAAACGTCCTCAAGCCGTTCTTCTCCGCGGCGCAGCTTAACCACACAGACCGCCGCCGTGCCCTTGCCGCATTGCACGCTGAAGGACTCAAGCTCATAATAGTTTTCCACATACTGCCTGTTATCTACTATCGCCTCCAAATCCGCGTCGGAAATGTTTTTCTTGCGGTCGCAAATCTCCTTGAACTTAACGAAGAAAGCGTCTATTTCCTCAGCGCTGAGCTTATAGCCAAGCTCCTTCAGCCGCTCCGAAAAGGCGTGGCGTCCGGAGTGCTTGCCCAACACCATTGTGTTTGCGTGGAAGCCTACGGATTCCGGGGTTATGATTTCGTAGGTGCTTTTTTCCGCAAGCACACCATGCTGGTGTATGCCGCTTTCATGGCTAAAGGCGTTTTTGCCCACAATCGCCTTGTTAAGCGGGGCGGATTGCCCGATGATGTTATAAACCAGCCTGCTTGTGCGGTAAATCTTTGTGCTGTCAATGCGGGTTTGGCAGCCGTAGTAATCCCCTCTTGTGCGCAGCGCCATAACAACCTCCTCAAGCGGGGCATTGCCTGCCCGCTCGCCAATGCCGTTGACGGTGCATTCAATCTGTCCCGCGCCGCCGCGCACCCCGGCAAGGGAGTTTGCCGCCGCCATGCCCAAGTCGTCATGGCAGTGCAGCGAAATGACGGCGTTTTCAATGTTATCCACGCTTTCGCGCAGGTATTCAATCAGGGCTCTCATTTCCGCGGGGGTTGTATAGCCCACGGTGTCCGGGATATTGACTGTGGTAGCCCCGCTTGCGATTGCCGTGCGCACTACCTGCGCCAAAAACTCCCGCTCACTGCGCGTTGCGTCCTCAGCGGAAAACTCAACGTCCGCGCAATATTTTTTTGCGTACGCCACCATCGCTGCGGTGCGCTCCAAAACCTGCTGCGGACTCATTCGCAGCTTATATTTCATATGAATTGGCGAGGTGGCTATGAACAGGTGAATCCGCGGCTGCGCGGCTGTACGAAGCGCGTCATAAGCGGCGTCAATGTCCTTTTCCACCGCCCGCGCCAACGAGCAGACGGAGGCGTCCTTAACCAAATCCGCAACGCTTTTAACGGATTCAAAGTCCCCCGGGGAGGAAACCGCAAAGCCCGCCTCAATCACGTCTACCCCCAAGGCTTCCAGCTGCCTTGCAAGCTCCAGCTTCTCCTGAAGGTTCATGCTGCAGCCGGGCGATTGCTCTCCGTCACGCAGGGTTGTGTCAAAAATCTTTACTTGTCTTGGCATTGTCTTGCACTTCCTTTCAATCAATCACCGCGCCCAAATCCGCGGAGGATACGTTCCTTGCGTAACGGCGCAAAAAGCCGTCAAGCTGTCTTTCCGGCGGCTGCCACAGCTCCCTGCGGCGCTCAAGCTCATCCTCGTCAACAAGCAGGCTTAGAGAGTGAGCGGGTATATCAATTTTGATTATGTCGCCCTCCCGTACAAGCGCAATTGCTCCGCCCGCCTGTGCCTCCGGAGAGATGTGCCCGATTGCCGCGCCGCGTGTCGCCCCGGAAAAGCGCCCGTCCGTAATCAGCGCAACCTGTTTGTCAAGCCCCATGCCGGCAATGGCGGAGGTGGGTGAAAGCATTTCCCTCATGCCCGGTCCCCCTGCCGGTCCCTCGTAGCGGATTACAACCACGTCGCCCGGCTTGATTTCACCGGCATATATGGCTGCGATTGCGCTTTCCTCTGAGTCAAACACGCGCGCCATACCTTGGTGAACAAGCATTTCTTCCGCAACGGCGCTGCGCTTAACTACCGCTCCCTTTGGCGCAAGGTTCCCGAACAGCACCGCAAGCCCGCCTGTTTTGGAATAAGGCTTGCCGACGCTGCGGATTACCTCCTCGCCTCCGACCCGCGGGCGCTTGGCAAGGCTTTGCGCAAAGCCGCCGTCAACCGAGGGCAAAGATGAATCAAACAAGCCGGCGTCACTCAGGCGGGCGATTACCTCAAGCACTCCCCCGGCTCTCTCCAAATCCTGCATATGGTGCGCACCGGCGGGGGCAAGGCGGCAAAGGTTAGGCGTCCCCTCGCTGATTTGGTTAACCATATCAAGCTCAAGCGCCAAGCCGGCGGCGTGGGCAATTGCCATTAAATGCAGCACAGAATTTGTTGAACAACCCAGCGCCATGTCCACCCGCAGGGCATTTTTAATTGCCTCAGGAGTGATAATGTCGCGGGGCCGCAGCTTCTGCCCTACAAGCGCCATTATCCTCTCCCCCGCCGTTTTTGCAAGACGCAGCCTTGCGGCATACACCGCGGGGATTGTTCCGTTGCCGGGCAGAGCCACGCCCAAAGCCTCGCAAAGGCAGTTCATGGAATTTGCCGTAAACATACCTGAGCACGAGCCGCAGCCGGGGCAGGAGCTTTCCTCCACCTCAAGCAGCTCTGAATCGCTCAGCTTACCTGCTTTATATGCCCCAACCGCCTCAAAGACTGTGTTCAAATCCCTGCCGCCAAGCGACAGCATCGGTCCGCCGGAGATAAATATTGACGGCAGGTTGCAGCGTGCGGCAGCCATGAGCATACCCGGCACAATTTTATCACAGTTTGGGATAAACACAAGCCCGTCAAAGGCGTGTCCGCGCACCATGCACTCCACGCTGTCGGCAATCACCTCACGAGAGGGCAAGGAATATCGCATACCGCCATGCCCCATAGCAAGCCCGTCGCACACGCCGATTGTGTTTATCTCCATTGGCGTACCGCCGGCGGCAAGCACACCGTCCTTAACCGCCCTTGCGATTGACGAAAGGTGAATATGCCCCGGCACCACCTCGTTTTGCGCGCTTATTACGCCAATCAGCGGGCGGGAGATTTGGGAGTCCGTGTAACCCATTGCCTTTAACAAGGCTCGCTTAGGCGCGTTTTCTGCGCCCGAACATATAACGTCACTTTGCATTGTGTTTATCCTTTCCCGCGGCGGTTTATTTGCTCCAGCTCATTTTTGCGCGCAGCTCCTTGCCTACCTTTTCTGCCGGGTGTTCGCTTTCAATGCGGCGCTTGGCAAGGAAAGAGGGTCGCCCCGCCTTGTTTTCAAGAATCCAGTCGCGGGCAAACTCCCCGTTTTGAATGCGTGCAAGCACTCGCTTCATTTCCGCCTTTGTTTCGTCGGTGATTATCCTCGGTCCAACGGTGTAGTCGCCGTATTCGGCTGTGTCAGAAATTGAATAGCGCATCATGGAAAGCCCGCCCTGCACCACAAGGTCAATAATCAGCTTCATCTCGTGTATGCACTCAAAGTAGGCGCTCTCCGGCTGGTAACCCGCCTCAACAAGGGTTTCAAAGCCTGCTTTCATCAGCGCCGTCACGCCGCCGCAAAGCACCGCCTGCTCACCGAAGAGGTCGGTTTCCGTTTCCTCCTTGAACGTGGTTTCCAGCACTCCCGCGCGTGCCCCGCCGATTCCGAGGGCGTAGGCAAGCGCAAGCTCCTTGGCGTCGCCCGTGGCGTTTTGGTGGACGGCAATCAGGCAGGGTACGCCCTTGCCCTCAACAAATTGGCTGCGCACTGTGTGGCCGGGTCCCTTGGGGGCAATCATAATAACGTTAACGTCCGCGGGGGGGACAATTTGGTTGAAATGAATGTTGAAGCCGTGGGCAAACACCAGTGTCTTTCCGGCGCTGAGGTATGGAGCAACATTGCTTTTGTATATGTCCGCCATTTTTTCGTCGTTAACCAGCAGCATTATAATATCCGCCTTTTGCGCGGCTTCCGCTGTGTTAAGAACCTCAAAGCCGTCCTCCTTTGCCTTTTCCGCGCTGCGTGAGCCCTCATAAAGCCCAACGATGACGGAAACTCCGCTGTCACGCAGGTTTTGGGCGTGTGCGTGCCCTTGGCTGCCGTAGCCGATAATCGCCACGGTTTTGCCCTCCAGCAGGGAGAGCTTGCAATCCTCTTGATAATAGATGCTTGCCATGATAATTAACTCCTTTTTTGTTTTGTTTATGGTGAACGCTGTTGGCGTAACACTTAATTTGGGGCGGTAAGCATATTGCCGGTGCCGTGACTCATTGCAAGGGCTCCGCTGCGGCAGGTTTCCAAAATACCGTAGGGTCGCAAGCCCTCGATGAAATCGTCAATATAATTCGGCGGGGCAGTGATTTCCACCGTAATGAAGTCCGCGCCGAAATCACGCACCTTGCCGTTGAACAGATTTATCAGCTGGTTAAGCGAATTCTTTTGCCTGTCGTTAACACGAACCTTAATCAGCAAATGCTCCACTGCCACCGTGCTGCCGTCGTCCAATGGCTGCACGCTTATGACGTCAACCAGCTTGCGCAGCTGGCGCACCGCCTGCCCGCGCATATATTCCCCGCCGGTGCAGACTATGGTCATGCGGGAGTACGCCGGGTTTTCTGTTTCACCAACGGCAAGGCTGTCTATGTTATAGCCGCGCTTGGAAAAAAGCCCCGCTACCCTGTTCAAAACACCGTAATGGTTATTGACAAGCGCGCCTATTGTGAATTTTTCGTTGCTCTCCATTGGATTCTCCCTTAATTAAGAATTATGTTTTCGATTGAGCCGCCCGGCGGTATCATCGGCAGAACACGCTCGTCCGGGTCAATGGGGCATTCAATCAGCGCCGGGCAGTCACCCGGCAAATTTTTAAGCGCTTCCCTCAGCTCCGCAAGGCTGCCTATCCTTTGCGCCACACCGCCAAAGCTTTTTGTAAGGGCAACGAAATCCGTTTTACGCCCCAGCGTGGTTTGGGAAAAGCGCTGACCGTAAAAGGCCGCCTGCCACTGCCGCACCATACCCAGCACGCCGTTGTTAAGCAGGATTATAACAATCGGCAAGCCCTGAGAAACCGCCGTTGCAAGCTCGTTTAGGTTCATGCCGAAGCTGCCGTCGGAGGTGAAAAGAACCGTTCGCTTTTTGCCCGCCGCAACGCAACCGCCGATTGCCGCGCCCAAACCAAAGCCCATTGTTCCCAGTCCGCCGGAGGTCAGCAGCGTGCGGGGCTTTTCGAACGGATAGTGCTGCGCGACCCACATTTGGTGCTGCCCAACGTCCGTGGCGACTATCGCTCCGTCGTCCTCAATGCAGTCATGGACGGTTCGGATTACGGACGCCGGGTTAAGCTCCATTTCGCTTTGGGCGGCGCTGATTTTTTTGTATTCCTCCAGCTCGGCAAGCCAAGCGGCATTGTTTTTTTGCGGCGCCGCGGCAAGCAAGGCGGAAAGCGCTGCCGAAAGCTCTCCGTGCAGGGCGACCCCCGGCGCAACATTTTTGCCGAACTCCGCCTCGTCAATATCTATGTGGATAATGGCGCGGTTTTTGGCGAATTTTTCCGTGTTGCCCGTCGCCCTATCAGAAAAGCGCACCCCGCAGGCAATGAGCAAATCCGCCCTTGACTGCGCCATAGATGCGGCGTACTGCCCGTGCATACCGCTCATTCCAAGGTTAAGCGGGTGGCTGTGCGGCACTGCGGCAAGCCCCATAAGCGAAAGCGTAATAGGCGCGCCGATTTTTTCCGCAAGGGCAATCGCCTGCTCGTTCGCTTGCATTACACCGCCGCCAAGATAAAGGCAGGGGCGCTCGCAGGCACGGATAAGCTCTAAGCATTTTGCAAATTCAGGGAGGGCGGCAGGGTTCGGCAAAGCCCCGCTGTCGTCCTTTGAATACGGCACTGACTCCGCCTCGTCTATTTGCACGCTTTTGGGAATATCCACCAGCACGGGGCCGGGGCGGCCGCTGAGGGCCAGAGCGTATGCCTCACGGATTGTTCTCTCCAAATCCTCCGTGCGGCGAACCATATAGCTATGCTTAACTATGGGCTGGGTTATGCCCACAATGTCGACCTCCTGAAAGCTGTCGCGCCCAAGCAGGGGGATTGACACATTGCCCGTTATTGCAAGCATCGGCACAGAGTCCAAATAGGCGTTTGCTATGCCGGTAACAAGGTTCGTCGCCCCCGGTCCGCTGGTTGAAATAACAACCCCCGGTTTGCCGGTCACACGGGCATAGCCGTCAGCGGCGTGGGCGGCGCCCTGCTCGTGGGCCGCCAGCACATGGGCTATGCGCTCACTGTTAAGGTACAGCTCGTCATAAATATTAAGCACCGCCCCGCCCGGGTAGCCGAACACTGTCTTAACGCCCAGGTCCACCAGCGTGTCTATCAAAATCCTTGCGCCGTTCCTTTTCATCTGTAACTCCCTATGGCTTGTAAAAAATCCCCCTTGCGGCGTATGCCTCAAGGGGGTTGGTTCCGTGGTTAAACCATGTTACGTCCTCTTTACCGCACAACGCCTTAAAGCACTAATGTCAATAATGACGATTAGCGCCAAGCTAATAAGGACGAGGGCAAATGACTGCATAACAGATTCCTTTTGTAAAGAGTGATTACGGTGATTGACGCGTATTATAACACAAGCGTGCGGCTTTGTCAAGCGTTTTTTGCAAATTTCCCCCTACTTGCGCCGTTTGAGAGCAGCTTTATCAGCTCCATAAGGGCAAGCGGCGCCAGCGATAACCCCCCGACAACAAGCCATTGTGCGCCGTTAAGCGGGCAGGACGCAAACACACCCGCAAGCTCCGGCAGGCTAATTACGGCAAGCTGCAGCAACGCACAGACGGCAATGGCCGCCAAGAGCGCCCTGTTTTTGAAAAGCCCCGCCCGCAGCGCACTGCCCTCGGAGCGCATATTAAGGGTATGCACCAGCTCGCTCAGGCTTAGCGTCGCAAAGCACATGGTTCTGCCCACTGTCAGGCTTCCTCCAAGCACACCGCAGCCCAAGCTGAAGGCCGCCAGCGAAAGCAGGGCAATCAGGCAGCCCTCCAGCGCGACGGCAAGCCCCAAGCCCCCCGCAAATAGGCTTCGCTTCGGCGGTATAGGCTTGCGCTCCATTATGTCCCGCGCCTTTGGCTCAGTGCCAAGCGCCATGGCAGGCAGGGAATCCGTAACTAAATTGACAAGCAGCAGCTGTATCGGCAGCAGCGGCGCCGGCATTCCCAGCAGCGTAGCGAGGAGAATCAGCAAAATTTCTCCTATGTTGCAGCCAAGCAGAAAATGAACAGCCTTTTTTATGTTGTCGTAAATTCCCCTCCCCTCCTCCACCGCCGCAACGATTGTGGAGAAATTGTCGTCCGTCAAGACCATGTCCGAAGCGCTTTTTGCAACCTCCGTGCCGCCGCGGCCCATTGCGCAGCCTATATCCGCCGCCTTAAGCGCCGGCGCGTCGTTAACACCGTCGCCCGTCATGGCAACCACCTCTCCCCGCGCCCGCAAAGCCTTAACTATGCGCAGCTTATGCTCCGGCGTAACACGGGCGAATACCCTTGCGGACGATAGCCGCTCTTCAAGCTGTCTGCCGTCCATTTCGTCAAGCTCACGCCCTGTCACCAAGCTTCCCCTGTTGTGCGCGATTCCAAGCTGACTTGCTATTGCCAGCGCCGTGCCCGCGTGGTCGCCGGTAATCATTATGGGTGTTATGCCCGCCATGCGGCAGGTTTCCACAGCCTGCTTTACGCCCTCGCGGGGAGGGTCCTGCATTGCTATCAGCCCGCAAAAGCACAGCTCCTCCTCCTGTATATCGCGGCGCTCGGTCTTGCGCCTTGCAACGGCAAGCACCCGCAGTCCTTCCCCCGCAAGGGCGGCTACCCTTGCCGCTATTAACTGCCGCCCCTCCGGTGTAATAGCTGCTTCGCCGTTGGCAAGCACAGCCGTCCCGCAGTGCGGCAAAAGCACGTCCGGCGCACCCTTGCAGGCAAGCAAATACCCACTGCCGTCGCGGTGGAGGGTTGACATCATCTTGCGCGCGGAGCTAAACGGATTCTCGTCAACACGGGGATAGCCGCGCCGCAGCTCCTCAAGCTTGAGCGAACGCCGCGCGGCAAGCAGTATAGCCTTTTCGGTTGCCTCGCCCACGGCACCCTTGGCGCTTAGCCGGGCGTTGTTGCACAGGCAGGCTATTTTCAAAAGCTCCATGGCGGCGGGGCTGTATTGCTCCAGCTCGTGCCCGTCGCCGCCAAGCAAGCGAGTTACTCTCATTTGGTTTTGCGTAAGCGTACCCGTTTTATCGGAGCATATAACCGTCGCCGTTCCCAGCGCCTCCACCGCCGTAAGGGAGCGCAGCACCGCCCCGCGGCGCGCCATGCGCTGTACCCCCAAGGAAAGCACCACCGTAACCGTTGCGGGCAAGCCCTCCGGTACGGCGGCGACGGCAAGACTGACCGCCAGCAGGAAGGAGTTCATTATGCTTTGCCTTTGCAGCAGGTGGACGACAAAAATCAAAGCACAAATAGCCAACGCCAGCAGGCTCAACAGCTTGCCGACCTTAACCAAGCGTTTTTGCAGCGGGGTTTGCGGCGATTCTTCTTCTCCAAGCATTTTTGCAATTTTCCCAAGCTCTGTGTTCATGCCTGTGCCGACCACCAAGCCCCTCCCATGCCCCGCCGCCACCTCCGTAGAAGAAAAAAGCATATTCCTGCGCTCGGCAAGGGGGCAAGCCGCGTTTAGCCTTGCCGGGGCTTTGTCCGTCGGCAGGCTCTCACCGGTCAGTGCGCTCTCTTGTGTACGCAGCCCCACGGAATCCAAAACACGGCAGTCAGTCGGCACAAGGTCGCCCGCGCGCAGGCATACTATATCCCCCGGCACTACTTCCGCCGCGGGTATTGAGCGCTCTCGCCCTCCGCGAAGCACCGTGGCACGGGGCGCACCCATTGCCTTGAGCGCCTGCAGGGATTTTTGAGCCCGTCTTTCCTGCGCGGCGCTGACCAGGGCGTTAAGCACCACAATAACCAAAATCACAATCGGGTCAAGGTAATCGCCGCCCTCCTCCAGCAGGGCTGTCGCAAAGGAAATCCCCGCGGCGGCAAGCAGAATCAGCAGCATAAAATCCTTGAATTGGCTTATGAACACGCAAAAAAAGCCGCGCGGCTTTTGCCCACGCAGTTCGTTCTTGCCATAGCGGCTAAGGCGGCGCTTTGCCTCTGCGTCGGTAAGCCCGTTTGCTCCGTCCCCCCGCAGCTCCTTTATACATTCCTGTGCGCCCATAGCATGGAAATCCATAGACAAACCCCGTTCCGTTTTGCCTAAGGATATGCTGTGTTATGTTGCGGGTATGCTTACCCCAGCGCGGCGCTTATTGCGGCAAAATCCTGCAAAAGCAGCTGCTCCGCGCGGGCATTGAGCGGCACCTGCGCCTGTCCCAGCGCCGCAGCCGCTCTCTCCTTTGTAATACCCAAGCCGGAGCTGAGGGCGTTGGGCAGCGTTTTCCTGCGTTGGGCAAACGCCGCCTTGACGACGGCAAAAAAGGCTTTTTCGCTGCTTATTGCTACGGGCGGCTCCTTCAAAAGCTCCAGCCGCAGAACAGCACTTTCCACCTTTGGCGGCGGGTAAAATGAGCCGGGTGAAACGGTAAACATCAGCCTTGGTCGGGCATAATAACGCACGGCGGCAGTGATTGCCCCGCACTCTCGGCTGCCCATTGGAGCGCAAATTCTCTGCGCCGCCTCCTTTTGTACCAAAACAGTTATTGACTCAAACGGCAGGCGGCTTTCTAACAGGCCCATTAAAATCGGCGAGGTTATGTAATAGGGCAGGTTGGCGCACACACAAAGGCGCTTGCTCTCTCCGCCAAGCTGTTCACATATCAGCCTTTGCAGGTCCAGCTTAAGTATATCGCCATGAATGACCTTTATGTTATTGTACGGGGCAAGGGTTTCCTCCAACACGGGCAGCAGCTTTGCGTCAAGCTCCACCGCAAGGACCCTGCTTGCCCTGCGCGCCAGCTGAACGGTAAGGACACCCACTCCCGGACCTATCTCCAGCACGTCCGCGCCGTCAATTTCCGCAAGCTCAGCCATGCGCGGACAAACGCTTGGGTTGACCAAAAAATTCTGCCCCAGCCGCTTGGCAAAAGCAAAGCCGTGGCGGGACAAAACGCTCTTTATCACCCTAAGGTCGGTTAAATCATACTCCATACCAAGGGATTATAACAGTGTGCGCAAAAAATGTCAAGCGTCCCGGGCGATTTGCCCCACAAGCGAATCCAAGGCATCGCCCATGGTTCCCACCCGGTCAATCAGACCCTCTGTGACCGCCTCCTCCCCGCCCAGAGCGGTACCCACGTCCATAACAAGCTGACCCGTGGTAAGCATAAGCTCGCGGAACCTGTCAGCGCTCATTTTGGAATGCTGCGAAACAAAGCGCACTATGCGCTCCTGCATACGCTCAAAATACGCCAGCGTTTGGGAGACGCCCAGCACCATACCATTCATGCGCACAGGGTGTACGGTCATTGTTGCGGAGGGGGCAATAAAGCTGCGCTTTGCGGCGACGGCAAGGGGAACGCCGATTGAATGACCTCCGCCCAGCACCAAGGACACGGTGGGCTTTTTCATGCCCGCCACAAGCTCAGCTATGGCTAACCCCGCCTCAACATCGCCGCCGACTGTGTTAAGGATAAGCAGCAAGCCCTCGATTTCCGCGCTCTGTTCAATGGCGACAAGCTGTGGGATAAGCTGCTCGTACTTCGTGGTTTTATTTTGCGCGGGAAGAAAATAATGCCCCTCAATCTGACCGATAATTGTCAGGCAGTGGAAAGCATGACCATCCTTTTCCACCGTGACGCAGGAAAGCGGCTGCGGTGTGCCCGGCGTGTCGTCCGTGCTGTCGGGAAGCTCCGGCAACTCAGGCGCGGGGGTATCCGGCAAAATTTGCCGTCTGTCCATAGCCCCTCCCCCGCAAAGTGTTGGCGTTAGTTTGCGCGGGCAGGCGCTGTTTATGCGGGAGTGTTAATAGCCAATTCGTTTTGCCACAGCTTTATGGGCGGGATTTGACATATCCGCGCAAATGTGTTATAATTCCCAAGCTGGTATTCGGAGATGTCGCCTAGTTGGTCGAGGGCGCACGACTGGAAATCGTGTAGGGGTTAAAAGCTCCTCGAGAGTTCGAATCTCTCCATCTCCGCCATAACATCTACCATCTATTGATAAAAGAAATTTTGTCGGTAGATGGTTCACACATAGCCCGAAAGTGCTTGAAACAAGCCACTTTCGGGTTATCTGCGTTTTTGCCTGTATGAAAAGATGATTAGGGTCGAGGGCGTTTTTCGGCGAACACTTGACACGAACCTTGGCGGCTTTCAGGTGACTTTTTACGATTTGACGGTCAGGGGTGTTCAAATTTTACGATTTGCGGCAATGTTGCCGATGTTTTTCAAACTTTTGAAACTGGCTGAATTTGCGGTCGTTTTGGGTATGAAAAAAGCCCGCCCCGTAAGGCGAGCCGTGGATTTTCAGATGTCTATGCGGTGACTTCCGCGCCGTTGCGGAAGGTGAATGTCATCGCGCCGTTGGCGGCGACGGTCACGCGGTCGACTGTGGTCAGCCAGACCGTCTCGTCAAACTCGGCGAGGACGAGCGGGCGCTTCTCGATGTCGAGGATAAAGCGGTCGAGGATTTTGCCCTTGGCGAGCCGCTCCCGCTTGGCGGCTTCCAGTGCGTCAACCCTCTCCGAGGCTTTGCGGTGGCGGTCGAGGTAACCGTCGTTGCGCTCATTGAATTCGTCTTGGTTCTGGGCGGTTCGGGCGTTCTCGTAGATTGCCTTGCGGGAGAGTTCAGCGACCACCTCAATCTCGCGGCGCAGTTCCTCGATTTCAGCGTCAATCGCCGCCGTGTTGCTTATGGCGGCCTGTGCCAAGCGGCAATCCTCGATAAGCCCGTCGCGGTTCTCCATCAGACGGTTGAACGCCACGAGGAAGCGAGCCTTGATGTCTTCCTCTGTCACAAAGGGCGTCCCGCATTGCCGACCGCCTTTACCCTTGCGCTTGTACTTCTCGTTGCACTGGTAGACCTCTCGGCGGTAGGTCTTGTCGTCCTTATAGCTGCCCCAGACCTTTTTGCCGAACAGCCCTCCGCATTCGCCGCAGACGATTTTGCCAGAGAATGGGCTGCCGCAGCGACCGATTGCGCCGAGGTTCTTTCGGCGTTCAATCTCGGCTTGCACCGCGTCCCACTCGTCGGGGTCGACGATGGCGGGATGGCTGTCCTCTACATAATATTGCTGAACCTGCCCCGTGTTCTTGACCATCTTCTTTGTGAGGAAGTTCGCGCAGTAGGTCTTTTGCATGAGCGCGTGGCCTTTGTACTTCTCGTTTTGCAAAATAGACCGCACCACGACAGCCTGCCATTTTTCCTTGCCGGCGGGCGTCGGGACGCCGTGGCCAATCAGGTATTTGGCGATTGCCGAGAAGGTCTTGCCCTCCATGAACAGGCGATAGATGAGCCTGATGGTTTCGGCTTCTTCGGGTACAATCCGCGGCAAGCCGTCCTCGCCCTTTTCGTAGCCGAGGAACTGCGCGTATGGGAGCGTCACCTTGCCGTCCGCCATCCGTTTGCGCTGACCCCACGTCACGTTTTCCGAAATGGAGCGGCTTTCCTCTTGAGCGAGGCTCGACATTATCGTAATGAGCAACTCGCCCTTGGAGTCCAGCGTGTAAATATTTTCTTTCTCAAACCAGACCTCTACGCCTTTTTCCTTGAGTTTTCGGACGGTTGTAAGGCTGTCCACCGTGTTTCGGGCAAAGCGGCTGACCGACTTTGTGACGATAAGGTCGATGCCACCCGCCAGAGCATCGGCGACCATCTGGTTGAAGCCGTCGCGCTTTTTAGTGTTCACCGCCGATATACCCTCATCGGTATAGACCATAATGAATTCCCAGTCCTCGCGGCTCTTGATGAACTTGGTGTAGTAGTCCACCTGCGCCTCGTAGCTTGTAAGCTGCTCGTC
>JAISSW010000016.1 GCA_031272895.1 Clostridium sp. | reverse complement strand
ACTACGCCGATTATGATTGAGCGCCACACCACCCGCCCGATTACATGGCTCTCCGGGACAAGGTCTTTGTCCACAGCCGTGTTTGCCACGCCGGCTGTTTTGAACAAGCGCGCCCCCTGCTCGTCCAAGCTTGTTTCAACCACCCTGTGCGTGACGACAGTCCCGTTCGCGTCCATGAATGTTATGTCGTCCCCCCTGCTTATTTCCTCCGCGGGTACGCTGTGTGAGATGATGAACGTCCCTTTTGGGTAAACCGGCGTCATGCTCTCGGAGAGTACCGTAAACATGGTGTATCCCGCGATTGAGCGCGGCATCCCGTCCGAGGATGTCAAGCGGAACGCCAGGAACACACAGGCCGCCAGCGCGATATAGAACACCCCCTCCAACAGTACTTTAACGATGGTGTTCCCCTCTTTTGCCTTGGGGTTCGCCTCCGTCGGCGCGTCGGGGACACAGGCAAGACACGCCGCCGGGTCTTCGGCGGACGGGACGTTTGCCTCAATGGTTGATGTCATTAAAGTTCCCCTCGCGACGGCGGTATACAAAAAAGCAGACCTGCTTCCCTCACAAACGAGAGCAACGGTCCGCTAAGTTGTCCGGACTTTATTTTTAACGCTACAAAAGAAACCCCAGGCACGCCTTGTGACGCCGTAATCGGGCTTTTTAGGTAGGCGTTCTTTTGCGGGGGGGGGGGGCAAGGCGACCGCTAAAAGTCCGTACAGCACAAGCAACACAGCGCGATAGCACAGCGTCCAACCTCCCCTAAAATTATTTTTAGCACAGAAGAGTTGTTATGTTTATAAATAAACCATAACGACTGTCATTATAACACACGCCCTTTGGTTTGTCAATAGGTTTTGGACTTAACTTCCAAAAAATCAAACAAAGACATCTGCACAAACTCCTTTATTATGCTATAATATTAGCACCACAAGATAATGAAGTTGAGCAAAATGAATAAAGCGAAGCAGGAAACGTATAAATATACACGCCGCAGGTTCGTATTCACTTTGTTTTACGCGGTGATTTCGCTGCCGTTGCGAAAAAAGAAAGTCATTGAGCCGTCGAGGTTTGCGCGGGCGGTGTCCACCGTTTCGTGCCAGAGCCGCTCGTCAAAAACATCGACGGTCAGCGGGCGGTCGGCTATGTTTTGAATGAATCCCTCCAGCGTGCGGAAACGGCCCTGCGCGCCTGCGTTTTTTCGCCTCCAGCGCGGCGATACGCACGAAGTAAGGCACCTAAGCAGGTAAACAAAAAACGGTTCGCTGTAAAAGGCGGACCGTTTTCTTATGGTGTCAATCAAGGCTGCCGTTGCAGCCATCATGAAAGGCAGCTTATTTCACCGTTATTTTACACTTGGCGGTTTTGCCGTTGTAGGTCTTAACAGTGATGTAGCAGCTGCCCTTTTTCTTTGCCGTTATCTTACCGCCGCTAACCGTGGCGACGGAGGTATCGGAGCTGCTCCAGCTGCAGGCGGTGTACGCCGCTGTGCCGCTTGGGTAAGAACGGGTGAGGGTAAGTGTCTTTCCCTTTGTAATTGTGGCGGTGCTTTTGCTTAGCGTCACCTTGGTGGGGGCTTTTTTTACCGTTACCTTAATGGCGGAGCTTTTGCCGTTCCACATTTTGACGGTGATGCTTGCCGTGCCGACCGCCTTTGCCGTGACTTTGCCGTTTTTATCCACCGTGGCGACGGAGGTATTGCTTGAGCTGTAGGTTCTTGTGCCCAGTGCGCCGGAGGGCGTTAGGGTTATGCTTGTGGCAACGGCTTCCCCAACGCCAAGCGTCATGGCTTTGTTAAGTACAACCTTTGTGGGCGCGGCCTTAACGGTCACGCTTACGGTCAGCTTGCGCCCCGCAGAATCCGTGACATAGTAGCTTGTGCTGCCGGCCTTAAGCCCTTGGTAGGTGACGCCGCTTGTTTTTTTGAGCAGCGTTGTGTTGCCGCCCTTCCATGCGCTGCTTGCTACCGCTTTGTAATCCGGCAGGGTATATTTTTGCCCAACGCCGATTGTTGCGCTTATGCTCAGCGCCTTTAGCTTGCCGCACTGAGAAAAGGCGTTCGAGGCGATTGTTGTTATTTGGCTTGTAAGACTCAGCTTGCTCAGGGCGGAGCAGCCGGCAAACGCCAAGGAGCCGATTGTTTTTACGGAGGAGGGGAGGGAAACATTGTTCAGCTTGGAGCAGCCCTCAAAGCAGCTTGCGGGGATTTTTGTTACGCTGCTTGGTATTGTAACCTTCGTCATACCCTCGCAGTAGGCAAAGGCAAAGTCACCGACCGAGCTTACCTTGGAGGGTATTGTTACCGAGCCAAGCACACTGCAAAATGCAAACGCCCAGGTGCCGATTGAAGTAAGCGTGGCGGGCAGCGTAAGTGTTTTTAGGCTTGTGCAAAAATCAAAGGCGTGCGCGCCTATGCTCTTAACGCCGGAGGGGATTGTTACGCTGGTGATTTGGCGCGTATAAAAGGCTCCCGCGCCGATTTGAGTGACGGGCTTGCCGGCTATTTTCGCGGGGATCGTGAGTGCCCCCTTTGCATTGGCGGAATAGTCAATGCGCACCTCCTTGCCGCTGTTTATTAGCGTATAGGTGAACACGCCGCTGGTTTTTGCCCCAACCACACCGTATTCCGGCGCGGCAAAGACCGCCGGGGCAAATATCCCCAACAAAAAGATAACGGCAAGCAGCAGGGCGGTTGTTTTCTTCATGGTGTCTAACCTCATTATAATCCAAAGTAAAAAAGTAAACGTCTATGCCCAAAGTATAGCACATTCAAGGCTTTTTGGCAAGTGCCGCGCACAGGTAAAATCTGCCGCCGCGAAGAATATCCGAAATATTCAGCCAAGCACTTGAACTTTTTTGTAAAATCTATTATAATACCATGGTATGTGCAAATAAATTGTCTGAAAGGGTTTTCCGTATGAGCAATTCCCCAACCGCCGCGCCGAAGGGCGCACTCAAGTCCTATTCCCCCAAGGAACGTAACGCCTACATGGTAGGGCTGCTTGGGCAGAATATGATTTACAACATCATCAACGTCTTTGTGTCCTACTACCTTGCGGACGTTTTGCGTGTACCGGCGGGCGCCGTCAGCGCAATCCTCCTGATCGCGCAAATTTGGGACGCCTTCAACGACCCGATTATGGGAACGATTGTTGACCGCACACGCACGAAGTACGGCAAAATGCGCCCCTACCTTATGGTTATGCCGGTCATCATCGGCGTTATGACCATACTTTGCTTCAGCCTGCCGACCTATGACGGCAACGCGGACAGCTGGGGGAAAAAGGGCGGCGTTATTGTTCTTGCCGCGGTGTTTTACATCTTTTGGGGCATGACCTACACCGCCGGGGATATTCCCATTTGGGGCATTTCCTCCCTTATGACAGAGGACGCCACAGCCCGCCAAAAGCTGCAGGCGGCGGGGCGCTTGGCCTCCTATATCGGCACGGCGGCGGTAATGCTCGGTTTCCAGCCCTTGGCATTCAAGGTCAAGGAAATCCTGATGGATATGGTTGCGGCAAACAGGGGCTACAGCGGCTTTAAGTACGGCGAGGTTGCGACCGAGGCTAAAAAAAATGTAACAGAAACAATAGTCAGCATTGCAACTAAGCATGGCTGGGCGGCTGACGACTACCTTACCGTTTCTTTGGATAACGAGAAAAAAGCTTTCCTTTATATGGCAATCCTGCTTACTGTTGTTGCGGTGATTACTTTCCAGCTGGTTGGTATTTGCTGCCGCGAGCGCATCTCCCCGTCCCCCTCAAGGAACGGCGTCATCGCGAACTTCAAAACAATGTTCCGCAACAAGCCGTACCGCCAAATCCTGCTCTCCGGCATTTTGGGCGGCACACGCAACCTTACAATGCTTGTGGCAATGGCAATTGTCAACTTCTACTTTGCCTCAAAGGACCCGGTGCAGGTTATCCTCTTCCTTGGTCTGTTGGGCGGCGGCTTATTCGGCGGCATGGGCGTCGTCACAATCTTTGTGCCAAAGCTGCTGCAAAAATACAGCAAAAAAACCATCTACAACCTGTCAAACATCCTGGAGTTCTTCCCCAACGTTATTCTGTTCCTGCTGTTTATCATCATGCCGGCGGGGCTTACGGAATGGTATATGCTTATTCCCATGGCCCTCATGTTCACAATCAAGGGCATTTGCCTTGGCTTGTTTAACACCCTGCAAACAATTATGATTGGCGACGCGGTGGACTACGAGGATTACCACAACCACCTGCGTCCGGACGCGGTGTTCTTCTCCGGTCAGACCTTCATCGTCAAAATCGGCTCCGGGCTTTCCAGCGCAATTTACTTCGGCTTGCGTGAGCTTGTCGGCTATTCGGATAACAACGTCAAGCTGGTGCAGCAGTTTGTTGACGGCGGCGACGACACTATCCGCGGTAAAATGCAGGGACTGATTGACAAGGGCGACAACTTCTTTACCGTTATAAAGCGCTTCTTCGAGGGCGGAGCCGCAAATCCCAGCGGCGACGAGGTGTTCACGTCACTTGATGGACGTCTGACGGGCGACCAGCTGTTTGTGTTCATGACGCTGCTGTTCTTCTGCGTGTCCGTGATTCCCGCAATCGGCAACCTGCTTTCCGTCATTCCCACCTGGCGCTATGCCCTTAACAACAAGGAGCATGAGGAAATCCTTGCATCACTGCAGGCGCGCCGCCGCGAGGAGGGCGAGCTGGCAGGGGAGGCTGCGGAATAAAAGCAACGGCGGGGGGAACCCGGTGTTCTCCCCGCCTTATTCCTGAATTCATGCGCATGAAAAAAAGTAACATTGTTTTAATAGGTATGCCCGCCAGCGGAAAAAGCACGGCGGGTGTTTTGCTTGCCAAAACGCTTGGCATGGGTTTTTTGGATACCGACCTGCTTATTCAGCAGCGCTGCGGAAAGCTGCTGCCGCAAATTATTGAACAGAGCGGCATTGACGGCTTTTTGCGGGAGGAAAACGCTGCCCTGCTTTCCGTTGACGTAGAAAATACAGTCGTGGCTACCGGGGGCAGCGCCGTTTATTGCGGCGAGGGAATGGAGCGCTTAAGGGAAAAAGGCGAAATATATTTTATAGATATTTCGCCGGAGGAAGCAGCCCGCCGCATTGCGGATATTACCGCCCGCGGGGTTGTGGCGCGCCCCGGGCAAAGCATTCACAGGCTTTACGAGGAGCGGCTGCCCCTTTACAAAAAATGGGCGGAAAAGAGCTTTGAGGCAAACAACATCAGCGCGGAACGGCTTGTGGCGCAAATGGCGCTTTGGAGGGCGGAAGAATGAAAATTCTTGCAATCGAATCCTCTTGTGACGAAACAGCCGCCGCCGTGGTGGAGGACGGAAGAAAGGTCCTCTCAAGCTCAGTCGCCTCCCAAATTGAGGAGCACAAGCGCTTTGGCGGCGTTGTGCCGGAGATTGCCTCCCGAATGCACACGGAGGCTATTGTTGCGGTGACGGAGCAGGCAATGGCTCAGGCGGGCTTATCCGCCTACACGCAGCTTGACGCGGTAGCCGTAACGGGCGCGCCGGGGCTAATCGGCGCCCTGCTTGTGGGGGTAAATTTTGCCAAGGGGCTGTGTATGTCCGCGGGTCTGCCGCTTGTTCCGGTTCACCATCTGCGCGCCCATGTGGCGGCAAATTATTTGAGCCATGCCCGGCTGAAGCCGCCATTTGCCGCACTAATTGCCTCAGGCGGGCACAGCCACCTTGTGCGTGTAGAGGGCTGGACAGAGTACAAAATCCTTGCGCAAACCCGCGACGATGCCGCCGGCGAGGCAATGGATAAGGTTGCGCGCTCATTGGGCTTGCCTTACCCCGGCGGGCTGCATATGGATATTACGGCGCAGGGCGGCGACAGCACGGCATATAAATTCCCGCGCCCGCGCCTGAGCGGAAACACCTTGGATTTCAGCTTTTCCGGGTTAAAAACAGCGGCGCTTAACACAATAAACAGCGCCAAGCAAAAGGGGGAGGAAATCGCCGTCGCTGACTTCTGCGCCTCCTTCCGCGAGGCGGTTTGCGCCTATCTTACGGAGCATACCCTGATAGCGGCGGGCAGGCTGCCGATTGTGCTGGCGGGAGGGGTTTGCGCAAACAGCCGCCTGCGCCAAATGGTGAGCGATGCCTGCAGTGCGCAAGGCAGGGAGCTTTTTTTGCCGGAGGCACGGCTTTGCGGAGATAACGCAGCAATGGTTGGGGCGCAGGGATATTACGAATTCCTTGCGGGGAATACCGCCGGTGCGGACTTCAACCCTCAAGCCACAATGCGGATTGATTGACGTCACAGTGACATATCTTGGCGCGGGTTGAGATATATTTGCAAAAACAAAACAAATGTGCTATAATTTCCGCTGTAATATATAAGCGGAGGGTAGTATGTTAGATAAAGCTCATATTGACGGAGAAGAAGCACTGCCAAAAAGCCAAACCCAGCGCCGTGTGCTGGCGTATTTGCAGCAGCGCCGCCATGACGGAATACCGCCGACAGTGCGGGAAATCTGCGCCGCAGTGGGGTTAAAGTCAACCTCCAGCGTACAGGCTTGCCTTAATTCGCTTGAGGAGGCGGGCTTTATTAAGCGCGACAAAATGCGCAAGCGTTCACTGCGCCTCACCTCTTCGGACGATTCGGAGCCGGTCAGTGTGCCGCTTGTGGGCTTAGTCACCGCCGGCGAGCCTATCCTTGCGGTGGAGCAGATAGAGGGATATGTGCCGTATTCGGGGCGTGCCGGGCGGCAAAAAAAGCTGTTTGCCCTGCGTGTGCGCGGCGACAGCATGAAGAACGCCGCCATTTTGGACGGCGACATTGTTATTGTTGAGCAGACACCAGCCGCAGAAAACGGCGATATTGTGGTTGCAATGCTGGAAGATGAGGCTACAGTCAAGCGCTTCTTCCAGGAAAAAAGGGGCTTTCGCCTGCAGCCGGAAAACGACGACTACAAGCCCATACTTTGCCGGGAACTAATTATACTGGGCAAGGTTATAGGGCTTACGCGCGAGTATTAAGCGCGGCGGGGGTGACGGCTTGGTTGAGGAGTACACACTTTGGCGCGGCGACGCCGCAGAAATACCGCTGGAATTTGATGTTACGCCGGGCACTGAGTTTGAGCTGCGCCCGGAATACGGCGCCGGACTGAGGGTAGAGCTGTTTTGGGTCAAGCCGGTGCTTGCCTATGTGGGGCGTGGCTACGGCAAAAACGACGATTGGAACAAAAAAGAATTAAAGGAAAGCGTACCGGATATTCTTTATAAGGGGGAGCCGAGCTTTGTACCGGACGACGGCAGGCTTGAGCTGCTGCTGCACATAGCCGCGCCGAAACACACAATCCCCGGCAGCTATGAAATTACGCTAAAGCTGCGTCTGGGCAAGGCCAGTTTGGAAAGGCTTATCCTTGTGCGTGTGCTGGAGCGGGTCTTGCCGCAGGAGGGCTTTAGCCTTGAGCTGTGGCAGTACCCATATACTCTAAACAGGTATTATAATTCCACAGGCTTTGGGGAGCAGGCGGCGGAGCATTTGCGGCTTTACAGGCGGGCGGGCGGAAATATCCTTACCGCAACAATTTGCGAGAACCCCTGGAATGGTCAAACCTATGACCCCTATCCGTCCATGGTAAAGTGGCGGCGCGGCAAGGGCGGAGGCTTTACGTTTGACTACACGGACTTTGACGCCTGGGTTTGCCTTGCGCGGGACTGCGGGATTACCGGGGCTATAAAGTGCTTCTCCCTTTTGCCCTGGGGCGACCGCCTGCGGTATTTTGACGAGGCAAGCGGCGGGGAAAAAGAGATAAGCCTTAGGGTTGGCGGCAAGCGCTGGCGAGAGGTTTGGACTGCTTTTCTGCACGACTTTATTGCCCACCTTGAGGAAAACGCTTGGTTCGGCAGGGTGTATATTGCCGTGGACGAGCGCCCCGCAAACGTGACCCGAAAGGCGCTGCGCTTTTTGCGGCAATTCAAAAGCTCTGCAGGGGAGCGGCTGAAAATATCCTGCGCTATTAACCTTAAGCGCGCGGGGCTGCTGCCCGCAAGGGAGGCGGACGACATCTCGATTGAGCAAAGGCGGGTTCCGCTTGAAGGCTCAGGGCTAAAAAAAATAATAGCCGAGCGCAGGGAACGCGGACAGACGACGACCATTTATACCTGCGGCGGGAATTACCCGAACAGCTTTGTCCGCTCCGTGCCGGAGGAAAGCGAATGGTGTGTTTGGTATGCCTTTGCCCAGGGCGCGGACGGCTTTTTGCGCTGGGCGCTGGACGCCTGGAACGAAAACCCATTGGAGGACGCAAGCTACCGCTTTTGGGAAAGCGGCGACTGCTTCTTGCTTTACCCGCAGCAGCTGAGCCGCCGCTTTTTGCTGCTGGCGCAGGGTGTGCGTGGGGTACGCAAGGCACGCTATTTGCTGGAATACGGCAGCGAGGAAACCAAAAAAAGCCTGCGCGCGCTGTTGGCAAATATGCGCAGACCGGCGGGAGTGACAAACGCACAGGGTGCGTTTCAGGGCGACGAAGAGGGCAGGCTTATTGTGCTTGAGGACCTTAAGCGCCTGCACGCCGCAATCGGATTCAGGAGGTAGGGCATGGGAACAGCCGCCTATTGGCTATGGCTGCAAAACGCCATGGGACCCGGCGCCAACACGCAGGAGCTGCTTGCGGCGTTCGGCACGGCGCGCGCCGTTTGGGAGGCAAGCCCGACGGCAAGAGTTGTCAGCGCGGCATTTACGCCAAGGCAGCTTAACGCCATGCGCCAAAGCAGCCCGCGGGATTATGCCCCGCTTATACGCCGCTGCGCCGCAAACGGCTGGGCAATCCTTACACCGGAGAGCGCAGATTATCCTCCGCTGCTGCGCGGAATAATCAACCCGCCGCTGGCTCTTTTTTGCAGCGGGGATACCGCCGTACTCAAGCACCCCATGCCGCTTGGCGTTGTTGGAACCCGCAACGCCAGCTACAAAAGCCGCAAGATAGCAAACCGCCTTTGTGTTTCCATAACCGGCGCGGGGGGGCTGATAGTCAGCGGGGCGGCGCTTGGCGTGGATTCCGCTGCGCACGAGGGTGCGCTTGCCGCCGGAGGAAAAACAATTGCCGTGCTTGGCGCGGGACTGGACGTGCCTTACCTGAAAGAAAACGCACCTCTGCGCAAGCGCATTGCCGAGAACGGTGCGCTGATAAGCGAATATCCGCCGGGCAGTGAGGCAACGCCGCGCAATTTTCCAATACGCAACAGGATAATCGCCGGAATAAGCCGCGGTGTTTTGGTGATTGAGGCGGGCGAGAGGAGCGGCTCGCTGATTACGGCGGGTCTTGCGCTGGAGCAGGGCAGGGATGTTTTTGCAGTACCGGGGGATATTGCCGAAAGCGCCAATAACGGCTCAAACAAGCTGATAAGAGAGGGGGCGAAGCCGGTCTTTTCCGCCTATGACGTGCTGGAGGATTATGCGCTCAGGTTCCCCGGTATTATTGAGCTTGAGCGGGCGGAAACCGTGCTGCAGGCATCGCCGGATTATATCCCGCCGGTGGAAAAACCGCGAAAAAAACGCAGCATAAAACAGCCGCAGACGGCAAGGAGAGAGCCGGAGGGGAAAATGCTACCTGCGGCGGAGGATATAGCCGCAGCCCGGCGCACGAGGGCTTGCCCGGAGGGCTGCAGCGAGGACGCAAGAGCCGTGTTTGAGCAGTTAGACGCAAAAGAGGGGCGCGGCGCTGACGAAATCGCAAGGAGCTGCGCGCTGCCCATGGGGCAGGTAATGGCGGCGCTCACGGAGCTTGAGCTATTCGGTGCGGCGGGACGTTTGGCCGGCAACCGCTTTGTTTTGGCATGACAAAAAAACTGCCGCCCGGTCAGCTTCGGCGGCAGTTAGTCAATCCCTGTGCCCCTGCCTTGCCCATTTGAAACGTATCACGCCGTTGACTACGGCAAATATAAGGAGAACGAGTCCCGCGCCGCGCAGCATACCGCCGACCATTCCGTCCAGTAAAAAGGCGCCTATGCCGACAAAAAACAGCACCGCAAGCCAGGGAAGCATATCCTTAAGGTAGTCTTTTCGGCTGTACTTTTTGGGTTCCTGTATGTTGAAGATATCACTTAGCTTAAAGGGGGGATGGGGGGGATGGTTTTCGATTTGAGGTATGTAACCCTTCCGCAGAACGGAGATGAGCGATAAATCCTCAAGCCCCATTGCCTCGCGCATTTGGGCGACCGTCATTTTTTTTTCGCCCGAAACCAGCACTTCAGAATCCGGAAAGCCATCACACAGTACATCCGCAAGGAATTGTGCGTCCGTATCATCCTTTGCAGCTAAGCACTCCCAAAGCTTTTGGCGCTTTATGTTAAGGAATTTAACGCGAAAAGGGCCGTCATTTTTCATCGGACCGTCCAGCTTTTCGTTGAGCAGCCGCAGGCGCCTGAGCATTGAGGGCATTATTGGTGTCCCCTTGCGGAAGTCCTCTAAAATGGAATAAACACGAAGCCTCTCGTCAAGCTCGGGTGATTCGTTCGCGCGCCTTGGTATTGGGAAGCCTCGGTCACCCATGGTTTTAACAAAGCTGTCCAGCGCATTTTTCAGCTCAGGCAAAACATTGCTGCGCTTTGCAAGCTCGTTGCCGTCTATCCGCTCCCAGGCGCTAAGCACGGACATGGGAACAGGCTCGTTCTCCGGCAGAGTGTTGAGCTGTGAGGTCATGTTATCCAAAATCTTTGCAAGCAGTCCTTGCTCGGTTGAAAGCTTGTCCGGCAGCAATGCCCACACGCGTAAGGTGTCCTTTAGTGGCACCTTTTTCCACGGGAAGAGGCTGACGGTGGAGCTTGCCGCCATCGAAAAATGCTCCGGCGAACCGTCGCGCAGGCTTGTCAGCGAGTTAACAATCCCCTCAACGTCATAATCCAGCAGGTAATTGAACAACAGGTTTTTCAGCTCGGCGGGAATACCATCCGGGTCGGTGGAACGCTTATCATTCATATCGGAACTGCCTCCTTTCGCTGTGGCTTGGTCTAATTATAGCACATTTGGTCAATACCCGCAAGCCGCAAAGGAGTTTTTTGACAGAAACCCAAAGCACACCCGCGGGGGACGGGCGTGCCTTGGGTTAAGGGGGTGTTAGCGTTAGCCGGCAAAGGGTTCGGTTGTGATGTCGGGAGCTTGCGGCTCAACCTGCCCGGAGGCGGCGCTTGTGCTTTCCGCGGGAGCGGCGGTGCCCGGTTCTGCCGCTTGCGAGGTTTGCTCCGGCTCGCTTGCGCCGGTGGTGGTATTTTCAAGTTGGGTTTCAACGGGGCTTTCTGGTTTGTACTCCTCTTCAGGCGGAGCAGTGCTTGGTTTGGCGGCGTAGGGCAGCGCGTTTTGGACAGTGTCGTAGGTTGCAAGCCGCTTTGCGGTGCTCAGGTCATAGCTGCAAAGAACGCCCGTGATGTAGCTGTAAAGGGTTTCGCCAACATAGGTGGCGCGGTCGTCAATGCCAATGCTGAAATAGCTGTATTGATACGTTTTATCCGTGCTGTTGGTAATTTTATCCGTGCTGTAGCTGCCGTATTCCTTTAGCTTACCGTTCTCAACACTGTAAACGTACAGCGTACTTTGGCGCACGGAGCTGCAATAGCCCGAAGAATTGGTTATGGTGTCCTTGTGGACGGGAATGCCGATAAGCCCCTTGCTTGCGTAGCTGAAGAAAGCCTTGTGCTCGTTAACGGCGTTGGAATAATACTCGTTCCAGGTACCCACGGCGGAATAACTGCTGCCGTTAAACTCAACGCTGTCCGCCAGCTTGGGCTTGCTTGGGTCGCGCACGTCAAATAGTGAGAGCTTAACACCCTGTGTTGTGCCGGTATCCGTGCCCGGGTAGCCCACGCCCACAACCCAGCCGTCGGCTACGGGGTGCAGGTAGGAGGAAAAGCCGGGGATTTTAAGCTCGCCGAGCAGCGCAGGCTTTTTGGGGTTCTTAAGGTCAATAACAAACAGCGGGTCAGTTTGCAGGAAGGTTACAACATAGCCTGTGTCGCCCACGAAGCGCACGGACCGGATATTCTCGCCCGCGGCAAGCCCCTTTAGCTCGCCCACCGTTTTAAGGTTTTTATCCAGAACATAAATGCTGCTGCTGACGGAGCCGCCGGGGGTTACCACCGCATCGCTTACCACATTATTGGCCCCATTGGGACCGCCCTCGTAGCTTGTTACCTGCGCGGCAACACGCAGGTAGCCGTTATATTCGTCCATGCTGAATTGGTTAAGCATGGTTCCGGCAACGACCCCGCTTGCCGCCAAGCTTGGCTTACCGCCAACGGAGAACTTGAAGATTTCGGTTTCCGAAGTATCGCTGCCGCTGTTATATATGCTGCGGGCAATATATAGGTTTTCGCCGGAGGAATAAAGGGTTGAGCCCGCGCCCAAAACGGCGCATTGCTCGGCCTTGAGCGTTTCGGCGTTCAAATCTATGCCGGCTACCACAAGGTAGTATGGCGTGGGGTTGTTAACCGCGCAATAGATTGACGGCAGGGGAATATTTGTTGCAGCATCGGCGTTCTCGCTGTATTTGGGGTAAATATCATTTTCAAGGTCAAAGCCCTCTTCGTAATAAGGAATACCGTAGCTTGTTGCAACCGTTACCCTTCCGTTGTAAAGCCGTGAGGAAATGCAGCTGCCGTCCTGGGAGTAGGTGTAGAGCAGCTTGGGGCTTTCCCCGTCGGCGTCGTCATAAACGCGGGTTATTGTAACAATTTTACTGCTGTCGCCCACCATATCCGCAATACCGTCGGACTGCTTTTGGAGGAAGTAGCCCTGGGTTTGGCTGATAACCACCAGCTTGCCCTCGCTCAGGAACAGACCGACGATTTCCTCGTATTCCTTGACGTATTGCCAGCCTTGGTATACAGTGACGGGACTTATTTCCTTCATTTCGCCGTTCGCAAGCAGCTGAATCCGCCGCACCGCAACATTAACCGTAGCCTCGACTGTGCCGGGGTTGTCTATATTGCCTCTCTGGGCAATGAAAAGAGTCTTGCCGCTGTTTTTGATGATGTCCTGCTCGTCAACGTCGGCAAGCTGGTTGTTGGTTTGCCCAACCTCCGTGCCGCCGCCCGCCCCGCCGTCGCTTTCGGAAGCAGGGGCGATTGCGTCGCCGACTTCGGCCGTGACTCCCGAAAAGGCCGTGACTCCCGAAAAATGTCCGTCTATGACGTCATTAGCCGTTGCTTTGGAGTTAAAGATACCGCCGTATTTTTCCCTTAGGGCATCCCAAGCGGTGCTGCCGCCGCCCTCACGGTAATACTTGAACAGAGCCTCCAGCTCTTGGGCGTTTTGGGGCTTAACAATGCGCTCGGAGCTTGGTTCATCGGAAGAGGCATCCATGTTCACCCACTCGGGCGGCAGGGAGCTTGTTAGCGGCAAGCCCGTTTGCTGCAGCATTACGCCAAGCGCAAGGCAAAGGGCAAGCACCGCCGCCGCCACGGAGATGAGCGGCTTTTTCCATTTGGCCTTGTAACGCCGCGGATTTTTGCTTTGCTGCCAGGCAATGTTTTCTTCGGCGCGCCGGGGAGAAATGCTGTCCGGCACGGTGGTATTGTGCAGCGCCGCGCGGAACTCACGCCGCAGACGGCGAGCGGTGTTAAGGTCGTTGGTTTTCATCTTGCTAACCTCCTAATAAAGGGTGCTTCAGTCGCTGAGCAGACCGCGCAGCTTTGTCAGGGCGCGCGAGCGTTTGGAGCGCAGCGTGGAATAGTTGATGTTGAGCAGCCTTGCAGCCTCCCGTCCGCTCAGTCCCGTCAGGACGCAGAGCAGCACAATTTCCCTTTCGTCGAAGGGCAGCGTGTCCAGCGCGTCGCGGGTTTCTTGGGAGAGCGCAAGGCTGTCCGGGGCGGCGGGAGCGGGGGTGTCGTTTTCATCCAAGGGGATAACGCGAGCCTCCTTGCGGGCAATCAGGCGGCAGCGGTTCGCCAAAATCTTGAACAGCCAGTGCTCAAATTGCGCCTCACTGCGCAGCCGCGGGATTTCGCGCCAAGCAATCAGTGCGGTGTCCTGCACAGCCTCCTCCGCCAGCGCCCCGGAGCGAAGGCAGATACAGGCGTAGGCATAAAGGCGCTTGTGGTACAGCCGGTAAAGCTCCCCGAAGGCCTGGGAGCTGCCTTCCATTGCCAGCCGTACCGGGTTTGCCTGAGTCATGGTTACCTCTCCTTATGTCGGTTTGGCGCTTACATAACAATAGAGTGTTTTTAGCCGCGTTTTGTTGCATAGCGCAAAAAATTCTCTGTTTCCGAGTGTATTTTACGCCTTTTTTCAGCGAAAGTAAAGCCGCTTTTGCCGGCGCAGTGAATTTTTTGCTCCGTCACGGCTAAAATATTTCGGCGGGCGGCACGGCAGAGCCGCTCAGGCTATAAAAAAGGGGTGTAACATGGCATTGCCGCGCACAGACCTTGCCCACGAGCTGCACGAGCGCAGCGCTCCGCAGGCAGGCATAATAAAAACTGAGGAAAAGCACGGGGATTGTGTAATAACCCGCCTGCGTGTAGGCAAAAACGCAGATTCCTTCGGCAAGCCCGCGGGGAATTATGTAACCCTGCGCTTTGACCAAGCGCTGTCCTCCCAAGCGCCGAAAATGGAGCAGGCGCTGCTGCTTGCACGGGAAATCAGCGCCATACTCAAAAAAATACCGCTTGGCGGGCGCTGCTTGGTGCTGGGGCTGGGCAACGCGCAGGTCACGCCGGATTCGCTTGGTCCGCGCACGGCGGGGCTTATTTTAACCACTCGCGGGCGCGGAATTGAGGGCCTGCGGGAGGTCTGTGCCCTTGCCCCCGGGGTATTTGCCCAAACAGGCATAGACTCCGCGGAGCTGCTCAGGGCGCTTGTGGGGGCAATCAAGCCGGCGCTTGTTGTTGCCGTCGATGCCCTTGCGGCGGGCGATATCAGCCGTCTTGGTAACACCGTGCAGCTGACAGACACGGGCATATCGCCGGGCAGCGGTGTGCAAAACACCCGCCCGGAGCTTAGCCGCTCAAGCCTTGGGGTGGCGGTGCTTGCCGTGGGCGTACCCACTGTGGTGGATTACCCCACGGAGGACGGCACAAGCCATTTTGTCGCCCCGCGCGACATTGACCTGCTTTCCTCGCGGGCGGCACGGCTGATAGCGCTGGGAATAAATGCCGCCCTGCAGCCCGGACTTTCGCCGGAGGACATAAGCGAGTTGATGACGGAATAAGACCTGAAGAGGCATTGGCGGCGGGCTCCTGCCGCAAAACAAGGCTGTGAAGAAACCGACAGGTGATTATACTCAAAATAAAAGCGCTATGAGCAAGTCACAGCGCTTTTTTGTGTCGGGCCGCCCAAATATTTTCAGCGGTGCCTTAGTACGGTGCTGCAGCGGTTCTTCGCCGCGGGGTCGCTTTTAGTCGTCGCTGTCCCGGGATTCCGCCTTCTCAATTTCCTCAGCCGGGTTTTTGCCGCCATAAAGCACATTGAGCATACCGTTGCCGTAACGCGCCCACATAAGGAAAGGAATATCCACCACATGGGCAATAATTTCCTCCGTGGGTATTTTATCTGCGCAAAAGAGGGAGGCCTTGTAGCGCATCTCGCCGTCGTAGTAATCAAGCTCAAAGTTACCCGTGCGCAGACCGTAATTTGCCCGCGTCAGGTATTCGTTAACAAGCGCAAAGCTTTTTGCGTCGCTTTCGTCCGCGTGCATGGGAGCCACGGCGTATACGCTGAAATGCTTTTCCCCAACAAGGATTTTGATAAACACGCGGTTAAGCTTGCCGCCTATGTTCATGGCAAAATCAAATATGCCCTTTTCCGGGTCAAAGGTATAATGCCACTCCTGGCTGTCCAAATAAAGGTCAATTTCTTTTGCAAGCGCTATATTATAGCTCATTGTAATCCCCCCGCTAAGGTATGATTTGTTTTATTGTACCATAGCTCCTGCCGATTAGCAAGCAAAATATCCTCACTAACGCCTCTCCCGCCCAAAGCTGAGCGCCGAACCCGAACAAGCCGCAAGCACATTACCCCCCAAGGAAGTCCTTCCGCCGGCAAGCACCCCGCGCAGACGCTCCAGCGCCGTGGCGGTAACCGGCGCTCCCACCCGCTCAAGCAGCAGCCTCAGCGCCCTGCCGAGTATAGGCTCAGGCGCGGCAAGCAAAGCACGGGCATCGAGCACCATGCCGATTCCGTTTGGCTCCTTGCCGTGCAGCACACAGCCGCAAAGCAGCTCCTCGGCGCTGTTTTCAAGGTATTCCACATCATTTTCCACTGAGTTGAACATACGAAGGAACGCCTGTTCATACCGAGGATTAAGCTCCCTCAGCTGCGGCATAACCTCCGCTCGCAGGCGGTTGCGGGAATACGCCGTGTCCGCGTTGCTGGCGTCCGTTGCGTATTCAATACCGCCGCGGGCGCAGTATTCCTCAACCTGTGCGCGGGTGGTGTCAAGCAGCGGACGTATAACCGTCGCCGTGCCCTCCTCCCGTGAATACGGAATAGAGAGCAGCCCCCTTGCCGAACAGCCCCTTGCAAGGTTGAACAGCAGGGTTTCGCAGCGGTCGCTCAGGGTGTGGGCAAGGGCGATTTTAGCTCCGTTCGCCTGCTCCTCAAAAAAACCGTAGCGCAGTATGCGCCCGCACTCCTCAACGCCGATTTTGCGCTTTTTTGCCTCCGCCGCGCAGTTAACCCGCAGCACCTCGAGCGGTATTCCCAGCTTAGCGCAGTGGCGGCGGGTAAGCTCCTCGTCCCCGTCCGCTTGAGCGCCGCGCAGCCCATGGTTGACGTGCGCAGCCCGCAGCCCGGCAAGCCCAAGCTCCCCGCGCAAAGAAAAAAGGCTGTAAAGCAGACAGAGGGAATCCGCGCCGCCGGACACCCCCACAATAACTCTGTCGCCCGCCTTAAGCAGCCCGCGCCGCAATACACACGCCCTGACGCTTTCTTCAGTCGTCATAATCAAAATCAAACTCCCCCTCGGCAATTTGCGTTATACGGGTGTATTTGCCGTCAAAGTGGAAGCTGAGTGTCTTGCAGGCGCCATGGCGGTTTTTCGCCACAATAATCTCCAGCATGGAAATATCGCCGTTTGGCTCAGGCATATCCTGCCCCTCCGGGTTATACTCCGTGCGGTGCAGCATGAGTACAATATCCGCGTCCTGCTCAATGGAGCCTGATTCGCGCAAATCCGCAAGAATCGGCTTGCGGTGCTTGCCTCCCTGCTCGCTTGCGCGGGAGAGCTGCGCCGCCACCACCACGGGTATGTTCATATCCTTAGCAAGCATTTTTAGGGAGCGGGTTATTTTGCTAACCTCCTGAACACGGTTTTCAGCCTTTTGGTCGCCGGCAAGAAGACCAAGGTAATCAACAAAAACGCAGCCCACGTTCTTCATGCGGCGAATACGCGCCTTTATTTCTGAAACGGTTATGTTTGACGTGTCGTCCAAATAAAGCTCCACGTCCTTCAGCTTAAGCATGGCGTCGCTAAGGCTGTGCCACTCACGCTTGTCAATGTGTCCCGGGTCGCGCATACGGAACAGCTCCATCCCTGCCTCGGAGGACATAACGCGCTGGGCAAGCTGCTGCTTTGTCATCTCTAAGCTGAAGAACACAACCTTTTTGCCGTGACCCGCCACGTTGCGCGCAAGGTTAAGGGCAACACTGGTTTTGCCCACCGCGGGGCGGGCGCCCAAAATAATCAAGTCGGATTTATTCAGCCCGCCGATTACGGAATCAAGATTGGAAAAGCCCGTGGAAAGCCCTTTAAGCTCCTGAGCTGTTTTTGGGTCTGACAGCAGCTGCAGCCGCGGATAGACCTCCCCGGTTACAACGTCAATCAGCTTGCTGGGCAGGTTGTTAGCCCTGCCGCCGCGAAGCTCATAAAGCCTTTGCTCTGCGGCGTCAAGCAGGGTGTCGGCGTCCTCCGCCTGCGCCGCCGCGGACTCTATTGTTTGCCGCGATACGTCAATCAGCGCCCGCAGCACGGATTTTTCGCGGATAATCCTTGCCCATTGCTCCACGTTGACAGTGCTTGGCACAGCCTGCGCCAGCTGGAACAGATATTGCCGCCCGCCCGCGTCGTCATAAACCTTGTCGCTCACAAGCGCGTCAAGGACGATGAGCGGGTCGATTTTGCCGCCCATGGTTTCTATTCTTACCATTTGGGAGAAGATTGCCTGATGCTGCGGCAGATAAAAATGCTCCGGGCGCAAAATAAGCTGAACCTGGCTTATACAGGCCGGATCCTTTAGTATGCTGCCCAAAACGGCTTGCTCCGCCTCTTGGGCAAAGGGCAGGTTAATTTGGTTGAAGTCGGAAAACTGAAAATCCGCCATAGCGCCCTCCCGCGCACAATATTGTGCTAATTATAGCACATTTCGCCTCCCGTAACAATAGCCGAAGAAGCCCGCAAGCGGCTAAAAAAGCGGACGGCAAGCATGAAGCCGTCCGCCTTTGGGCGCTTTTAAGGCTTAAAGAACCAGGCCGGGCGGAGAAAACACCCTTGCCGCCAGCTTTGCGTCAAGGTCATAAAGCCCCTTTGCGTCCTGTCCATAGAGCTTGAACCATTTGATTATATCCTGGGCGTTGTGCTCCTCCTCACGCTGCTCACTGACGAACCAATCCAAAAACTGCATTGTGCGGAAGTCCTTTTCATCAAACGCAAGGGCATATATTGCGTGGATTGACGCGGTAACCTTGCGCTCGTGCTCCAAGGTCTTTTCAAGCGGCTCAATGCGTGAGGAAAAATCGGCATCGGGCGCGTCAATCGCCGCCAGGATAACCTCCGCGTCGTTTTGCTGCAGGTATTCCCTGAACAGCATGGCGTGGGAGCGCTCCTCCTGTGCCTGGATTTCCATCCAGTTTTGGAAGCCGTTAAGCCCCTCGTCGTCGTAGTAGTTCGCCATTGAAAGGTACAGGTAAGCCGAATAGAATTCCTTGTTCAGCTGTTCGTTAAGAGCCTTTGTGATTGCAGGGCTAAGCATATTATTTTCCTCCCGACTATTGATTTGACCACAGTGCAGATTATAGCACAGCCGCGCGGAGTAGTCAAGCGCCTTGTGCGGGGGGAAAATTGCAGCTTGGGCGTTCGGCAGCCTTGCGCGCAGGGAGCTTTTGTGGTATAATACCAATCGTGTGCGCAAAAAGCACCCGTAATTCCTTATAAGGGGCGGAGAACCATGGTTAAGGCGATAGTTGGCGCCAACTGGGGCGACGAGGGCAAGGGCAAAATCACGGATTATTTTGCGGCTGCGGCGGATATAGTCGTTCGTTTTCAGGGCGGCGCGAACGCCGGGCATACCATAATCAATAACTACGGCAAGTTTGCGCTGCACCTGCTGCCGTCAGGTGTTTTTCAGCCGAACACGGTCAATATAATCGCAAACGGCGTTGCGCTGGATATCCGTAAGCTCGACAAGGAGTACCGCTCTATTGTGGACGCCGGTGTTCCCGCGCCGAAGCTGCTTGTTTCCGAGCGTGCGCAGGTTATGCTGCCGTACCACATCCTGCTTGATACATACGAGGAGGCGCGGCTGGCGGATAAGGCGTTCGGCTCAACCAAAAGCGGCATAGCGCCGTTTTACGCGGATAAGTATTCAAAGATAGGGCTGCAGGTCTGCGAGCTGTTTGACGAAGAGGTGCTGCGCGAGCGTGTGCATAAGGCCTGCGAGTATAAAAACCTGATTTTGAAGTATGTTTATAATAAGGAGCTTTTGGACGAGGAAGAGCTTTATGCCGAGCTGCTTGCCCAGCGCGACATAGTCGCCCCCTTCGTTGCGGACACAGCCAAGCTCCTGCGCGAGGCGGAAAAGGCAGGCAAGCAAATCCTGCTGGAAGGGCAGCTTGGCAGCCTTAAGGACCCCGACGCCGGCATCTACCCCATGGTTACAAGCTCCTCCACTTTGGCGGGCTTCGGTGCCGTTGGAGCGGGTGTGCCGCCCTGGGCAATCAAAGAAGTGATTGCGGTAACAAAGGCGTATTCCAGCGCTGTTGGCGCGGGCGAGTTTGTAAGCGAAATCTTCGGCGAAGAGGCGGACGCAATGCGCACACACGGCGGTGACGCGGGTGAATTCGGCGCAACAACGGGCCGTCCGCGCCGAATGGGCTGGTTCGACTGCGTGGCAAGCCGTTACGGCTGTGCGGTGCAGGGGGCTACGCAGGTGGTGCTGACGGCCATTGACTGCCTTAGCTATTTGGACGAGATTAAGGTTTGCGTGGGCTATGAACTTGACGGCGAAATCACAAGGGATTTTCCCGTCACCCCAAAGCTTGCCAAGGCAAAGCCGGTGCTAAAAACACTGCCGGGCTTCGGTGCGCCGCTCAGGGGAATAACCTCCTTTGACGAGCTGCCGCAAAACGCCAAGGACTATGTGCTGTTCATAGAAAAAGAGCTGGAGCTGCCGGTAACCATGGTTTCGGTCGGTCCGCGGCGGGAAGAATTGATTTTAAGATGACATTAGAGGTGAATCGCCTTGGCTAACGAGGCAAAGAGAAAGAAACGAACCGGAATCCCCAAGGGCTTTATCATAGCTTTCGTCTGCTTGCTTGTGCTGGCGGCGGGCTTTGCCTTCAGCGGCTTGGTCGGCGGGGGATATATTGACCTGAGCTTTTTGCAGCAGCTGGGTGAGCAGGAAGAGGAAGAAACCCGCCCGCCCTATAACGACGGGGTGCTGGTGGATATTGACGGCGACGGCGAGCTTGTTTTTATCGGGGACTCCCTGATGGTGGGGGCGACAAACAAAATATTGGAGCTTTACCCCAAGGCGACGGTGGACGCGGAGGTAGGGCGCTTCATGGACGGGGGGCTTAATGCCGCCATGCGGGCTACCTACGTCAAAAAAATGCCGAAGGTTGTTGTTGTGGAGCTTGCAACAAACATCAACGACAACACCCTTACCGCCATGGAGGAAATGCTGTTTTTGCTGCAGGACGTTAAAAGGGTTGTGTTCGTCACGGGCTACGGCACGCTGCGGACGCCCGCTCTTGCGGAAAAAATACGCGCCCTGCCGGATTATTACGGGAACGTGCGTGTTGCGGATTGGGAGGCAATAGCCAAGGAGCATAGCGAATACCTTGCGGGCGACGGGATTCACCTGAACGGGGAAGCCGCCAACGCCGCCTTTGTGGACTGCATAAGCGCGGCAATCACTGCCCCGTAAGTGCTTGCTTCTTGCGTTTCTCCCGATAATATGGTATACTTTTAAGAGTAATACACCATAGGGAGGCGCATTATGACACGTTCTGAGGCAAGGGAGCAGGCATTTGCCCTTTTGTTTGAAAAATCCTTCCACCCGGACGCCGACCTTGGTGTTCTGACGGAGCTTTCGCTCCAAAACGGTTCGATGAAGAACAATAAGTTCACCCTGCGCCTTGCGGAGAGTGCTTGGGAGCATCTTTACACAATAGACGAAACAATAGAGCGACTGACGGAAAACTGGAGCCGCGGCAGGCTGTCCCGCGTGGCGCTGGCGGCGCTGCGCCTTGGCGTTACGGAAATCCTTTATTGCGACGATATCCCCGACGGGGCGACTATTAACGAATGTGTTGAGCTAAGCCGCCGTTTTGGGGAGGAAAGCGACGCCGGCTTTGTTAACGGTGTGCTGCGCACGCTTGTGCGCGAGAGGGAAAAAGCGTGAGCAAGCCCTTCCGTCTGCTGGGGCAGGAGGACAAAGCACGGCGCGGGGAGCTTGTTACGGCTCACGGCACGGTGCAAACACCCGCTTTCATGAATGTGGCGACAGCGGCGGCAATACGCGGCGGGCTTGGGGCGCGTGACCTTGAAGAGCTTAACTGCCAAATAATGCTTTGCAATACCTATCACCTGCACCTGCGCCCCGGAGAGACTGTGGTGCGCGGGCTTGGCGGCTTGCGCGGCTTTACGGGCTGGGGTGGAGTTACCCTCACGGATTCCGGCGGCTTTCAGGTGTTCAGCTTGGCGGAGCTGAGAAAAATAAGCGAGGCGGGAGTGCGTTTCAAATCGCATATTGACGGGCGCGCGCTGTTCATGGGGCCGGAGGAGAGTATGCAAATCCAGTCGGCGCTTGGCTCAACAATCGCCATGGCGTTTGACGAATGTGTGGAAAACCCGGCTACGCTTGAATACGCAAGGCTTTCCTGCCAAAGGACGACACGCTGGCTGATACGCTGCAAGCAGGAAATGGAACGGCTGAATTCCCTGCCGGAAACCCTAAACAGGGGGCAGCTGCTTTTTGGAATAAACCAGGGCTGCACCTTTGACGAGCTGCGCATAGCCCATATGGAGGAAATTGCCGCGCTGGACTTGGACGGCTACGCCATAGGCGGGCTTGCGGTGGGAGAGCCGACGGAGGAAATGTACCGCATAATAACCGCGGTGGAGCCGCATATGCCGCGGGATAAAATCCGCTACCTTATGGGGGTGGGCACCCCCGCAAACATACTCGAGGCTGTAAGCAGAGGTATTGATTTGTTTGATTGCGTTATGCCAAGCCGCAACGCCCGCCACGGGCATTTGTTTACTTGGGAGGGCATACGCAACCTTAACAACGCAAAATACCAGAGTGACCCGGAGCCAATAGAGCAAGGCTGCGGCTGCCCCGCCTGCTCTCAGGGACACAGCAGGGCGTATATACGTCATCTGCTTAAGGCTAACGAAATGCTGGGAATGCGCCTTGCCGTAAGCCATAACCTTTGGTTCTACAATAATCTCTTAACAAAAATCCGCGAGGTGCTGGATAACGGCACTCTCGCGGATTTTAAGGCGGCGTTTGGCGGCAGGCTTGCCGCAAGGCTGTAGGGCTTTTATTCTTCGGCGGAAAGCCCGCGCTTCTCTTTAAGCTCCGCCATTATGTTATCATAATATTTGCCCTCTAACTTGAAGAACAGGTAGGGTATAGTGGAAATCAAGGTGCCGATTGCCGGGAAAACGGCGTAGAACAGGAAAAGCCCGTCCTTAGCCTCCTGGGTTTGCATTGTACCCGCCGTGCCGACATAACCGATTGAATCAAGGGCATAACCCAAAAGCAGGTTGCCGATTGCCGCAACTCCCTTGGTGAGCATACCCGTTGCAACAAGGCTTGTCGCCTCCGCCCGCTGACCGGTTTTCAGCTCCATGTAATCAAAGGTGTTAACCTGGCAAACACGCTGGGCTATTCCGCTCACGCCGCCGGGTATTGAACCAACGAGCAAAAAGCCGATAAGCACAGCCATTCCGGCGCCGGTATTATAGCCCATTCTTCCAACAATAAAATACATAAGAATGCAGCAGCCGGCGTTGAGGATGTTATTGAAGATAACGATACGGCTTGGCTTAAAGCGCTTTAGGAAAAGGGGAGAGAGCCAGGAGGCGAAAAAGGCGGGCAGACCCGTCAGCGTCCAAATCAGGGTTTGGTAGCCGTAATTGCCCACGGCGTCCTTGAAGAAAAGCCCGCCTACCGACCAGCCTATGGTGGAAACGGCCCAAGAAAGGTTGCTGCTCCACAGAAGCAGCAGCTGCTTGTTTTTGAAGAAAGTAACAAAGCTGTCCCAAACGTGCTGGGGCTTTTTTTCCGGCGCAATGCGTTCCTTAAGGTTGGTGGTGAAAAGCCCGGCGGCGCAGCCAAGCACACCGAACAGCGCCGCGCAGCAGGTGTAAAACGTGCTTTCGGACATAAACGGCATTGCAAGCCCCATGAACACAGGCAGCAGCCCGGGCAGCCCGTCGGCTATTTTTTCGCCTATGCCGCCGATGGTGAAGTAGCTTGTTCTCTCCACCGGGTCCGAGGACATGACCGTGGCTATTGCCTGAAAGGAAACGGAGCTGAAAGTGTTTGTCGTTTCCCACAGAACATAAATAATAACGCACCAGCCCACCATAAAGGAGGGGCTGTCCATTGGCGGGCGCAGGAACATCAGCAGCGAAAGCACCGCCAGCAGCGGCACCAGCTTGGTAATATAGGGCTTAAAGCGGTCGCCGTGCCTGCCGCCGTTATCAATAATTGTTGCGGCAATCGGGTCGTTTATTGCGTCCCAAATTTTGGTGCCGGCAATAATTTGCCCGCTGCGCTTGTTGCCCAAGCCGATTGAAAGATAAAACTGCAGCACATAATCGCTGCACATTTTGCTCATTGAGCGGAAAGAAAAACTGCCAAGCGCGTAGGAGATGTATTCATTCAGCTTCATCTTCTCCGGGTTACGCTCATTCTCGCGAATCCCGGCGATTAACTCCTGCACCTTGCCCATGCGTGCAAGCCCCCTAAAAAATATTTTGTTCAATAACCCACAGTATTTTAGCATAAACCCGCCGTATTTGCAAGCACCTGCACAAATCCGTCGTTTTTTGGCGCCGCAAATTGACAAATCGCGCGGAATATGCTAAAATACCTATCATTTTAGTCGGCAAGGAGCCAATATGCGGCGGCAAACCCTTTGCGTCCACGGTTGCACGGACGCAAACAACACCACAGGCGCGGTAACAGTGCCGGTTTATCAGTGCGCAACCTTTGCACACCCCGCCTTGGGGGAAACGACGGGCTACGATTATTCCCGCCAACAGAACCCAACGCGGCAGGCGCTGGAGCAGCTTGTGGCCGCTCTGGAGGACGCCGAGGACAGCCTTGCGTTTTCCAGCGGAATGGCGGCAATAAGCTGCCTTTTGGAGCTGCTTGGGCCCGGCGACGAGGTAATAGCCTCAGACGACCTTTACGGCGGCTCCGTACGTCTGCTTGATTCGCTTGGCAAAAAGCACGGCTTGGGCGTCACCTATCTTGACACAGGGGATTTACAGGCTGTCAGCGCCGCAATGACGGAAAACACACGGCTTGTGCTGGTGGAAAGCCCCAGCAACCCAATGATGCACATTACGGACATAAGCGCCTTGGCGCAGCTGCTGAGGGGGCGCGGGATTCTGCTTGCGGTGGATAACACCTTTCTGACGCCGTATTTTTGCCGGCCGCTGAATTTGGGTGCGGATATTGTTATCCATAGCGGAACCAAATACCTTGGCGGACACAACGACGCCTTGGCGGGCTTTTTGGCGCTGCGCGGCACGGAGCTTTCCGAAAAGCTGCGCCTGCTTTACAAAACAACGGGGGCAATACTTGCCCCGTGGGAAAGCTACCTGTTAATCCGAGGCATAAAAACCCTTGCCCTGCGCATGGAAAAGGCTCAGGCAAACGCACTAAAAATAGCCGAATGGCTAAGCAGCCGCGCTGAGGTCACTGCGGTGCGCTACGCCGGTCTGCCAAGCTCTGAGGGCTACCAAATAAGCCAAAGGCAGGCGAGCGGCTTTGGGGCAATGCTCTCCTTTGATGTGGACAGCGCCGAGCGGGCGGCGGCGATTTTGGGCAAGCTTAAGCTAATCAGCTTTGCGGAGTCCCTTGGCGGGGTTGAAAGCCTGATGACTTACCCGATAAGGCAAACCCACGCGGACGTGCCGGAGGAGGTTCGAGCAAGCCTGGGTATAAGCGACCGTCTGCTGCGGCTTTCCGTTGGGATTGAGGACGCGGACGACCTGATTGCGGACTTAGAGCAAGCCTTACGTTAACGGATAGAGAAAAGACTTGGGCTGCCCCCTGCCACGGGAGCAGCCCTTTTGTTTGCCTATAAGCGTAAAGTCAGCGGTGCAGCCTTGGCTTTGCAACAAGCTCAACGGCGGGGTGAGTCGGCAGTTTTTCAAGCTCCAGCACGGTTATGCTGTTCTCGTCCTTAAGCAGCGGCGCGGGCAAATACAGCGTCTGCTGCGGACCGATTGACCAATAGCGCCCCAGCATAAAGCCATTCACCCACACAAAGCCCTTTGTGAAGCCCTTGAGCTGAACGAAGGTATCGGCCTTTTCCTGCGCACTGAAGCTGCCGCGCAGAAAGCAGGGAGCCGAGCCGGGCGTTCCTTTTTGGTAAGCCGAGCCCTTGCCCTGCAGCTCCTCGCAGAAGTCCTCAAGCGGAAAAATCTGCCAGCCAAACAGCAGCTGGTTGCCAATGCGGATTTGTGCCGCCCCCTTGCGGTCAAACGGCAGCTTGGGACCATAGTTAACCCGTCCCATGCCCTCCACCAGCACGTCAATTGTGCACTCGCCAAGCGTACCAAGCTCAACGCCTCCGCTATCGCCGCGCCAAAGGGTACCCATGTGCCGCCCGTCCGCAAAGACCCAAGCCCTGTCGTGCAGCCCGTCCACAAACAGCTTTCCGCGGTATTCCCCCTCAAGGCGGTGGCGGTAGAGTATAAGCCCGTAATTTTGCCCGAATTTCTCCATGTATTCGGGCGTAACGCTTTTTTGCGGCTCAAGCCTGCCCTCAAGGCTTGAAAAAACATCCGCGTATTCGTCTAAGGACACCGTGCCGTAGGCTTTCGGGCTGCCCTGCGGCGGCAGGGGAGGGGGGGCAATTGAGCGGTGAGCGCAGAGCATTTTGCGGGTGAGATGATATTTTTTTGTGTAGCCGCCCCACTCCGTCAGCAGGGCGTCGTAGTCATAGCTTGTGACCGTGGGCTGGTACTTCCTGCCGCTGTGGTTTGCCCCGCCCATGTAACCGAAGTTAGTCCCTCCGTGGAACATATACACGTTAAAATCAGCGCCCGTTTCCAGCAGCTCCTTAAAGGAGGCGACAAAATGCCTTGCCGGGCGCACATGGTGCATTTCACCGTAATGGTCAAACCAGCCGTCCCAAAATTCCATGCACATAAGCGGACCGTTTGGCTGCATTTTGCGCAGAGCGGCAAAGTTGCGCCCCGCCGCGGAGCCGAAGTTTGCGGTTTTGTGGATATGGGGCAGAGTTCCGCCGGAAAGCATATTGGAATCAGTTCCGTCGGAGGTGATAAGCAGGCAGTCAAGTCCGCCGCCGCGCAGCATTTTCTCAATTTCTTTTAAGTATTCATGGTCGTTGCCAAAGCTGCCGTATTCATTTTCTATTTGCACGGCTATAATGTTCCCGCCCCTATGCAGCTGCAGCGGTGCGAGAATCGGCAGCAGCCTTGCAAAAAAATCACGAACGTGCGCAAGGTAGCGCGGCTCACTGCTGCGCAGACGCAGGGCGTCGTCGGCGAGCAGCCACGCCGGCAGACCACCGAACTCCCACTCGGCGCAAATGTATGGTCCGGGGCGAACTATGGCGTAAAGTCCCAGCTCCTTGGCCGTTTTAAGGAAACGGGCAATATCCAGCAGACCCTCAAAATTAAACACGCCTTTCTTCGGTTCGTGCAGGTTCCAGCAAACATAGGTTTCCACACAGTTAAAGCCGCAGGCCGCAAGCTTGCTCAGGCGGTCCTCCCACTGCTGCGGCAGGGTGCGGAAATAGTGCATTGCCCCGCTGTAGATTTTGAAAGGCTTGCCGTCCAGCTCAAAGGAATCCCCGTTTATTTTAAGCATTGTTTTTCCCCTGTTTTTTTGTTTTGCAACAATTATACTCCCGCAGCGCCGCAAACGCAATAGCTGATTGCAATTATCCCGCGAATTTGGTATACTTTAGGTTAACACATTCTTATTGCGGAGAGTCGCCGTGTCTGAATTCCTGTCAGCCCTTAAGGATTATCCTTTCCTCCTGCGCGCCATGACGGCGGGGGTCTGTGTTGCCGTATGCGCCGCCCTGTTGGGTGTTAACCTTGTGCTTAAGCGCTACAGCATGATTGGCGACGGGCTTTCCCACACGGCATTTGGCGCTTTGGCAGTGTCCTCCGCTTTGGGGCTAGCGCCGCTTTGGGCGGCAATACCCATCACCGTTTTGGCGGCAATTTTGCTTTTGCGCTTCGGCGGCAAGGGAAAGCTCGGCGGGGATTCCGCTGTGGCGCTGCTTTCGGTCAGCGCTTTGGCGGCGGGAGTGTTGGTGCTGTCCCTAAAAGGGGCAAACGCGGACCTTAACAGCTACCTTTTCGGCAGCCTACTTGCTCTCTCGCGCCAGGATACAATTCTCAGCGAGGGCTTGGCGGTGCTTGTGCTGCTGCTTTACGCAATATTTTATCACCAGCTTTTTGCCGTCAGCTTTGACGAGCCCTTTGCCCGTGCCGCGGGCTTGCCGGCGGGGTTGAGCGGGGCGGTGCTTGCCGCCCTAACCGCCGCCGTTGTGGTGCTTGGTATGCGCCTCATGGGTGCGCTGCTAATCTCCGCGCTGATATTGTTTCCGCCGCTTGCGGCAATGCGCAGCTTTGGCAGCTACCGTGCGGTGACGCTGGGAGCGGTGGCGTTTGCCCTGCTTGGCTTTGGGGCGGGGCTTGCGGCGTCTTGGTTTTTGGGTACGCCCGCGGGGGCAAGCATTGTTATGTGTAACCTTGCGGTATATCTTGTTTGCTGGGGAACAGCGAAGCTGCGGGCGGCCTTGCCGCGGCGGAGCGAATAAATTTTGGGGGAACACACCATGGATTTGCCTGAGCTGAGGAAAGAAATTGACACCTTGGACGCGGAGCTTGCGGGGCTTTTTGCCCGCCGTATGGGTTTTGCGCGGCTTGTAGCCGAAGCAAAGCGCGGCGGCGTGCCCGTTTTGGATTCCGAGCGGGAAAGGCAGGTAAAGGAACGCTTTGCGTCGCTTTTGCCGCCGCAGCTTGCCCAATACGGCGACGCCTTTATGGAAACGGTGCTTGCGCTAAGCCGCAGCTACCAGCGCAGCCTGCTTTTGTCGGATACTCCGCGGGGGGCTACGGTTGCCTGCCAAGGAACCGACGGGGCGTTTTCCCATGCGGCCTGCCTTGCCGTTTTTAATGAGCCGAACATACTTTTTTTCCGCAGCTTTGCGGGCGTTTTTTCCGCTGTTGAGCAGGGACTCTGCCAGTACGGTATTGTGCCCGTGGAAAACAGCACCGCCGGCTCCGTTGCGGAGGTGCGGGAGCTATTGGGGCAATACCGCTTCCGTGTGGTCAGGGCAATAAGGCTTAAGGTCGGGCACTGCCTGTTGGCAAAGCCGGGAGCCGCCATAGAGGGAATCCGCACGGTGGTGTCACACCCGCAGGCGCTCGGGCAGTGCGGTGGCTTCCTGTCTAAGCTCAACGGCGCGGAGCTGAAGGAGTGCGCCAACACGGCGGTGGCGGCGCGGGAGGTTGCGCAGGGTGATAGCCTTGAGTGCGCGGCAATAGCCTCACCGGAATGCGCGGAGCTTTACGGGCTTCAAATCCTTGCAAGGGATATTCAGGACAGCGAGGAAAACACCACCCGCTTTTTGTGCGTGGAGCGCGGGGAGGACGGCTTTGCAATCCCGCAGCTTTTTGAGGAAATGGAGCTTTGAGTAATGCCGGGGCTTGAATACGGGCTGATTGGACGCAGCCTTAAGCATTCCTGCTCGCCTGAGCTGCACGCCGGCTTGGGCGATTACGGCTATTCCCTTGTGGAGCTGGAGCCTGAGAGGCTGGGCAGCTTTTTGCTTGCCGGCGATTTCAAGGGACTGAATGTAACCATACCCTATAAGCAGGCGGTTATTCCCTTTTGCGGGGAAATCAGCGAAAGGGCGCGGGTAATTGGGGCGGTGAACACGCTTGTCCGCCGCGGCGACGGAAGCCTTTTTGGGGATAACACGGATTGCGCCGGCTTTATTTATGCCTGCAGGCTTTCGGGCATTGGCTTTGCGGGGGAGAGGGTGCTTGTCCTGGGCGACGGGGGGGCTTCCAAGGCGGTGTGCCGAGCCGTATGGGAAATGGGTGCTGAAAAAACAACGGTTATTTCCCGCAAAGGAGAAAACCGCTATGATATGCTGCCGCGCTTTGCGGATTATACGCGGATAATAAACACTACCCCGGTGGGTATGTTCCCGCACTGCGGCGACGAGCCGCTGATAGACCTGCGAGCCTTTCCGCATTGCGGCGGGGTTGCGGATGTGATATATAACCCCCTGCGCACCCGTCTTTTGCAGCAGGCGCAGCTTTTGGGAATCCCAGCGGCGGGTGGGCTGCCAATGCTTGCCGCCCAAGCGGAATACTCAAGAAGAATATGGTTTGGGCAAGGGGAGGACGGCGCCGAGAAAAACATTGCGCGCGCCCTTGCGGAGCTGACAAAAAAACGCCGCGGCATTGCCCTGATTGGTATGCCGGGCTGCGGGAAAAGCACAGTTGGGCGCTTGCTTGCGGCAAAAGCGGGGCTTGACTTCGCGGACGCCGACGAGGAGCTTGAGCGCCGCGCCGGCATGGATATTCCGCGTATTTTTGCCGAACACGGCGAGGCATATTTCCGCGGGCTGGAAAGCGAGGTGCTTGCCGAGCTGTGCGCGAGCGGAGGACGGGTGATAGCCGCCGGCGGCGGGGCAATCCTTCGGGAGAAAAACCGAACCGCCCTGCGGTTCAACAGCCGGGTGGTTTGGCTGCGCCGCCCGCTGGAGGAGCTTGCCACCGACGGGCGGCCGCTGTCCCAAGGAGGGGCGGCACGGCGGCTTTGGGAGGAGCGCAAGGCCCTTTATGCCCAAACCGCCGACTTAGAGGTGGATAACCGCGGCACGGCGGAGGACTGCGCGGAGAAAATCCTCAGCCTGCTTGCTTGAAGCAGCGGGCTATTTTTGTTCAACAATGGTCACGGAGCTTGCGGGCAGCTTGGTCTGCTTGACGCAAATATCCTTGATTTGCAGGGCGCTTTGGTCGTTCAGCCTGCCGCCCTCAACAATGACCTCAACCCCGTCGTCATTGATAATAACAACACAATCGCCGCCGATTTTTGCGCTGATAAGGTTTTCAATGTCAGCCTCCTTTTTTATTGTTGCGGCAAGGGAGGCAAGGGCTTTGTTTGCGCTCTCCACGCTTTCCTTGCTTGCCTTGCTGTCCGCAATAACCTTGCCGAGGGCTTCCTTGGCTTTATCCTGGGCGGTTTGGCGGCGCAGCTTCGCTGAGGCAAAATATTCCGCGCTGGCGTTTGCCGCAATAGCCTCCTCTTCCTCGCTCATTGAGCCTACATACTGTGCGTCGCCAAGACTTGCCCCGCCTGTTCTTGTGGTTTGCGCGGCGGCTTCCTCGTCCGCGGGCGGGCGGGTATAATACCAATTAACAAAAACCGCGCAGGCAAGCGCCACCACTAAGGTCGCCAAAAGCAGGTTCCGTTTTTTTGAGTTAAACATAATGCTCTCTCCTTTTGTTTATGCCGTCATATGATTATAGACGGCAAGGCGGCAAAATATGCCTATCCCATTTTGCTCACGCTCACCCTTGCCGCGCTCACGTCCAGCACGGCCGTAACAGCCTGGATTACCGCCGCCTGAACAAGGGCGCTGCCGCCGCCCTCACACACAACGGCAACGCCGCGCACCCGCGGCTGCACAATGGTCAGCAGCAGCCCCTGCTCGCTGCCGTCCTTTGCTTTTATGGTTATGTATTCAAAGTCATTTTCGCTGCTTGCGCCCTGTGCGGAGCTGCTGGTTTTTTGCCGCTCATCACCGGCATAGACCTCCTGCGTGCCGCTTTCCAGCGTGAGCATGACCCTTGCTTTCCCCGCGCCGTCAATCTCCCCAAGCAGGGCGCAAAGCCGCTCCTCCAGCCGCGTGACGTAATCACTCACGTCGTAGGAGCTTATTTGCGGTGCTGCTTGTGCCGTGTTGTCGGTGTCCTGCTTGCCGCCGGGCAAAGCGGATAGGACGAGCAGAAGAACCCCAAGCACGCAAAGCCCTACAATAAGAGCAAGCCTTTTATCGCCGCGCAGTCCCTGCGGCAGTTTTTCCCAAAATACCTTTAAGCCCTTCATTTTGCCACCACCTTTACTTCGAGCCCCGTTTGCCGGGTAATTTCATGCTCAAGCCCGACGCAAAGCCCGGCGCTGAGCCCGGTTACCTCCACTGCCTCAAGCTCCGCGCCGCCGGCAATGAACTCAAGCTGTGCCTGCGGCAGCCCCAGACTCTCCAGCTCCCTGTTAATAATCAGCGAAACGGCGTCCTTGCGCGCCCCGAGTATCTGCTCGTTAACCAACTCCTCCAGCGCCAAGGAGCTGCTCTGAAAAGCAGCGTTTTCCTCAATTTCCGGCAGGCTAAGCCCGTCAAGCTCAAGCCTGCCGAAGGGCAAAAAGAATGCCGCCAAAAAGAACACCGCCGTCACCACGCGCAGCGCCTTTTTTGTTCCGCCCTTTGGGGCAAGCACATAAACCAGCATACCCGCCAGCGCCGCCGCCGTGATTGAAAGCAGCCAGCTCCTTACAAATTCCATACAGCACCTCCAAGATTAAACAGGGGCTTGCCGCAGGCTCAGCGTCACGCCCACGCTCAGCAGCAGCAGAACCACGCCGAACAGCACCAGCACGGCAAGCAGTGTCACCGCGGCGGCGATTGCCTCAAGCAGGGCGGCAATGCTTTCTACTCCGAGCATACCCGCCGCGGCGGCCAGCATACGCAGCCCGCCAAGCCACAACAGCGCCTGAATAAGCACGGGCGCGTTTATCAGCAGCACGGCAAGGATTGCAAAAACCCCAACGGTGCTTTTTAACAGCGAAAGGCTGCCCGCAATTGACGCGTATGCCTCGCTCAGCGCCCCGCCAACAACCGGCACCGCCGACTTTAACAGCAGCTGAATACCCCTTGCGCCAACACTGTCCGCCGCGTTTGCCAGCACACCCTTGAGCGAAAGCAGCGCCGCGTAAAGAGAGGCCGCCGCCGTTGTTACGCCGATTGCCAGCCGCCGTACCATTTTTGTAAGGGAGTTCAGCTCAAGCTCCGGCACAAAGGAGCCTATGGAGCCTAAGGCGGCGAACATTCCACAGAACGGGACGACAAAGCCCTTGGAAAACTGCGCAAGCCCCTGAGCCGCCGCAAAGGCCAGCGTGCTGCTGCCAAGAGCCAGGCTTGGTTGACCGTTTGCCGCAATAATGCCCGTGTAAACCGGCAGCAGCAGCAGCATGAAGTCCGCTCCAATGCCGATTGCCGAGGCGCTTGCCGAAAAAACAGCGGACATCGGACCAATAAGGGAAACAAGCATGAGAGCCGCCCCAAGCAGCCGCAGGCTGTCGTGCAGGCTGTCGCCCTTAGGAACCAAAGCCTGCGCCGCCGCAAGCAAAAGCAGAATCCCGCCAAGCTGCAGCATTGTTTTCAGCGGCACGGTCGCCTGCCCGCCAAGCATATTCATCAGCAGGCTTATGACCGAGCGCGGGGAGCTGTTCAGCAGGCTGTAAAAGTCCACGCTTTCAATACCAAGCTCCGCGAGCAGGCGGCGTGTTTTGGAGGGCAGCTCACCATAAAGGGAGGCGGCGCCGCTCTCCTGAGCCTGGCGCTCAAACAGCCCCTCGCCGTCCGCGGAATAATAGCCGTCCTCGGCGCTCAGCCCAAGCACCGGGAAGCACAGCGCCACGAACAGCGAAAGCACCGCCAAAGCTGTTACAGCCTTTCTCATTTACCTATCCTCCGTTAATCAAGCCTACCGCAATTTCCGCCGCGGCGCGCAGCAGGGGGATTGCGAGCGTCAGCAGAAGGAGCTTGCCCGCAAGCTCCACAACGCCGGCAAGGGCAGTGTTGGCGTTGTCGCGGCACAGGTCGGCGCTTGTTTGAATCAGCACGGCAATACCAAGAGCTTTAAGCAGCAGCTTCAGCCAGCCGGAGTCCAAGCCGCCAAAGCCCAAAAACGCCTGCGACAGCCCGCTGACCGACGGCAGGGCGCTCACGACAGAAGCCGCAACCGCCGCAATGCCCGCAAGCACAGCCACCGGGGCGTATTCGGGGCGGTACTGCCGCAAAAGCACCGAGGCTACGGCAGTCACAAGCGCAAGCGCGCAGATTTTGAACACGCTCTCGTCCATGCTTAAAAACCAAACGCGCCGCGCAGCTGCTCCAGCAGGCTAAGCAGCTGCGGCAGCAACAGCAGAAGCACAACCACAAGCCCCGCCAGCGCCGTCAGTTGGGCGTATTCCTCACGCCCGTTTTTGGCAAGCACCTGGTGCAGCACGCCGACAATCAGCCCAATCGCCGCAATTTTAAGTACAAAATCAAGCTCCACCATGCGCCTCCCTTAAAGCAGCAAAACCGCACCGCAAAGCCCAAGCAGCAGTGATAGCCGCGGCAGGTATGCCCCATACTTCTCCCGTTCGCTCCTTGCCCTTGTCCGCGCCTCGTCAAACAGGCGCAAGTACAGCGCAAGCCCCCGCCTTTGCCCGTTAAGGTCCGTAGTGCCAAGTCCTTGCCCAAAGGCAAGCAGGCTTGCCCTGTCCTCCGCGTTGAGCCGCGGGGCAGTTCTTTTAACAGCCTCCCGCCACGCCGATGGAAAGTCGCCGCATACTGCAAGCCGTTCCCTGCATACCCGCACAAGGCTTGACGCAGCTCCAAGCTCCGTCGCGCAAAGGCATTCAAGAAGCCCCTCAAGCGGCGGCGCGGAGTATTCAAGCTCCGTTTGCATTCGGTTGAGCATAAGCACCAAGCCCTCCAAGCACTCCTCCCGCCCGCGCAGGCGCGCAACCCACCAGCGCCCCGCCAGCGCCGCACCCGCCGCTAATAACGCCGCCCCAAGGTACCTCATGCTGATACCCCTCCTTTTTCGCTCTCAAAAAAATGTTTTTGCTTCCGCTGCGTTGTCCCTCAATAAGGGTTGCGCCGTTTGGTGTACACCAAGCACTCGGTATGCGGAGCCGGGCTGTTCTCCAAGCAGCACGATATAATCAAATATCCCCGCCCCTAAAAGACGGCGTAGCTGGGGTCGGGTCAACAGCTGCTTTTCGTCGCCGGCGTGGGCGCTTGCGACTAAGCTGACACCCGCGTTCAGCCCCTCCTCCATGGCGCGCAGCTCCGCAATGGAGCCTATTTCGTCGCACAGGATAAGCTGAGGATTAAGGCAGCGAATGGCAATTTGAAGCCCCTCGCCCTTTGGATAGCCCGTGAGGACGTCCGAGAAGCCGACATCGTTTTGGGGAACGCCGCGGTGCGCAGCCGCAATTTCCCCCCTCTCGTCCAGCAGGCTGACCCGTCTGCCGGAAAGGCTCAGCTGCCGCGCCAAATCCCTAAGCAGGGTGGTTTTCCCGCAGCCGGGCGGTCCCGCCAGCAGCAGGGAGCATAAGCCGTGGGCAAAAAAACGTCCGAAAAGGCCGTTTGCCGCACCGGGGTATTCCCCCGCAACGCGCAGGTTGATTGAGGAAATATCCCGCAGGGAAGTGATTTGTCCGTCGGCGAGCACTGCCGTGCCGCAAAGCCCAGCCCTGTGACCGCCGCGAACAGCAACAAAGCCACGGGCAATGCTTGCCCCGTGCGCGTGGACAGAGTATTCGCAAAGGCGGCTGAAGCACTCGCGCAGCTCTGCGGAGCTTACACAGGCAGCGCCCGCCCCGGTCTTGGAAAGACTGCCGTCAACAACAAAAAACAGCCCCTCCCCCGTAAGGAGCTGCAGGGGACGCTCGCTCCTCAGGCGAATTTCCCTTACCGAGCCGCGAAGCCCCTCATCTAAGGAACAAAGCAACTGAGTAAGGCGCGGACACAAAAAGCCCGCTGCCTGACGGAAACGCTCCGAGTTTCTGCTCTCCATGCCTTCGCCCCCTTGAGTTTGTCCTGTTAAGTCTATGCGGACAGGCAGGGGCATAGAACTGCGGCACCCGCCCGAGGGTGAGAGCATAAGCTGTCGGCAGGGGGTGTGGGAATGGAACTGCTGCTGCTTGGCGGCGACCGCCGTATGCTTTTTGCGGCGCAGAGCCTTAAGAAAAAGGGCTATGATACGCTTGTGGGCGGCTTTGAGCCGCAGGAGGACTTTGAAGCACTGCGCTTTGTAAAGGGCTGTGCTTGGCGCGGGGCGCTTGGGCATTGTGATGCCGCGGTGCTGCCGCTTTTTACTAAAAACTCCAAGGGGCGTGATATACTGCGCGCGGATTTTTTTGACGAAGAACTGTCGGCTAAGGAAATTGTGTCACTTGTTACGCCCGGTCAGACGGTGCTGGCGGGTCTGCCGCCGCGGGAGCTTAGGCAGCTGTTTTTTGCCAAGGGGATTGCCGTGTTCGATTACCTTGCCTGCCAGGAGGCGGCTATTGCAAATGCCGTGCCGACGGCGCAGGGTGTGCTCGCGATCCTGTTTAGGGAGCTGGAAACGGCGGTGGCAGGCTGCACAATCTGCGTCACAGGCTATGGGCGCTGCGCAAGGGCGCTTGCCCGAGTGCTGCGGGGGATAGGCGCAAGGGTGGCAGTAGCCGCAAGGAAAAGGCGTGACCTGGCGCAGGCGCTTGCGGAGGGCTGTGAGCCGATAGCGCTGGAGGAGCTTGCCGACAGCCCACGCCGCTTTGACGCGCTGGTGAACACAATACCGGCACAGTGTTTGGGGGAAAAGCAGCTTGCCGCGTTAGGTAAAGCCTGCCTGCTGATAGAGATAGCGGGCGCACCCTTTGGTATTGACTCGCAGGCGGCAAGGCGGCTTGGTATGCACTATATACTTGCGCAGGGTCTGCCGGGCAAGGCGGCGCCAAAAACAGCGGGGCTTATTATTGCGGATACGGTTCACTCAATCCTGCGGGAGCTTAGGCGCTCTGCGGGCTGATTAAACAAAAGAAGGGGTGCGCTATGGCAAAAATCGCTTTTTGCGTCACAGGCTCGTTTTGCAGCTTTGCCGCCGTCTTTCCCGTCATGGAGGAGCTTTGCGCCGCCGGGCATGAGCTGCGGGCGATATTCTCCGCCAACGCGTATTCGCTGGATACCCGCTTCGGCTTGGCGGCGGATTGGGTCAGCCGCGCGGAAAAATGCAGCGGCAAGGAGGTCTGGCACACAATACCTCAGGCGGAGCCGATTGGTCCGGGCAGGCTGTTTGACTGCCTGATTATCGCGCCCTGCACAGGCGGCAGCCTCGGCAAGCTGGCAAGGGGGATAACCGACACGGCCGTAACCATGGCGGCCAAGGCACAGCTGCGCAATGAGCGCCCCGTGCTGATAGGCGTAGCGACCAACGACGGCTTGAGCGGCAGCGCACAGAGCCTTGGACGCCTGCTGAACGCGCGAAACATATATTTTATACCATTCGGGCAGGACGACGCACAGGGCAAGCCCCGCTCCTTGGTGGCGGACTTTGGTCAAACTGCCCAAGCGCTGGAGCAAGCCCTGCTTGGCAGGCAAATTCAGCCCCTGTTGGCAAAAAAGTGAGGGCAGATTGAGGAAAAATGAACGCCATGTGACAAAGTTTTTAGGGCAAATTGAATAAAAACCGTTTACAAGTGGTAAAAATCGGGTTACACAAATTTCTTTAGCGGAAAAATAAAATTTCGAGCGAATATCTTTTGTGTAAAAAAAAAAAAAAACGGACGTTACACGAAAAACTTTTTGTGCAAAATGACATTTGTGCAAATTGCACAAGCGGCGGCAAAAACGTCGCTTTTTTTTCTATAAAAGGCTTGACTTCGCGGGATTTGAGTGCTATCATTACCCCATAGGGGGGAGCTATGCCCCTTTACTCGGTATTGCGGGGAAACCGCTATCCCAAAATCGGCTAAACCAATGGCAAATATAAAGAAATGGGGTTTGATAACACATGATTGCAGGCAAACCGCCGTAACACGGCACCAATTCACATTCCAAACTCAGGCAATATAATCTAAGAAAAGAGGTAACAACAATGAAAAGAACCCTACGCAAGTTGCCACGGCGCACCTTAGGTCTGCTGCTGAGCATACTCATGGTACTCAGCGCGGTTGTGTGCGTTGTGCCGCTGCTGGCCCTGCCGGCGGTGCTGAAGGATGACGCTGTTGCGGCCACACCTGACGCCGCAGCACAACTGAACTTAAAAATTGCCGCAGCCTTGGCAAGGGCAATGGACAGCATGACTTGGACAAAGCTGGCGTATTCGGTTTACCCGGCGCAAGGTGCTGAAACGAGCGACGGTGCTTCGGCGACAAAAACTGCCGGAACAAACTATACGCCAAAGCTGATTTACCAAGCCCTGAAGGGCACGACTGTTGCGGGGGCAACGGCTGCCCAGGTGCAGGCAATCCTCCAAGCGGCGACGGGAGCTAATGATTCTACCGCCGATACGGGAACTACTCCGCTTGCCGCCTATTCTGAAAGCAGTACGAGGTATTACGCTAAAACCGGCGCGAGCCCGAGCTATCCGAACTATCCGACGGTTAGTAGCCAAAACGGCGGCAGCTACTCTGCGGGTCCATATACCGCGGTGGACATCATAACGACCGTTTCGGATTGGACCACCTTGACGGACACAATAGACACTGCCGCAAGTATGTCTGTTGGCCCAACATCAGCTCTGCAACAACAATGGTATTGGTGGAGATACGTTGGACTTTTAAATTACAGGGTTAGGGGCGGCCGTGCAAGCGGCATAACAATGTCGGAGCGGCCCACGGCCTCGGTAACCACGACAAATATCAAGGGGATTAAGGACGCACTGACAACTTGGAAAACCAACACCGCAAACTATGACCAGGTTGACACAAGCGACGAAATTGAAGCCTTGGTTGGCGATTATGTAATTAACGGCGAAACCACCTTGTGGGATATCCGCACGGAATTGAACGCTGCAAAGACTGCAATCACGGGCGCAACAGGTGTTGCTGCAAGTGAGCGCGACACTCTGCTTGGGCATTTCTTCGGTTCCGCAAACTACACCAATGTTGATGCGGCAATCACCAACCTAAACAACGCCATAACGAAAGCTGCTCGCATTGAAAATCTCTATAATTACTATAAGTACTTCCAAGGCGCTACGGGTGTGCTGACCGCAACGACTCCGTCCAACACGGCGGCGTTTAATTTCACACCAAACCTTAGCGACCAATGGCCGTTGGCTCAGGACGTAAACGCCGGGTTGATTGACGGTTTTACAGCCACGACGGACGTTAACGGAGATGTTGTTACAACCGGCTTTACCGCCGCGATTAACAACTTCACAGCCAATTACACCAATGGCTATAATTCTGCGACCTATTCCGCCCAGGATAGGACGGACCTTGACACATACCTTACGGACAATAGCTTGGCGACTGCCGATACTACTGCTTGGGTTAACTATAACACCAACATGGTTAAGGTTTTGTCGCTGTGTTCGTTCGCCATTTTGGAGCCGGATATTCGTGCAATGGTTAATGACTATGCCGAAATCACTGCTGCCGAAATATCTGCCTTGCCCCCGGCTCAACAAAGCGATTATAGTGTTAACAGTGAATTCAACTTCCACTATTACCCCGAAACTGAAACGGACGAAAACAGCTGGTGGGGGGCGAATTGGGATTTACCGTATCCTGCCGGAACCCCTGTGGCGGACCAGGACAAGTATGTTTCCACAAATCAAATCGGTGTGCTTTCGCTTCAAGCAAACACATACCAGGCGGTTCTTAATGGGTTGGGTTCGGACGTTGGCACACTGTTCCCATTCTACCTTAAGATGTCTAGCATTTACAATCGTCTTAACGCAGAGGTACAATACCGCAAGGTGCATGAGGCAACGTGGTATAGCTTGCGTAATGACTTCCTCTCAATGGGGATAACTGCCGCCCAGGCAAAGCTCGCGAATGATGCAACGCTAATCAGCAATTTTGCCGCGGCGGACGCTAAGTACACCGAATATAAGACTGCAAAGGCAGCCGCCTATGCAGACTCCAAGATGACGGCGGAGCTTAACCAAGAAATTTGGTATATTTACGATTCGGTTAACTCAGCGTGGATTTCCTATGAGGATTACTACATTATGCCGAATGTACTCGGCAGTAATGGCGGCGAGCTTGCTTCACGCTTTGCAGAGCAGGTTTCAAATGCCATGAGCGTTTACTTTGACCTTGAGGCAAGCAACCTTATTCAGTTCACGGATGGCACCATAAGGGTTAGCCCAACAAATGCGGCGCCTTTGCTTATGGCAATCAATGCAATAAAGGCGAGCTTGTATAATGGACTTCTCAACACTACTTATCGTGAAGAGTATATAAACGCGATTACCCCGCTAACGGCGCCAACGCTGTTTGGTGCGCCGTACACAGATGTTGCACGCAATGTTATCAATGACTATCTATTCCTGTTAAATAAGGTTAAGCCCTTAGTGCAGGACTATGAGAACAACCCGGAGAAATATTGGATAACAAATAACGCAGACAGCCCGGCCGGAAGCGGCAACTACGTTGACCGAACACCAAAAGCGGATGACCTGGTTGACAACCACGAATATCTTGTGACTGAGGATAAAATCAATGATGTTGTTGCAAAGTTGGATGACTTGCTTGGCTCCAATGGCGACGTGAAGGCAATCTTTGATTTACTCAAGGTTGACACAAGTAATCCTGAAAGCATGCTTTACGGTGTGGACACGACCAACGTCAGCACCATTTTGCAAGGGATTTTGGAAAATCAGCTTTACAGCAACAAGATGGTCAACACACTCATGTTGTTCCTGTATCCATTGGTTTTGGCGAAGTTTGAGGACGCCTTTAGTGGTATTGCTAGCCCATCTCTGTTGGAAGGCAATGATGGTCTTACCTTAGAAATCTTTAACCTGCACGATATTTTGGCGAATAAGGCTAAAGCAGCGCTGAACACCAATACCATTCAGGATTTGCGGCTCTATCCGGACCTTGTTGCAGATGCGATGGGTTCTTCGGAATTCCCGGCTATCTATAACGCACTGAAAAAACTTGGACCTGATAACTTTACGCTTGCCGGAGGCGGAACCTATACCGCGCAGGCGCCTTACACAGACTTGCATGGGTCGTTGTTTGTTAAGTCAAACGCTCAAGGCGGCGTTTCAGGTTATGTGCCGGGTACAATCAACAAGGCAAACGGTGGCATTTGGCACGATTCTTCAATTTGGACTCCAACGATTGATAGCTTGGGGCGTCAGGTTTACACTACCGACCCGTTGAATCCGCCTCCCGCCGGAGTGACGGAATATGATTACGCAAATCCGTCAAACCCCAATAATGCATATTTCCAAAAGGCAGGGGAACTCGTATTTGACTGGGGTATTGATAGTCTTGCAGGTAGCACTCGCGTGGCGCAGTTTAAAAAAGCACTCGCGGCGGCGTTGAGCGGTCTGTTGCCTTTGCTGAAAACAATGATGGCAGGAACCGAATACTACGCTTTCCACGATAATATCGGTAGCTTGACGGGTTCGGTAAAACAAGGCGATTTCACTATTCCGTTTAACCTTAACGCGATGTATAGCCCAATGGGCGACACTGTCAATGGGTCAACAACTGCGGCAGGCGGAATTTACATTGAACTGCAAATCCCGGCGATGAGTCTTTACAACGAATTGCTTGCGCCAATCTTTGAAGTGCTTGCGGGTACCGCGACCGGTGCAGGAACGATTTATGATTCGATTCCAACGCAGTCAACCCTGCAGTCACAAACAAATTACGGCAAGCCAATTGGGCATGTTACCAAGGTTTATGCAACTGCAACAGATGGCGATGGTTCGTCGGGCAACTTCTTGGGTGGTGTTAGTTATGGACAGGTTGCGGGTTCAGCCGGACAAAGCAACCCGCCGGGAGTCAAGGGCCAATTCTACAAGTACGTAACCGGCAAGTCAAACTATACTTATAATCAGTCCAGCGTGCTTACTGCAAGCAAAAATATAGTTAACGCAATACTGAACCCGATTGACGCTTACATTCAACAGTTGGGGGCGGCACCGGTCAGCAAGCTCCTTGAGCTCTTGCCGAACCTACTGTACGCATTTGACCGTGACCGTATTTCCTCACTGTTAGACGGCATTATACTTGAACTGAATGTGGACATTGATGGTTGGATACGAATGGGTTCGTTTTCTGCCTGCTCTGTGTTACAAAGCACTCCGGACATCCCGGATGGTTCGATGAAACATGGTATCCACATTTGGATTCAAGGATCTGGTCTGGCGGCTTCGCAGCAAGCTTATGAAGAGTCGCACAATAAAATTATGCCTGACCCGCTTATTATTCCCGGAATCGATCTTTCAAGTGTAATCAATGGTGTACTTGATGGGCTTGGTTTGGATTTGGGCAATTTCAATTCAGTTCTTGCACTGTTTGGCGGCGCGGCAGCGTATGTTCCGGATTTGACGGACATTGAAACCTACGGTACAATTCGCTCCTCTGCGACAGACATTGCCGGTGCGACAATTCTGCCGACTAAACGTACAGATACGCTTAATAATTCCCAGCCACGTCACTACATCACGGCAGACAAAGCTGACGTTTTGTATACCTTGCTGACAAGGGTTCTGAATGACAGCTACATGAGAGATATTGGGCTGAACCTTTCAATCCCCGACAGCGAAGAGGCAATTGCCGCGGTAACGGAGCTTATGATTCCCAGCGCGGATTACGCCGCCTACACAATCGGCTACACGCCGGGTATTGTTCAGGCGCCGTATACCTTTAACGCGACGCACCCGCTCAGCCAGGCTGAGGGTCAGGCAATACTCGACATGATTTTGACTGCCCTAACCGGCGGCGAGTTGATGGACGTGAACGCCTTAGTCAACGACCTGCTGGACGGCAAGGTTTACACAACGGATATCTTCAACAAAGTTAAAGACTTGTTGCTGAAGTATGTTGGACCGGCAAGCCCAATCGCGGACTACCTGCCGCTTGTTGCGGAGCTGCTGCCCGAAATTGACCTTGACCAGTACAACACCTGGACCTACACCAGCGGCGGCACGTTCTGGACCGGAATCGGCAACGGCGACGACCAGATTGACGACAAGGCGGAATTCCAGGCGGCACTCGGCAAACTGGTTTCGCCAATTGCCCCGCTGCTTTACACAATGCTCTTCAACAAGGATTTGGGTGTGCTTGACGACACAATCATTATCCCCGGCTACAATGGCTACGAGAACGGCCTTATCCCGCTGCTGGAGGGCTTGACGCTCACCACTAACCTGCAATCCGCAACGGCGGTTAAGGCGCTCTATGACGGCACGGCGGCCGGCAACGAGGCTTTCGTCAACGCAATCCTGGCGCCGGTGTTCGACTCCTTGGCGGTTATTGCCGCAGACCCAATTGGCGAGCTGCTTGACCGTCTGCCGCAAATGGTGTTCTTCCTCGCCTCAGACACGGCGCTCAGCGACGCGCTGAAGAACACGCTGGAAACACTGTTGGTGCTGCTCGACACGGTGCGTCCGCTCTACAACACCTCCGACCTCATCAATTCCTATGTTGATATGCTCAGCTTGGACGGCATACTCGGTATGCTTAAGGACGAGGGTCTGTTGGTTGTTAAAGGCGTTGACCTTACCACCGTCGTTGACGCGGACTTGGTCAAGGCGCTTGTCGTCGGAACAATAACCGACACAGCCTCCGTCAGCACAACCGCAAAGGTTCAGTGCAAGTCGGCGGTAAGGACAGGATACTATCCGAAGCTAAGCACCAGCCAGGTTGAATACTTCTTCTCGGTGCTGCTCAACCTTGTTGACGCACTTAACACAACAGAGGGACTTGACCTTGTCTACCAGTTCCTTGGCGACCAACAGATTGTTGACATCGTCGCGGAGGTACTCGGCAACATTCAGGGTGACCCGGACGTTGTACTTGACGCACTCTACCACCTCATGTACGGACCTGACGGCGTGTTCACGTTCAACACACCAATAACCTACGGCGACGCAGAGGGCTTCACGCTTGACAGCCAAATCCGTGACGAGTGGTGGACGCAGGAGCACATTGACTACACCTACGCCCATGCGGACGACTTCCTGAACAAGGTGTTCAAGATTCTCTTCGGTAAGCCGTTCGGCAGCGTACAGGCTACAATCGACGACGTGATTGAAGAGGAGGAGTCAATCCTCACAGACCTGCTTGGCAACGCGCTCTACACGCAGTCCAACTTCGACATGATTGTTGACCTTGTTAAGGACTATATCCCCACAATCCGCAACATCAACGTTGGCGGCAAGAGCTTGGCAGAGCTGCTTAAGGACCTTGTGGCGGTAAGCAACGCAACACAGGGTACAATCCAGTCGCTCGACCTTGACGTAATCCTCGCTCCGTTCGAGAATTACACCTCCGGCTCAATCGTCGTTAACGATGAAACAAGCTTTGTGAACGGCTTGGTGCAGCTGCTTGAGCCCGCAATCCCGGTGGTTGACCTGTTGCTCAGCAGCAGCAAGCTCCACGCTGTTAAGGCGGATAGCTCCACCTACATCATCAACATCTTCGGCGCGGACGGATACAAGGTTGCCTTAGTGCCTATCCTTGAGGCGTTCGTAGTCGGACTTGGCGAAGATAAGCTCACAGAGGTTGTTGACCCGGCGACATTCGCAACATTGGACGGCGAGGGACAAATCCGCGCCATCCTGCAGCCGATTCTCTACGCGGTTGAGCAAATCCTTGCGAACCCGACAGTCAATATCTTCAAGGTTCTCCCGAACCTGCTCTACTTCGCTGAAACAAACCTCAATACCTGCATCGACAAGCTGCTTGAGCCTGTCAACTACGTCCTCTCCGAGGTCAACAAGCTCTACTTCGTTACCGACCCGATTGATGTTGCCCTCGATATTCCCGCATTGCTTGACGACGTGCTGCAGGGTCTGGGTCTTGGCTTGACCTATGACGCACTCAGGGCTGTCGTCGCCGGAGACGAAACAGTCTACACCTCCGCCAGCGGAGCCGCCCCGGCGCTCTATATCAAGACAGACAGCGTAAACGAGGCGTATATGCTCACCGCGCTGCTCAGGTTGGTTCTCGTGTCCGTTGCGGGTACTCAGGTCAATGTGGATACAATCATGGCGACCCTCGCCGACAACGGCCTGAAGGAGCCCATGTATTCCGCAATCAAGCAAACACTTGAGGATATCCTGGTGTTCATCACCACATACCACAAGTCAGACATCACCGGCAAGACCACCTATGGCGTTGATGTCGCCCTGAACGCGCTGTTCGTGCTGTGCTTCGGGCTTGATACAAAGGTTATAACACCCGCGTATAACAAGTGGCAGTCGCTGAATACGGCTATCAAGAACGCATATCAGCGCTTGCTCAGCTCCAACAGCTACGACCAAGCCTACGCGAAGAACGCAGAAGCCTTTGCCAATAAGTACTTCAAGGCGGTTGTAACGCCGAGTGAGGGCATTGCGCAATTTGGTTTCATTCAGCTCTTCTTGACGCTGATTGCTTGGGTGAAGAAAATCTTCGGGTTGTTTGCCTAAGTCAAAAGCGTTGCGCAGTTAACAAGCAAGCAGGCCGCCCCTCGCGGGCGGTCTGCTTTGGCATAGTGAAGCACTGAGGTTTGTATGAATCTGTTTGACCTTTTATTTAATAATTTTCCGCAATGGTTGGCGGAAAAACTCAGCACTGATGATAATGAGATAACTACCGCCGCTGTGCGCGATATGCTCTATTGGGGCAGCAGCGGAGTGGGTCTGATTGTCGCAACTATATTGGTGATTTGTACGCTGAAGTGGATGAATATCCGTATTCGGCAGGCTCCGCTTATAACTATTACTATCGTCCCCGCCGGTTTTTTTAGCGCCCTGTTCACAGCATGGATATTTGATGGCTGGGGAGGCAGAAATGAAATAATAGGCAGCTTCCTGCTGATTCCGGGAGCTTTCCTGTTTTTGCCGGCGCTCATGTGGCCGCTGCTGAAGCTTGCGCGCCTGCCGCAAAAGGAGTTTTACGACCTATCTGCCGCGCCAATCGCAATTATGGTTTGCTTTGGCAAGCTGGGCTGCTGCTTCGGTGGCTGCTGCTTTGGCGAACTGGCATCATGGGGGGTTACGCCGGCAGTCTTGACTGAAGGGGCAACATCAGTATATTATCTTCCCATTCCGGAATTTGAATCATTTGCGGCACTTTTTGCCTGCATATTTACCCTATGGTTTATAAAAAAGAGCAAGAGCTATATTATCGGAAGCGCTTGGCCTATTTGTGCCGGGATTTTCAGCACGCTCCGTTTTATAAGCGACTTTTTCCGCTATTACTCAGCTACTGACCCCGTAGGGCACACGCTTGGGCTGACCCTTTGGCAGTGGTTCAGCCTGCTTACGGTTATCTACTGCGTGGCTTGGCTGTGGGTGCTGTATAACAAGGCGTTTGAAGCGCGCGGCGAGAGGAGCCTGAACCAAAGGCTATTGGCGGCGGCGGAGAGCGTGGGACAAAAGCTCAAGCGGGCGTGGAACGGAGCGCCAAAGCAGATACACGGCAAAAAGAAAAAGCGCAAAAAAAGGTAATTTCGCCCACGCTTTGGCAAAATGCAAAAAATAGGCTATTGCTTTTTGGGCGGATATGTATCGTCGCGGTGAGTGCAAATTCGATGAAACGGATCGAAACGGTAGTCTTTCAAGAACCAACGGCAGATTAAGAGTGGAGCGTGAAGCATGGCGCAAAAAAATCCCGAAGTCCTCGCGTAGAGCCAAAGCAGAGCCACCACCAAAACACACACGCCGCCAAATGCTGATAAACACAGGCATTTGACGGCGTGATTCAACTACTCCCACTCCACCGTGCCCGGGGGCTTGCTGGTTATGTCATAAACAACACGGTTAACGCCCTTTACCTCATTGATAACCCTGCTGCTCACCTTTGCCAGCAGCTCATACGGGATTCGGCTCCAGTTGCCGGTCATAAAGTCCGCCGTGTCGATTGAGCGCAGCGCCACCATCCGGTCATAGCTGCGGCTGTCGCCCATAACGCCAACGCTTTTTACATCGGTCACAACCGCAAAATATTGGCTCAGGGTGTAATCAAGCCCCGCCTTTTCAACCTCATCACGGAAGATTGCGTCAGCCTCGCGCACGATGCTCAGCTTTTCCTCCGTAACCTCGCCTATGCAGCGTATCCCAAGCCCCGGACCGGGGAACGGTTGCCGCCAAACAAGCTCATGCGGAAGCCCAAGCTTTTCGCCGATTGTGCGCACCTCGTCCTTGAACAAATCGCGCAGCGGCTCAAGCAGACCGTCAAATTTCTCCAGCACCTCCTTGGGCAGCCCGCCCACGTTGTGGTGACTTTTTATAACCGCAGCGTCGCCTACGCCGCTTTCAATCACATCGGGGTAGATTGTTCCCTGAGCAAAAACGTGCTTATAGCCGATTTGCTCCATGGTTTCCTTGAAAATTTCCACAAACTCCGCGCCGATTATTTTGCGCTTTTTCTCAGGCTCGGTGACGCCCCTGAGCTTTTTTAGGTAACGCTTTGCCGCGTTGACCCGCACGAAGCGCATGTCGAAGTTGGAAGTAAAATATTGCTCAACCCAGTCGCCCTCGTCCTTGCGCATAAGCCCGTGGTCAACAAAAACGCAGACCAAATTTTCGCCGATTGCCTTGCTCAGCAGCGCCGCGGTGACAGAGCTGTCCACCCCGCCGGAGAGAGCCAGCAGTACCTTTTTGCCGTTCAATTCGTCGCGGTATTGGCTGATTTTGCGGCTGATAAAATCGTCCAAGACCCAATCACCCTTGCAGCCGCAGATATTATATAAAAAGTTATGGAAGATTTTTTCGCCGTATTCCGTGTGGTTAACCTCCGGGTGGAACTGCACGGCGTAAAGCCCCTTTTCGGGGTTCTCCATTGCGGCGACAGGGCAGCCCTCGCTGGCGGCGGTGGCAGCAAAGCCGTAAGGCAGCTCGGTTATGCTGTCGCCATGGCTCATCCAGCACACGCTTTGAGCCGGCACCTCGTCAAAGAGCTTGGAAGCGCCGTTGTGTGTGAACGGCGTATGCCCATACTCGCTAACGCCGTTGTTGGGCTTGACCTGTCCGCCCGCAAGGTAGGCAATCAGCTGGGCACCGTAGCAAATGCCCAAAACAGGCACGCCTAAATCCAGCACTGCGGCAGGGCAGCGCGGCGCCCCGTCGGCATAGACGGAGTTGGGCCCGCCGGTAAAAATAATGCCCTTATATTCGCGCAGCTGGTCAAGGCTTGCGCCGCCGTCCGTTCCTATTTTGCTCCCGGCACGGATTTCCGCAAAGACGTTATGTTCGCGCACACGGCGGGCAATCAGTTGGTTGTATTGACCGCCAAAATCCAAGACAAGAATCTTTTCCATGTCAATCCTCCTTAAACAAGCACGGCGGCGTCCGGGAAGAGGCGCTCAAGGTTGTAGTATTCCCTCTCCGTCGCGCCGAAAATATGCACCAGTACGCTCGCATAATCCAGCACCACCCAGCCGCTTGCGCGACCCTCCGTGTGACGCGGCTCAATACCAAGCTTTGCAAGCTCGTCCTGCACAGCCTCGCTCAGGGCGTTTATGTGCGTGTCGCTGGTTCCGCCGGCTACGATGAAGTAATCCGCAACAATCGTCAGTCCGCCAACCGCCAGCGCGCGGATGTCCACTCCCTTTTTGTCGTCCAATGCCTTTATAACAGCCTTCGCAAGCTCCTTGGGTTCCATGCAGCCTCCTTGGGTTTGATTTTATGGCTAATAGTATACCACAAACTTAGTTCCATAACAAGTGACTATTTTGTTCCTCTATTGAAAGTAAGGCGAAAAAGTGGTAAAATTAGCAGCGAAAAAAACACACAAAGGACTTCCAATGTTTAATTTTTCTTCGCAAATAACCGCCGCGGAGCAAAGGGCGATAGCCGCGGCAGCTCCCGCGCTGGAGAGGATAGAGAGAGTAACCGAGCAAAACCAGCGCCGTGTCTTGCAGTCCTTTGTGGATTGCCGCGTGGAGAGCCGCCACTTTGCCGAAAGCACGGGCTACGGCTACGGCGACGCGGGGAGGGAAACCTTAGACAGGCTGTGCGCAAAAATCTTCGGGGCGCAGGAGGCGCTTATACGGCAGAGCTTTGCCTGCGGCACGGCTACCATTGCGGCGGGGCTGTTCGGTATTTTGCGCCCCGGCGACCTTATGCTCAGCGTCAGCGGGCAGCCCTATGATACCCTGCTGCCGGTGCTTGGTCTTAGGGAGGGCAAGGGCAGCCTAAAGGATTTTGGCGTGGAATACGAGCAGCTTGAGCTGTTGGCGGACGGGGGCTTTGATTACCCCGCCATTACCGCCGCGCTAAGGGAGAAAAAACCAAGGCTGGTTTATGTCCAGCGCTCACGGGGATACACCCTGCGGCGGGCAATCAGCGTGGAGGAGATAGGCAGGCTGGCGGAGCTTGTGCATTCGTGCAGCGCCGCGGTATTGTTTGTTGATAACTGCTACGGCGAGTTTGTGGAGGAGAAAGAGCCCTGCTCCGTGGGCGCGGATATAGTCGCCGGTTCGCTGATTAAAAACGCCGGCGGCGGCGTGGCAAAAAGCGGCGGCTACCTTGCCGGCAACAAGGATTTGATTGAGCTTGCAGCGGCACGAATGAGCTGCCCCGGCCTTGGGCGGGAGGTGGGCGCAAGCCTTGGCGGCAACAGGGAACTGTTCATGGGGCTGTTTCATGCGCCGCACGTTACGGGTGAGGCGCTGAAGGCAGCAGTGTTTGCCTCCGCGCTGTTTAAGGAACTTGGCTATGGTGTTTCCCCCTCGCCCAACGAGGAACGCTTTGACATTGTGCAAAGCATAAGCTTGGGCTGCGAGGAGAGGCTGATTGCTTTTTGCCGCGGGATACAGGCGGCGTCGCCGGTGGACTCATACCTTGCCCCGGAGCCTTGGGATATGCCCGGCTATGACTGCAAGGTTATTATGGCGGCGGGCACCTTCACAGGCGGCGCGAGCATAGAGCTTTCTGCGGACGCGCCCCTGCGTGAGCCTTATGCGGTTTGGTTCCAGGGCGGGCTTAACTACCACAGCGCAAGGGCGGCAATACTCAATGCGGCGGAGCAGGTACAGAAAGTGAAGCGATAGGAGGAGCGGGCAATGGGTTATTCGGGTATAACGGCGGACGCAATGCTGCTTTTGGCGGAAAACCGCCTGCGCGACAGCCGCGATTACTACGAGGAGCATAAGGCGCAAATCAACGCACAGGTGATTGAGCCTATGCGGCAGCTTGCGCAAACAGCGGGTGAGCTTATGCTGGAGCACGACCCGCTTGTGCAGGTTATGCCAACACGAATGGTGTCCCGTGTACGCAGGGACACACGCTTCACCAAGGATAAATCCCTTTACCGCGACCATGTGTGGCTTACCGTCGGGCGCGGCAAAAAGGAGTGGCCGCTGCACCCCTGCTTTTGGTTCGAGGTGTACCCGGGCGGCTACGGCGCCGGCGTGGGCTATTGGTACCAGCCGCCGCTGTTTGCGGAGCATTGGCGGGCGTGGCTGATTGAAAACGCAGGCAGTGCAATTCCCGCAATTGCCGCTGCGGAGAAAGCCGGGTTTTTACTTACGGGGGAGGAATACAAAAAGCCGAAGCCGGGCGAGGCGCCGCCGGAGCTTTTACGTTTTATGCTGAAAAAGGAGATATATTTCCTGCGCACTAAGACGGATTTTCCCGCCTTAGCAAAGCAGACCTTCCCCAAAAGGCTTTGCGATGATTACATCAAGCTTTTGCCGCTTTATGACTGCCTGACAGCCATATCTGATTCATACATTGCCCAAAACCCCGGCGCCGTCGAAAGCCTGCTCTCTTCCATGCGCAATAGGGGTTAAGGAACCCTGCGCAAGCAGCCCGTCACAAAACAAAAGCGCTATGCTCGTAAAGCATAGCGTTTTTTGCTCAACTGTTTGCAACAGCGGGTACGAGCTACAGCTTCATTATGTTAAGTCCTGTTTTAGGGCAAACCATGCGGTCGATGCTGCCCGGCAGGGAGCGAATAAACAGCTCCGCCGTGGCGCCGACAATAAATTCGTTGAGGTGACCTGCCAGCACGGTGCCGGTCACGGGGTTTGCCAGCAGCGCGTGCATATGTAGGTAGGGAGCGCCGTCCTTGAGGGTGATGTTGCCCGTCAGGGAAATCGCCTCAAGCGGGTATTCAGCCGCACCGACCTGTGTGTATTTGCGCTGCGCAACGTCATATATGCCAACGCTTGCCGAGGACGCAGCCCCCAACCCGCTGATTTCCGCAAGGCTTATGCCCTCGCTGCGCGCAAGCTCCAGCACACAGGTGCAGACCTCCTCGCCAACGTCAGCCCGCAGAATATATGTGTCGCCTGATTTTGTGTATTTCATCTCGTTACCTCCCAAGCTGCCCCGGGGCAGGAATTAAGCCGCGCAAGGCCTTTATTTTTTCTTTGCCGCGGCGGGCTTTTTCTTTTTTTTCTTCGGCTTGGAGTTAGCCGCAATAAAATCAGCAAGCATAAACGCCGCGCAGGCGACAAAAATCAAGACAAACAGCACCAGCACCAGCGTAACGGCGCTCCCAAGGCTGAAACGCTGTATCTCTATGCTGGCAAGGCTGGCAAGACTGCCCAAAACATCGCTCAGGGAGGTTTTGCCGCTCAAAAACGGCGCCGACACAGAGGAAAACGCGGCGCTTGCCGTAACGGCGCTGAAAAAGCCCGCCGCGCTTAAGGGTAAAATAACTCCCTTGCTCTTTTTGAGTACCAGCACCAACACCGCCACCGCAACGGCAAGCAGCAGGCAGAGGGCTACCGCCGTGGCAAAGATAATCAGCCTCACGCGGATTTCGCCAAGGTTCTCCCAAATGCTTGCCCCGCTTAGGGTTTCGCCGCTCAGCAGGCTGTCCAAGCTGTCAACCCCGGTCTGCTTATCCTTAATCAGGCGAAAAATCCACAGCGCGTTAATTTTGAAGTCCGCGCTTATGTCGCCGATAAGCACGGCGCTGACATTCGCCGCAAAACGCGCAATGGGCAGCAGCAGAAGCGCGGCAACGCCGCCAAGCGAAAGACCGGCTGTGATGATTTTGTAAAGCTTTTCTTTCATTGTTTTCCCCCGGATTATGTTTTGCTTTAGTATACACGTTTTCACTCATTTTGTAAAGTGCCTTGCCGCCGCCCTTGCAATATTTTCAAAATTATGTTATCCTATTGTAACGCCGTGTTGCTACGGCTTTGTTTGCTTTTGCTTACCCAATACTTTATTAAAGAGGGGAATAACGCCAATGCGTTCTGTGACACAACTAAACGAGCGTTGGTTCTATCTGCCTGCGGACACGCCAAACCGCCGCCCGCCGCGTTTTAGGGATAAGACGTGGCAGGAGGTTGAGCTGCCGCACCGCCCGGAGGAGGGCTTTCCGGGGCGTTACTGGTATTGCAAGGCGCTGCAGCTTGAGCGTATGCCGGGCGAGCGGCTTTACCTGCGTGTGGATTCCCCGGGCGCAAACTGCCGCGTTTTTGTTGGCGCATACGAAATAGAGAAGCTGCGGGCGGGAATGGTTCACATGGTAGAGCTGACGCAGTACCACAAGCGTGGAAGAGCCTTGATGATTTCGTTCCGGTTCCGCGGGGCGGAGGACAAGGCGGTGGGCGGCTTTCCGCGCGGAATTTCGCTGTATTCCCTGCCGCAAAGCCATTTTTCCTTTGATTCAAAGGGCGAATTGGGGGTTAGCATAGCCACGGAGTTCGGCGAAAACGGGTCCGCAAAGGTTAAGGTCAGCGCTGCCGTACAAAAGCCCGCCGAGGGGCAAAAAATCAGCTTCGCAATCGGAGGTCCGCGTGTTTCGGTGCCGGTTGCGGTGCCCGCCGCGGAGTTTGCCATACCGCGCCCAAGGCTCTGGTCTTACGGCGACCCTTTCCTTTACACTCTGCGGGCAATACTTAACCACCAGGACGGCACCCACCTTGATACGGTTGATGTTCCCTTTGGTGTGCGTGCCCTAAAGCTGACGCCGAACGAAGCCTTGTGGAACGGCGTAAATATGCCGCTGCACGGTGTGCTGCGCCACGGCGGAGCCTTTGAGGCGGCGCTTGAGCCGGAAAAGGAGATTGCGCTTTTGCGCGGCTTGGGGGCGGACACAATAACCTTGACGGGAACGCCCGAACGCGAAGCCTACTACTCCGCCTGCGACGCCGCCGGGCTGAGGGTTTTCCAAACGCTTGGCGGACTTAAGGGCTTCAAAAACCGCAAGGACGGGCTTGACGCCGCCAAAAAGCTTGTTTTCCGCCTGATTAACCGTGCCTGCATTGCCGGTTGGGCTATCGACGCGGACGGAGAGGACGACAGCAGCCTGCGAGCCCTTTGCGAGCTTGTGCGCCACGCGGATAGCCGCCCGATTATCCTGCTCAATCGCAGCCTTGAGGAGCTTCGCGGCAGCGGCGAGCAAATAGGCGACGGCGCGGCGGTGTGCATACAAAGCAAGTCGGATTGGGACGCGCTGGACAAGCTGCGCGCAAAAAAGCCCAAGCTTATTTTGGGCGTTGCTCAAACCAAGGGTATAATTGACGCGGACTTCATAAAGGCGCTGAGCATTCGCCCGTGGTGCGGGGTTTTCGGCGCGGCAAGGCTATACGAGGAAAACAACAAGGCTGCGCTGCTTTCCGCCAAAAACGAGCCTGAGGATGCATATTACCTTTTGCGCGCGGCGTGGAGCGTTAGCCCTGCAGCAAAGGACGGCGAAGGGGCTGCCGCAAAAGCACATACTCCGCAATCCAACCTGCCGCCTGCGCCAAGCTTCGTGCGTATTGCCGCTGCGGACCCCGCCCACCCAAAAAGGGTCACGGTCTACTCAAACGCCGCGGAGGTTACGCTGAGCGTTAACGGCAAAAAGGCGGGCACACAAAAGGGCGGCGGAATATTCATATTTGAAGGGATAAAGCTAAAGGACGGCGTGGCGAATCAGCTTCTTGCCACGGCAGGCGACGCTACGCACGCAAGGGTCTTTAAGTAAAGGGAGTACGGGGGAGAAAAATGGATTTAGTTATTGTTGAGTCGCCTGCAAAGGCTAAAACAATCCAGAAGTATTTGGGAGCCGGCTACGAGGTAGCGGCAAGCTACGGTCATGTGCGCGATTTGCCCGTTAAAGGCGGAGGACTTGCAATAGACGTAAAAAAGGGCTTTTTGCCTAAGTATGTTATACCGGAGGACAAGGAAAAGCGGGTTGACGAGCTGAAAAAGCTGGTAAAAAAGGCGGATAAGGTTTACCTTGCAACGGACCCTGACCGCGAGGGAGAGGCGATTGCCTGGCATTTGGCGCAAATATTCTCCCTGCCGGAGAACGAGCCGACGCGCGTCACCTTTAATGAGATTACAAAAAGCGGCGTCAGCGCAGGAATGGAGGCGCCGCGGACGATAGATATGGACCTTGTTAATGCGCAGCAGGGTCGCCGCCTGCTGGACCGTATCGTAGGTTACAAGCTCAGCCCCTTTGTGGCAAGCAAAATACGCCGTGGGCTTTCCGCGGGCAGGGTGCAATCCATCGCCGTGCGCATGATTGTTGACCGGGAGGAGCAAATCCGCGCCTTTGTGCCGCAGGAATACTGGAGCTTGGACGCAAAGCTTGCCAACAGCGGCAAAAAGCTGTTCATAGCGTCGTTTGCCGGCGACGAAACAGGCAAGGTAAAGCTAAAGGATAAGCCGCAGACCGACAAGTACCTTGAGCGGCTTGACGGCGCAGAATATACAGTCCGCAGCGTAAAAAAGGGTACGCGCAAGAAATCCCCCGCGCCGCCGTTCACAACCTCTACATTGCAGCAGGAGGCAAGCGCAAAGCTGGGCTTCCAGTCGCAGCGCACCATGCGCGTTGCGCAGGAGCTTTACGAGGGCGTTAACCTGCATGGGCAAGGGAGCACGGGTCTTATTACCTATATGCGCACGGACTCGCTGAGGATAAGCCAGGAAGCGCTTGAGGGCGCGGCGGCATTCATAAGGGCGGAATACGGCGGAAAGTATGTGCCCTCCAAGCCCCGCGTGTTCCGCTCACGTTCGGGCGCGCAGGACGGTCACGAGGCAATCCGACCCACAAACCCCGCCCGCAGTCCCGAGAGCATTAAGACTTCACTTTCCGCGGACCAGCTCAAGCTGTATACGCTTATTTGGAAGCGCTTTATTGCCTCCCAAATGGCGGAATGTGTGCAGAACACCATAAAAGCCGAAATCTGCGCCGCAAAGCCTGAGGACGCGGCGGGCAAATATGTGCTTTTCAACGCGTCAGGCTATGATGTTAAGTTTGACGGCTTCACCAAGCTGTACGTCCTGCCGCAGGGCGACGACGAGGGAGGCAAAATGCTGCCCCCGCTTACTGAGGGCGAAAGGGTAAAGTGCAGGGAATTGCTGCCCGCGCAGCACTTCACGGAGCCGCCCGCACGCTACACCGAGGCGACGCTAATAAAGGCGCTGGAGGAAAACGGCATAGGGCGCCCAAGCACATATGCCTCTATTATGAGCACAATACAAAAGCGCGGCTATGTTACGCGCCAAAGCAAGGCGCTCAGCCCAACGGAGGCGGGGGAGGTCAGCACGAGGCTGTTAAAGGAGCGCTTCCCGAAGATTGTAGACACCAAATTCACCGCCGGAATGGAAAGAGAGCTGGACGACATAGCCTTGGGCAAGGAAAGCTACCCCAATATGCTCCAAGGCTTTTACGGCGACTTTATGGATACGCTTGCCAAGGCAAAGGCGGATATGAAGGATGTAAAAATCCTGCTGGAGGAGGACAAAACAGACCAAGTCTGCGAGCTTTGCGGCAAGCCCATGATAATTAAGCACGGACGCTTTGGGCGTTTCCTCTCCTGCAGCGCATACCCTGAGTGCAGCAACGCAAAGCCAATTAAGCCGCCAAGGGTGGAAACGGGAGTGCCGTGCCCGAAATGCGGCGGTATGCTGCTGCAGCGCACAAGCAAAAAGGGCAGGGTGTTCTTTGGTTGCGAAAACTGGAAGCCCCGCAATGAGGGCTGCGATTTTGTGACCTGGAACGAGCCGCTGCCGGGCGAGGTATGCCCCGAGTGCGGAAAGGCGCTTTTCTTCCAAAAAAAGGGAAGCTTGGCGCTTTGCCTTAACGAGGGCTGCGGATATGCGGAAAAACGGGCAAAGGAAACAAAAACCAAAAAGCGGGCGTAGGCTAATCAGCTTATGGCGGCGAAACAGGCAAAAAACGGGTGGTTACAAAATTGTTGTTCATTTTTGGCTGTAATTTCAAAAAAACCCTTGCAATCTTTTGCCGATTGTGATATAGTTAACTTGTAGCGAAAGCTGATAACATTACAAAGGAGGCTACTCTCATGGGCGAAGCGTTCACACAAGCGTTTGCGGACTTCTTCAGCTGGGCTTCCGGCTGGACCTTTGAACACCTCTACACCATTCTTGTTGAGTGGTTGGAAGTTGTGCTTGGTTGGCCGTTCCACTGGGGCACCGGCGAAGTGTAATCAAAACAGTAGGCACAAAAACAGCAAAGCCTCCGCTGTGGCGGGGGCTTTGTTTAGTTATTGACGCCGTCAGCGCTTCTTTCTCATATAACGTGAGCAGGACAGCACAATGCCCATCTCCGCCAGCAGAATAATCAGGGATGTGCCGCCGTAGCTGAAGAAGGGCAGCCCAATACCCGTGTTTGGTATTGTGTCCGTGACCACGGCAATGTTCAGCGCCGTTTGCAGCCCAACCTGGAAGCAAATCCCCATGCACAGCAGGGAGTTAAAGTGCTTACCCTCCCCGCGCTGGCGCTGGGCAATCACAAAGCCCTGGCGCACCAGCAAAACAAACAGCAGCATTATTGCTATTGCGCCGAGGTAGCCCAATTCCTCGCATATTATTGCAAAAATAAAGTCGTTGTGAGGTTCGGAAACATAAAGATGCTTTTGCTGGCTTTGTCCAAAGCCAAGCCCTTTCAGCCCCCCCGAGCCTATTGCGTAAAGCGACTGGTTCACCTGCCAGCGCTTACCCAGCGGGTCGTAGTCCTTATCCAACCACGCCACAATCCGCTCCAGCATATAGTCGTCAAAAAGCTTTCTTACAAATCCAACGCCCACCCAGTAGGCGACGGCAAACAGAACTATAGCGCCGATAGGAACCAAAAACCAATACCATTTAACGCCGCCCAGCCACATCATAACCAAACCGATAACAAGCAGCAGTATTGTGCCGGAGAGGTGCTTTTCCAAAAAAACAAGACCGCTTACTCCGCCAATCACAACGGCATAAACCCCAACCGAGCTGCAGCTCTCCCAAGCTCCGCGCGCAAGGTTTTTGGCTTTAGTCTTAAGCCTTGCCATACCGTAGGCGGGCAGGGGAGAGGGAGGGGTAAGCCGCCCCATTATTATATCTCGCCGCGCGGCCATATCCGCCGCGCAGAACATAATCAGCCCAAGCTTTGCAACCTCGGAGGGCTGGAAGCTAATGCCGCCAATGGCAATAAAACGCGCGATTTGCTCACGGTTTTCACCAAGGTTTGTGTGGTAGAACAGCACCACAACAAGCAGCACAACGGAAACAGCCAGCGCAATATACGCAAAATCCCGGAAGACCTTAGGGTTGATGTTGGAGATTATGAACATTACGACAAGCCCCAATAGGGCATTCTTTGCCTGCGGGAGAATATAGGCATAGGCGTTACCCTCGTGCGTTTGGGCGTCAACGTAGCCGGCGGAGAACATCATCACCAGCCCAAAGGCAAGCAGCCCCAAAACAAGGCACAGGAAGAAGCCGTCCACGCTTGGCTGAGCCTTGAAGGCTCTTAACCAGCTCCAAAGGTTAGCCTCATTGCTGCTAAAGGTAAAGAACGGGTGCTTTGTCAGGTGCGGGGTGACCCGATAAAGCAGTGTGTCCTCCGGCGCGCGGTATTCCCTTGCGTTTGCGGCTCCGCGATTTCTCATTTTCTCCCTCCTTTGCCCGTGTCTTTTACCTATACAAGCGCCGACTAAAAATCATAGCCGCAGTATTTAAGCAGCAAGAAGCCCGCGGCAACTCCAATCAGGTTGACGGCGCAAAACACCGCAACTATCTTTTTTTCGCTCCAGCCGCTCATCTCAAAATGGTGGTGTATGGGAGCCATCTTAAAAATCCGCTTGCCGTGCGTCAGCTTGAAGTAGCCTATCTGAAGCACGTCCGAAAGCCCCTCTATGACATAAATCAGCCCGAAAAACAGCAGGATAATCGGGGCGTTAAGGGCGTACGCAAGGGCGACGACCATACCACCAAGGAACATCGAGCCTGTGTCGCCCATGAAGACCTTGGCGGGCTTACGGTTCCAACAGTAAAAGCCAAGGCAGGCGCCCAAAAGCGCGGAGGAGGCGACGAAGCTCATTCGGCTAACGGCAATGGCAAGGACTGTGAACGCCGCCGCCGCCGTCGCCGTGACGGAGGAGCAAAGCCCGTCAATGCCGTCTGTAAAGTTGACAGCGTTCGTTGCGGCGTAAAGCACACCAAAGCCAAAGGGGAAGAAAGCCCACGCAGGCATTGTGACCATGCCCGCAAAGGGAACCCACATTTGCACTGCGCCGTTTTTTATGAACCAAAGGGCAACAAGGTAGCCGGAAATGATTAGAACCTGGAGGACGGTTTTTTGCCGCACCCCCAGACCCTTGTTGCGCTTTTTTACCACCTTAATGTAGTCGTCGAGGAAGCCGACAAGACCGAAAAGCAAGGCCATCAGTATGCCGATGAACAGCTCCGCGTTTTTGCGGAGAATGCCGGAAAGGTTTTGAAGAAAGCCGCCGCTTTGGAAGGCGGACGCAAGGACGACGAAGATTATTATTGCGATTACGCTGCCCGCAACAAACATAATCCCGCCCATTGTGGGTATGCCTTCCTTGCTTTTGTGCCAGCTTGGACCTATGTCAAGTATGGTTTGCCCTATTTTAAGCTTGCGCAGCCAGGGTATTAGGACAAAGCCCAAAAGTGCGGTCACAGAAAAAGCAATGACGGCGATAAGGGCTGAAAAAAGAATCAAATCGGAGTAGGTTGACATGACGGGAGGTCCTTTCTTTTATTGGTCGTTTGCGGCAGGGAGCAGTGCTCGGCGGACTATTTCCCGCTCGTCGAAGTGTATTTTGCCCGCGGAAAGCAGCTGATAGTCCTCATGCCCTTTGCCCGCAAGCAAAATTATATCACCCTCGCGTGCGGATTTCAACGCTTGGGCAATCGCCAGCGCCCTGTCCGGCTCAACATGAACCTTGCCGCGCCGCCGCTGCCTAACCCCGGCTAACACCTCGCCGATAATGGCCCCCGGCTCCTCCGTGCGCGGATTGTCGTTGGTCAAAAAAACTTCGTCCGCAAGCTCGGCGGCTATGCGCCCCATTTGAGGACGCTTGCTTTTGTCGCGGTCGCCGCCGCAGCCAAAAAGCAAAAGCAGGCGGCTTGGATTGCATTCGCGCAGTGTGGTCAGTACGTTTTCAAGGGCGTCCGGGGTATGTGCGTAGTCAATATAAACACGGTAGGGGGTATCCGTCGGCACTCTCTCAAGCCTGCCGGGTATGCCCTTTGAATGGGAAAGGGCCTGCGCCGCCGCGGAAAAATCAACGCCAAGCTCCACGGCTGCGGCAAGGGAGGCAAGGGCGTTCTGCGCGGAAAAGCGCCCCGGTGTTTGCAGGCGCAGCCGTGTTATTTTCCCCAGCGCAACGGCGTCAAAGCGAACACCGTCAAGGCCCTGAGCCAGGTTCTTTGCGGTGTAGTCCGCCTCGTCAAGGCGCAGGGAATAGCTCACCGTGCGGCGCAAGGAGGCCTGTGCCATATATTCCGCCGAGGGGTCGTCAAGGTTAATGACGCACAGCGCGGCGTCGGACAAAAGGCAGCGCTTCACCGCGCGGTACTCTTCCATGCTGCCGTGGTAATCAAGGTGGTCCTGAGTGAGGTTGGTGAACACCGCCGCGGCAAAAGGAAGCCCCGCCGTTCGCCGCTGTTCAAGCGCCTGAGAGGAAATCTCCGCCACGCAATGGGTGCAGCCCTTATCCGCCATGCTCTTTAGTAAATACTGGAACAAAAACGGCTCCGGCGTTGTGAAAGAGGGTTCGGCGTTGTCGCTTGAACCCTGCACCGTGCCGATTAGCCCTGTTTTTTCGCCCGCCGCCTCAAGAATATCCCGCAGCAAAAAGGCGGTGCTGGTTTTTCCGTTGGTGCCCGTTATGCCGATTAGTTTAAGCCTGCGAGCGGGGTATCCATGCCATGCGGCGCAAAGCAGCGACATAGCCGCCCTGCTGTCCTGCACGATAATTTGCCGCTCTAACCCCAAATCCTGTCGGGTAACCACAAATGCCGCGCCGTTCTCCAGCGCCGCCTGTGCGTTGACGTGACCGTCAAAGTGCCTGCCCTTTATGCAAACAAACAGGTTGCCCGGCCTTAGCCGCTCAAGCCTGTCGGTAAGGCCTGTTATCTCGCCGTCAAAGGCGGGCAGCCTGCCGTCATACCAATCAAAAAGCTGCTGTAGCTGCACTGTCGTTCCCCTAATCAACAAAGTATGGCGTGTAATCCGCGTCGCTTAAATATGACTTAAAATAAACCGTTACCGTTCTGCCCTGCGGAACCTCCAGCCCCGGACTCAAGTCCTGCCGGTATGCCTTTGGAACGTCGCGCCCGCCGGCAATAAGGTTTGCGGCGTACTTTAAGTTAAGCCCGGCACTTGCCGCAAGCGCCTTTGCCTGCGCCGGGGACTTATTTAAGAAGTCCGGCACGGTAGTGGTTTGTTCCTTGGCGTCTTTTGTTGTGTAAAGCAAAACCAAGCCGTCCCTGTACAAATGCTCCCCGCTTGCCGGCACCTGGGAAACCACAGTCTTGCCGTCGCCCACAACTCGGACTGTAAGGTGGGCGTCGTTTATTGCAGCCTTTGCGTCCGCAAGGCTTTTGCCCTGAACATCAGGGACCTCGTTGAAGTATTCAGCCTTTTCAGCCTCCGTGTATTTTGGGGGCACGTTCAGGTAAATCAGCGAATCCTCCATCACACGCTCGGCAACCGGAGCGGCGATTTGGCTGCCGTTGTAAGCCCCCACCGGCTCGTCAATTGTTATAAGGATTGCAATTTTCGGGTCATCCGCCGGGGCAAAGCACACAAATGACGCCACATACTTGCCGTCATGCTCACCGTTTTCCATCTTTTGGCTGGTGCCGGTTTTGCCCGCGGCGTGGTAACCCGGCACATAACCGTTTTTGCCCGTGCCGTTAACAACCACCTGCTCCATCATTGCGGTGACCTTGGCGGCGGTTTCTGCGGATATTACCTGCCGCTTGACCACAGGCTCCGTTTTGGAAACGGTATTGCCGTTTTCGTCTAACTCGCGGGCGACTATGTAGGGCTGCATTAGCTTGCCGCCGTTTGCGATTGCGTTGATTGCCGTAAGCATTTGCAGCGGCGTAACCTTAAAGGACTGCCCGAAGGACGCCGACGCAAGGTCAACCACGCTCATTTTGTCGCGGGCATAGTAGGTAATGCCCGCCCTTGGCGTTGCCTCGGCATAGGGGTAAAAGCCGGTCTGCTCCGTGAAGCCAAAGCCCTCAAAGTAATCTGAGAATTTTTGCACACCCACGCTTTGCCCAACGGAAACAAAATACGGGTTGCAGGAATTGCTCAGCGCCTGAGTGAAGTCCTGCGTGCCGTGTCCGCCTGCCTTGTGGCAATGGTAGGTTTTGCCGCCGATTTTAATGCTGCCCGTGTCTGTGTAGGTGTCGTCCAAGTCCCAAGTGCCCTCCTCCAACGCCATGGCGGCGGTTATGCACTTGAACACGGAGCCGGGGTAGTAGGTGTCCGTAATGGCGTGGTTCTTCCACATATCGTACCGGGCATTCGTTTCTGCCTGCGCCTTTTCCGTGCTGTCCTTCATTGCGTTAAGCTTATCCAGCACTCGGGTATCCGTAATGGTAAATGGGTCATTAAGGTCATAGCTCGGGGTGCCCGCCATTGCCAATATAGCCCCGGTCTGCACCTCCATTACTATGCCGTAGGTGGCGGCGGCTTGAGTATCCTTCTGCGCCTGCTTAAGCTCACGCTCAAGGTAGCGCTGGATTGTAGCGTCAAGCGTCAGCACAAGCGAATGCCCCTGAACCGGGTCGGTGTAGCTGTCGTAGGCTGTGTTCAAATCACCGCCCAAGGAGTTCTTAGAGGCGGTTTTTCTTCCGGGAATCCCGGCCAGCACATCGTTGAACTGGTGTTCCAAGCCCGCGAGCCCCGTGTCGTCCGTGCCGGTGAAGCCGATTAGGCTTGAGGCAAAGCTGCCCTTGGGGTAATAGCGCTTGGTGTCCGGGTCAAGACCTATTACGGTGGAGGCGTAAAAGGTGGCTTGGTATACTTCTCCCGTTTTTGAATCTGTCTTTGTGTATTTGAAACTCGCGGCGGGCTGTTTCTCCGCTGTTTCCGTCGCCGCCTTACCGAAAATGTAATCGCTCACCGCTTCGCTTACGGGATTCTCCGCGTGCTCGCGCAGCTTAAGGGATTGATTATCGGTCAGCTTAAGCTTGCTAAGCACAGACTCCGGAGTAGAGTTAATCAGCGGGGCAAGCTCATTGCTTATGGCCGTCATAATGGAAAGGCGCTCGTCCTCATCGGCGATTTCCAAGAACTTGCTTGGCCAGCAAATAACCATCTTTGCGGAGGTGCTTTCTGCCAAAAGCTCCATGTTGGAATCATAAATTTTGCCGCGGGCAGGGCTTATTTCGCTGTCCTGCAGCTGATTTTCCTCAGCCTTTGCGCGGTATTCGTCGCCGCGAACGATCGCCTTGCACCAAAGGCTGACCGCAATGCCCAAAAAGCCAAGCACAAACATAACCCACTTGACGGTGTTTGCGCGTTTTATGCTGATGTCCAGCGCATTGCCGCGTCTGCTCCGTGGCATAAGCAGCCCTCCCAATAGTTAATCCCGCCATAAATATGCAGTTTTTGCGGCGCGTTATTACTCAGTCTAAAATGACCGGGTCCTCCGTCGCGCGAACCATGCCGTATTCTGCAATTGCCGTGTCATAGGCCTCGTCCTCAGGTATTGCAAGCGCTACCTCGTTCTTAAGGCGCACATTTTCCTGCAACGCCGTGGCGTAGTCGCTCTCCAGCTTGGCAAAGGCGGAGGCTCTCTGCTCCGCGCTTGCGTCCGCAATAATAGAGGGAACCGCCCACGCCAAAACCAGCGCAATCGCAATCAAAACGGCGGCTACACGGCGCTGCGAGGTAATGCGTATATTCTCCGGCGTCGCGCTGGGAACAGCCCTTGGAACGGGCGTAGGGCGGCGCTGGGGCTGCGGCTGCAGCGGACGCCGATTGGGCGCGGCCGTGCCTCTCGGTTCAATTTTGCGTGCCGCGTTGCGGTCGTAATAAATCTGTGCCATGTTAACCTCCTGTTTAACAAATGATTGTATGTAAATTTAAGCTAAAGTCTTTCTATTACCCGCAGCTTTGCGGAGCGGCTGCGCGGGTTTTGCCCAAGCTCCTCGTGGCTTGCGGTGCGTGGCTTGCCAAGCTTGCGCCCCCTTGGGGTTTTGCCGCAAACACAGCTTGGAAAATCCGGCGGGCAGGTGCAGCCCTTGCATTGACGGGCGATAAACTGCTTTACTATCCTGTCCTCTAAGCTGTGGAAGGATATACAGGCAAGTCTGCCGCCGGGGATTAAAAAGCCAAACAGCTCGTCCAGCGCATCCGGCAGGCGGTCGATTTCGCCGTTGACGTAAATCCTCAGTGCCTGGAAGGTCCTGCGGGCCGGGTGCCCGTCGCGCCGTGCCGCCGCCGGAACCGCGTCGCGCACAATATCCGCAAGGCGCAGCGTGGTGGTAATCGGCTCCCATTGCCGCGCTAAGATGATAGCCTTGGCAATGCGGCGGGCGAAGGGCTCGTCCGCGTAGCGGGTAAGTATGCCGGTCAGCATTTGCTCGTCAAGGCTGTTTACGGCATCGGCGGCAGTTTGTCCGGCGGCACCCATGCGCATATCCAACGGCGCGTCCTTGTTATAGCTGAAGCCCCTTCCCGCGTCGTCTAACTGCAGGCTGCTCACCCCAAGGTCAAGCAGTATACCGTCCAAGGAAGAAATCCCCAGTTCCGCCAAAAAGCGCTTGCAATCAAAGAAATTAGCGTGTATAATTGTTACGTTGGAATCAGCCCCGAAAAGCTTTTGCAGCGCCGCGATTGCCTGCTCGTCACGGTCAACGCAAAGCAGCCTGCCGCCAAGCGCGCGGATTTGTGACGAATGCCCGCCCAAGCCGGCGGTGCAGTCCATGTATAATCCGCCCTCGCGCACCCGCAGCGCACTCATGCACTCGTCCAAAAGGACGGGGACGTGTGTGAAGCCGCTCATGTGTCGTCGTCCAAGGGAACGCCCCCTGTTTCGTCGTCGCCGTCGGGCTCCCGTGCTATGTCCTCGTCAAAGCGCTCGGGATTCCAAAGCTCCAGCCTGTCGCCCACGCCAACAATCAATACCTTGCCGTTCAGCCCGGCAAACTCACGCAGACCCTCGCTCAGGGAAACGCGCCCGGCGCTGTCCGTAGAGCAGGTTTGCACGTTGGCGGAAAGCTTGCGCAGCAGCCTGTCGCGCAGCTGCCCTTCGTAGCTGCCGCGCACGCGCCTGATATAGTTTTCGTACTTGGCTTCCGGCATAGCAACAAGGTGCGGCAGTGTGCTGCCGGCGGAGAGGACGGGGCTGAAAACGTAAAAGCTCTCGCCAAGCAGCGGTCGCAGGTCCTTTGGAATCAGCAGGCGGTTTTGTCCGTCCAAGCTATGCTCGGAAGTCCCCCAGAACGGAATCATTCCCCATCCCCCTTTCTATTTAAGCTTCACTTTGGAGTTGCTTTTTAGAAACTATTCGCGACTAATCTTCCCTATTGCTGACTATTATAATACTTTGCCTCAGTAAAGTCAAGCCTGGGGGCGTGGGTTATTAACAATCTTTCCACCGTGTTTTCCACCAAGGGCTAAAAAACCAGCCCCCCAAAAAAGCGTTCTCCTGCACGGTCACGGGCGAGAGGAAGGGAGAAAAGAATGCCTGAAAATATGCACGAAAACCACCGCCTGCGGGTACGGGAACGCTTTTTGAAAGAGGGCTTGAGCGGCTTTGCGTCACATCAGGTTTTGGAGCTGCTGCTGTTCTACGCAATCCCGCGCAAGGACACGAATGCCCTTGCGCACGATTTATTGACGCGCTTTGGTTCGCTGCGCAGAATCTTCGAAAGCTCCCACGAAGCTTTGCGCTCCGTCCCCGGTATGACGGATAACGCCACCGTGCTGCTGCGCCTGCTGCCACAGCTTGCCCGGCGTTACGCTATGGAAAGGGAGCCGGCGCACCCGCTTATTCTGGATTCGCGCGCCTTAAGGTCACACCTTGCGGCACGCTACACGGGGGTTAAGCTTGAGCAGCCCCTGCTGCTTTGCCTTGATTCCGCCGGCAGGCTGCAAAGCACCTGCGAATTTCAGCATGGCAGCAGCAACTCCGCCGGCTTTGACCTGCGCTTTTTGGCGGAGCAGGTGCTGCGGCACAATGCGGCGGCGGTGGTTCTGGCGCACAACCACCCCGGCGGCAGCACAGAGGCGTCCGCGGAGGACGTGGAGGCGACACGCCGCGCCGCCCGCCTGCTCAAAGAGCTTAGGGTTCGCCTTTGTGACCACGTTATTTTTGCGGATAATGAGCTTACGTCCATGGCAAAGGACAGGCGCTACGCGGGACTTTTTATATAATCATTGGGAGGAGAAAATGGAAGTACAAATCTTCGGCAAAAGCAAATGCTTTGACACAAAAAAGGCGCTTCGCTACTTCAAGGAGCGAGGCGTAAGGGTGCATGAGCTGGATATTTTGCGCAAGGGCCTGAGCATGGGGGAATACCGCTCCGTGCGGGCGGCGCTGGGCGGAGAGATAAAAACGCTGATTGACGACAAGGGAAAGGCATACGAAAAATATTTTGTGGCATACTTAGCGGGTGAGGACGCCGTTGAGCAGGCACTTTTTGAACACCCGGAGCTTTACCGCACGCCGATAGTCCGCTGCGGCAAGGCGGCGAGCATAGGCTACTGCCCGGAGCTGTGGGCGCAGTGGATAAAGGGCGCGTAGGCGTTGCAATTCCCGCCGCGTATGGTGTATACTTATCCTTAACAAAATGTGTGGAGAGAAGAAACCATGTCCAACGGCTCAGAGAATATCATTAAAGCTGCCGGGGCGGCGGGGCTTGAGCTGCGTCAAGGGGCGCGGCTGAGTGAATATACCAGCTTTAAAATAGGCGGACCTGCCGAGCTTATGCTTTTCCCAAAAAGCGAGGGAGAGCTTCGCCTTGCGCTGTCGCTTTGCAGGGAAAGCGGAATGCCGGTGTTTTTCTTGGGCAACGGCAGCAATCTGCTTGCGCCGGACGAGGGCTACAGGGGAGCGGTAATCGCTACGGCGGGCTTACTTGGAATGCGCCGCGAGGGCGAAAGGCTTTGGTGCGCCGCGGGCGAAAGGCTGAAAGCCCTTTGCGAGTTTGCCGCTGAAAGCTCACTGACGGGTCTGGAGTTTGCCTACGGCATACCGGGCAGCGCGGGCGGCGCGGCGTTCATGAACGCGGGGGCTTACGGCGGAGAGATGAAAGACGTGCTTACTGCCTGCAGCTACATAACAAGGGACGGCGAACCGGGCGAGCTTCGCGGGGAGGAGCTGGAGCTTGGCTATCGCCACAGCGCCTTTGCTGAAAACGGCGGCTTTATTGTTGAGCTGGAGCTGAAGCTGACGGTGGGGGATAAGGCGGAAATACGCGAAAGAATGAACGATTTTATGCGCCGCAGACGGGATAAGCAGCCGCTTGAATACCCCAGCGCGGGCAGCGTATTCAAAAGACCGCAGGGCGATTTTGCCGGCAGGCTGATTGACGTATGCGGGCTGCGCGGCTTTGCGATAGGCGGGGCGCAGGTGAGCGAAAAGCACTGCGGGTTCATAGTTAACCGCGGCGGCGCGACCTGTGCCGAGGTCTTGGCGCTGGTGGAGCATATCCGCAAGACGGTGCTTGAGCGCGAGGGCGTGGAGCTGGAGCCTGAAGTCCGCGTGATGGGGTAGGAGCCGCGCAGAACAAAAGCGGTCGCCCTCACGGACAGCCGCTTAGTGCGTTGCATTTGGTTAAAACTACATATTAATGGTTCCGCCGACACACTCGGCCAATCTTTTTGCAAAGGTCTTTGACTGAGTGTATTCTTTAAGGGTGCTTTTTCCTGCCATACCTGCAAATATATTAGCCAGCACCGCGCGCCAAGCCGCCAACCGAGGTATATATATGGTTGTACCGCCGTTATGTAGCGCGCCCACAAGTATTTCAAACTCAAAACTCCTTTGGCTATAGGTTTCACCTCTTACAAGCAAGCTATATGTGCAATTTCTTTCCGCTGCGTCGCCCGCGTCAACAATAACATATGCCGGATAAGACCTCGCAAAAATTTTCTCCAACTCTAAAATTGCATCGGCAACCTGCTTGACACTCTGTGATGTTTCAATTACAATTGCTCCCATAATAATTCCCCTCGTTTTGTTTTTAGAAAGTGCCGAAATTCGACAGCTTTCGCGTGGGATTATAGCACAAAATGCCCCCCCGTGTTTCCAAAAAAGAAATATAATTTATTTTGTATGAACACACAGTTTTACTGCGGATTTTATCAGATATGTTGTTGAAATTGACGGCGCGTTTTCCCCTGTGGACATATTTGCCGCCACATGGCTAAGGCAGATATTGCGCATAACCGCCGCTTTGTGGTATAATTATCCGCGAAAAACCACAAGGAGGCTACTCATGCAGCTCAACCAAAGCTTCGCAAAGCTCCAAACCAGCTACCTTTTCCGCGATATTGCGCAAAAAACTGCGGCTTTCCGCGCGGCAAACCCAAGCGCGGACGTTATCAGCCTTGGCATTGGCGATGTCACCCGTCCGCTGCCCGCCGCCTGCATTGCCGCCCTGCACTCCGCAGCCGAGGACATGGCGAATGCCGCGACCTTTGAGGGCTATCCGCCCGCCTTTGGCTACGACTTTTTGCTCACAGCTATTCAGCGGCAGGATTTTGCCGCGCGCGGGGTTGAGCTTGGGCTTGACGAAATTTTTGTTAACGACGGCGCAAAGAGCGACACCGCCAACATCGGCGATTTGTTCGGCACGGACAACACCGTTGCCGTTTGCGACCCCGTTTACCCCGTCTATGTTGACGCGAACGTAATGGGCGGCCGCGGCGGCGACTTTGACGGCAAGCGCTGGACGAAGTTCGTCTACCTGACCTGTACGCCCGAAAACGGCTTTTTGCCTGAGCTGCCCGCCGAACACGCGGACGTCTTGTGTCTGTGCTTCCCGAACAACCCCACCGGCGCTGCGATTGACCGCGCGGGGCTTAAGCGCTTTGTGGATTGGGCGAACGAGCATGGCAGCATAATCCTTTACGACGCGGCATATGAGGCTTATATTACCGACGACAAGCCGCATTCAATCTATGAAATCCCCGGCGCAAAAACCTGCGCCATTGAGTTCCGCTCATTCTCAAAAACGGCGGGCTTCACGGGGGTGCGCTGCGGCTACACCGTCGTTCCCAAGGAGCTTGTGCGCGGTGGGCAGTCGCTCAACGCAATGTGGGCGCGGCGGCAATCCACCAAGTTTAACGGCGTGTCGTACATCACCCAGCGCGCGGCGGAGGCGGTTTATTCGCCCGAGGGCGCGGCGCAATGCCGTGAAACTATAGCTTATTACCTTGGCAACGCCCGCGTGATTTTTGATGCTCTCAGCTCGGTGGGTATTGCCTGCTGGGGCGCTGAGAACTCACCCTACGTTTGGTTCCGCGCGCCCGGCGGAATGACAAGCTGGCAGTTATTTGACGAGCTGTTGAACAAGGCTCAGGTTGTGGGAACACCCGGCAGCGGCTTCGGCCCCGCCGGAGAGGGCTTTTTCCGACTGACGGCGTTCAACACGGCGGAGAAAACCGCGCAGGCGGTAGAGCGGCTGAAAAAGCTCTTTGGTTAAAGCAAGCGGATAGCAGATAAGCGGGGCGGTCACATGGCCGCCTCTTCTTTGTGCCAAAGGGCTTGGCGGCATTGACTTTATTGCTAAAAAGAGGTATAATTATATATCATTCTTGTTTAGGAGGAAGAAACCATGGAAAAATTAGAGCAGCTATACGAGGGTAAGGCAAAAAAGGTTTACGCTACGGCTGACCCGGACGTGCTTATTGTTGACTACAAGGACGATGCCACGGCGTTCAACGGGCTTAAAAAGGGAACAATCAACGGCAAGGGTGTCATCAATAACCGCATGAGCAACTTTGTTTGCCAAATGCTGGAAAAAGAGGGAATTCCAACCCACTATGTTCAGGAGCTGAGCGCCCGCGAAACCGCCGTCAAAAAGGTGGAGATTGTGCCGCTGGAGGTCATTATCCGCAACCGCGCCGCCGGCAGCATGGCAAAGCGCCTTGGGCTGGAAGAGGGAAAAACACTTCTTTGCCCCGTGTTTGAGCTTTCCTACAAGGACGACGACCTTGGCGACCCGCTGATTGTGGAATCCCATGCCTTGGCGTGCGGCTTTTGCACCGCTGAGGAGCTTGAAACGATAAAAAAATACGCACTGAAAATAAACGAGCTGCTCTGCGCCTATTTTGCGACAAAAAATGTTGAGCTGATTGACTTTAAGCTGGAATTCGGTCGCTACCACGGTGAAATTATCCTTGCGGACGAAATCAGCCCTGACACCTGCCGCTTTTGGGATATGACCACCCACGAGAAATTGGACAAGGACCGTTTCCGCCGCGATTTGGGCAGCGTTGAGGAAGCATACGAGGAGATGGCAAGGCGCTTGGGGTTGCAGGCATAAGAATAAAGGGCTTATGTTGGCGGGGAGAGGGCATTAACCCTCTCCCTTAGAGCTTGAGAAAGGCGGTGAGCTTGTGCGTGAATTTGGCGAATGGCTGTGGGAGGCGCTGTCCATGAGGCTGGTGCTGGTTTCCACGGCACAGCTGGCTTTGGCTGCGTTTTTGGGCGGCGTAGTCGGCTTTGAGCGTGAGCGTTCGCACAGACCGGCGGGCTTTCGAACACACATTGTCGTCGCGGTCGGCTCCGCCTTGGTCATGCTCACGGGCGTCGCCATGACCGAAAGCGGCGCGTTCGGCTCAATTGACCCCACACGAATGGCGGCACAGGTTGTCAGCGGAATCGGCTTTTTGGGCGCGGGGACAATCCTGCGCGAGGGCTTTTCCGTCAAGGGGCTTACCACTGCCGCAAGCCTTTGGACTGTGAGCTGCATTGGTCTTGCCTGCGGCGGCGGTTACTACGCGGGAGCAATTTTGGGCACGCTGCTGATTATTTTAACGCTCAACCTGCTCAAAAAGGCGCTTATGCGCGGCTCGCGCGGCAAAAGCATTTACATTGAGATTGCTGACGTTGCGGGGCTTGCGCCGGAAATCGGACAGACAATCAAACGCTTGGGCGGCAGCCTGCATTCGTTGGAAATCCTTTATGCAGATGACGAAAAGCGCCGCGCAAAGGAGGGTACAATCGTCCTGAAGGCATTGGTGTTCGCCCGCTCCGGAGAGGACATTGACGTGATTTTGGAAGCCCTGCGCGACTTGGACGGCATTTTGGATATGTACGTTGATTAGCTGTGCCTGCGTTGCCGTTGAGGACGCCCAAAACGGAGCTGTGGCGGCAATCAACGCGGGAATGAGGACGGTTGTTGTGCCGGATTTGGCGCCAATACTCGAAGAAATAAAGTCCGTGCTTTTTTGCGAGTGCAAAACACTGAGCGAAATAATAAAGCTGCTGTAAGGGGGAGGAAATATGTCGTCTTTTTATGCCATGCTGGACCGCATGAAGTACATCAACCGCTGGGGGCTTATGCGCAACAGCCGCACGGAGTCGCTGAGCGAGCACGCACAGCGCACGGCTTGGCTTGCGCACGCCCTGGCAATAATCAAAAACAGGCGCTTTGGCGGCAAGCTGAACCCCGAACGAGCGGCGCTGCTGGCGCTTTTCCACGATTCCCCCGAGGCGCTAACGGGCGACCTGCCTACCCCCGTCAAGTATTACAGCCAGGAGGTGCGCGAGGCCTACGGCACTGTGGAGGAGCACGCCGCGCACACGCTGCTGGATATGCTGCCGGAGGATTTGCGGGAGGCTTACCGGGACCTGCTTTTCCCCGCAAGGGAGGATGCCGAGCTTTGGGTCTTGGTCAAGGCGGCGGACAGCCTTTGCGCATACCTGAAGTGCAAGGAGGAGCTGCGCATGGGCAACCGTGAGTTCGCCGTTGCGGCGGAGCAGATTTTCGGAAAGCTTATGGCAATGCACCTGCCGGAATTGGACGCCTTTTTGAGCGACTTTGCCCCCGCCTTTGAGCTTACCTTGGACGAAATGAGGAAATAGAAAGATGCAAAAGGAACGCCTGCAAAAAATCATCTCCGCGGCGGGGCTGCTCTCGCGCAGGGCGGCGGAGGACGCAATACGAGCGGGGAGGGTTAAGCTGAACGGACGCACGGCGCAAATCGGCGATTGCGCGGACCTTGACGCTGACGACATAACGCTGGACGGCAAGCCCGTTGGGCGCGGCGGTAAAAAAATATACCTTGCGCTGCACAAACCGCGCGGAGTTGTTTGCACACTTGCGGACGAGCTGGGTCGGCGCTGCCTGCCGCAGCTGCTGACGGACGTGCCCGAGCGGGTATACCCCATAGGGCGCTTGGACCGCGACAGCGAGGGGCTGCTGCTGCTGACTAACGACGGAGCCTTTGCCAACGCAGTAATGCACCCGCGGGCGCACATTGCAAAAACCTACCGCGCCACGGTTGAGCCGGCGCTTAACGAGGAGAAGCTTGCCGAGTTCGCGGGGGGGATGCGGCTTTCAGACGGGGAGAGAACGGCACCCGCAAGGGTCAACGCTATTGACGAGCGCGAGGGCAGGCAGATTTTGGAAATAGTGCTTTGGGAGGGCAAAAACAGGCAAATCCGAAGAATGCTGGAGCAGCTTGGCACCCAAACGCTGCGGCTTAAGCGCAAACAGATTGGTCCGGTTAAGCTGGGTATGCTTCCGGCGGGCAAATGGCGCGAGCTTACGCCCAAGGAACTGCAGGCTTTTAAGACCAAATGACAAAAAATTCCAAAACAGGAAGTTTTGCGCAATTTTCGCCCTTAAAACACGGGCTGAACATAAATATTTTGAGAAAATTAGCGTTTTGTTCAAAAAAGGGCTTGACTTTTTGGTCAAAAAGGTGTTTAATATAACGGAGAGTTTGCGCCGCGAATACTTGGCGGGGCGAATCAATAAAAAACATAAGGAGAACCCATTATGAAGAAGCTCTTATCCGTTCTACTGGTGTTGGCGCTCATCATTCTGCCTTTGGCGGCAGTTGTTACCAGCGCTTCGGCAGTTATTGCCGCAACAACGGCGCTGAGGATGATTGAAAGCGGCGGCAAGACCACCACAAGCACAGGCACCACAACAGAAACAACGACAGCACCCCCTGCCGCTGAGGACACCACCGCTGCTCCGGCAGCTGAGGACACCACCGAGGCTCCTGCAGCTGAGGATACCACGGAAGCTCCTGTCGCTGAGGACACCACCGCGGGCACTACCGCTCCTGTAGCCACAACAGCTGCCCCGAGCGGTAACACCACAACCACAGCCGCTCCCACCAAGGTTACAACCACAGCGGCAGCCAAAAAGGACGCTGTTGCAGCCTACGCGGAAGCAGTTAAGAAGACCATTGACAACGGTAAGAGCGTGAAGGTCACGCAGGTAACCAGCATGGGCGACTTCACGGGCGACGAAGGCATGATAAAGCTCACCGACATGAACTTCGACAGGATTTCTCCGGGACTGGGCACAATCGGCAGCATCGTTAAGGGCTTCCTTGGCGAGGGCACAGTTGACCTGGGCACCGGCAAACCCTCCGAAAAGCTCAGCGCAAGCACCCTGACCGCGGCTGATGTCAAGAGCTCCTCCCAGAGCGGCGACAAAATCACAATCAACATCGTCGATAAGGTCAACCCCACACCCAAAACCGGCGCCATCGGCAACGTGACGACCTACTTCCCGTATGAGAGCAATGTCCGCGAGGAAATTGACATTGCGGTTAAGGATTCCCTTAAGGGTCTTGCGAAGGTCAACATCGACGGCATGACGTTCTCCGTTAAGAACACCGTTCTTACAGCCACAGTCGGCAGCAACGGACAGCTGAGCGCCCTGACCATTAAGTTTGATTTCAACGCGCGTCTGGAAGGCGTTAACATCAAAATCCTCAGCGTGATTTCCCTCGGAAGCGGCGAATGGGGCGAGGTCAACGGCACACGCACACTTACCTTCAGCAACTTCAGCTAAATTTTTACAGCAACACAAAGCCGCCCTCTTTGCGGGGGCGGCTTGCATTTTTACCGCAAATGCGCTAAAATATCCAAAAACCAAGGAGCTGACATAATGCAAATTCAGGCAATCAAGGGTACTTTGGACGCCCTGCCGCCGCGCGGCCACACCCTGCGTGCGATAGAAAACACCCTGCTGACAGCCGCCGCAGACTACGGCTATTCGGAAATCCGTACCCCTGTTTTTGAGGCGACGGAGCTTTTTACCCGCGGCATGGGCGGCACCACTGACGTTGTGCAAAAGGAAATGTACAGCTTTGAGGACAAGGGCGGGCGTTCAATAACATTGCGCCCCGAGGGTACGGCGGGCGTTGTCCGCGCCTTTTTGGAGCATGGGCTTTTTAACGAGGCAATGCCCCAAAAGCTCAGCTATATAACCTCCTGCTACCGCTACGAAAAGCCGCAGGCGGGGCGCTACCGTGAGTTCCATCAATTTGGTGTGGAGTGCTTTGGTGCCGCAGGTCCCGCCGTTGACGCGGAGCTGATTGCCATGGTCGCCGGGATTTTCCGTAGACTTGGCGTACAGGGTCTGCGCCTTGAGCTGAATTCAATCGGCTGCCCCAAGTGCCGCCCGGCCTACCACAAGGCGCTGGCGGAATATTTTGCCGCCCGCAAGGGGGAGCTTTGCCCCACCTGCCTTGAGCGTCTTGAGCGCAACCCAATGCGTATTTTGGATTGCAAAAGCCCGGTTTGCGGCGCTATAGCCAAGGAGGCGCCTGTAGGGCTTGATTACCTTTGCGGGGACTGTGAGGAGCATTTTGACGGGCTTAAGAGCCGGCTAACCGACCTTGAAATTGAGTATAAGGTGAACCCGCGCATAGTCCGCGGGCTGGATTATTACACCAAAACCGTGTTTGAGTTTGTGACGGATGCCATAGGCGCGCAGGGTACTGTTTGCGGCGGCGGGCGCTACGACGGGCTTGTGGAGGAGCTTGGCGGCAGCCCTGTGCCGGCGCTTGGCTTTGGCATGGGCTTGGAGCGCCTTGAGCTGGTGCTTAAGGCCTGCGGTCAGCCGCTGCCGGAGCCTGAGCCATGCCTGCTGTATCTTGTTACTGTTGGTGAGGAGGGCGAGAGCTTTGCCGCCAAAGCCTGTGAATACCTGCGCGGCAAGGGAAGCCGTGCGGAGTACGACCTGATGAAGCGCAGCGTTAAGGCGCAGATGAAGTATGCCGGCAAAATAGCGGCAAAATACACCGCCGTTGTGGGCGCGGACGACCTTGCGGCGGGAAAAATAAGGGTCAAGCGCATGGCGGACGGCGAAATAACGGAGCTGCCCGCGGAGGCTTTTGCCCAAAGCTTTGCGCAAGGCTTGAGTTAAAAAACATCGTATACACAATTTTTTGTAAAACGCTTGCATTTTTTGCGGGTGTGTGCTATAATTTCCACATCAGCGCTTTAACGCGTTAATGCAAAGGAGTAAACCATGCCTATTACAGCTTTTTTAGAGGACAACGCACGCAAATTCGGCGGCGACTGCGCCTTGGTTGAGGTAAACCCCGAGATGCGCACAGGCTCAGCGCCCTGGAGCGAGGCAGAGCTTGTTGAGAGCGACCGCCACCCGGGCTACCGCAAAACGCTCACCTGGGCGGAGTTTGACGAGCAGACAAACCGTTTTGCCAATCTGCTGTTGCGGCGCGGGGTTAAAAAGGGCGACAAGGTTGCAATATTGCTGATGAACTGCATAGAGTGGCTGCCGGTCTATTTCGGCACGCTTAAGGCGGGGGCAATCGCCGTACCGCTCAACTTCCGCTACGCTTCGGACGAAATCCGCTACTGCCTTGATTTGGCGGACGCGTCTGTTTTGGTTTTCGGCGCGGAATTTATCACGCGTATGGAGGCTATACAGAACGAGATACCCAAGCTGAAGCTGCAGCTTTTTGTGGGCGAGGCTTGCCCACGCTTTGCGGAGGACTGCCTTGCGCTTGCCGCCGAATGCAGCGCACAAAAACCCGCCGTGGCAATAGGCGACGAGGACGACGGCGCGATATATTTTTCAAGCGGAACCACCGGCTTCCCCAAGGCGATTTTGCACTCTCACGCGGCGCTTGTTTCCGCCTGTGTGACGGAGCAGGCACACCATGGGCAAACCAAGGACGACGTGTTTTTGTGCATACCGCCGCTTTACCACACGGGGGCAAAAATGCACTGGTTCGGCTCATTGCTTGTTGGCGGGCGCGCGGTGCTGCTGCGCGGGGCAACGCCGCGTTGGATTATGGAAACCGCCTCCCGCGAAAAGGCAAGCATAGTGTGGCTGCTGGTGCCCTGGGCACAGGATATCCTTGACGCGATTGACAGCGGCGAAATCAAACCGGATGAGCTGGATTTATCCGCGTGGAGGCTAATGCACATCGGTGCGCAGCCGGTGCCGCCGAGCCTTGTTAAGCGCTGGCAGAGTGTGTTCCCCTCACACGCTTACGACACAAACTACGGCCTTTCGGAATCCCTTGGACCAGGTGCGGTGCATTTGGGCGTGGAAAACGTGCGCAAGGTGGGGGCAATCGGCGTGGCGGGTCACTGCTGGCAGGCGCGCATTGTGGACGAGGGCGGCGTGGACGTCACCCCCGGTCAGGTGGGGGAGCTTGCTGTCAAAGGACCGGGCGTCATGCGCTGTTACTACAAGGACGAGGAGGCGACCGCCGCCGTGCTGCGCGGGGATTGGCTCTTCACGGGCGACATGGCAAGGCAGGACGAAGAGGGCTTTATCTACCTTGTGGACAGGAAGAAGGACGTAATCATAACGGGCGGGGAGAACCTCTACCCGGTGCAGATTGAGGACTTTTTGCGCGCGCACCCGAAAATCAAGGACGTGGCGGTAATCGGGCTGCCTGACCACAGACTTGGCGAGATTGCCTGCGCGATTATTGAGATTAAGCCTGACCAAAGCGCCACAGAGGGCGAGATAATGGAGTTTTGCGCCGCCCTGCCGCGCTACAAGCGCCCGCGCCGCATTGTGTTTGATGTCGTTCCGCGCAACCCAACGGGAAAAATAGAAAAGCCGCGACTGCGCAAAAAATATGTGGGCGAAAGCCTTGTTGAACAGCAGATTAAGGAATAATAAACGGCTGCTTAAGGGGGGGCGGAAGAGCCTCCCTTAAATTTTTTGTGGTAAAAGGAACCATTTTTCTAAAATCGAATAATAAAGCCGTGTAAACGTGTTATAATTTGCGCAGGCAGGAATAATATATTTGGCCGCGTATTGGGGCGCGGCGGGAGGAATATATGAAAAGAATACTCTCGGGTATGCTTGTGTTTTTGGTGCTGTTCCTTGAAGCGGCATTCGGTGTCGTCGCTCAGGACGGCGAAGCGGCGGGTGAACACGACGAGGCGACCTGTGACCAGGTACCCATCATTTACTGCGAGGGGGCGTGGCATTCGCTGTATTCAAACGCGGGTACGCCGCAGCAGGAGGAGTTCTGGAACACGGGCGGCGGCGGTGACGATATTGTTAGCGACCTGCAAAAGCTTTTGCCGGAATTCCCAAAGTACATACAAAATGAGGAATGGGACAAAATAGCCGATATACTGACGGATTTTGTGGAAGCGCTGCTCAGTCCCATTATGTTTAACTCAGACGGCGAGAGCGTGGCGGAGCTTGACGGCGACATTAACGGCATGGAGCAGCTTTTGCAGCAGGACCACAAGGCTGACCCGTCGCTGAGGGAATACGACTTTAACTACGATTGGAGAGAGGACCCCTGGGTGCTTGCGGAGCGCTTTAAGAACTTCCTTGAGCAGGTATGCGAAAAAACGGGACACAGCACGGTCAATGTTGCCGCACAAAGCGGCTCAGCCGTTGTTTTTATGGCGTATTTGGCGCGCTATAAGGACGAAAATCCTCTGCAGCACATAAGGGCAATAACGGTGCGCGCAACATTACACAAGGGCTCCACGGTGTTTGGCGATTTGGTGAACAAGCGCTGGCATATTGATTCCGAGGCGCTGGCGACTACCGGCTTTTTGCGCGACTTCAGCGTACCCAACCATGAGGAAATCAGCAATATGCTGCTGGCAGCGGACAAGACGGGCTTGCTCAAGGCGCTGCTTGCAACCGTCAACCGTGCTTGGCCCCGCATTTTGGATAGGCTTTATGAGCGGGCGTTTGTGCCTTATATTATGTCCCTGCCAATGCTGTGGGCTTATGTGCCGGACGAGGACTACGAAAGCGGCAAGGAAGTCTGCTTTGGCACGAACCGCGGCAAATATGTTAACCTGATACAAAAGCTGGACCGCTACCATTACAACGTGGCGGTTAAGGCGGACGAGCTGCTAAAGGACGCGGCGCAGAAAATCAGAGTGGGGCTTTACCTTGGAACAAATTCACCGCTGTTCCCGCTGGTTGAGAACGCAAGGCGCAACTCGGACGGCTTTGTGGACACTACCCTTGCCTCGCTTGGCGCAACCGTCGCAGAGCCCTTCGGCAAAAAGCTGGGCGTGTTCGGAATATACAAGCAAAAGCTCAAGAGCAGCCATAACTATGTTTCGCCGGATAACACAATAGACGCCTCCACCTGCCTTTTAAGGGATTATACCTGGTTTATTTCGGACAGGCCGCATATAGGCGGCACAAACAAGAATTTTGCCCACTGGTTCTTTGATTCGCGCAAAACGCAGACTGTTTTCAGCGACCCGAATTATCCGCAGTACTTAGTTTTTGACGATGAACAGGATATTTTTGTGCCGCAGGACGAGGAAAGCTTTTTGGAAAAGGTGGGCACAGCCCTTAACCCCGTGGACAGAATCAAGGGCTTCTTCTATGGAATAATCAATTTCTTCATTACGCTGGGAACCTGGTGGATTGACTGAGGCTCAGCGCAGTGTAACAACAGTAACGCCATCGCCGCCTTCGCCGTAGCCGCCAAGGCGGTGAGTTTTTATCTGCCGGCTGCCGTCCAAATAGCGCTTAACCGCCGCCCGCAGCGCCCCTGTGCCCTTGCCATGGACTATAACAAACTCCCTTAGGCTGCCGCGCAGCATATCATCCATATAATAATCAAGCGTGTGCAGCGCCTCCTCCACGGTCATACCGCGCAAATCAAGCCTGCCCGCGGCGGCGGGTGCTTGGGGCTGCGCCGTAGAGGAAGGCTTAGAGGCAGTTTTTTTCTTAGCGCCGCCCCCCGCGAGGCGAACCTTGTCCAAATGAACGCGGCTTTTTGCGTTGCCGGTCTGCACCGTCAGCATACCCTTGGCGTCCGGCAGGCTGAGGACGACGGCGCTTGTGCCCAAGCCCGCCAGCCTGATTTCATCGCCGATAATAAGAGGACGCGGCAGGGTATAATCCTCATCGTCCTCAAAAGCCGTGTGGGCGGAGGACTCCTCTGCAATGGCGTTCATGGTCTTTTTCAGCGCGGATTTTGCCCTGCGGGCTATGTCTGCCGCGGCGCTGTCCTTTTCCCTGCGCAGCTTATCAAGCTCCTCCAGCAGGACGGCTGCCTGGCGCTTCGCCTGCTCAACAATGCGCAGCGCCGCCCCCCTTGCCTGCTCCTCCTCCTTGGCCCAAAGCGCATCTATTTCCGCACGCTTTGCCGCTGCAAGCTCGCGCTCTGCGGCAGCCTGCCGCTTAAGCTCCCGAGCCGCGCCTACCTGCTCCTCCATTGCGCGGCGGCTTTCCTCAAGGCGGTCAACAACCTCCTCAAACTGCCTGTTTTCCCCGGCAATAAGTGAGCGCGCAAGCTCAATTACCTGTCCGTCCACGCCAAGGCGCTCGCTGATTGCCAAGGCATTTGAGCGCCCCGGTGCCCCGATAATCAGCCTATAGGTGGGTTTAAGGGTCTTTATGTCGAATTCACAGCCGGCGTTTTGCACCCGCGGCGTCGTCAGGGCATAGGCCTTAAGCTCAGCGTAGTGCGTCGTTGCGGCAATGTGGGCGCCCTTTTCCCTAAGGCACTCAAGAATAGCCTGAGCCAGCGCCGCGCCCTCAACAGGGTCTGTTCCCGCGCCAAGCTCGTCAACCAGCACAAGGGATTCCCAATCCGCCTCGCCCAAAATAGTTTTTATGTTGGTCATGTGGGCGGAAAAGGTGGAAAGCGACTGCTCAATCGACTGCTCATCGCCAATATCCGCATAGACTCGCTTATAAAATGCGGCGCTGCTGCCGTCGCCCACGGGCAGCATAAGCCCGCAGCGAGCCATAAGGCTAAGCAGACCTAAGGTTTTAAGGGCGACTGTTTTTCCGCCGGTGTTTGGACCGGTGATAACAAGAGTGTCAAAATCAATGCCAAGGCTTATATCTATGGGCACGGCGCTTTCAGCGGGCAGAAGGGGATGCCGCGCCGCCTTTAACAGGGTTTTGCCCTCGTCGTTCAGGCTTGGCGCGCAGGCACGGATTTTATAGGCGTACTGAGCTTTTGCGAAAATCAGGTTAAGCTCAACCGCCGCGCTGTAGCTGCGCTTGATTGTGCTTGAAAACTCCCCCACACGGGCGGAAAGCTCCATAACAATGCGCTCAATTTCAGCGCTTTCCTTGCCCTTGAGTATGCGAATTTCGTTGTTGGCCTCCACCACGGCAATAGGCTCAACAAAAACAGTCGCGCCGCTGGAGGAAGCGTCATGCACAAGCCCCGGGAATTCGCCGCGCAGCTCCGCCTTAACGGGAACAACAAAGCGCCCGTTGCGCTGGGTAACAATAGCCTCCTGCAGCAGCCTTGCGTTTTGCGCCGAGCGCACGGTCTTTTCAAGCTGCTCACGCACACGGTGGGTTTGGGTTCTTATCTTTCGCCTTAAATCCGCAAGGGCGGCGCTGGCGTTGTCGCTCAGCTCCTCCTCGTTGGCTACGGCATCATTAATCAGCTTTTCTAAGTAGGCGTTTGGCTCAAGCGCGCTGAAGTCAAGCACACTCTCAACGCCGGCACAGCTCTCGCGCCAGCGCACAATGCCGCGGATTGCCCCAAGCACAGCGGAAATATCCAGCAGCTCCCGCAGAGAGAGCATACCGCCGGCGTTTGCCCGCGCCAGGGCGTTGCCTACGCTGCGCAGTCCGCCAAAGCTTGGCGCGCCGAACCTTGCCAGCAGGGTGTGTGCGTCCGTCGTTTGCGCCATAAGCAGCTTTGCCTCTTCAAGGCTTGCAGCCGGAACAAGCTCAAGGGCCAGCGCCTTGGCATCGTCGCAGGCACAAAAATCCGCAAGGCGGGATAGGAGCTTATCGAGCTCCAAAATATTGTGGTGTCTGTTCTGTTCCATGTACATATTTTAACCTAAAACGCAAAAATAAGCAATAGGCAATTTGCCACTACGAAAAAAACGGACGGAGCCGTTTCAGCCCCGTCCGCTTTGTGGGTTGGTTTACTTCTTCTTGCGCGCCGCGTCAAAGGGGGCCATGCCCTTTGCGTCAAAGATTTCAGCAGCCTCCAAGCAAATGTCAAGGCTCATTGCCAAGCATTCGGGGTTGAGGGCGTCCACATTGTCGTTGCGGGTGTGGTAGAAATACTTGGGCGGCGGGTCGTGCCTAAGCCCGCAGAAGCCGCAGGAGCGCAGACCATACATGGAGAACGCCTCTGCGTCAACAGCGCCGGGGTACCAGCCGGCTATGGGCAGCTCCTTACCGCAGTTTTTGCCAGCCTCCTGCAGCAGGTCGCCGACGGCCTTGTCGTCGCCGACTGTACCCGTGCAGCCGCGTGTATAGACCATCAGCTGGTCGGGGTCGGTCATTGTATCCAAGCTGATAAAGATTGTTTCAACGCCGTCGGCGATTAGCTCGTCCTTGTGCTTTTTTGCAAAAGCCTTTGCTCCGCGCAGACCCGCCTCCTCAGAGCCGGAGAACAGGCAGCCGACCTCGGTGTTCTCAAAGCGGAACCCGCGCTCCTTCATCTCCTTGATAATCGCCATGGAAATATAGTTCGCGGAGAGGTTATCGTTTGCTCCGTCAACAATGATTTTGTAGTTGATGAAGAACATGATTGCAATTGTGAAGGGGATTGTGGCAATAGCAATCCAACCGAGGGTTTTCCAGGGCCCATCAACGCTTGTTGCGGGCAGGGCATTGGCAAGACGGGCAATGTTGATGCCTAAAATGTAAAAAATTGACACAACTCCGCCGAAGATGACCGGGGCAAGCGCTGCAGCACCGCCAAGCCACTGGTAGGTCCATTCGTTAGCGGCGTCCGTGTGCCCGCCGAAGATAATGCGCTTTTTAACCTCGCCGCTGGGCTTGTATGTGCCGTAAACGTTGCGGGAAACCTTTTTGGGGAACAAAAAGTCCACAAAGTCGCGGTACATCAGGAATTCAAATACGAACATAAGCGCGGCAAACAGCGGCAGAGCCACGGAAAGTCCGCCAAGCAGCCAAGCCAGCCAGCTGCCGTTCGCGGGGTTGAACCAGTAGAGGGCGACGCTTGTGACGGCAAGCAGGGCCGCCAGGGGAATAAAGCCCATAAACGCCGCCGGGTGCTCGTTGAAGTCCTCCATTATGACCTCGTCTGCGTATTCCTCAAGCTCCGTTTTCAGCTGGGCCTGAGCGTCCCGCTCACTTTTTGTGCCGGGGCCACGGTTTTTGAACTTATCGCAGATATTGGTGATTCCGCTCACCATATACTGCACAAGCTCCTCGGAAATGTTGTGTTTCATTTCTCTTTCCTTTCCTGACAGATGTTTTATCGCTATGGCTTTAAGCCTTTTGCGCTACACAGAAAACTCCGCCGCCGCGTTGTAGGCACTGTGGACGGCGTGGGCAATGCGACCTATTTTTGCCGCGTCGCCAACCGGCACAAACTCAATGCCCAAATCCTCCAGCAGGCTTTGCGGACCGGGGTTCGGACGCACCCCAACGCTCAAAACAACGGCGTCCGCGGGGATACTTCTAAGTTCATCGCTAACGGTGTTTTTAAGCTTTACCCCGTCGGGATAAACGACCGTGAGCTGCTCGTTAAGCAGGAAGCTGACACCCGCTTTTTGCAGCTTTGGCAAAACGTCCTCAACGTGCTGGTGATATGCCCCCGGCGCAAGCTTGTCCGCCATCTCTATGACTGAAACAAAGCAGCCCTGCCCGCAAAGGTATTCAGCCGTTTCCAGCCCCGTAAGCCCTGAGCCGACCACAGCCACACGCTTTCCGCTAAGGTTCACGCTGCCGCCGAGCACATCTGAAACGAAATATACCTTGGAGCCGTCCGCAACGGTTATCTTCGGGAACAGCTCACAGGCGCCGGTAGCCAAAAAGGCGGCTTTGGGCTTAAGCTCCTCAAGTGCCTTTTTCAGCGTTTCGGAATCCACTCCAAAGCGCAGTTCAACGCCGAGCTTACGGCATTTTGTCAGCAAATCCTCCACGCACCAAAGGATTTTCTCCTTGTGCGGAGGAACAGCCGCTAACTTGACCTGCCCGCCGGCGTCCTCGTCGCTTTCAAAAACCGTTACGGTAAAGCCGCGCTCAGCCAGCACCCGCGCCGCTGTCAGCCCCGCAACGCCCGCGCCAATTACCGCTATTTTTTCTCCGCCGCCGCTTGGAAGCTCCTTTTGTGCAAACTCCCTGCCACAAACGGGATTGAGGGCGCACTTGCCCGCCTCTCCGCGGAAAGCTCCGTCCAGCATTGACTCAAAGCAATAAAGGCAGCTGATGCAGCGTGTCACGTCCTCCTTGTGGCCGCTTTGCCACTTGTTCGGGAATTCCGGGTCGGAGAGCATGGGGCGACCAAAGCAGGCAAAATCCTGTATTCCGGCTTGCAGTTGTTCCTCCGCCTGCTCCGGGGAGCGGATTACATTCGCCGCCAAAACGGGGATTTTAACCGCGGCCTTAACCGCAGCCGCAAGGTTTTTGCGCCAACCGCACTCAAAGGTTGTCGGCTCCAGCCAGTAGTTCATTGTTTCATATGTGGCGCTTGAAACGTCAATGGCGTCCGCGCCCATAGCCTCAACAGCCTGCGCGATTTTTACGCCCTCGTCAAGCGTAAGCCCCTGCTCCTTGCCCTGTTCGCGGTAAAATTCGTCCACGCCAAGCCGCACGATAATCGGGAAATCCGCGCCGCATTTTTTGCGCACGTCCTCAATAAGCTCCCGCAGGAAGCGCAGACGATTCTCAAGACTGCCGCCGTATTCATCCTGTCTTCGGTTTGTGTGCGGGCTTAAAAACTGCTGGATTAAATACCCATGAGCGCCGTGCAGTTCAACGCCGTCCGCTCCCGCTTTTTTTGCCCTCAGGGCGGCATCTCCAAAGCGAGCGACCAGCTTATGTATCTCTTTGACGCTTAGCGCCCGTGTTTTTTGATTAAGGTATTCGCACGGCACGGCAGAGGGTGCAGCGACGGGGGGCAGAAGCCCGGTTTTTTCAATCAGCGGCATCATCTGCGCCAGCTTGAAGAACAGCTTCCAGTACGGCGGAAAAACACGCCCGCAAAGCAGGCTAAGCCGCATGGTGCCAACCAAAATGGAGTAGTTCTGCCTGCCGGGGTGGTGCAGCTGACAGAATAGCTTTGCCCCGTGGCGATGGATTCGCTCCACAAGCTTTGCCATTGGGGCAATATGTGCGTCGCGGCTAAGCGCAAGCTGACCGGCACAAAGCACGCCGGTGTGGTTATCCACCCGCACGCATTCGGTTATTATCAGTCCGGCGCCGCCCTTTGCCCGCGCTTCATAATAAGCGGAGAGCTGTTCGCCCGGCGTTCCCTCCGGAGTGCCGGTGCCCATTACCATGGGAGCCATTACGATTCTGTTTTTCAGCTCGCAGGAGCCTATATGCCCCGGCGAAAAAAGCAGCGGAAAATCCTCCAAGCAAAAATACCCTCCAATCAAAAACAAATGAAACGCACACCGCGCGTTTGCCCACCAACGCATAGTATAGCATGATTTCGCCGCTTTTGCAAGCGTGGCCGGTAAGACCGGCAGCCAATGCCGCGGTTGGGTTTCAGCGAACCCATAACCCCCTACCCGCGAACCAGAATTGGCAATTTACTTAAGAGGCGCGACGGCAAGCCTATAGCTTTGCACAGACCTAACCGCGACATTGGCTGCGGGTCCTACCCGCCCGCCGGGTTGCAATTTGCTTGTAATTATGGTAGAATATAGGTACATTCTTGTTTTAGTGAGGTGAGGATAATGGACGGTCGTCCGCGAGGTAGTTTTACTGTAATTAAAAACAACCGTGTAAAAAACGGAGGTCAACCCGTCGGTTTTACGCGCGTGTGTCCGTCGATTTTCCCGCTTGAGAGTATAGGCTGACTTGTTCGCGCCCTGCCGCCGGTTGAGGCGGTATTTTTTATTCCCTTCTGTTTTTTGCGCCGTGCCAAAACAGAAAGGAATGGGTTCAATGAAATTTACGAAAAAAAGCGTAAGGCTCACACAAAGGAATATGCGCGAAGCCGAGGAGAGGCTGCGCGCGCTGTCCTCGTTGACGGAGGAGGAACTGCTGCTCAAGCTCAACACGGAGCCGGAGGGGCTTTCCGAGGAAACCGCCGCAGAGCGCTTAGACGAATACGGCAAAAACGAGATAAGCTCCGGCAAGAAAAACACCCTGCCGAACCGATTGCGGGAGGCTGTGGTAAACCCGTTTAACGTAATACTCTTTGTTATTGCAATAATTACCTACTTCACCGACGTGGTGTATTCTTCAAAACCGGATTACCTTACCGTCATAATCATACTTTCGCTTGTTTCGCTTTCAAGCGTGGTTGCGTTTGTTCAAAGCGAGCGCTCCAACAAGGCTGCCGAGGGCTTGGCTAAGATGATTTCCAACAGGGCGGAGGTTTGGCGCGGCGGCAGGCTGATTGAAATATCGTTGGACGAGGTTGTGCCGGGCGACATAATCAGGCTCTGCGCAGGGGATATGCTCCCGGCAGATTTGCGCTTTTTATCCACCAAGGATACCTTTATTGCCCAGGCGGCACTGACGGGGGAATCCAACCCGGTGGAAAAATTCAGCGGAACGAACGTAAGCACCGCAGAGGGCTTAACAGAGCTGACAAACATTGGTTTTATGGGCTCAAACGTAGTCAGCGGCAGCGCCACGGCGGTAGCCATTGCCACGGGGAACGACACATACTTCGGTTCAATGGCAAAATCACTAACCGGCAACAAGGCAAAAAACAGCTTTGAGCGCGGGGTTGAATCAGTCAGCCGCCTGCTTGTGCGCATGATGATAGTGATGGTCCCCCTTGTGCTGCTGATAAACGGCATTGTTAAGGGCGATTGGATGGAGGCGCTGCTGTTTTCAATAAGCATTGCCGTTGGCCTAACGCCCGAAATGCTGCCGGTGATTATGACCTCTACCCTTGCAAAGGGAGCCATAAGTATGTCCAAGCACAAGGTTATTGTGCGCACACTCGGCGCAATACAAAGCTTTGGGGAGATGGACATACTTTGCACGGACAAAACCGGCACCCTTACCGAGGATAAGATAGTGCTTGAAAAATATATGAACCTTTATGGTGAGGACGATGCGCGAATCCTGCGCCACGCCTACCTCAACAGCTACTTTCAAACGGGGCTGAAAAACCTGATTGACCTTGCTGTCATCAACCGTGCAACACAAAACGGGCTTGCGGGCATACTTACGGAATACACCCGCGTTGATGAAATTCCCTTTGATTTTACCCGCCGCAGAATGAGCGTCGTCCTGACGGACAAAAGCGGCAAGCGCCAGCTTATCACCAAGGGCGCAGTTGAGGAAATACTATCAATTTCCGCGTTCGCTGAAATAAACGGAAAGGCTGTGCCGATTGACGAGGAATCCCGCCGCATAGCCCTTGGCACCTATGAAAAGTACAACAGGGACGGGTTGCGCATGGTTGCCGTTGCGCAAAAAAATGAGGTTCCCGACAGCGGAGAGTTCAGCGTTGCGGATGAAAAAAACATGGTTCTGCTTGGCTTTGTTGGCTTCCTTGACCCGCCGAAGGAATCCGCCAAGGCCGCCATTGAAGCACTCAAGGAGCATGGCGTGCGCACGGTTGTTTTAACGGGCGACAGCGAGGGAGTGGCGGCAAAGGTTTGCGGAAAGGTAGGCGTTGACACCACACGGCTCCTCACCGGCTACGACGTTGAGCATATGGACGACGACGCGCTCGGTGAGGCAATCAAAGCCTGTGACCTGTTCGCGAAGCTTTCGCCCTCCCAAAAGGAGCGAGTGGTTAAGGCTTTCCAAGCCGCGGGGCATACTGTTGGCTACATGGGCGACGGAATCAACGACGCCCCACCCCTAAGGCAGGCGGATGTGGGCATTTCGGTTGACAGCGCCGTGGATATAGCAAAGGAAACCGCCGATATAATCCTGCTTGAAAAGGACCTTATGGTGCTTGAAAAGGGCGTTATTGAGGGGCGGCGCACCTTTGGCAATATTGTCAAATACATTAAAATGGCGGCAAGCGGCAACCTTGGCAACATGATTTCCGTTATTGTGGCAAGTATTTTCCTGCCGTTCCTGCCCATGCTGCCTGTGCAGATACTGACGCAAAACCTGCTTTGCGATTTCTCCCAAATGGGAATGCCCTTTGACCGTGTTGACAGGGAATACACAAAAAAGCCGCGCAAATGGGAAACAAAGTCAATAAAGTATTTTATGGCGGTAATGGGACCGCTAAGCTCCCTGTTTGACGTGTTGTGCTTTGCCGTAATGTGGTACTTAATTAAGGCTAACACGGCGGAGCTTTCAAATCTGTTCCAAGCCGGTTGGTTTGTGTTCGGCACTGTGTCACAGGTGCTGGTTATCCACATGATAAGAACGGCAAAAATACCCCTCCTGCAAAGCAGGGCGTCGCTGCCGCTGTTTGTTTCTTCCCTTGTTGTTGCCGCGGCGGCGATTGCCGTGGGCTTTTCGGATTTTGCCATAGGCATAGATATGCAGCGACTGCCGCTGCTGTTTGCCCCTTGGCTTTGCCTTTTGCTTGCCGGCTACCTGCTGTGTGTTCAGATTATAAAAAGGCTCTATGTCCGCCGCTTAGGCGAATGGATGTGAGCGGTGCGCTGTCGGCGGGGGCGGGATAAGCCGGCTACTCCCAATCGTCCAAAAGTATATCCAATTCCTCCAAGCGGTCTATCCATTCTAAATCATCGTCGTCATCATCATCATAGGTTTTTTGTGCCTCATATGTGGGTTGAGGCGGAGCAGACGGCGGGGCGGGTGCATATGCCGGGGCTGCCGCCGACCTTTTAACTCGCGGAGCAACGCCGCCGAGCAGCTCCACACCCGTTTGCTTCGCCAGCTTTTTTGCGGCGGTGGTGAAGCTTGTGTTTGTTATCACCATTGCCCGGGCGCAGCCATAATAAGCCTTCGCCGAAAAAACCTCCTGCACAGCCTTTATCCCGACCGGCTGCGAATACTTCTTGCACTGCACACACACACGGACATTAGCCTCGTTGTTCGCGATTATATCCGCCCCGAAGTCGCCGCTTGACCTTGTAAGCGAAATATTCTTGTAACCATTTTGCGAAAGGTACTCGGCAACAAATTTTTCGTAGTCCTCCCCGCTCATATCCTCAATGCTGATGTCGCTTTCGGATAAGACAGCGCCGACGGTGCCGCCAATGCCTGCGGCAAGTAAAAAGACAAGTCCAAGCAATAGGATAAGCCCCATAGGGGAGAACATAATCACCGCGCCCCAAACGGGGTACTCCCAAATCAGCAGCAGCCCGCCTATTACTGCGCCTATGCAAATCAGAATAGACAAAAAATAAAGTGGCGGGCGCTCACTTAGCCAATCTGAGGCGAAAACCCCATACATCGTAGCCAACAAAAACGGGGCAGAGATTAAGAGCAGCCCCCAGCTAAGGTTAGCCCCAAGCAAGCAAAACCCGGTAATTAGGCTTGCGAGAAACAGCACTATGCTGCAGCCGACATTCTTCCCGTTATCGCCCATGCTCAATCGCCTTTCCGCGCCCGGTATACCTTACGGGCTGCTGCCTGTAGGCTTGCGGCTTTAATTAAAAGCTCTCAATAGGCTCAGGTCGCAGCTGGCGCGGGAAGATATAGCCCACGCAGGTTGGCATGGAATTATAGACCTTCTCAATGTCCACGCAATATGCGCCGCCCTTTTTGCCCACAAACACACCCTGGGTAAGCACGCTTTGCAGCTTAAGGTTTGCGGCATAGACGGCAACCTTTTGCCCCGTGGGAACGGCGGCAAGCTCCTTGCCATAGGGTGCGCCGGCAAAGGCGACGCGCCCCGCGCCCGCGCTTGTGGCCTGAATAACAGGCAAAAGGGTCAGCATACCCTGCGCGTTGGTGTAGCAAAGGAATTTAAGCCCGTCTATTTTATCAAGCAGCTCTACGCTGAATTCCGTTATTGCCTCCGGCTCACATTTTTTACAGAGCGGTGCCGCCGCCCTGCTCAGCAGCGCCCCGGCGACTATTTTGCCCATTGGCAGCTTTTCTACCTCACCGATTTCCTGCAGGTCAAAATACCACACGGTGTTGATTGCGAAGTATGTATTATAGCGGAAAAGCGGCTTTGCGTTATACATATCGTATTCCGGTCCGGTTGTGGCTGTGTGGGTGAAGCGGGCGTTGCCGCGAACCCAACGCATATCCGCCGTTAGGGCAAGAAAAGCCACGTCCGGGTGGTTTGGAATGCACTCCTTACTCATGCCCGTCATGAATTGACCAAGGGTAAGCTTATCCTCGCCAAGCCCCTGCAGAGAATTAAAAAAGGTAACGTGCGGATAGCCGTCATCGTCCAAAAAGCCCACAAGCCCAACCTTGCTGTCCAGCGCAAGCAATGCCGCCGCTTCTTCATTGATTTTTTTCATAATATCCTCCTGCTGTTTTTATTATTTTGTGCGCGCCGCGCCTGTCCATTTGATTGTTTTTGCGCACCCGCTTGCCGCTGCAATTTCCGCAAGGGCGTCTAAATGCTCTCGTTCAAGCAAGGGTGTGCCGTCGTATGCCCACACCAACCCAAGGCTGCAGTATTTTTCCGCGCAAAGGTTATTGAAGGCGCAAAGCTCCCAGCGCTCCGGGATTGCAGCCTCGCCCGTGCCATAGCCAGCAAGTATCTCCCCGATTGCCCTTATGTTTTCCTCGTCGTCCGTCGCTCCGGGGATAAGCGGCGTGCGTATCCAAAGCCTGCCGCCTTTTTTTGCCCAGTCCATAACAACGCCAAGGTTCTCAAGGATAAGCCTGTTATCCGCCCCCGTGTATTCCTTGTGCCGTGCCGGGTCAGCGATTTTGATGTCATACAGCATAATATCACAGAAAGCAAGCGCGCGGCTGAGTCTATCCGTCGGCACAAGCCCGCAGGTATCCACAGCAACGGAGGAACCCTGCTCCTTAAGCAGCTGCAGCAGTTCAACCGCCGCCTCCTGCATAAGCGCCTCTCCGCCGGAAAGCGTTACGCCGCCGTCCGCGCCGAAATAAGCCCTGTCCTTAAGCAATTCACGGCAAAGCCTTGCGGGCTTGATTTTCTTTCCCTTTGCCTCCATTGCCGCGGCGGGGCAGCTATCCGCGCAGGTGAAGCAGCCCGTGCATTTTTCACGCTCAAGCTCAAGCCCCTCCTCCCGGGCATGGATTCCCTTTTGAGGGCAAAGCCTTTGGCAAAGCCCGCACGCCATGCAGCGCGCACCGTGCCAAAGCACCTGCCCGTTAAAGGAAATGCTCTCCGGGTTGTGGCACCAACGGCACGCCAATGGGCAGCCCTTAAGGAACGCCGTAGTCCTTAAGCCCGGACCGTCCTCGCTGCTCATGCGCTGAATATCCAGCAATACAATCTCTTTTTCCACCGTTACCTCGTTTATGCTTAAGCTAAGTTAATAGCGGTTATGGCTTTCCCTTGCAATAATCTCGTCCTGCAGCTCCCTGCCCACGGAGGTAAAATAGGCGTTATAGCCCGTTACACGAACAAGCAGATTGCGGTAATTCTCGGGGTGCTTTTGGGCGTCGCGCAGCATATCCGCGTCCAGCACATTGATTTGCAGAGCAGTGCCGCCGTTCTGCACATAGCCCCTCAAAAAGCTCTTGAGTTTCTCGCGGTGTTCATCGTCGCGCAGCAGGGCGGGGGAAAGCGTAATGGTATGGCTTGCCCCGTTTGGCAAGCAGTTGCGCCAGCTCAGGTAGTCGCCGTCGGTTTCGCTGCGCCCGCCCAAGGCATTGCCCACGGAGTTGGCGTTGGAGGTAGGTCCGTTTGTGTCCGCTCCGTTGACGGGGCAAATAGCGTTGCTCAGGAATTGTCCGCGCTGCCTGCCGTCCGGGCTGGCGGGCAGAATAAAGCCCTGACCAATCCAGTAGTTCCAGCTCAGCATACCTCCGCGGTAGCGAGCGCCGGTTGGTGTTGTGTATTTCCAGGTTTCCTCGCTCCACAAATCCATAACGCGCCGTGCCAGGGCATCCGAATCATCGTCGTCGCGCCCGTATTTCGGCGCCCTGTTTTTTGCCTGTGCCTGCAGGGTTTCATAGCCTTCCCAGTTTGCCTGCAGCGCCTTGATTAGCGTATCCATATCACAAATACGCTTGTCGAACACAAGGTATTTAACAGCCAAAAGGCTATCCACCGTGGAGGCAAAGGTAACGCCCTCAATGGTAACAAAGCTAAGCTCCGCGCCGCCCTGCGTCACGTCCAAGCCCTTTTTGGCGCAGCCCTCCACCAAGCAGGAGAGGTACGGTGTCGGCCCCAGCTTTGCGCGCAAATCGCAGGAGCGGTTATAAAGCTCCACAATCTTGCGGATAAGGTAACGGATTTGCTCTTCAAACGCCGCGTAGAATTCCTCAAAGGAGGCGAAGCCGCGCGGGTCGCCCGTTCGCGGCGCGTCCAAGGGTGCCGTGTAGCGCTTGCCCCAAAGCGAATCCGTATATGGCACAATTTCCTCTCCGCCGCCCAACGCAAGCTCAACCGCCTTAAGCAGGCTGAGGTTGCAGTCAACCGTTGCGGAGCGGTCGTTGCCGCACATGGTGTTTTCCAAGCAGCCGACCGAGGCGTATTCATGCACGTTCTGCGGAGTTATCAAATCCTCCACCCCGGCGCGCTTTGCCTCTCTCAGCATTCCCGCCATGGAGCGCTCGTCAAAGTTAAGCAGGAACGGCGCGCCTTGGCTGTCCGCAATCATATCCACAACAATGTCAAGCAGCTTTTCGGGTGTGCCGCTGTGCAGACGCACATTCGGCTTTGGCTCAAGTATAGGAGCCATCTCGTCCAAAACCTCCAGCAAAACGTAGCTGAAGTCGTTTGTCATATCCTGTCCGTTTTCCCCCATGCCGCTTATGTTGAACAGCTGCCCGTAGCCGGCTGTAATTCCCTGGTTGCCCGTGTTAATCATTGCGTCGTAGGCGTAGTTACAGTGCATCCAGAAGCACTTGAGTATCTCCTTGCCAAACTCCCTGTCCATTCCCGCCTCAACGGATTTCTTCCAGAACGGGTAGATGTATTGGTCCAGCCGTCCGAAGGACACACCCGGACCGGGGTAATTCTCGTCACTCATAATGAGCATATGCGTCAGCCACAGCGCCTGCATTGCCTGCCAAAAATCCTGCGGCGGGTTTGCCGGAACAAGGTCTAAGTTGGAGGCCATTTGCTCAAGCTCTGCCTTGCGAGCGGCGTTTTCCTCCTTTGCCGCAAGCTCACGGCAGCGGGCGGCATATTTTGCGGCCAGCTTAATGGGCGTGTCGCAGGAATTAAGCATTGCCCGGAGCTGCGCACCCTTAGCCCCTTGCTTTTCGTCGGCGGAAAGGGCGTCGTAATAAGCTTGGTACTCCTTTTTTATTCCCAAAAAGCCAAGCCTCAAAACCTTTGGGTAGTTTGATATAAGGTGCCCGCTGGTTGCGCCGCAGTTGCCAAAGCCTCGCTCCTCAAACTCAATCACGTCTTGGCGCAGACCGTTTTTTCCCCACAGCTTTTCCGCGTGGCACTTTGCCTCTTCCTCGTTCCAGCAGCGTGAGCCCATTAGGTTAAAGCGCCCGCCTGCCAACAGGTCGCCCGGCAAAACCTCCTGCGGCACATACTCTGTCATTACCTCCTGCAGGAACCAAGCCCTGCGTTCGGGCAGGCTAAGCTCCCAAAAGCCCTGCGGCAGGGTGACGGGATACGCCCCCTGCCGGTAGCTTTTAATCATTGTGTTGTAAAAGCAATAGGTTTCCGGCGCGTTGTAGAAGGTCTGCTCCTCGTAAAGCTCATCCCAGGGTGTACCCGTTGTGAACGGAAGAAAGGCATTGTTCCACGCGCGCTTTGTTCCAAGGAAGTAGTAATCCCGCAGCCACTTGATTCGCGGGCTGAGGTTATACGGCATTTTAACGCCATGCTCATCCCTTTTTGTAACAGCTTGTTTTTCCATAACAGTCAGCGCTCCTTTGGTTAGTTTTACTGTTTATCTACAAATATTATACAACATTTTGGCAAGAATGTAAAGGGAAATGGCGAAATTGCCAAATGGAAGCGCTTAAGCCGCGTTGCGAACCCAGTCCAGCTCAAAGGCTTCATCCATAACGCTTGCGAAGCCCGCACGGGCGTAGAGCTGCGAAAGCTCGTCGCGCACCGTCCTGACAACCCCATTCATGTAGTCCGTGTCAGTCGTCCAGTCGTAAGGGCTGCTTACCGCCCCGTCAACAAGCCGCGTCAGCTCTGCAAGGCGTTCCTGCGCTTCCTGGGCGCTCAGTAAGCCCTTTTCCTCAAGGAAATAAAGGCTGTTTTCGTACATTATGAACAGCTCAAGCTCCTCAACACTGTCGGTTGCGCTTTCAAAGCGAATGCCGGTGTTAAAGCTGCCCTCGGTTATAAGCTCCGGCTTTTCCCCGGTTGGGTAATACACAAAAACGCCGTCCAACCAGCCTGTAAAGCCATAGTAGAAATTGGCGGGGTTCCTGTAATCCGAACGCCAAAGCCAGTAGCCCTCCATGCCGTATTTGAAGTTGGTCCACTGGGTTATGTGGGTTTCTAAGGTTTGGTTGTAGCCGAACTGGTTGGCGTACGGCAAAAACGGCTGGCAGCAGGTGTATTGCCAGACACGCTTGCCCGCTTCGCGGCATTTTTCAAGCAGGGCGTCCGTCACACGGTAGGACAGCGGGCAGTAAATGTCGAAATACTCAAAGAGGATGTCGAAGTTCTCCGCTGTCGGGTCACAGTTGGCAAGGTAGCTGACGCCGGCGTAGCGTTCGGGCGCCGCCGCGTATGCCTTGTCGTAGGCGGCCAAAAGCTCCTCGCGTGTTCCAAAATCCCCGCTCCTTTCGGAAATGAACAACTCAAGCTGAGCGTCCGCGCGAGCCTGTACCATTGCCTGCAGCTCAAGGGCGTAGATGGTGTAAAGCTCCTCGCGCCCAAGTGTGCGCCCGTCGGGTGTATCCGGGAAGAATTGCGGCTGTTCAAATTCGTCCTTCCACTTAAGGCACACGCGGCTTGCCAAGGAAGAACCGTCCGGCAGGGTGCGTGAAAGGAATTTTGCGTTCATGTAGTAGTAGAAGTCATAGGCTATCTTGCGCTCGCTCGCCTCCCAAGCCTTGCCCGTCCACTCGTCGTCAGTCCAGTTTTCCGGGTTGCCGATTCCCGTATTGCCGCGCACAAGCACCGTCAGGTAATCCGCGCGCAGCATTGGCTGACCAAGGTCGTTTATCAGGTGTTCGGAAACGTCAAGGATAGTGTTCCAAAGCTCCTCGCCCGTTTTTACGTCATAGCCCCATTCACGCTTAATCTCAGCAGTCTTATCCTCGTTCAGCGGGCGGCTGAAATCCCACTCCTGCTTTTCGTAGTCATACCAGCGGTCTGTGCTTGTCAGCACCTCCGTCAGCTGCATTATTCCGTCCATGAACTGGCGGCGCTTTGCGTAGTATTCCGTGCTGAACTCTCCCTCGTCATAGGGGAGGTTATAGAGCGTGTGCGTCCTTTTTGGAAGAGAGTATTCAGCCACGCTTATGTCAACAAGCACGGTTGCCTTGTCCGCAGTGCCGCCGCGCACAAAGTCAAAGCTTATTTGCGCCTGATATTCGCCCGCGGCAAGGTCGTAGTCTGTGAAAAAGCTGAACCAAATCGTGCTGTTTTCCTCTGCGGGCAGCACAGCGTCCGCAAGCGGCTCAAGTATTTCGGGGTACTCCCCGCCATAGATGTTCTTAGCCTTGCGCAGCGTAAGCTCCGTAAAGCCCTTATCCTGCGCAAGCGCCTTGCCGTTTGAATCGGTGATAGTTACAGTGCCGTTCAGCTTGGTAAGCGCTTGCGTACCCGTTTTCCAAACCAGCTGCACTGCACCGTATTCATTCCCCGCCACAGATATGGCTGCCTTGCCGTCAACGTCCTTGCCGCTTGCGTCGCGGATTGCCGCGTGGGGGCTTACCCTTTCATAGCTGTCAGTTGCATAGATATCCGCGCCGCTGCCCACATTCTCCCGCACAAAGGAGGCGTCGCCGCTCAGGGCGCTGCCAAGCGCAAAGCCCCCGCCGCCAAGCATAATCACCAGCGCAAGGGCGCAGGACAGCAAGCGCCTTGTGCCGCGCTTAGCTCTCGTGCATTTTTTTGCCGCCCGGCGGATTTCTTCCTTGTCCTTGCGCGCATACCAAAGCGAAAACAAAAGCTCCGCAAGCACACCAAGGGCAAGAAGCCCCCCAAACACCCACGGGAAGAAATGCCCGAAGAGCACGCCGTCCTCGCCTATGGGTACCTTAAAGCCATAGGTTGGCGGCCATTCGCCCGCCCCGTCAAGCAGGGTTATGGCATGGGGAAAGCTGACAAGTACAATACCCAAGGAGAACAAGCCAAGCCCCATACCCGCCAAGGAGGACACAGGTGCCGCCGCTGAGCTTGCCCTGCCCACACGGTAAAGGATTTCATCACAAAGGAAGACGCCAAGGCTAAGCCCCGCAAGGGCGGCGTGCCCCACGGAATGGATAAACTTAAACGGAAAATAGTCGTCGCCGGTAACATAGCCGCCGTATTGCACACCATTGGTGCTTTGGTCCTGCATCAGCAGCACCAGCAGCACGGCAAACATACCCAGGCCCGCAAGCTTGCAGAGCTTTGCAATCAGGTCGGTGCGCCCAAGCCTGCCGCCGAGCTTCATCAAAAGCGCGTAGCACAGAGCCCCCACCGCAACAAACAGCCCGCAAAGCTCCATATGCCCCGGCAGGCGAATGACAATCGGGAAATAATAAAGCACCGTCCCAAAGCCAAAAACAAGCCCCACGGATTGCAAAGCCCGCAGAGGATACCAAGCGGCCCGCTTGGCTTTTTTGCCCTCAAGGCCCTTTTGTTCCGCGTTAAGGCGGCGCACGGCCTTCAACTCATGCTTGGAAACATACGCCGTAGCAAGCAGGTAGGCGACGGCGAGCCCTATGATGAGTATTTCGAATATCCGCACGGTGCCGGGCAGGGGTGCGCCGGGGTAGAAAATCACCTCGGATTTATCAATCAAGCCGTATATGCCGGCGGAGGCAAAAAGCAACAGGAACAGCGAATTAACAACGCCGCTCAGGCGGTTTATCTTTGGCTCGCATTGCCTGCACTTAGGCTTAAACAGCCCAAACGCCGCCGGCACAGCCAGCAGCAGGGAGAGAGCCGTGGGAATCGCAAGCAGCATAAAAACCGATTCAGCTTTCCACGCGCCGAAAACAAAGGCGCTGAAGCAGCCGAAAAAGGAAATTACGCAGGGCAGCATAACATTATTTGCCCGTGCCGGAGAGCGCCGCAGCAGTCTGCCCGCCCCCGTCAGAGAGGCGACGGCAAGCCCCAGCGTTGCTCCGAAGACCTGCCCGTGGTTGACCAACAGCCAGTTCAGCGCAAGGAACCAGCTTTCCTGACGTGTGCCGCTTTTTGCGCAGGCGACCGCAAAGAGCCAAACCAGCGACAGCGCAAGCAATATGTCCGCCGCGGACTTGATTTTTTGCGTCAGCCGCGGGAAGAAGGAGTAAAGCAGCTGTGAGAGGCAAACGATTACCCAAAACAGCACGTTGATTGCCCCGAGAGCGCTTTGTCCCCAAAACAGACCCGTTTCAATGGGGTTGAACAGCGCCGCGGCGCCGAAAAACAGCAGTGTCAGCGCAAACGCCGCCGATAGCGTGTTCTGCAGACCAAAAACCAATTTTTTTGGTGCGGCAAGAGTTTTTTTGAGTGTTCCCATAGTTCCCTCCAAAGGATTGTGATTTGCGCCAAGTGGCGAGCAAAATTTCCAACACCTATTGTAACACGATTCGCCGCGATTTTCAATAAGCCTTTTTGGGGAAGCAAAAGCGACCCCGCCCCGCAGCTTTCGCCGCGGGACGGGGTTTGGTTGGGTTATTTGCTTTCAAACTGCTTGCTTTGCCAGCGATTGCCGCTGCGTACATAGTTGGGGCAGTTACCATTGGTGCAGGTGTAGGTGACCCAAGTACCGTTTGCTTGGTATTGCTCGTTGGTGGGCATACATCTGCTCCCGCATTCGGGGCAAGTACAACCGTTCGACATACCTTTCACCTCCTCGCCAACCAAATGTATGCTGGCCGGTTGCCTAAACGTTTGCTGCAATTTTTTGCGCCACCAACGGGCAACCGCCGTAAATTCTAAGCAATTCCAATGGCATAATTCCAATCATCGTGTCTGCAAAGTCCGCAATATCTGCACCGGGATTAAGATTCAAATTCAGGAATATTGACGGAACATTTCCGGCAGACTTTTCAATTACACCCCCGTTGGCGAAAAGATTAAAATCTGATTGCCGTATAAGGTTCTGCATTTGGTTTGCCACTTGATTAAATTCTTCAGGCGTAAGCGTACCACAAGGCACATCTGCGAGGAAAGCGACTTGCCCAGAGTCCTCAGCAAGAATCCTAAAAACGCCGAGGCGGCCATATGATTTTGGTAGCCTTGTTTGACGCCAAGCTACATTATTCCATGTCACCGCGCAACTGCTGTTGGTGAAAAATTGAGTTACCTCAAGCTCCAAAATCGAAAGGTCTCCGCCGACAATGCTACAGGAAATGCCCTTGTTGTTGAGTTTTTGCCGAAGTTGGTTCAAAACCTTGCCCATAACTTTCTCCTCTTAATGTTAATAAACTCGTCTGAGTCTGGTAAAGTATAGCACATTTTACCCCCCCATATTTCTTTTTTGGAATATTAAAATTTAATTAGAAATCCGCTCTCGAATTTACTTATTTTCTCACCTATTCTCGCGAATTCTCTCGAAATTAATTTTCGCCGTGGGACAAAAACCGACTATATTTCACACCGATTTGCAAAACTATGGGCATTTTTGAGCTTTTTGCCGCAAACAAAAGAGCCTGCCGCCCACATTCAGCCGGGGCGGCAAGCCCAATTTTTTACTCGTTCGGTCCTATTTGACCATGCCTGCGACCTCCGCCGCAAAGTCATCCTGACGCTTCTCGATGCCCTCGCCCTTGGCAAAGCGCACAAACTCCGTCACGGCAATCTCCGCGCCCAGCGACTTCGCCACTCCCGCAACATACTGCGCCACGCTCTGGCTGTCGTCCTTAACGTAGGCTTGCTCCAGCAGGCAGTTTTCGCTGTAGTATTTGCCCAACTTACCATCGACAATCTTGCCGAGGACGGCATCGGGCTTGCCCTTCATCTTGGGGTCCTCTTTCATTTGCGCAACCAGAATTTCTTTCTCGTGCGCAAGAACCTCTGCCGGAACGCTCGCGGAATCCAAGTAAGAGGGGCTCATTGCGGCAATCTGCATGGCTATATCCTTGCCCAGCTGCGCAAACTCAGCCTTTGCTGCGGTAGCCGCGTCTGTCGCAAAGCGCACCAGCACGCCCACGGAGCCGCCGGCATGGATATAGGTTGAGCAGACACCCTCCGCACGGAAGAAGCGGCGGATTTTAAGGTTCTCGCCGATTGAGAGGATTTTATCCTGCAGGTTTTCTTGAACAGTGCGGCTGTCGCCGGAAAGAGGCGTTGCAAGCAGAGCGTCAACGTCTGCGGGGTTTGTTTCCGCAACCGTTTTGGCGACCGCCGTCGCAAAGCCCTGGAACTCCGCGTTTTTGGCGACGAAGTCAGTTTCGCTGTTTACCTCCAGCAGAACGGCTACCTCTCCCGCCTGGTACGCAACAACCGCGCCCTCTGCGGCAATGCGCCCTGCTTTTTTTGCTGCCGCGGCAAGTCCGCGCTCACGCAAAAAGTCAATTGCCTTTTCCATATCGCCGTCCGCTTCGGTCAGCGCCTTTTTGCAGTCCATCATGCCAACACCCGTGCGCTCACGCAGGGTTTGGACATCCTTTGCTGTGAATGCCATAATAATTCTCCTTTTGTTTTGTTATATACGCCTTATTCGGCGGCCTCTGTGCTCTCCTCGGCGGCAGTTTCTGCGGCTTCCTCCGCCGGAGCCTCTGCAGCAGCTTCCTCTTCTTTATCCTCGCCGCCGCGACCCTCAATTACCGCGTCCGCAACAGCCGCCGCAAACAGGCGTACCGCACGGATTGCGTCGTCGTTGCCGGGGATAATCCAGTCGATTTCGTCGGGGTCACAGTTTGTGTCAACAATAGCCACAATGGGGATATGCAGCTTGCGGGCCTCCGCAACGGCAATGCGCTCCTTGCGCGGGTCAACAATAAAGATAGCTGCGGGGGGCTTTTTCATCTCCGTAATGCCGCCCATGAACTTTTCGAGCTTTTCAATCTCAAGGTTCAGCTTAATGACCTCTTTTTTGGGGAGAAGGTCAAAGGTGCCGTCCTCTTTCATGCGGTTCAGCTGCGCCAAGCGGCGAATCCTGCGCTGAATTGTGTTGAAGTTTGTAAGCATACCGCCGAGCCAGCGTGCGTTGACAAAGGGCATACCGCAGCGCTGAGCTTCCTCGCGGATTGAATCCTGCGCCTGCTTTTTGGTTCCCACAAAAAGAATGTCCTTGCCTTCCGCCGCAAGGGAAACCACATATTTATAGGCTTCCTCCAGCTTGCGTACGGTTTTTTGCAGGTCGATGATGTAAATCCCGTTGCGCTCCGTGAAGATGTACGGCGCCATTTTCGGGTTCCACCTGCGGGTCTGGTGACCAAAGTGGACGCCTGCCTCAAGCAGGGCTTTCATAGAAACGATTGACATAGGGTGCCTCCGGTTTTTCCTCCGCGCCGCCCTTAACTTCACCGAAGCGGCGGCACGTGCGAACTATTGCCCGTGGCGAAACACGAGCCTTGGTATTATAACACAGATTGTAATAAAAGTCAAGGGTAACAGCCCTATTCTTTTCCAAGCGCCAAATACTCCAGCGCCCTGCGGTAGCCCTCAAAGCCCAGGCCGGTTATTGTTTTACGGCACGCCAGCCCGGCGTAGGACAGTCGGCGAAAGCTTTCCCTGTCCTCCACCGCGGAAAGGTGAACCTCCACCGCCGGCAGCGCCACAGCCTTAAGGGCGTCCAAAACAGCAACGCTGGTGTGGGTATATGCCGCCGGATTGATGACTATTCCGTCAAATTTACCGTATGCCTCCTGGATTTTATCCACCAAGCTCCCCTCGTGGTTGCTTTGGTAGCACTCACAGTCTATTCCCAGCTCTGCGGCGGCGCTTTGGCAGTATGCACACAAATCCGCGTAGCTTTGCTTGCCGTAAATATCCGGTTCGCGCAAGCCCAGCAGGTTCAGGTTGGGACCGTTGATTATCAAAACACGCATATAGCTCTCCTTGCCCCTTGTTGTGAACATTGTAGCAGTTTGCCGCGACACTGTCAAGCGCCCCGCTGCCGGCATAGCATAAGTAAGGAGTATTAGCGGACGGAGGCTTGTATGGCTGAGCTGCGCATTGAAGGCGGGCGGCGCTTGTTTGGGGAAATCAGTGTGCAGGGGGCAAAAAACAGCGCCCTGCCCCTGCTTGCCGCCGCTTTTTGTGTGCCGGCGGGCTGCAGCCTGTTCAATGTGCCCGCCCTGTCCGATGTGGACGCAACCATTGCAATACTGCGACACTTAGGCTGTGCCGTTCGCAGGCGCGGCTCTCAGGTAAGCGTTGATGCCTCAACTCCCCAGCGCTGCACAATCCCTCCCGGGCTTATGCGCGAGCTGCGCTCCTCAATATTTCTTCTCGGTCCCCTGCTTGCGCGCTTTGGCAGGGCGGAAATCTATATGCCCGGCGGCTGCAAAATCGGCGCGCGCCCCATTGACCTGCACCTTAGCGCTATGGAAAGCCTTGGTGCGCATATTCGCCGCACAGAGGAAAAAATTATTTTGCGGATGCCGCACGGCTTGCGCGGCGCGGATATTCATCTGCGCTTTCCCAGCGTGGGAGCCACGGAGAACATTATAATGGCGGCGGCGTGCGCCAAGGGAGATACTACGCTTTTCGGCGCGGCGCGCGAGCCGGAGATAACGGATTTGGCGTGCTTCCTTAACCGCTGCGGAGCAAAAATCAGCGGAGCCGGCACGGGGATAATCACTATCAGCGGGATAAGGCGGCTGCATGGCTGCAGCTACCACGTTATGCCGGACAGGATTGTTGCGGGCAGCTGCCTTTCGGCGGCGGCGGTGACGGGCGGCGAGCTTTTGCTGCGCGGCGTTGAGCATACCCACCTTGCGCCGGTGCTGCCGGTTTTCAGGCGTATGGGCTGCCGCGTAACAGCTGTTAACGATGCTATGCACCTGCTTGCGCCGCGCCGGCTTTCTCCCTTTGGCGAGCTTTCAACAGCGCCGTATCCCGGCTTTCCGACGGACAGCCAAGCGGCATTCTTAGCAATGTCCTGTACGGCGAGCGGCGAAAGCTTCATCACGGAAAATATTTTTGAAAGCCGCTTTAAGCAGGCGAGGGAGCTTGCGAAAATGGGTGCGCAAATCAGCATAAGGGGACGGCGCGCAAGAATTTTGGGTGTGCCGCGGCTGCACGGAGCCGTGGTTAGGTCCATGGATTTGCGCGGCGGGGCGGCGCTGGCGGTCGCGGCGCTTGGAGCGAGCGGCGAAACGACAATCACCAACGCCGAGCTGATTGCGCGCGGCTGGGAGGACATAGGCGGCACCCTGCGGCGGCTTGGCGCAAGCGTAAAGTAACAAGCCGGGCGGGCGTTGGTAGATTACAAATATACACCCATTGATTCGTGGAAAAACCTAACAGTTTGCACAGGCATATACCCGATTTTGCTTTTCTTTGCTTACTTTCTTTTCTCGCGAAAAGAAAGTAAGTGGAGCGGGTGATGGGAATCGAACCCACGTGTTCAGCTTGGGAAGCTGACATTCTGCCATTGAACTACACCCGCACAGCGAGGGAAATTATAGCATATTTTTGCGCCTAATGCAAGGGGTTTGTTTCATGACCCGCTCCGGGGGCAACCGCGACGCAGCGCAGCCTTGTGCATTGGCGAACAAAAAAACCGCCCTTACGGCAGTTTCCTAAAAATCGCGACGGATAGGCTTTAGCATTTGCAGTACCTAACCGCGACTTCCCTGCGGGCAATAGTTCTAAATTCGTGGAAAACTTTTTAGTCTGCACAGGTATATACCCGATTTCGCTTTTCTTTGCTTACTTTCTTTTCTCGCGAAAAGAAAGTAAGTGGTGGGAGAGGGTGGATTCGAACCACCGAAGTCACTGACAACAGATTTACAGTCTGCCCCCTTTGGCCACTCGGGAACTCTCCCATTCCAAAAGCCCGTAGAGTATAACATATTTTTTTGCGCTTGTCAAGGGGCATTGCAATATTCGGCGAATTGAGGTACAATATAGTAGCTGCAATTTATAGTTATGGAGTCATTGATGAAACGTCTACTCAATTCCAACGCCTTTGCCATTTTGCTTGCCGTGCTGACCGGCGCGGGAGGTTCTGCCCTGTTGCTGCTTGCCGGGGGCAGGCTGTGGGCGCAGATACCTGCGGCGGTGCTTGCCGCGCTGAGCGTTTTTGTGCTTGGAGTTCGCACAAGCCAGGCAAGAAAAATTTCCCGCAGGAATAGGCACTACCGCTCAAGCCGCGTGTATTTTGGACCGGACGGCAGTATGCGTGACTCCCGCGCAGCCAAGGTTCCCGCTCGCACGGCGGCAATCGTCTGCCTGATTATTGCGCTGATTGTGCTGCTGCTTGGCGCCTCTGCGGCGTATAAATTCCCGCCGCAGCCGTATGCTTGGCTTGCCGACCTGCGCAGCGCAGGGGAAACAACCACCACAGAGCCTGTGACGGAAAGCACCGAAGCACCCTCAACAACGGCGCCCGTCCCCGCGTTTAAGACAATGCGGCTTGGCGGCTATGAGTGGCTTGTGCTGACGGAGCAGGGCGACAAGGCGCTGATAATAACTAAGGATTGCTTGGAGCTGCGCGATTTCAACAATGTGCAAGAAGCCGTGTCATGGGAAGACAGCTCACTGCGGCAGTACCTGAACGAGTCGTTTTACAAAAACGCTTTTAGTGACGCCGAGCGCAAGAAAATCATCCTTACAACCAACGCCAACGCCGCCGTCACATTCGACAATGGCAGCAGTTCCGTCGGCGGCAATGCTACGCAGGACTATGTGTTCTTGCTTTCGTATGCGGAAGCCGAAAAATACTTTACGAACGACGCAAGCAGAATTGCCGCATTGCAGGGCGACACATCAGACACGGCAATTTTTTGGTGGCTTCGTTCGCCCGGTAATTATATAGACGGCTTTTCTTGCGTTAATTCCCTTGGTGAGCTTAATTATTCCTCATCAAGCGTTGATTTGTCAGAGCTTGGCGTTCGTCCGGCGCTGTGGGTAAGCCTGGCGGAAAACGAAAGCGAGGAAACGGAGGCAACAACCACCGCGGGGGTGACTTACAGACCCGCCGCAACCACCACAAAAGCCAAAAAGCCCGCAAACACCACCAAGCCTAAGGCTACAACGACCACCAAGGCTGCGTCAACGACTACTAAGCCGGTGACAACAACAACTAAGCCCGCAACCACTACAACTAAACCGCCGGCAAACACAACAACGGCACCAAGCACCACCACAGTGCCGACTACGACCGCACCAACAACAACCCAGCCCGTGGAAGACACACAAGCGGAGGAATAATATGCCCGCAAGCCCCGTTCTCAGCGTCAGCCAGCTTAATGCCTATGCCCGTGCCGTTTTGGAGGGCGACAGCAGCTTAAGCGGGCTTTATGTGCGCGGCGAGCTTTCGGGCTTCAGGCGCTATGGCGGCGGGCAATGCTATATGACGCTGAAGGACGGCGACGCTCAGGTCAGCGCCGTGTTGTTCGGCAACGCCGCGCAAAGGCTTTCCTTCACTCCGCAGGAGGGCTTGCGAGTTTTGGCGCGCGGGCGTGTTTCGCTTTATGAGCCGCGCGGTCAGTTCCAGCTTATTCTTGACGATATGCAGCCGGACGGGGTAGGCGCGCTTTACCAACAGCTGGAGGCTCTGAAAAAAAAGCTTGCCGCAATGGGTATTTTTGCCCCTGAGCGCAAGCGCCCCATACCCGCATATCCGCAGAGGGTGGCGGTCGTCACCTCCCCGGAGGGTGCCGTTTTGCATGATATTCTTCATGTGCTGTCACGCCGCTGGCCAATGGCGGAGGTTTTGCTTTACCCAAGCGCCGTGCAGGGCTTTGGGGCCGGCGAGGAGATTGCCCGTGCTGTAGCCCGTGCCTCTGCCGAGGGCAAGGCAGACGTGCTGATAGTCGGGCGCGGCGGCGGCAGCGCCGAGGACCTTTGGGCTTTTAACGAGGAGGCAGTGGCGCTTGCCGTCGCCTCCTGCTCTATGCCGGTTATATCCGCCGTGGGGCATGAAACCGATTACTCGGTGTGTGATTTGGCAGCGGACCTGCGAGCCCCGACGCCATCTGCCGCCGCTGAGCTTTGCAGCCCGGATTCCGGCGAGGAAGCTCTGCGCCTGCAGGGACTCAGCCTGCGAGCGGGGGAGAGTGTGCAGCGCCTTTTGGATATGCGTCGGCGCGAGCTGGGGGAGCTTTGCGCAGAGCTGAAAGCCCTGCACCCTGTCAACACCCTGAGCGGCGCGAAGGAGAGACTTAACGGCCTGCAAAGGACGCTCTGCGCCGCGGCTGACGAGGCAATTCTTCGCCGGGAGAGTGAGATAAGGCTGCTGGCGGGACGCTTGGAAGCTCTGTCACCAATCAAAACCTTAGCGCGCGGATATGCCATAGTCAGCCGGGGCGGCAAGCCCTGCGCAAGTGCCGCGCAAATCGGCGTGGGGGAAAAAATAAAGCTGCAAATGAGCGACGCGGAGCTTGAATGTACGGTACTCAGCGTGGCGCCGAATAACAGAGAATAAGGGAGGAAAAAATGGAAAAGCTGAATTATGAACAGGCAATGGAAAAGCTGGAGGGTCTTGTGGCACGGCTGCAGGACGGCACACTTTCGCTTGAGGAAACGCTGAAGCTTTATGATGAGGCAAGCCGCCTGGCGGTCTTTTGCGGCGAGCTGCTGCAAAACGCAAAGCAGCGCCTTACGGTTATGGAGCAAGCGGCGGGTGAAAACAATGGACTTTGAGAGAGAGCTTGAGGCTAAAATCGCCCTGATTGAACGGGCGCTGGAGCAGTATCTGACCGAAAACGCGGCGGGTGAGCAAGCTCTTGCGGCGGCGCTGCGCCATAGCGTATCGGGCGGGGGAAAGAGGATACGCCCGGTGCTTACCCTTGCCTTTACAGAGCTTTGCGGCGGCGACACTATTGGCGCTTTGCCGTTTGCCCTTGCCGTAGAGCTGGTTCACAGCTATTCCTTGGTGCACGACGACTTGCCCTGCATGGACAACGCGGACACAAGGCGCGGTATGCCATCCGTCCACAAGGCATTCGGAGAGGCGACGGCGCTGCTTGCGGGCGACGCCCTGCTGACGGAGGCCTTTTCCGCCCTTTCCTCCTTTGAGGACGGCAACCGAGTGGCAGCTGCCTGCCGCTTGCTTTCAAGGCAGGCGGGAGCGAGGGACGGCATGGTTTTTGGGCAAATGCTGGAGCTTTCGCTTGAGGGAGAGGTGCCCGGGCAGGCGACGCTGCAGGCAATCTGTGAGGGAAAAACAGCAGCTCTGCTCGATGCAGCCTGCCGCTTGGGAGTGCTTGCCTCACCCGCCGCGGCGGACGTCTACGCACTTAACGCGGCAAAAAAATACGGGCGCTGCGTGGGGCTTGCTTTCCAAATGATAGACGACATTTTTGACCTTGAGGAGGACAGCGCGGCAGGGCGCACAAGCTTCGCCACGCTTTTGGGCAAGGAGAAAACCCTTGCCGCCGCCACAGAGCTGACAGCACAGGCGATAGAGGCACTCGATTACTACCATGGCGACAGGAAGTTTTTGCGCGAGCTGGCGCAGTGGCTGCTTGACCGCAAAAAATAGGCGCTGAAAAGCCCGCCGGCAAAGGACGCGGCGGGCTTTTTGTTATTTCTTTTTACGCTTTGCCTTTCGCTTCAGCTTTGCCTGCTCTTCCTTAATTTTTTGCCAACGCCGCTGTTCAAGCACAAGGATGTAAACGCCCCACGCAAGAATAATCAGATGGCAAAAGCCTATAACACTTATCCCCAGCGGGCGGGGACCGACGTCGCGCCCAAGGAAAAAGTCAATAAAAAAGGTTGCGCCGTACAGCAAAAAAGGCGCACAGAGATAAGGCTTTCCGCTTTTTTGGCGGGTGACAACGGCAATGCTTGCAATCAGCATAAACGTAAGAATGAACAGGTTATAAGGGAAAATCCGCACCTCCGGGTCGTTGTACGCGTACACCGGGTCGGAATACTTGTAGACGGGAATGCCCCACGAAACGGGCTTGCCGAAGTTAATTTGCTCAATAAAACAACCGATCTTGAGGACGAACAGCGAAAATGGCGCAATCATCGCAAAGGGCTTTATGCGCTCAAGCAGGGGAGTGCCGCGGAAGAACAACGCCGAGCCGAAGACAGCAAAGGGAATAGCCAGCACCAAGCCGCCGTCAATTTGGTCGCCGGACAGCAGTGCGCCGGTAAGGTCCCTGATAATCATGCCCAAAATCCTGCTGCCCACCAATAGCAGCACAAGAGTGATTACAAACAACGCTACCCAGCGGAGCTTTTCGCCCACCCCCCTTTTTTGGGGCGCGGGTGCGTCAAGCACGGGTGCGCTTCCCTTGCGGGTGGTTATGGTTTCAATACCGCCGGAGGACAGCTCCCTTTGCGGCAGGAACGCCAAAACAATCCCGCCGATTAGCATAATCAGCCCGGCTATATTAAAAAACAGGCTGCCTAAGGTCAAATTTTCGCCGATGTTAATATTGTTCCCCGGCGGCCACAAATGCCATTTTTCGGTAACGGCGCTTGCTTCGCTCATGATTAACTCCTTACTTTTGCTTATATGCTTTTAGTATAGCATATTCACCCGAATTGCGCAAGCCGCCAAGGGACAAAAAGGGAGCGCCGGTCAAGCCCGCGCTCCCAATAGCCGCCGTTTAAGCTTCTTTGCCGGTTGCGAACATACAAACAGCCTCAAGCGTTACCTCAATGCCCTTTTCAATTGCGTCCGGCTCAAGTATATCCCAGTTATCCAAGCGTGTGTGGTAATAGCGCGGCGGGGTGGGGTCCATTGCCGCAAAGCCCGTCGCGGGGATTCCTCCCTTGGTGAAAGCCGCCGCGTCGGACGCACCGATGTAAATTGAGGCATAGGGTAAATCAAGCCCGCAATGCGCCGCCGCCGTCTTCACAAGCTCCTTGACCCTTTTATCGTGCTGCACGGTGCCGCTGCGGTCACGGTCATAAACCGCCATGTCCTTAAGGTCGCGGAAGGTATCAAGCGCAATCACCACTGTGTCCACAGCGCCGTCCTTCAGCTCTGCGGAGTGCTGCTCAACAAAGGCTTTTGCCCCGCGCAGCCCCGCCTCCTCGCTGCCGGAGAGCACAACGTCAAGCTCGGTGTCCTCAAAGCGGATTCCGGCGTCGGCAAGCTCCTCCAGTACGCTTATGGCAATTTGGCAGCCGGAAAGGTTGTCCGCCGCGCCGGGTACGCTGCGTGTGTGGCTTTGGAAGAAAAGGAAGCCGGCAAAAAACGGGAAGAACGCTATAATCCCCCAGCGCACAATGGCGTACAGCACATCCAGCCATGCCCACGCGTCGCCGATTAGCGCGTCGGTCAGGGTTTTTAGCAGGCAGGCTATAACAATAACCACAAAGCCCACCACCGCGGGGATAAGTATTGCCTTCATGCCGTTGCCGCCAAGCTTATAGTTCAGCGTCCACTCATATTGGCTGTCCGCGTGACCCACAAGGAGTATGCGTTTTTTTGTTTCACCGCTTGGGTTATAGCGCGCAAGCACATTGTGAGAGGTTTGCTTTTTGAACAACGGGTCAATAAAGCGCCAGTAGAGCACAAACTCCAAAATCAGCGGAATACCGCCCAAAACGCCGATTATCGCGCCGATTTGCGTCAATAACACGTCGTTAAAGAAAAACAAAACGGACGCCGCGAAGCCGCAAAGCACCGTAAAGGGAATAAAGCCCATGAATGCTTGCCTGTGGACCGTAAAGGGTTCAATTTCAACGCTGTCGGCTGTTTTCTTCAGCCTTTCCGCCATTGCCTGCTGCGCCGCAAGCTCGGCGGGGCTGCCCGGTGCGCGCGGACCGTGGCTTTCAATCAGCAGCCTTATGTCCTCAATTGCCCTTGCCACGCTTTTGGAAATGTGGAAACCGCCCGCTCCCGCAAGTGATTCTGCCGTTTTCATTCTTAGCTCCTTAGGCTAATTATTGCAGCTATTGTACCATTTTTTGGCGGCGAGCGCAAGTCATGCGCCGTTTTACGCCCTTATTGTTTGACTTTACAGCCGTCAAATGCTATAATTTAGGGTAATATGCGGAAATTCGGAGGCAAGGATGGAAGGTAAAATCAATGAGCTGCGCCAAAGCTTTGAGCAGGCGCTGCAAAAGGCCGCTGCACCTGAGGCGCTTGAGGCGCTGCGGGTGGAGTATTTGGGCAAAAAGGGTCTGCTTGCGGAGCTTATGCAATCGCTGCGCAATTTTTCCGGCGACGGAAAAAAGCAGGCGGGGCAGCTGATAAACACACTGAAAAACGAGGTTGAGCAGCAAATCCGCCGGGCGACGGAAAAGCTGCGCCAAGCGGAGCTGGACAGGTTAGTCAATTCCGCCAAGGAATATGACGTGAGCTTGCCGGAAAGGACCGAGCATGGCTCATACCACCCCATTTCCCTTGTGCAAAGGGAGGTGGAGCGCATTTTTGTCACCATGGGCTTCAGTGTGGAGGAATACCCGGAAATTGTTGACGACTACCACTGCTTTGAGGCGCTGAATATACCCAAGCACCACCCGGCAAGGGATATGCAGGACACCTATTACCTGAGCAACGGGCAGCTGTTAAAAACACATACCTCCGCCGCGCAAAACGCAATTATGCGTAAATACGGCGCTCCGCTGCGGGCAATTTTCCCCGGCCGCTGCTTCCGCAACGAATCCACGGACGCCTGCCACGAGAACACCTTCTTCCAAATGGAAGGCATTATGATTGACAAGGATATTTCCATATCCAATTTGATTTACTTCATGAAAACAATGCTCTCGGAGGTCTTTAAGCGCGACGTTAAGGTGCGCCTGCGCCCCGGCTTTTTCCCCTTTGTTGAGCCGGGCTTCGAACTGGATATATCCTGCCTTATTTGCGGCGGCGAGGGCTGCTCCAGCTGCAAAAACAGCGGCTGGCTGGAGCTTTGCCCCTGCGGCATGATTCATCCGCGTGTGCTGGAGATGGGTGGCATTGACCCGAACGAATACACGGGCTTTGCCTTTGGCTTGGGGCTGACCCGCCTTGCAATGATGCGCTACGGCATTAAGGACATAAGGGACCTGAACAGCGGCAGCCTGCGGGCGCTGGGGCAGTTTGTTACGGAATAAAACAGGCACAAAAGAATGCTTTTTGGAGGAACAATATGCTGGTTTCAATGAATTGGGTGCGCGATTTTGTTAACCTTGACGGCTTGGATTTGGAGGAGCTTATCCATCGCTTCACACTCTCCACAGCGGAGGTTGAGGAGCTTATCCGCTGCGGCGAGGGCACGCAGGGTATTATTGTCGCAAAAATTTTGGAGGTAAAGGACTGCCCTAACTCACGCAAGCTGCACCTTTTACAGGTGGATAAGGGCGCGGAGGTAGTGCAGGTGGTTTGCGGCGCGCCGAATGTGCGTGAGGGAATGACCGTAGCCCTTGCCCCGGCAGGCTCAAGCGTGCAGGGACACCCCATAGGCAAGGCGGTGCTTGCCGGTCAGGAAAGCAATGGTATGTGCTGCAGCGAGGCCGAGCTTGGGCTGAGCAACGAAAACAGCGGCATACTTGATCTGACGGGGGTTGATGTTCCGCTTGGTACCCCGCTGGAAAGCATTGTTGAAATAAGCGACACGATTTTTGAGGTGGACAATAAATCCCTTACGAACCGACCGGACCTGTGGGGAATTTACGGCATCGCGCGGGAGTTTGCCGCCCTTGCCGGGCGCGAGCTGAGGCCCATGCTCATGGCGGACATGGAGCAATACTCTGCCCTGCCCGCCGTTGAGATTAAGCTTGAAAGCCCACTCTGCCAGCGCTACAGTGCGCTTAAGGTGGACAATATAAGCGTAAAGCAAAGTCCTCTTTCAATGCGTACAAGGCTCTCCCGCTGCGGAATGCGTGGCATAAATCTGCTTGCGGACCTGACCAACTACCTTATGCTGGAGATGGGGCAGCCAATGCACGCCTTTGACCGGCGCCGTGTGGACTCCATTTGCGTTAAGACCTTTGAGAGCCCCTTTGCCTTTAGGACCTTGGACGGCCAGGAGAGGCAGATTGACAGCGACACACTGATGATTTGCACGGACGGCGGAGAAAAGCCCGTTGCCTGTGCCGGGATTATGGGCGGCTATGAAAGCGAAATTAAGGACGACACAAGCAGCCTGCTGCTGGAAAGCGCCACCTTTGACGCTGTTAGCATACGCAAAAGCGCAAGCCGCTTAGGTCTGCGCACCGATGCCTCCGCTCGGTACGAAAAATGCCTTGACCCGGAGATGACCATACCCGCAATCGCGCGCTTTTTGTTCCTGCTGCAGGAGATTGACGCGGGAGCCACCGTGGTCAGCAGCCTTTCGGACGCCCAAAGCTTTGCCTACCCGCCAATCACCCTTAAGCTGGAAAAGAGCTTCATCGACCGCTACACGGGCATTTCAATCGAAGATGAACGCATACGCCAAATTCTTGTCTCGCTGGGCTTTGGCGTTAAGCAGGAGGGAGAGGCTTTTACCGTTGACGTACCCTCTTGGCGCTCCACGAAGGACGTCACTATCCCCGCGGATTTGATTGAGGAAATCACCCGCGTTTACGGCTACGATAACTTCGAGATTCACTCAACAAAATCAGTGCTGTACCCCGTTAGGGAGGACGTAAGCAAAACTCAGGACACAATTGCCCGCGAGTTTTTGGTTAGCCGCGCGCGCCTGCACGAGGTGCATTCCTATATCTGGTGCGACAAGGAAAAATTTGCCGCGCTTGGGCTTGAGCTTGAGGACAACGTGCGCCTGCTCAATTCCGTCAACCCCAACCATGAGGTGCTGCGCCGGACCATGCTGCCCACCCTTTTGAGCTTTGTTCAGGAGAACAAGGGCTACGCCGCGGACTTCGGCATTTTTGAAATTGGCCGTGTGGTTGAGGGTACGGACGAGCAAGGGCTGTGTAAGGAGCGCAAGCACCTGGGGCTTGCCCTCTTTAGCCGGGAGCTGGGCGAGGAGGCGCTTTTCTTCCGCCTGCGCGACTGCCTGAGCGACCTTCTGCTTGCCGTCAAGCGCCTGCGCCCGGACTTCGCGAAGCTCCCGGCGGAACACGCCTGGCAGCACCCGGTCAACTGCTTCGGCGCAAGCCTGCGCGGAAAGGCAGTGGCAAGCTTTGGGGCAATCCATCCGGCAAACGCCCGCAGAATTGACAAAAAAGCGGCAATTGTTTACGCCGAAATTGATATGGACGCCCTTGCCGCCGTTGAGCCTGCGCCAATAACATACGACGAGCCGTCAAAATACCCCGGAATCGACGTTGACCTTTCCTTTGTCCTTAAGGGCGGCGATAGGTTTGAGCAAATCTCCGCGGCTGTGGCGGCGCTGGAATGCAGGCTGCTCACGGGCGTGGAGCTGGTGGACCTGTTTGAAATGGAGGACGGCACAAGCGTAACAGTGCGGCTTTCCTTTGCTTCCAACGAAAAGACGCTTGCCCGCGCCGAAATTCAGCCCTACCTCGATTTGCTTGTCGGCAAGCTGAAGGCGGCGGGTATAGCCCTGAAAGGATAAAAAATGGAACACGATGTACAGAAATTCCGTGATTTTTTTGCGGAAGATAAATTCGCGAACGGAATTGGCATAACAATAGAGAGCGTCAGCGACGAGAGTGTCTGCTGCGCGCTTGAGCTTAAGGATTTCCACCGTAACGCGGCGGGCGGAGTTCAGGGCGGGGCAATCTTTACCCTTGCGGACTTTACCTTTGCCATTGCCTGCAACACGGATTATGTGCTTGGGCGGACGGAAACGATGTCCGTAGGCCAAAACTGCTCCATAAGCTACCTTAAGGCGACGCGGGGAAAGAAGCTGTACGCAAGCTCAACGGCAATCAGCCTTGGGCGCAGCATAAGCGTCTATCGTATAAATATCCGTGACGAGCTTGGCGTGAATGTGGCGGAGGAGCTTGCTACCTCATACCGCCTGCCCAAAAGGAGCTAAGTGGAGAGTCAACAAGCTAATAGCTCATCTCAATTTTGCGGCTGAACTTAATAGTAATAAAGCCAAAGGCACAATAAGCCAAGCACAGCACACAAAGCAGGGTGTTGGAAAGCGCTGAAAGCTGCCATGGTTCAAACACATGGTGCCCAAACAGCGCGGTTAAATAAAGCGCAATAACCACGAGCAGCGCGCAAAGCCGCGCTATTCGCCATGGACGGCTGAGGGGTTCCTTGCCCTGAGCCGCGGCAAGCAGGCGGAAGGACGCCACACAAAACTCCAAGCCAAACAGCAAAAACACCGGCCATACGCTCAGCAGCTCTCGCTCCAAAAAGAAAAGCAGGGTCATAGCCGTTACCGATGAACAGGCGATTTCCTCCAATGCAATCGCCCGCAGCTGCCGCAGCATCAGCGGTTCCTCAATGTGCAGCGCCGCCGCGACGGCGGGCAGCCACTCGCGCAGCTTCATGCCGGGGGCGGGCTTTGGTATTGCGGGCAAATCTATGCGGATTTCAGGGCGCAGGGTATCCGGCGTTCCCTTGCGCCAAAGCGCCGCAAAATAGCTGACACCGGAAATAACAGCCGCTGCGGCGGTACTCCAAAGCAGAACGCCGCACATAAGCGTAAAAAGCCAATCCGGCATGCCCAAGGCTGTTTTGAACTGCGCGGTAAGCAAAAGCACCAAAACAGTAACCATTTGCAGCACGGTTTTAATTTTCCCCCAAAGGTTTGCCGGCAGAACAGTCCCCGCCCTTGCGGCAGTCAGCCGCAGGCAAACCATGCAGTATTCCCTTGCAAGCACCAGCAGCGGCACCCAATATGAACACCAGCCCCAATACACAAAAAGCAGCATTGCCGCCGTTGTTACCAGCTTATCCGCAACAGGGTCAAGGAATTTGCCGAAGGTGGTTATAAGCCCATACCTGCGGGCGATTATGCCGTCGGCCGCGTCGGTAACGGCGGCAAGGGCAAACACAGCCGCCGCCAAAAGGTAATGCCACTCAAAGCCCTGCCACAGCGCGGCAAGGATGAACAGCGGAGCCATAAGCACTCGAAGCAGCGTCAGCTTGTTCGGCAGGTTCATTCTTTTCCCCCTTGTGTGTTTTGTCAGTCCGCAATTTTGCCGATTAGGTCGTAGCCGTCCTCGCTTACGCCCAAAAGCTCAACGGAATAAAATTCGCCGTCGCGGGCGTCGCCGCTGAAGAATACATTGGCGTCAATCTCCGGTGCGTCAAACACCGCGCGGCCAATGTTCATGTCTGTGTAGCCGTCGTAGTCCTCGCACACAACCTCGGTTACGCCGCCGACTAAGTCCTCCGCGTTGGCGCGGGCAATGTTGCTTTGGGTGTTCATCAAAATATCCATGCGCTCCTCGGCAAGCTCCTGCGGAACCTGCTCAGGCATCTCTGCGGCGGGGGTTCCCTCCTGCGGGGAGTAGGCAAAAACCCCAAGGCGCTCAAAGCGCTGTGCCTTTATGAAGCTGTGCAGCTCCTCAAAATCCTCATCCGTTTCACCCGGCAGCCCGGTGATAAAGGTCGTGCGGATTGCGATATCCGGCATGGCGGTGCGCAGCTGCTCCAGCACACGGCAGATGTCATGGGCATTGCCGCGCCTGCCCATGCTCCCCAGGATTTTGTTGCTTATGTGCTGCAGCGGCAAATCCATGTAATGCACAATTTTCGGCTCGCTTGCCATAACCTCCAGCAGCTCGGGAGTAACTCTGTCAGGGTAACAGTATAACAGACGCAGCCAGCGAAGAGAGTCGATTTTGCACAGCTCCCGCAAAAGCTGCGGCAGCCTCAGCTCCCCGTATAAATCCAAGCCGTAGCCGGTGGTGTCCTGAGCAATAAGTATAAGCTCCTTAACCCCGCCGTCCGCAAGACTTTGGGCCTCCTCAAGCAGAGCCTCCATCGGCACGGAGCGGAAATCCCCGCGTATTGAGGGTATGGAGCAATAGGCGCAGCGGTTGCTGCAGCCGTCCGCAATTTTAAGGTACGCCCAATGCGCCGGAGTAGTCAGCAGGCGTTTGCCGGTCAGCGGCAGGGCTTGAGGCTCGCTGTCCGCTTCGTCGCCGGAGCTTTCGTCCTCAAGGGTGTCGCGCACAAGCTGAACAATATCCCCCACGGCGGCAAGACCGGCAACCGCGTCCGCCTCGGGCAGCTCCTCCAAAATTTCCTTGCGGTATTTTTGCGCCATGCAGCCCACAACAATTATCTTGTGGATTTTTCCCTCGGCCTTAAGCTGTGCCATCTCCAGCACCGTGTCGATTGATTCCTGCTTTGCAGCGTCAATAAAGCCGCAGGTGTTAACAATCACTGCGTCGGCGCCGTCCGTCAGGGCGTCAACAAGCTCCATGCCCGCCTCCTCCAGCATGGCAAGCATACGTTCGCCGTCCACTTGGTTTTTTGGGCAGCCCAAGGACACAAAGCCAATCCGTTCAGTCATAGTAGTTTTCCTCCGTTGAATCATATTCCCGCATGGCGGAGCGTATGTCGCCCCAAGAATAGCCCATGCGTACAAGGGCGTTTACGGCACGCCGCCGCCCCTTTTCACTATCCAAATCCCGCGCGAATTTTTTTTCCAGCATCGCGCGGATTGACTCCCTTGCGTCCTGCGTTTCAAGCGGCTCAAGCGCCGCGGAAAGCTCTTCGTCGCCCACGCCGCGCCGCCGCAGCTCTAAGGCAATGCGCCTTGGGGCAAAGCCCTTTGTCCGCGCCAAGCGCTCCGCCATATGCTCGGCGTATGCCGCGTCGTCAATCAGGTGCGCCGCGCAAAGGCGTTCCAGCGTGTCCTGCAGCTCGTCCTCGGCGTAGCCCCGCTCCCGCAGCTTGTGTTCAAGCTCCGCACGGGAATGCGCGCGCCGCGCAAGCAAATCCAGAGCCTTGTCGTAGCAGGGCGGCAGGGGCTTATTCTGTTTATAACGTCCGTATGCCATTTTCTACTCCGCAAGCTCGCCAAGCCCGTTGATTATATACCTTGGGCGGTATGGGAACTGAGCAATATCCTCCCTTGCGGTTACGCCGGAGAGGGAAAGCACTGTGTCCAAGCCCGTTTCAATCCCGGCGATTATGTCGGTGTCCATCCTGTCTCCGATGATTGCAGCCTCGTCGGAGTGGACACCAAGCATACGCAGCCCTGTGCGCATCATAAGGGCGTTCGGCTTGCCGACGTAGTAGGGCTTTTTGCCGCTTGCAAGGGCAATGGGGGCAATGAGCGCTTGGCAGGTGGGGATAATCCCCGTTTCGTCCCGACCGGTTAAATCCGGGTTTGTGCCAATAAGCTTTGCGCCCGCAACAACCAGCTGCAGCGCGTGCTTGACCATTGCGTAGTGGTAATAAGGCGTTTCTCCCACAACAACATAGTCCGGAGAGCTTTCGGTCAGGCTAATGCCCTCCTCGGTCAGCGCCTGCCTCAGCCCGTCGCCGCCGATTACATAGGCGCTGCAGCCGGGCGACTGAGAGGACAGGAAGCGTGCGGTTGCCTGTCCGCTGGTGTAAAAATGGCTTTCGTCCACGTCCAGACCCATTTCAAGCAGCTTTTGGTGCAGCTGCGCAGGGGAGCGCTCGCTTGAATTTGTGAGGAAAAGATAGCGCTTGCCGCTTCGTTCCAGCCAGTCCACAAAGTCCTTGGCGCCATCAAGCAGGCGTGTGCCGTGGTAGACTACGCCGTCCATGTCGCACAAAAAGCCCTGCTTAGCGCGTATTTCGTTGAGCTTGCACATAAAACTACCTCACTCCGCAAACAGAGCTAAGTATAGCATATTTCCGCTAAAAAGTAAACTGTTCAACACTTTTCTCGCTCAGCACATAAAGTGCGCCGTCCGCAAGCAAAAGCTGCTTGATTACACCGACGGGGGCGGTAAAGCTTGCCTTTTTTTTGCCCTTTTTGTCGTAGACAATCAGCTCCCCGCCTTGCAGCACAGCCGTGTATTTATCCGCTGCGGCAAGCGCGGAAAGCTCCGTGCAGAGCTTCTCCCATGCAAGCGCGCCATTTTCGCCAAACAGCTTAAGGGTAAGGGTGTTGTCCTCCGCCTTTAGCAGCAGTGCGGCTCTCCCGCCGTCCGAAAAAGCGCAGCGCAGCGCGGACCCCGCAAGGAACTCCGCGCAGCTGCTTGCCTTGCTGCAGCTTGTGTTAAGGCAATAGAGCTTGGTTTCCGTCAGCACATAAAGCAGCTTCTTTTTTGTGAAGCAAAGCCTGAGCACGGCGCCCGGCTCAAGCTCGGTTTCGCCCTTGAGCTTGCCGGACCTGACATCAAAAACAATCACTCGGTTGAATATTTCGCCCTCGTCAATGCTCAGCAGGGCGGCGGCGGCATAGCGTCCGTCCGCGGAGAGTGCAAGCGCCGCTATCCGCTCCTGCTCGCTTGTCCAGCTGAAAAGCTCGCCGCCGTCTTTATCCAGCACGTCCAGCGCCGCCTCCCCGGAGGAGCTTTGGCTTGCCAGCGCCGCCGTCCTTTTGCCAAGCGCAGCAAGAGTTATCGGTCTGCGCAGCTTGCCGTCGTATATTACGCCCTTTTTGTTGTGCAAAAAATAGCGCCCGTCGGCACGGTTGGCAATCAAAATTCTGCCGTCCGCTGCGGCCGCCGTTATGTCCGTGTAGTCTATTTTACAGGAGAACAGCTCACGGGCGTTTTTATCGAGCATGGCGACTCCGCCGTCGCTCAACAGTTCCGCCCCTTTGCCGGCAAACAGCAGCTGTGTGGCTGACTGTCCTTCAAAAACATAGGGGAAAGCGGATTTTTCGCCGGAGCTGAACAGCGCCGCAAGCCCCCCGCCGTTAACACCGGACATAACCGCCAATACAAGCAGAGCGCCAAACGCCATAACGACGGCGGCAATAATCAGCTTGTGGATAAGAGCTGCGTTTGTGCGACTTTTGTTCATTCTACACTCCCTTATATTCCCTGTCTTGATAGCCGACCCACTCCAAAAACAAGCCCTGCGGAGGCAGGGTAACGCCGGCGTTCTTCCTCTCCCGACCGGCAATAATTTGTTCAATCGGCGGCAGGCTGTGCGGAGCCTTTGCGCACTGCAGCAGCGTCCCCGCCATAATGCGCACCATATTGTAAAGGAAGCCGTCCGCCTGCACGGTGAACAGCAGCAAATCCCCGCGCCGGGCAAAATCCGCCCTTGTTACCGTGCGCACACTTGTTTTTGTTCCCGCTCCCGCCGCGCAAAAGGCGCTGAAGTCATGCGTACCCAAAAGGGGCTGCGCAAGCTCATTTAGCCTTTGCGCGTCCAAGGGGAAGCGCTCGTGGTAGGAGTAGCGCAGCAAAAAGGGGTTCTCCGCGGCGGCGTTCCAAAGCTGGTAGCGGTAACGCTTGCCCGTGCAGTCATAGCGCGGGTGAAAATCCAACGCCACCTCCTCGCAGCCAAGCACACGCACCGTGCGCGGCAGGTTGCCGTTTAGTGCGCGGACAAGGGCGGGGCAAGCCCATTCCTTTTCCGTGCGCACGGTGCAGCAAAAAACCTCCGCGTGAACCCCAGCGTCCGTGCGGGAGCAGCCCAAGGGCGGCGGAACCTCGCTGCCGCAAAGCAGCTTTAGGGCGCTGTGCAAAAGCTCCTGCACGGTTACTGCGTTGGGCTGGTACTGCCAGCCGTGGAAGTCCGTGCCGTCAAAGCATATTGAAAGTAAATATTGCCGCATGGCGCAGTCTTAAAGCAGCTTTTTTAGTGCGCAGAGTGTTTCCTGTGCATCACTTGAGGAAACAAGCAGGCTTATTTCCGTCAGCGCGGTGGTAACCATGCGCAAATCCGCAAGCCCCTGCACCGTCGCAAAAACCTTCGCCGCAACGCCCGGGGAGCCCTCCATTGCCTCGCCGCCGATTGTTATTTTTGCGTGTCCGTTGCTTACGCTCACACGCAGCGCCGGGTTTTCCTTTTGCATGGCGCCGGTTACGCCAAGCACACGGGCAAAGTCCTCGTCGCTGACGGTGAAGGAAAGCGCCGCCCTCCCGGAGCTGCCGGGGGCAAGGGCAATCATATCAACGTCTATGCCCGTGCCGGCAATACGTCCCAGAACATCTGCCAAAAAGCTCGCGCCCGTGGGGCATTCGGCAAGGGAAATCAGCGTTACTCCCTCTTGCAGCTCAATACAAAAATCCATAACAGCCTCCTATATTTTAATCATACGGCTCATATCATAAAGCCCGGCGGGCTTGTCCGCAATGAACACAGCCGCGTTGAGGGCACCGGCGGCAAAAAGCTCTTTGCTTTGCGCGCTGTGTGAGAGCTTCAGCACCTCGCCCTGCCCCGCGAACAGGATTTCGTGTTCCCCCACAATCGTCCCCCCGCGTATTGCGGAAATGCCAATCTCCCGTTTGTCACGCTTTTGGCGCTGCTTACTGCGGTCATAAACATAGTGGGTGTTTGGTAAAACACGGTGTATTGCGTCCGCCAGCATAAGCGCCGTGCCGCTGGGAGCGTCTAACTTTTGGTTGTGGTGCGCCTCAACAATCTCTACGTCGAATGCCCCGCCGAGGATTTGCGCCGCTTTTTGAGCCAAGGCACGCAGCAGGTTGACGCCAAGGCTCATGTTCGCGCTGAAGAACACCGGGATTTTCTCCGCCGCCCGCTCAAGCAGCTTTATGTGGCGGTCGGAAAGCCCTGTGGTGCAAATAACCGCGGGAACACTGCCTGCCACAGCATATTCCAGCAAGGGGGCAAGTGCGCTTGGGTGCGAAAAATCTATTATTGCGCCTAAGTTTGGCGCATCCTTCGGCGCGCAAAAAACGGGAAAGTCAAAGCCCGCCCCGGCGTTAGGGTCAACGCCCGCGGCAATGCGCAGGTCGGTGCGCTTTGCCGCCAAATCCGCAACAACGCGCCCCATGTGACCGTTGCAGCCGGACAGTAGAATCTCCAGCATTTTTTCGCTCCTTACTTGTTACGTCCCTTTGCCGAATTGACGGTTAAACCAAATTGTGGTTGCGCATTGCCCTAAGCAGCTTATCCTTTGCCCCCGCGCCGATTGCCGGCAGCGGCAGGCGGCAGGGTCCCACATCAAAGCCCATAAGGTTCATAGCTTCCTTAACGGGTATGGGATTGACGTCCGCGAACAAATCGTTGCAAAGGTCAAGGTATTCCAGCTGCAGCCTTGCGCCCTTGGCAAAGTCACCCTCAAGGCAGGCGGCGGCAAGCTCGTGCGTTTGGGCGGGGCAGATGTTGGACAGCACGGAGATAACACCCACCGCGCCAAGTGACATAAAGGGTACGATTTGGTCGTCGTTGCCGCAATAAAGCACCAAATCCTCCCCGCAAAGCGCGGCGGTTTGCGCTAAGGCGGAAATATCGCCGTTAGCCTCCTTGGCGGCGTTAATCAGCGGGTGGGCGCTGAGAGCCTTGTAGGTGGCGGGCTGAATGTTAAGCCCCGTGCGGGACGGCACGTTGTAGAGGATAATCGGCGTGCTGACCCTATCGGCAAGGTAGGTGAAATGCTCCACCAAGCCCTGCTGGCTTGTTTTGTTGTAATAGGGGGTTACCATCAGCAGCCCGTCTACGCCGCTTTTTTCCGCCTCGTTGGAGAGCTTTAGGCAATAGGCGGTGTCGTTGCTGCCGGTACCCGCAATAACCGGCACACGCCCGGCAACCTGCTCCACACAAAAACGAATCAGCTCCGAATGCTCCTCATGCCCCAGGGTTGGGCTTTCACCCGTTGTTCCGCAAACAATGATTGCGTCTGTGCCGTGCTTAAGCTGGAACTCAATCAGCTCCGCAAAGCGCTTGTAGTTGATTTTACCCTCGGCATCAAAGGGTGTGACTATTGCCACGCCCGCCCCGGTAAAGATTGGCTTCTTCATAACTTTCACTCCTGTTTTTTTGGTCAAGAGGTTAATGCCGTAAATATTTGCCGCTTGGTTTTGCACTCGTCAAGCGCTGCACAAAGCGCCTCAGCAAGCTCGCGCGCCTGTTCTGCTACGCAACGCGCCTTTTCCTTTTCCATAAGTCCGGCGCATTCCAGCAGGCGCAGCAGGTATTCCGTTTCCCTTGCGCAGGAGCAGGCAAGCGCAAGGTTTGCCGCAAGCTCTTCGTTTCCGCAGGGGAGGAAAGCCTCCGCAATGTGCTTTCCCGGCAGGGTTCCCGCCCTCAGCAGTCTTACAAGCAGCTCTTCCAAGCCACGGTGCTTCTCCCTTAGTTCAAGGTATTCATTAAGGACGCAAACCGCCAGTGCAAGACTTTTTTCCTTAAGCTCATAGGGACTGATTCGGCGCATTCGGCTTCACTCCAAAACAAAGCTGTTAACGCCCATATATATTAGCTCAGCCAGCCCTGATATGCCAGCAGCTCCGCCATAAGCACGGCGCCGCCGGCAGCTCCGCGCAGGGTGTTGTGGCTTAGGCAAACAAACTTGTAATCGTACTGACTATCCTCGCGCAGCCTGCCCAAGCTGACCGCCATGCCGCCCTCTAAGTCGCGCTGCAGGGCTGTTTGCGGCAGGTTGTCCTCCTCAAAGTAGTGCAGGAATTGCTTCGGCGCGCTCGGCAGGGCAGCCTCCTGCGGCACACCCGCAAAGCCGCTCCAAGTTTCAAGTATTTGCTCCTTGGTCGGCTTTTTCTCAAAGCGGGCAAACACAGCCGCCAAATGTCCGTCGCTCACCGGCACACGAATACACTGCGCGGTGAAATGCGGCTCCGTCGCGGGGATAATCCTGCCGTCCTTGACCTCGCCCCAAATCTTCAGCGGCTCAAGCTCGCTCTTTTCCTCCTCGCCGCCAATGAAGGGGATTACGTTATCCTGCATTTCCGGCCAGGTGTCAAAGGTTTTGCCCGCCCCGCTTATTGCCTGATAGGTGCAAACCAGCACGTCCTTAACGCCAAAAGCCTTGTGTAGCGGGAAAAGCGCGGGCACATAGCTCTGTAGAGAGCAGTTTGACTTAACAGCCACAAAGCCGCGCTTTGTGCCAAGGCGTTCCCGCTGCGCCGTAATAACCTGCGAATGCTCGGCGTTAAGCTCGGGCACAATCATCGGCACGTCGGCAGTGGCGCGGTGTGCGCTGTTGTTGCTGATTACCGGGCATTCAGCCTTTGCGTATGCCTCCTCCAGCCTTTTGATTTCCTCCTTGGGCATATCCACCGCGCAAAAAACAAAATCCACCTTGGAGGCAATCTCCTCAAGGTCTGCGGTAGCGTCATAAAGCACCATCTCCGCAAGCTTTTCCGGCAGCGGAGTCTTCATGCTCCAGCGCCCGCCTAAGGCTTGGGCATAGCTTTTGCCCTTGGAGCGCGGACTTGCCGCTAATAAAACCACATTGAACCAAGGGTGGTTGGCCAAAAGCGTGGCAAAACGCTGCCCAACCATGCCCGTCGCACCGATGATTCCCACGTTAAACTGTTTCAATCCTGATTACCCCTTCTTGCAATCCCGCCGCTTTCGCTGTATACTATGTTGCGGGCAAAATCCGCCATGCAGGGTTTAAGCCGCAAAGCGTTGGCTAATATCATACCAGTTTTGGAGCAAAAGGTCAAGGGAGTTTTAATGAATACCAAGGATTTTGATTATTTTTTACCCGCGGAGCTGATTGCACAGCACCCGACGCAGCGCCGCGATGAATCGAGAATGCTGCTGATAGACAAAAAGACGGGGGATTGGCGGCATGGGCAATTCAGGGATATACTAACCGCCCTGCGCCCGGGCGATTGCCTTGTTGTTAATGACAGCAAGGTGCTGCCGGCGCGGCTTTTGGGAGTAAGCAAGAAAACAGGCTCGCCGGTTGAGCTGCTGCTGCTCAATGAGCTTGGCGAGGACGTATGGGTTTGCTTGGGCAAGCCCGGCAAGCGGATAAGGGAGGGCGCTGAGCTGATTTTCGGCGAAGGCAGGCTTAAGGCAAGGGTCCTGCGCGTGCGGGAGGACGGCAACCGGGAGATAAGATTCAGCTACGCGGGGCGTTTTTTGGAGCTGCTTGACGAGCTTGGGGAAATGCCCCTGCCGCCATACATAACGGAAAAGCTTGCGGACAAGGACCGCTACCAAACCGTCTATGCCCGTGAACCCGGCTCTGCGGCGGCGCCGACAGCCGGACTGCACTTTACGCCGGAGCTGTTGGAGGAAATCCGCGCAAGGGGTGTTGATGTGGCGCCGATTACCCTGCACGTTGGCTTGGGGACCTTCCGCCCGGTTAAGGCGGCGAGGATAGAGGAGCACCATATGCACAGGGAGTGGTACTCTATCCCCAAAAAAAGCGCGGAGCTGATTGCCGCGGCAAAGGCAGGCGGAGGGAGGGTTGTTGCGGTTGGCACAACCTGCTGCCGCACATTGGAGGCCTCAGGCGGGGCGGCGGGCAGCGGCAGCACGGATATTTTTATCTACCCGGGCTACAGCTTTCGCGTAACCGACGGCTTGCTGACGAATTTCCACTTGCCGCAAAGCACCCTGATAATGCTTGTTTCCGCAATGCTGGGCAGGGAGCGAACCCTTGCCGCATATGCGGAGGCTGTGCGGGAAAAATACAGGTTCTTCTCCTTTGGCGATTGTATGCTGATTTTATAGGGCGCGGGTCTTTTGCGCCGTGCGCGGCGCGGGATTTGACATTAAGCGCCAAAATGTGTACAATATATCTTCATTCTGCGTAAAGGGTGTTTGAGTTATGAAAACAATCGGAATCCTAACCAGCGGCGGCGACAGCCCCGGCATGAACAACGCGGTCCACGCGGCGGTTGCGGCGGCCCACAGGGCGGGCATAACCGTGTTTGGAATCAATCGCGGCTACAACGGCATGATGAACGGCGACTTTGTGGAGCTTTCGCCAAGCTTTGCCTCTGAGCTTGTGAGCAGGGGCGGCACGGTGCTTTTTTCCGCCCGCAGCAAGGAGTTCTGCACGGAGGAGGGCATGGCTAAGGCAATAGCCTGCTGCCGTGAGCGCGGCATTGAGGGCGTTGTTGTTATCGGCGGCGACGGCTCATTCCGCGGGGCGCGCGACCTTAGCGAGCGCGGGCTGCCCTGCGTCGGCGTACCCGGCACAATAGACAACGACATATCCTGCACGGATTACACCATAGGCTACGACACCTGCCTTAACACAATAGCACAAATGGTTGACCGCATACGCGACACCAGTTATTCCCACGACCGTGTTATGTTTGTTGAGGTTATGGGGCAGCGAGCCGGCTGGCTTGCGCTTAACTCGGCCGTGGCGGCGGGGGCGACGGCGGTGCTTACCCCGGAGCTTGCTTGGGATTTTGATAAAGACGTGCTTGCGGCAATCAAACGGGAGCAGGAGCAGGGCAAGCGCTACCATATCATCATTGTGGCTGAGGGCTGCACGGGCGAAAAAATTGAGGGTGCGCCCACAGTGCACGACATGGCAAAAAAGGCGCAGGCGGAAACAGGCTTGGAGAGCCGAGGCGTGGTGCTTGGCCATGTGCAGCGCGGCGGCACACCAACGGCGCGTGACAGGATTGTTGCGGCGCAAATGGGCGATTATGCCGTCAAGCTGCTGAAGCAGGGTATTGGCAACCGTGTTGTCGCCCTAAAGGCGGGCAAGCTGGTGGATTATGACATATTCGAGGCGCTGAAGATGACGAAAAGCACGGACCCGGAGCTTTTTGAGCTGGTTAACGGCTGATTCGGAGCGATAAGGGGGCGGGAATAGCTTTCCCGTCCTTTTTTGCGCCAAATTATTTGACTTAGTCCGCGCCGGTATGCTATACTTAAAGAAAAAAATAACGGGGGCTCTTTATGTCGGTTTTAGTCACGGGCGGAACAGGTTACATTGGTTCACACACGGTTGTGGAGCTGCTTAATCGCCGCTACAACGTCATCATCCTCGATAACCTCTCAAACAGCAGCCGCGATGTTGTTGAGCGTATAGAGAGGATTGCCGGGCGCGCCCCGCAGTTTGTGGAGGGCGATATCCGCGATAAGGACTTGGTGGGGCGAATCCTGCGGGAGGAGCCGATTGAGGCGGTTATCCACTTTGCGGGCAGCAAGGCGGTTGGCGAAAGCGTAAAAAAACCGCTGGAGTATTACCACAACAATGTTTACGGAACAATCTGCCTGCTGCAGGCAATGCGTGACGAGGGCTGCAAAACCATTGTGTTCAGTTCCTCAGCAACGGTTTACGGCGGCGATAACCCACCGCCCCTGCGTGAGGATATGCCGGACGGCAAAACAACAAACCCCTATGGCTCAACAAAGCTGGTTATTGAGCATATTTTGCGTGAGCTTTATGTTTCCGACCCCGAATGGAGCATAAGCCTCCTGCGGTACTTCAACCCAATCGGCGCGCACAAAAGCGGCTTGATAGGCGAGCGCCCCAGCGGCACACCCAACAACCTCATGCCCTACATCACCCAGGTTGCGGCAAAGAAACTGGAAAAGCTCTCCGTGTTCGGCAATGATTATGACACACACGACGGCACCGGCGTGCGGGACTATATCCATGTGGTGGATTTAGCAAAGGGGCATATCCATGCCTTAGAGAGAGCCCTTGGGCGCAGCGGCTGCGAAACCTTTAACCTTGGCACAGGGCAGGGCTACAGTGTGCTGGATATTATCAACACCTTCACCAAGGTAACCGGGAAAGAGCTGCCGTACGGCATTGCCCCGCGCCGTGAGGGCGACATTGCCGTCTGCTATTCGGACCCGTCGCTTGCTGAAAAGGAGCTTGGCTGGAAGGCGGAGCTTGGGCTTGAGGAAATGTGCGAGGACGCTTGGCGCTGGGAGGAAAACCTTGCGCGTGAACAGGAGGAGCAGGCATGAGGACTTTTTTGGCGACCACGGCGGGTAAGCTTGTGGCTGCGCTGCTGGCGGTGTCCGTTGTGGGCATTGCTTCAGCGGCGGCGTATTTCGGTATACGCAACGGCACACCTACGCAGGAAAGCACCACCGCCGGGTCAACGCAAACCCAAAGCACCACAACAACTACGGCGACCACCACGGCGGCGACGACTACTGCCACTACTACTACCACGACGACAACTACTACCACCGCCGCCACAACTACGAAGCTTGCGCCGACCACTACCACCGCCGCCACAACTACGACGCTTGCGCCGACCACAACCACCGCCGCGCAAACAACAACGGCAAAGCCTACTGCGACTAAGAAAGTGACCACTACCGCTAAGCCGACGACCACCGCAAAGGCTGCGTCAGTCGCGGGGCGCAAGGGCGAAAAAACAGGTTCGGAAAGCGACTCGCCGGGTGCTACGGTGATATCAATGCAGCAGCTTGCTTATAAGGGCAGCGGCAAGGGTGTGCGCTACAAGATGGTGTTTAAGGTCACCGACGGTGAAATTTTGCACATCTACGTTGGCGACAACATAATTTCAAAAAGCACGGATACAAGCCTTTTCGAGGGGCGCTACTGCAAAATCACCGTTGACGACAAGGAAAGCGTTGAAGTGCCGTATACATTTCTCCGTGTATCGACTGATTACGACCCCACTATTGTCGGGAGATTCAAATACCCCTTGGAAAAGCCCATAAAAAAGGGCAGCACGGTGACCATTGAGGTTTCTCAGCAGCTCTCGTCAAGCTCAGACCGCCTGGAGCCGGAGATATGCATATATTCTATGGCTAACCCCACTACCGACCATTTAACGCTGCTGTACGGCGGGAGCTACGGGCCGGCGGAATACAGAGATACGCCGTTTTATCCCAAATAAATTATGAACACTACGGAAAAAACAATCCTTGTCGCCCTTGATTTGGGCTGCTATGACGTTGATTCCTCCTTGGAGGAATTGACGGAGCTTGTAAACACCGCCGGCGGCGAGGTTGTGGGCAGCCTTGTGCAAAAGCGGGAGGCTCCGGACCGCGCGACCTGCATTGGCTCGGGAAAGCTGGAGGAGCTTAAGGAGCTGAGCGCCGCCATGGAGGCGGAGCTGATAGTTTTTGATTTGGAGCTTACTCCCTCACAGCTGCGCAATGTGGAAGAGGCAGTGGATATCCGCGTGATTGACCGCACCATGCTGATTTTGGATATTTTTGCGGGGAGAGCAAACAGCGCGGAGGGCAAGCTGCAGGTGGAGCTGGCGCAGCTGCGCTATTCCCTGCCGCGGCTAATCGGCAAGGGAACGGAGCTGTCACGGCTTGGCGGAGGCATAGGCACACGGGGACCGGGCGAAAGTAAGCTGGAAAGTGACCGCAGGCACATCAATCGGCGCATTGCCGCCCTGCAAGCGGAGCTGAGCGAGTTGACGGCCCGCCGCGGCAGGCTCCGTGAGCGCCGCAAAAAGGACGGCGTGACCACCGTCGCTATAGTTGGCTACACAAACGCCGGCAAATCCACCTTACTCAACAGGCTGACGAGCGCGGGCGTGCTTGCCGAGGACAAGCTTTTTGCCACGCTTGACCCAACCTCCCGCGCACTGACCTTGCCGGACGGACGGCAGGTGCTTTTGGTCGACACCGTAGGGCTTATCCGCCGCCTGCCGCACCACCTTGTGGAGGCGTTCCGCTCCACGCTGGAGGAAGCGGCGAGCGCCTCGCTGATTTTGCAGCTGTGCGACGCCTCCAGCCCCGAGCTGGACGAGCATATCCGCGTGACCAACGACTTGCTTGATGCCCTTGGCGCGGGCTTAACGCCAAGGCTTTGCGTCCTTAATAAAAGCGACAAGGCTGTGCTGCACTGGGATTTGCCCCTGCCCGCAGACACAGTTGAAATATCCGCCTTGAACGGCACGGGGTTGGAGGAAATGCTGCGGCGAGTCGCCGAAAAGCTGCCGCCAACACGGCGCTTTGCCCGCCTGCTGCTGCCTTATTCGGACGGCTCCTTGGCGGCAAGGCTGCGCAAGGAGGGGGCTGTGCAAAAGGAGAGCTACACTGCCGACGGGCTTTACATGGAGCTTGTTGCGGATATTGCCCTGCTGGAAGAGGCAAGACTGTTTGAGCTTTAATGTCGCGCCGTTAAACCATATTTTGGGCGGTTTTACCCCTTGCGCGGACGTAAGATAGCGGGGAAGGCAGTATTTTTATATCTGAAGCGCGGTTAGTCTTGACAAACTACCTTGTTTTTGTTATACTTTATTTTGAGTATGAATCGCTTGCGAGGAATACTTAGTTTTCGCATATGAATCGAGGAAATAATATGACCGTTTACGTAGATAATGCGGCTACCACCCGCTGCGGCGAAAAAGCCCTGAGCGCAATGCTCCCTTACTTTCGTGAGGAGTTCGGGAATCCGTCCAGCCTGCACGTTTATGGTCAAAGGGCGGCTGCTGCCTTACAAACAGCCCGCGAGAGCGTAGCCCGTTCCTTGGGCGCCCTGCCGCAGGAGATTACGTTCACCGGCAGCGGCACGGAGGCGGATAACCAGGCAATACGTTCGGCGGCGCTGGCGGGAGCCAAAAAAGGTAAAAAACATCTTATCAGCTGTGCGATTGAGCACCACGCGGTGCTGCACACGCTTGACCAGCTTAAGCGCGAGGGCTTTGAGGTAACAATCCTGCCGGTGGACGAATACGGCGTTGTGACCGCCCAACAGGTCGCCGCGGCTATACGCGAGGACACGGCGCTTGTTACAATAATGACCGCAAATAACGAGGTCGGCACGGTTGAGCCGATAAGCGAAATTGGCGCCGTTTGCAAGGAAAAGGGTGTCGTTTTCCATACGGACGCCGTGCAGGCGGTTGGGCATTTGCCCTTGGATGTTAAAACCCTGGGCGCGGATATGCTTTCTCTTTCCGGTCACAAGTTCCATGGTCCAAAGGGGATAGGCGTATTGTGGTGCCGCAAGGGCAGCGTCCCGCTAACAAGCCTTATTCAGGGCGGCGGACAGGAGCGCCGCAAGCGCGCAGGCACGGAGAATTTGCCCGCAATAGTCGGGCTTGCGGCGGCGCTGGAGGAGGCGGTAGCGGAGCTTGACGAGCAAATGCCGCGCATTGCCGCCATGAGGGACAAGCTGATTGCGGGGCTTTCCAAAATCGAGCGCTCAAGGCTAAACGGGCACCCCACACAGCGCCTGCCCGGCAACGTCAATTTCTGCTTTGAGGGTATTGAGGGCGAATCCCTGCTGCTGCTGCTTGACCAAAAGGGCGTTTGCGCGTCCTCCGGCAGCGCCTGTACAAGCGGGTCGCTTGACCCAAGCCATGTGCTTCTGTCGCTTGGATTGCCCCACGCGATTGCGCACGGCTCGCTGCGGCTTTCCCTTAGCAGGGAAACAACCGAGGAGGATATTGACTATATCCTTGGGATTGTCCCGCCGGTTGTTGAGTACCTTAGGGAAATTTCCCCGGTGTGGGAGGAAATCAAGGCGAACGAAGGGAAATAAGCCCCGCCTTGGCGAATGGATAATCCGGAAGAAAATACACAGCAATTTAGTAGGAATTTGTGCTTTATAACAAAAGGAGTGTTAACAATGGCAATGGGATATTCTGACGCGGTGATGGACCACTTCATCAACCCGCGCAATGTTGGCAAAATGGATAACGCGGACGGAGTGGGCGAGGTTGGCAACGCCCGCTGCGGCGATATAATGAAAATTTACCTTAGAGTAGTGGACGGAATAATAACCGATGTAAAGTTCAATACCTTTGGCTGCGCTTCGGCAATCGCAACCTCCTCCATGGCTACGGAGCTGATTAAGGGCAAGCCTATTGAGGAGGCGCTGACGCTTACAAATCAGGCGGTTGTGGAGGCGCTTGACGGCTTGCCCGCCGTTAAGGTGCACTGCTCCGTGCTGGCGGAGGAGGCAATCAAGGCCGCAGTCAAGGATTACTACGACCGCCACGGGGTTGAATATGATCCGCAGCTGTTTGCGGGCTTGGGAGAGGACCACGACCACGGGGAATAAGGCTCAATCGGAGGGAGAAGCGAATGACTATTGCACAAATCCAAGCGGAGATTCTGCGGGTAAAAAAAGAGCGGGATGTTTGTGTGCTTGCCCACAGCTACCAGGCAAGGGAAATTGTTGAGATTGCGGACTTCACCGGCGACAGCTACGCGCTGAGTGTTCACGCCGCCAAGGCAGCAAACAAGGCTTTTTTGATGTGCGGCGTGCGCTTTATGGCGGAAACGGTCAAGATTCTCTCCCCAAAAAAACAGGTGCTGCTGGCGAACCCTGCGGCGGGTTGCCCCATGGCAGAGCAGATGGAAAAGCCGCTTATTCAGGCGGTTAAGGCACAGTACCCGGACAGAACCGTGGTGGCTTATATCAACACCACCGCAGAGCTGAAAACGGTGTGCGACGTGTGTGTAACCTCCTCAAGTGCGGTGGATATAGTCCGTAAGATAAAAAACGATAAAATCCTGTTTATACCCGATTGCAACCTTGGCGACTATGTGGCGCGCCGGGTGCCGGAAAAGGACATAAAGCTGCTGCAGGGCGGCTGCCCAATACACGCGGCGGTCAACCTTGCCGAGCTTGAAAATATGCGCCGCTTACACCCCGAGGCGGCGGTGCTTGTCCACCCGGAATGCACGCCGGACGTGGTTGCGGCGGCGGATTACGTCGGCTCAACATCGGGGATTATGGAGCGGGCGCAAAACGGCGCGGAGAGTGAATACATAATCGGCACGGAAATGAGCATTGCCGAGCATTTGCAGTACCTTTGCCCGCAAAAGCGCTTTTATGCGCTATCCAAAAAGCTGCTTTGCCCCAACATGAAATTAACTACCCTGCCGGACGTGCTGAACGCTCTGAACGGCACGGGCGGCGAGGAAATAGAGTTAGACGAGGAAACCTTAGTCGGCGCGCGCCGCTGCATTGACGCAATGATTAACGCATAACCCGGCGGCAGAAAAAGGGAGGGACCTATGCCAAAGCACAGGGGCACGGTTACGCTTGAAACCGAAAGGCTCATACTTCGGCGCTTTGTTATAGGGGACGCCGAGGCAATGTTCCGCAACTGGGCAAGCGACGCGCAGGTGACAAAATACCTGACGTGGAGCGCCTACAGCGACGTTGAGGAAACCCTCAGGGTCATCAAAATGTGGATTGAGGCTTATGGCAAGGAAACGGAATATCAGTGGGTGATTGTACTCAAGAAGCTTGGAGAGCCGATAGGTAACATAAGCGTTGTCCGCCGCGACGACGGGATAGGCAGCGTCAGCGTGGGCTATTGTATTGGCAGAGCCTGGTGGGGCTGCGGCTACACAACCGAAGCCCTTCGGGAGCTTGCGCGATTTTTCTTCGAAGAAGTCGGCGTTAAACGCATTGAGGCAAGGCACGACACACGCAACCCCGCCTCCGGCAGAGTAATGGAAAAGGCCGGTATGCGGCTTGAGGGAATTCTGCGGCAGAGCTGCGAGAACCAAGCCGGTCTTTGCGATTGTGCGCAATACGTCATACTTGCGGAGGATTACCGCCGCCTATAGGTCATCGGTCATCTCTAAAATAAACGGTGTCAGCAGCTTGTCCGCAACCAGTATGCCCTCGTCGGTTGCAACAACAATCATATCCATTGCGCCCATAACAACCACAGGCTTATCCGTTGTGTTAATAACCTGAGTGTTTTCGCAGGCACAATCAAGCCTTGCGTTGCCGATTACCCTTGTGCCCATAACGTCGGCAAGGGTGTTCCAGGTGCCAATGTCAACCCAACTGCCGCCATATTTACAAACAGCCGCCCGCGCCCCGTTTTCCGGCAGCACGCGGTCAAAGCTTTCTTTTTCAAGTGCGTTGTATTGCTTAAGCACCGCCTCATATGAGGTAAGAGCAATTCTTTTTGACAGCTCGGCAAGCATATAGCCCAGCTTAAAAACAAACACGCCGCAATTCCACAGCGCTCCCTTTTTTATTAGCTCGGCAGCCTGCGGCTCCGTCGGCTTTTCGCGGAATTCCGTAACAAGGGAAGTAGCAGCCTCCCTGTCCTCCGGCACAATGTAGCCGTATTTCGCCGAGGGAAAGGTTGGGATTGCGCCCACAAGCAGCAGGTCGGCGTCCTTTTGCGATTCAAAGACGCCCTCCAGCTCCGCCAACAGGCGAAAATAATCGTTCTCAACATAGGAATCAACAGGCATAACCAGCACTGTTTCATCGTCGGGGCAGTGCTTTTCAAAGTGCAGCTGCGCGCAGGCAAGCGCAATCGCGGGGAAAGTGTTGCGGCGCGCGGGCTCCGCAAGAACAGACGCACCCTTGTCGCCGATATACGCAAGAACCAAATCCCTTTGCGCGGCGCCGGTCACCACTGTGAAGTTATCGGTCAAGCCTACTTCCTTAAGCTGGCGGCATATTCGTTCCAGCATAGATTCGCAAAAGCCGCGTTTTTGGGGCAAAATGCGCAGAAATTGCTATGAGCCTTGCTCGCCCGTAATGGGCCACAAGCGCCTACCTGTTCCGCCTGATAGTAATATTGTTTGCATTTCGTCACCCCCGCTTACTTAATATCGTCTTCTCCAGTATACCATATTCCTCCAAAATGCGCAAGCGCCGCAAGTATTGTAAAAAACAGCGAATGTGCTATAATCTAAGTGAGGTGTTGTCCCGTGTCCGGAATCCTTGAGTATTTGTCAAATACCCCCGAATTTGTCATTGCGCCGCTTATTTGCTTAGCGCTGGTGGTAATCTTGAGCATATCAAAAAATGTTAACCGCTATGCGGAGCAGACAAAACTACCATTTACCAACCCGGTTACAAAGCCGCAGAACATTTTTTGGGTAAGACCAAAGGCAAAAAAGCGCAAAGACCGCAAAAAAATGTACAAAAACAAAAAACGCTTTCGTTTCCCGTCTTTCCAAGAATTGGCGGGTTATCTGCGGCAAATGTTCGGCTGGCTTGGGTTTAGTGTTTCCGAATTCTTCCGCAGCCGTTTCCCGGTGTTATCCGGCGTGAATAAACAACACAAGGTCAGCGTTTTTGGCTCGATACTTGTTTGTATTCTTGCATTGGTTTTATCGTTTTACGGCAGTCAAAGTCAAGACCTTGGTGTGCTGCGCGTAACTTCGGTGACGACCCAATCAATCGCCGGGCTTGACGGAACTGTCGCAAATCTAATCCGCTATTTCTTTATACTGTTATCCCTTGGCGCGATTGTGGTTTCAACAGTTTACTTAATGTCAAAAAACTGGAAAATATATGCTGATTTCGCAGTTTTGGTTATTCTTGTCGCTCTTGCCGCCATTAAGCACATTTGTTCCCGCGTGGGTTGCTGCTTCGGCGTTCCTTGGCCGTGGGGAGTAGAGGCTGTAGATGTTAAACTGGAAGGTGAAACCCTGTTTCCGGTGCAAGAATTTGAGTTTTACACATACGCCGCCTGCTGCCTGATAGTGGTGCTTTTCATGCTTTTCAGCAAGCTTTACCGCCCGGGTAGGGCAGTGGCGTTGTCGGCGGCGCTATATGCCGTTTCGCGCGGCGTTTATGAGTCCTTCAGATACCATGACGAAGACTACCGTGCGGGGGAGTCACATAAGTTTTTTGGGCTTTACATGAACCAAATATTTGCAATAATATTAGTGGTGCTATCTGTTGCATGGTGGCTTTTGCTGCCGCAAATAACTAAGCTGCGAGAGAAGATTGTTGAGACCATTGCTAAACGTATAACGGCAAGGGCGGCATAGGAGTATAAAAATGAAAAGGGCTCTCATTACGGGGATAACAGGGCAGGACGGGTCTTATCTTGCTGAATTGCTGCTTAGCAAGGGCTACGAGGTGCATGGGCTGCTACGCAGGACCTCAACCGAGCGAATGGAACGAATTGAGCATATTAAAGGTAACCTTAAGCTTTGGTATGGTGATGTCAGCGATTCGTTAAGCGTCACCCGTGTGCTTGGGCAGGTGCGACCGGACGAGCTTTATTTGTTGGCAGCGCAAAGCCATGTGCACACATCATTCACGGTGCCGGAATATACCGCCCAGGTGGACGCTATCGGTACTCTTAGAATGTTGGAGGGTGTTCGCCTTTTGGAGTTGGACGCTTGCAGAATTTATCAGGCTTCAACATCGGAACTTTTCGGTGAAAGCGCACCCGCTCCGCAGAATGAAAAAACGCCATTTGCTCCGGTTTCGCCGTATGCAATCGCAAAGCTGTATGCTTATTGGATTGTGCGCTGCTATCGCGAGGCATATGGTATGTTTGCAGTCAATGGTATTCTTTTTAATCATGAAAGTGAGCGCCGCGGAGAAAATTTTGTTACACGCAAAATTTCCCTTGCGGCGGCGAATATTGCGGTGGGCAAGCAACAAAAGCTCCTGCTCGGGAATTTGGATTCGCTGCGGGATTGGGGCTATGCGCCGGATTATGTCGAGTGTATGTGGCTCATGCTCCAACAGGATAAGCCTGACGATTATGTTGTGGCAACAGGTGAACAGCATTCCGTGCGCGAATTTTGCAAGCTGGCGTTCAGGCAGGCGGGCATGGAACTGGAATTTGAAGGCAATGGCTTAGATGAAAAGGGCTATGACAAATGCAGCGGTAAAGTGCTTGTAGAGGTCAGCGAAAGCCTGTTCCGCCCGGTTGAAGTCGGGAACCTTCTCGGTGACCCGACCAAACTGCGCCGCGCGTTGGGCTGGCGGCCGAAAACCAACTTTAGTGAACTGATAAAAATTATGGTGAACCATGACCTCAAGCTTGCAGGGCTATAGCAACTACGCTTGACGCGGCTAAAGTAAAAAGGGTATAATAACATAGTATCAGCGGTATGACGGAGCTTTTATGAAGAATATTTATTTTGTGCAGGCCGGGTACCTGTATGGCAATAACGCCCATTTCCCCTACGCTTGCGGTTGCATAGCCGCCTATGCGTGGCAAAATCCTGCTGTGCGGGAGAGCTATTCGCCGGGGCGCTTTATATTTCTGCGCGAAAAAATTGATGAGGCAATAGAGTCCTTGGAAAGCCCATATCTTGTGGCTTTTTCAAATTATGTTTGGAATTTTGAGTACCACAAGCTGTTTGCTGAGCGGCTAAAAAAGCGTTACCCGGAATGCTTGGTTGTTTTTGGCGGACACCAAATATTAAACAACAGCAGCAAGCAGCTGGGCGAATATCCATTCATTGATTTTCTAATCCATGGGGCCGGGGAAATACCCTTCGAGCGTCTGCTTTTGGCGTTGAACGGCGAGGGAGCTTTATCGTCCGTTCCAAATATTTCTTACCGCGGCGAGGACGGCGGCTTGATTTCAACTCCCGTGGAGCCGTGCCAGTCGGCGGATTTTCCATCACCTTATCTTTCCGGGATGTTTGACGGCATTTTGGAGAAATACAGCTTTGATTTCGCCATGATTATGGAAACCAACCGCGGCTGCCCTTACCGCTGCGCCTTTTGTGATTGGGGTACGGTGCGCAGCCGCCTGCTGGAGTTCCCTATGGAGAGAGTCAAGGCTGAGATAGATTGGGCGGCAAAGCACCACATTGACCTTATTTTCTGCGCTGATTCAAACTTCGGCATTTTAGCGCGCGATGAGGAAATAGTTGATTATTGCATAGAAAGCAAGAAGCGGACAGGCTTCCCCATTAAGTTTGATACCTGCTTTGCCAAAAACAGCGATTTGCGTGTTTTTGAAATCAACAACCGTCTGCACAAAAACGGCATGAGTAAGGGAGCCACACTCTCTTTCCAAAGCACAAGCCAAGCTGCTCTGGAAAATGTTGGCAGAAAAAACCTTACGTTTGAGCGCTATTCCGAGCTTATGGCGCTGTATAACAGCCATGGCGTACCCACGCACTCGGAGCTGATTTTGGGGCTTGCGGGCGAAACCTATGACAGCTTTTGCGAGGGCATAGATAAATTGATTGACGCAGGTCAGCACAGCTCCCTTGACGTTTATTTGTGCGAGCTTTTGCCGAATGCCGAGATTGCGGAAGCGGCGTATGTGGAAAAGCATGGCATTGAGCTTGCGTCAATAAGGCGGGAGCAGGAGCATTGTGTGCCGGACGACGAGGAAGCGCCCGAATACATGAACGTTATTTGCAAAACCAACACCATGCCCCGTGCCGATTGGGTCAGGGCAAATGTGTTTTCAAATCTTGTTCAGGGCTTGCATGGCTTGGGGCTAACCCAGTTTGTTGCGATTTATTTGCATAATGAGTTGGGGCTGCGCTACAAGGACTTCTACAACAGCCTTATTGCCTGGGCAAGGGAAAACCCGTCCACAGTGCTTGGCGGGAGGCTGAGCGATTTGGAGGGGCACTTTGCCGCAATTGTGGATAACGGCAGCGGGGAGGTTGTGCAGGTTGACAGCCGTTTTGGGGCTGTTAATTGGGGCTTAGAGGAAATCCTGTTCCTTTGCCTTGCCGTGCAGCCGGAAGCTTTCTTCGATGATTTGAACAGCTTTTTGGGGCAATTCCCGATTCAGGACGACCTGCGCGCCGAGCTTTTGAAATACCAAAGGACGATGGCTGTTTTACCGGAAGCCCCGCAAGAGAGGCATTTTAGCTATGATTTCCATAGATATTTCAGCGCGGCGCTTGCAAACACTCCGGAACCGCTGATTAAGGCGGATATGACCGTGGCTTTCCCACGGCAGGGAGAACTGAAAAGCCTGCCCGACTATGCGCGGGAGGTCGTCTGGTATGGTCGCCGCGGCGGCAACAATATGCGAACTGATGCAGAGGTAAAATATGGATGTTAAAAATATTACCTTCAAAAAATGCGCGGTAATGGTGGCGGCAGTTAATGAAGTGCAATCGTTAAAGGAAACCATTGAAGATTTACAGGCTGTTTGCTCGCCTGACGATGTTGCGGAATTTATAATTTATTTAGCGCCATTTGCTACAAGCGAATGTAAAAATATGGCGGAATCAATAGAAAAAAGTATTCCGGGGGCTATCCCTGTGGTTATTGTTAGCCAAAAGCCGAATTTACCGATAATGTTTTCACTTAAAGAATACCTGAAAGCTCGGAATGAAATCACGCATTTGGCAATCCTACCTGCCGATAGGGACTTGGAAGTGGCTTATATTCCCGCTATGCTGGCAGTAAGTAAGGTCTGCCCGAATGCGTTGGTGCGCCCATCACGTTTTATGGTCGGTGGGCAAACCAACGACAATAAAAGTGCTGTAACGGCTTTTTTACTCTCCGCCGCACAATGGCTCATAAGGATTTTATTCAACACAAGGTTCACCGACCCCACATATGGGGTATCTGTTATACCATGCGGCATATTCACTCGCTTTCATTTCTGCGAGACAAGTGTCAGCTGTATCTTGGAGTTTACCCTGCCGTTTTTTAAGCTTAAGCTGCCGGCAATTGAATTACCGGCGGTTCAAAAGGCACGCGAAGAAAACGAGTCCACAAACTCATTTGGGAAAAAAATGCGTTACTTGGTTCCCCTGTTCAAGATTTTTTTCACGCCCAAATCTAAATTGTTGGAGGAGCAAGATGATTAAGCGTAATGTTTACATGGTTCAGCCCGATGTTTTGCGCAGCACCGCCGCATTTAAGACGGCTTATTTGCCTTACGCTGTCGGGCAGCTTTGGACCTACGCGAAGCAGGAGCCGATTGTTGACGATAATTACAGCTTGGCGGATTTGCTCTTCTTGAGGACGGACATTGAGCAGACAGTTCGCGGGCTTGACAATCCTTTTTTGGTGGGTTTCTCATGCTATGTTTGGAATACCGAGTATAACAAGACCTTGGCGCGTGAAATAAAAGAAACTTATCCCAACTGCATAATTGTGTTTGGCGGACACAATATTCCGCCTGACGAAAGCTTTCTTGAGGAGTTTTCATACATTGATTTTTTGGTGCACGGTGAGGGGGAAATACCGCTTCAAAGGCTCTTGGTTGAGTTAACTAAGGCTGTGCCCGACTTAACGGGTGTCCCCGGGCTTTCTTATCGTTCTGCAGAGGATAAAATCATAACAAATGCGCCTGCGGCTCTGCCCTCACTTGAGGACTGCCCTTCACCCTTCCTTTGCGGCGTTTTTGATGATATATATAACAAACACCCTGATATTCAGTGGTCAAGTGTTTGGGAAACAAACCGCGGTTGCCCGTACCAATGCGCATATTGTGATTGGGGCTTGCTTAAGTCAAAAATACGTTGCTTTTCAATGGAGCGCCTGCTGGCGGAGCTTGAGTGGTTTTCAGAGCATAAGGTGGAATATATATGGCTGGCTGATTCCAACTTTGGCTTTTTTGAGCGGGATGAGGCAATTGCAGATGAAATGATAGCGGCGAAAAAACGCAGCGGCTACCCAATGTTTATGTACGCGAATTACGCTAAGCACAATGAGGAACGCGTCTTTAGTATTGTTAAAAAGCTTAACCATAGTGAAATCAGCAGACATGGTACAACGCTGTCTTTCCAAAGCCTGTCGCCGGTGGTGCTTAAAAACATAGGGCGCACAAACATGGACTTCACACATTTCAAAAGCCTGTTGGAGCGTTACCGCGCAAACGGAATTATGAGCTACTCTGAGCTTATACTCGGGCTTCCGGGCGAGAGCCTTGAAAGCTTTTACGACGGCGTTGAAACCTTACTTGAGCTTGGGCAGCATAACGCAATAGTTATGTATCACTGTTTTTTGCTGCCGAACTCACGCCTTTACGCAAGGAGAGGAGAGTTTGAACTGAAAACGGTCAAGTCACGGCTTATTCAATATCTATCTGCATCGTCTGAATTTGTAAATGAAATACCTGAATATATCAACACGATTATCTCAACCAAAACACTTCCCGTCGAAGACTGGAAAACAGCCTCACTGTTTATTTGGTTTGTGCAAGGCTTGCACTGTTATGGTGTCACCCGCCTTGTTGCAATTCATTTGTTTGCAAGCAAGCTTTGTAGCTACAAGGCTTTTTATCAGGCTCTGCTTGACTATGCACTCAACAATAACGGAACGATTATGCATGATGTGGCACAGGTTCTTAATAAAAAACTCTCGCATATTTCCGAGGGCAAGGATACGCTGATTCTCTCTGTCCCGGCGCTTGGAAGCTATGCGTGCGAAGAGAACCAATATGTGTTTGAACACGCAGTATATGAGCTTGCGCCTTTTTTTGATGAGCTGGAAGAATTTGTTCTTGGCTTTGGCATGGAGCGTGAGTTGGCGCTTGAACTACTGCGCTACCAGCGCGAGCTGATACTTCAGCCAAACGAACCCGAAAAGGTGCTTGAGTTTGAATATGACTTTCCAAGCTACTTTGATGCCCTTGCTCAGGGCAAAACAGCTATTCCGGAAAAACGCCATGTTCGTTTGCGCTTTTTTGACCCTAACAACCAAAAGGACTGGATTAGCTATGGGTTCGTTGTCAGCCTGAGAGGCAAATATGGCGGACCGGCTTTCTACAATGTAACGGAAGCTGAATAACCGGCGATGGAGCTTTGGGGAGTATGAGCATGAAAAAAATCGGTGTGGGTTGGGCGTCTGTAACCGAGCTTGAAAAACGCTATGTGAACGAGGCGCTGGACAGTAGCAGACTTTCGCCAAGTAAATATGTTTTGCGCTTTGAAAGGGAATTTGCACAGCGGCATGGAAAACGCTATGGCATAATGTGCAACAGTGGCACAAGCGCACTGCATATTGCACTCGAAACGCTAAAGGAAATGGAAGGATGGAAAAATGATTCGGAGGTAATTGTTCCCGCGCTGACCTTTATTTCCAGTGCAAACTCAGTCTTGCACGCAGGACTGACTCCTGTTTTCGCTGACGTCGATGAAAAAACTTATAACCTTGACCCAACACAGCTTGAGAGGCACCTAAGCCCAAGAACCCGCGCGATAATGCCTGTACACTGCTTTGGCTTACCCTGCGAAATGGATGCTATTGCCGATTTTGCGGCTCGGAACGGCTTGAAAATAATTGAGGATTGCTCAGACGCCCATTTTGCTGAATACAAGGGGCGCATGGTGGGCAGTTGGGGCGATTTATCGGCGTTCTCTACTTATGTAGCCCATACAATAATGACGGGTGTGGGCGGGGTTACAATAACTGACAATGAACGCTATGCGGAAATCTTGCGTAGCCTGATTGCGCACGGGCGCTCCTGCACCTGTGAAGTATGCGTTGCGGCGGATTCTGATGCGGTTTGCAAAAAGCGCATGGAGGGAGAAACAACGCTCGACCGCAGGTTTTGCTTTGACAGGCTGGGCTATAGCTACCGTGTGGGGGAATTGGAGGGGGCGCTCGGGCTTGCGCAATTGGAGCGCGCGGATGAGATTATGGAAATCCGACGAAATAACGCACGTTGCCTGAACGAGCTGTTATCACCCTACCAAGCTTATTTACAGCTGCCAATTTACGGCGAGGATTACAACCACACGTTTATGATGTACCCGATTTTAATTATGGGGAATAGCTTTACGCGCAAGGAGATTTGTGATTTTCTCGAAAACAGAAACATTGAAACACGCCCAATGTTTCCGCTGCTGAACCAACCCATATACCGAAAGTTGTACGGCAATTTGGAGGATTCATACCCTGTAGCGAAAAACGTAAGCCGCAAAGGGTTTTATATCGGCTGTCACCATGGCTTAGGAGTAAACGAGCTTGAATATATTGCGGAGGTGATGAAGGAATTTTTTGCCGGGCTGAGATAGTACGCTTCTCAGCGGCTTTAGGCGCAAAAAAATGCTATACAACAAGGGACGCGGCAAATCACCGCGTCCCGTTTGTTGTTATTCCTAATCGCCGTTTGCGGAAGCCTCCTCAGGCAGGGGTTCCGTTTCGCCGCCGTCGTCCGCGGGCAGGGCGCTGAGGCTTACGACATATTCGCCCTCGCCCAAGCGCATGACCTTAACTCCCTTGGCGGGTCTGCTTGCAAGGCGTATCTGCGCCGCAGAAATTCTTATCAGCACTCCGTTGCCGGAAATAAGCAGAAGCTCGTCGTCAGGGTTAATCAGCGCAATGGCGGCCACATCGCCGTAGCGCTCCACATGATAGTTTCTCAGACCCAAGCCGCCGCGGCTTTGCAGACGGTAATTCTCCGGCAGTGAGCGGCGCCCAAAGCCCGTTTCACTTACCGTCAGCACCTCTTTATCCGCCGCAAGCACACCAAAGCCAACCACGCTGTCGCCGCCCTTAAGGCGTATCGCGCGGACACCGCGGGCCGTTCGACCAAGCACACGGGCATCGTCCTCCGCAAAGCGGATTGCCATACCCTTTTTGGTGGCAAGCAGCAGCTGGTCGTCGCCTTTTGTCAGCTCAACCCAGGCAAGCTCATCGCCCTCGTCAAGGTTGATTGCCCTCAGGCCGCTCTTTCGCACATTTTTGTAGTCCTCCAGCGCTGTGCGCTTAATAACGCCCTGCCGGGTTACCATGCAGACGTAAAGCCCCGCGTTCTCCTTTGGTATGGGCAGCATTGAGGACAGCGCTTCTTCGCTTTCTAACTGCAAAAGGTTGACGGCGTTCATGCCCTTGGAATTGCGGCTCCCCTCCGGTATCTCATAGCCCTTTAGCCTGAAGCAGCGGCCCTTGCTGGTGAAGAACATAACATACTCGTGCGTTGAGCCGGTGAACAGCGAACGGGTGGCATCCTCCTCGCGGTTTGCCATGCCCACAATGCCGCGTCCGCCGCGGTGCTGCGTTTGGTAGGTTTCCGCCGGCACGCGCTTTAAGTAGCCCATATTGCTGAGCGTAAACACGCAGGTTTCCTCAGGGATAAGGTCCTCAATGTCAACCTCTCCGCTGACGTTGGCAAGCTCTGTGCGGCGCGGGTCTGTATATTTTTCGCCAATTGCGGTCAGCTCCTCCTTGACCTTTGCAAGAATCAGCGTGTCGCTGGCAAGCAGTTCAAGGAATTCGGCAATAAGAGCCTTTAGCTTTGCTGTTTCGTCCTCAATCTTCTGGCGCTCAAGCCCGGTCAGCTGCCCAAGGCGCATTTGAACAATCGCCTGTGCCTGTGCGTCGTCCAAGCCAAAGTGCTCCATCAGCCCCTGCTTGCCCTCCGGGATGCTTTTCGCGGCGCGCAGCAGGGCTATTACTTCATCTATAAAGTCAAGGGCGACCAACAGACCCTCAAGGATATGCGCCCTTTCCTGTGCCTTGCGCAGGTCATATTTTGTGCGGCGGGCAATAACCTCGCACTGGAATTTGATGTAATGCTCCAGCATTTGCTTAAGCGTCAGTATTTTTGGCTCGCCGCCCACAAGCGCAAGCAGGTTAACACCAACCGTCACCTGCATTTGCGTCAGCGCAAACAGCTGGTTAAGCACAACCTGCGGGTTTGCGTCGCGCTTAAGGGTAATAACAAACTGCATACCCTCGCGGCTGGAATAATCGTTCGCGTCGGCAATGCCTTCAATGCGCTTTTCTTTAACAAGCTCGCCGATATGCTCGTGCAGCTTTGCCTTGTTCACCTGGTACGGCAGCTCCGTCACCACGATTTTGAAGCGACCGTTCTTGTCCTCAACAATCTCCGCGCGGGCGCGCAGGCTGATTTTGCCCTTGCCCGTGCCGTATGCCGCGCGCACCCCCGCCTTGCCCATAACAATACCCGCCGTCGGGAAGTCGGGGCCGGGAAGTACGGACATAAGCTCCTCAAGCGTGGCGTCGGGGTTATCTATCAGTAGGCGGCAGGCGGCGATTACCTCCCCAAGGTTGTGCGGGGGAATATTGGTGGCCATGCCCACCGCAATGCCTGCGGAGCCGTTCACCAGCAGATTAGGGAAACGGGAGGGCAGCACCGTCGGTTCCTGCAGGCGGTCGTCGTAGTTAGGGGCGAAGTCAACGGTTTCCTTGTCTATATCCGTCAGCAGCTCAAGGGAGAGCTTGCTCATGCGGCTTTCGGTGTAGCGGTATGCCGCGGGCGGGTCGCCGTCAACAGAGCCGAAGTTACCATGACCGTCCACCAGCATATAGCGCATGGAAAAATCCTGAGCAAGGCGCACCATTGCGTCATAAACTGAGGCGTCGCCGTGGGGGTGGTAGCGCCCCAAAACCGAGCCCACCGTGTCCGCGCACTTGCGGTAGGGCTTGTCCGGATAGAGAGAATTCTCGTACATGGTGTAGAGTATTCTGCGGTGCACGGGCTTAAGGCCGTCGCGCACGTCCGGCAGGGCGCGGGCGGTTATGACGGACATTGAATAATCGAGGAAGGACTTGCGCATCTCAGTGTTAATATCAACCGAGATTATCTTCTGCAGGTCTAACGACTCTTCTGTAAAGGCCATCTGATTAACTCCCAAATCGCATTTTCATGCGCTATTCACAGCGCTTTATCAGCGCACTGCGTAGAAAATAATTATACCATATTTTGCGCAAAATTGCAAGCGGAACGAGCCGGAGGGGGGAGAGGCCTGTCGGAAGCGATTCTGCATAAACTTTCATTTTATTTGCATATTTATGCGCTTTTATGCGCCATTTTTCTAAAAGAGAACAATAAACGCAGAGCTTTGTGATATAATACTATCCAAACGAATTTTAAGGAGCAAAAACAATGGGTCAAATCAAAAAGGTAGTCCTTGCTTATTCCGGCGGGCTGGACACATCAATCATTATCCCTTGGCTTAAGGAGAACTACCCCGGCTGCGAGGTTATCGCCGTCAGCGGCGACGTGGGGCAGGGAACCGAGCTGGAGGGGCTGGAGGAAAAGGCAATCAAGACCGGGGCGTCAAAGCTCTACATTGAGGACCTGAAGAAAACCTTTGTGGAGGACTACATCTTCCCAACCCTTAAGGCGGGCGCGCGCTACGAAAGGGATTACCTTTTGGGAACGTCATTTGCGCGGCCGATTATTGCCAAGCGTATTGTGGAAATTGCCCTCAAGGAGGGCGCGGACGCAATTTGCCATGGCTGCACGGGCAAGGGCAACGACCAGGTGCGCTTTGAGCTTACAATCAAGGCGTTTGCCCCCGGCATGAAGATTATAGCCCCGTGGCGTGTTTGGGATTTGAAGAGCCGCGAGGAGGAAATCGCTTACGCCGAGGCGCGCGGCATTCCGCTGAAAATTAACCGCGAAACCAATTACTCCAAGGATAAAAACCTTTGGCACCTTAGCCATGAGGGCTTGGATTTGGAGGACCCCGCCAACGAGCCGCAATACACAAAACCGGGCTTTTTGGAGCTTGGTGTTGCGCCGGAGCAGGCACCGGACGAGGCGGAGTATGTGACGATACATTTTGAAAAGGGAATCCCCACGGCAGTTGACGGCGAGGAGCTTGACGGCGTTGCGTTGATTGAAAAGCTCAATAAGCTTGGCGGCAAGCACGGCGTAGGAATAGACGACCTTGTGGAAAATCGCCTTGTTGGTATGAAGTCGCGCGGAGTTTACGAAAACCCGGCGGGCGCTATCCTTTACCGCGCCCACGACGTGCTGGAAACAATCACCCTTGACCGTGATACCCAGCATTACAAGGAGCAGCTTGCCCTGCGCTATGCCGAGCTTGTGTACTTCGGGCAGTGGTTCACCCCCTTGCGGGAGGCAATGGACGCCTTTGTTGACAAAACTCAGGAAACGGTTACGGGCGACGTGCGGCTCAAGCTGTTTAAGGGCGGAATCTTCAACGCCGGCGTAACAAGCCCCTACTCCCTCTACAGCGAGGCGTTTGCCACCTTTGACGAGGACGAGGTATACGACCAAAACGACAGCGCCGGCTTTATCAACCTGTTCGGGCTGCCGATTAAGGTTCGCGCAATCCTGGAGCAGGAGAGGAAGCAAAAGTAACCCACTGCCCCGTTTGACACAAGCCGGGGCTTCATGGTATAATATTACAAGTGCAGCGCCGCGCTAACAAGTGCGGTGCTGTTTCCTTACACGGGATTTAAGGAGGGCTTGCGGTGGCGCAGTGGATTATTATAGGCGCGGCGCTTGTGACGGTCAGCATTTTCTCCAGCAAGCTGATTTATAAAATCGGCGTACCGACGCTGCTTATCTTTTTGGCAATGGGTATGTTCGTCGGCGTGGACGGACCGCTCCACGTTGATTTTGAGGACGCGCACCTTGCGGAAAGTATTTGCTCCGTGGCGCTTATGTTCATCATGTTTTACGGCGGCTTTGGGCTTAACTGGCGGGAGGCAAAGCGTGTGGCGGCGCCGGCGCTGCTGCTTTCCACCGTCGGCGTTGTGCTGACCGCGGGCTTGCTTGGTATAATGGCGTACTGGATTTTGGGTTGGTCACTTGTCAATTCAATGCTGCTGGGGGCGGTGGTTTCCAGCACGGACGCGGCAAGCGTGTTCTCTGTCCTGCGCGCCCGCAAGCTGAGCCTTAAAAACCACATGGACTCACTTTTGGAGCTGGAAAGCGGCAGTAACGACCCCATGAGCTATATGCTCACTGTGCTTTTGCTTTCAATGGCGCAGGGTGTGCAGCTTTCCGCGGGGGACGTGGCGTTGTTTTTGCTTAAGCAATTTGGCTTCGCTATTGTTCTGGGCGGCGGCTTTGCCATAGTTACGCTTGCCCTGTTAAAGCGTGTTAAGCTTGAGGTTGACGGGCTTTACCCGATTTTTGTTGCGGCAATGGCTCTGCTGTGCTTTGCCGTTAACCTGCAGCTTGGGGGCAACGAATACCTTGCCGTCTACCTGCTGGGGATTATCCTTGGCAACTCACAGTTCGTTCACAGGCGCAGCATACTTCACTTTTTTGACGGACTGACCTGGCTTGTGCAAATCGCCCTGTTCTTCATGCTTGGCTTGCTGAGCGTACCCACAAAGCTGCTTGCCCACCTTGTGCCCGCCTTGCTTTGCGCCCTTGTAATCACCTTTGTCGCAAGACCTGTTGCGTCAGTCATTATCCTAACGCCGTTCAAGCTTTCCCTGCGGGCGCAGGCGCTTACGGCATGGTCAGGGCTGCGCGGGGCGGCGTCAATTGTGTTTGCAACAATCGTTTTGGCAACGGGCATTCCCGTTGCGGACGACCTGTTCAACATTGTTTTTGTCATCTGCCTGCTTTCGATAACGCTTCAGGGCAGCTTTTTGCCAATGGCGGCGCGCAAGCTTGGTCTGGTGGACGAAAGCGGCTCAGTGTTCAAAACGCTCAACGATTACCCTGAGGACCGCTATGGCAAGCTTGCAGAGGTCAGCGTAACACAGGGACACCCTTGGGAGGGCAAGTCAATAATGGACGCAGAAATACCCGAAAGCGTGCTGGTGGTAATGATTCAGCGCGACGGCAACGTGGTTACGCCAAAGGGCTCAACGGTTATGCTTGCGGGGGATAAGGTTGTGCTTTCCGGCGCTGATATGAGCGAGCTTGAGCGAGCCGTAAAGGAGTAAAAATCAAACAGAGTTAACAAACAGTTAATGTAATGTACTTGACTTGTGCGCGGTTTTGTGCGACAATATACAGGACGAAATTTGTCCAAACGAGGGGTAAACCATGAATATAAAGCGTTTTGCCAAGCTTTTTGTGCCGGGAGCCGTTGCTGCGGCGCTGCTTGCGCTGACTGCCTGCGGCAACGCCGTGCCTACCGTTGCGGTGCAGCTTCCGCGCCCAAGCTACCTGCAAGAGGCGGAAACCACCGGCGGCAGCGCTGTTGTTTCCTCCTCCGCGCCGGAGGAAACCGAAACAAACGCGGTGCAGTCCACGGGGGCAACGGGCACAGGAACCACCGCTGCCCCGGTCACTACAACGCAAGCGCCGTCGCAGGACAATAACGGCGGCACAACCTCAACGCTTACTCCGGTTACTTCAACCACTCAGCCAAGCGCCACCACCACAACACAGCCCACAAGCACAATACCAAAAGAAAAAATCGCCATGCCCGTCGGCAAGGCTGAGCTTGCGAGCTTTTACAATAATCTCACCAAAAAGGTCAACAGCTCAAAGGCGGGCTTCCGAAAGGTAGTAACAACCACAGTCAGCGACGTAACCGGCTTTGAGCAAATAAGTGCGGCGGTAAGGGCCGTAGCCGAAAAGCCGATTATGAGCAAGGTGGACGAGTTCATGGGAACCGGCACACATCCCTACACCGCAAGCAAGGGGCAGTCGACTAACTATTTGGTTTCCGCGTCGCTTGGCGAGGACGATTTGGTCAGCGCCTCGTGTAAGGAGAGCGGCGATAATTATGTTCTTACCCTAAAGGTTAAGGGAGTCAACAACCCGGAGCGTGCGGCAAACAATCCGCTCGGACGCTACACGGCGGACTTCAAAACAGCGGCGGAGGGCAAGGCGACCTTTGAGGCGGGAATGAAAATCACTCTTATTACCGTTAAGCCGACAGTTGAGAGCGTTAATATATATGTGGGAGAATCAACAATAGTCGCAACGGTGAATAAATACACGGGCTTGCCGGTGGAAATCCGCCACACCATGAGCGGCGTTGCGGAGCTGAACAATATTTATTCCAAGGCCGTCGGCATTGAGTTTGAGGTGGACAAGGCCTCCGGCAGGAACAACACAGAGGTTGTGTTCAACAGCTTTGAATTCTGATTTTTAGGAGAAACATTGATGCTCGGTAAAAGCGTACTGAGGCTTTTGGCTTTGCTTTTGGCTATGGCGGCTTTTTTGGCTGCCTGCGGTACACAGGGCGAAGCCGGCTTGGAAAGCACTGCCGCGACGACGGGAAGCTCCGCAGAAACAAGCGGTTCGGCAAGCGGCACGGAAGACAAAAGGACAAGTGCTGCCGCCGCAAGCTCGGAAAGCAAAACAACAACGGGGGACGTCGACGAGAGGGAAATTAAGCGGGTTGTAATACCTGAGGGCTATTCGTTTTACCAAATCGCCGCGACGCTGGAGGAAAACGGCATTTGCGGGGCAAGGGACTTTTTTGACGCTGCGCAGAACTACACGGTACAAAGCTTCACTGTGCCGAACAATCCCGACGTCGCCTACCGCTACGAGGGCTTTCTGTTCCCCGCGACATATGAGCTGTACACGGACTCGGACCCCGTAGAGGTGCTGAAGAAAATGCTGAACGCATACTACGAGTACTCGGGGCTGCCGGATTACGACAGCTTGATTTTAGCAAGCGTCATTGAGCGCGAAACCCGCTCCACGGAGCAGATGGCAATGATTTCCTCCGTTTTCAACAACAGGATTAAGCAAGGGATTAAGCTCGGCTCGGACGTGACCGCAGAGTATGTGAATAATTATATAGTGCAAAGCGGCACCTGGATTAAAAACCCCGACCGCTACCGTGCCCTCTTCAACACGGCGTGGAACGACGACTTTGTCGGTGTCCTGCCCGCCGGACCGATTTGCTCCCCCGGAATAAGGGCAATCAACGCCGCGCAAAACCCCGCCAAAAGCGACTACCTATTCTTCTTCTTTGGGGCGGACCACCAAAACCATTACAGCAAAACCTACAGCGAGCATTTGGCGCAAATTGAGCAATACGGCTTGGGCTAACAAAAAAGGAGGGGCGACCCTCCTTTATTTGCCTTGCTTTTATTTCCCAAGCCCCGCGCGAACCGTTTCCGCGATTGTTTTTGCGTCCAAGCCATAGCGCTTGAGCATTTCCAGCGCCGGACCTGAGCGACCGAACTTATCCCTTACGCCAACGCGCAGCACACGGCAGGGAGCCTTTTCGCTCACAAGCTCCGCGACAGCGCCGCCAAGCCCGCCGATGATTGAATGTTCCTCCGCGGTGACGAGCAGCCCGGTCTTTGCGGCTGCCGCAAGCACTGCGGCTTCGTCCAAGGGCTTGATTGTATGGATGTTCAGCACCCCGGCGCTAATGCCCTCGCTCTCCAGCGCGGCGGCGGCGGCAAGAGCCTCTGCGACCATAAGCCCCGTTGCGATTATTGTGGCGTCGCTGCCCTCCTTGAGCGTAACAGCCTTGCCAAGCTCAAATTTGTAGTCCTCTTTGTTAACACGCGGCACGGCCAAGCGCCCAAAGCGCAGGTAGCATGGGGTGGGTAATTCCGCTGCGGCGAACACTGCGGCGCGCGCTTCCACGTCGTCCGCGGGATTGATTACCGTCATGCCCGGGATTGTGCGCATAAGGGCAATGTCCTCGCAGCACTGGTGGCTGGCGCCGTCCTCGCCCACGGAGATTCCCGCGTGTGTTGCGCCAATGTTGACGTTGATGTGGGGATAGCCAAGTGTGTTGCGGATTTGCTCAAAGGCACGACCCGCGGCAAACATGGCAAAGGAGGACGCGAACACCGTGTAGCCCGCCGTGCTCAGCCCCGCGGAAACACCAATGAGGTTAGCCTCGGCGATGCCTGCGTCAAAAAAGCGCTGGGGGTATTCCTTTGCAAAAACACTTGTTTTTGTTGCGGCGGCAAGGTCCGCGTCCAAAACAACCAGCTTGGGGTTTATTGCGCCAAGCTCCGCCAATGCCTTGCCGTATGCGTCACGGGTTGCAAGCTTAATTTCACTCATTTCTCAGCCCTCCACTTCCGCAAGGGCGGCCTTAAGCTCCGCCACCGCCTGCTCATATTGCTCATCATTGGGGGCGCTGCCGTGCCAGCCCACGTTGTTTTCCATGAAAGACACGCCCTTGCCCTTGATTGTTTTTGCCACAATGCAAACGGGCTTGCCGCTGATTGTCAGCGCCTCGTCAAAGGCCTTTTCAATCTCGCCGAAGCAATGACCGTTAATCTCAATAACATGCCAGCCAAATGCCGCGAATTTCTCCGCAATGGGGTAGGGTGAGTTGACCTGCTCAATTGTGCCGTCAATTTGCAGGTTGTTGTTGTCAACAACAATGGTCAGGTTGTCAAGTCCCTTTGCGGCGGCAAACATAGCCGCCTCCCAGACCTGCCCCTCCTGCAGCTCGCCGTCGCCCAGCATCGCGTAGGTACGCCATGCCTTGCCGCCGATTTTTGCGCCCAGCGCCATGCCCACGGCGGCGGAAATCCCCTGCCCGAGTGAGCCGGTGGACATATCCACGCCGGGTGTAAGGTGCATATTCGGGTGCCCCTGCAGGTGACTGTCAGGGTGGCGCAGCGTAGCCAAATCCTCCACGGGGAAGTAGCCGCGCAGCGCCAAAACGGCGTAAAGACCGGGCGCCGCGTGTCCCTTAGAGAGAACGAAGCGGTCACGCTCCTCCCAGCCCGGATTTTTTGGGTCAAGCTTCATCTGCTTGAAGTAAAGGTAGGTGAGCAGGTCAGCCGCGCTCAGGCTGCCGCCGGGGTGCCCGGACTTGGCGCGCCAAACGCCCTCCAGCGCGGCAAGGCGTGCCTTAATCGCCGTCGCCTTCAGCTGTTTTTTTAATGTGTTTTCCAAAGGTCTTGCTCCTCTCAAAAAATGGTTTAACAATATAATACAATAAATTTGCCTATTTTGCAAGCACGGCGGGGGATTACGGTATTTTTGGGCTTAGCGCTTGACAAATGGTCGCAGATGTGTTACAATACCCATTACCTCGTTGGCAGGGTTCTTTTTTTGTGACCGAAAAACAGCGAGGGAGGTAGCAAAGCAGGCGCCTTGGCGCGGCTTCGCCGAAATTTATGGAGGTGCAATACCATGCGCGTCAAAATTACCTTAGCCTGCCAGGAGTGCAAGCAGCGCAACTACAACACCATGAAGAACAAGAAGAACACACCCGACCGGCTTGAGCTGAACAAGTATTGCCGCTTTTGCCGCAAGCACACCGCCCACAAAGAAACAAAATAAAGGGAGGACGGCACCATGGCTAAAAAAGAAGAATCCGCCGCCTCTCAAAGGCTTAAAGAAGCGGAAAAGCAGCTGCAGCAGCGGCAAGCACGCAAGGCAAAGGGCAAAAATCCTTTTGTCTTGGGTAAGTTTATCAAGGACTTCCGTGCGGACACAAAGAAAATCATTTGGCCGGACCTGCGCACGGTGCTTAAAAACACCGGCATAGTTCTGCTTATGGTGGCAATTGTCGGCGCCGCGGTGGCCCTGATTGACCTTGGGATGGTTGATTTGCTTAAGCTTCTGCACGGGCTTGCGCAAAGGGTGAACCCCACCGAAACAACCACCACTACAACCACAACGGAGGCAGCCGCCCTGCTGTTGCCGTGGTTCCTCGGCTGAGGGGGAAACAAAATGGCACAGGACACAAGATGGTATGTGGTGCATACCTATTCGGGTTATGAGAACAAGGTTGCCCTTAACATTGAAAAAATGGTTGAGAACCGCGGTATGCAGGACCAAATCCAAGAGGTGCGTGTGCCAACGGAATGGGTAACGGAAATTAAGGACGGCAAGGAGCGGCAGGTGGAGCGCAAGGTCTACCCAAGCTATGTGCTGGTTAAGTGCGCGGTGCGCACGGACGCCGGCGGCCGTATTAAAATGAGTGACTCCGCTTGGTACGTTATCCGCAACACACGCGGCGTAACCGGCTTTGTCGGTCCGGACAGCAAGGCTACTCCCCTGACCGAGGAGGACATTGCCGCAATGGGCATTGAACGCCGCAGTGTGGAACTCAATTATGCCGTGGGCGACGTTGTGGAGATAACCGACCCGAGCTTTAACGGCTTTATCGGCACGGTGGAAAAAATCGACTTGGAGAGCAAGACTGTTTCCGTGGCGGTCACGGGCGCATTCGGCAGGGTAAGCACCTTTACCTTAGCGCTCAATCAGGTTCAGCCGGTCAGCTGAAAAATTACTGCGAGTAGATAATAGACCTCGGTCTAATGTCTATAGTGGGAGGGGCGCTAAGGCGCTCCGCCAATTACCACAATTAACGGAGGGAATCCAAAATGGCACAGAAGGTTACAGGCTTCATCAAACTGCAGATTCCCGCGGGCAAGGCCACTCCGGCACCGCCTGTGGGTCCCGCGCTCGGTCAGCACGGCGTCAACATCATGGCGTTCACAAAGGACTTCAACGAGCGCACCAAGAACGACGTTGGCTTGATTATCCCCGTGGTAATCACGGTTTATGCCGACCGTTCGTTCAGCTTCATCACCAAAACACCCCCCGCGCCCGTGCTGATTAAAAAAGCGCTGGGCATTGAGAGCGGCTCAGGTGTGCCGAACAAAACCAAAGTCGGTACAATCACCAAGGCGCAGATTCAGCAGATTGCGGAGCAGAAAATGCCCGACCTGAACGCAGCGTCCTTAGAGGCCGCAATGAGCATGATTGCCGGAACAGCGCGCAGTATGGGCGTTGTTGTGGCGGACGACTAAGGGGGTAAAAGGCTATGAAATTCGGCAAAAAATATACCGATGCGGTAAAGCTTGTTGATAAAACCGCACTCTATGACCCGGCTGAGGCGCTTGAGCTGGTTGTTAAGACCAAAACCGCCAAATTTGACGAAACAGTGGAGTGCCACGTCCGCTTGGGCGTTGACAGCCGCCACGCAGACCAGCAGGTTCGCGGCGCGGTTGTGCTGCCAAACGGCACCGGCCGCAGCGTGCGCGTGTGCGTGTTCGCCAAGGGCGACGAAGAAAAGGCCGCTAAAGAGGCCGGCGCAGAAATCGTGGGCGCAGAGGATTTAGTGGCGCAGATTCAAGGCGGCTTTATGGATTTTGACGTGTGCATTGCCGCACCCAACATGATGGGCCTTGTCGGTCGCTTGGGTAAGGTTCTCGGTCCCCGCGGCTTAATGCCTACGCCTAAGGCAGGCACGGTTACCCCCGACGTCGCCCGCGCCGTAACTGAGGCGAAGGCAGGTAAGATTGAATACCGTTTGGACAAAACCAACATTATCCACTGCCCGATTGGTAAGGCAAGCTTTGGCGCGGAGAAGCTGCAAGAGAACTTCAGCACCCTGCTTGACGCAATCATCAAGGCAAAGCCCGCCGCCGCAAAGGGGCAGTATATCCGCTCCTGCGTGCTGGCTTGCACTATGGGCCCCGGCGTCAAGGTCAACCCCGTCCGCCTTACCGCTGCGGAATAAGCAAAACAAACAAAACGGCTGCCTGCTTGGCGGCCGTTTTTAGCTTTTTCATTTTCACGGCGATGTCGTCATGAAGTCGTGGGGATATTTCTAAAGTTTTTTGACAAATTTGCCTTAAATATGCTAAAATTACCCGGTAGGAGAGCTTGAAGATGAACGGAATTATTTTGCTGAACAAGACCGAGGGCATAACCTCTTTCCGCGCGGGCAACCGTGTGCGGGGATTTTTGAGCCGTCTGACCGGCACAAAGCACAAGGTCGGTCACACAGGCACGCTGGACCCCATGGCCACCGGTGTGCTGCCTCTGCTGATTGACGGTGCGTCGCGCTTTTCGCAATATCTGCCCGAGCACGGCAAGGCATACCGCGCCGCAATCAAGCTGGGAGTTACCACAGATACGCTTGACCGCACAGGGCAGCAGCTTTTAACCCGCCCCGTTGAGTGCGGCAAAAGCGATGTTGAGCGGGTGTTACAGGGCTTTTTGGGCGAGCTTGAGCAGGTGCCGCCAATGTTTTCCGCGGTATCCGTCGGAGGGGTGAGGCTGTACGAGCTGGCGCGCCGCGGAGAGAGCGTTGAGCGCAAAAGCCGCCGTGTGACCATTCATTCAATCGAGCTTGTTTCTGCGGACGAGGAGAAAAACGAATATACGATTGACGTCAGCTGCTCCGCGGGTACATATATACGCAGCTTGGCGGCTGATTTGGGTGAGGCGCTGGGCTGCGGAGCACACCTAAGCGCCCTGTGCCGAACCATGGCGAACGGCTTTCCCCTTGCCGCTTGCGTTACGCAGGAGGAGCTGGAGCAAGCCGCCGAGTTGCCGCTTATCCCTTTGTCGGACGTGCTTGACGCATACCCCGCGCTAAGTGTGAGCGCCGCGCAGGCAGTGCGCTTCGGCAACGGCGGAGCCTTGGAACGCTCCCGCTGCGCCCCGGTTGCGGACGGCCTTGTGCGCATCCTTGCCCCCGACGGCAGCTTTTTGGGCTTGGCGCGAGCCGAGGGCGGTACACTTTTCGCGGAGCGAGTGCTGGCAAGGTCATGTGACTAAAATAATAAAGTTTCGGAAAAGAAAGTCGAAATTTTTATAAAAACTATTGACATTTTGTTCCCTATACTTTATAATTGCAAGTGTTGAAGCGATGATTCAACAGGTTTTTTTGCTGTGATTTGGCGTTTTTGGGAGAGAATGGCGGTTTATAACCGGTCACAGCAACGAGGGGGAAAACTTAATAGATGCGTCTTAGGATTGTTAAGGGGTTCATTAACAAGCGGCAGCAACGGGCAAGGAAGTATCTCTACCTGTCCTGTGTAGCTTTCGCTATGGTCGCGGCGCTGCTTTTTGGCTCCTTTCTTCCTTTCCCGGGCGTTTATGGTATAAGTAACGAGGGCAACTGGACCTCCGCTGATTTTCAAACAAGTGACGGCAAAATAACGGGCTTTTCCGTCAAGGGACTCGAAAGACTGCAGGATTCAAAAAAGGTGTTCATACCCTTTATTTTGGGTGTGGACGGCATTGCGGACGACGCCTTTTTGGGGCGCGAGTTTGAGGCGCTGCTTATTCCCGACGAGGCGGGGATAAAATCAATCGGCAGCAACGCCTTTAACAACGTTGGGCTGACGACACTTATTTTGCCGAGCAGCTTGAGGGAAATAGGCGAACAGGCTTTTATGGGCAACAGCCTTGGTGATTGGGATTCCGTTGCGGAAACGGGCTTTGATTTTTCAAGCCTGAGCAATTCAAGCTTCACCACGCTTGCCAAGGGCGTGTTCATGGAAAACAACTTCACAAGCGTCACTCTGCCTTCTAATATTGTGCGTGTGGAGGAGCTGGCGCTTGCGGGCAACGGAATAACAACCCTTGTTGCCCCGCAGCTAACGGATATTGGTGCACAGGCATTTTTTGCCAATAAGCTTAAGGAAGTCAACCTGCCGAACGTAAGCGCAATCGCGGACGACGCCTTTGACCAAAACGACCGGGTTGTTAAAATAACCACGCCGGAGCCGCACACGGGCGTAAGCTCACACTTCGCGGGCGGTAACGGCTATGTGCTCAACCCGGTTACGGTCACGGTTCACCTGCGCAACGCGGAGAGCGCCGACCCGCTTAACCCCGACCCGATTGGTCAGCCGGACAAAATCCTGGGCGGCGACGACGGCTTTTTGTCGGGAATACTTTTTGAGCGGGGAACTGACGTTGCAGTCAATGCCCCCGCCGTCTATGGCTGGTCAGTCCAGGCTCCCACCACGCAAACAGTGGAACACGTTGGCTTGGATTCACCCGGAGGCACACCAACCGGCGCGCCGGCGGAGGTTACGTTCCTTTATAATTATGTTCAAAGCGACCCCACAATCAACGTAGTGGACCATGTTATACTGCCGGATTCCGCATACACCAATGCAGAGCTGCTTGCTTGGGCTGCCGTTACTCCGGCGGAGGGGCGAACCATAGCCTCCGTTACGGTTAACCCAACGCAAATAACGGCGGCGCAAACAATAATACACAGCAGCTTTAACGTCACCTACACAGCTACGGACGACGTGGGGAATGTGGCTGTGCGCACAATAACCGTGCGTGTTGAGCCGGATTTAATGGGAACCCCCATACCCAAGGCGGACGGCACAGAGAGCCTTTGGACGTACGCCGACTTTGTTTACGCAACACAAACGGTGACGGTGACGATTGATAAATACCTTGGCGGCACATACACGGAAAGCGTAACGGGGCTGACAGTTACGGGCTTTTCCGCTCAGGGGAACACAAAATACACCGGCAACGCGGCGGCGCGGGCATACTTAGTGCTGCCCGGCATTAATCCGGACACGGGCGAGGCGGTAAAGGCGATTTCCTCATCAGGCACGGGCGGGGCGGTGCTTTTCAACAGCAAGAACGCCTCAAATGTGCCGGGAGCGATTGACCTTTCCAACATGACGGCTTTGGAAATAATAGGCGACAAGGCATTCTCAACGGACACGAACAATGTAAACAACACAAACGGCGCGTACGCGGAAGTGAACTTTGGAACAAAGGGCGCGCGGCTGACAAAGCTTAGGGCAATCGGCAGCCACGCTTTCCGTTGGAATAAAATCGTGAGCCTTGATTTATCTGACCTTGTTTCGCTTAAGATAATCGGCGACTATACTTTTTCAGATACCTCCGGCAATACTCTTGCCCATTCGGGCGGCCACGACCTGCAGGCAATCAATTTTGACAATATGCCCGCGCTCTTGGCTATCGGCGGCGGAGCTTACACCAGTAGCGCGCGCACGTTCCTTAACTCACAGCTGCGCAGCATTGACCTTTCCGGCTGCCCTAATTTGGAGCAGCTTGGCATAGCGACCTTCTGCGCCGCGGCGAGCAGCGAAAGCATAACTATCACACCCTTCCCACTGGACCTTTCCATGCTTGACAAGCTGAAAATTATCGGTCAGCACTGTTTCCGTGATTATCCTTTAAGCACACTCAACATCAGCGGCATGGATTCCTTGATTGAGATTGGCGGCAACAACTTCGGGCACCTTGGCAGCGCGACGCTGGAAATCAAGGATAACCCAAAGCTTACCACCATTGCGCCCGTACTGTTCAACAACAGCATTCCCACGCGTTTGCCGCTGGCGGTCAACAGCATTACCGAGCTTATTATTGACAACTGCGACAGCTTGGTGAGCCTGCCGACCCCGACAAACGACACGGGCCTGGACGATTTGCCCCTGCTTAAAACAGTCCGTATTATTAATAACGAAAAGCTCACAACAATTCCGGAGTCTGTAACTACAGCTACTAACGGTTGTTTTTTCGGCGACCTTACAAATATAAAAACAGTTGAAATAGCAAACAACGCCGCGCTGACCTCTATCGGCAACAAGGCGTTCCAAGCCGCCGCAATCACAAGCCTGACCATTGCGAACAACCCCGCGCTGACGACAATCGGCGACTACGCGTTCTACAAGAACCGCATAACCGAGCTTGACCTTTCCACAAACCCAATGCTCACAGCAATTGGGCAATACGCTTTTTCCGAGAGCAACTATACCGGCCAAATCCCCGGAACAATAACGCAAGACTTTTACGATAATAACGGCGGCGCGTTGCTGACAAGCCTTAACCTGACGGGGCTTACAAAGCTGCGGACCATAGGTAACTATGCGTTTTGCCGGGCGGGGTTGACGAGCCTTGACCTTAGCGGAAACACAGCGCTGACGACTGTTGGTCAACGAGCATTCCGAGATTCGCCGCTGACAAGCCTTGCTTTCCCGCAATCCATTGTGACGATTGATATACTTGCCTTTGGCAGCTACGCGGCGGAATCGCTTGTCGTTGAGGATTTGCCTAATCTATACACAATCGGCGCGGGGGCGTTCAACTGGACGACTGAGGACGGGGCGCAGACGCTGAAAAGCTTGGTGCTGCGCAACCTGCCCGTGCTGCGTGATTTGCGCGGAACGAGTACCCGCTATGGCTCGGAGGAAACCGCTTTTGTATATGATGCCGGTGCGGACGGCATCATGGGTACAGACGACGACAGCTTAAGCGCCGCCGCGTTCAGGTATTTATATGCCCTTGAAAGCGTTGTTCTCGATAACCTGGGGCTGATTTCAATCCCGCCGGAATGCTTTGGGAACTCCCCGCTGACACAGCTTACAATCAGCAATATGCCAAACCTTAAGAGCATTGGTATTTACGCCGACAAGCTGCCAGACGGAATAACAGACGTAAGCACGGGAAGCCTTGCAAACAGAGGAGCTTTTGAAAGCGCAAAGCTGACGGAGCTGAGCTTGGTTAACCTGCCGCAGCTGGAAACAATTGGCAATGAGGCGTTCTTAAACTCGCCGCTGCAAAGCTTGGCGCTGAGCGGGCTGCCCAAGCTCAAGTATATTGGTGAGCGGGCCTTTAACATGGCGGTTGGACTGAAGGAGCTTGACCTGAGCAATCTGACGAGCCTTGAAATAATCGGCGATGGAGCGTTTGAAAACTCGCCGATAGAAACCTTGAGCTTAACCGGCGACACGGCACTAAAAAAGATTTGCTACAAGGCTTTCTACAAAAACCAGCTGACGAGCTTAGACTTATCAAACCTCACGTCCTTGGAGATTATCGGTTCACGGGCTTTCTCTGATGGCAGTATGCCAGGAACCATCGGCGGCGGCGGGGCGCTGATAACCTCGATTAAATTGGATAACCTGCCCAGCCTGCGCATGATAGGCAGCGTTGACCACGGGGCCAACGGCGACGACTACAAAAAAGAGAGCTATTACCTGTGCGGCGAGGGCGCACGCACATTCTATGGTGCGGCACTAACCAATTTGGACCTTTCAGGCTGCCCGAATTTGGAGTCAATCGGCTTTGCCGTGTTTATTAACGCGCCGCTGCAAAGCCTTGACTTAAGCGCGCAGAAAAAACTGAAATACATTGGTATGCTGGCGTTTGGGGCATATGCCGGCACCGAGCTGACGATAAGCGACCTGCCGGAGCTATATGAAATCGGTGGCATGGCTTTTTCTTCGGGGCGCGTGGCAACCAACCTTACGAGCCTGACATTAGAAAACCTGCCGAAGCTCACTTTCCTTGCGGAGCAGCAGGCTTTCCTTTATGACGAGAACGGTTTGGCGGTTAACGATAACCAAGGCTACAACACAACACACTATGGTCCGGCGGGCAACACCGCAAGGAAGGCTTACAGCGGTTTGAGCACATTGACGCTGAAGAACCTGCCGAAGTTGCAGTCCATTCCGCCTTTTACTTTCTCCGCCTCGCCATTGACGCAGCTGAGCCTTGAGGGCGACCTAAGCTCCTTGGAGGTTATAGGCTATAACGCTTTCAGCAGCGCAAAGCTGACGCAGTTAGACTTAAACAATTTGACGGGGCTTTTGCGCATTGAGGATTACGCCTTTGAAAATGTGCCGCTTACGGAGCTGCACTTAGACAGCCTTGCGCACTTGAGGAGCATAGGAGCGCGGGCGTTCGCTAAAGCGAGCCTTAACAGCTTGGATTTGCGGGCCGCCACGGAATTTGAGGGCTTCACTTTCCCCGTTAACAGGGACGATGTGCTGAATCCGTATTCCCCGGAGCCGCCGGTTTCATCAAACAGCGCGTTTGCAAGCTCTTTCCTTAACTATGTAATAATCGGCGGAATAGGCACAAGCAACGCAAGCTCCAACCAAACGGATACGCTCTATATCCGCGCGGACGCGCAAACGGATAACGCCTACCAGTCCTTCAACAAAAATAACGGAGTCCCGGTGTATTGTTATTCGCCTAACAATGTGCGCACGGCCGACGGCTACCTGCTTGCGCCGGTGAACATCTTGGTGCATTACAAGCGCCTTAGTGACGGCGAAACGATTGCGCCGGACGCCGTTACGCGTGCCGAATACAACTTTGAAAACGGCACGGTAAGCCTTTTCGGCAAGCCGATTTTCGGCTACCAGCACGCTGCGGTTTCCCCCACGCCGGCCGTATTTGCCGCCGCCTTGCCCGCAATTGAGCATTTGGGCGACCTTAATTACCTTGAACCCGGTAACGAATACACCTTCTATTACGAGGAATATACCCCCACGGATTCCTCACTCTACCACATCTACCAGCACGGCATAACCACCAAGGATTACATTGGCAACATACTGCAAACCTCAGTTGATTTGAACAACAGCGGTCTGGCGCAGGACAAAAAAATCGGCGCGGGCTGGTCCGTTCAGGTTGCTTATGACCCGACGCGAGTGGTTTTTATGGCGGATTCCAAGCAGGACGGCATACACACCACAAGCTGTGACCCGGCGGCGGGTATTATAACAATAACCTTTACGGACGAGGTTCCGACCGGTTCTTTCGGCTTGTCACTTTTCTGGCAGCTTATTTCCGGACCGACTGAGCAGGGCAGGGAGTTCCCGCTTGTTGCAACGCTGATTAACCCTGATAATGACGCTGTAGCGCAGTCCGACGCAGGAGTGGGACCGGCATACGGTATGTTCGTGGACGGGGAGGGAAGCACCGGTACACAAAAGGCGGCGACGCTCAGCGGTATTTACAAAAGCCCCGGAATAACAAAGTTTGCCCGCACAAGCACAATGGTGGAGCAAAATAAGCCGCGCAGCAGGGTCGGCGGCGAGGAGAACAGCCTTGACGGCCCTTATAATTATAACGAGAACAGGTACATTGAGCAGGACAAGCTGTGGATTGAATATACTGTAAACATTGGCAGCAGCAGCCGCTTTATCAGCGCAATTACCTACACGGACTACCTGCCTACATACTATGCGAATGTGGACGGCGTAAAAACAATTGCCACGGCGTATTTTGACCCCGCGCTCAATCCCGGATGGTACGATAACGGCGACGGCACTGTCAGTATAACATATTCACAGCTGCAAACCGTAACCCCGCCCACGCCTACGTTGGTTTTGTATTTCCCAAACGCGTGGGAGGACCAAGAGGTAGTTAACACAATCGGTTACGTTTCGGATATATATGAGCCGGCATACGGCGACTATGAGCATTTTTCCGGCAAGGACGACATCGCCTCACTTTTTGTCGCGATTCCGCCGGGCAACTTTGTTAAGGTTGCGGAGAAGCCCCACCGCGGCGCGGTGAAGGATTATTTCAGCGACGGCACATGGGCGATTTCCCCCGCAATTGCCGCGAACGATAACCCGGACGGCTTTGCGGCGGGCGAGGGCATACACGCAGACGGAATAGCCGCGTGGGAAACAACCGCGACTGACGGAGGCGTTATAAGCGACCCGATAGGCTGGTTCTATGACAGCAAGGCGGACAAAGGGGCGTCGGCGGACAACCCGGCTGAGTTCAAGTGGAGCATAAGCCTGACCGGGCGCAACGGCGACGCAAGCGAATGGACGAACGACACCACGCGGTTCACTGATTTGGTATTCACGGACGTGCTGTATGATTCCCGCATGAAGATGGTTTCCGCGGACATCAACGGGCTTGGTCCGGCGACACTCACCGCCTACGACATAGACGGCAATGTTGTGCTGACGCGGAACAATGTCACCTCAAAAATCATCTTCCCAAAGAGCCTGCAGGAGAGCATTGTGCGCGTGACCTTCAGCGATATTTCGTATTCGGTTAAGAAAAATGAAACGGTGAGCGTGTTTATTTACACGGCGCTCAAGGACCCAAGCATAACATGGGAAAGCGAAACGGACAACGGCACGGACATGGACGGGCATTATGACCCCTTGACACGCACAGCCGACGACTATTTTTGGAACCTTGGCGAGGCAAGCTACAACGAAAAATGGTTTGACGAGTCCGAGGTACAGCAAACAGTCCCGCACCACGTTGACGACTGGGATTGCTTCCGCATGATAAATATTGACGAGGGCATTGGCATAAGCAAAAGCGCCGTTGAGCATGACGGAAACACAGACACAATCTATATGGCGGGCGACAAGCTTGACTATAAGCTTAAGCTTGATACCTTTAACGGCATAGATGCAACAAATGGCGGCGACTTCCAAATGCTTTTACAGAACGTAGAGATTATTGACGTTCTGCCGGACGCCTTTGTGTTCGAGAGCTTTACTCCCTATGAGCAGCTTGCGCTTGCCGCACAGAATCTAAGGTACGAATTCGTTTCCGACGGCTACACGGACGCCGGCGGGGCAAAGCATAATATCCTGCGCATTACCGCGGACTCAATCCGCGTTGGCTCGCTGTACAATTACGAGCTGACCGAGTGGAACGCGGAGCTGCAAAAAAATGTTAAGCGTTCTATTCTTGGCGAAGGGTATTTGGGGCTGATAAAAGGCTCCGTTATGGCAACAAGCGCCGTCTCCATGGTAAACAGGGTGTACTTGGACTTTGACGAGGACCCGTCGATAATCCGCGTAGGCACGGAAAGCGAAGACCTGCTGACCGAAAACGGCGGTGTTGACGGCGGCATTACAAACGGAAAAACGCTGACGGACAAAAACCCGTTTGGCAAGGTCGGAACACTGGTAGGCGTTGACCAAGGCAATATGGGCATGACCTCCGTCCTTACGGCAATGAAGCTTGTGCGCAACAAGCTGAGCGAAAACGCTTGGAGCGCTTGGCAGACCACAACCAAAAACGCCACGGATATTGCCGGCGTCGGTACAGGCGGGCGTGTTGAGGACTGGGCATACGACGTGGAGGAAAAGCTGTATATCTTCAACAACACCGATGAGTCCGTTACCGAGCAGGGCTTCAAGCTCTACGATTTCCTACCCATGTATATGGACCATGGTATTGTTAACGGCGCTACGGGAACTCAGGCGGAACGCAATAGCGACTGGTGGAATGACGTTAAGCAGGTCACAGTACCCGCCGGCTATGAGGTCTGGTATCTTGTCGTTTCCGACCAATACCGTGCCTACCTTGATGAAAACACAATGTCAACCTACAACACGCCGTACCACTTGCCCTCACAGGATTTGACCGGCGACGGCGAGATTGACGCAAAGGATTTGGAGCTGCAGCTTGACAGTCTGCCCTTCGCGGAAACCGCGGCGGATTACTTCAGCTTGGTTGACGATAATGGCGCGGTGGTGCCTGCCGCAATAACCGAAGGCTCGCTGATTAACGGCGTTGCGCAATATTGGGGCGAGGTTGATGCCTTTGTGGGCAATGTCCCCGTTTGGTGCAAGGAAATTCCTACGGGAGAATACAGCAACGGGGTACACAGCCCGCACGTTATAGGGCTGCTGATTAGAGACGACGTGGAGAACCAGCATCTGGTGCTTGAGGAGCAGGAGGCGCTGGAGGTTGTTATTGAGATGACAGCGCCGAGGCACGGACCGGAAACCTATGCCTCACTGCTGGCAAGGCGTGCGTGGAACGACCCCTCCGACCCCGCCTATCACGTTGGCTCAGAGCCGCTGCCGGAATATGACGAAACATGGATTTATCCCGGCAAGCGTATGATTAACAGCTTCTGCTATAACTTTGAGCAGCAGACGGAGCTGCTTGAGGCGCCGCCGGTTTATAACGAGGTTAAGGCATACCCAGCGTCGCTGAGCTTGACCAAAAAGGATATAAAAACAAACAGCGCTATGCAGGGCGTTCAATTCACGCTCTACCAAATTGTGCCGGACGGCGAGGATAGCGACAGTTCCCCTGACTACATATATATTTCAGCGGCAACAACAGGGGCGGACGGGCGCTTAACTTTCACTGAGCTTGCGCCGGGAGATTATGCCGTTCGGGAAGCCGCAACCCCCGCGGGTTACGCCGCCAACGGCGTGGAATATACCATAACCATACCTGCCCTGCCCTACGCCGCAGACTATGAGCTTGACAGTGTGCCCGACGTTTACGAATACTCCGAGCAGGAAGGATATGTTGTAACGGCAGGAACGGCGGGTGTGCAGCCGATTTATAATACCCCCGTGCCGCCCTCCGCCCTGCGCGGCAGTGTGATGCTGACAAAATATGACGGCATGACACCCGCGGCGCCGCTCAAGGGAGTACAGTTCAAAATCAGCCGCGGAGCGATTTCGTACTATGCGGAAACGCCGGTTGACCCGCTCGACCCCGAAAAGCTCAATACAGAAGGTGAATACAACAGCTGGAGCAGCACGGCAAGCACCGACGCGGCGGGTAAGGTTTCCTTTAACAGCCTGCTGACGACAGCCTCCGGTGTGGTTTATACCATTGAGGAAACAGCCGCGCCCGGCTCGTTGGATAGGATTCGCTTTGACCTTAGGGTTTACCCCGACAGGACGGAATATGTCGTCGGCACGTTAAGGATTTACATTAACGGCAGTTGGCAAGAGCCGCCGTCAGGCTACAGCGTTTCGGACTTTATTTCCGCAAGCGGCACGGGAGATGGGCTCGCACCCTTTGAGGTTGTTGCGCGCAATCCGCTTGTTGACGTTTGGCTTACAAAGGCGGGCATTCCCTTTGGTTCGGCAAGCATTAACACAGCGCCAACCGATATTAACGGCAGCTTCACTAAGCTGGGCGGAGTGGAATTTACACTTTATGAGGTAGGGACCGGGATACTCGGCACAGATGTTAGCCTTGGGCAGTTCACTACAATCAGTGACCCGGCAGACGCGAATTACGGCAAGGTGCTGCTGCCAAAGCTTAAGGTTGGGCAGCTCTACAGAATAGAGGAAAACTCAACCGTTCCCGGTTATTTGGAGAACGGCACGCCAACCTACTTTACCGTGGACGCCACGGGCAAGCCGCTCTCTTATCCGGAGGGGCTGCCGTTCAAGTCGGGCACGGTTGTGGTTAAAAACATCGAAAAGGCAAAGGTTAATATACTAAAGCTGGGGATTGACGTTAACAACAGCGTCGCAACGGCGAAGGACCCCGCTGTGCTCCAAGTGACAGATGGGGTAAAGCTTGAAAACGTGAGCTTTAAGGTCTATAAGGAAAACGACCCGTTGCCGGACAGCTACATTGGGGAATATACCACGGATTCCAACGGCATAGCGTCAATAACGGGTCTGGAATATGACGAATGGTATTACGCTGTGGAGCAGCGGCCCGCGCCGAGCGGCTATTTGGGCAGCGACTCGCCGGTTTACTTTAAGATTGGCACGGATTACAGGGTGCTTGACGGAAACGGCACGGCGTTCGCCGCGGGCAGCGTTGTTGTTAAGAATTACCAGGAGCCGGTTCCCGGCAAGGTTAGTGTGAGCAAAACAGGGGCTGTAATCCATGCCGACGGTACACTTTCAACGGCGGACTCAAAGGAATTTGTGAGCTATGAGCCTTTGGAAGGCATAAAATTCTATGTTGAAAAGAGTGTGCCCATTGCGGATGACAGCGGCGACGGCTTGGCGGACGGTTGGACAGCCGCAGGCAGCCTTGTAACGGACGCGCAGGGTAAGGCGGAGCTTGACGGGCTTTACGAGGGTATATACCGCATTAAGGAGCAGCCCTCAGACGAAGCTCCGATTAGCGGAGACTATTTGAATAACACCCAGAGCTATGTATTTACTGTTGCGCGCAGCATTGCGGCGCAGGAATTTGAGTATGAGTTCAGCAACACAGCCGTAAAGCCGATTATACTCAAGGGGGATTACGTCGGCACATACAACCCCAAGTCCCCCGTTGACCAAGCGCAGTTGGACAGTGCGTACGCAGCCCTGCAGGCCGCCGGCAAAAATCCGCACCAGGTACTTCGCTCCGACGGCAAGATTGACCTTATTGCGGGGCTTGGCGGCGCAGTGTTTGAAATGCGGGTTTACGACGGACTTAATATTGTTGACACTGCCTTGCTTGGCGGCTGGCTGATTAGCTCCAACCCGGACGGCAGCTTCAATATCCCGGACTACACAACAGCTGCCGATATTCCCGCCTACGACGGCACAACGCTCAGCGGCTTTGACGGCTTTAAGGAAAGCCTGAGCTATACCTTTAAGGAAATTCAAGCCCCAAGCGGCTATGCGCTCTCAGACGAAACCTATGTCTATCAGCCCTACAACGAGAGCGCGGCAATGCTGGCGAACGGAGGCAAATGGATTTCCCTTGAAAACAAGGTGGTCAGCCACAAAATTTCTATTGCAAAATACGCGGCCGATACCCGCGGCGTTCTGCCGGGAACGGAGTTCAAGCTATATTACCCGGACGGTACGCCCGTTTTGGCGGATAGGCAAGGCAATACCTATTCCAGTTTCATTACTGATTCAAATGGGCGGCTCAGCTTTACGGACCTTGCCCCGGGAACCTATTACCTCAAGGAAATCTCCGCCCCGAAGAAAAGCGGCGTGGATTACTACGAGGTAAAGGACGGTTACTATAAGATTGAAATCAGCGGCGAGCGCGACATAGGCATGGCGGAGGCACCCCACCAAACGCCGGATAATATTGCGGGCAATGCCGAGAACACAGTTTTCTCTCAGGTGCTGCAAACAGAGGGCGATGCCTATGCCGTTATATACGACAGCAAGAAAAAGGACCCGTTTACACTGTCGATAAGCAAGAGCGTTACGGGCGAGAGCGACCCCGAACAGCTTTGGTATTTCCGCGTGGAGTTTGACCCGGTGGAGCTTGACGGCGACGGCGAGCCGCTGCCGCAGCAAACAGAAAACTGGCAGGTCTATGCGCAGGGCAGCCCGGTTACGGTTTACATAAGCGACCTGGACGACGTGGGCTATGACAGCTTTGTTGGGGCAAATGACCTTATTCAGCTGAAAACGGGCGAGCGTGCGCTGATTCCCGCCCTTGCGGAGGGCACACGTTATCGCGTGACGGAAACCGACGAAAACGGAGCGCATTTAGACGGCTGGAAGCTGACGGCGACACAAACCGTTCCCCTTGCGCAGGACACAAGCGACGGAGTGCCCGATGGACTTGTCAGCGTTGAGCCGGATAGCGGCGCCGGTGTGCCGACGGATAGGATTTCCGGAACAATAACCGTGTTGGACGAGGACGGAACGGGCAACCATGTGCTGTATGCCGACAACCAAAAATCCAAGGATTTTGCGTTTACCAAGCTTGCGCTAACAGAGGTTAACACCTCCGCGCCGCTGAGCGGGGCAAAATTCCAAGTGCTGCGCTGCGGAAACGACGAACACCACGACGCCGACGACCATGACAGCCTCCTCGACGGCTCCTCCTGCTGGCAGCTTTATGAACAGGCGGTCAGCGGCAGCAATGGTTATGTTCTCCTCCCTGACCTGACGCTTTACGGCGAAGAGCTGGAGAAGAACATATACATTTTAGTTGAAACGGAAACTCCATATGGCTACTCGCTTCCAAGCGGGTATTGGGTGCTGACGGTTGACCCCTTTGCCGGAACGGTGGGCATAGCGGCGGTTAAGACAGGTGCCGAGCTGCCGCCCGCGTTCTATTTGCTCAACAGCACACTATACTTGCCGAATGCGCGCGTGCTGGCTTTGCCGCCAACGGGAGGCTTCCCCTTAGCGCCAATACTTGTGCTTGCGGGGCTGCTGCTTTCGGGCTTGGGCTTGCTGCTGCTGTACAGGCGAAAGAAAACTGACACAGGAAAAAAGGCGCGCCGCGGCAAAAAGCTTGCGTTCCTGCTTGGCGTAGGGCTTGGCTCCGCGGCAATCCTTACAACTGCGGGAATACCCTGCGCAAAGGCGGCGGCTGCCGTGCCCGAATACGGCTCAATAGCGGTTGTTACATATTATGGGCAGGAGAGCGACGCCACAGCCTCCGGCGCGGAGCTTAACCCGAATGATGCCTTTTTTGCGGACAGTGAGTCCTATAAGCCGGTGGAGGGCGTTGAATTCAGCCTAACGGCGGTTACAGAAGACAGCGGCGCAACAAATCCGCTTTTCACAAGTCAAGCGGGCGAAAAATATGTTGCGCTAAGCGGCAGCTCAGAGCCATTAAGCGCCAAAACGGGGGCAAACGGCAAGGTCATTTTTGAAGACCTGCCGCTTGGCGTCTATCTTTTGCACGAAATAACAGCCCCCACAGATAGCTCACCCATAGGGGATTTTCTTGTAAGCATCCCAATGAGCGTGCCGGGACGCATTGACGACAAGGCAACCCCGGAGCTTGACGAGGGCAGCGACTACCTGCTTTATGATGTTACGGTTTACCCAAAGACAATAAGCAGCTCCGCTACAACGCCAAGCGAACCGGCTACAACAAAGCCCTCCGGCGGGGGGATTGACACGGGGGACAACAACAGGACGTTATGGTGGCTTGCCGCCACGCTTGCGTCAGGCTTCAGCGCACTTGCATTGGTATTAACCGGGCGCAAAAAACAAACGGTTGATATAAAGGCACCATTCAAAACGGACGGAGGTGGGTCCGTATGAGGAGCGTGGTTTTTGACAGCGGGTAAAGCTGTCGCAGCACTTATAATCCGATGGTCATATTTTCAATAAAAGGAGAAGAAAATGAAGAAATCGCAAAAAGCCCTTGGGCGCTTAACCGCCCTTGTTGTTGCCGTAATGCTGCTGCTTGGCGCCACACTACTGCCGGCGCTGGCGGCAAACAACAACACGGTTGTTGACCCCGATGCAGAGGGCAGCATCACCATTCACAAGTACCTGTTGGACACAACGGGTGCAAACGCCGATGACTCCGCAGTCAACGGGAACTGGCCGGACGGACGCAATGACGGTACGAAATACAACGTCGAGCTTCCCGACGGAGTAGCGCCTGTGGAGGGCATCACCTTTACAATCACCAAGCTTGTTAAGATGACGCAGGAGGAGATTGACGCCGACGAAGCCTTGCCGGTAGGCGACAAGCTGTGCGTTTTTGTTGACAAAAACGAGGATTACAGCAGCCCGGTGGCCTATGATTACTACAAGGTAGACGGCGACTTTACCCCCGTGGACATCACCACGGACGAAGAAGGCTTGGCGACGGCGGACGAACTGCCCGTAGGTATTTACCTTGTGCACGAGAAGCCGGCACCAACACTCATTTCCCGCCCCGCAAATGACTTCCTTGTGAGCGTTCCCACCACAATCCAAGGCGGCTCTTATGCTGAGGACGACGACGAAACACCCGAAAACGAAGCCGACAATGACGCGACCGCTGATATTGACGAAAGCCAGGATTACCTGCTTTATGACGTTCATGTTTACCCCAAGAACGAGGATATCGGCATTACCAAAAAGGTTGGCACAGGTATTGTTGACGATGATGACCCCGATTACACCAAGGGCAGCATTGAGGAGGACGTAACAGATTCCCGCGGCGCGGACTATGACGAGCCTGTAAACTGGTACATCACCGCGGATATTCCCTCCCAGATTGCCGACAACAGCTCTACCTATGCCGTCACAGATACCTACGGCACAGGGCTTGATTACATTCCCGGCAGCGTGGTTGTTTGGGTGGACGACGCCGACTTCACTTCCCACATAAACGATGAGGACTACGAGGGCTTCTATCCCTCTCCGGGCGACATTACGCTCACAGAGTCCTCAAAGGACGCTACGGGCGAGTATGAAGACCCGTATGACGGCGATTACTACATCATAGCTTCCGACCCTGTCGCAACGGGCGGCGGCACGGTAAAAATAGTGCTGACGGACGCAGGCCGTGCAAAGCTGGGGCATGATGAGGCGAACGACTATTATCAACAGCAAATCCCCGATAAGGCGCTGTTTGACATCAGCTATTATACCTGCCTGCACATCACGCTGCAAACCCGTGTGCTGGCAAATGCTCCGCTCAACACGCCGTTGGTCAATGGTTCCTCCCTTGCGTTCGATAACGACATAAGTGTGGAAACGGACGCCGAGGATCTCCCCGACGAGCCGGAAAATCCGGAAATTGAGCGTGAGAGCGACGAGCCCTTCGTTTTCACCGGAGGCTTCCGCATAATCAAAAAGGACGTTAAGGACGACGCGAACCTTGAGGGCGCGAAGTTCAAGCTCGTCAAGGTCAGTCAAGAAACCGTGGACAGCTGGGATTTGGACAACGGCGGCACAGTCGCGTTTGACTATGACCTGTACCAGGACGACATTGAGGCGGCGAAGGCGGCAAACTTTGCCGTGTTGGGCGTTGACAGTGAGTTTGAGCAGCGTAACAGCGCGGATACCGATGAAGAACCCGTTTACTCCGATTATACCGAGGTGACAGCCTCCGATGGTTCGGCAACCTTTAAGGGGCTTTCCTACGGTATTCAGGACGCCGACCCGGCGAAGGACGAAGTAACGGCAACCACCGCTTACTACTACCTTGTTGAGGTTGACGCCCCTGACGGCTACAGCCTGCCAGGCAAAAACGCAACCCCAATCATTGCGGTTAACTATACCTCATATTACGAGAACATTGAGGTTAACTATGACCCGGCTGACCCGACGACCGTTTACAATACCAAGTCCCTGCTGCTGCCGTTCACGGGCGGCACGGGCGCGTTAATCTTTGTGGTGCTTGGCATAGTGTTTGTGGGCGTTGGCGTTTGCATAGTCGTTGGACGCCGCAAGAAGAACGCAGCCGCAGATAAGTAATGCGCAAGCGCACGGTAGTCTTTGCAATAATATTTGTCCTTATAGGGGTAGGCATCTTTGCCTACCCCTGGGTTTCTTCGTGGTGGAACAGCTACCAATCGCGCGAGCTGCTTGAGCGCTATGAGCAGGCGGCGGCAAAACTGACAAAGGAGGAAACAGACGAACAATTTATGCTGGCGCAGGCATACAACAACAAGGTTTCAGGGCTTGCGCCCTACGACCCATTTTCCCAAAAGGAGCCGGTGCCGTTCCCGGAATACGGCGAAATACTTACGGCGGGAAACGACGGCGTTATGGCGGCGCTGGAGTTGCCGTCGATTGGGACTTCACTGCCGGTTTACCATGGTGTAAGCGACGATGTGCTGCAGCGTGGCATAGGGCATATGCCCACAACAGCCCTGCCGGTGGGCGGGGAGGGGACGCACTGTGTGCTTACAGGTCATAACGGTATTCCCTCGCATGAGCTTTTTACCCACCTTGATAAGCTTAAGCTTGGCGACGCAATTATTATCCATGTGCTGGGTGAAAAAATAGGCTACAGGGTTGACCAAATATTGGTTGTAACGCCAACGGAAACAGAACCGCTGAAGCCCATTGCCGGCGGCGATTATATTACGCTTATCACCTGCACACCCTACGGCATTAACTCACACAGGCTTTATGTACGCGGCGTACGCGACGATAGCGTCATAAGCTCTGCGGTGACACAAAGCAGTCCTGTTGCTAATAACACCCTGCTTTATGCCGCAATAATAACGTCGGCATTCATGGCGCTGCTTGTGCTTGTGGTTTGGCTAATCAAAAGGAGGCGCAATGAAAAGGGAAACTAAGCGCACGCTTGCCGCCGTAATAATTATTATTGTGGGTGTTGCAATTGCCGCCTATCCGTTTGTTTCTTTCTTTTTGAATGAACGGGCGCAGGAAAGCCTTGTTGACGCATATAATCGCCAAGTCGGCTCCCTGCCGGAAACAAAGCTAAACGATGAATTTGAGCGGGCTCGTGCCTATAATGACTCGCTCAGCGGAAAGACGATAAACGACCCCTTTGTGGCGGGCAGCGGCAGGGCTTACCCGAATAACTACACCGACGTGTTGGACATAAACGGCGATGGCATGATGGGCTATTTGGAAATTCCGGTGCTTAAGCTAAAGCTGCCCATATACCATGGCACGACAGAGGAGGTGCTGAAAAAAGGCGTTGGGCATATTGCGGAAACGGCGTTGCCAATCGGCGGCGAAAACACCCATTGTGTTCTTGCCGCGCACCGGGGGCTGCCGTCGCGCGAGCTTTTTACCAACATAGATAAGCTGCGCATAGGTGATTATTTTAATACCTCCGTGCTGGGGGAGCGCTTTTACTATGTGGTTGACCAAATAGTAACGGTTGAGCCGAAGGAGATAGTCAGCCTTGGGGCTGAGGACGGCAGGGATTATATTACTCTTGCGTCGTGCACACCACTTGGGGTCAACAGCCACCGCCTGCTAATCCGCGGCGTGCGTACGGACGCTCCGCAGCAGGAGCAGACGGCAGCGGCGGCGGATAGAGGCAGCAGAGGGCTTTCCGCGTATGAAAAACAGCTGATATTCTCCGCGGCAGCGGCGGTTTTGATTATTGCCCTTGTGCTGTTTTTCAGGCTGCGCAGAGGAAAGAAAAAATCGCCCCGTGGCTGAGAAAAGCCAAGGGGCAAGTTTTTGCGCGCCGTTTTTTCGCTGTGAGTGCCGCGGGGCGGAAGCAGTGCATGAGCGGTGTTCATGTGGCATGGCACAAAGCTTATGCCAATTTGCATAAGCCTTGGAACAAGCTGCTTTGCCTGTGGATATGATAGATGATAGGCAACAGCGACGGAACTATAAGCTTCAACACGTCATAATCAGCTTTTTAAGACTCACCCCAGCTTTGCTAAGCTCTCGCTCAGCAGGGAGATTTTTTGTTCCAGCGCGGCGGCGGTTTCCCGCTGTTGGTCAACTATGTGCTTCGGCGCGCGGGAAGTAAATTCCTCGTTGCCAAGCTTTGCGTTTACGCCCGCAAGCAGCTTTTGTGCCTGCTCAAGCTCCTTGCCAAGGCGCTTGCGTTCGGCGTCAAGGTCAACCAGCTCGCCCAAGGGGATTAGCATAACGGCGTCCGCTGTAACGACCTGCACCGTGTCCGCTTGCGGCACACCGTCAAAGTGAACCTCGCTCACCCCGGCAAGCCGCTGCAGATATTGCGCACCCTGCTCAAAGCTGTCGCGGCAGCTTGTTTGTATGTAAAGGGCGGCACGCTTGCCCGGCGGGACGTTCATCTCTGCCCGGCGGCTGCGGATAGCGCGGATAGCGTCCATCAGGCGGTTCATCTCAGCCTCCGCCTGCGGGTCGTCAAGCTCCTTGTGATAGGCAGGGTATTGAGCCAGCATTATTGTACCATCGGAATTGCCGGGCAGGCTTTGCCAAATTTCCTCAGTGATGAACGGCATGAACGGGTGCAGCAGCCGCAGGGTGGAATCCATCACCCGGCAAAGCACGGCAAGGGTGTTTGCCTTCGCCTCGCCGCCCTTATTAAGGCTGTTTTTAGCAAGCTCAATGTACCAATCGCAAAGCTCGTCCCAAATAAAGTCGTACAGCTTTTGCACGGCAAGACCAAGCTCAAATTTTTCAAGGTTTTCGTTGACCTCCCTCGCCACGCTGTTAAGGCGTGAGAGTATCCACTTGTCGCAAAGCGATTTTCCCCCGCTCTTCGGCAAAGCCTCCGAACCCTCAAGATTCATCAGCACAAAGCGCGCGGCGTTCCACAGCTTGTTTGCAAAGTTGCGGCTTGCGCCCACCTTTTCCTCGCTGTAGCGCATATCGTTGCCGGGGCTGTTGCCTGTTGCAAGGGTAAAGCGCAGTGCGTCGGCACCGTATTTCTTTATCTCGTCCAGCGGGTCAATGCCGTTGCCAAGGGATTTTGACATCTTCCTGCCCTGGGCGTCGCGCACTATGCCGTGGATAAACACCGTGTTAAACGGAGCCTTGCCCGTGTACTCCGCCGCGGAGAACATCATGCGCACAACCCAGAAGAAAATAATGTCGTAGCCGGTAACAAGCGTGGAGGTGGGGTAATAACGCGCAAAATCCGGCGTTTCTTCCGGCCAGCCAAGCGTTGAAAACGGCCACAGCGCGGAGGAAAACCAGGTATCCAGCGTGTCCTCGTCTTGCTTTATGCTTGCGCTGCCGCAATGCTCACACTGGATTGGTGTGCCGCGGCTGACTGTAATTTTCCCGCAATCCGCGCAATACCAGGCAGGAATGCGGTGCCCCCACCAAATTTGCCGGCTTACGCACCAGTCGCGGATGTTCTCTAACCAATGGAAGTAAACCTTGCTGAAGCGCTCCGGCACAAAGCTTGTTTCGCCGTCCTTCACCAAGTCAATAGCGGCCTTTGCGAGCGGCTCCATCTTAACGAACCACTGCAGGCTGACCATAGGCTCAACAACCGTGTGGCAGCGGTCATGGGCGCCCACATTGTGCTTCATATCCTCTATTTTCACTAAGTAGCCCTGCTCCTTGAGCGCTTCGACTATCCTCTTGCGGCATTCGTAGCGGTCAAGCCCCGCATATTCGCCGGCGTTCTCGTTCATGCTGCCGTCGTCGTTCATAACATTGATTATGGGCAGCTCATGCCTGCGCCCAACCTCAAAGTCGTTCGGGTCATGGGCGGGAGTAATTTTAACCACGCCCGTGCCAAAGTCGCGCTCAACATATTCGTCAGCTACCACGGGTATTTCTCTGCCAACCAACGGCAGGATAACCGTTTTGCCCACCAGCGCCGCGTAGCGCTCGTCCTGCGGGTGAACAGCCACAGCGGTGTCGCCAAGCATGGTTTCCGGGCGTGTTGTGGCAAGCTCAAGCCAGCCGCTGCCGTCGCTGAGGGGGTAGCGCAGGTGCCAAAAATGCCCGTCATGCTCAGCGTACTCAACCTCCGCGTCGGATAGCGTTGTTTTGCAGTGCGGGCACCAGTTTATAATACGCTCGCCGCGGTAGAGCAAGCCTTTCTCATAAAGGCGGTTAAAGACCTCCACAACGGCCTTGGAGCAGCCCTCGTCCATTGTAAAGCGCTCACGCGACCAATCGCAGGAGGAACCGAGCTTTTTAAGCTGCTGAACAATGCTGCCGCCGTAAAGCTTCTTCCAATCCCAAACCCGTTCAAGGAATTTCTCGCGCCCCAAATCCGCCTTGGCAATGCCCTCCTTAGCAAGAGCCTCCGCCACCTTAACCTCGGTGGCAATGGCGGCGTGGTCGGTGCCGGGCAGCCAAAGCGTGTCATATCCCTGCATACGCCGCCAGCGGATAAGAATATCCTGCAGCGTGTTATCCAAGGCGTGCCCCATGTGCAGCTGCCCCGTTATGTTGGGCGGGGGTATTACAATGGTATAGCTCGGCTTGTCAGCATTCTTCGGCGAGGGGGTAAAAAAGCCGTTTTCCTCCCAGAATTTATACAGCCTGTCCTCGGCCTCCGCAGGATTGTATTGCTTTGGCAGCTCTTTCATTTGCGACTCCTTGTTCAGAAATTATAATGCAGAATACAGAAAACCGCGGCTTCTGTATTCTGCATGGCTAACTTTTGGGTTTATTCCACTCCGGCGTAGATTGACTCCTGAACCTTGCCGTACTCGTCGCGCAGGTCATGGATTTCCACGTCGCTGTAGCACTGCATACCGGTGCCGCTTGGCAGCAGCTTGCCGATGATTACGTTCTCCTTAAGCCCCAGCAGCGGGTCAACCTTTCCGTATATCGCCGCCTCCGTTAAGACGCGGGTGGTTTCCTGGAAGGACGCAGCGGAGAGGAATGAGTCTGTGGCGAGTGACGCCTTGGTGATGCCCATGAGCGTCGGCATTGCCTGCGCAAGCTGCAGGTCCTCTTCACCCGCCTCAATACGTTCGGCAATCTCTGCGTTGGCAAGCGCAAAATCACGCTTATCCGTCAGCTGACCGGGCAGGAAATAGCTTGAACCCGGGTCTGTAATCTTGATTTTGCGCATCATCTGGCGAACGATAACCTCAATATGCTTGTCGTTGATGTCAACACCCTGCATACGGTAGGTGCGCTGCACCTCGCGGATAAGGTAATCATGCACAGCGCTGACGCCAAGCACCGCAAGAATGTCGTGCGGGTTAAGCGCGCCCTCGGTGATGGTTTCACCCTTTTGGACAAGCTGCCCTTCTTTCACGCGCAGACGGAAGCCGTAGGGGATAAGGTATGCCCTTTCCTCGCCTGTTTCCGGCTCTGTTAGGACGACGTGCTGAGCCTTGCGGATTTCCTCGAAGCGAACAAGCCCGGGGATTTCCGCCAAGATTGCAAGTGTTTTGGGCTTGCGTGCCTCAAACAGCTCTTCAACACGCGGCAGACCCTCGGTGATGTCAGCGGCATCCTTCGCGCCGCCGGTGTGGAAGGTACGCATGGTAAGCTGTGTGCCCGGCTCGCCGATTGACTGCGCCGCAATGATGCCTACCGCCTCACCCACTGTTACAGGCTCGCCGGTGGCAAGGTTTGCGCCATAGCACTTAATGCAAACACCGTGGTGGCTTTCGCAGGTCAGCAGGGAGCGGATTTTAACGCGGGGCAGGCTGCCCTCCTTTTCCTCGCCCTTTTCTAACCTTGCGGCGTGGGACTTAGCGGCGTATTCCGCAACGCGCTTCGCGTCCGCGTCACGCATCATCTCGTCCTTTGATTGCAGAAGCTCGCCGTTTTCGTCAAGCATATCCTCCATCAGGTAGCGCCCGGTAAGACGCTCGGCAAGGGCGACTATCTTGCGCCCATTGTCAATGATGTCGTAAACGTCAATGCCGTCCGCGCAGCCGCAGTCATATTCGCGGATAATCACGTCCTGACTGACGTCAACCAAACGGCGCGTCAGGTAGCCGGAGTCGGCGGTACGCAGAGCGGTATCAGCAAGACCCTTGCGCGCGCCGCGGGAGGAGATGAAGTATTCAAGGATATTCAAGCCCTCGCGGTAGTTTGCGCGAATCGGAACCTCAATCGTTTTACCGGCAGTGTTGGCAATCAAGCCGCGCATACCTGCCAGCTGGCGCAGCTGACTGTCGTTACCGCGCGCGCCGGAATCCATCATCATGTGGATTGGGTTGAAGGGGTCAAAGCTCTTTTTAAGGCTGTCCGCAACCTGCCTTGTGCAGTCCTCCCATGTGTCAATAACCGCCTTGGAGCGTGCCTCCTGAGTGAGCTTGCCGCGCTCAAAGTCGCGGGCAATTACGGCGATTCGCTCCTCCGCGAATTTAACGTACTCCGCCTTGTCCTCAGGGATTACAGCGTCCGAAACGGCGACGGTAAGACCGGCGCGGGTTGAATAGCGGAAGCCCTGCGCTTTGATGTTATCCAGCACGTCCGCCGTTACGGAGGCGCCGTGAGTTTTTATGCAGCGGTCAATAATTTCGCCCAGCTTCTTTTTGTTAACAAGGAAGTCGACCTCCGGAGCAAGGGCGTTTGCCGGGTCGCTGCGGTCGCAGAAGCCCAAATCCTGCGGGATATTCTCGTTGAAGATTATGCGCCCAAGCGTTGTTTCCACAATGCGGGAAATGGTTTCCGTTTGTCCCTTGCGCTTTGCCGGCACCTTGCCGCTGAAACGGATTTTAACCTTGGCGTGCAGCGCCAAATCACCCGTGTCATAGGCAAGCTGAGCCTCCGCCACGGAGCTGAATATCTTGCCCTCGCCCGCGGCGCCCTCCTTAACCATGGTGAGGTAGTAGCTGCCCAAAACCATATCCTGCGTCGGGACGACAACAGGACGCCCGTCAGAGGGCTTGAGCAGGTTGTTGGCGGCAAGCATAAGGAAGCGTGCCTCCGCCTGAGCCTCTGCGGAAAGCGGAACGTGAACAGCCATTTGGTCGCCGTCAAAGTCGGCGTTAAAGGCGGTGCAAACCAGCGGGTGGAGCTTGATTGCGCGCCCCTCAACCAGCACCGGCTCAAACGCCTGAATGCCCAAGCGGTGCAGGGTAGGCGCACGGTTAAGCAGCACCGGGTGGTCCTTAATGACTACCTCCAGCGCGTCCCAAACCTGTGGGTCCATGCGCTCCACCATTTTGCGCGCCTGTTTGATGTTCTCGGCGCCAATGCGGTGGGTTACCTTTTCTCCGCTGGGTTCAATACGAACAAGCGCGTCAGGGGCGAAGATTTCCACCAAGCGCTTCATAACAAAGGGCTTAAACAGCTCCAAGGCCATTTCCTTGGGCAGACCGCACTGATATATTTTCAGCTCCGGACCGACGACAATAACCGAACGCCCGGAGTAGTCGACACGCTTACCAAGCAGGTTCTGGCGGAAACGCCCCTGCTTACCCTTAAGCAAATCGGAAAGGCTCTTGAGTGCGCGGTTGTTCGCGCCGGTCATTGCGCGCCCGTGCCTGCCGTTGTTGATAAGGCTGTCAACGGCGTCCTGCAACATACGCTTTTCGTTGCGAACAATAACGTCCGGGGCGCCAAGCTCCAGCATTTTGCGCAAGCGGTTGTTGCGGTTAATAACGCGGCGGTAAAGGTCGTTCATGTCGCTGGTGGCAAAGCGCCCGCCGTCCAGCTGAACCATGGGGCGCAGCTCCGGCGGCAGCACCGGCAGAATCTTGAGTATCATCCACTCCGGGCGGTTGCCGCTGTTGCGGAAGGCCTCCACAACCTCCAAGCGCTTGAGTGCCTTTGCCCTGCGCTGACCGCTGGCGGTTTCCATCTCCTCGCGCAGCTGTAAGCTAAGCTCGTCAAGGTCAATTGAGGAAAGCAGCTCATCAATTGCCTCGGCGCCCATTTTTGCGGTGAAGTCATGCCCGTAGCGCTCACGGTAATCGTCAAGCTCCTTGCCGTCCAGCACCTGGCGGGGCTGCAGCGGCGTGTCGCCGGGGTCAATAACAATGTGCTTAACAAAATACAGCACCTTTTCCAAGTCGCGCGGGCTTATGTCAAGAATCAGCGCCATGCGGCTGGGAACGCCCTTGAAATACCAAATATGGCTCACCGGGGCGGCAAGCTCAATGTGCCCCATGCGCTCGCGGCGTACCTTTGCGCGGGTGATTTCCACGCCGCACTTTTCGCACACCTTCCCGCGGTCACGAATGCGCTTATATTTGCCGCAGGAGCACTCCCAATCCTTGGTGGGTCCAAAGATTTTTTCGCAGAACAAGCCTCCGCGCTCCGGCTTAAGAGAACGGTAGTTGATTGTTTCCGGCTTAACTACCTCTCCGCTGGACCACGAAAGAATTTCCTCCGGCGACGCCAAGCTGATTTTTATTGAGTCAAAGACAATGTTTTCCATGACTGTTTGCTCCCTTTCCGCGGGAAGCCCCGCTGCTGTCTTACGCGTTAATGCTGTTTACTGCTTTCCACGCTGTTAATTATTCATCATCGTCATAGCTCTCGTCCGTGAACAGGGCGTCGACATCTTCTTCATCGGGGTCCACAACGCTCATTCCCGCCGCCGGCAGCTCTTCCTCTACGTTATAAACCGCTGCCGCGAACTCCTTGCTTGTGGGCTCCAAGCCCTTGTATGCCGCGCGGCTGCGTTCGTCGCGCAGACCGTAATCATCGCTGTCGAACTGCTGCTTAAGGTCAATGTCGCCGCCGTCCTTATCGAGAACGTGTATATCCAAGCCAAGTGACTGCAGCTCCTTAACAAGAACCTTAAAGCTCTCCGGCACACCTGCCTGCGGCACGTTCTTGCCCTTGGTAATGGCCTCATATGCCCTTGTGCGCCCATTAACGTCGTCGGACTTAATCGTCAGGATTTCCTGAAGAGTGTAGGCCGCTCCGTACGCCTCCAGCGCCCAAACCTCCATTTCGCCGAAACGCTGACCGCCGAACTGTGCCTTACCGCCCAATGGCTGCTGGGTAACAAGGGAGTACGGACCAATGGAGCGAGCGTGGATTTTGTCGTCAACCAGGTGGTGAAGCTTAAGGTAATACATAACACCAACGGTAATCGGGTTATCGAACTGCTTGCCCGTGCGCCCGTCCGTAAGGATAACCTTGCCGTCCTCGCGCAGGCCGGCATCGCTCAGGGCTTGGCGGATATCGGATTCATGAGCGCCGTCAAAAACAGGCGTCATAACCTTCAGACCCAGCGCCCGCGCCGCGTACCCAAGGTGAACCTCAAGCACCTGCCCAATGTTCATACGGGAAGGCACGCCCAGCGGGTTAAGCACAATGTCAACGGGGGTGCCGTCCGGCAGGAAGGGCATATCCTCTGCGGGCAGCACACGGCTGACAACGCCCTTGTTCCCGTGGCGTCCCGCCATCTTGTCGCCCACGGAAAGCTTACGCTTTTGGGCAATGTAGACGCGAACCTTTTGGTTAACGCCCGCGGAAAGCTCATCGCAGTTTTCACGGGTAAAGACCTCAACGTCAACCACAATGCCGTATTCGCCGTGGGGAACCTTCAGGGAGGTGTCGCGCACCTCCTTGGCCTTTTCGCCGAAGATTGCGCGCAGCAGGCGTTCCTCTGCGCTCATCTCGGTTTCACCCTTTGGCGTGACCTTGCCGACGAGTATGTCGCCGCTGGTAACCTCCGCACCAATGCGGATAATGCCCCTGTCGTCCAAATCCTTAAGGGCGTCCGAACCGGCGTTTGGAATATCCCTTGTAATGTCCTCCGCGCCCAGCTTTGTTTCGCGCGCCTCTATTTCATATTTTTCAATGTGGATTGAGGTGTAAACGTCCTCGCGCACAAGGCGTTCGTTGATAAGCACGGCGTCCTCGTAGTTGTAGCCCTCCCAGGTCATGAACGCCACAAGGGCGTTTTTGCCAAGGCTTATTTCGCCGTGGTCGGTCGCCGGACCGTCCGCAATAACCTCGCGCTCCTCAACAAGCTGACCCTTTTTGACTATGGGGCGCTGGTTGACGCAGGTGCCTTGGTTGCTGCGCTCAAACTTAAGCAGCTCGTAGTAATCCGTTTCGCCGTCAGCCGTGCGGATTTCAATGCTGTCCGCGTGGACGGCCGTAACAACGCCGCCGCGCTTTGCTATAACGGCAACGCCGGAATCCACCGCCGCCTTGTACTCCATGCCGGTACCAACCAACGGAGCCTCGGGCTTGAGCAGCGGAACAGCCTGCCGTTGCATGTTCGCGCCCATCAGGGCACGGTTTGCGTCGTCGTTTTCAAGGAAAGGAATCATTGCCGTGGCGACGGAAACAACCATCTGCGGGGATACGTCCATGAAGTCCGCCATGGTGTTCTCTATTTCAAGGAAGTCGTCGCGGAAGCGGGCGTTGATACGCTTGTTAACAAAGCGACCCTCCTCGTCCAAGGGCTCGTTTGCCTGGGCGACTATGAAGTCATCCTCTTGGTCAGCCGTCATATAGACGACCTCGTCAAGCACACGGTTGTTTTCTTTGTCTACCCGGCGGAACGGAGCTTCAATAAAGCCGTAGCGGTTAATTCTTGCGTGTGTTGCAAGGTAAGAAATAAGCCCGATGTTAGGACCTTCCGGCGTTTCAATGGGGCACATACGCCCATAGTGGCTGTAGTGAACATCTCGCACCTCAAAGCCTGCGCGGTCACGCGTCAAGCCGCCGGGGCCAAGCGCGGAAAGGCGGCGCTTGTGGGTCAACTCGTCCAACGGGTTAGTTTGCCCCATGAACTGGCTGAGCGGCGAGGAACCGAAGAACTCGCGGATAGCCATAATGACAGGCTTGATGTTGATGAGCGTGGAGGGCGTTATGTGGTCCTCCTCCTCGTTCGCCTGCAGGCTCATGCGGTCCTTAACCTGGCGCTCAAGCCTTGCCAAGCCGATGCGGAATTGGTTTTGCAGCAGCTCCCCCACGGAACGAATGCGGCGATTGCCAAGGTGGTCAATGTCGTCTGTTGTGCCGATTCTGAAGCCCAGGTTATCGAGGTAGTTGATTGACGCAAAGATGTCCTCCGCGCAAATCGTGGGGGGAACAAGCACGTCCTTTTGCGCGCGCAGCTGCTCCAGCAGGGCGGCACGGTCGTCGCCGCAGTCCGCAAGGATTTGCTGCAGCGCGCCAAAGCGAACCTTTTCAACAACGCCGCAGGCAATCAGGTCTTCCTCTGTTATTGATTCCGGCAAATAGGGCAGCGGTTCCACCATGCCGTTGGAATAAATCCTGACGTCACCCTCCGCAAACTCCGGCTGAACATAAGCCGTTTGAACACCCGCCTGCTCAAGCGCCTGAGCCTTTTCCTTGGTGATAAGCTCGCCCGGTTCGGCAAGCAGCTCGCCGGTCAGCGGGTCGGCAATGGGGCGGGAGAGCGTGCAGCCTGCCAAGCGACCGGCAAGCCCAAGCTTTTTGTTGTATTTATAGCGCCCAACGCGTGAAATATCGTAGCGGCGAGGGTCAAAAAACAGGTTCGCCAAATGCTGGCGCGCACCCTCTAAGTTAACCTGCTCGCCCGGGCGCAGTTTACGGTAGACCTCCAGCACCGCCTCGTCGGCGTTTTTGGTTTCGTCCTTTTCAAGCGTGTTTTTCATCTTCGGGTCGTTGCCGAAAAACTCAAGTATCTCCTCGTCCGTTGACATAACAAGCTCGCCCCCAATGTGCCCAAGCTCTGCCAAGGAGCCAAGCGCACGAATGAAGGTGGAGAGGAAAATCTTGCGGGATTTATCTATATGCACATACGCAATCTCGCCGGCGTCGGTTTCGTATTCAAGCCAAGCGCCGCGGTTTGGGTTAACCGTTGAGGAATAAAGCTCAATGCCGGTTTTGTCGTGCGTCATGCCAAAGTAGCAGCCCGGCGAGCGAACCAGCTGGCTGACCACAACACGCTCCGCGCCGTTGATAACAAAGGTGCCGTGCTCCGTCATTACGGGGAAATCACCCATGTAGACTTCGCTTTCTTTAATGTCACCGGTTTGTGTGTTGCGCAAACGAACCGTAACGCGCAACGGCTTTGCGTACGTCGCGTCACGTTCCTTGCACTGGGCTATTGTATATTTAGGTGGGTCGTCCATGCGGTAATCCACAAAGGAAAGCTCCCACTTGCTGGTGTAGTCCGAGATTGTGGACATATCTCGAAAGACTTCCCGCAGACCCTCCTTTAAGAACCATTGATAAGAGTTGAGCTGAACCTCAATCAGGTTAGGCATCTCCATAACCTTTTCAAGCCGTCCGAAACTCTGCCTTTCACTGCTGCCGCGCTTTTCAGTCTTTGTTTTCAGCACCTAAAAACCACTCCTTCTCTGTTCCGTCACGCGCCTGCCGGGCGGTATTCCAACCGACAAATACCAATTACGGAGCAAAATGCGCCATAATAGTACAGTTTCTAAGTATACCACAAAAGGAGCTGCGCTGTCAAGCCCCCCACCGCCTGTTTTTTTACTTGACATCCCCTACCGTCCGAACGGCGTCGCTGTCCTCGTGCAGGCAAACGGCGTGGTATTCGCAATAGGCGCACAGGGAAGTATCCTTTGCAGGCAGCGCCGGGATTTCTCCGCGGACAATTTGAGAGCCAAGCTCCGTCAAAAGGGAGTCAACGCTTTTTTTCAGCTCAGAAAAATCCTCCAGCGTCTTTAGCGCCTCGCTTTTCCTGAGCGTACCCTTTGCCGTAAGCCCAATGGGGATATACCGCCTTGCAAGCTCCCGCTCCATGGCGCGCAGCACACGCATATCGTCCAAAAACAGCCCGGATGGCATTGCGCTTGTTTCTTCGTCGCCGCGGCCGCCGCCCGCCTTAACCGTCACCGGTTGGTAGAGAATTGCGGCGGGCTTTGCGTCAGGTCTTGCCTTTTGCAGCGCAAAAAGATATATCAGCAGCTGCACCTGCAGCCCTCCAAGCACGTCCTCCAGCTTCAGCGTCTTGCCCTGCGATTTGTAATCCACCACGCGAATGTAGCTTTCCCCGTCAAGCCGCGCCTCGTCCACACGGTCAATAACGCCGGTGAATGATATTGTCCCGCCGCCGGGCATTTTCAGCACATACGGCGGCAAGCCCTCTCCGCCAAGCCGCATTTCAAAGCCCTTTGGGACAAATTCGCTCTGGCGCAGTTCCTCCAGCAGCCGCCAAAGAACCTCGCACAGGGTTTTGGCGTTGCGCTCCAGCAGGGCGGCAAGGCGGCTTGTGTTCTCAAGCCCGTTCAGCTCGGTCCCTCGGTATTGCTCCACAAGCCTCCGCACGGCGTCAAGGCATTCCTCCTTTTGCATAGTAAGCAGCCTTTCGCGTCCAATATCCGTGAAAAGCCGCTCAAGCACAAAGTGCAGCAGGGTGCCGCGGCTCATTGCGTCAATTTTAACCTGCTTGCGCGGCTTTGCCTTAATGCCGTAGCGGCAAAAATACCCAAACGGACAGTGGGCGTAGCTCTCCGCCTTGCTTGCGGAAAACCTTAGGCTTTTGCCGAACAAATCGTTTGCCGCCTTGGCGCTTAGGGCAAAGGGCTTGCGCCTGACCGTGCGCTCCAGCGCCGCAAGGCGACCGCTCCACTCCTCACGCTCCGCCAGCGCCGCCATTATTGCGGAGCTGCCTGAATCAGGCTCGCGGCGGCGCTTTGCAAGCTCACCAAAGGCCGCGGCGGGGCTTTCGGCAAACAAAAGCCCGTCGCTGCCCGCCCCAAGCCCCATTGGAAACATATCGCGTATTTCCTCAACAAAGCCGCTTGGCGGCAGCTCGGAGCCGTTAGCGCCCTGTGTGTGCCAGCTTAAAAACAGCCATTCCCGCGCGGCGCTCAGTGCGTGATAAACAAAAAAGCGCTCCTGTGCCTGCTTTTCCTCCCCGCAGGGAGAAAGCGGCAGCTCCAGCCTTAATAGCTGCTCCCTTTCCGCGGGGGTTAGCAGACCGCCGCCCTCGTCCTCCTGTGGGAATACGCCGGCATTGCAGCCCAACACCAGCACAGCCCTTGGCGATTGGCAAAAGCGCATACGCTTTGCGCTGCCGATTGCCGGCTCGTCAATACCCTGCGGGATTGAGCCGAGGCTTTCCGCCTCCAGCATAAGCAAAAACAGCTCCCTTAGCCGCGAAATCGGGCATGGGTTTTCAATCAACAAAGCAAAACGCTCCAACAGCTCCACAAGGCAATCCCAAACCTGCGCCTGCTCCTGCGCAAGCGCCGACTCACCCTGCCGCTCAAGCTCCGCAACCGTGCTTTGAAGGGCTTCGGCGGCGCCGCAGTCACAAAGCAGCCGCCAAAGCAGACCGGCGCATTCCTCCCCGGTCAACGCCTCCCCGGTGCTTTCCCTAAGCCTTAGCAGAGGCTCAACAGCCCGCCTGCGCAGTTCCTCAAGAGTTGCCAGACGGCCTTCCGCCTCGGCGTCGGGTTGGGTAGTAAGACCGTCGGGGCGCAGGGTGAAGCTTCGCGCCCAAGCATTGCCCTCCAAGCGCCAAATATACGCGTAGTTTTCCAAAAGGGAAACCTCGTGGGCGTCCAAGCCGGCAAGCCCCGTCTTAAGGTACTGCAGAACACTTGAGCTTTTCAGCCCCCTTGCGCAAATATCAAGCGCGGCGCGCACAAGCAGCATAAGCGGCTGGTTCGCCGCCGGTTGGCGGCTGTCCGGGAAGAGAGGCAGCCCGCAGGCGTTAAGCGCGGCGCGCAGCGGAGCCTCGTACTGTGCGCTGTCGCGGGCAATTACGGCAATTTCGCGGCAGCGCAGCTTTTTGGTTCGGACCAGTCTTTTGATTTGCAGCGCGGCCCAAACACACTCCTCCTGCAAGCTTGGACTTGCGTGCAGGCTTATTTGCGGCGCGGCTTCCATGTAGGGCTTTGGGTCCCGCGCAAAAAGGTTTTGCTCCAAATGGGCAAGCGCCGCCGCGGGAGCGGAGTAAGCGGGTATAAGCTCCTCGCCAAAATTTTCAACCGTACCGCAAACACATTCCACGCCAAGACTGCTTGCCAAACGGCGCAGCTCAGTTGCCGTCGCCCTGGTGTGGGCAAAGGCACCCGCCGGGTCGTCAGGCGGGAGGTGGCTATCCGCGCAAAGCATAAAAACAACCTCCCTTGCTTGGCGCAGGATATGCCCTAGTACGCGGGTTTCCTGTCCCGTTAAGCCATGGAAGGCATTGAAAACCACCAGCTCATTTTCAAACGGCTTTGTTTGCGGCAGCTGCAGGCAGAGCCTGTCCAAAAGGGTTTCCTCGTCCAAAAAGGAGGCGCCGCAAAGCGCGTCATAGGTCCCGACAATAAGCCGCAGCTCCTCAAGCTTTTTGCGCAGATAAGAGCCCTGCGGCAGCTTGTTTGTTGCCGCAAGTATTTTTTTGTCGTCCGCTCCGCTTTGGCGCAGCTCCGCCGTAAGGCTCAACAGCTCGCGCACTATGCCCCCGTGCGCCGCGTCCCCGGAGTAAAGCTCAAGCTCGTTTTGTAAGCCCTCCAGCGCAAGGCTCATACAGACGCTCCTGTCACCGCCGGAGAGTGGGCGGAATTTCTCCGCGGAAAGGCGTAGCAAGCTGTGCGCCAAGCCCGTAAAGGATTTGACGTGCACTCGGTCCGCCATATGCTCGCCGATTCTGTCAATAAGGTCGCGCTCGCTTATGTAGGCATACTGCTCCGGCACAAGCAGCCAAACGCCGCCGTTATTTTTTTTTAGTGCCTGAAGTATTGCCTTGTGCGCGAATTCTGTTTTGCCGTGTCCCGCGCGGGCTGTGACGATTTTCAGCAAGCGATAAGCCTCCCTTTACCTTGTGCGGGTGTATGGCTGTTCAGAACGGCCACCATGGGAACAAATCCGTTGTGTCTTGGGCGCTGCTTGTGGTCTCCTCGGTTGTTGTCGGCTCCTCTGTCGGCGGCTGCGCGTAAACGTGCAGGAAAAGCTCCTCTCCCTTGGGGTATTGCTGCCCCTCGGTCAGGTTGCCGGAGGTGATTTGCCCCGCAACGTGACTGCCGTCGTTCGGCTCCTCAATTATGTGAATAACAAAGCCCTTTTCCTCAAGGATTGGCTGCATATCGCTAATCACATAATCTATATATGCGGGCACGGTAATCATTTCCTTGCCCTTGCTGACCGTCAGGGTAATCAGCGTTCCGTATGGCACAAGCTGCCCCGCCGGCACACTTTGGCTTATAACGTCGTCCGCCTCAACCGTGTCGCTGTATTCAAATTTTGTTTCAAAATCAAACTGCTGGTTATAAACGGCATTGGAGAGTATATCTTTGTAGCTGGTGAAGCTCTCGCCCACAGCCGCCGAAAAATCCGGAACCTCAAACAGAGTGCCCGGCAATGGCTCGGTGGTTTCCGGCGTTTGCGGACCTGTGGCGCTTGGCGGCCAGAAAATCTCCTGCAGCTGTGTTTTGAACACAGTCATACCCAAAATCATCATCGTGCAAAGACAAACAAGCATTGTAATCAGCGCCGCTTTGAGCACAAGGCGCTTGCTGTTGTTTTTGTTTGACTTTGGTGTTTCCTCCTCGTACGCCTCCTCCTGCACAAGCTTCGCTTGGGGGACGGCGCCGGCCCAAACGGCGTCAGGAGCGGCGTTAAGCTCCGCGCGAAAGCGCTCAATGTTTTCCGTCCGCCCCTGCGGGTTGACCTCCAGGGCGTTCGTTAGGGCATTAACCACATAAGCCGGCAGCTGCTCCGCTAACCTGCCGGGTATCATCATGCGGTCGTTCCGTATGCGCAGCGTCGCCTCAATCGGGTCTGAGCCGACGAGTGCGCGGTAATAAAGCCCCGCCATGGCATAGACGTCCGTCCACGGTCCCTGCCGCTCGCTTAGGCTGTATTGCTCAGGCGCGGCATAGCCGGGGTAAAGCTCGCTGCGCAGACCGCCGCCCGCCGTGCGTGCCTGCCAAATGCAAAAGCCCGTCAACAGGGTGCGGCGCTCTTTGGTGACTAATATACCGGAGGGTGAAAGACCCAAATGCAAAATCCCGTTGTTGTGCAGCGTGGCAAGCGCGGGCAGCAGCGGCGCAAGCAAGCGCAGAGCGTCCTCCGCGGGCAGGTTGCCAGTCACGGAGTTAAGCAGCAAATATTCACGCAGGGTAGATGCCTCTATGCTTTCCTGCACGGCATAAACCGTGCCGTTCTCGCGCAAAAGCTCCGTAACAGGCAGCAGGGCGGAAAAGCCGCGCATTTGCTCCAGCTTGCCCCACAGCGCCTGGAAAGAATCAAGGCAGGTGGCGTAGGCATATTCAAAGCCCGGCAGCGGCTGAACCAAAACGCCGTCAAACCCTCGCCGCGCGATTGGGTCCGGAAAAAACTCGCGCAGACGCACGGCGCAGCCCCGCACACCGTCCCAGGCGACATAGCTTATGCCGTCGCCGCCCGTTTCCAGCATACGTCCGACTGTGTAGCGCCCGCCGATAAGCGTCCTTATTGGCAAGCCCGGCGAGTCTTGAACAAAGCCCCTTGCAAAGCCGCAATGCGGGCAGGCGGCGCCCTCGTCCAGCGGACGCAGGCAGTTCATACAAAGGCTGTCGCATTGGAACATGGCATTGTCCTCTATCGTTCAGAAAGATAAACACTAACGCAAACAAAGGCTCAACCAAAGCCTGTGGCAATATAATACCAAATTATTCTTCAAAAGTCAACGGCAATTCGCCAAAACTACCCTTCCCGTTTCCGCAAAGCCGCATTTTTTGTAAAAGCCGCGGTTATGCTCCTCACATAGCAGCTCGGCAAGCGGCGTCCCCGCGTTGGTCAAGGCACCAAGCAGCATTTGCCTCCCAAGCCCGGTGCCGCGCCTGTCCTCCCGCACAGCCACATTGCCAAGGAAAGCAGCCCTTGCCGTGCGGCTGCGCACCGCCGCCGTAGCCAGCAATTCACCGCCCTCAAAAATGCCGTAAAGCTCCCCGGTACCCTTATACATCGCCGCCAGGGCTTCGTCTTGCCATCCCTTGAAGTCGCCAAGCGCCGCGCCGAAGCCCGCCGACTTAAGCAGCTCATAGGCGGACTCCAGCTCGTCTTTTTCAAGCCTTACCGCCGGGGTTTCCCTTGCCGCGGACTTATCCCCACACAAAAGGCTTATCTGCTGAATATACCGAACGCCAAGCGTGTTAAGCGCCAGCCCTGCCGCCGCTTCCTCAAGGCATTCTATTCGCCCGCGGACGGCAGTATTCAAAAAAGCCCGCAGCTCGTCAAGCCCCGCTCCGTCCGCCACGCAAAGCCTTGTTGTGTCGCTATCCAAGGAGATAGCGGCGCTTATTTTGCCATCGCTGCGCTGAACAAAAAACATACCCTCAAGCTCGCGCGGGGAAAGCAGCAAGAGCCTTGTGTTCCAAGAGCCGTAAAGGCTTGAGCCTATTACGTCATGTGAGCAGGCTTCGGCAAATTCCTCGTCCGTGAACAGAGTGGTAATCACCTTAGCTGCTCCCTTACAACACATTCCGCAAGGGCGCGGGCAGCCTGTAAATCACGAAGGTCTATAACCCCGCAGGGAGAATGCAAATACCTGCACGGCAGGCTGATTGCAAGTGTGTGTACCCCGCCGCGGCTTTTGTGTATTGCCGCAGCATCGTTTGCCCCGGCTACCATGCTTTTAACCTGCGCGGCAATGCCCTCCCTTTCGGCGGCGGCAAGAGCCAAAGCAAACAGCTCCTTGTCATAAATCGTGCCGTTATCCATAAAAGAAAGCGCAGCACCCTTGCCAAGCTCACACACGCGCTTGTTTTGCGCCGTGATTGGCAAATCCGCGGCAGTGGTAGCCTCCAGCACAAGCGCAACGGAGGGCTCAAGGCTGTACGCGGCAGCCTGCGCCCCTCGGGTACCGACCTCCTCCTGCACGGTGAACGCCGCGTCAACCGGCAAATCCGTGTTCAGCAGAATATCCAGCAAAATTGCGCAGCCCGCCCTGTCGTCAAGCGCGGGGGACATAACGCAGCCCGCCTGTGTGCTTGTGTATTGCCGCTCAAAGCAAACGGCGTCGCCAAGGCTGACCAGAGCTTCAGCCTCCTCCCTTGAGGAAGCACCTATATCAACATAAAGTGAGGCGGCGGGCGGCAGCTTACTCTTGCCCTCGCCGTCAAGCAAATGGACCGGCTTCGCCCCAAACACACCGCCGTGACCGTTGACACGAACCCTTGCCCCCAGCGCCGCGGAAGCCTCAACGCCGCCAACCGCCGCAACATAAAGCAAGCCGTCGCCGTCAATGTGCCGCACCAAGAAGCCTACCTCGTCCATGTGGGCAAAAAGTGTCGCCGCCCCGCCGCGCCTTACCAGCAGATTACCCAGCGGGTCAACGCCGCAGGCAAGCCCGGCACCGCCAAGCTGCCCCAGCAGGTATTCCCTTACGGCGTCCTCCCTGCCGGAAACGGCGCTGAGGGCGCACAGGCTTTCCAAATATCCTGTAAGCTCCGCCATGGCTATACCCCCCTTGTGATTGCAAGGGCAAGCAGCCTTGCTGTGTTTTCTGCGTCCTCCAAGCGGATAAGCTCGGCGGCGGTGTGCATATTGCGCAGCGGAATTGACAGCAGCGCCGTGGGGATTCCCTGCCGCACGGTTTGGATGCCATCCGCGTCCGTGCCTGTGCGTCCGCCCATAACCTCCGTTTGCAGGGGGATTTCCGCTTCCCTCGCAAGGGAACGCAAATGCTCGGTCAGCTCTCCGTCCAGCACGGGGGAAACGCCAAGCATAACCCCGCCCCCAAGCTTTCCGCCCTCCCGCTCGGAAACCTCGGGCGACTGCGCAAAGCTTACGTCCACGGCGATTGCCGCACGCGCAGCCCCGGCAAACGCCGCAGTCAGCGCGCCCGCGCCGCTTGTTTCCTCCCGCAGGGCGAAAACCGCCGTTACGGGTATTGCCTCGTCGCAGCTTATCAGCGCTTTCAGCACTGCAGCGCAGCCGATTCTGTTATCAAGCCCCGCGGCGCTCAGGCAGCCGCCGTTAAGCTCAAGCGGGGGGGCGTAAAGGCTGACCAAATCGCCGGCACTTACCCCGTCAGCGTCGCCGCCAAGGTCAATCAAAAGCTCATCCCACTCGGGTACCTCAGGCGCATTTTTTTCTTTAAGGTGCGGCGGCACGGAGGCTATTACCCCGCGCAGCTTTTTTTTGCCCCATACGCTAACAGCCGCCGCGGGCAGGGGACGCCTGTCCACGCCGCCAACCGGCTGAACCCGCAGGAAGCCTCCGTCCATGACCTGTGTGACGACCATGGCTATTGTGTCAAGGTGTGCCTCAAGCATAAGCGCGGAGCCTTGCCCGCCGCGCTCCCAAATAACGCTGCCCAAAGCGTCACAGCGCAGGGAATCATTCCTCCCCGAATACTTTTTCAGCACTTCAAGCGCGCCGCGCCCGTCCGGGGGCAGTGCGCAAAGCTCTTTAATAATATTAAGCATAACCTAAAACACCTTTATCCCGCCGTACGGGCGAATATTGAGGACATAGGTTGCGCCCTTGCCGAAGGTTTTGTTCATGCGGCTTTTGAAGCGGGGAACCTGTTCGTTGGGAACAAAGGCTTGGATGGTCCCCGCAAAGCCGCCGCCGTGTACGCGCCACGCCCCGCAGCCACGCAGCATTTCCTCGCTAAGGGCAAGTCCCAAGGCCACAGGCTGTCTGTCCGGGTGGGCAAGGGGGAATATGTTTTGGTTATACATATAGCTGGAAAGTCCGCTCTCGTTGATTGTGGAAAGGAACTCGCCGAAGCCGGACGCCCCGCCGCGTATTGCCCGCATGAGCCTGTCCACCCTGTGGTTTTCGTCATAAAAATGGATTGCCCGCAGCAAGGCTCTGTCGCCCACAAGTCCCCGGCCGTGCAGCCCGGGGATTGACTTGCGGAAGCCCGCTTCACTCATGTAACGCAGCACGTCGGGGTCAAAGGCTCCCTTTTTCTTTACGGAGGAATACTCCGGCATGGTGTTGCCCATTCGGATTTGGGCCGCCGCAACCTGAACCATCTCCGCGCGGATTGCCGCATAGTCGTCCGTCAGGTCCTTATGGTCGCCGCCGGTGTTGACAATGCACAGCGAATAGCCGTGCTTGCCGAACTTAGATAAATCAAGCTTAACCCTTTTGATTTGCGGTTCGCGCGGATTCATAAAATCAATGGCTACGCAGCCGCCAACCGCGCTGGTGGTCTGGTCCAAAAGCCCGCAGGGCTTGCCGTAAAACTGCTCCTCCGCCTCTTGGGAAATTTGGGCTATAACCGTTGGGGCAAGCTCCGTGTGCAGCATAAGCTTTGCAACCATAGTGCTGACAAGCACCTCAAACGCCGCTGAGGAGGAAAGCCCTGAGCCGGGAGGGACATCGCTGTCAGTGGAGGCGACAAAGCCGCCCTGGCGCAGTATTTTGTGGCCACGCTTTTGGAAGCCTGCCAGTATGCCCCTGACCAGCGCCTGGGAGCTGCCGCGCTCATCGCCGGGCTTAAGGGCGCTCGGGTCGTCGAGCCGCACAACAATCTCCGGGTGCCCCTTTGATTTTATTCGCACCTCCGGCTGCTCCAAACGCGCGGCGGCGGCTATTACATCCAGATTGACGCTTGCGCCCAGCACCTTGCCCAAATTGTGGTCGGTGTGGTTGCCCATTATCTCCGTGCGCCCCGGAGCGCTGAAAAACTCAAGCTCAACGCTTGGCGGCAGCATCTCCCCATAGTGGGCAAACAGCCGCTCAGCCCTTTCCGCGTAGCGCTTGCGTTGGCGTGGAAGCTGTTCGTCGTCATAAAGCCGCCGCAGCTTGGAATCTCTTTTGCCGCTCAAAATCGGCGCTGTGTAGGGCAGGGCGCGCCGTCCCGCTTCGTTCTTTTTCATCATAGCGATTACTTCCTTCGGTTAGGTTATTTGTCTGTCCGCGCCGCGCGTTCCTCTCCCACGCGGGCGGCAAACCTCATCAGCGCATCCCAAAACAGCAGGGAGGCGCCGCTGACAAGCAGTACAATTCCAAGCGGAGCAAGGAAAGCGGGGGAAAGCGGGTCAAAAACGCTGGTGCCAATGAAGATATACGCCGCCATGCGAGGAGTCAGACCCGCAAGCGTCAGCCAAAGAAATTTTCCGCGGCTGTAAGCCATTGCGCCGTATAGCCGGCTAACCGCAGCCACCGGGAACACAGGCGTAAAGCGCAAAGCGGCAAGCACCCATGGATTGCCCGCGCCGTCACGCTCCAAAAGGGAACGCAGAGGACGGTTCGCCAGCACAAAGCGCCAAGCTCTGCCTCCGCCGTGGCGCTTGCCCCGCCAATAGCCCAACAGGCTCAGGAGCAGCGCTCCCGCCGCGTTGAGCGGCAACGCCCAAACCGCCGGCAGCACCGCCGCGCTGATTAGGCAGAGCGAAGAAAGCGTGAACAGCGGCGCGTAAGCGCACAGCGCATAAAGCGCCAGTACGGCAATAGCAAACAGCGGCTTTGGTCTAAGGGAGCGCACGGCAGCTTCCACTGCGGTAAGAAGTTCTCTTGCGGCGGTGTACCAGGGGAAGCGCTCGTTTGCCTTAAGCAGCAACAGCAGAGCAAAGACCCCCGCAGAGGCAAAAACACACAGTGCACCCAAAAACTCCCAAAGCCTGCGCCCGTGCCGAGCCGCGTCTTTCTTGCCGTTATGCCGATTCATATCCGCGCTCCATAATAATAACAAATTTCTCCGCCCGGGTCAAGGGTGCACGCCGCCGTATTGACTATTATCCCGCCAATGTGTTAAAATAAGCGCAATCCCACAGAATGAGAAATATGTAAAATAAAGGGAGAAAGTCATGGCTAACACAACCAACAAAGCAAAATCAAGCGGAAACAAGCCAAAAACGGAGAGCAAGCTAAAGGCAAAGAAAAACGAGAAAATCAAGAGCAAGGCGCAAAAAAAGGCGCTGCGCAAAAAGAAAATCCGCCGCGCCTTAATCATTGCCTTAGCGGTGGTGCTGCTGCTTTGCGCCGGCTTTGGGTTCGGCGTTTACAAGCTGGTGGACTCCTTGCAGCCAAACACCAACGAGGAGCTTGAAATCAAGGGGCTTGTGAGCGAAAGCAGCCTGTTTTATAACGCCGACGTCCAAAATATCCTGCTTCTGGGCATGGACGGGCGAAAATCCGACGGGCGCGGGCTTTCCGATGTTATGATGCTGGTTTCAATCAACAGGTATAACAGGACCGTCACAATGGTTTCTTTCCAGCGGGACACCTGGGTTGAAATCCCCGGTTATGGGGAGGCAAAAATCAACGCCTCCGGCAGCTACGGCGGTCCGGCGCTGGTTATCGCCACGCTGGAGAGCAACTTCCATATCAGGATTGACGGCTATGTGCTTGTTACCTTCGAGGCCTTCAGAAAGGCTGTGGACGCCTTCGGCGGCATAAGGGTGCCGGTCACGGCGGCGGAGGCGGCGGAGATTAAGCGCTACTCAAAAAGCAAAATCAGCGTACCCGCCGCGGATAACGTGCTGCTGACGGGCGAGGAGGCGCTGCTTTATGTAAGAATCCGCAAGCAGGACGATGACTGGCACCGCACGGAGCGTCAGCGTACAGCCTTAAAAGCCTTGGCGGAAAACGCCAAAAACAATCCGCTTAAGACAATCAAGGCGGCGCAGGATATACTACCGGAGTTTGAAACAAACCTCAGCGGTTCGGACATTGCAAAGCTGCTGGCGTTTGCCCCCGGTGCCTTTAAGTATGAAGTTAAGGAGCAGCACGTTCCGGCGGACGACACATGGAAATACCAGTATATAAATGGACAGGCGGCAATTGTTGCGGATATTTCCTGCAACGAAGCCCTGCTGCGCAGCTGGCTTTATGATTAAACGGCGCTTCAGTCGTCGCCCGGCTTGCGAACAAGCGCTTGGTATTTCTCCCTTGTTGCCATGCCGCCGCGCAAATGGCGCTGCGCCTTGTTGACGTCCAGTACCTGCCGCACCTGAAGGTAAAGGGCGGGGTTGGTGCGCCGCAGGCGCCGCGCAACGTCCATGTGGACCGTGGACTTTGAAACGCCGAAGCGCTTTGCCGCCGTGCGTACCGTCCCCCCGGTTTCCACAATAAATTCCGCAAGCTCCACTGCCCTCTCTTCCGGTATTGCCTTCATGCTCGCCCCCATTGCTGCCTTTGTTGTTTAGGCAAGGATATGCCGTCTTGGGGGATTTTAGACCACGGGGAAAGTATGAAAGAAAAGCTGAAAAAAGCCCTGCTGTATTGCGCCGCCCTGCTGTTTTGGCTTGGGCTTTGGGCTTTTTTTGCTTGGCGCGTTGGCAAGGAGCTGCTGCTGCCGTCACCGGCGCAGGTGTGGGGAAGCCTTTATGCCCTGGCTCAAACCGCGGAGTTTTGGCAAACCCTTGCGCTAACCTTGGGCAGGATAATGGCGGGCTGTGCCTTAGGCATGGGTATGGGCATCTTTTTTGGAATAGTAACCGGCGTATCCAAGGGACTTAACATCTTTTTGCGCCCCTTGGTCGCCGTGGTGCAGGCTACCCCCGTCGCCTCGCTGATTATCCTTGCGCTGGTGTGGCTAAAAAAGGACAGCGTTCCTGTTTTTGCCGCCGCGCTGATGACTGCTCCGGGGCTGCTGCACAACACACGCCAAGGCATTGAGGAAACACCGAGCGCCTTGCGTGAAATGGCGGCGCTTTACCGGGTTAAGCCCGCAAAGCAGCTCCGCTATCTCTATTTGCCGCAGGCTTTGCCGTATGTGCTCTCCGGCTGCGCGGGGGCGGTTGGCTTTGGCTGGAAGGCGGGCGTGGCGGCGGAGGTGCTGAGTGTGCCGCGCATGGCAATCGGCACGGAGATATACCACAGCAAGCTGTATTTGGATTCGCCCTCGCTGTTTGCGTGGACGGCGGCTGTTATTGTGCTTTCAGTCATTCTGGAGGCGGCGGTGAAGTATGCCATAAGGCGCATAGGCAGGGGAGGGGGGAAGCCAAGTGCTTGAGCTGAAAGGAATAACCAAGGGCTTTGGGGAGCTTAAGGTGCTGGACGGGCTTAACGCCGTCCTACCGGACGTCGGATTAGTAGCCCTGCGCGGGGATTCCGGCAGCGGAAAAACAACGCTGCTGCGGATTTTAGCGGGCTTGGAGAAGCCCGACGGCGGAGAAATAACAGGACTTGACTCCCGCCGCGTGTTCTTCGTTTTTCAGGAGGACAGGCTGCTGCCCCACGCAAGCGCCTTGGATAACGCCGCGATTGCCTGCGGCAGGGCGACAGGACGCGAATGGCTGCGGCGCTTTGGCTTGGGCGGAGCAATGCACAAAAAGCCCGCCGCCCTTAGCGGAGGAATGCGCCGCCGTGTGGCGCTTGCGCGGGCCTTCGCCGCCATGGAACACGCCGCCGTGCCAAGGCCGATTTTGCTGCTTGACGAGCCGTTCAACGGGCTTGATAATGACAATATTGCCATGCTGAAAAAGGAAATCACCAACGCGGCAGGCGACGCATTGGTGATTCTTGTGAGCCATGGCGCGGACATTTTTGGTGACTACGCCGCGGAAATTGTGCTTTAGTCAACGGGCAAAAAGCTCAGCGGGTCAATTGTTATGGTTTCGCCGCCCTTTCCGGTTTCTCTCCAGCTGTTTGTTATTTGGTCGGAGCTTTTTTCGTAATCAAGCGAGTAATATGTTTTGCCGCCGCTGTAGCGCAGGTATTCGCCCTGCTCGTCTACCCACACCTGAGTCATATCCGTCTTTTTGCCGGTGGTGGAATCATATGTGAACACGTCAAACAGCCCGCCCGGCATGGACGGCGAAACAAAGCGGCGCACACGCCCGTCAGGCAGGTGCAGGTCTGTGCCGACGGCCGGAGCTATTATTGAAGAAGAAGCTTCCGAACCGCCGGATTTGGCGCTCAGCTCGTCGACGTCAAGTGAAAGCTTGCCGAAATACTCAACCGCACCGGCTTGGTCCGTCACGGCGAAGTACACGTCCACCACTTCCCCCTCAATTTTTTGCGGGGAAAACAGGCTGTATTTTGTCCCGTCGTCAAGCTCCAGCTTGGTTTCCTTGTAGCCGGTCATATCGTAGCCGCCGTCGGCGAGGGTTTTGGCGGCGTTTGAGGGCGGCGGCACCCACAGGGCTGCAAACAGCGTCGCCCCCGCAAGCAGCAGGGAGAGAATTATTAAGGCGGGCTGAGCAAGCCTCATGCGAGATTTCATTGAAAAGATACCTCCGAAAAATTAAAACAGACCGAACGGCAGCATAAACCACAGCGGCAGACGGTTTTCGTCATAGTTAAGCTCCGCAATGCGGAAATCCTCGTAGTAGTTCTTCAAAAGTCCGCTTGCGCCGCCCAAAAAGCGGGTGAACCAATAGCCCCAAATGTGCAGCCTTGCCTCGCCGATAATGCGAGCCTCGCCCATGAGCACGGCGTCGCTTGAGGCATAGTCCTCCTGCTCCGCCGCAACAATCGCGGCAAACTCCCGCAGCACGGCGGGGCTGAGCAGGGCGGCCGCGGCGTCAGTGTCGCAGCTGAAACTAATCAGCACACTCTCGCGCCCGTCCTCCATGGTGTAGCAGCTGTAGCTGACCTCGTCGGCAAGGGCGCGCGCAAGCTCCGCCGCCTGCTTTGGCGAGGTAGCCTTGCCGGACTTAAAGGCGGCTACGGCGGTCTTCATGTTGTCAATAAAGGAAAGGGAATCACTGTGGTCGGGGTAATCCGCAAGGGCGGCAAAGGGCAGGACGCAAAGCAGCAGCGCCGCCAGCAGCAGAACGGAAAGCATTTTTTTCATGTCAACAGCCTCCAAACATAATGATATGTTCAAAGTATAGCACTTTAAGGCTCTGAAAGCAAGGGGGTGGCTTGATTATTGCCGCATTTTGTGGTATATTTATCTACACGGCTTTTGTAGGGGGAGGGTTTATGCCCGTTTGGGGTATTGCTTTAATAGTTCTTGCGGCGCTGATTCTGCCGCTGTGTGTCCGCGTACGCCTTGTTGTGGATTACGATGAAAGCCTGCGTTCGCTTAAGCTGCGGTATTTGTTCCTATCTTTCAGGCTGTATCCCCAAAAGGAAAAGCCGCCCAAAAAGGAAAAGCCAAAGAAAAAGACCTCCGCAAAAAAGCAGAAAAAAAAGGAAGAAACGGAAGAAAAAAAGCCCAATATGCTTGCCCCGTTCCTTAAGCAGGAGGGAATAGGAGGGATAGTTGAGCTGCTCAAAAGCGCTCTTGCTGCGCTGGGCGGCACGCTCAATGGTCTGCGCAAGGGTCTTTTGCTTCATGAGCTGCGTGTCTATGCCAGCGTCACGGCAAAAAGCGGCGAGGCTGCCGACACGGCAATACTCTATGGCAAAGCCTGCGCGGTGCTCTATCCCCTTGTTAACGGGCTTATGAGCCTTGTTAAAACCCGCCGTTACGATGTTGACGTCAGCGCGGATTACCTTGCAAGGGAAACGAGGGCACAGCTTTTTGTCAATGCTTCCCTGCGCCCGATTAGGGTTCTTGGTGAGCTGATACTGTTGGCGCTGCGGCTGCTGAAAAACGTGCTGCTGCCCATCATCAAGGCAAACAACAGCCAAGACACGGAAAAGGACAAGCAAACAAAACTCACTGAGAAAAAGGAGAACAAAACATGACGGCAAACGAACTGCGCAAGGCGCACATTGAATTTTTCAGCTCCCGCGGACATAAGCAAATCCCCTCCGCGTCGCTCATTCCGGAAAACGACCCGTCGGTGCTTTTTACCACGGCGGGAATGCACCCGTTGGTTCCCTACCTTATGGGGGAGAGCCACCCCGCGGGCAAGCGCCTTTGTGATTGCCAAAAATGCCTGCGCACGGACGACATTGACGAGGTGGGCGACGCCGGGCACTTAACCTTTTTCGAGATGCTAGGCAACTGGTCGCTGGGGGATTACTTCAAGGAAGAATCCATAAGAATGAGCCATGAGTTTTTTACAAAGCTGCTTGGTATCCCGCAGGAAAAAATAAGTGTGAGCGTGTTTGCCGGCGACGATGAAATCCCGCGTGACGAGCTAAGCCCCGCCGCCTGGGAGGGCTTGGGCTACCCAAAGGAGAGGATATTTGCCTTTGGGCGCAAGGAGAATTTTTGGTCAATGGCGGGCGCGGGCCCCTGCGGACCGGACTCCGAGATTTTTTATGACACAGGCAAAGCTCCCTGCGGACCTGACTGTGACCCATCCTGCAGCTGCGGCAAATACTTGGAGCTGGGCAACAACGTGTTCATGGAATACTACCGCGACGCGGACGGCAGGCTTTCCCCGCTGAAACAAAAAAATGTTGACGTGGGGCTTGGGCTTGAGCGCATACTTTGCCGTCTTACGGGCAAAAGCAGCGTTTTTGAAACAGAGCTTTTCCTGCCGATTTTGGACAAGATAGCGGAGCTGACCGGCGCGCAATATGCCGATAACCAAAGGGCTTTCCGCATAATAGCGGACCACCTGCGCGCGGCGGTTTTTATCCTTGGCGACGACAAGGCTGTTCAGCCCTCAAATGTTGACCAGGGCTATATCCTGCGCAGGCTCATTCGCCGCGCTTACCGCTACCTTTCAAATTTGAATGCGCCGGGCGGGGCAATGGTTGGAATTGCTGAAACCATCGTCAGCAGCTACAGCGAGCCATACCCTGAGCTTGAACGCAACGCGGCGTTTATCTATGAGAAGCTTGAGCGGGAGGAAAAGGCGTTCCGCAAGGCGCTGGAGCATGGGCTTAAAAAGGCGGAAAAATTCCTTGCCGGCTTGCCGGAGGGAGGCACACTTGCCGCCGAGCAGGCGTTTAAGCTTTACGATACCTTTGGCTTCCCCGTGGAATTCACACAGGAGCTTTGCGCGGAGCGCGGCTTTGGCGTGGATATGGAGGGCTTCCGCCGCCTGTTTGCGGAGCACCAGGCAAAATCACGCGAGGGCGCGGCGCAAAAATTCAAGGGAGGGCTTGCGGACAGCGGAGAGATGACCACCCGCCTGCACACCGCCACGCACCTTCTGGGTGCCGCCCTGCGCAAGGTTCTCGGCGGCGATGTGCTGCAACGCGGCAGCAACATTACGCCGGAGCGCCTGCGCTTTGATTTCAACTTTGAGCGCAAAATGCTGCCGGAGGAAATTGAGGAAACACAGCGCCTTGTCAACGAGGCGATAGCCGCAGCCTTGCCAGTCACCTGCGAGGAGATGAGCGTTGAGGAGGCGAGGGAGAGCGGGGCAATAGGCGTTTTCGGCGACCGCTACGGCGAGCGGGTTAAGGTGTATTCAATCGGGAATGTTTCAAAGGAAATCTGCGGAGGACCGCACGCTGCCAACACAAGCGAGCTGGGTCACTTTGTAATCAAGCAGGAAACCAGCTCAAGCGCGGGAGTAAGAAGAATTAAGGCAATTCTTGAATAATACAAAGCCCCTCATGAAAATGGGGGGCTTAATATCATTGGGCTGAAAAATATCTGTAGATGCTAACGACCCTCCGAGAAATCCCCGGAGGGCCGTGTATTGAATGAACTCAGTCGTCGTCCTCGTCAGCGGGGGCGGTTGTGGTTGTTGCGGCGGCAGTGGTGGTGGTTATCGGTGCCGTCGTGGTTGTGGTCGTTGAGTCGTCGGGCACGGTTGTGGTAGTAGTCTGCGCTGCTGTTGTACTTGTGGTGGTGTCGCCCTGTGTGGAGGGTGCCGTTGTGCTTGTGGTGGAATCCGGCGGAGCCGTGGTGCTGCTTTCCGGCACGGCCGTGGTTGAGCTTTCCTGCGGCGCCGTGGAGGAGGCGGTTGTTGTTTCGCCGTTGCCGCTTGCGCTTGTGCTTGCTGTGGGCAGGGTTGTTGTGGTGCCGTTTGCCTGCGGCGCCGCCGTGGTTGTTACGGGCTTGGCGGGCGGAGTCAGCAGGTCAATTGCGGAGGTGGTGTTTTCGTCAATGATGATATTCGATTGACCGTAAAGCCGCATTTGCAAATCATAAGCGGCGCGGGGGTAATCTATAACCCAAAAGGATATTGCGGAATACGGGCTTGCGTAGCTCCCCCTGAGCAGAGTGCCGCGGCGCAGGTCGGTGTTCTCCGGCATTTCCACGGATTCAATGGCGTACTTGGGCCAGCCCTGAGTTACAGCCTGTGTGCCGTAGCCGATGAAATCCGTCAGGCTGAGGTCTGTCTTAAGGTTTTTAAGTACCTCGCTCGCCATTTTGGTCACCTGCTCCAGCGTTGCGTCTTTCGCCTTGGCTATCAGCTTGCTGATAACCTTGCGCTGACGCTCGGTGCGCGCCGTATCCGTACCTATGTGGCGGATACGGCTATAGGCCAGCGCCTGCTTGCCGTTCAGCAGCACGTCCTCACCGGCGGTCAGCTTTACGCCGTAATAGGTTCTGGAGTTGTTGTTAACCTCGCTTGCCTCCGCCTCGGTGACCGTTATGTTCACCCCGCCGAGTATGTCGATAACATTGGCAAAGGTAACAAAATCAACATAGGCATAGTGGTCAATGTCTATTTTGTAGTCGTTTTCAAGCGTCGCTACAAGGGCTTCGGGACCGCCCCAAATGAAAGAGTGGTTAACCTTGTCGAAGCGTCCCTCGCCGTTAATTTCCATGTAAGTGTAGCTGTCACGCGGGAAGGAGGCCAGCGTGATTTTTTTTGTGTATTTGTTCAGCGAAAGCAAAATCATTGCGTCGCTGCGCCCGGCGCCGCCCTCGCTGCGGCTGTCCGTGCCAATCAAAAGGATATTTACCACATTGTCGCTGCGGGCAAGCTGCATACCGTTTGTCGCCCAGCTTTTCAGCAGCTCGTTAAGGCTGCCGGCGTCCTCAACGCCGTACATATCCTTCGGGAAGCCGCCGTCCGGGTCAAGCTCCTCAATTTGCGCGCCGGGGTCAAAGCTGTCGACGTCCTTATTGAACAGAGCGATACAGCCCCAAACTATCCCGCACAGCAGCGCAAGGCTAAGCAGGGCACAGCCGATTACCAGCGCAAGCCGCTTTGGGTTTAGCTTGCCGTTAGGCATAACGTAAGAGATTATCTTGCCGGGGATAGCCCTGAACCATTCGGCGGCTGAGCGCAGAAGATCTTTGATGCCTTTCTTTTGCGGCTTCTGCGGCGCTTGCGCAGACTGTCCAAGCGACTCCGCCATTTCCTCAACACCCTCAAAGGTTTTCTCGTCCATTTTGGTTTTGTACCTCCATATGCGTTATCTCGCCCGCGAATTATAGCACATTCCAAAAAATATTGCAACGCCCCCTTGCCCTTCGCGCTTTTTTCTGTTATACTATTGCAGACTGTAGATGTGGCAAAAACACACTGCGGCGGCTAACCAAAACAACAAGGGGCGGCAAGCAATGGCAGAGCAAGGCGTTAACGCGGCGCAGGGCGCAAAGGAGAACCTGTTCGTCAAAATTGAACACGACATAATTGATTTTTGGGCACGCGAGGAGTGCTTTGAGAAGCTGCGCAAAAAGGTGGCGGGGCATGAGCCGTTCCGCTTTATTGACGGCCCAATAACGGCAAACAACCCCATGGGTATTCACCATGCCTGGGGACGCAGCCTTAAGGATATCTTTATCCGCTACAAAACACGCCGCGGCTATGACTGCCGCTTCCAAAACGGCTTTGACTCCCAAGGGCTTTGGGTAGAGGTCGAGGTTGAAAAGGACCTTGGCTTTGCCACCAAAAAGGACATTGAGGAATATGGGCTGGATAAATTCACCGCCGCCTGCAAAGCGCGTGTTAAGCATTACGCGGATATAATCACGGAGCAATCCAAGCGCTTGGGGCAGTGGATGGACTGGGATAATTCCTACTTCACCAACACGGACGAAAACATTCAGGGAATTTGGTTCTTCCTTAAAAAGTGTCACCAGAACGGCTGGCTGCGCCAAGAGCACCGCCCCATGCCCTGGTGCCCTCGCTGCGGCACCTCCCTTTCGGAGCATGAGATGACCGGCTCTTACAAAATCATGACGCACAACAGTGTTTTCTTCAAGCTGCCGATTGAGGACGGGCGCAAAATCCTTGTGTGGACTACTACGCCGTGGACCCTTTCCTCAAACGTGGCGCTGGCGGTCAATCCTCAGCAGGAATATGCGGAGGTGCGCGTTAAAAGTGACGATGCGGTTTTGGTTTTGGGTAAGGCGGCAATCAAAATTTTAGGTGAGGACAAGACGGAGGTTCTTCGCTTCTTCAAGGGCGAGGAGCTGCTTGGGCTTAAATATGAAACCTGCTTCCCTGAGCTGCCGGCGCTTAAGGACGCGGAGCATAAGATTGTACCCTGGTACGAGGTTGACGCCTTGGAGGGTGTTGGCGTGGTGCATATTGCCCCCGGCTGCGGCGCGGAGGACTTTGCCTTGGGTCAGGAATTGGGGCTGCCGAACGTAATGCCGGTGGACGACGGCGGCGTGTTCTTGGAGGGCTTCGGGTTCTTAAGCGGCAAGGACAGCCACGATATTGCGCAAGAGGTATTCGAAGAACTGGAAAAGCGCGGCAAGCTATATAAAGTAGAGCCGCACGAGCATAGCTACCCTGTCTGCTGGCGCTGTAAGCACGAGGTCATTTTCCGCCTTGTACCCGCGTGGTATATTGCTACCGCAGAGCTTAAGCCGCGGCTAATCCGTGCCGCGGAAAGCGTCAAGTGGGAGCCGGAGAGCGGGCTTAAGCGTATGCTTGACTGGCTGAACAACATGGGCGACTGGAACATAAGCCGTAAGCGCTATTATGGTTTGCCGCTGCCGTTTTATCCCTGCGACTGCGGAGAGCTGACTGTGGTTAGCTCGCGCGAGGAGCTTGAGCGGCTGTCCGGGAGTGACCTGAGCGAGGTTCTGCCGGAGCTGCACCGCCCGTGGATAGATGGAATACAAATCACTTGCCCGAAATGCGGCAAAAAGGTCAGCCGTGTTGCGGAAACGGGAGATGTTTGGCTGGACGCCGGCATCGTTCCCTATTCCACCATGGGCTATTTCTCCAATAGGGAGTATTGGCAAAAGCACTTCCCGGCGGACTGGATAACGGAAATGCGCGAGCAAATACGCCTGTGGTTCTATTCAATGCTGTTCATGTCCGTTGTTCTGGAGGATTGCGCCCCATATAAGCGTGTGCTTGCCCACTCCTCTGTTATCAAAGAGGACGGAGGCAAATTCAGCAAGAGCGACAAGCGGACCTTTATAGACTTCAATGACGCGGCGGAAATAATCGGCGCGGACGCAATACGTTATCTCTACGCCGGAGCAAACTACACGGCGGACGTGCGCTTTGGCTACTCCCTTGGCGACGAGGCACGCAGGAAGCTGCTGTCCTTTTGGAATATCTTCACTTTCTTCCAAACCTATGCCGAGCTTGACAAGCCGAGCTTAGAAGGCTATACACCTGATTTTGCCGAGCTTCCGCTGATGGATAAATGGTTGCTGCTGCGCACGAACAAATATATTGCCGCGGCGACGCAGGCGATGGAGGACTTCAAAACGAACGTGCTAGTGCGTGAGTTTGAGCTGCTTGTGGACGATGTATCAAATTGGTATATCCGCTCCAACCGCCGCCGCTTTTGGAAGTCGGGCGACGAGGAGGATAAGCGCAACGCCTATTACTGCCTGTTTTTTGCGTTGGATTCCATGCTGCGCACCATGGCGCCCGTCATTCCCTTTATGACGGAGCATATTTGGCAGGAATTAACACGCAAGCTCCTGCCCTCAAGCGAAATCAGTGTACACCACGGGGACTGGGCGGAGCCTTTCCCGGCGCAGGCGGACGACGCGCTGCTCAGCCGCGTTGCAACCGTGCGGGAGGTAATTGCCGTGGCGCTTAAGCTGCGCAACGAAAAGCAGCTTAAGGTACGTCAGCCGCTAAGTACGCTCTACCTGTGCGGCGCGGCGGATATTCAGGGCTTTGAAAAGCAGATACTTGATGAGCTGAACATAAAGGAAATTAAGCTTTTGCCGGATTTTACCGAGCTGACCTGCAAGCAGCTTGGGGTTAACTTCAAGGCGGCGGGCGCGGCGTTAAAGGGGGAGGCAAACAAGCTTAAGGCTGCTTTGGCGGGAGCGGGCGCCGACGAAATGCGCCGAATGTCCGCAGAATTCGAGCAAGGAGCTGTAAAGGTCGCGGGCTTTACAGAGCCTTTGGGCGCAGAATTGTTCACAATCAGCAACGCAACACGCCCCGGCATTGCCGCCGCGGAGGTGGACGAGGGTCTGACCCTGGCGCTTAACACAGAGCTGACCGAGGAGCTGAAGAAGGAAGGCGCCGTGCGTGATATTTTGCGGCAATTCCAAGTGCTGCGCAAGGATAGCGGTCTGCGGGTGGAGCAGAGAATCCGTGCGGCGGCGCAGACCAAAAGCGCATTCCTTTTGGCGGCGCTGGAGGAACGCAGGGGTGAAATTGCCGCAGAGCTTTTGGCGGATTCCCTTGAACTGAACCAAAGCCTTGCGGGCGCCGCTGTAAAGCTGATTACCTTGCCGGAGGGCGAGATAAGCTTGGAGGTGCTTGGACTGTGATTGCGGTGTTCCTTGCGGACAGCTTTGAGGAAATTGAGGCGCTTGCTACGGTGGATTTCCTGCGGCGCTGCGGGCTTGAGGTGCAGACAATAGGCATTGGCGGCAAGCTTATCCGTGGCGCGCACGGAATATGTGTCATGAGCGATTGGGAACCGGAGGGGCGAGCCGATGAAATCCCTTGGGATGGCTTCGAGGCTGTTGTTTTACCCGGCGGACTGCCCGGCACAACCAATTTAGAAGCCTCCGAAGCAGTGCAATGTGCCATTGAGTATGCGCGCAAAAACAGGCTGCTTATTGCGGCAATCTGCGCGGCGCCGTCCATTTTGGCGCACGTTGGGCTGCTCCGGGGCAAAAGGGCGACCTGCTTCCCCGGCTATGAGGCTGAGCTGCTTGAGGGCGGCGCGAGCCTTGGGAACGAATATGTTGTTGAGGACGGGGACATAATCACCGCAAGGGGTGCCGGCTGCAGCCTGCAGTTTGCGCAGGCTATAGCCAAGCGCTTTGTGGGCGAGGCCAAGGCAAGGGATACCCTGCTTGCCATGCAGCTGCCGGAGAGAGCGCTATGACCGGCGACATCAGGGCGGAAAAGAACGAAATCCGCGCACAGTGTAAGCGCTGGCGTTCCAAGCTGGGCGAGCAGGAAAAAGCCGCGCTTGATTCACGCATACGCAACCGTGTTTTGGCGCTGTGGCAATACCGTGAAGCTAAAAGCCTTTACAGCTATGTTTCCGGTGCGCTGGAGGTTGACACCCGCGGAATTATTGAGGCGGCGTGGGCAGCGGGCAAGGAGGTAGCCGTTCCGCGCTGCGTGCCGAACACGCGTGAAATGGAGTTCTGCCTTATTTCCTCCTGGGAGGAGCTTGAGCCGGGGACTTTCGGCGTACCCGAGCCAAAAAGCGCTTGCCCTCTGGCAGTCCCAAGCGAGGAGAGCCTTTGCCTTGTCCCGGGGCTTTCGTTTGATTCAAGCGGGGCGAGGCTTGGCTTCGGCAAGGGGTATTACGATAGGTTCCTTGCCGCTTTCCCGGGCAGGGCGGCGGGGCTGTGCTACGAGGGTTGTGTTCGCCCGCACGTCCCCTGCGGCAGGTTTGACAGGCACCTGCCGATTGTTATAACAGAAAAGCGCCTTTTGCGCGCAAGGGAGGATTATTGACTATGGCGGAAAACCAATTCCCAAACGGCGAGGACCGGCGTTCTCCGAACGTGCGCCGCGGCTTTGTGGTCAATTTTGACGACGGTGAGTTCGGCGGCAGTCAGCAAGCGCCGACTGCGGGAGAAAGAAAGTCGGCCGAAAAGCGCGGAGTGTATTTTGCGTCCGCGCCGGGGTCAAAGCAGCCGATTAGCTCCCATGCCGTTAAGCCTGCAGCCGCAAAGCAGGGCACAAAGAAAAAGCGCCGCAAAAATTCAACCTCGGCGGCGGTGGGCAAATCCGTGCTGATAAGTGTGCTGCTGGTTATTTGCAGCACCCTGCTTGCCTTTTGGGGCGGCATTTGCATGAACGACATACTTGCGTTTGACCGTGACGACGACCTTGTTATGGTAAGTATTCCGCAGGGGGCCGAAACCAACGAAATTATAGACATACTCAAGGAAGACGGGCTTATCCGCCAAAAATGGTTCTGCAAGCTGTTCTACAAGGTGTTCCACACAAGCAAGGATAAGGACGGCAATGAGATTAAGCCAAACTACCTCACCGGCGTTTATTACGTTAAGGCAAACGAGGGCTTGGAGGGCTTGCTTAACACCTTTAAGAGCCTGCCCGCAAGCGCAAAGACTATAACCGTTGTTTTCCCGGAGGGCTACACTATACCGCAGATTTTTGACCGCTTGCAGGAGATGGGTGTCTGCCGTAAGGAGCATCTATACCAGGCAATGCAAAACGTCAGCTTTGATTATGAATTCCTAAAGGATGTCCCCGCGGACTCAACACGACCGTATAAGCTGGAGGGCTATCTCTTCCCCGCACAGTATGAGTTTTATGAGGGCGAGGACGCCAACAGCGTGCTGCGCCGCCTGCTGAGCGCCTACGAAAGCCGCTGGACGGCAGCATACCAAAAGAAAGCGGACGCCCTTGGAATGACCATGGACGAGGTCATAACGCTTGCGTCAATAATACAAAAAGAAGCGGGCGACAATGCCCAAATGAAGGGAATTAGCTACGTTATCCATAACCGGCTTAACCATTCGGCGGCCTGGCCCTCAATCGGCTGCGATTCCACAATGGAATATATCACCCTTTTTGCGCAGGTTTACCTGACAAATGCGCAGAAGGAGGCCTACACCAAGCTGTATAACACCAACGGCAGCGAGGCGGTAAAGGGCTTGCCGCCCGGACCTATCTGCAGCCCGGGAGAGGCGGCGATTGAGGCCGCGCTCAACCCGGAATCCCCCGACGGCAAGAGCTATTATTACTTTGTGCACGACAAGTACGGCAAAATCTATTACTGCCAAACCCAAAAGGAGTTTGACGTAACCTTGCAGCAAATCCGCGCAATGAACTGACCATGGGCGGCAGGCTGTTTGTTGTTGGTACGCCAATCGGCAACTTGGGGGATTTTTCCCCAAGGGGCGCCGAGTTGCTGTCCGCCGTGGACTTTATAGCCGCGGAGGATACCCGCGTGACGGCAAAGCTGCTTGCGCACATAGGGCTGCGCAAGTCGCTTGTTTCTTACCACGAGCATAATCGCCGCGAGAGCGGGGAGAGAATCATAGAGCGCTTGCTTTGCGGGGAGAGCTGCGCCCTTGTTACCGACGCGGGTATGCCCGCAATATCCGACCCCGGCGAAGAGCTTGTCCGTGCGGCAAGGGAAGCGGGCATTGCCGTTGAGTCCGTACCCGGCCCGACGGCGTTTGCCACGGCGCTGGCAATCTGCGGAATGCCCTGCGGCAGGTTTTGCTTTGAGGGCTTTTTGAGCACAAATACCTCCGCGCGGCGGGAGCATTTGGAGGAGCTAAGGAGCGAAAGGCGCACCCTTGTTTTTTACGAGGCGCCGCACAAGCTGCGCTATACCCTAAGGGACCTGCTTGAGTACCTTGGCGACAGGCAAATTGCCCTTTGCCGCGAGCTGACAAAGCTCCATGAGGAGGTAGTGCGCTGCACACTTAGCGAGGCGTTGCTGCGCTGCGACGAAAAACCGCCGCGGGGGGAATATGTGCTTGTAGTCGCCGGAGCGGAGAAACCAAAGCCCGAAAGCCTGAGCCTTGAGCAGGCTGTAGCGCTTGCAAAAGCTCTGCTTGAAGAGGGAGAAAGCCCCACAGCCGCCGCAAAAAAAGCCGCCAAGGAAAGCGGGGTATCTCGTGCGCAGATTTACAGAGCCATTTGCGGGGATTAACTAAGCTTACCGTGAAATGCCGTGCTTCGGTATTACGAAGTAGTCGACGCATACACGAAGCATTACGGATATTTTCTGAAGCCCTGAAGGAGGCGCATATGCCCATCATTTACACACCGTCTGGCATGGCAAAGGAGTACAGCCCTTTCGCCCTGAACATCTATATCGGCTGCTCACACCACTGCGCCTACTGTTACGCGCCGCACACGCTCCAACGGCGTGAGCAGGACTATTTCGGGCGTCCCGTGCCGCGACGTAACGTGCTGCGCTATTTGGAACAAGACCTTCGCAAACAGCGTTATGACAAGCAAATCTTGCTCTCGTTCATCGGCGATGTATACTGCAACAACGCCGACGACAGTGCTACTACCCGCGCCGCTTTGGAGTTGCTGAACTCCTACCGTGCGCCGGTCGCCGTACTCTCGAAGGGCGGCAGGAAAATGCTGAGGGATCTGGATGTTTTCAAGGCGTTCGGCGAGCGCATTACCGTCGGGTCAACACTCACATTTTTTGATCCTGAGAAGAGTCGCCAGTGGGAACCGGGGGCGTCGCTGCCGAAGGACAGGCTCTCGACGCTTGCGGAGCTGCACGGCGCGGGGATCTACACCTTCGCGAGTTTCGAGCCCGTCATTGAGCCGGCCGAAAGTCTGCGTCTGATTGAACGCACGCTGCACGATGGCAGCGTCGACCACTACAAAATCGGCAAACTCAACAACTACAAGGGGCTCGACAGGGGCGTTGACTGGCGGGGATTTTTGGTCGACGCGCTGGCACTGCTGCGTCCTGCGGGCAAGCGCTTGTATATCAAAAAATGCCTGCGAGAACTCGCGCCTGATGTGCTCCTGAGCACGGAGGAGACCGACCCGGAACAGTGGATTGTCAGGGCAGATTGCTCTGGCGATGAGCAGTTGTGGCTGAGCGAAATGCAGCCCAAAGAAGAATGGAATTTCAACATTTCCGGCTGAAAAAACATGAAGTTTCAATTCGCCCCCCTACCCAATTTTGCACCCTTTTTGCCAAAAGAGTGTGCAACTCTTTGCCGCAGCACCCGCGACAACGGAGAGTGACGATACGCCAGCGGAGCAAAGCGAACCACCCTGCAAAACTTGAGCCAGCCGAAAATCCAGTGTTTACGGGCTTTTAAAGGCATATCAAACAACAAAACCGCCCCTGTGCAAGGCGGTTTTATTGTATCAACGAATGGTTGAAGATGTGCCTAAGCGTTCTTTATACGATACAATGAGATGATTCCTAATCCGCCGATACCTTTTCACGATTGTCCGAACTATTACACGATTCTCTGACGAATCGTGTAAAAATGCACCAATTGGTTCTTAAGCAACTTTGGCGCAATGAGAGATGTACTTGATAACTTTTTCTTAAATCGCTTGAATCTGCTTGACTTTTCTTTGGCTTAGAGTGATAGATAGTACGAGAAAAAAATCCTCAGAAGGAGCTATCACAATGACACAAACGCAGAAAAATGATATCGAAAGATTAAGGGAAGAGGGCTTTCCATATAGTGCAATTTCAGAGCGTCTTGGAATTAACATGAGTACCGTCAAATCCTATTGTCTTCGGAATGGCAAAGGCAAGAAACCCAAACAGTTATGTAAGCAGTGCAACAAGCTCTTGCCGCCGTCAAACAATCCGAATCGGAAATTTTGCTCGACGCAGTGCCGCATGACGTGGTGGCATAAGCACCCGGAAGATGTCACGCAAGGAGCGGTATACGAATACATGTGTCCTGTTTGCGGAAAACCGTTCTCTGCCTACGGCAATAAGAAACGTATCTATTGTTCCGCCGAGTGCTATCATATTGCCCGCTACGGTGCAGAAGCCATGGCAGCTTCGGCGGAGAAGAAAAAGAAGAAAGCAACCGCACGCAAACAACAACCGAGTGCAGAAAGGCTCACGGTTCCGCCCAAAGAAGAAACCCACATGGACAAGACACTTGCTGAAGGCGAACTCGCCTTTCGCCTAATTGAGATTTTGCTCTCCGGCATGGAGACGGAGGGGCTTATATCCAAAAAGGAACACAAGCTAATCTGCTCGTTGGCGGTGAAGGAAATCAAGCCGCTCATCGGCTCACTGGGTTGAGGGGATATGTATGGAAAAGCGAATCATTAAAATCGAAGCGACGCAGGGCTTTCGCATCTCCAATGCCGAACAGCGTCCGCTGACACGGCGGGTGGTTGGATACGCCCGAGTGAGTACCGAAAAAGATGAGCAACAGAGCAGTCTGGAAGCTCAAATGACCTATTTCCCCACCTTTATTTCTGAGCATCCGGGGTGGGAGTATTTGTGCATGTACTACGACGAGGGCATCTCAGCCACAGGCGGCAAGCAGCGTCCGCAGTTCCAAAAGATGATGGAGGATGGACTCGCCAGGCGGTTTGACCTTATTGTTACGAAAAGTGTCAGCCGCTTCGCCAGAAATACAGTCGATTCTCTCAATTCCATCCGTGCCCTTAAAGCGGCAGGCGTTGAGGTGTTTTTTCAGAAAGAGAACATTTTCACCTTCGACAGCAAGGGAGAATTCCTCATTACGCTGATGTCCAGCCTCGCGCAAGAGGAATCGAGGAGCTTAAGCGAAAATACCGCATGGGGGCAGCGCAAACGCATGGCGAGGGGCGAGTATTCCATGCCTTACACGAGATTTCTCGGCTATAAAAAAGGCGGCGACGGCAAGCCGGAGATTGTGGAGGAAGAAGCGGTCATTGTCCGCCGAATTTATCGGATGTTTTTGGAAGGTCATACGACGTCCGGTATCGGGATTGCGCTGACAAATGAGGGTGTGCCAACACCCGGCGGTAAGAGAGTCTGGCAAAAAAATGTTGTGTACAGCATCCTCACGAATGAAAAATACGCTGGAAACGCTTTGTTGCAAAAGGGTTTTACCACCGATTATCTTACCAAAACCCGCAAGAAAAATGAAGGCGAGCTGGAGCAGTTTTGGATTGAGGATGGGCACGAGGGAATTGTCAGCAAAGCGGTGTTTGACGAGGTGAAACGCCGAATTGAAGGGAAGCAGATAGACCTTGCCCCAACGGTAGGCATTTTCTCCAACAAAATATTTTGCGGTGAATGCGGTGGTCTGTATGGCCACCGTTTTTTAGCAAACTACAGAGAGGGCGACCCGCGCCGCGATTTCAGAAAAGCTCACTGGCGATGCGGAAATGTCTACGGCGGCAGTAAAGATTGCACATCCCAGTTGCTTCACGAAGAACCGGTCGCTTATATTTTCAATCAAGCGGTGCTGGAATTGTTCAACCTGCACCCAGAGGTCTTGCGACTTTGTGAGAATCTCTGCGGACAAGTCGTCAAAGACGAAAACCGCCAAGCGAAAATAGGTGCTTTCATCGCCAATGCCGCCGAACGGTCGCCGTGCGATTTTCCCTTAGTCGAGACGGCGTGGCGCGTCATGGTGGAGCGGGCGGAGGTGTTTGGCGAAGTGAAAAGGATGATGCGCATTCGCTTTATCACAGGTGAAACGTTAAAGTTTCCGATACGGGATTTTATGCCAAACAGAATGAATTTCGTCAAAGATACCGTTTTAGCGCGGAGCCTGCAGGAAATTCAATCGTCCTCATCGGGCTCATCTTCATCCGAGTCGTAGGTGTCTTTGTAAATCATGATGTAGTCGTAGGCGAGTTGGGGATTGAAGCTATAAACATACCGGGCAAACCGCTTGAAAAGCGTCAAACCCTCGTCCAGCGTGACATAGGTCAGCAGCGAATCGAACAGCCTGCAAAGCTCGTCCTCATCGGTTTCACGGCGGCGGATAGCTTGTTCAACCAGCGGTTTGGTCGTTTTTATTCCGTTCCGCATGACATCATTAAAACCGCTCAGTAGCGGAGCCAATTCCTTCATAATTTCCCGCACCGCCTCGTCCACTTCTTTCGCTTCGTCTTTTTCGCTCACGATTTTGCCTCCAAGATGGTAAGATACTGCCCCAGCCGCTCACCGACATACTCCGCCACCATGGTAATCATTGGCGCGGCATCGCTGTCGCGGTAATAGCTGTCGAAACAGGCATAATAGCGTTGGCGGTCGGTGAATTTGACGTTGACCGGCGGGTAACCCACCTGCATCAGCATGAGATTCAGAAGCAGACGCCCAGTGCGTCCGTTGCCGTCGATGAAGGGATGAATCCCCTCAAAATTCAAGTGGAACATCGCCGCTTTTTCAATTGGATGGCGATTGTCTTTGGCAAAGTCCGCAACCAGCGATTCCATCTGAACCGGCACGAGATAGGGCTGCGGCGGCTGGTGAAACGCCCCCATGATCTGCACCGGCATCCGGCGGTAAACCCCCTTGTCTTCCGGGCGGTTCATCAGCACCAGCGAATGAATTTCTTTAATGATGCGTTCGGTGAGCGCCGTTTTCTGTCCCACCAAATCCTCCACGTAGACAAAGGCGTCGCGGTGGCCGACCGCCTCCAGATGGTCTTTCAGCGGCTTTTTATCGATGGTCACGCCTTCCAGCGCCAGGGCGGTCTCCTTCAGCGTGAGGGTGTTGCCCTCGATGGCGTTAGAGTTGTAGGTGAAGTCCACCAAAAACTCGTCACGTAAACGCTGAAGCTCCCCCTGCGTGAGCGGACGGCGGCGGTCAAGCTCGCTTTTTTGCGCGTCGATGGCGGCGAATAAAGCGGCGTATTGTTCCGATAATTCCACGCCGCGATAGGCTCGCCCATCGGCAGGCTTTAAAGCGTCGACGGGTATCAGATACGCTCGCCCTTTTTGCGTTACGCCGTCAATTTTTCCCGCGGCGCAAAGGATTCTGACACGGCGGTCAGAAATCAGCCATTTTGCCGCCGCTTCTTTGACTGTCATATATTCCATGGAAGGCACCTCACTTTCACCTTAATAGTATACCACAATATCGGAATAATATCAAGCATTATTTTTGAGTTGTTATATTTAATCTTCCGACAAGAAAAGTAATTGATAACTTTTGCCTTTATAGCTTGACTTTTCGCCGGGTTTGAGTGATAAATATAAGGACGCAACCGCACCGAAGAAAGGAACTCGCATATGACCGAATTGGGAAAAGCGTGGATTGTCTCGCTACGAAAGCACGGCGATTCTTATGGGATTATCGCTCAGAAGACTGAGCTCAATATCAACTCCATCAAATCCTACTGCAAGCGAAACGGGCTGGGTGAAGGGGTGAAGGTCGTCCCGTCGCCACCGCCGAAGCAGATCCCTCGAACCACCTGTAAATTTTGCGGCGAACCGCTCGTGCAAAATCCAAAACAGAAGTCGAAGCAATACTGCAGCGCAAAATGCCGCCAGCTTTTTTGGAAAGCGCAAGCAAGGGTACGCCACCCGCTCCCGCACAACATTGTCGCCTGCCAGCAATGCGGCACGGAGTTTGACAATTTGGCACAAAAAACAAGGAAATACTGTTCTATGGATTGCTACATGACCGCGCGGTTTGGGAAGCCGCCGAAGCGAAAAAGTATCCCTAAGAAAATTGCCGTTCCCGTGGCGTTTGAGGAAGAAGAAGCTATTGGGGAACCGACACCCGTTCTCTCTTCCTGCCAAATCATCCTTGAAATCCTGCATAAGAAGGACGTCATCACCGAAGCTGAAAAAGAAAAATTCAGTGCCGTCATCGCCGAACTGGAATTGTAATCTCAATCCCAGTCTTCGGCGGCGAGCTTCTTTTGCAGAGCTTTGAGTTTTGCCTGCCGCTGTTTGTAGTCGGGCAAGATACTCTCTACAATCGCCCAAAACGCTGGGGAGTGGTTCATCTCCTTGATGTGTGCTAACTCATGCACCACCACCGCATCAATTACGTCATCCTCCGCCATCATCAACCGCCACGAGAAGTTGATGGACTTCTTGCCGCTGCAACTTCCCCAACGGGTTTTTGCGTCAGTCACTTTCACGGCGGCGGGCAAAACGCCCATCAGCTTGGCAAAATGAAGTGTCCGCTCAGTTAAATATGGCTTTGCGTAAATTTTATATAAGCGTATCACGTTATATTTCAGCGTGTCCGCGTCCCGCCCGGCGGGGAGGTGAAAACCCGCGTCGTCAAGCCATATGCGGTTACCTTCTGTTTCACCGATGAGCGGATATTCCGCACCGCGCCACAGAAGGCGTGAACCGTATGTAACAGTAAATTCTTCCCTCTGCTCCTGCCGCTCTTGAACGGCGACGAGGCGTTGTTCAATCCATTTTTCTTTTGACCGCACGAACTCGTCAATCCACGTTTTTGCCGCCGAGCGCGGGGCACGGACTTCTACGTTGCCGTCTTTGGTAATTTTCAGCGAAACGGTCTTACGGTCGGCACGGATTAGATTATATTGGCACACGCCATCGCCTCCTTACGTTAAAATTCTTTGGCATCCCGCCGCCAACGGGCAATTGTCGCACAGCGGTTTCTTGCGGCAATGCTCTTTTGCGTTAATTACAATCAGCGCGTGGTAATGGTTGTACACCTCAGCGTTTTTAGGAAGACGCGCCCCGAAATACGCCTTGACCGCGCCGTAACCCTTGCCTGCGCCTATGGGATACCGTTCGCACAACCTATTGGTGTACGCGTCCACGACAAAGGTCTGGAATCCGAAGGCGTACAGCAGAATGGAATCGGCGGTTTCCTGCCCCACGCCTTTTACCGCCAGCAACTCGGCGCGGAGCTTTTCCAGCGGCTCTTTTTGCACGGTCTGGGCATCATAATCATATTTCGCATACCACGCCGACACCGCCTTAAGATAGGCAGATTTTTGGTTAAAAAATCCGGCGGGGCGGATGATTTCTATCAACTCGGTTGTATCAACGTCCGCCACAAATTCCGGCGTAAGGTTGCCGCCGAAATTGGCGATTGCCTTCTCCACATTGCCCCACGCGGTATTCTGCGTGAGAATCGCTCCGACAATAACTTCATACGCCCGGAGGTCGAGGGACAGTGTCCGCGCCGGCCACCAATGCAGGTCGCCGTAATGCGTGAAGAGTGTGTCGTAGATTTGCGTAATAAGATTTCGTTCAGATTTCATCGGGTTCTCCTTTGCTTACCCCAGCGCAACGTCCAGCACCATCATCAGCACCCCTTCGCCTTCTCGGTCATCTCGCCGCAAATCTCAATCACGCAAGTACGACTGACTGCTTCTTCTGGGATATTGTCTGAGTCCTTGTGAGGCGTGTATTTCAGCGCAAACGCCTCAAGAACCTTACGTTTGAGTGCGGTATCATCCACAATTTTGGCATTGTCGCTCAAAACAACGCTTCTATAATCCGTCCCTGTGCGGCAGGGTTCGGGATTGTTGTTATGCGAGTAGCCGCTCATCTCCCATGCGGTGAAACTCACGCGTTCACTCCTGAGTATGTTCTCATATTTTTGCCCATGTGCGCCGCAGTGAATATAAATCATGCCATTCAGAAAGACAAAATGTACCGGCACGGCATGGGGCGAACCGTCCGGGTTGATAGTGGATAAAACCCCGGTTTGGACGGTATCCAGCCAAGATGCAGAATCTTTGGATACTGGTTCAAACCGCCTGACGGTCTTGCCATCAACTTCTACAAGTTCACCCCACATGGCGGCGGGGCGAACCCATGTACCTCTTTCGCCATAGAGGGCTTTGTATATAACCATATCTTCCAGCGTCTCGCTGTGCTTTGCCGTACCGACCACCTCATAGAAGTTACCCTTGAAATGTCGATAAATGCCTAGTGTTATCAATGATCTCATTCTTTTCTCCTTGCTTCCGCAGTTCCGCCCTTCTCCTGTATATACGGAATATTATTTTCATCGCACCATTGACGCGCTTTTTCGAGCATTGCATTATCACGAAACGTATACCACTGTTGAAGCAGTCCTAACCGCAGGGCGGTGTCTTTGAACCGCCGAAACGCACCTTTGCCGTGCAATGATGCGTCCAACTGATTATAAATGGCGGGATTGTCTTGGCAGTCACGATATTCTTCCATAATGCCGTATTGGTTAAATTCATAGCGGTCGGGCATGGATACCAGTGACTTGCCGTCCCACTTTTCGTAAAACGCCAGGGCTTCGGCGACTTCTTCGCGCTGCCATTCGGGGAACTTAGAAAAATCAGGTTCTTCGTTTTCGTCCAAGTCCTCAATGTACCCAAGGACTTCACGTGAAAACACATGAATTTGTCCGTCGCGGCGGTCATACCATCCTCGATGGTTCTCTTCAATATCATTACCGTAAATTTCCATGTACTCAATTATTTTGTCCAGATTTAACGAAACCATATGAGTTCCTCCTATTTCGGCCCAAAAATCCGGGTCGTCATCCGCGATGATACATTTTGTTTTCAGTCATAAAAACCGCACATCAATCTCTTTACCATTGGAATAGCAATATCCCTTTCCATACAAGTAAGCCAACGACCGCCGCTTGTAAAACAATAATGAATGGAATTCCAACCATAAATTTTACGTGCCTTGTTTTGTGACGAATCAACTTCATAGTGACCATCATAGCGATTGAACCGCCAAGAATGGCAACAAATATGAGCGTCCGCTCCTTGATTCGCCAATAATCTCGTTTGGCTGCGTTTTTATCACGCACAGTAAGGATGAGTGCTAACAGATTTATAAAGGCAACGTAAATCCAAAAATAAATCATTTCGCCGTCACCTCCAACAAAACCAACTCAGCGCAAACCCGCTGGGCTTCTTCGTTGTAAAGACACTGGGTGTAGGTCGTGCCGCGTTCGCTGGTGCGTTCTACCGTTGTTATTCCGATGGATTTCCCCGCTTCGGTCGGCAATTTTGCGTCATCTACAACCTCCAAGTAACCGCCCGCTATGAGCAGCTTGTTCAAGGCGGCACCTGTAATTTTCGGTTTCCCGTATCGCACCAATACGGCACTGATGTTGTCCGCCGTGCGGGAAACGAGCAAAGGTTCGTCTTCGATTTCAACCAACTCACGGAAGCTCTCTGGTGTGAACTCCGGCGGCTTTTCTGCCGTCTGTTTGATGGGTTCTTCCTGCCACAGCAGCGCCAAAAACCGCTCACCGTACCGTTCCAATTTGACTTGCCCCACACCGCTGACGGACAGAAACTCCTCATCGCTGCGCGGGTGCTTGCCGCACATGTCTACCAGCGTGGCATCCGAAAAGATTACGAACGCGGGGACGGTTTCCTCCTGCGCAATCGTCAGCCGTAATGCTTTGAGCTTTGCCAAGAGCTCATTGGAAACAGCGTATTTTGCCGAATCGGCGGGAGTTCGCTCTTTGCGCTGCCGTTCTTTTGCGTCCGGCTTTCTCCCTCGAATGGTGACATGAACGCCGCCGCGCAGGACCTCGGATGCCTTTGGCGTGGTGCTGAGATAGCCGTCGTCATAAATGTAGCCCAAGGCGGTCAGTCGATTGGTCAGCTTGCGGATGTAATTACGCGGAACACCTTTCATAATGCCGTAGGTTGAAAGGTCGGTAAAATCCTCGCTTTTCCCCTGAATAATATCGGCGGTGTGGGTGAACATAAAGCGTTTTCCGGACTTATTGAGTCGCAGGATGTGCGACAGCAGCTTTTGCGCGTCCACCGTAACGTCTGCCTCGTCAAATTTGCCGATGCAGTTGCCGCAATTGCCGCAGTCGTCCTCTGTCTTCTCACCAAAATAATGGAGCATATACCGCCGCAGACAACCGTCCGTCTCGCAGTAGCGTTCCATTTGGTTCAAAAGCTGCTTGTTACGGGCGATTTCGTCCGGGTTTTCGCTTTGATTGATGAGAAACAGTGCGGTATTGATATCCTTGCGGGCGTAGAATAAAATACAGTCGGCGGGCAAGCCGTCACGCCCGGCGCGTCCCGCTTCTTGGTAATAGCTCTCCACATTTTGCGGCATATTGTAGTGAATCACAAAGCGCACGTTGGATTTGTCGATTCCCATACCGAAGGCGTTTGTGGCAACGATGATTTTCACCCGGTCATAGAGAAAATCATCCTGGGAGCGACTGCGTTCCGCATCCGACAATCCCGCATGATAACGCGCCGCCGAATAGCCGTCTTTTTGCAGGCGTTCGGTGACGCTCTCCACCTCTTTGCGGGTGGAGCAATAGACGATACCGCCCACGTCGTTTTCCTTGAGATACGCCGATAGCGCGGAATACTTATCTCCCGGTTGCTTGACTTCGAAATATAGGTTAGGGCGATCAAACCCGGTGACAGTAACCAGCGGATTTTGTAGCTTCAGCGTTGCTGCAATGTCATCACGAACCCTTGGCGTGGCGGTCGCCGTGAATCCCGCCAGCACGGGGCGCGTCGGCAACGCGTCCACAAACTTGGGTATGTCGAGATAGGACGGGCGGAAATCCTGCCCCCACTGGGAGATACAATGGGACTCGTCCACGGCTATTAGGGAGATTGGCAAGGTTTGCGCAAGTTCCAGCATGGATGGCGCAAGCAGCCGCTCCGGGGCGATGTAGATAATTTTGTATTGCCCGGCGCGGGTGTTACTCATGACCTTTTGCCATTGTGTTTCAGTCAGCGAACTGTTGACAAACGCCGCAGGGATGCCATTTTTCACCAACGTCTGCACTTGGTCGCGCATGAGAGAGATAAGCGGTGAAATTACCAGCGTTACGCCGGGAAGCAGCATGGCAGGAATCTGATAGCACACCGATTTCCCCGCGCCGGTAGGCATGATACCCAGCGCGTCCCGCCCGTGAGTGAGAGCGTTGATCAGTGCCGCCTGTCCCTCGCGGAATTCGTCATAGCCGAAATATTGCTTTAAGATGTCGTTGGCGGTCACTGGTCATCACCCTCTTTCTTGCACAAAGCTTATATATCCTTGTTTATTTTGCGCCTAACAATTGACCTGTCAATTCCCGGCGGTGTCGGCTTAAACGCGCCGCTTTTCTGGAGATTGTAATTTTTAACTTGAAACTCACGCAACCCTTGAATGTCTATTTCGCCAATGAGCAGAGAGTGATTTAACCCACCTTTGACGGCGATGAGATTGCGCTCCTCGCTCTTGGTCGGCTGCGTAATACGGCTGTCTCCATATTGCGATGTATTGACTTGTACAAAATAGCAATGCAAATCGCGGGCAAGAGAATCCACAATGTTCCCAAAGTAATTCACGTCGCTGTTAAATTCAACGGCAACCACCATATCCGCCCAAGACATAAACTCAGCGCGGTCACTGATGGAAGCCAGCTCATAACAGCAATAGACCGGGAAATAGCAGTCGTGCCAGCGATAAAGCAATCGGGGTTTGTCTGATTCAATCACATTAAAATCGTAGCCCTCAATAATACGCTTTTCCTCCGGCGAATAGTGCTTTTTCAGTTGGAAGAACACAGCGGAGGTCGGTATCGTCTTGAAGTATTTAAACGGCAAAATAACCGCTGTAAAGTTGTGGACGTTTTTATCTGCAATAACGTGTTCAACGCCGGTGATGATTGCCAATCCCTCACGTGCCGCCTTAGACGCCAATTGAGGCAGCCACTCGAACGGCACATAATTTTCGGGGAGCACCAGCATGTTTACTTTTTCTTTGATTGCGTCATTTACAAGATTAGCCAAGGCGAGATATCGGCTGTATCGCCTGTTGACTTTCCTTCCCTTTAGAACAGCATCGAGGTTTGAAACATCGCCCACGTTGACATTGGCGATAGCGATTCGCAGTTTGTTACTCGCCAGATCGCCGACAGTCAGAATTTTTGCCTTGCCCGCATCGCACAATTCGAGCGGAGCATCCACAACTTCCCGCTTAACCTCGTCAACATACAAGCGGGAATCCACTTGTTGGTTTTCTGTCGCCTTCGGACAAATTGACGACAAAAGCAAGGCGAAAGCAATGTCCTGCGCCTGCCTGAAATAGGGCAGAAAATCGTAGTTTTCCGCTTGACATATCTTTCCTTCACAGATATGACGGAAAGAGTCGTTAAAATCAGTGAAGTTGGTGGTTGTTTCTCCAAGGGCATCTGTGGGACTGCCCACTACATCCGCCGGAATGGTCATAACATATTTATTGCTCATGCGTGTCTGAAGGTAGGCGAGGCGCAGAAGCAATTGTACGTTCGTAACCGTTGTGATTTTATCCGCCTCTTCTCCCCAAAGCAAAGATAAAACGCGGTTTAGCGTCGCTTTATAATGTCGTTTCAAACTCAACTTCAATTCATCTGCGGGAATAGATTTTTCCATTTTGTCCTCAGTTTCGAGAAGAATCGTCAGTTTGTCAATAGCCGAAAGTATCCGCTTCGCAAATTTAGCAAAGCCTGTATAGTCTTTATCGGTAATAAATATTTCAAAGACACGTTCCCAAAGAATGTAATTGTCGATCAATTCACGGTCATTGAACATCTTTCCGATAATTTTGGTAAATCTTTTGATACTGCCATCGTCCACCAAACTGCTCACCACGCGGTAGCGACCGAGAAATTTGGAAAGCTCGTATTTATCCATAGATATGTCTCTGACGCCACGTAGCTTATTAATGGTAGCGTCATTGTCAAGGCGGTAAAAATCGCTGAAATCGTCCTGAGAGAAAGCTTCGCCAACTTCCGGCATCAGCCGAAATTCGCTGACATTTTCATGAATCTCGTGTTTGAATTTATTGAGGACAGCGGTCGAATTGTTGTCCGCGAATAGAGCGATGATGCGCGTTTTAATGGATTGAAACTCCAGTCGGCTGTCTTCCGAAAGGCAAAACGGTGCGCAAACGCGATATAATGTATCATCTGCGCCTTTGGATTCAACATCACGATCAGGCATATTCGCCGTAACCGATTCAGAACGTTCCACAAATGTAGCGGAGAGCTTGCGCCTACCGAAGCCGAGATAATAGTCGACGACCATATCTTTTGTAAGGGTATCTTCACGGGCTTGCTTATAAATGTCGCTTCCTTTTTCAATTTTATCAACGATAATGATATCATCGACATATCGTCCGTAATAGCTGGGATTCCAAAAATCCAGTATGCCTTGATCGAACTTTTCCAAGCACCAATTGGAGAGTACAGCGGAGGGCAAAAAGCCGATGGGTAGTACAACGCCGCTGCACGTGACTTCGTTCTTGCTGAGAACCTCTGTGTATCGCTGCATAATACGCCAAACTGCGGAATGCAAAAATCTGTCCGCTATCGAATCTTCTTCTGCTATAATGCTATCAAATGCCTTTTCTGTCAGACCGGCTTTGTAATAGAATTTCTTCAAGTCTAAAGTCAGAATCAAGGCATCATGGCCTTTGGCGAGCAATTCTTCCGCGCAGGTTAACCCATCGTCCCGCCATAAGGAATACTGTGCAAAATAGGGTTCAAACAGAGCGGGTGTTTTAATCGGCTCATCTTCATCATTCCAAATAAGATTAGCACGCAGGCGATTACCACGCACATTCTTAAAGCATGTACCATCTATACGTTTTCCGAAGGCAAGAATCCAAAGGATGCCGATAATATGTCCCTCGACATCCATATCAATGAAATATTGGAGTTCCGATACAACTGCTTTTTCTTTAGGATTACCAACACTGATAACGGCTTCTTCGCTACGTTCAGCAGTCTTCATTTTCTTAGGGAACGGAAGCGTTTTGATTGAATCCAGTATCGCTGTAATATATGGCGCATCGTCAATCAAACCCGAACCATCGTATGCAGCAGCAAGGGCTGCAAGCTTGTCTTCAAAATCGCTTGAAGTTTCAAAACTCACCACTTTGTCACGCAGAGGCAACATGGTTTTGTCGAAATACACGTGCGCTTTCAGTTTTTGAAAAGCAATTTTTACCAGTTCGATGGTTTGCATAATACGCTCCTTTCTACCTCAATCGGTATATTTCTTAAAATTTTCCGCTTGCTCCAGCACTCGTTCGAACACCTCGTCATCCCACTGGGGCGGATATCCGTTCTTGTAGAGCAGTTTCGTCAAATCCATGTTGAGCTGGTTCTTGATGTCGTCGCGGGTTGACCAGTCGGCGAATTGCGCTTTGTCATCCACGAGCTCCTTGATTTTCTTGGCAAGCAGGACGCACTTTTCATCCGCATACTCAAAGCCGTGGTCATCACGCACTTTGACCAGAATATCGTAAAACGCCTTTTCCTCGTAGCTAATGCCGAGTCGCTCAAATGAAGTCTGGTCAAGCTGTAAATCCTGCATCAGCTTGATAAGCTCGTCCGATATAAGCCGTTTATAAAATCGGCAACGACCTCGCTGGTAAACACGAGTGCGTCACGCTCGTTGTATCTTTCGATGACCTCTTTCAGCCGCTTGTCGAACTCAATCGCTTTGACCTTGTTTGTCTTGCCGTAGCTTGATATGGCTTTGCGAAGCAGCTTTAACAGCGCATTGAATTTGGAAATCGGCAAGTTGATGGCATCAAGCTCCTCAGAGATCTTCTCGCCGAACAAATCCTCCGGCTTATCGGCATTGACGATATTCTCGATGCCTGTGCAGGAGATGGCATCTTGCACCATTTTCTCAACCACACGATTCATCACTTCCGCATCGGGAGCATCGCCCTTGCTCTGCTTGTAGATGATGGAACGTATCGCCAAATAGAACTGCGCCTTGCTTGTTTCGGCATCGGTCAGCTCCCCGGACGGGAAGCATATCTCGTAGGCGGCTTTCAGTTTGCGGGATAGCCCCATGAAGCGGGACTCCATCTCCTTGCTCGTCTGAACAAACTCTGCGGCGTGGTTAAGGCAGACAAGGCGTTCGAGCGGCTCACCTGAGTAGAACTTGTCCGCATTGAATCCGTGCAAGAGGTCATCAATCAATGCGAGATGATTGCGGAATACGGAGAGCGAAATCGCAAGCTCATCAACTGGGCTTTCCTGTGGACTGCCGTACTTCTTAATCGCCTCCAGCATATCCTGCTTGATGCCGATGTAGTCTACCACCAGACCGTGGTCTTTGCCGTCAAACACTCGGTTCACACGGGAGATGGTCTGAATGAGCGTGTGCTTTTGAAGCGGCTTGTCTATGTACATCACGGCAAGCGACGGCACGTCAAAGCCCGTAATCCACATATCGACCACGACGGCAATCTTGAAGTTGGAGTCGTTGTTTTTGAACTGCTTGTCGAGCTTTTGGCGGTATTCCTTTGTGCCGCAAGCGTCATACAGCCCCGGAACTTCGGCATCCTTGTCGCTGCCCTGCGTTGCCACAAGATTGATTTTCGGCAGGGCGATGAGCTTCTTCAATGCTTCCTCATCGAGACCGCCCTCGTCTTCCGCTTTGCGGGAAACTCCCCAGTCCGGGCGTAGAGCAACGATTTCGTTCATCAGGTAAAACGCCAAGGCGCGGTCAGCGCAGACAATCATCGCTTTCTGCACGATTTGCGGCTTTTCGCCGCAGAGGGTTTCATAGTGCTGAACGATATCCGCCGCCAACCGCTTCAAACGGTCGGGATGACCGAGGACGGCGCGCATCTTGCTCATTGCCCTTTTGCTTTCCTCGACCTGCTCCGGGTTCGAGCCTTCTTCGGTGCATTTGTCGTAATACCGCTGAATCTCTTGGGCTTGCTCTTCTGAGAGGATAACCCTTGCCAAGCGCGGCTCATAGGCGATGCGGACGGTAATGCCGTCATCGCTGGATTCCTTCATCGTATAGGTGTCTACTACTTTGCCGAAAACGGCGATGGTCTCATCAATCGGCGTTCCTGTGAATCCGCAGTAGGTTGCGTTGGGGAAGCTGTCCCGCAGATATTTGGCAAAGCCGTATGTGGTGAACACGCCTTCATCGGTCTTTTTCAGCTTTGCTCCCGTGGCTGTTTGGGTGCGGTGCGCTTCGTCCGAGATGCAGATGATGTTGTTGCGCTCGGAGAGCAATCCTGTTTTTTCGCAGAACTTCTGTATGGTTGTGATGTACACGCCGCCGCTTGTCGTCGTGCTGAGGACTTCTGCTAAGTCTTGGCGGCTTTCGATGCTGCGGAGATGCTTCTCGTCCTCGCTCAGATAATGCTGGGCTGTGACGAATAGTTCCGAAGCCTGCGTATCCAAGTCCTCGCGGTCGGTGATGATTACGATGGTCGGGTTGTTGAAGGCGTCGCGGTCACGCTGACCGATAAGTCTTGCAAGGAAGAGCATGATGAATGTCTTACCGCAGCCTGTTGCGCCGAAATAAGTGCCGCCTTTTCCGTCACCGTGTGGTTTCAGGTGTTCTTTGATGTTCGCAAGCATTTTGTTCGCGGCGAAAAACTGCGGATAGCGGGTAACCACCGCTTTGTATTTTCTGTCGTCGTTAGGATAGAACACGAAGTCTCGCAGGATTGCCAAGATACGCTCTTTGGCAAACGCACCCTTAATCATCGTAAAGAGCGACGAGATGCCGTCCTGAACCCGCTCACCATCGGTGGCTTTGTTCCATGCGTAGTAATACTCATACGGCGTGAAGATTGTCCCCAGACGAGTGTTCGCTCCGTCGCTGATGACCGACAAGAAGCAGGTCTTCATCAACTTGGGGATGTCTCGGTTATATCTCACGGTGATTTGCCTGTGCGCATCGGCGATGGTCGTTCCCTCGTTGATGGCGGATTTGAACTCGAAAATCGCCACGGGTATGCCGTTGACGAACAGCAGCACATCCGGGCGGCGTTCCCGAACGTCCACGATGGTAAACTGATTGACCACCTTGAAACTGTTCCTATCCGGATGGTCGTAGTCAATGTAGTCGATATGCAACGGCAGCTTGGCGATATCGTCCCGCTCAAGGTCGAACCCCTCGTTGACGAGCCAAAACGCCTCTTTGTTCCCCTCATAGAGCGGCGTAGCAGGGATGTTGCGCAGGCGGCTGATGATTTTCTCGGTCTCGGCTTCCGTCAAGTCTCCATACTGCGTCGAGAGGTGGGCGCGCAGGTCATCTTCAAGCAGAACATCTTCGTAGCGGCGGTGGATGCTATCCCCGTGGACATAGGTATAGTCCTGCTGTTCAAACAGGGTGATAATCGCCGACTCAAGCTCGGCTTCTGTGAATTGTCCTCTTATGAATTCATAGTCCACGGTGTGTTCCTCCTATTCGTCCAGCATCAGCGGATTTTTAGACTGCCTCAGCTTTTTGATTTCTTCGCGTTCAATAACCTGTATGCTTTTATCAGGTGTGGGCATATCTTCCGGAAGCGTATTGCCCACCTCAATCATTGCTTTGCGAATTTTCTCAGCGACAGCATAATGAATGTTGTTCGCCTCGACAGCGGTGGAAGCCTCGTCACGTTTTAATTTTTCCTCGGTCTGAGAAATGCGGAACAAATTTGCGATAAGTTCCGTGCTTCCCATAAAATCCAGTATTTTTTCGCCTTCTTTAAGACCTTTTCTCGCGTGAATATCAGCAACGGTTAAACCGCCGTACAAGCCCATATACCCTGAATTTTGAAAAATTGCGAATTCCTCATCGGTAATAACTCCCGCATTTCGTGCCGCCTCCGCGAGAAGCTGATTCCATTGCTTGATGTTACCGCGAACCACAAGCCTCTTGTTGTTTTCGTCAAGCTGATTAAAAACGTCAGCGACTTCGGCTCGGCGCGTTTGAATGGCAAAATACGTCTGCCCAAGAGCGATGATTTCTTTGCGTGGGTCGCCGTTTTGCACAATCAAATAACAGGCGTAACGAGTGAGTTTATAATCAACGATATTGCTTTTTCGTCCTTTTCCCGAAACGATTGACTTCCTGACCTCGGGAAAGCAATCGTTAATACTGTAACCGCTGTTCTTGCAAGCCAGCATTGCACGTTTTATGACTTTGTGAAAATTTTCCCATTTTGAATATTCAAGCACAGGTGCAAGCTCACGGGCATACCAAAATTCTGTGCCGTCTTCGGTACGCTTGATTTCCTCGAAAGTTTTATATTCCTCTGCGTTTAACTTTGCCATCGTTCGTTCCCTCCTCACGCGTTCGCCTCTTCCAGCGAGCCTTTTATCAATATCGGGCAGATGTCTTTTATCTGCGCTTTCAGTCGTTCTTTTATCTCTCGCCGCATAACATACGCGTTGTAGATGTTTACGATTGCTTGCTGAATTTTTATGTCGGGGATTGGGATTTTGACCTCGCACATAAACTCGAAAGGGAAAAATTCGTGTGCACTTCCCCAAGAATTGTAACGGACATATCGATCAAATTCAGATCGTTTGAACCACATCATAAGATATTCTGGCAAAAGTTTGTCTTTTTTAGTCACTTCAAATACTTGATAGGCAGACGAAACAACACAGTCACAACCAGTACGATAAGCTATTGATAGCTTTTCTCCGTTCCGTGTGGTTGCTTTGTTATAAGCAAATTGTCCGGTCCTTACAATTTGTGCGTTTCTTGCATCATCAGCCACTTGCTTGGGAAATACAAAGAATTTTTCGGTATTTACTCCTTGAGCAACGGTGATTTTTAAATCGCGGTTTTTTTCTTCTCTCGCCTCAATATACCTCCCAATAGCCACGGACTCTAAATTCTTCCTCAACCGCTCAATATAAGCGTCGCAGGTCAGCTTCAAGTCCTCCAAGCCCTGCTCATACGCCCGTTGGTTGGCAAGCATGGCGTTGTAGACAGCGACGTACTTCTGTTGGATGGGGAGGGGCGGGAGGTCAATGGTGATGTCGCACATATCGTCCCACGAGAACGCTTCACGTGCCGAACCCCACGAGTTGAACCGCGCATAGCGGTCAAACTCCGGGCGATTGAAGTACATATATAGATAGTCAGAATTCAAGCCGTTGATTGTTTTAAACACCACGGAAATTGAAGATACCAAAAACGTCTGCTCAGTGGTATTGTATCCGAGCGACATCTTGTCTCCACGCCGTGAAGTGTCTGGCACATAGGCGAAATAATGTGGCGGCAACAATTTATAGCCTGTTAATCCAACGCCATCCATATTCGCCTTTGTGGTTATTATCTCTTTGGCGGTCGAAAGTCCAACGACGGCGGACACATCTAAAGCTCCGTCGTGATTACGGAGGTCTGATTGCTCTATGAAATTGCCGAGTTTACTCAATCCCATAGCCAATCCCCCCGAACGCCGCTTCCAGCATGGCTTGCGACGCTTTCTCCGCTTTCAGCACCTCGCGCATTTCGCATTGTATCCGTGCCATCTCGGCGGCGTAGTCAATCTCCAAGTCGTGGTCGATAAACTCAATGTACTTGCTCGGCGCAAGCGAGTAGCCCTGCGCGGCGATTTCCGCTTTGGTTGCGGAACGGCAAAGTTCCGGCACATCGGAATAATCCATGCCCGTCTGCCACGAGGTGTAAATCTTCTTGATTTCGGCAATCTGGCTGTCAGTAAACACAACCTTGCGTTTCTTGGTCTTCTTCACCGTGTCCACGACATATTCCTCAATGTTCGAATCCCAGCGGCGCAGGTCAATGAACAGCACTTCATCTTTGCGGTCACGCAACTGCCGCCCGTTGAGCGAACGGGCTTTCTTGTTGTTGTTCATAATCCACAGCGTCACCGAAATATCGGTGGTGTAGAACATATCCCTCGGCAGGACGATAATCGCTTCAATCTTGTCGTTTTCAATCAGCTGCTTGCGGATGTTGAACTCCACGCTGTCAGCGTTGAGTGCGCCATTGGCGAGAAGGAATCCCGCGATGCCGTGGGTTTCGTCCAGCTTGGACAGCATATGTAATATCCAGGCATAGTTGGCGTTGGCTACAGGCGGCACGTCATAGCCCCGCCAGCGTGGGTCGTCGGTAAGCTCGTCATCGCCTCGCCACTTCTTCAAGTTGAACGGCGGATTTGCCATGATGAAGTCAACCTTTTTGTCCTTGTGGCGGTCATCCAAAAATGTGGAGACTGGCTTGTCTCCAAGGTTGTGGGAGATGCCGCGAATGGCAAGGTTCATCTTTGCCAACCGCCAAGTGATGCCCGTCTTCTCCTGCCCGACAATAGAGATATTGCTCTTGCTGCCGTGGTGGCTTTCCACGAACTTCACGGATTGCACGAACATCCCGCCCGAACCGCAGCATGGGTCTATGAAAATACCGTATTTGATACAATTCCAAACGGCGGCTTCTGTGCCTCCCACCGACGGACGAGAGACAGAAACCGCTTGATATAAGGGCTTTTGCGAGGTGTGACCGCCCCG
>JAISSW010000010.1 GCA_031272895.1 Clostridium sp. | reverse complement strand
TGTATGCTGCCCTGTTGACATCAATATTATACCCCCTAAAAGAGCAACAGTCAATATAAATTTTAATCGGCAGAGAAGAGCGGATTTTTGCGGAAGAGCTTGACCAACCGATGCTTTGCGAAGCCCCAAAATCCATCGATTTCGCTGACATACCGATTGCCGCGCGCAAACTCGCCCGTCACGCCGTTGATTGTTTCGCCGGTAAGTTGCCCCGCCTCGGCCGTCCGGCGTTTGACAAGTCGGCGGCGGGTGAAGTATAATCTTGTTGCAACAACATCAACGGAGATTCAGCAGTGAGTAAAAAGCCTTTGTTAATCGGCGTGACGGGCTGCACCGGCACGGGTAAAACCGCCTTGGGTATTACGCTGTGTAAGCAGCTTAACGGCGAGGTTGTGTCCTGCGATTCCATGCAGGTCTACGCCGATATGCCCATAGCCACAGCCCAGCCCTCCATGGAGGAGCGCGGCGGGATTAAGCACCATCTTATGGGGTTTTTGCCGCCGGGCGAGCCTTACAGCGTAGCACGGTATTGTGAGGACGCAAACAACGCCATTGCGGATATAATTGCTAAGGGTAAGCAGGCGGTTATAGTGGGCGGCACGGGGCTTTATTACAACGCGCTGACCCAAAACCTGCGCTTTGCCCCTCAGGATAGCGACACAGGGCTGCGCGAGGAGCTGCGCGCGGCGGCAGAGGCGGACGGCGGGGCGGAGCTGCTTGCAAAAATCAAGGAGCTTGACCCAATCGCGGCTGAGCGGTTGCGGACGGGCGGCATAGCAAGGATAGTCCGCGCGTGGGAGCGTTACCTTGTTACGGGGCTTACCCCCAGCGAGCACGACGAGCAATCCCGCAGAGAGGAAAGCCCATACGAGATTCGTACAATTGTGCTTGATTGCCGCAAGCGCGAGGAGCTTTATGAGCGGCTGGACAGGCGTGTTGACCAAATGCTTGCAAGCGGTCTTTGGGAGGAGGCGGAGCGCTTTTTGGGCAAGCAGACCCCCACAGCAAGGCAGGCAATCGGTCACAAGGAGCTTTTTCCCGCCCTAAGGGGCGAAATAAGCCGCGAGGAGGCGGTTGAGAACCTTAAGCGCGCAACCCGAAGATACGCCAAGCGCCAGCGCACCTGGTTTGCGCACCAAACCCTTAACCCACATTTTATTTATATTGATGAGGATTACCGGCTGCCCGCGGGTATCACCGACTAATTGCCCGTGCAAGCTGCAAAGCTTTTCCATGAAGCTATCCGCGCCAAGAGCCGCCGGCAGCTGTGTTTCTTACAGCGAAAACAGCTTGCCTGTCAGCAGCAAATGCTCAATGTAGCGCCAGACCGCCAAAAAGGCGTTGACTATCCTTTGCCACAGGTCGGAGAAGCTAAACGCCGTGCTGCCGCTTTCTATTTTTGCGTAGGAGAAGCGCTCCACAAACTGCATATACTGCGGATAATCCGGGTTGGCTGTAACCGTGGGGTTGTCGCTCTTTTGGAACCACTCGTACAGCCCGCCAAAGCTGGTTTCCATCTGGTGGTAGCAATCCTTAAAGAACCAGGTTTGCTCCGGCAGGACGCAGGTGGATGCGTCTATCTGTCCGTCGGGCGAAAGGTGGTCATGCCCGTCGTCAACAGCCTGAGTTTTGGCAGAAAGTCTTTTGCCGTAGGGTGCGGCAATAGCACCAAAGCTTGCCTTTTCAACGTCCACAAGCGCGTCAGTGTTGGGGTTGACTCCGTCCGCGCCAAGCGGCAGCCCCGGAAGATTGTAGCCCACGGTCAGCATGACCTTGATGTTCTCGGCGGCCGCCTTCAAAATCTCATCGGAGCGAACCATGTAGCCGTAGTGGTATTCGTCCGCACGTTCAAGGAAGTCCGCCCAAGCCGGGTCGTCGTCAACAAGGCAGAGCTTTGCCTGCTCATAGTATTCATCGGGCAAAAAGCCCCAAAATTCCGGCAGATGGAAGAGTATGGGCGTAATAGCCTCGTCGTAGAGCCTGTCGACAACCTGCTCGGAGGCATAGTTGAAGAACGCGGCGACTATCTCCCCCAAGCCGTAGTTATATATTTCGTCTATAACCGGACCGACGCTTTCCTGTAAATCATAAAGCCCAAAAAGGTTGAAAGCATTCGTTCCGTTCAGCGCCTCAGGGTTAATTTTGAACTGCTTGGTGGCTAACTGACCGATTACCGTAGCGCCCGCGTGGAGCGACTGCACCAGCATTATGCTTGCCACGCTGTCGTAGCCGTATTTATCCAAATAAGCCAGCACCATTGCCGTTGAACCGCTGACGGCAATCAGGTTGACCTTGCTTTGCCCCGTTGTCGCCTTAATCTCCTCAATGTAGTCCTTCAGCTCGTCGGCAAGCGTCAGCGGGTCCTTGCGCCAGTCAAACCAAAAGCCGCAGTGGTTGTCCCTAACCTTCCCGTTGCTCATTTGGTAGTTGTAGCGCACACCGTTTTTCCAATAAGGCAGTGCCCCGCCCGTGCGTGTAATCCCGGGGTAAACCTCCGTACCGTCAAGCTCCATCTCTAAATTGCCCATCCAGTTTTGGAAGAACGCAATCAGGCCGTCCGCAACCTTGTCCCAGTTTTGCGTCGCCACGCCGATTGCCAAATCACCCAGCACAGGCTCAATTGCCTCCTGCATTTTCTCCTTGCTGTTCTCAAAGGCAATTTCCTCGTTTGCCGTACCCTCGTTGAACTTAAGAGCGCTGGTGCTTCCCTGAATCTGAATAACCGGGTAGGCGCTCACATCCCCGCCGGTTACCGCCAAGGCGGGTATGCCCAAGCTAAGCGCAAGAACTACCGCCAAAACCGCCGCCAAAAGCCTTTTGCTGTTTTTCATGTCTGTCGCCCCTTACTTATTGTTATGGAATGCCGTTTTTTGCCTATACAGGCGTATTATAGCACAAATTGCGGGGGGGAATTTCCAAATTGGAAATATAGCGCGTTTCTTGATTTTTTTTTCAAAAAGCCTCCGCCCGCTTGACAGAAAGCCCCTCCATGCGCTATACTATAATCACAATTTATCCGGAGGTTTTTATTATGACTTCAATCACTAAAGATACCGTCATTGGCGATATTCTTGACGAAAACCGCGCAACCGCGCCGTTTTTCCTCAACATGGGTATGCACTGCCTCGGCTGTCCCGCCTCCCGCGGGGAAACGGTAGCCCAAGCCTGCGCCGTCCATGGCGTGGACGCGGACAAGCTTGTGGCGGACATCAACGCCTTTTTGGCGGGTAACGCCCAATAACAGGCGGCAATACCCATAAAAAAAGCCCCCGCCTGTCGCCACGCTTGCGGCTGGCGGCTGACTGGGTGCCGTCCGGGTCCTGCGTCGCCGATATAGGCACAGACCACGGCTATTTGTGCGCTTATTTAGCGCTGCGGGAAAATCCGCCGCAGCGTTTGTTGGCTTGTGACATTGCCGAAAAGCCCCTCCAAAACGCGGCGAACAGCCTTGCCGCCTATGGCGTGAGCGACAGGGTTGAGCTGCGGCTTTCCGACGGGCTAAGCGGCATAGCCGAGGACGAGGCGGACTGCATACTTTTGTTGGGAATGGGCGGTACGCTTATTTCCCGCATACTCAGCGCCTGCCCCTGGATTAAAGCCGCCGGCAAGCGGCTTATTCTGCAGCCAATGAGCCGCGCCAACGAGGCACGCGAATGGCTGTGCGGCAACGGCTTTTTAATCACGCAGGAGGCTGTTGTAAGGGAGGGGCGGCGGCTTTATTTGCTTATCCGCGCGGAATACACCGGCGTTGCTGCTGATGCCTTTGCGCCGGGGTATGAGTATTACGGTGAACTGCCGCGGCTCAACACCCCGGACGCCAAGCTGCTGCTTGAGCGCACCGCCGCACACCTAAGGGCAAGGGAGCGCGGGCGGCGCGCATAGCCTTTGTCAGCCTATCTTATGCAAAATCAAGTAGAGCAGCAGGAACAGCAGCAGCTCGCCTGCGGCGGCAAACACAAGCGCCTGCATAACTTCAGCGGACATAAAGGCGGCTACCGCAAGCAAGGCGACAAGTGAAATATAGCCCGTATATTCCCATGCCTTTTTTACAAGCGCAATATTCCTCTCGTCCGTTTCCCGAACAAATTGCTTCCTCAGTTCCTTGCCGTTCTTCAGCCCGGAAATACAGCGTATCAGCTGGGCAATTGCGTTGCCGACTATGCCCCAGGCAAAGCCCCAGTAAAGCCCGTTCGTAAGACCGAATGGCGCCCAACCCCCTTGCCGCTTAAAGGCAAGCACAATCAGCGCCGCGCCGGTGGCAAGCAAAGCGGCGTTAACCGCAAAGCGAATTTTTACCCATTTCCTGAAATTATTCTCCGTCATGTCTGTCATCTCCTTCAAAAATGAATACTTCTTCAATGGCTTTGCCAAAGTGGGCGGCAATCCTGTGAGCAAGCGGCAGGCTTGCGGTGTATTTGCCGTTTTCTATGCTTATGATGGTTTGCCGGGACACGTCCACCGCGTCCGCCAACTCCGCCTGCGACAGCTTGTGCGTTTTTCGCAGTTCGGCGATGATGTTATCCACCAAGGTCTATCAGCTCCTTTCAGATTCGATGTAAAGTGCGCTTTACAATAATAGTATAGCACACTTTACATTTTATGTCAAGTATGTTTTACACTTTTTTGTTTTTTTCTTTTATCCGCTTCGCGCCGCACTTATACCGCCCTCGCCCTTGCTACTTTTTTGCGGTTGTGCTATAATTGTGCTGTTAATTTTACTTTCGGGGGGAGCTATAGTCATGCTTAAAATTGCCGCAATTGGTTTGGGCAGCCGCTGTGTTGAGTACCTTACAATCATTCGCCTGTTGAAAAAAAACGAGATTGAAATCGTCGCTGTGTGCGACACAGCGCCCCGTGTGCTGCAGGAAATGGGCGAGCGCTTTAACGTGCCGCCGGAGAACCGCTACGCCAGCGCCGAGGAGTTGTTTGCCAAAGGCAAAATCGCCGACGGGCTGATTATCGGCACACAGGACGCAAGCCATGTGGAGATTGCCAAGCCCGCCGTGGACTTGGGCTATACAATCTTGCTGGAAAAGCCTATATCCGGCGACTACGGCGAATGCGTCGCCCTTGCCAAGCAGGCGGAGGAAAAGGGTGTAAAAATAGTGGTGTGCCATGTGCTGCGCTACCACAATTATTATCGGCGGATTAAGGCTCTCATCCGCTCCGGAGTAATCGGCAAGCTTGTAACAATCAACCACACGGAGAACATAGGCTACTTCCACTTTGCTCACTCTTATGTGCGCGGGGATTGGAAGATTGAGTCGGAGTCAACCCCCTCCCTGCTGGCAAAATGCTGCCACGATATTGACCTTATACAGTGGTTCTTTGACGAAAAGCCGGCGCTTTCCGTCAGCTCCTTGGGCAGCTTAGACTATTTTAGGCGCGAAAACGCACCCGAGGGCGCAACGGAGTTTTGCCTTGGCGGCTGTAAGGCGAAGAAAAGCTGCCCGTATGACTGCGAATTCCACTATGTTAAGTCCCCGCCATGGAAAACCACCTTTGTTAAGTTCAAAAAGCGCCGCCTTACGGGCAAGGCAAAGGCGACCAAGGCGGATATTTATGAGGCGCTGCGCACAGGGCAATTCGGGCGCTGCGTGTTCCTTAACGACAATGACGTTTGCGACAACCAAACGGTCAGCATTGACTTTGGCGACGGACAAACAGCCCTGCACACCATGACGGCGTTCAGCCAAAAGTGCTGCCGCAAGTCACACTTTATGGGCACGGAGGGCGAGTTGCTTTGCGACCACAATGATTTGACGATAAACATATTCGGCAAGGGGAAGCGCAAGAAAGGGCTTGTTACCCTGCCCGGGCACGGCAACGGCGACGTTGGAATAGTGCTGGATTTCCTGAAGGTGCTTAAGGGCGAAAAGGACGACGAGCGCGACATAACCTTTATTGACCGCACACTGCCGAGCCACGCCATTATTGCCGCGGCGGAAAAGAGCCGCCATAACCGTGGGGAAAGAGTCTTTATGGAGGATTTTTTGTCCGAATTTGAGGACATTAAATAAAACAACAGCAAAGGGAGAAAGCAATGGCAAGGCCACAAAGAATTGACCCGAAGCGCAATCGCTTCATGTTCGCAATCGGCACCTCCGGACGGGATTTGTTCTACACGCTCTACAGTGGTTATCTTCTGGCGTTTATCCTTTACACCAAGCATTTGAGCGTTGCGGAATTTGCGCTTGTGACTGTGATTATGGTGTGCTGCCGTGCGTTTGACGCCATAATAGACCCGTTCGTTGGCGGGCTGATTGAGAACACGCACTCAAAATACGGGCGCTTTAAGCCCTGGATTGTGATAGGCGGACTTTCTGCGGCGGTGGTGCTGTTCCTTATATTCAGCGTACCGTTGGACGGCTGGAAATTCTTGGTCTTTTTGGCGTTTGCCAACGTGGCGCTTGCAGCAACCTACAGCCTTAACGACATTGCCTACTGGGGTATGCTGCCCGCCCTGACAAGCGACCAGACAGAGCGCACGAAGCTCACAAGCCTTGCCTGCTTTACCGGCAGCATTGGCTCCGCGGCGGCGTTCGTCCTTATACCCATGCTTACTAACGGACAAAACGCCATTGGCGGCTCAGCGGCAATTGCTTTCCCCGTTATAGCCGTCATTGCCACGGCTGCAATGCTTGGGACGCAGCTGTTCACCCTGTTTGGAGCGCACGAGCCGGAGTTCGCGGTAAAGAACGCCGAAAAAGCCCCGCGGCTTAAGTTTAAGGATATTATCCGCGTGGTGGTAACAAACGACCAGCTGCTTTGGGCTTGCCTTGGGCTGATTTGTCAAAGCATTGCCGGCGGTCTGCTCAGCTCCACGCTTTCTCAGCTGTTTATTTACACCCGCTTTAAGTATGACGGCTTCCTTTACACTGTTTCAATGGTTGGCGTTGCCGCCGGCGGTGTGCTTGCAAACATTTTGCTGGACAAGCTGCACATTCGGTTTGGGCGCAAAAGGGTTGTTAAGTTCTGCACGCTGCTGTTTATCTTCGGCAACGCGGTTGTGCTCACCGCGGGCTTGGTTCTGCCAAGGGGCGGCGGCTGGGACACCGCTTTGTTTGTGACATATATTCTCGGTCTGTTGTTCGCGGGCTTCGGCTCCAACGCGTTCTATATGACCATGCTGGTTTCCGTCAGCAACACGGTGGAATACAACGAGCTGCGCACAGGCAACCGTCAGGAGGGGCTGATTTATTCCGTGCGTCCGCTGTTTTTACAGACCGCAAGCGCCATTGTTTCCGGCGCTGTTGCGGCAATACTGCTGGCGCTGGGGCTGACGAACGTAACGAACCAAATAAGCGACTGGGAAAACGAGGTCAAGCGCGGCGAGCTCACTGAGATAGTCAAGTTAGAAAAAATCAGCGAGCTGCTGCAAAGTGTGGATACCTCCAGCCTTAATTACCTGCTGGTGGCAATAACCGTCATTCCCACGATGCTGCTTGTTATCGGCTACCTCGTTTACCGCAAAAAATATTTTATTGACGAGGAATACTACGAGAACATGAAGAAAGAGATTATTGCGAAAGGCGAGGAAATAGCTTGAGCGCGCAGAAAAAACAGCTTGATTGGGGCAGTGTTTTGGGCTATGGCGTGGGAGCCATAGGTTTGGACCTGAGCTATGGTCTTTTCAACTCCTTCTTGATGAATTACTTCACTGACGTGCTGCTGATAAACTCGGTATTTATTGGCGGTGTGGCGGCTGTAGCCCGCATCTGGGACGGCATAAACGACCCGATGATGGGCACCATTGTAGATAACACCCGCTCAAAGCAAGGCAAATTCCGCCCGTGGATTTTGCTTGGCACAGTGCTGAATGCGCTTGTGCTGGTTGCCCTGTTTGCCAACCCCGGCTTTGAGGTTAACGCCGCAAGCCCAAGCAAGGCGCTGTGGCTTTACGCCTCAGCCTGCTATGTGCTTTGGGGCATGACCTACACCATTACGGATATCCCCTACTGGTCCATGGTGCCAACCTTTACCAACGACCCCAAGGAACGCAACATAGTGGCGGCGATTCCGCGGCTTTTCAGCGGCGCGGGGCAGCTTCTTATTGTTGTTTTAACGGTAAAGATGGTTAAGCTCTTGGGCGACGGCACAGAGAGCAGCCAACAGGGCTTTACCCGCTGGGCGGCGGTTTGCGGCGCTATTATGGTGCTTGCAAGCTGCGTGACCGTGTTCGCCACACGCAAAATGCCAAGGGTCTATCCCAACGCCCCAAAGGAGAAAATCACGCTTGGAAAGGCGTTCGCCGTAATCAAAAGCAACGACCAGCTGCTTGCCTTTATGGTTACGGCAATACTTTTTAACACAGGGTGGTATTTAACAAACGGCTTGGGGATATATTACTTCAAGTGGGTTGTTGGCGACGCGGACAAAATGAGCCTTTTTGGCATGGTGGTTGGTGCCGGGCAGGCAATCGGCTTAGTGCTGCTGCCAATTCTTTCGCGCTCGTTTGGGCGCGGCATGGTGGTAAAGGGCGCAATGGCTGTCAGCTTTGCGGCTTACATTGCAATGTTCCTTGTGGGGCAGGTTAATTTCTATTTGTTCCTTGCTTGCGGCGCAGTCGGCTGCGCGGGAATTGGCGCAATGTTTGTGGCACAGACCGCCATGCTTGCGGACGTGGTTGACTACGGCGAATACAAAACCGGCAAGCGCACGGATTCAGTCGTTTTCTCCATGAAGAGCCTGTTGCTAAAGGCGGCGTACGCTATCCAAAGCCTGATAATCGGCGCGGGGCTTAAGCTCGCTCATTACGACGGTTCTTTAGAGGCTCAGCCCCAAAGCGCAACAACGGGCATAAGCATAATGATGTTTGCCATACCGCCGGCATTCGTGCTGTTATCTTTCTTGGTGTTCAGGACAAAATACAAGCTGGACGGCGCAAAAATGGAGGAGCTTCGTGCCTCCCTTGCGCAGAGGGCCGCCGCGGCGGACATGGCGGAAAACGAACAGGAGCTTGAACAAAGGCAGGGCAATTGATGACTTTTTTAATCCTTGACGGCAACAGTCTTATTAACCGTGCCTACTATGGTGTGCGCCCCCTGACGACAAAGGACGGGCGCTTCACTAATGCGGTGCATGGCTTTTTGCAAATGCTGCTTAAGCTGCGGGCGGACGTTGAGCCTGACGCTCTTGCTGTCGCCTTTGACAGGCGCGAAAAGACCTTCCGCCACAAGCAATACGAGGAATACAAGGCGGGGCGCAAGCAAATGCCGCCTGAGCTTGCGCAGCAATTTCCCGTTGTTAAGGAGCTTCTGCCGTTGCTTGGCATAAGCACGGTTGAGCTTGCGAGCTACGAGGCGGACGACCTTTTGGGAACCTTAGCCCAAAACGGCGCGGCGCAGGGGCACAGCGTTTTTGTTGCCACGGGCGACAGGGACGCTCTTCAGCTTGCGGACAAAAGAACCACTATTCTCTTAGCCGCAAGCAAGGGCGGGCAGGCGGTAACTACACGCTTTACCCCCGAATTATTTGAGGAGGAATACGGCTTTGCGCCGGCGGGGCTTGTGGAATACAAGGGGCTTTGCGGCGACAGCTCCGATAATATCCCGGGTGTGGCGGGCATTGGCGACAAAACCGCGCGCTCCCTGATTGCAAAATACGGAACTCTTGAGAACCTATATGCAGCGGTTGACGCCGACAGCCCTGAAATCAAGCAGCGCCAAAAGGATTTACTGCTTGCGGGGCGGGAAAGCGCCTTTATGAGCCGCGAGCTGGGGCGCATTTGCCGCAGCGCTCCCCTTGAAAAGCTCAGCGCGGAGGACTACCGCATACAGCCGCAGCAAACAGCCAAGCTGACTGCCCTGCTTGCGGATTTGGAGATGTACAAGGTTTTGGAGCGCTTGGTTGAAAATGTGCCTCCCCCCAAAAAAGAAGAGGAGCCTGTGCGCTCTCTTTTCTCTCCCCCCTCCCCTGTTGCCGAGCCGGCGCTTGACGAACTGCTTGCTCGCCTGCGCAGCGAAAAAAAAGCGTATTGCGTTTTGACTGAGGAGGGGCTGTGCTTTGCCCTTGGTGAGGGTGTTGTGCTTGCGCAGGGGCTTAACGCCGGATATATTCCCTTTCTTAAGCAGCTGCTTGAGGACGAAAAAATAGCAAAATTCACAGACGACGCAAAGTCGCTTTGCCGTCTTGCCTTTGCCTTGGGGCTTACCCCTCGCGGCATTGCCGGCGACAGCTCCCTTGCGGCCTATGTTCTGCGCGGCGGGCGTTCGGATTACAGCCTGACGCGGGTCGCCATGGATTACGGCATAACTCCCGGGACGGGCGAATACACGGGCGGCGCGCAGGCAGCTATACTCCCTGCTCTGTTCCCCGCGCTGGAAAAGGCGCTTGAGGACAGCAGACAGGCAAGGCTCTACCAAGAGATTGAGCTGCCGCTAGCAGAGGTTTTAGCGGCAATGGAGCACGAGGGCTTTGCCCTTGATTCAGAGGGCTTGCGCAATTTTGGTCACAGCCTGCAGGGGGAAATCACGACGGCGGAGGCTGAGATTTATGCTCTTGCAGGCGAGGATTTCAATATACTTTCGCCAAAGCAGCTGGGGGATATTTTGTTTGGCAGGCTTGGCTTACCCACAGGTAAAAAGACCAAGACAGGCTATTCCACCAACGCGGAGGTGCTTGAAAAGCTGGCTCCGGATTACCCGATTGTTGAAAAGGTTTTGGAATACCGTAAGCTGACAAAGCTGAACGCAACCTATTGCATAGGGCTGCTGCGCGCCCTGCGGGACGACGGTCGTGTTCACTCCACGCTTAACCAAACGGAAACCCGCACCGGTCGGCTTTCCTCCAGCGAACCGAACCTGCAGAATATCCCAATCAGAACTCCCTTGGGCAGGGAGCTGCGGCGTTACCTGCGGGCAAAGCCGGGCTATGTTTTAGTTGACGCCGACTACTCACAGATTGAGCTGCGTATTCTTGCTCACATGGCGCAGGACGAGCGCCTGCTGGAGGCCTTCCGCAACGGGCAGGATATTCACGCGGTAACCGCGGCTCAGGTGTTCGGTTTGCCGCAGGAGCTTATTACCCCCCTGCTGCGCACCCGCGCGAAGGCTGTTAACTTCGGCATAGTTTACGGCATAAGCGCCTTTTCCCTTGCCGCGGACATAGGTGTGCCGCGCTGGGAGGCGGAGAAATATATCAACAGCTTTTTTGCGGCATACTCGGGCGTTAAGGCATATATGGATTCCGCTATTGCCCAAGCGAAGTCCTGCGGCTGCGCAAAGACGCTGTTCGGGCGCAGTCTTGCCTTGCCGGAGCTTGTAGCCTCAAACTACAATACCCGCTCATTCGGCGAACGTGTAGCCCGCAATATGCCAATTCAGGGTACCGCGGCAGATATAATCAAGATAGCCATGCTGCGTGTCTACAGGCGCCTTGCAAAGGAAAAAATGGCTTCCCGCCTGATTCTTCAGGTGCATGACGAGCTGCTTTTGGAAGCGCCCTTGGAGGAGCAGGCAATGGCGGAGGCTCTGCTTAAAGAGGAAATGGAAAACGCCGCGCAGCTTTCCGTGGAGCTGAAAGCGGACGTGCACAGCGGAAAAACCTGGTTTGACGCCAAGGGCTGATAAACCACCGTTCATTAGGAGAGAGTTTATGGAAAGATTGCGTGAACTGCTAAAAAAGCCCTGCCGTGTGCATTTTATCGGCATTGGCGGCGCGGGAATGTTCCCGCTTGCGGAGATATTGCACGCAAGGGGCTTCAGCGTAAGCGGCTCGGACAGCGGCGAGAGCGAAACGCTTGAGAGAGTGCGTGCGCTTGGTCTGCCCGTAGCAATGCCCCAAAGGGCGGAAAATATCCGTGGGGCGGAGCTTATCGTCTTCACCGCGGCGCTTTTGCCGGATAACCCGGAGCTTGTGGCCGCAAGGGAATCCGGCATACCCACCTATGAGCGCGCAAAGCTTTTGGGCGCCATTACGGAGGGCTACGGCAACACGATTGGCGTGAGCGGCACGCACGGCAAAACCACCGTAACCGCAATGCTGACGCACATTTTGCTCAAGTGTGGGCGCGACCCAAGCGCGGTTATCGGCGGCAAGCTGCCGCTGACAGGCACAAACGGAATCAATGGCGGCGGAGAGGCAATGGTTGTGGAGTCCTGCGAATTTGCCGACACCTTTTTGAGCATAAGCCCCACAACCGCCATTATCCTTAACATTGACGCGGACCACATGGAATACTTCAAGACAATGGAAAACCTGCGCAATTCCTTTACCTTGTTCGCAAACAGGGCGCGGAGCGTTATTTACAACGCGGACGACGAGAACACCCTGCTTGCTGTCGCCGCTTTAGAAGCCGGGAAACGGCTTGTTCCCGTGGGGACGGGCGAGGGCTGCTTTGCCCGTGCGGTTAATATAAGCCTTGAAAATCAGCTGCCGCGCTATACCCTTGCCGCGGAGGGCTGCGAATACCCGGTAAAGCTCAACACACCCGGTATACACAACGTCAACAATTCCCTTGCGGCGCTTGCCGCCTGCCGGCTTGAGGGCTTGGCTTGGGGCGACGCCATTGCCGCCGTGGAAAGCTTCGGCGGCGCGGGGCGGCGCTTTGAGATTATGGCGAAGGTTAACGGCGTAACCATTGCGGACGATTATGCCCACCACCCAAAGGAGCTTGAGGCTACGCTCAACGCCGCCATGGATATGGGCTACGGCAGGGTTTGGGCGGTTTTTCAGCCTTTCACCTTCAGCCGAACGGCAATGCTGCTGGAGGATTTTGCCCGTGTGCTTCAAATTCCGGATTTTGCCGTGCTTACCGAAATAAAAGGCTCAAGGGAAGTAAACACCTACGGCATACACACAAGCGATTTGACAAGCAAAATCCCCGGCGCCGTGTGGTTCCCCAACTTTGAGGAAACGGCGGCTTATGTGAGCGAACGTGTTCGGGCGGGCGATTTGGTAATCACACTTGGCTGCGGCGACCCGTATAAGGTTGGTCGTTTAATTACAAGTAAACTGAAATGTTCATAAAAGCTTAACAAATATGCCAAAAAATGCGTTAAAAAATATGCGATAATACTAAGGGGATATTTTTGCGCATGGAGGGCAAGTAAACTTGAAAACGCTTTTAGTTGGTCCCGGTGCCATTGGCGGCACGGTTGCGGTTTTTGCCGCAAAAGCGGGTTTTGTGTTCGACGTACTCGGCAGACCTGAGGAAGCCGAATATCTGCGCGACAATGATTTTGCTCTGACGGGCTGTGAGGGCGAGCATAGCGCAAGGCTCAGGGCTTTTGGCAGCATTGACGAGCTTGCCGAAAGCTATGACTGCGTACTCATTGCAACAAAGGCGCAGGCAATGCCACACGTTGCAAGGGCGCTGCTGCCAAGGCTGCACCCCGACAGCCTTGTTTTGGGGCTGCAAAACGGAATCACTACGGAGCTGATGAGCGAGGTAGTGGGCGAGGAGCGCACCGTTTCCTGCATGATTGGCATTGGGGCTACCTCCAAGGGTATTGGCAAGGCGGAGCTGACAAGCGGCGGACACTTTATTATCGGGCGGGCGGCACAGGGCGAAAGCTCCCCTGAGGCTGACAAAAGGCTTGAATACCTGCGCAGGTTTGTCAATTGCTGCCAGCCAACCTCAATCAGCGGCTGTATTCTTGCGGATTTATACAGCAAGCTGGTGTTTAACGCCTGTGTTAACGCCCTTTGCGCCCTTTCCGGTATGACGCTGGGCAAGCTGCTGGATGACAAAAAGGCACGCGCGGCGTTTTTGTCAATCGCACGGGAGGGAATGGCGGTTGCCGCCGCAATCGGGCTTGATGTGCCGCCGTTTATGGGCATATTGGACTACAGGCTGCTTGTTAAGCACCAAAGCAAAGCGGCAAACGCGCTGTTCGGCAAGCTGTTCCAGGTGATAGGCAAGGTAAGGATAGGCAAGGTCCACCCAAGCACGCTCCAGAGCCTTGAGCGCGGCGAATTAACGGAAATAGACTACCTTAACGGGTATTTCCTGCGCCGCGGCGGTGAATTTGGCGTCAGTTGCCCGGTGAATGAGCAAATTGTGGGTATGATTCACCAAATAGAACGCGGCGAGCGCCAAATGGGGATACACAATATAAATGAGCTTAAGCTCTAAGGAGGTAACAGATGAAGAAAGCAGTGGCAGTATGCATTGTGCTTGCACTTTGCATAAGCGCCTTTACGGTGGGCTACGCGGTGGCTCTTGCTCCGCTCAGCTCATCATATCGTTCCTACGAGCCGCCGGATTACAGCGGCGTGCAGACACAAATCAACGAGGCGTCCGCAGTATTTTTGGCAAGTGCGCGCATGACGAACGCAGGTCAAAGCACACTAAAAATGAAATACACCGCTTATCAGTCGGTAGGCACACAGATATACCCCGCTTATTATAACTACACACCCGAAAACCTGACCTGGTGTATAACATATTATCCCCCCGCTTGGGAAAGCGAAAACGACATGGCTCCTGTTGACTGCCTGTTTGCAGAGGTTGACGGCTTGGCGGGCAAGCTGCTTTACGCCGGCAAATGCACGCTCACTGTTCGGGAACTGCGGGAGGAAATTGCCCGCAACGGCAAACGGCTTGAGGCGGGCGTAGCAATCACCATGGAACCGCTGCTTATTTATGACCGCACACTGCTGCCAAATTGGTACATCAGCGAATACTTCCTTGGCGAGGGCAAGGTGCGGGTGATTAAGGCTTTGCCTGACGACGGGAGCCGCGATGCCAAGGAATACTATACGCTGACGCTTAAGGACGAAAAGGTAAGCGACCGCCTTAGCTTTTGGACCGACAGCAAGGAGGTTGAAGAGAGTTATCCCGGGCACATAAAATATGCCGTAAGCGGCGAGGAATACATTTGCACGGATTACGAACAGGGCGGCACAATTTGGTTTTTGCTCAAGGACGGCAAGACCACCGAGAATGACCCCGGCACAATATTGGATTACAGGACACTGCTTCCGTAAGCAGACTAAACAAAAAAGAAAGGAGAAACAACATGAAACGAGAGCTGCGCGAGGATTACCGTTCAGACATACTTAAGCAGGGCGAAGCGAAAATCAGCAGCCGCTCCCTAATGAAGGGCGCGGGACTGACGGACGAGCAAATCTACCGCCCGTTTATTGGGGTTGTTAACAGCTACTCCAACTTCTTCCCGGGTCACTCTAATTTGGACAAGATAGGCGCTGCCGTGCGTGAGGGTATACTTATGGGCGGCGGCACACCGGTAGAGTTCCAAACAATAGGCATTTGCGACGGCATTGTTATGGGTACGCAGGGTATGCGCTATTCCCTGCCGAGCCGTGAGCTGATTGCGGACAGCGTGGAAACCATGGCACAATCCCACGTTTGCGACGCACTGGTGCTTATTTGCTCCTGCGACAAGATTATCCCCGGAATGATTATGGGTGCCCTGCGCTTGGATTTGCCGTTCATCGTCGTTACCGGCGGGCCAATGCTTGCGGGCAATTACAAGGGCAAGCGTGTTGACGTTCAGGATATTGCCGAATGCGCGGGGCAGGTTCTTGCCGGTACGCTGGACGAGGAGGTCTACGTTGCCTACGAGGACGAGGTTTGCCCGGGCTGCGGCAGCTGCCAGGGTATGTTCACCGCAAACTCCATGGCGTGCATGACCGAGGTTTTGGGAATCTCACTGCCCGGCACCGGCACAGTACCCGCCGTAGCCGCAAGGCGCTACCACATGGCGAAGAATGCCGGTATCCTTTCCGTTGAGCTGGCAAACTATGATGTAGTCCCCTCCTCCTTCCTAACCCGCGAAAGCTTTTTGAACGCCATTAAAATGGATATGCTTTTGGGCTGCTCCACCAACACGGCGCTGCACCTGCCCGCGCTTGCCCATGAGCTTGGCATTAAAATTACCTTGGACGATTTTGATTCCCTGAGCCGCACAACACCCCACTGGGTCAAGCTCTCCCCCTCCGGCAAGCACCTTATGCAGGATTTAGACGCGGCGGGCGGCGTGTCCGCGGTCATAAAGCAGGCAATCGGAGCAGGGCTGCTTAACGGCGACGTGATGACCATGCACAGCAAAAAACACAAGGCGGGCGCACAGGAAATTGCTCCTAAATCCCTTGCGGAGGTAGTTGAAAAGGCGCAGGTACTGGATTCCGAGGTAATACACCCCGCAGAACAGCCCTATTCCCCGGAGGGCGGACTGATGGTACTTAAGGGCAACATAGCCCCCTTGGGAGCCGTAATTAAAACCGCGGGTGTTGACCCCGCAATGTGGGAGCATGAGGGACCCGCCCGTGTGTTTGACGGCGAGCGCAAGGCGTTCACAGCCCTGCTTATGGGCAAAATTAAGCCCGGCGACGTCATGGTTATCCGCTATGAGGGGCCAAAGGGCGGACCGGGTATGCCGGAAATGCTTATGCTGACCGCCCTGCTTTGCGGGCGCGGCTTGGACAAGGACGTGGCGCTTGTTACGGACGGTCGCTTCAGCGGGCTTTCACGCGGCGGGGTTATAGGTCACGTTGCGCCTGAGGCCGCGCTTGGCGGTCCGATTGCCCTTGTGCGTGAGGGCGACACAGTTCGCCTCTCGGTCAGCAAGCGCTCCATTGACGTGCTAATCAGTGACGAGGAGCTTGAAGCACGCCGTGCCGAATGGACTGCGCCCGCGCCCAACGTCACCGGCGGCTGGTTAGCTCGCTACGCCAAGCTGGTCGGACCTGTCAGTGGCGGTGCAGTGCTTGGCGACTAAGCCGCTGCGTTCACAAACTCCCTGCGTGTTCGGCGCTAGGTGATAGGTAAACAAGTAGGCGGAGTAGCCATGAGCTTACTCCGCCTTTTGCTTTAGTCCTCGCAGCTTACCGCTCTTACCGGGGAATACGGACGCTTACGCATAACAGGTTCTGTTTATGATAACCTGTTTCAGTTCTTCTGAAAGCTCTTGGAAATACGCACAATAGCCGGCGACACGAACCATTAGGTATTTGTGTTTTTCGGGGTTATTATAAGCGTCAAGCAAAAGCTCACGGCTAACAATATTTGGCTGGAATTGCATTCCGCCCTTTGTGAGGAAGGTTTTGAAGATTTGCCCTAAATTTTCAATCCCGTTTTCACCGGGGAAGAGCGCGGCATCTATTGTGAACGTAACTGTAGTGCCGTTTGGCGCATACTCAACCCAGTTGATTTTCATTAGGTCATTGAGTGCTGAAAGCAAATCATCCTGCGGGGCGCCGTAATGCGGGGTAACAGAGTTGCAAAGAGGCACGCCTGCTTTGCGTCCGTTTGGTGTCGCCCCTGTATATTTACCGTAACGGTCTGAGGTATTGAGGGCGTAATAACCCGCCATATACTTGCCGCCACGAACGGCATAAGGACATTGCGCAAGGGCTTTGTTATACATATCGAGCGTCTTATTAACCCAATAAAGCGTGCGTTCGCTTGTGTTATCACCGAATTTCGGCAACGCCAAAATATCTTCTAAAATATTTTCATAGCCCTCGTAATTTGCCTCTATTGCGTTTATCATGTCGAGCATTGTATATTTTTTTTGGTTAAATACTAACTCTTCAATTGCTAAAAATCCGTCTGCCACGTCTGTAATGCCGACCGCCTGAATGCCCGCCGTGCAATATTCGGTGCCGCCCTCATATGCGTCCTTGCCGTTTTTAATGCAGCCCTTAAACAGGGTTGAGGCAAGCGGAGTTGTGAAATAATCCTTCAAAACAGCCTCAATTCTCTGCTGGTCGCCAAGCACACTGCGCGCAAGGGTATTGAGCCTCTCTTGGTATCTCTCCAACAGCTGCTCCATGCTTTGGGCCGGGTTGTATTCAAGCATTCCGCGCTTTGCGTCACGCTTTTTAATTTTTGCCTTGCGTTTTGCCATTGTTTTTCTGCAATGCTCATTATCCTTGCTGTGGTAGAATTCAAGAACCCTTGTTACAAACTTTTCAATTTGCATTTTTGTGTTAAAATTCCAAAGGTCATGTTCTTGCCCTTTCATTGCCTGTAAAAGCGGTAAGGTCACGTTTATATTTGCGCTGTCTGTGTTACCGAAATGGTCTGCGGAGGCGTTTGGCTCAACGCAGCCGACGATTGCGTAGTTTCTGCAATTTTCGTCGGATTCGTTGTAATGCAATTTTAGTGCGTCAAAATATTGGTCGTCTGCAAAAAGCTCGGGCATTGGGCAGCCGCCGATATAAAGCTCCGCTAATCTTTTCAAATACTTTTGGGGACTGTTTTCGTTTATCCTTGCGCACATATTAACCGCCAGGGGCAGCAGCTCGCATATATCGCAGAACATATATGTAAGGTCATTTGTTCCGTCTGTTCCGTCCGGCTTGTAACCGCCAAAGGTCAACGCTTGGTCGGTTGAGAGAGTTTCAAACAGCTTGCTTACATTCAAAATGCCGTCGCCATCATTGACCAAAATAGCCTCATCCATTTTTAGGACAAAGAGCGCCAACAATTCTTTTGCTGTGTCGTAGTCAATAATTCCCGCCTTAAGGTCACGCTCATAGTAAGGATATAAAACTTGGTCCAACCTACCAAAGGATACGGCGTTTTCATAGGCCTCCGTGCAAAGGGCAATCTGTAGGAAGGTCATGGACTGCAAAGCCTCACGGAAGTTTTTTGCCGGATTTTTCGGCACGTTCTTGCAAATCTCAGCCATATCTGACAGCTCTTTTTTGCGGGCGGCGTCTGCTTCACTTGCCGCGGTCTCCGTCAGATATTCGGCGTATCTCTCGGCGAAGCGCTCCAAGCCCTCTAAGCTAATCAAAGCGCCTTTATAGAAATCTTGATTGTTTTCCGGGTATTTTACCATTGCTTCTTCAATTTCTTTCTTCAGCCCCGTTGTGCCAAGCTCCAAAAGCCTGTCAAAATTCACTATGAAATGCGCAATGGCCGCGAAGTTGTTGTTGAAGCCTGCTTTTTGTTCGGCAATCCCCGCCAAGGTATTCAAAAGCCTGCTTAAGCCGTGCCGCCTTGTGAACCTGCCGACTATGCCGCGCGGTATCCAATATGGCATGACCTTAAAATAGAACGAACGGCGTTCCTTGGCGCTGCTGAAAAACTTAACGGGTGTTTGTTTTGCGGCCTTGTAGAGGAAGGATACATATAATACGCCGTACTGCTCCTCCCAAATTTGCCCCGCAACACGTTTAGCTGTGAAATTCCCAACCAAAAGCTCGTTAGGCCAAACATTAAGGGTGCGGTGTTCAAGAACATATTTTAATCTTTCGGCCCTATGTATAGCGAGAGGTTTTTTGAAGCCCTTTTCTTTTTTGTAATATCTTGTTTTAAGCTCGGCTGTTTCAAAACAAATTTCACGTTTTGCTTCCCACAAATCTTGCCTTATTTTGTTTACCCTGTCCGTGAAAACTGCGTGATTTACCTGAGGCTGTAAATAGTCACTATAAACCTCAATGCCGTTTTCCCTGAATAAATCAGCCGCTTTTTTTAATGCCTCCAGCGCGTCTTTTTGGCTGATATTTAGCTTTTCAACCGTTAGACCCAGCTTCTCCGCCTTGCTTTCATAAAAATTGAAATACTGCAAAAGCTCTAAGCTTGGTTTGTCAATGGCTTTCAGGTAATTCGCAAATGCGATAATTTGCTCCTTGCTGTCGTTAAATCCCGGAACAATGACAGTTCTAAACTTGACATTTGCTTTTTGTTCAATTAATTTTTCCACATTAATTTTAATTATATCGTCTGTTTGACCGGTCAGCTTTTGATGACATTCTTTATCACCGACAACCTTAAAGTCAACAAGAAATAGCTTGACATACGGAATTAAAGCCTTGATTTTATCCCACGGGGCAAAAAGCGTTGTTTCAAGGCTAACAGGGATTTCATGCTCTTTAAGCTTAGCTAAAAGCTCAATTAAAGCTTCCGTATCCTGCAACAGCGGCTCGCCGCCTGAAAATGTGACACCTCCGCCTGTTGCACGGTAGAATTCAGCGTCTTTAATAAGCTCGTCAAAAAGCTCATCAGGGGTCATTTCTCTGTCCCCTTCACGCAATTGGGCGGTTAAATTTTCAGGATTTTGGCACCAAAGGCAACGCAACGCACAGCCCTTAAAGAACACGGTTGAGCGAACCCCCGGACCGTCGTGCACACAAGTGCGTTGGATTTTTGCAACCAATAGTTTCGCTGCCTGAACATTTTCGGCAACAAAAACCCGGTTTAATACTGCTGTTGACATAATAACACCCTTTTTCCTCTAATTTTTTCTTGACATATATTTACATATACGCCACTGCTCCGACCCCTCCCCGCGCGCCGTGAAATTTGCGGCGTGCACCCCGGAACCCGACCTGATGGCCATGGACTTAGTATAACAGATTTTTGCATTCGCGTCAAGCAATTCAACATCGGACAGGCAACGCCTGCAGGAAAGTCGCGGTGATGGGTTCAGCAAACACATTGCTTCCCGTCCGCGCCACAATATAAAAAGCGCTATGAGCAAATCACAGCGCTTTTCTTTTACATATTTACGGCGGTCTGCTAAGCCTTGCGGGAGTAAGCCCTTGGCTTTTAATCAAGCCTAACCGCGACATTCTCGCGGGCGTTAATAGACTACAAGCATGCACCCATCGATTCGTGGAGGAGCTTACAGCCCTGCACGGGCATATACACGATTTTCCTGCAGGCGTTGCCTGCTCGCTTTTCATTGCTGCCAATAAAAAGAGCCGCCCTTACGGCAGCTTCATAAAAAACGCGGCGGATAGGCTTAAGCATTTGCAGTGCCTAACCGCGACATTCTAGCGGGCGTTGCCCGCTGGTGGACCTGAAGGGAGTCGAACCCACGACCTCTCGGATGCGAACCGAACGCTCTACCAACTGAGCTACAGGCCCATAATCTCGCTTGCCGCTTATCGACGAGCGCGCAGGTATTATATCACAACGGCGGCGCAATGTCAAGTGGGTCATAAGGAGGGACATTACAAAAAACGGCGATTCGCGGCATTGGAGCTGCAAGCTGGCATATACTAGCCAAGACGCTTGACAAACCCAATCGCATATGCTATACTTTAAGCAAATCACAGGAATTTTGGCAAGTTGGGGAGCTTTATGCCGAATAATTCCCGCAAGCTATTGACTAACGGGGTCAAAGCGCGTATAATCCTGAGGGGGGAGCCGGGAGCCGGGAGCCGGGAGCCGGGAGCCGGGAGCCGGGAGCCGGGAGCGTAGCTGTTGCTGATATAAAACCGCCATAGGGTTGCAGGCCCTGTGGCGCTTTTTGTCTAAGGCGTAAACCAATAAAAAATAAAGGAGCAATTTATCATGAAAAAGTTCAAAAAAACCACAAGCCTGCTGCTGGCTGTTATGCTGGCGCTTAGCCTGCTTGCCGGGCTGCCGTTTGCCGCGCAGGCGGCCGACCCGCCGACGATTAGCATCTTGGAGGTAATCGAAGTTACTTCGTGCTCTCTTACAATTAGCTACAAAGCAGACCAAGCAGGAAATGTCTTCTACACGATTTTACCTGCGGAGGACCCCGCGCCCACTGTCCAAGAGATTGGTAATTACTTGTGGTACTCTACTGTGGATGGTACGAGTACTTATCTGAAAACATTGACTTATATTAAAAAATCCAGTATTACTGCTAGGGATTTTACACCAGATACGAGCTACATCCTTTACATGGTTGCGAAAACCACTGCTGGCACTTGGGGTAAGGTAGTTTACTCTGTACCTTTTACCACCTTATCGCCAAACCTGCCAGATTTAAGCAGTGCGTATTTTAACAATATTTCTACCACGTCCTTTGGCTTATATCTGCCATCTACTGATGCCTTTACCGCATACTACAAACTCCAAAAGCCAAGTGAACCTGCGCCAACAGCCGGGGAACTGTTGGACGATGGCACTTCCGCCAGCGTTACAAGTAACAAAATTCTTTCTTTCAACAATCTTGATTTTGGTGAAGAATATGTTGTCTATGTCGTCGGACAAAATGCTGCCGGAACGAGTGAGGTTTACAGCTTTGCTGCCACTACTTTGGATTTACCGACACCATATCCCTTGGCGGACACATTTGAATTACACAGCAAACCCGATTCCAACTACACAATCTACCTTGATTTTGATGGTCATGTAACCGCAGGAACATATTGGAATGACTACTACACCGGAGGTTTGCCAATCACCACACCTGCTTATGATTTGAATAGCAATCCCTCGGATTTCAGCAAAACGGAAAGGCTCTATATTCAGTATATATTTGAGCGTGTTGCTGAGGATTATGCCCCGTTTGATGTGGACGTAACCACGGAAGAGCCGGACATTGAGCGCCTGAAAAAAACAAATGAGGCGGACACGGAATATGGTGTACGGGTTGCAATCGGCGGCGACTGCACTGACTGGTATGGTAACATGGTGGGCGGTGTTGCATTTCGTAATTCTTTTACTTACCCAATCGACGCGCCATGCTTTGTTTTTTCAGTCAGATTAACCAATGTAGAAAAATACGTGGCCGAAGCCTGTTCCCATGAAGTTGGTCACACCTTAGGCTTGACACATGACGGCAAAACAGACGGAACAGAATATTGGGCCGGCACAAACGGCTATTCAGCCATAATGGGTAGCTCTTACACCCAAGCGCTGACCCAATGGAGCAAGGGGGAATACGCCGACGCGAACAACCAAGAGGACGACCTTGCAATAATCGCCTCCAAAATACCCTACAACACGGACGATTACGGCGACAACCCGCTTGACGCGACAGCGCTGCCCCTCGCCGGCGGCACAACCAACGGGCTAATCTCCACCACCGACGACGTGGACGTGTTCTCGTTCACAATCAAGGGCAACGGCAGCCTGACGCTTAACCTCACCGACCCATATATGGCAGCTGACGCAACCAACCTTGACGCCAAGGTCACAATCTCCTCCACAGCCCTTGCCGCGGATATAGTCCTTGACGACCAAAGCAGCTTGGGCGCGTCATACAGCGGCACACTCGCGGCGGGCACTTACTTCATCGCCGTTGAGGGCACAGGCAAGGAGGGCGTGTATTCGGATTACGGCAGCCTTGGGCGCTATGTTCTCACAACGGCAATCAGCGATGATTATAAGCCAACGGCAAGCGCAGACGTGCTTGACCTTGCTGAAAACGGCGCGCTGTTCAGCGTCAGCTCCAATGAGCTTGCGGGCAATTTGTATTACAAGCTTGTTGCAAGCGGAGCAGCAGCCCCCACAGCCGAGGAGCTGAAGCAGCTTGAACCTGTGGCAATCGCAAACGGCGCCGCAGAGGTCGCTATCACGGGGCTTGTTGCGGAAACAGATTATGTAATCTATTACTTAATCAGCGACGATAGCTATAATTTCTATTCTGCCGTGGTTTCGGCAGCTTTCACTACTCTTGCGCACGTCCACAGCTATGGCGCTTGGGTGGTTGATACCGCCGCAACCTGCGCCACACAGGGCAGCAGGCACCGCGACTGCACAGTGGGCGACGACACACAAGTAGAGGCTATCCCCCTTGACCCGACTGCGCACGCGTGGGATTCCGGCGTGGTGACGCTTGAGCCGACCGAAACCGAGCCGGGCGTTAAGACCTACACCTGCCTGCATGACGGCAGCCACAGCTACACGGAGGAGATTCCCCCGCTTGGCACCAACACCGACGACACCGACAACAGCGGCGACGACACCGATAACAGCGGCAGCAGCACCGGCAGCAGCATTTGCGACTGGTGGAGCAAAATTTGGCAGTGGATACTCCGCTGGATTTTCTTCGGCTGGATTTGGATGTAGGAGATAGCATTAAAGCGGCGGGGAAACCCGCCGCTTCTCTTACTTTCTTACTGGCTGACAAATTCCTCGCCGCGCGTGGGCAGCACCGTCAGCGAGCTCAAAGCTATACGCAGGTAGCTTTCACCCTCCTCCTCATAGCTTTCAAGCGTACCCGTCACCTCACACCAGTCGTTTTCCTGCGGGTAGGTCTTGCCCTTGTCATCCTTCCAAAGCACCTCAAAGCCCGCCTGACCGTCCGCGCCGCAGCAGCCGGGTGAGTTGCGGTAGACCAAATAATAGGTCATATCTGTTTCTTCCCAGTAATACTTGGTGAACATACCCTCAAACTTGATTGTTTTGCCAAGGTACTCATCCTGATTGAGGTAAACGTCGTTCAGTTGGGCAAGGAACAGCTTTTCTTTGATTTCCACCACCTCGCCGGACACCGAGGCTGTTACAGCTTCCGTTGTTTCCGTGGGTTGGGCACTGCTCACCGCCGCCGCGGAGGTAGTAGCTGCGGCGGAGGTAGTCGCCGCAGTAGTTGTTGTTGCATTTTCATCGCTGCTTTGCCCACAGGCTGTCAGCAGCACCATGCAGACTATGGCTGCAGCAAAAAGCCTTTTCATTTGATTGACCTCCTTTTTAAGGTACCCGCCGCCCAAAACAGCAGGAACGCGGCTATATTGATTAACACTACGCTTGCTCCGGTTGGTATTGCGTGGATATATGACAGCACCACCCCGCTGAAGAAGCAGAGCAGCGAAACCACGGCGGAGCAGATTGTGACGGAGCGAAATTTTTTGCACACACGCATCGAAGTTAACGCCGGGAAGATAATCAGGCTGGAGATGAGGAGCGCCCCCATCATGCGCATACCCAGCACAATAGTAATTGCCGTAAGCAGGGCAATGAGCATATTGTAGAGCGAAGCCTTAACCCCCGTAGCCCTTGCAAAGCTCTCGTCAAAGGTGACGGCAAAAATCTTGTTGTAAAACAGCACAAACAGCACCAGCACCACCGAGGCAAGCGCCACGGAAAGCACTACATCGCTTTTGCTCATTGCAAGTATGCTGCCGAACATATAGTTGCAAACGTCCGTGTTCATACCTGTGGTGAGCGAAACCACCACAACGCCGATTGCCAAGGAGCTTGTGGAAATAAGCGCAATGGCGGCGTCTCCCTTAATCTTGCCGTTTTCGCTTATCCTGAGCAGCAGAAACGCCGCAAGCACAACAACGGGTATGGATACCGTCAGCGGAGCGGCATTCATTGCGGTGGCTATGGCGAGTGTCCCAAAGCCAACGTGGGAAAGCCCGTCGCCTATCATGGAATAGCGCTTAAGCACAAGGCTAACCCCAAGCAGCGCCGCACAAAGTGACACAAGCAAGCCCACAACCATGGCGCGCACAAGGAAGGTATAGGAGAACATTTCCGCAAGAATGTTAAGCATTTTCCCCACCTCCCAAAAATTCCTTACCAAGCTCGGTTTCAAGGTAAGCTTGGGTTTTGCCGAAGAAGGCCTGGGTGTTTTTAAGGTGCAGGATATGGCTTGCGTACTTGACTGCGCTGTTTACGTCGTGCGAAACCATGATTATCGTTATGCCCGTTTCCCGGTTTATCCTGTCAATGATTTTATAAAGCTCCTGCGTAACCATGGGGTCAAGCCCTGCCACAGGTTCGTCCAACAGAAGCAGCCTTTTTGTTGCGCAAAGTGCCCGCGCCAAAAGCACACGCTGCTGCTGTCCGCCGGAAAGCTCCCTGTAGCAGCGATTGCGCAGGCTTTCTATACCCAGCATACTTATGTTCTTATTCGCCGCCGCCTTGTCCCTGCGGGAGTAAAACGGCAGCAGTCCGCGCGCACCCATACGCCCGGAGAGCACAACCTCATACACGCTTGCGGGAAAATCCTTTTGTGCGGCGGTTTGCTGCGGCAGGTAGCCGATTTCTGTAGCCTTAAGACCGTCACCCATCAGGACGCTTCCCTCGGTAGGCGTTTTCAGTCGCAGCAGGCCCTTAATGAGCGTGCTTTTGCCGGAGCCGTTTTCGCCGACTACACACAGATAATCGCCGCTTTGGACTTCAAAGTTAAGCCCCGTTACGGCGGTGTTTCCTTCATAGCCAAAGGAAGCACCCTGACAAGTGATTAGAGCCATATCAGCTAAGCGCCTCCCTCAATGCGTCCACATTCGCGGACATAATGTCAATGTAGCTTTTGCCGGCGTCAAAGTCCGCCTTGGTTATTCCCTCGCAGGAATGCAGCAGCAAAACACTTGCACCCGTTTGCTCCGCGATTGCGTTCGCCATTCTCTCGTTTGAAAGCTGGATATGGAACACGACGGGAATATTTTCCGCCTTTACCTTATCAATAAGGAAAGCGACTGTTTTTGCGCTTGGTTCCGTTTCCGTGGAGCAGCCGGGGAACGCAGCGAAGTATTTAAGTCCGTATGCGTCGGCAAGGTAACGGAACGGGAAACGGTCGCCGAAGATAATCGTTTTCCTCACGCCGCCGTCAACCGTCTGCTTAAACAACGCGTCCAGCTCGTCAAGCTTCCCAAGATATTCGCTTGTGTTCGCCTTGTATTCCTCGGCGTTCTCAACGTCAAGCTCGCACAGTGCGTCCGAAATTTTTTGCACAATCATTTTCGCGTTGCGCGGAGAGGTCCAAACGTGTTCGTCATATTCCGGCTCCTCACTCCCCTCCCCCGGCGCTTCCTCGGTCTCTTCCTGCATTCCCTCCACTATCTCTTCCTCTACGACCTCTACGCAGTCCATGAGGGTGATTATTTTCATGCCCGACGTGTCCATTGAGTCAAGAATTGTTCCCACCCACGAGTCGGATTCGCCGCCGACATAAATGAACAAATCGCAGCTTTGGATTTTTTGAATATCCTCCGGCATAGGCTCATAGGAATGTGCCTCCGCGCCGGGGGAAAGCAGCATGGTGGTATTCACCTTATCGCCGGCAATGGCGCGCACGAAATCGTACTCGGGGAAAATCGTGGCGACAACGCTGATTTTGCCGTCGTCCTCAGCGGGCTTTACATCGCAGCCTGCGAGCGCCGCCGTACACAGTACCAAGGCCAACGCAATTATCAATATTTTCTTTATCATTAACAATAACCTCCAATTTTTTGGCGTGCCGACTAACATACTCGCACGCGAACCGACAGGGCGCACAATAACCTGCGCCCTTGGTTATGTATATATCAAAAATCGAGCCTGACCTTAAGCGCCACAAGCGAGGGGAGCTCAAGGCTTTGCTTTATCAGCGCTATGGTTCCCAAAAGTACCCGGCACAGGGCGGCAATGACCACCGCCGCGGCAAGCGCCGTGATTGACTTGAGTAGTTCCTTTGCGGCTTGGGCACAGGAGCAGATAGTGCAGCTTCCGTTAGCGCCGCTGTGGTTATGAACGTGATGTGCGCCAAAAAGGACACTGCCGGCGGCAAAAAGCACCGCCGCCGTAAAAAGCAGGCAAACAATCAGGGCAAGCAGCCGAATAAACGACCTGCCGCCAAACATTGGCTTAAGTCCGCGCACAAGCTCGCCCCCTTTCCAAGGCATTTTAACACAAGCTGTGGGAAATGTCAAGGGAATATGGTGATGAACAGATGAAAGCCTTTGCTACGTGACAAAAAACGAACCGCCCGGCTTTTGCCGAGCGGTTCTTAGCTGTGCCGTGACTGCTAAGTCAGCGGCTGAGCTTTGTTTGTGTTATGCCCACGGGAAGAAGAAACCGAAGAGCTTCTTGAACCACGCAACTATGGTGAGCCAGAACTGAATGAACCCGTTCGGGGCGACTGTGCCCGTGCCGGTGACCGGGTCAAGCGTAACGACTGCCGGGAAGTACTTGTTGGTAAAGGCGGCAGCGTTGAGTGCATACGCACGGTCGTAGGCGTGGGATTCAAGCAGATGCCTGAAGCTGATGGTGATTGCGGAGTTCACTTCCTGCCATGTGTCATAAACCTTACAGACGACCTTATCCATGCCATAGAACAGGATGAAGAGCGCGTTGAGGAAGATGTCGCAGCCAAGAACATAGCGCCCGTGGATATCTGAGATATGTCCCTCGCGAATGAAGGTGAAGATATCCTGCACTGTGGTGGCGACCAGCGTGTAGCTTGTGCCGCTCAGTCCGTTCTCGCTCAGGTAGTTGAGGACAATCCTCTGATTGTTCTCAGTTGCGACAAAGGTCATAATCACAAAGCGCAACAGGGCTGTGAGCATATCCGGCATGAAGTTGTCGCCGTCGCTGGTGTCAACCTCAACGGACATATACTTCGCGTCGGGTGCGCCGTTCTTGGAAGCATACGGTACGAGCTGACCAATGAGGAGCGCCTTCAGGCTTTCATAGGTAATCTCAAGACCTGTGCCCTCAAGCAGACCGGAAATCATTGACGGAATGTCGAGCGTTACGGAGATGGAATCGACGTGGTAAAGCTCTTCAATACCGGCGAGCACGTTGTTGACCGGCTCAATCAGCTTGTTGATGCAGGATTGCAGGTTGGTACCGTCGATGGTATAGAGGATATTCGGCACCAGGCGCAGAATGTTTTCAACAGGATTGCTGGTGACTTGCTCAAGCACCCAAAGCAGCGGGTTAAGGAGGGCGTAGAGCTTGTCGGAGCTGCTCATTACGGCGTAATCTTCAGGCGTTGTAATCACGTCAAGGTAGGCGTCCTTATCAATGCCAATACCGATTGCCTCAAGCAGCGGCAGCAGACCATACTTGTAGCCGTCCGCGCCGAACACGTTAACCACATACTGTTCGCCGTCAGGACCAAGCTCTGTACGCGGCACTATGCTGATGTCGGAGCCTGCAAGCAGGACGTCAAGCACCGGCACCGCCGGGGAGAGCAGCCTGACAAGGGCAGCGATGAAGCTGTCACGGTCTGTAACCTTGTAGTTCGGGTCTGCCGGGTCGTATTCGTTGAACGGCGCGAGGATTGCCTCAAGGTCAAGCCCCTCGGCTCCGTTTGCACCAACGATGAACACGCCTTCCTTCAGGAACTGTGCCAACGGTTTGCCCATGACGTCCATGGTCAGCAGGTCTGCCGGCACGTTATCCCTCACCAGGTTGACTATCATAGTCAGGTTTTCTTGTGTAAAGAGCGCTTGACCAAGCAGGTCGGTGATGAAGCTGTTAGCAACTCCCGTTGAGTCGTCAATCAGTCCGGAGATGGAACCCAATGGCTTGCCGAAGAGGATAGCCCAAAGCTTATTGACAAAGTCGTCGCTGCGGTCCCAAATGTACTTGGCGTGGCTGCGTGTCCACCACTCTTCGCGGTAAAGGACGCTGCCGTCGCCGCTGATGCCCAGCGCCGTGCCGTCGTCATAGGTGATGTAGCTCTGCGTGCCCAAACCATCCGCATAGAGGAAGTTGTAGAGTATGCGCAGAATCAGCTTCGGATTCTCTGTTGCCGTTGTAAGGATTCCGTTAATCGGCTCGGAAATCTGACCGCCCATGAGGCTTGCGATTGCGTCCTTGTTGGCGACGACCGCAGTGCCAAGCAGATACTCAACCAAGCTGGTGAGCAAGCCGGGCTTGTCGGCCACTACGCGGTAGGAAACGCCGTACTTGGAAGCCGTGTCATTGTTGTCGCGGTATTCGTCAACCTCAACAACTGTGCCAACCAACAGCGCGTCGATGATGCCTTGCAGGTCGAGTGTGAGTTTTGTTCCGCCGATGTCGATGCCGGGGGCGAGGAACTCGTTGGCGATATTCTTAAGGTCAAGGCTGCCAAGCAGACTGCCCGCCAAATCGCCAAGGTCAAGCTCTACGCCGTCAATAACCTCAATCGGGTCAACGCCTTCGAGGATTGGGTTAACCGTTTCAACCAGCGCAAGGACCGGCTTCAGCAGCTGCTCCAAGCACTTATTGAGTGTGCCCGTGTCGAGGAACGCGATAAGGTTGGGCAGGTTGGTCAGCACCCAGTCAACCGGGTTGTCAATGACTGCGCCGATGATGTCGTCAAGCAGGCAATCAATGATTGGCATGAGCGGATTGGACGCTGCCTGGATATCCGCATAGGTCGGCGGGTTGGTGGCGCCAAAGGCCTCAAGGATGGGCTTAATGCCATAGATGTAGCCTTCGTAGCCGGAGATTGTGATGAGTGTATCGTCAGCATCTGTTGAGTCAATGCCGATTGTCTTGTAGCTTTCGCCCGCCAGGAACACCTTGAAGAGCGGGGTGAGCGGTGCAATCAGGGTGTCGAGTGCGGCCTTAAAGCCCGCCTCTGTGTCTGTTGCGGCAATGTTAATGTCGCTTGTATCCATCAGGTCGGTCAGGTCAACGCCGTCGAGCAGCTCGTCAACCGTTGTAAGGATTTGCGCCAGGTTCGGGTCGCCGAGTATGGAGTTGATTGCGTCAACAATCTTCTGGAAGAGGGCAGGATTGTAGACCTGCTCGCCGAAGATGTCCTCAATTGTTTGACCAACCGTCTTGCCGGTAACATAGTTGAGGATTGAGTCCGCAATAACGGAGAGGTCATCGTCGTTGTTTGCGTTCGCCTCAACCATATGCTCGGCGTGAGCCTTTGTCCAAATGGTGTTGTAATCCGTATAGGTCTTAACCTTGCTCTGCCATTCGGCGGTGTAGTTGGCGTAAACCTCTTCGAGGCTGCCTTCCACTGTGCCGGTGCCGAACTTGACGTGATAGATGAGGTTAAGCACTGCCTGCGGGTGTTCAATCACGTTGTCGAGGATTGTATCCAGCGGCGCGGTGAGTGTGACATTGAGCATTTGCATAATGTCGTCCTTGTTAACGCTTGCCGTTTCGAAGAGGAAGGTAACAAGGCTTGTAATCAGGCCTGCCTGGTCTGCAACGACCTTTTTGCCTGTGAGGGGTTCTCCAGCGCTGATGTCGACCGCCGCACTGGTGTATTCCTTAACCTCGCCAATGGTGAGGGCGTTAAGCAGCGCGTCGATATCGAGGTTGAGCGTGAAGCTGCCCAGGTCAATGCCGCTGCCCAGCAGTGATTGCAGGATTTCGCGCAGGTTGATGCTTGGCAGCAGGTTGCCCAGCAGGTCTTCGGCGGTGTTCTCGTCAATCACAATGTGCTGACCGAGGACATCGACTTCAACACCGATTGCCAGCGGCACAACCGCGTTCACCAGTGAGTACACCGGCGCAAGCAGGGCGTTGATAACATTGAAGATACAGTTGGAATCGCCCGCGAAAGCGATGATGTTCGGCAGGTTCGTCAGCACCCAGTCAATCGGGTTGGCGGAGATTGTGTCCACCAAATCCATGATTACGGTGATGAACGGGGTTACGGGGTCATTCGCCGCGACTGCGTCTTGGTAATCCTCATATGACATTGGCTCGCAGCCGAGGGCTTCCAACAGCGGGACAATACCGTAGTTGTAGCCATAAGAGCCGTTGAGCTTAATCAGCGGGTCAAGGTGCGCGTCGGGGTCAATGTCAAGGATTTCGAGTGAGTTGCCCGCCAAGAACACGCCGAGGATTGGCGCGATAGGCTCAAGCAAATCATGCAGAGCGGCGACAAACGCCTGCTTGCGGATTTCAACATTTGGGTCTGTAAGTCCGGCGTTGATTGTAATCGTAACCGGGCCGCCGCCGATGTCGTAATCGAAATTGTTCTGCAGCACGTCCGCCTCAAGGAAGCCCTCGAGGTCGATTGTGGGCAGCAGCTCGTCAACCATTGCAAGGATATCCGCAATGCCGTCGCCGGAGGTAATGCCCTGCAGGGCGTTGGTGATTGTTTCAAACAGAGTCGGGCTGTAGGCATATTCGCCCAGGATGCTCTCAATCAGCTCTGTGGAGCTGTCAACAGCATTGCCCTGCATATCCTTGACGCCAAGGTAACGAATTACCCAGTTGGCAATCAAGTCAAGCTCTGATTTTTCAAGGATTGTGACGCTGTCACTGTGTTCGCCGCCGGCAATGCCGTGCAGCAGGGAGTTCGCCTTGTCCTTCGTCCAACCGTCCACATAGGTGTCCCAGTCGTTCGCGCTGATATTGGCATAGCCTGCCCACACGTCAACATCATTCGTCACGTCCGCGCCAAAGCGGATTGTGTAAAGAATGTTGAGGATAGTCTGCGGGTGGTCTTTGACGTTATCGAGCACCGTCATAACGAAGTCGGGGATAGTGCCGCCCATGAGGGAGGCGATTGCGTCGATGTTGCCTTGGTCTTGCAGCAGGCTCACGACATATTCAACCAGAGCGGTAAGCACCTGCTCCCTTGAGGAGTTGACGCGCGTTGCCGGGTAGTTGACCGTACCTTCTTGTTCAGCCTCCGCGGGAACAAGCAGTTGGTAGCCATCTGCATCGTACTGCGGGCCCTTGGTGCCGATAATCAAGCTGCTTGTGCCTGTGAAGAGGTCTTCCAGGTTGATTGTGATTGTGGCATCGCCGATTGAAATACCCGTGTCAAGGAAGTCATGCAGCAGGGCTTTGACATCAAGGTAATCAAGAATGTCGTCAACCATGCCGATGATGTCTAACGGCTCGCCGTCGATTTCAATGCCGTCAAGCAGCGGGTCAACCGCGGTAGCCAAAGCGTAAACCGGCGTGATGAGCTGCTGAGCGGCCTTCTTCAGGGCACCTGCCTGCACAAACGCAAGAATGTTGGGCAGGTTATCCAAGACGAAGGTAATCGGGTGGTCGGCTATTTCGTAGAGGGTGTCGATGACACAGTCGAGAATCGGGTCAAGCGGATTTGCGGCAGCCTGCACGGTGTCGAAAGACGGAACCGCAAAGCCAAGTGCCGCAAGAATCGGCGCAAAACCGTATTCATAGCCATAGTAGCCGGAAATCTGAATCAGGTATTCACAACCATCTTCATGCTTGGTCGGGTCTGCCGGGTCATAAAGTCCGATTTCCTGCAGTGATTTGCCCGTGAGCAGCATCTCGAACAGAGGTGCAAGCGGGTCAAGCCATTCAATGATGCAATCCTTGAACGCCTCCGCCTTTGCCTGGGCAATGTCGTTCGGGTCGGTCAAGCCTGCGCCCGCGGCGTCAATGCTGTCGCCGAGTGTCGGGTCAGGATTGAGGAACGCGTTGATGTTAAGGTTGGTGATGTAGTCGTCGGCAATATCAATGATGCTTGCGATTGACGGGTCGCCGACTATGCCGCCGAGCAAGCCCGTAATCTTCTTGAAGAATGCCGTTGAGAACACCGCCGGGTCCATAACGCTGTTGCCGAGCAGCTCGCCGCCCGTCAGGAAGCCGTTGAGTATGGACTTAACGTCGTTGCCGTCGCCAAGCACCAGTTGCAGCACGGCATTGAGGATAAAGTCAAGCTCCTTGTCGTGCCCGTCTGTGCCGTTGACAAACTGCAGTGCCTTTGCCTCTGTCCAGCCGGAGGTTGTGTCGTAGGTGACTGAGCGCGGCGTAATGTCGTCGTAGCCCTTGTAGACGTCGCTTGGGCTGGTGACGTTGTGCGCTCCATAGAGCAGCTGATAGAGTGCGTCAAACAGTGCGTGCTGGTTGTCTGTATCCTGCAGGTTCTCTAAGAACGTAAGGACAATATCCTTAATTGTCGGGTCTGTCAGGAAGGAATCCAGCAGTGACTGGTTGTCGTAGATGTAGTTAAGTGCCTTAATGAGGATTGAGAAGAAGTATTCGCCGGCCTCAACCTCAATCTTGGGATACTTGCCGTTCTGCATGGCGACCGCCGTGTTGGCTCCGCCGGTACCCTCTTGATAGACGGTGCCTGTGCGCACAGGTGTGCGGTGGATGCCGTCCTTGGAATCCTCAAGCGTAACGGTACCGATGACCAAGGACTTGAGGAACGCGGCGTTGTTGCCGAAGAGGAAGTCGTAGAGGTCAAGCCCCTTAACCAAGCCGCCCAGCTTTTCGTTAAGGACGTCGCCGAAGTTGTTCAGCAAGCCCTCGAAGGTGAGGTAGTCAAGGTATTTGCTGATGTCGATTGTATACAGCGGACGCGCGGTATCCAACAGAACCAGCGGAGTTTTGAGCAGGTTCATCAGGGAATCCTGAATCGCCGTATCTGAGAACAGGAAGAACAGGATTTGCGGCAAGCCCGTAAGCACGAAGCTAATCGGGTCTTCGGCGACTGTTTCCAATGCTGTGAAGACCGGTGCGAACAAGCCTTCGATGAAGTCTTGCCCTGTCTTGGCTTTCAGTTCAGTGAAGGTCAGCAGGCCGTCTGTGAAGCCCAAGCCCTCCATGAGCGGGATAAAGCCGTATTCGTAGCCGTCATAGCCCGGCAGGGTGAAGAGGTATGTGCCGTTTGTCGCCTCGAAAATCTCGAAGTCCTCGTCCATCAGGAAGCAGCGGAGGATATCCTCCAGCGGGGAAAGCAGCTTGTAGAACGCGTTGAAGAAGCTCGCTTGGTCCTTAATCACGCCGTCATCAGCGCCCTCCACGTCTGTCCAGAAGTAGTTGGGGTACTGCGGGTCGCCAGCGGTGGTGAAGTTCCACGCTTCACCGGGGTGCTCATCCTCATCAGTAACAGCGGTGTCCGTGCCGGCAAGGGTCGGGTTAGTGCAGACCAAGCTCTCGTCAATGTAAGGCGTCGCCGGGTCGTCCTCCAGTCCGGATTCCTTGAACACATAGCCGTCCGGGAGGACTTCACTCTTGGTGTACTCGCCCGCGTACTCACCCGCTGTTTGCGCCGCGTTGAGCTTGTAGGTATAGTACTTCGCCTCAACCTTCTTGTAGGTTGCGGGTACATACTTATCTGAATACTTCTCAAGGATACCGGCAAGCTCAGGCACAATGCCGGTTACCATGCTGAGAATATCGCTGAATTGCCCGTCCGGTCCAATGTAGCTGAGCAGGAGGTTGACAACAAGGTCGAACGTAGCGTTGTTGTAGACGTTCTCGCCCAGCAGGGTTTCAATCATGCCGTCAAGGTCGAAGAACACGCCGCCGGTAAGTGCCGCGATAATCTTATTGATTACGCGCTCCGCCTCGTCCTTGCTGAAGTGTGCGTCGCGGAACTCAAACGGGTTGTAAACAACGGTGCTTGTGCCGTAGTCAATCGCCTTCATGGCGTAGCCGTCGGCAGGTTCGCCCGTGTTGTTGCCATACGGTGAATGCAGCTCCATAAGGGCGGCGATTGCCGTGCCGGTGTCGAAGTTACCAAGGTTAAGACCGAACTTGCCCATGGTGCTGGGGTTAAGCACGGAGCGCAGGATACCGTAGAAGAGGTTGTAGACCTCAGTATCCACATAGTTGCGCACCTGAACCGAGGAGGAGCGCTTTTGCGGAATGGCTGAGTAGGACTTGACCGGACCGTAGGTGCCCAAGGTCATGTCGAGTATGTCGCTGGGTAGGTACGCCGCCGCATCGGGCATGATGCCCAGCAGCAGGTTCTCTATTGAGCCTGCCTTGAGGTAGGCATCGACACCCAGGCTGGCAAGGTCAAGCATACCGAAGACGTCCACCTCTATGGCGTCCATTGCGCCAACAAGGTTGGCGACCTCCATGTGGCCAGTACTGAGGTTGGGGTCCGGGTCATTTTTGCCGTTTGTGCCGTCTTTAGTGCCATCTATAAGCCCCCACCCTATCTGAACCTGCGCATACATGAACAGACTGTGGCTAGGTGAACCTGTCTTGCGTTTCCACTGTGTGTTGCCGTTTTTGTTGCCGGTATCGAAAGTTGAACCACCGGTGAGCGCGCCGTTAGGCATATCGCCCAAAAGTTTGCTGGTATCGAAATCAGAACAAGAGCCGCGTGGTGTACCCAATTGAACCAAACCATTTACCTCCGGGGTGATGGTGGTTTTGAGCGCACCCTCAAGCAGCGAGGAAATGCGGTCGAGGCTGAGCGCGTAGGAAATGTTGGGAATAATGCGCAGGATTTCCTGCAAGGGCTTTTGTCCAACCACGTCAATGAACGCGTCAATGGGTTTGAACAGAGCGTTAACAAACTTGACGCTCTTGTCAACTGTATCCGCCGCACTATAGGTGTAGTCGTACTGATCCATTGGAACGCCTGTGTCCCAGTAAGTGGCATCACCATAGCAGCTTACGCCATAGGTGGTTTTGCTCTCTTCAATATTTGCTTGCGTTAGATAGAAGCCTCCGAAGTGAGCAACGTTTCGCTTTCTTGTGCCAGTTCCCGCAGTAACCCAGTCTTGGTCAAGGTCAACCTGGTCCTTGCGCAATGGAGTTTTGGTTGGCTTAGTGTAGGTCAGTGTTTTCAGATAGTCTACTGTTGGTATTGCGTCATAGACCGAGTCGGTGCCAGTGGTCAAGCCTGCCAGAAGCTCCAAAATTGGGGTAACAAGTTTACCAAAGCCTTCGTTGCCATCAGCAGTGAGTTTGAGGTATATGGTCGGCACAATGATAGGAATATTATTGCCGCCATAGTAGTACCAACCTGTTGGATACGGGTTACTGCTATCTCCCAGAATATCGTCTAAGGTAGTTCCTGAAAGGTAGCCCACCTTGGGGTTAAAGCCAACGTAGTCTATGCCGAGCAGTAGCGCCTGCAGCAAGGGATAGATACCGGAAAGCGCCGCGCCGACTGCCGTTTTGAACTGCGTTGCGCGGGCAGTGCCGGTCAAGCTGTTGATTCCCCAGTCGATGTACAGCGAGCCGACAGGCTTTGTGGTGTCCTGTACGAGGGATTCATCCCGATACAGCGTCGCGGGGTCGTCCGCGCTGCCGGACTTGATGTACGCGCCGTTGGAGTCCGTCTTGTATTCGTAGCTGATTGTGCCGTCCGGGTTAACGGTCGGTCGGAAGATGGACGGGTCACGCCAGGTGTCCACGTTGTAGGTGTAGCCTGTCGTGGGCTTTGCTCCGCCGCCCGCGCCCCACTTCACCAGTGGCTCGTCAATGTTGATAGCGCCTGAACCAACGTCTTCCGTTTTGTAGCTTGTGGGGTTCATGAGCTGGCTGACCGCGTTCTGGAATGTTGTGGTCAAGCCGTTTGCCGCAGCATACTCCTTAACAGCCTTGCCCAACAGGTCAGGGTAGAGCTTAAGGTCGGAAATACCATTGTGGTTGCTCTCGCCGTGACGATTTTGTATGTTACCGTCGCTTCCACCATTTTCCGAAGGAATATAGTAAACGTTTTTTTCCAAGGAGTCGGAGCCCTTGTTGGCAAGCAGGGTGTGCAGTGAGTAAATTTTAAGGAAAGTGGTGTTTGTCAGCTCAGCCGGCAGTTCCATGTTGGAGAAGCCCGCGAACACGTTCTCGAACATTGGCAGCACCAAGCCGTAAAGCAGGCTGACTATTGTGTTGACGATTTCGTTGCTGTAAAGGTAGTTATTGACAGCCGCGTTGATAACGGTTTCCGCGTTGACTTTTCCCGAAACACCCAAGCCGAGGCTGCTAAGGTCAAGCCCCACGGCATTGAGAATGTCGCTGAGGTCGCCTTCGCTGCCGAGCATGCTGTCGAGCGCGTCAAGCAGGGATTTGAGCTGTGCGCCGGTGACTGTGTAGTCTTCGTTCGTGGTACGCGCCACGTCCTGACCTGTGACCGCGCTCGGGTCGCTGGAGGGCAGGTTGACGGTATCACCGTAACGGGTGACGTATGTACCGGTGATTTGTGTGCCGTTCTTGTACCACTCTGTTTTGGACCAAACGGGGTCTGCCTGGAATTCCTTGACGTACTTGCCCAGCACGTTGACTATAAAGAGGTAGTCGCCGATTGCGGAACGCCCGTTTGTGTAGCCCTCGCCGGCGCAGCTTGAGTAGTTTGAGCCGGTGTAAATGCTGTTGTCATACATCGGCACAGCGGGGTTGATGCTTTGCAGCGGCAGCACATATGTGTTGTTGAGGTATCTAATTGCTTCCGCTTCGGTGGCGAAGTTACCGATAATATCCTGGGAAACCATGGAGTAAACCGCATATGCGCGGGCATAGTTAGCAACCGCGCTTGTGGTATCGCGGGAGAGCGTTTTGCCCTCTTGCCCCGCAACCCACACAAGCATATTCTGTAAGGAGTAGCTCTCATACTTCTTCATTGCGGCTTCAACCTGGGTTTGCAGACGACCCGCCAGCTCAAAGCCGGTGTTGTCGATTGCGACGGAAGGAACCGCCTTGCCCCAGTTGTACTCAGGAACGGTTGTGCCGTTGCGCGGGTCCGCCGGCACAGTCATGGGGATAGCCATCTTAAAGATTTCATCCCACCACGAGTCGCGGTCAAGCTCGTGCAAGCCCTTGCCGTACGCGGGGTCATCTTCGTCCGTGTTTACCCACGCCTTTGCCTCGTAATCCTTGTACTCTGCGTACTTATCCTTCAGTTTGCCGAACAGGGTAGCCAGTTGGGAAACAGAAAGATCGGTAAGGTCCGCGGGAGCGGTGATGTTATCCTTGAACCAGTTGCGGTAGACATACCACTGAGGCTCATAACCAAGGATTTTGTTGATGTTCTTTTCCGCAAGACCGAGAATATCGTTAAAGATGTTGATACGGTAGGTGTATTCGTCGGAGAGTGCGTCGTAAACGTCCACCAATTTGTCGTAATCGGGGAACTCGACGGCGAACACATCTGGGGTTAACATTGACTTCAGCATATCCGCAACGGTTTTATAGCTGAAAGCATAATCCATCAACGTGATTATTTGCACCGTGGAGTAAAGCACGTCAGCCTTGGAGCTGTCGTAGCCCGGGTCCGCGGGGTTGTTTTTGTAGCTGTACGCCACGTTGAGCTGGGCTTCCTCGCCGGAGTCCAAGCCGTCCGCAAGGTTGATGTCCCAGGGGTCAATTCCGGCGATGTCGGTGTTCCACGGGCTGTTGCCGTCGTCGTCAACGTTTGCGCCGACGTGGAAGTCGCCGATTAAGCCGTAGTTGCCGGTGGAGAAGTCAATGATAACTTTCTTGCTCTCCGCCCAAGACATAAACGCATAGACTGCCTTGACGTTGTAAGTCCACACGGCGGGTTCCCATCTGATATCGGCTATGTTGGAAGCGTTAATATCCGCATAATCGGCTCTTGCGTAGCCAATTCCGTTCTTATAACTAACGCCTGCAGCCTTGCCCGGCACCGCGCCGACAGGCCCATAGTTTTCGCCGCCGTTCAGGTTGCCGTCGATATACTCGTTAATGAACCACAGCATACTTTTGCCGGAGGACGCCGTATCGGTAGATGTGGGGATTGTTGCGTCCCTCACCTTAATTGCCGCGTCCAAGGCGGTCACTGCCGTGTTATACATACTCCACAGGTCAGCGGAGGTTACCACGCCGTCGCCGTTGCGGTCCAGCTTGTTAAGGAGGTGCGCGCCGCCGGCAGCTTGGTCTGCTGCAATTGCGTTTGCCTTCGCGAGCGCCTGTGCCGCGGTGTAAGCGGCGCCGCCGTCTCGGAAGGTGTTGGTCGGGCCGGCGTAGTAGCCGCCGTACCAAAGGCCGCTGTTCGGGTCGCTGCCCGCGGGGTTAAGGTTTTCGGACGGAACGAAGAATTTATCCAAATCGTTCAGGGCTTCGTGCACGGCGATTGCCGCGTCAACCTTTTTCATCCAGGCTTTTTTGTAGCCGTCTTGCGCGTCGTCCTCAATGTATTTATCCCAAACGGCAACCGCCTCGCTGTTGGTCATGCCAAGCTCTTCAAGCCGCCCAATGCAAATAGCCTTTTGGGTGTCCCACATATTACCAGCGCCGGCATACATTATGTCCAACCAATCAAGGTTGAACTGCTCAACGAGCTTTTCAACCGTGGTGTTTATACCGATCCAGGAGCTGTTGCGCCAGGTGTTGAGCACGGACTTAATGTCCACAGATTTGGTTGTGGTGAAGCTCAGCCCGCTGAGGTAGTCCGAGTAAGCGCGGACGATTGTTCCATATTCTCCTGTGCTTGCACTGCCATCGTTAGAACGCAGATAAACGCCTGATGTAATGTCGTAGTTTGTAGAAGACGCTGTCAAGTCGTTGCTCGCCCTAACGCCCTGTACCCGCAAATTGCCGCGTTCACGCGTGTGGGTTATCGTAAGCTTTCCTTCCACACCAATGCTTGCCGGCAGGTCATCCCATGTGTCGTATTCCTCAATGGCTTTGCCAACACTGCGGCTATAGTTCTGGGTATTGGTGATCGGATCGCTTGTATGAAAATTGGCATCATCTGGGGAAAACGAGCCGGTTAAGGTTATGTTTGTATACCAAGCCTGACCTGAAGTGCCGTAAGACAGCGTCGCAGTTATTCCTCTCCAACCTCGAGTGTCATTATAGAGCAGTGCACGCGAGGTTGCAAAGCCCTTAATGACCGAACCGCTCGAGGGCTCTTGGTCAAGGATTACGTTCTGAACCGTTTCCAGAACCGTGCCGTCACTCCTGTATTCGGTTCGCGTTGCTCCGACATCCTCCGTAACAGCTGTTATTAGTGAGGTAGGTATAGCCTTAGCTGTCAGCCACTCATAAATTTCTTTGTGGGTGCAACTAATACCATAAACCGTATTAGTGAGGTTAAACTGCCGCGGGTTGCTCATGGTTGATGTCTGCGCTCTCCCGGTGAACGAACCTTTTGTGTCGCCAACCAAAAAAACGCTTGGCAACAGCTCCGCCGCGCGGTAGTTGTCGCCATTGTTAATGGCGGCGTTAATGCCCGCAACGCCAGTACCGTAGGCGTTTGCCGCGTCGGCTGTGCCGGCGGTGCTGACAACCAGCGTCGCCATAAACGTCGCCATTAACGGCAGCGCCACAACAACCGCCGAGAGCATCATTACAAATGCCAACACGCTGCTCAGCGTGCGTCTGGCGGGAATCCGTGTCTTTTGGATAATTCGCTTAATGTTTCTTGCTAACATGGAAAAACCAACTCCTTAATGTCATTCATTCTCTTGCGATGAACCGATTCTGCACGGCGCTTGCCTCCACGCTCCGCGTGCCCTGACCTGACCCGCCTTGCGCAAACCGCCTTTGGTTGTGATGTTTTTCCTCTCGGCTCTGTATTTCCCTCTTTGTGACACTTTTGTGTGGGTAGTGTGAGGGCGCAACTATACGGATTTATTCTACAGCATTAGAAAGCGATTGTCAAGCATTTTGGCTTTGTCTGATTTGTAGAAATCACGATGGTTTTTTTGTGCAATTTTACCAAAAGCGTTTTCACAATTCGGCAAAACCGCTTGATTTCAGGGGCTTTTTTTGCTATAATGTGTTGCAAACAGGGCAAAGCTGACCGGTTACAGTTTTGTAACCATGGCTTATTTTAGCGGGGAGGCACGGCAATGGGGTATCCATACGGCAAAAGCATACTTATAACGGGCGCAAGCAGCGGAATCGGCAAGGCAGCCGCGGAGCTTTTTGCCGCCGACGGCTGGCGGGTATTTGCGGCAAGCCGCGGCGCGGCTGAGGCGGCCTTTTCCGCCAAGGGGATAATCCCCCTAACCATGGACGTGACCGACGAGGAGAGCGTTGCCTCCGCCGCGGAGTATATTAAGGATAACGGCGGCATTGGCGTGGTCCTGCACTGCGCGGGCTTTGGCATTGCCGGCGCCGCCGAGGACACCCCCGACGAGGAGCTGCGCGCCCAATTTGAGGTTAACTACTTCGGCACGCTGCGGGTCAACAGGCACATACTGCCTCTGCTGCGTGAGCAGGGCTTTGGTCTTGCAATCATGATGAGCAGCGTCGCCGGTCGGCTGCCCCTGCCCTACCAAAGCCATTACAGCGCCAGCAAATACGCCATAGACAGCTACACCGAAAGCCTGCGCATGGAGTGCCGCCAATTCGGAATCCGCGCCGCCTTAGTCGAGCCGGGCGACACTTCCACGGGCTTCACCAAGGCACGCAGAATGGCTGTGCCTCCCGGTTCGCCTTACCTGCAGCCCTGTGAGCGCGCGGTCGCCCGCATGGCCCACGACGAGGAAAACGGCGCCTCCCCCGCCCTGCCCGCCAAGGCTTGCCTGCGGTTGGCAAAATCCGCCAACCCTCCCGTCAGGATTACCTGCGGCGTAATGTATAAGGTGATACTGCTTTTGCGCAAGCTTGTACCCGCCCGCTTTTTTGAATACGTCATGGGCAAGCTCTACGGCTGAATAAACGTTTATTCTCCCCCGGCTAACCTTCCCCGGAGGATAATAATAAAAAACAAACACTGAAGGAGAAAACACATGGAAACCCAAAACAAAACCCGCAAAACCCTCATCTACCTTGCGCAGGCCGCAATCATCGCCGCGCTTTACACCGCCCTGACCATTGCGGCGGCAAGCGTCAACTTAGCGTACGGGGCCGTGCAGTTCCGCTTCAGCGAGGCGCTGACAATTCTCCCCGCGCTGACGGCCGCCGCCATTCCCGGCTTAACGGTAGGCTGCCTGCTCTCCAACTGGATTGGCGTATCCATGGGGCTGACCGGACCTGTGGATATACTCTTCGGCACGGCGGCTACCCTGCTTGCGGCGATTTGCAGCTACCTTACCCGCAACGTAAAGTTCAAGGGGCTGCCGTGGCTCAGCTCGCTTTTCCCCGTGGTTTTTAACGCCGTCATAGTCGGCTTTGAGATTACGCTCTTCTTTACGGACGAGCATACCCTTGTTGCCTTTTTGACCAATGCCGCCTTGGTTGGCTTGGGTCAGCTGGTTTGCTGCGTGGGCGGCGGTCTGCCGCTTTATGCCGCGCTCAACAAGTCACGCGTGTTCAGCAGGCTGCAGGCCTAAGTGATTAACAAAAAAACGGGGGCAGGACACGGCGTCCTGCCCCTGTTTTTTATTCCTGCGGCGGGTTCTCTGCCTCTCCGCAGTGCATGGTGCAGCCCTCGCAGCCGCAATCACAGGAGGCACAGCCTCCCTTTTTCTTTTTCTTAACCAAGCTGATAATTACTGCCAGCAGCAGCGCCGCCAGCGCCGCGCCAACGGCAAGCGTCCCAAGGTTTTCGCTGAGGAATGTTAACATGGTCTACTCTTCCTTTCAACTGTGCTTGCGCCCTAAGCCCGCTTTCCTTTCACGGCGCAGCAGCAGGTAGCCAAAGGCAATCACAAGCAGGACAGCCGCAACGGTCGCCGCACCAAAGCTCCCCGCGCCGATTAGCATACCCAGCTGATAGACGCAAAGCGCCACGGCGTAGGCGAACAGGCATTGGTAGCCGATTGCAATCCAGAACCACTTTGCGCTGTTCATCTCCCGCTTGATAGCTCCCATTGCCGCAAAGCAGGGTGCGCAGAGCAAATTGAACAGCAGGAAAGAATACGCCGCAAGGGGGGGCATTGCCGCCTTAAGCAGACCCCAAATCTCCGCGCCGTCCTCCGCAACCTCCGAGAGGGCGGGGTTATAGAGTATGCCGAAGGTACCCACAACATTCTCCTTGGCGATAAGCCCCGTTATTGCCGCCACGGCGGATTTCCAATCGCCCCAGCCCAAGGGGTTGAAGATGGGGGCGATTACGCCGCCTATCCTTGCCAGCAGGCTCTCCGACATACCCACCATGCCAAAGCTGCCGTCCTGCCAGCCGAATGAGGACAGGAACCACACAAAAACAGTGGCAAGCAGGATAATTGTTCCCGCTTTTTTGATGAATGACCAGCCGCGCTCCCACATGCTGCGCAGGATATTGCCCACAGTGGGCCAATGGTAGGCGGGCAGCTCCATAACAAACGGGGCGACGTCGCCGCTGAAGAGCTTAGTCTTTTTAAGCAATATGCCGGAGCAGATTATCGCCGCCATGCCCACAAAATAGGCGCTCGCCGCAACCCAGCCCGCGTTGTTGAAGCAGGCGCCGGCAATCAGCGCAATTATGGGCAGCTTCGCGCTGCAGGGAATAAAGGTGGTGGTCATAATGGTCATTTTGCGGTCACGGTCGCTCTCAATGGTGCGGGAGGCCATTATGCCCGGCACCCCGCAGCCCGTGCCGATGAGTATGGGGATAAACGACTTACCCGAAAGCCCAAAGCGGCGGAAAATCCTATCCATAATAAAGGCAATGCGCGCCATGTAGCCGCAGGCCTCCAAAAACGCAAGGAACATGAACAGAATGAACATCTGCGGCACAAAGCCAAGCACAGCGCCCACCCCGGCGACTATGCCGTCCAAAATCAGCCCCTTAAGCCAGTCCGCGCAGCCGACGGCGTCAAGCCCCCGCTCCATCAGCGCCGGCACACCCGGCACCCAAGTGCCGTAGTCCGCCGGGTCCGGCTCACCAACGGTAAGCGCATTCTCAAAGCTGTTTGCGTCAACAACAACAGTTTCCGAAAGCTCTCCGTCCTCGTCCAAAAGCTCCGCCTGCGCCGTCAAGCCCGCCGCCTGCGCCTTGGAAATAAACTCCTTTTCCGCGCCCTCGTCAGGCTCCTCCGCCTCCAGCGCCGCGGAAATTGCGCTTGTGTCTATGCCCTTTTCCTCAGCCGCGCCAAGGTAAGCCTCTATTTGCGTGCGGGCGTCGTCATATTCCCCCACTGCCTGCTCATATGCCGCGCCTCCCGTTATATGGAAGCCGTCGCCGAACAACCCGTCGTTCGTCCAGTCGGTCACAAACGCGCCCACGGTTGTAACGGAGATATAGTAGACAATGAACATGACCAAAGCAAAAATCGGCAGCGCCAAAAAGCGGTTGGTTACCACCTTGTCTATCTTATCCGAAATAGTGAGCTTGCCCTTGTTTTTTATTTTTACGCAATCTTTAATTATGCTGTCTATATATGTGTAGCGCTCGGCGGTCATAATGCTTTCGCTGTCGTCGTCCATTTCCTCCTCTCGGCGGGTTATGTCGTCCTCTATGTGCGCAAGCTGCTCACTCGTCAAGCCCAGCTTTTCAATTATGTTCTCGTCGCGCTCAAACAGCTTGATTGCGTAAAAGCGCTGCTGCTCCTGCGGCAAATCGTGAAGCACCCGCTCCTCAATGTGCGCAAGGGTATGCTCCACCCCGCCGGAAAAGCTGTGCTTTGGCATAAGCCTGTGCACATGGTGGTGCTCGTCCATACCCTCGGGAGGCTCGCCGCCGTCGTTTTCCTCACGGAAGCGGCGTATTTTTGCCGCCCACTCCCCTGCCTCAACCGCCATTTCCGCGGCTTTCTTTATCCCCTCCCCCTTAAGGGCGGATATTTCCGCCACAGGGCAGCCGGTAACCTTGGAAAGCGCCTGCGTGTTGATTTTATCGCCGCTTTTTTGCACCACGTCCATCATGTTGATTGCAAGCACAACGGGAATGCCCATTTCCGTCAGCTGCGTCGTCAGGAAGAGGTTGCGCTCAAGGTTTGTTCCGTCGATTATGTTAAGGATTACGTCCGGGCGCTCGTCCAACAGGTAGTTGCGCGCAACAACCTCCTCTAAGGTGTATGGTGAAAGGGAGTATATTCCCGGCAGGTCCGTGACGGTAACGTCCTTGTGACCCTTGAGCTTGCCCTCTTTTTTCTCCACCGTGACGCCGGGCCAGTTGCCCACAAACTGGTTTGAGCCTGTGAGCGCGTTGAACAGCGTGGTTTTGCCGCTGTTGGGGTTGCCCGCAAGGGCTATTTTAATTGCCATGTTGTTCTCCTTTTTTAGTTAGTTGTGACTAATCTTTTGAGTCGAAATAAGGACGTCAGAAGTCTTGCCGCCAACGCCCCTTTTTATTCTACCACTTCAATCAGCTCCGCGTCCGCCTTGCGCAAGGAAAGCTCGTAGCCGCGCACGGTTATTTCAATCGGGTCGCCCAAGGGCGCAACCTTGCGGACATAAAGCTCTACGCCGCGGGTAAGCCCCATTTCCATAATACGGCGCTTAACCGCCCCCGCCCCGCCAAGGCTTGCAACCTTTACGGTTTTGCCGGGCTTAATTTCCTTAAGTGTCATGTGTTTCCCCTTTCTTTTAGTAATCAGACCATGATTTTTGCCGCCATCTCGCGGCTAACGGCTACGCGCGATTCCTTGACGCTGACTATTACGTTGCCGCTTGTTATTGTGATTGCGGTGACGTGCGCACCCGGCACAAAGCCAAGCGTAGCCAAAAACTTGCGGGTTTCCTCTTTGCCCCCCACCTTTTTTATGGAGTTTTCCTCACCGAGCTTTGCCATGGTCAAGGGCATCATGCTTTCCCGTCCTGTTCAGCGGCACAGCTTATTGACTGTGAGCTCCGCAAATTCGGTTAGTATTGCCTAACCGACGCTATTATACCATGCCGCGCAGCTTTTGTCAATAGCCTTTTGGGAAAAACCGTTTTGTTGCTTTTTGACCCCGAATATATTATAATATTTGTGGATGAGAAAAATTTAGCGGCAAGGGGGGCTTTTTGCCATGAGAAACAAATCCAAATTCAAAACATTCCAAATAATTATAATGGCGCTGATGCTTGTGTTCACAGCGGTTTGCGCGGTGCTTTACCCGATGGTGGGCATAAATTCGGACATGACCAAGTACCTGCCGGACGATTCCTCAATGAGGGCGGGACTTGAGCTTATGAACGAGGAATTCGGTGAAACCGGCACGACGCAGAATATCCGCGTTATGTTCGACGACCTGCCCACCGGGGAAGCTGCGGGGATTAAGGCGGGACTTGCCGCTCTTCCGAACGCCTCCGGTGTGGATTATGAAGCGGGCAGCGCCGACTACAACAAGGATAACCACACACTTTTTGTGGTTCACACAAGCTTTGCCTATGCCTCCGCGGAGGAAAAGGCCCTTGAAAACGCAATCAGCTCACAATTCGCAGACTACAACATGGTGCTGCGCAATGACGACAGTACCCCGCCGGGCATACCCACCTGGGTGCTTGCCCTTGCGGTGCTGGTTGTGCTGGTTATACTGCTGGTTATGTGCGCCTCTTGGGCGGAGCCGTTTTTATTCCTGTTTACAATCGGCTGCGCGGTGATTATTAACTTTGGGTCGAACATTATTTTGGGCGAGATTTCCAACATTACCTTCACCACGGCGGCGGCGCTGCAGATTGTTCTCTCCATGGATTATTCCATAATTCTGATGAACCGATACAGGCAGGAGCTTAGCCAAACAGACGACAAGCCCTTGGCAATGCGGCGCGCGATGAAAAATGCTTTCGTTTCCATTTTAAGCAGCGCTTTTACCACCATTGTTGGGCTGCTGATTTTGCTGCTTATGCGCTTCAAAATCGGTTTTGACATGGGTATTGTGCTGGCAAAGGGCGTATTCTTCAGCCTGCTTTGCGTTTTCACAATCCTGCCCGCGCTGATATTGATTTTTTCAAGGCTGCTGGAAAGGTCAACCAAAAAGCGTCAGCTGCACATTCCCACAAAGAAGCTGTCCTCCGGCATTTTTCGTTTGCGTTGGGTGCTGGCGGGGCTGTTTGTTGCGTTGTTCATTACCGCAACGTTTTTGCAGGGTCACACAAAAACGGCGTATTCCTACGCACAGAACGACCCCATTGCGGAGGTTTTTGTTCCGGAAAACACAATGGTTTTGCTGTACGACAACCTTGACGACCCGGAGGTTACGGCTCTTGCCGCCGAGCTTGAGGAAAAGCCGGAGGTAAAAAGCGCAATCAGCTACTCCACAACAATCGGCAAGCAATACAGCCCGGAGGAGCTGACAAGCTTTATTAAAAGCATGGGCTTGGAGCTTAAGCTTGACTCCTCCATGCTTGGCATACTCTATTATGATTACTACCACAAGGGCGAAGAAGCCCCGGCGATGAGCGCCGGCGAGTTTATCCGCTTTGTGGCCGACGAGCTGGCGCCTAACCCAAGCTTCTCCGCCTACATCAGTCAAGAGCTTAAGGCACAGTTGGAGCAGCTCCGCCGCTTTGGCAGCAAGGCCTCCCTTACCGCCCCGCTTGACGCGGCGGGGCTTGCTGAATTCTTCGGCATGGACGAAAGTGAGGCCAAGCAGCTGCTGCTTTATTACTACACAAAAAACGGCGGCGGTGGCAGCGTAAAAATGAGCCTGCCTACCCTTGCGGGCTTTTTGAAGGACGAGGTGGCCGCAGATGCCGAATACTCCGCCATGCTTGACGGCGAAATGCTTGCGCGCCTGGAACAGCTGAAAGTCCTTACGGACAAGGAGCGGGTCACGGCGCAAATAGGCTACGGGGAAATGGGCGAGCTGTTGGGTGTTGACGCTGAAATGGCAAGGCTGATGTATGTGTTCGCTTATTCACAGAATGCCGAATACGAGCCGCCGGAGCTATCCCTGCCGGATTTTGTGACTTTAATACGCAACGACATTGTTGACAACCCAAGCTTTTCGCAATACATTGACTCCTCCATGCTGGCGCAGCTAAACGCCGCGGCACTGATTTTGAACAACCCCTTGGGCGAAATCCTGCTGGGAGCAAAGCGGGGTTATAGCGAAACGGCGACCCTGCTTGGGCTGGAGCCGTCTTTGGTGAAAATGCTCTATACCTACGGCGCGGCAAAAACTGACGCCGACTCTTGGCGGCTTTCGCTGCGCTCCGTGCTGGATTCCCTTGCGGCGGGCAGCGAACAGCTTGGAGAGCTTATGGGCGGCACGCAGGACCTGGAGCAGCTGCTGACGGCACGGAAAATTGTCAACGCCACACTTTCGGGCAGCTCCTACAGCTCAGAGGATATGGCGGCGCTGCTTGGTATGGACAAGAGTGATATGCGCGGGTTGTACCTGCTTTATACCCTGCGGCACGGTGACACAAGCGGCTGGAAAATCAGCGCACAGGACTTTGTTAATTTTGTTGCCTCAAGCGTGCTGACAGACCCGTCTATGTCCTCCCGCTTCAGCGAAAGCGACGCGGCTCAGCTAAAAAACGCCGCAAGGCTGATTGATACCGTTGTTGCTGAAACTCCCCTGACGGCGGAGCAGATTGGCAGCCTGCTCCGGGGCTTCGGCACGGATTTTGAGCAAGCCATGGCGGAGCTGGTTTACCTTTACCACGCGAGCATTTATAACGGCGACCCAAACGCAACGCTATCCGTACAGGCGCTGTTTGACAGCCTTTCCGGCGGTCTGCTTGACGACCCGCGCTTCACCGGGTTAATTGATGAAAAAATGAGGGCGGATATTAGCGGCTACAAGGCTCAGCTGGAGGACGGAGTAAAGCAGCTGCGCGGGCAAAATTACTCGCGGCTGATATTAACCACCACCCTGCCGCTTGAATCAGACGAAACAACAAGCTTCCTCTCCGAGCTGACGAGTAAGCTGAAAACCGGGCTGACGGGGCGCTATTACCTAATCGGCTCCTCGGCGATGAACTTTGAGATTGAGGGCGATTTTGACCGTGAGCTGCTTACAATCAGCGTGCTGACGGCTCTGGCAATATTCTTGATTGTGCTCATTAGCTTCCGCAGCTTTTTTGTGCCGCTTGTGCTGGTGCTGATTGTGCAGTGCGGCGTGTTTATTACCGTGTCCGTAATAGGGCTGCAGGGCTTTAGTATATACTACCTTGTGCTGCTGATTGTGCAGGCCATATTGATGGGCGCGACGATTGACTACGGCATACTCTTCACCAACTATTACCGCGAAAGCCGCCGCAGTCACGGCGTTCGGGAATCAATCGCAATGGCTTATGAAGGCTCCATGCACACCATATTGACCTCCGGTCTGCTTATGGTGCTTGCAATGGGCAGCTTGGGCTACTGCTTCGACGACCCGGTTTCAGGGCAGATTTGCCGAACGCTGGCAATGGGTGTTTTAAGCTCCGTGCTGCTGATTCTGTTTATCCTGCCGGCCTTGCTTGCGGTTTTTGACAGGTTCACCGCCGGCAAGCACAGGCTGAGAGAAGCTAAAAAGCCAAGGCGAAAGCAGTCCCGTTAAACGGCTGCTGTTCGGGGCAAGGCGGACGCAGCGTCACTTTTGCGCCCGCTACTTGCATTTTGTGCCATTTTCTGCTATACTCCATGCGTATGGTTAAGTAAAAATATGCGGGAGGATTTTATGGCGGACGATAAACAAAAGGCGTTGGAAACGGCGCTGCTCCAAATTGAAAAGCAATACGGCAAGGGCAGCATTATGCGCCTTGGTCAAAACAGCGCCCTTAACGTGGCGGCAATCCCCACAGGCTCAATCGGTTTGGACGCGGCAATAGGAATCGGCGGCTTACCACGGGGCAGAATCATTGAGATTTACGGACCCGAATCCTCCGGCAAAACAACGCTTGCTCTGCACGTTGTTGCCGAAGCGCAAAAAATGGGCGGCGAATGCGCTTTCATTGACGCGGAACACGCACTTGACCCTGTCTACGCGGCAAACCTTGGCGTTAACATAGACAACCTGCTGGTTTCCCAGCCGGACGACGGTGAGCAGGCGCTTGAAATCACCGAGGCGCTCACCCGCTCCGGCGCGCTGGACGTTATTGTTGTCGACTCCGTTGCGGCGTTGGTGCCAAAAAGCGAAATTGAGGGCGAAATGGGCGATAGCCACGTTGGCTTGCACGCCCGCCTTATGAGCCAAGCCCTGCGTAAGCTTGCGGGGGCAATCAGCAAATCCAACACCATTTTGATTTTCATCAACCAGCTGCGCATGAAAATAGGCGTTATGTACGGCAACCCGGAAACAACCACCGGCGGCAACGCCCTTAAGTTTTACGCCAGTGTTCGCATTGACGTGCGCCGCGTGGAGAGCCTTAAGGACAGCAAAGGCGAATTCATCGGTTCACACACAAAGGCTAAGATCGTAAAGAATAAGGTCGCCCCACCGTTTCACATTGCGGAGTTTGACGTAATGTACGGGCGCGGCATTGTGCGCGAGGGTGAATTGGTAGACCTTGGCATCCAGTTCGGCATTGTGCAAAAGGGCGGCGCGTGGTTCTCCTGCGGGGATTTGCGCTTGGGTCAGGGACGCGAGAACGCCAAAAACTACCTTAAGGAGCACCCTGAGCTTGCGGACGACATAGAGAGGCAAATCCGTGTGGCGCTGGCTGAAAAGCAGCAGCCAATCGCCGTTAAGGACGATGACGACGACACCGCGGCTCCCGCAAAGCCCGCCGCAAAGGGACGCAGAAAATAAGGAGAAAAACAGAATATGCCAAAGCTGAATACCTTTTCCACGCTGACGAGCGAACAGCTTGCCGCCGCGCGTGAGCTGGAGCAAACACCATTCTACCTCTATGATGAGGCGCAGATTTTGAAGAGCTGCGCGGCGGCGCTTTCCATGCCGAACGCCTTTGGTCTGCGCGTGCGCTATGCCATGAAGGCGAACTCAAGCCGCCGCCTGCTTAAGATAATTGATAAGGCGGGGCTTAGCATAGACGCCTCCAGCTTTAACGAGGCAAGGCGCGCCGTAATGGCGGGTATTTTGCCGGATAAGGTTCAGCTGACGAGCCAAGAGGTACCCCAAGGCGAGGAGCGCGAGAACCTTGAACATATGATGCTTGCGGGGCTGCGCTATAATGTCTGTTCCCTGCGGCAGCTGCATTTAGTCGGCGATTTTGCCGCAAGGCACGGTATTCCGCTGAGTATAAGGGTTCACCCGGGCGTCGGCAGCGGGGAATCCGCAAGCCGCAACACGGGGGATAAATACTGCTGCTTTGGGGTTCACCGCTCGGATATTCCCAAAGCGCTTGAATACGCCGCGCAAATGGGGCTGCGCTTCACCGCCGTGCATGACCACATAGGCTCAGGCGGCGACCCCGAGGTTTGGCGTAAAAACATTGACACCATGCTTGGCTTTGTGGAGGAATACTTCCCGGACGCGGAGGCGGTCAGCTTTGGGGGCGGGCTAAAGGAGGCGCGCCTGCCGGGCGAAACAAAGGCGGACATTGAGGCGCTGGGACTTTACGCAAAGCAGCAGCTGACAAGCTTTTTTGAGAGAACCGGGCGTAAGCTGACAACGGAGATTGAGCCGGGCACCTTTATTATGGCTAACGCCGGCTACATAGTCACACAGGTTTTAGACTCAAAATCAACCGGCACGGACGGCTTTGATTTTGTGATTCTGGACGGCGGCATGGAGGTAAACGCAAGACCCCTGCTTTACGGCTCAAGCCACCCGTTCTATGTTGTGGGGCGCGACGGCTCCCTGCGCTCAAGCGATTTTTGCCTGCCCGAGGGTGAACTGCCCGAAATCGTGGTAGCCGGGCGCTGCTGCGAAAGCGGCGATTGCCAAACTCTGAACCCCGGCGGCGGTATTAACACACGCAAAATGGCGCAGCCGCAAATCGGCGACAGCTTTGTGATTGGCGGCGCGGGCGCCTATTGCGCCGCAATGACCCCGTTCAACTATAACTCCCACATTCAGGCGCCGGAGTGGCTTTTGCGCGCGGACGGCAGCCTTGAGTGCATACGCCGGGCGCAAACCCTGGAGCAGGTAGTAGCAAACGAGCTTTAGTCATATTGCGCGGCGCTGCGGCATAGCCTATCCCATGGAGTGCGGGAGGTAAGGACTATGGAACAGGCCGGCGTAAAAATAAGCCAAAAGGAACACAGGGCTCTCAGGCTTCCGCTTAAGGCAATTGCGTTTGGCGGCTGCCTGGGAGCCATAATATTTTTCTCGCTGCTCGCCCTGCTTGCGGTCTTTTTGCCATCAACGGGCATAAAAAGTGCTTGGCTGCCGTATATCACCGTGCTGGCCGGCGGGCTTTCCTCTTTCTTCGCGGCGTTTGTTGTTGCAAAAGCCAAGGGCGAAAAAGGCTTGCTGCTGGGGCTTTGCTGCGCTGTACTTGAGGGCGCACTGCTCAGCCTTGCGCTGCTGCTTGCGGCAAAGGGTATTGGCGTCGGAGCTCTCTTTCTATTTGCGGCGCTGCTGGGCTGCGGCGGCGCCGGCGGTGTATTCGGCGTCAACGCTTCGGGTGCTTGAAGTTCCGCCTTGCGCAGGGGGGCGCTTTTGTGCTATAATATCCCCAAGAAATTATTGGGAGTGTTAATGATGAAGGTTATACTTAAGGCGGACGTTAAGGGGCTGGGCAAGACAGGGCAAATGGTCAACGCCTCCGACGGCTATGCGCGTAATTTTTTGCTGCCCAAGGGGCTTGCCGCTGCGGTAACAAACCAGACCATGACGGAGATGAAGAACCGCCAAGCGGCGGACAAGCACCGCATAGAGGTTGAAACACAGGCAGCTCAGGCTGCCGCGGCACTGATTGAGGGCAAAACCGTCAAGGTTTCCGCAAAGGCGGGCCAAGGCGGGCGCTTATTCGGCTCAGTGACCGCAAAGGAGATTGCCGAGCAGCTTTCAAAGCAGTTTGGGATTGACGCGGACAAGCGCAAGCTCAGCGTTGAGGACATCAAGCAATACGGCACATACCCCGCGGAGCTGCGGCTGTACCCCGGGATTTCCGCACAGCTGTTTGTAATGGTAGGGGAATAATAAAAAGAAAGCTCACAACAAAGGCGTTGTGAGCTTTTTTGCCTTTAATGCTCTATGCCGCGGCGTTCAAAAACATAGAACACCGTGCGTTTAAGTATGCGCAAATCAAGGTAAATCCCGCGGTGGTCCACATAGAATTTATCGAGCATGGCCTTGTGCTTAAGGGGCAGCTTATCCCTCCCGTTGACCTGTGCCCAGCCGGTCACTCCCGGCCGCACGTCATAAACGCCGTATTGCCGCCGCAGAAGGTGTATTTTCTCCTCTGCGGGAATTAAGGGGCGCGGACCGACTACGCTCATTTCCCCACGCAGGATATTAAACAGCTGAGGCAGCTCGTCAAGGCTGGTTTTGCGCAGTATTTTGCCTGTTTTAAGCAAATATTGCTCCGGGTTCTTCAAATCCCTGCTTGCAACATTGGGGGCATCTTTACGCATGGAGCGGAATTTGTAGAGCGTAAAGGGCTTTTCCCCCTTGCCAACACGGGTTTGGCGGAACAGCACGGGCGCTCCGTCCTCCAGCAGAATCAGCAGGGCGATAATACCCATTAGCCACAGGCTGAAAAAAATCCCCGTGGCCGCCGCCGCAACATCAAACGCTCGCTTAAGCGCGGGGAAGCCTTTCCATACCCGCCGAGCAAGCATTTTTTGGTGAAACTCCCTTGGAAAGATGTGTGTCATCTACAGCACCGTCCCCGTCCAGAATATGTAATCGCCCAAAAGGAAAACCCTTGCCGGGGCGGCCTCCGCGCCCGCTATTTTAAGCGGCGCCGCCACAAGAAAATACTTGCCGGGCTTTACCCCGTCCATGCACAGGCTTTCCAAAATAACAACGCCGCGGCGCAAAAGGGCTATATGTGTTTTTCTTTCGCCGCCCTCCGCCCCGATTGAAAGCGCCTCCGTGCCGATTAAGCGAATGCCGCTGTCCGCAATAAGCTCTGCGGCGTCGGGGCTCAGCTCGCTTCCTCCTCCTCCGCTTTTAAGCAGCAGCCTCTCACGCTTCCTTGGGAAATGCCTCTCAACATAATCCCCGGTGATTAACCCCTCCGGTACTTCTATAACGGTACATTCGCCGATTAAAACGCTCGGTGGCAGGGCAAGCGCGTCCGGCGTTCCGCTGATAAAGTGCAAGGGTGCGTCCGCGTGGGTACCGGAGTGCGCCCCCATGGTTATTTGCGAATAGTTATATTCCTCACCGTCTTCAATGCTCTTAAGGCGGCGCAGGCTTGGCACAGTGTCGCCGGGGTAGACGGGAGCGGCTGTCAGCTCGCGGGTTATGTCAATTATTCGCATAATTTATCCCTTTGCCGAATATTCTTGCAACTAAACGGGGGCTTCAGGCGCTTTGCACGGACTGCATTTTGAGGTAGGCATTGATAAAGCCGTTTAGGTCGCCGTCCATAACCGCCTGAATGTTGCCGTTTTCGAAGCCGGTGCGGTGGTCCTTGGCAAGCTGGTAGGGCATGAACACATAGGAGCGGATTTGGCTGCCCCAGCCTATTTCCATCTTTACGCCCTTGATATCCTCAATCTTATCCAAGTGCTCCTTTTCCTTGATTTGAAGCAGGCGGGATTTTAGCATTTTCATGCAGACCTCGCGGTTTTGGTGCTGGCTGCGCTCCACCTGGCAGGAAACCACAATGCCGGTGGGTATGTGCGTAAGGCGCACGGCAGAGGAGGTTTTGTTGACCTTCTGCCCGCCGGCGCCGCTTGCGCGGTAATAGTCAATCTGAATGTCGTCCGGGTTTATTTCAACCTCAATCGTGTCGTCAATTTCCGGCATTACCTCTAATGAGGCAAAGGAGGTGTGCCGCCGCCCCGAGCTGTCGAACGGGGAAACACGCACTAAGCGGTGGACTCCGTTCTCGCCCTTAAGGTAGCCGTAGGCGTTTTCTCCCTCAACCTCCAGCACACAGGACTTAAAGCCCGCCTCCTCGCCGTCAAGGAAGTCAATCACCTTGACGTTAAAGCCGTTTTTTGTCCCCCACTGCTGGTACATTCGCACCAGCATGGCGTTCCAATCCTGTGCCTCGGTGCCGCCCGCGCCGGCGTGAAAAGTCAATATGGCGTTCTGCCCGTCGTACTCCCCGGAAAGCAGGGTGGAAAGCGTCATTGCGTCAAGGCGGGAAATAACCGCCTCGTTGTTCCTTGTGCATTCCTCCAGCAGGGATTCGTCCTCTTCCTCGTCCGCAAGCTCCAACATAACCACGGCGTCCTCAAACGCGGAGGAAAGTGCCTCGTAATCCGATATTTTGCCCTTAAGGCGCGCAATGCGCTGCAGCACGGTTTTTGAGTTGTTCATATCGTCCCAAAAGCCGGACTGGGAGCTCTGCTCCTCCAGCCTTGCGATTTCCTCCCGCGCCGCGTCAAGCGCCAATGCCTCGCGCAGGTGCAGCAGTTTGGGCTTATTTTCCAACAGCGCCAGCTTAAGTTCTTCAAATTGCAGCATAACAATCCCTTGTAATAATAAAGTTAATTCTTTCCCCCGATGTTAAGCCGCGTCAAAACCTGCGGTTTTTATCCAGCATAGGCAGCACATAGTGTTCCAGCAGCACCCCGCAGGCAAGCCCGCCCACAAAAACAATAATCAGCCACCACCATGCAATGCCGCCGCCCTGCTCTTCTTCGGCCGGCTCCGTCACTTCCTCCGTGGGAAGAACCGGCGTATAGGCGCTTGTTGTAGTGGTAGTAGTTTCACCCGTTCCCACGGTTATGGTCAGCTTGTATTCACGCACAGTGCCGTCCTCCGCCGTCACGGTGATTGTGGCAAGGTTTGTTCCCATTTTCAGTCCGCTGTCGCCCTCAATCTCTACCTTGGCTTTTTCGTCCTTTGCCTTGGCGGTAATCTCCGTTTTGGTCGTCCCCAAGGGCAGCTTTACCGAATACTGGGTAATCTCCGCCTTAAAAGCCGGGCTAAGCTCAGCGCCGTCCACCTTAAGCTCCTTTAGGCTGTTGTCGTCGCTCTTTTCCTCCTCGGTGGTGGTGGCGTTGGGGTCCTCCGCCCGTGCCGCAACGATGATATAGGTCTTTTTGCTGCCGTCCTCCGCCGTAACAACAACGGTCGCCTTGGTGCTGGCTCCCGCCGTAAGGGTTGGGCTATTGACCGAAACAGAGGCCTTAGTGTCCTCCGCAAGGGCTGTTATTTGCAGCTTTTCCACCTCGTAGTCCACCTCACAGCTGTAGCTGGTGGTTTTTGCGTCAAAGGCGGGCTTGAGCGTTGCATTGCCAAGTTTTAGGCTTTTGAGGTTTGCGTTGTCGGAGGCTTTTTCCTTAACGCTTATGCTTGTGCCTGTAAGAGAGGCCGTCAGTTCCTCCATCTTGTTGTTGATGAAAGTGCCGTCGCTGCCAAGGGAAAGCTCGAATTTAGCAGTGCCCGCCGCGGCGCCCGATTTAACCTTAAAGCTGAGCGTAACAAGCGTAGCGTCCTTGTTGACGATAGAAACGCCGTTGCCGGCTGCTGCCGCAACAATAACCTTGCCGCCGCTTGCGTTTGCCATTGAACCCTCCGCGCCCGAAACAAACGACGCTGAGGAATAAGTAAACCTTGAGGTATCGTAGGAAACGTTGAAATCGCCTCCCATAACTCCTCCGGCGGCGTTAACCCCGCTGAGGTTAACCGCCACGGTAAAGCTGTCGCCCGGCGAAACCGCGGTTTTGCTTGCGGAAAGCCGCACGGTCAGCTTTGACGCCGCAAGCGCCGCGGGGGCAAGCGCCGCCATACACAGGATTGCCGTAAGTGCAATGCCCAATATTTTATTTAACCTCTTCAAAGCGATTCTCCTCGTATGTTTTATTGTATTAGTATACCCCAACTGCAAGGTCCGTGTCAAGTAAATCAGTACTTAAGGCGGAAAATTATGCGTATTATTCCCAGCTGCTCGTTAAGACTGTAATTGATTTCGTTTGTCACAAGCCGCACGTCGGAGGCAAGCGCCGCCGTTTCCAGCATACGGTATATATCCCCCTTTGTTGAACTGATTAGCTTTTCATATTCGTCAAGCAGAACCTGCGTGCTGCTGAAGCGCAGCTCCACCTGGTAATTACCCTCCTTAACGTTGTTCTTAACCGCCGCGGAGACGGCATTTTTTGCCGCCGTGTTGTATTCGTTGAAGTAAAGCCCACGGTAGCGGAAATAATTTGCCGCCGTGCTTGTGCATTTCACCAGCTCATCCCGTTGGGCGTGGGTGAGGGCAAGCTCCGCGTCCGTAAGGTTAAAGTAGTCGTACCTGCGCACTCCGCCGTTATCCGTGCCGGGGTCGTCCCATGTCACATCCAACTGGTACCATTGACCGTCCACCTTAACGCAGTTCCACATATGCGCCTGAGTAGTGCCGCCGCTGTTTGTTGCGTTGCCGGTGTTCAGCAGGCTTTCAATCCCAAGCGCCTCCAGCAAGAGCTTTGCGGCTCGGGCATAGCCCTCACAGGAGGCCTTGCCAAGCACAAGCGCCCCGTATGCCGTCGCCTCGTATGGCTGCCCGTCGCTTTGGTAAAGCACGCGGGCGGTAAGGTAGTCATGCACGGCAAGCTCTTTTTCAAAGTCGCTGCCGTTAACGGGAGCCACCTTCATGAAGGTTTCTATTGCGGTTTGCGTTTTCTGCAGCGCTATCTCATATTCTTCCTTGCCGAAGCGGTAGTTCGGCTCCAAAAAGCGCTTTTTGCCCTGGGTTAAAAAGGTGTAGCTGTCGCCAAGGTTAAACCTATCCGGATTATCATAGCTGTACGCCTTAACCGTTTCGGCAAGCTCCTCCTTATCCAGCTCCGGCAGCTCAATTCGCTGCGGAAAAGCCGGCATAGCCTTAAGAATTTCCTCGTATGCCTGCTTTTGGGCTTCGCTCAGCCTATTGTAGTAGTGCCTGCTTGGCGGCGCCTCTATCTCACTATTCCCCCCGGCGTCGGTTCTTTCCGTGCCGACCGGGTCCTGCCAAGCCCGCTGCTGCGGCAAAAGGGAGTAAAAAAAGTCACTCACGTCCGTTGCAAGCCCGCGCAGGGTATCGCCCGCTTGGCAGGCGCCAAGCAGCAAAATCAGGGTTATAACCAGCGCGGAAACACGCCTTAATGCCTTTGCCAAGCCTTAACCTCCGCTTTTTTCGGTCCGCAGTCCCTTTTCCGCAATATTATCCAAGGCCTGCAGCGACTGAACGTAATCCTTTGCAGTAATGTCACTTTTGACGTAGTTAATCAGCTCCCCGAACAGCGCCTCTCCCTTAGCGTGGGTTTTTGCGTTAAGCCCCACGGACAACAAGCCGCATACTATGTCGCCCTGGGCGGCGGTGTCGCCGTTTTGCGCAAGGTACTGCAAATAGCGCAGCAGACTCTCCCCGCGCAGCAGGTTTTTGCCCTTAAGCAGGCTGCGCTTTGCCCCGTCCCACATAAAATCCAGCTTTTCCTCCATGGTTATTTCAAGCCCCCCAAGGCTGTTAACCAAATCCTTAAAGCCGCGCTCCTCAATTATTATATGTCGGTTGGCGCTGAGCTTGCGTTCCTTTAGGCTGATTGCGCACTGCGCAGGTGAGGAAAGCCCGTCGTCCTGCTTAAGCAGCTCAAGCAGCTCGGCGTCCAGCACACGGACGCTTGCGCTTGCCGCGTCCGCGTCCACCCTTATAATCGCCGCGGCGTCCGCCTGGCCGCTTGTGCTTTTGAGGTAAACAAAAAAGCTCGCGGCTCCAAGCACACCCGGCTGCGGCTCGGAAGTTGTTTCCGCTTGGGTTGTGCTTGTGTCCTCTGGCAGCTTTGGCGCCGCGTTCCTCCAATAATACAGCGCGGAGAGCCCGCCCACCAGCACAAAAAACGCAAGAAAGGCTGCCAGCATTCGCAAGCTGCGGCGGCTCTGCTCCTGCTTTGCGGTGCGGTATTCCTGCCGTGTCTGCTTAGGCTCCTTCATTGCCGTCGTCCCCCTTTGGAGTGAAAGTTATCTCGTAGCTTGGCTCACTGCCCGTCGTTACGCTCACACGCATAAGCTCGGTTTTGCCCCTGCGCTCAAAGCATATTTTGCCGCCGCACGCTTGCAATATGCCGCACGGCGCCGACGCGAAAAGCTCCCTGTGCTCACGGCGCATTTTGCCCAAGGCTCGGTAATGCTCCGTCAGCTCGGCGTCCTCCTCCCCCCAAGGGAAACAGCCGCGGTTGAAGGGGTCAAGCCCTCCCTCAAGCCCCGCCTCGTCGCCGTAATAAACACAGGGCAAGCCCGGCAGGCAATATTGCAGCACCGCCGCCGTTTTCAGCCGCGTGAGCGCTAAGCGCCTTTGCTCCCTTGTAAGAGGCATTGCCCTGCGCCCGTCAAGCTCCGCGCCGCCCAAAAGGCTAAGCGCCCGTATCGTATCGTGCGTACCTATGTGGTTCATGGCAAGGTTCAGCGCCCGCGGCGGGTAATGCTCACACAGGCTTTCGTAGCATTCCGCAAGGCGCTCGGCGCAGCCCTCCTCGCCAAGGGCAAAGGCCAAAATCGCCCGCGCCAAGGGGTAGTTCATAACAGAATCCAGCTGCTTGCCCTGCAAATAGCGCCGCCGCTGCCCATAGCTTATTTTGTCGCTCGCGTCCTCCCAAACCTCTCCCAACAGGTAGCAATCCGGCTTTTCCCGCTTAACCGCCGCCGCAAAGGAATCCAAAAAACAGTCGGGCAGCTCGTCGGCCACGTCCAAGCGCCAGCCTGACGCCCCCAAGCGCAGCCATTTGCGGGCTATTCCCTCCTCCCCGGCGATAAAATCAATATATGTGCGCTCCTCCTCGCGCAGCTCCGGCAAAATATCCACGCCCCACCATGAGCGGTAGCCGTGCGGGTAATCCCCGAATTTATACCAGCCGCGGTAAGGGCTGTTCACATCACGGTAGGCTCCGCCCGCCCCATAGCGCCCGGAGCGGTTGAAATAGACGCTGTCCGCGCCGGTGTGGCTGAAAACACCGTCCAAAACAACGGCAATGCCCTGCTCCCTTGCCCGCTCGCAGAGGGTGCGAAAATCCTCCTCAGTTCCAAGAAGTGAATCTATTTTGGAGTAGTCTGCGGTGTCGTAGCGGTGGTTGCTGTTCGCCTCAAAAATAGGGTTGAGGTAGACGCAGCTTACTCCAAGCGAATGAAGATAGGGCAGTTTTTTTGTTATCCCCGCCAAATCCCCGCCGAAGAAGTCATAGCTTTCGGGCTGCTCCTCCCCTGTCCTTATCGGCTCGGCAAGCGGCTCTCCGCCCCAATCACCGCGCAAAAGCCTGTCCCGCGGAACTCCCTGTTTTTGCTTGCCGCTTGCGCAAAACCTGTCGGGAAAAATTTGGTATATAACCCCGCCCAAAAGCCATTCGGGCGCTTGGTACTCCTCGTCATATATCGTCAGCGGGAAGCAGTCCTCGCCGCCCCATACTCCCCTTGCTCCCTCTCCCGCGCCGATTGACCAGGGGCCTTGCGCCAGGTCGCACTCAAAGCGGTAGCGGTAAAGCCCCGTTGGCTTTTCCCCTCCCAAGCTGACGCACCACCACTCTTCGTTTTCCCCCTCCATTCGCTCCCAAAGCATGGGGTAGGGGGAGAGCTCCTCACCGTCGCGCCCAAACAAAACCCGTGCGGCGCTACAGCCCCAGGCGCGCGGCACCACAACACGGAGCGTAAGCTCCGTGCCGCGTTGCAACGCCCCAAAGGGTGATTTGTGGTACTCCTTGCGGGCTTGAAAGGGGATATGTTCCATTACTTCAACTTCCTGTTAAAGCTGTTAAGGCGGGCAATCACATTATCGTTATAGCCGTCCACCATTGTGTCCGAATTGTTTGTCCACAGCACCGGCATTACCTCCAGCCACTTGTCAAAATCCGGCTGAGCAAGAATGACGTTGTTGCTCTCCTCCGCGTCGTGCAGCAGGCTCCAGTAGGGGAAAAGCCCCAAATCCAGCGGCGCGGTTGTTTGGGATTGGTTTGCGCGGAAGGTGTTTTTGTAAAGCTCAAAGTTTTCCGTAAGGTAGGCGTATTCCTTCTCAATCCCCTCGATGATTTGCTCCACCTTGGGCTTGTTGTGCCAGTTTGCCCTAACGCTGACTCCCTCAACATAGCTGCCAATGCCGCCGCTCTCGTTCTGCTCGCCAACATATTCGTAGAACTTACAGCCCTCGTACTGCTCTGTTTTAATAAGCACAACAACGCCGGCTCCGTCCTTTGTTACGTCCTTAAAGCGCAGCTCTCCAAGTGAAATTTCATTTGGGTCATAGCTCACATAATCCCAAAGGCTCTTGCCGTCCTCCTCAACAGTGCCGATGAAGTCAATCATGTCTTGGCTTGTAAGCGGCTGGGGCTTATGGTGCTGAATATCCACAACAAGCATTTCACCCGGGTTTTCGCTTAAAAAGCGCAGCAAATAGCGCAGGTTTTCCTCAAACGGAGCTGAAATGAAAGAGTGCATATTCTGCCAAACACCGTCGTCATAGCACACACGCACGTCAAAATAACGCACGCCGCGGGTTGCCAGCTCATAGCCGTTGCTTTTTTGTGCCTTTGCCTGCCGCGCGAACACCCCGCCCACAATTGCGCGCAGCACACTGTTATCCAAAATTTGGTTCTCATCGTTGGGGTCAAGCGGACTTTGTGATGTGATTTTGTTGCTGAACGCATCGTGCGCGCAAAGCATGGCAATATCAACCACGCGCGGGTTGCCGGTGATATTCTCCTGCAATATACGGCTGTAGTCGTTTTCTGTTACGGTTTCATCAATACGGTGGTCCTCGTTGCGCCCGTACCACACAACAAAGCCCAGTGCCGCCACCAGCACACATAAAAGTAAACAGCCCATAATTTTCAACGCCTTTTTCATTTTCCAACACGCTCCCTGTCAAAAATGCGCGGCGCTAACCGCCACGCAAATTTTAACATATTTTTATTAACTACGCAAGCCGCAAATGTTAATTTTTATTTTGCCGCCGCTCTTGCCCCAAAAGCCCGTTGATAATCTCTCCGGCACAGACAAGCCCCGCCGCCGCCGGCACATGGGCAAGGCTGCCCGGAATTTGCCGGCGGATATCACAATTGCGGGCGGTGCCGGGGGGACAAATGCAGTTTCCCCTGCAGGAATATTGCGGGTCCTGATAAGGCTCAAGCGGCTGCTCCGTGGAATAAACCACCCTTAGGCTTTTAACACCGCGCGCTTTCAGCTCTCTGCGCATAACGCGGGCAAGGGGGCAAACGCTTGTTTCAAAAATATCCGCGGCACGGAAAGCAGAGGCGTCTGTTTTGTTGCCCGCACCCATGCAGCTTATTATTGGAGTACCCGCCGCCTGAGCCTTAAGAACCAGCGCAAGCTTGCCCGAAACCGTGTCTATTGCGTCCAAAACGTAGTCATAAAGGAAAAAATCAAACTCGTCCTCGTTTTCCGGCAAAAAGAAGCACTTGCGCGCGGTAACGGCGCATTTGGGGTTGATTTGCAGTATACGCTCCGCTGCGGCGTCCACCTTATATTGCCCCACCGTATGGCGCAGGGCGTGAAGCTGGCGGTTGAGGTTCGTCAGGCAGATTTTGTCGTCGTCAACAAGGGTGATAGCCCCCACGCCTGCTCTCGCAAGCGCCTCCACGGCGTAGCCGCCAACGCCGCCAATGCCGAACACAATGACGTGGGCGCTTTTGAGCCTGTCTATCCCCTTCTGCCCGATAAGCAGGCGGGTGCGTGAAAATTGGTCGGGCATGGTTATCCTCCTTGATTAATCTCCTTGGCGGCGGCAACAACGCTCTGTGCCGTCACAAACGAACCGCAGACCAACAGCAGCGCCCTCTCTCTGCCGCTCAGCCGTCCTTGGGCGGCTTTCAGCGCGGCGGCGGGGCTTTCCTCTGCGGTGCAATCTATGCCCCGCGCACGGGCGGCTGCGGCAAGCTCTTGCGCACTCGCACCCCTTGGCGGCGGCAGGCTAATAGCCGCCATGTGGGCAATAAGGGGCGCAAGGCATTCCAAATATCCGCCTGAGTCCTTGTCGCCCATCATTCCGCAAACAGCCTCAATGTGCCAAGCCGCAAAATGCCGCTTAAGCAGGGCGGCAAGGGCGGCGGCGCAATCCGGGTTATGCCCGCCGTCAATCAGCGCGGGTACGCCGCAGAGCACCCGTCTTTCCATTCTTGCCGGGATTGCCGTCCGCTCTATGCCCCGCACTATTGCCTCGTCCGGGATTGCAAGCCCTCCCTCCCGCAAGGCAAGCAGCGTACGAACCGCAACGGCGGCGTTCCTGAGCATATGCGCGCCCGGCAACGGTATTTTCATTTCAAGCCCGCAGATTTCCGCACTTGTGCCGTAGCAATCCGCGTCAAGCTCCCTGAACTCGTCCGCGCCGGGGATTATCAGACGGGTTCCGCTCTCCCCCGCCCTTTTGCGTATTTCATCAAGAGCCTCCGGCTCCTGCTCCGGATAAATAACCGCCGTGCCGCCCTTGAGTATGCCGCATTTTTCGGCGGCAATCCGCGCAAGGCTGCCGCCAAGAATCGCTGTGTGGTCAAGGGCAATTTTGGTGATTGCCGCGCAAATGGGCCGCGGAATAATGTTGGTGGAATCCAAGCGCCCGCCAAGCCCCGTTTCCAGCACAACCACATCACAGGCGGCGTCGGCAAACACTAAGAAAGCCGCCGCCGTAAGCGCCTCAAACTCCGTGACGGGCAAGAACTCCGCGGGCATTTTTTTGATTGCCGCCCGCACCCGGGCAACGGCCTGTGCCAGCTGCTCCCCGCCGACGGGCTTGCCGTTCAGCTGTATGCGCTCGCAAAAGTCATAAACATAAGGGGAAATAAACAGCCCGGTTTTGTAGCCCGCGCTGCGCAGAGCGCTCTCAAGCATTGCGCAGGTGCTGCCCTTGCCATTGGTCCCCGCCACATGGACAAAGCTTGTTTTAAGCTGCGGCTGAGCTATAAGGGAGCAAAGCGCCGCCATGCGCTCCAAGCCGGGGCGCACACCGAAGGCCTGCAGCGAATGCAAATATTCAATGGCTTCGCCCTCGTTCATCAATTGACCCGCACAACGCCCTTCGCCGCGTCCACTGTGACGACCGTGCCGCTCTTCAGCAGCTGAATCGCCCCCTCCGCCTCTATTATTACGGGCAGCTCAAGCGCCTTCGCAAGCGTCGCCGCCTGACCGTCACGGTCTGCGCCGTCAAGCACCAAACCGCCGGCAATTGGGATAAGCGGCAAAAGCGCGTCGTTAATCTCCTCCGCCACAAGAATATCCCCGCGGTTGAAGCTCTCGCCGCTTTTTTTGTCCGTCACGCGGAAAACCTCTCCCATGGCGCTGCGGCGACCTATACCCTTGCCCTTACACAGCACATCGCCTATCAGGTGAACCTTGAGCATATTGGTTGTTCCGGAAATCCCCAGCGGCACGCCCGCCGTAACAACAATAACATCGCCGTTCTGCACAAGCCCGGTATTGACCGCGCAATCCACTGCGGTGGAAAAAAGCTCGTCCGTTGAGCCCACAACATCCGCAAGCACGGGGTAAACCCCCCAGGACAGCCTAAGCTGGCGGCGCGCCTTTTCCCGCGTGGTGGCGGCAATTATGGGGCATTTGGGTCTAAATCCGGATATTCTGCGGGCGGTACTGCCGCTGGTTGTAACGGCGACGATTGCCGCTGCGTTCAAATCCATGGCGGTGGTACAGGTGGCGTGGCTGATTGCGTGGGTAATGCCCGATTCCGTGCGAACCTCGTTGCGCAGGAATTTATCCCAGTAATCCACGCTGTTTTCGGTTGTTTCGGCAATGCGTTTCATGGTTTGCAGAGATTCCACCGGGTATTTGCCCATCGCCGTTTCCCCGCTGAGCATTATTGCGGAGGTTCCGTCCAAAATGGCGTTCGCCACGTCCGTGACCTCGGCTCGGGTGGGGCGCGGGTTGCGAATCATAGAATCAAGCATTTGCGTTGCTGTAATAACCGGCTTGCTTGCGCGGTAGCAGCGCAAAATCATGTCCTTTTGCGCCACGGGAATTTGCTCCACAGGGATTTCCACGCCCAAGTCGCCGCGTGCAACCATAATGCCGTCGCTGGCGCGGATAATCTCGTCTAAATTTTCTACGCCCTCTCGGTTCTCTATCTTGGCAATAAGGCGTATATCCTGCCCGCCCATTTCCTCAAGCTCACGCCGTATTTCGGCTATATCCTCTTTTTTTCGCACAAAGCTGACCGCAATGAAGTCGTAGTCGTTCTCCACGGCAAAGCGGATATCCTGCTTGTCCTGCTCGGTCAGCGCCGGCAGGGAAAGCGAAACGCCCGGCACATTGACGCTTTTGCGCGTGCCGATTGCGCCGTCATTCTTGGCAGTGCAGTAAATCTTTCGCCCGCTCACCCGCTGAACCTCAAGCTCCACAAGCCCGTCGTCCAACAGGATTGAGTCGCCGGACTTAACGTCGCGCGGCAGGCCCTCAAAGCTGACGTGAGCCCTATGGGAGTCACATTCAACGTCCTCCGTGGTCAGTGTATAGCTTTGCCCCGCCTTTAGCTCCACCTCTCCCTTCGGGAACACGCCCAAGCGTATCTCCGGTCCCTTGGTGTCCAGCAGCACGGGTATATGCGCTTCCAGCTCGGCGCAAACCTCGCGCAATAGCTTAAGGCGCACAAGCTGTTCCTCGTGCGTCCCGTGGGAAAAGTTCATTCGGGCAACGTCCATGCCGCCCAGCACCAGCGCCCGCATGGTTTCCTTGTCGTCCGCCGCGGGTCCCAAGGTGCAAATCACTTTGGTCTTAATCATGTTCCCCCCTAATGCTGTTTTTTCAAACAATAAGCCCTCCCTGCACGCAAGACCGCGCGGGAGGGCTTCCTTTGCTCCGAATTATTCGGCGAAGCCGGACTCCACCAAGCTGACAAGGGAATCCACGGCTTCCTCTTCGTCCACTCCGCTGGCAATCACGCGGATTTTGGTGCCGCCCATAATGCCCAGCGAAAGCACACCCAGCAGGCTCTTGGCATTCACGCGGCGGTCGTTTACCTCCACCCAAATGGTGGATTTGTACTCATTGGCACGCTGAATGAAAAAGGTTGCGGGCCGCGCGTGCAGGCCGACATGGTTTTGGACGAGAACTTCTTTGACGCACATAAGATGTAACTCCTTGAAAAAAATAAGAGGCGGCTCTATAGGGCTATATATAGTCCTGTTAGCCCCTATATTATAGCAGATTTTGCGGAAAGGTCAACGAAAATGGGGCCGTTTTCAAAAATTTCGTATTACAAACCAAAAAAGTCGTGGTATTTTTCAAATCAGTTGGGCATTTTTACAACAAAAAAATTTGTCTATTTTCTATAACAGAAAAATAAAGTTACCATTTTTTAACTTTTGATTTCTCTGCAATTATTTTCCGTGCATATTACACAAAAAAAGGGCTTGGTTTTTGCACACATTGCCTAATTGCATTTTAATTGCCTTTGTGCTATACTTATTTTTAGGCAGAATCACCAAAACGAGGAGGAAACCATTTTGAAAGCATTCACCGCAGAAAAAATCCGCAACGTGTGCCTTGCAGGTCACGGAGGGCGCGGAAAAACCACCCTTACGGAGGCTATGCTCTACCTTGCCAAAGCCACTGACCGCCTTGGTCGTGTGCTTGACGGCACCACGGTTACGGACTACGACGCGGAAGAGAAGCGCCGTGCGGCTTCTGTTTCCACGGCTATTGCCCCGCTTGTTTGGGAGGACACAAAGCTAAACCTAATAGACACCCCGGGAATGTTTGACTTTGCGGGCGGCATGGCGGAGGGAATCCGCGCAGCAGAGGCGGTGCTTATTGTTACGGCTCCAAGCGGCGTTTATGACGTTGGGGCGGCAAAAGCCTTTAAGGCGGCGCAGAAGCGCGGCTTGGGCGCAATGTTTGCAATCAGCCACTGCGACGGTGAAAATATTACCTTTTACAAAACCTTTGACGCGCTCAAGGAGGTTCACGGCAACCAGCTTTGTCCGGTCGTCGTGCCCTTCATAGAAAACAGCCGCGTAACCTGTTATGTGGATTTTTCCGTGGGCAAGGCGTTCAAATACACTGACGGCAAGGCAACCGAGGTACCCATACCCGAGGGCGGGCGGATTGCCGAAATGCGCGACATATTCACCGAGTCAGTGGCTTCCGCAGACGAAGAGTTGCTCATGCGCTTTTTTGACGGCGAGAGCTTCACTCAGGAGGAGATAGCCAAGGGGCTTGAAGAGGGCGTTGCGGCGGGCAGCATTTACCCCGTTTATGCCTGCTCCGGTTATACGCTGGACGCTGTTGACCTGCTGCTTAACGGCATTGTGGAGTGCATACCGAGTGCCTCCGAAAAGGCAGGCGAGGGCGATGTTAAATGCGACGCAAACGGAAAAACAGCCGCCATTTGCTTTAAGACGATTGCTGACCCCTTTGTTGGCAAGATGAGCTTTTTTAAGGTGGTACGCGGAAAAATAACCCCCGAAACCTCGGCGTATAACGCCCGCACGGGTGAGAGCGAGCGCCTTGGCAAAATTATTATGGTAACGGGGCAAAAGCAGGAGGATGTTCCGCAGATTGTTGCCGGCGACATTGGCGTTGTGACAAAGCTCGCGGGCTTTAAGACAGGCGACACCCTGACCGACCCCAAGGAACCCGTCACCTTAGACGGGCTTGACTTCCCGGCGCCGTGCATTTCCATGGCGGTGTTGGTCAGCAAAAAGGGCGAGGAGGAAAAGGTTGCAAGCGGCATTCACCGCCTGCTTGAGGAGGACCCGACGATAAGCTTTGTTATTAACGCGGAAACCCGTGAGCAGGTGCTTTCCGGCTTGGGCGAGCAGCATTTGGATGTTATAGTAAGCAAGCTGAAGAATAAATTCGGCGTGCAGGTAACACTGAAGGTACCAAAGGTAGCCTACCGCGAAACCATACGCAAAAAGGTGGAGGCACAGGGGCGCCACAAAAAGCAGTCCGGCGGACACGGGCAATTCGGCGACGTTTATATCCGCTTTGAGCCCTGCGATGAGGACTTCATATTTGACGAGGAAATTGTCGGCGGCAGCGTGCCAAAGCAATATTTCCCTGCGGTTGAAAAGGGTCTGCGCGAATGCATTGCGGACGGCTTTTTGGCGGGCTACCCAATGGTTGGGCTTAAGGCTGTGCTGTATTTCGGCTCCTACCACCCTGTGGACAGCTCCGAAATGGCGTTTAAGGTGGCGGCACACTTGGCCTTCAAGAACGCAATGCCAAACGCACAACCCACTATTCTTGAGCCAATCGGCACACTGCACGCACTTATGCCGGACGACAACCTGGGCGACATTATGGGCGACATAACCAAACGGCGCGGCAGGGTGCTTGGCATGGGCGCCGCTGACGAACCGGGGCTGCAGCAGCTTGACGCGGAGGTTCCCATGGCGGAGATGGGCGACTTTTCCACTGTGCTGCGTTCGGTGACGGCAGGGCGCGGCTCGTTCTCGTTAGAGTTTGCCCGCTATGAGGACGCACCCGCGGCAGTTGCCCAAAAGGTAATTGAGGAAGCGAAGGCTGAGAAAGAGGACTGACAGCTATATAAAACGGTGCGGCGCGGCGCGCTGCAAATCGTTTCTATATAACACGCGCGGGGCTGCGCAAGCCGCCGCCCCCGCCACTAAATATCCAAAGGAGTTTTTTATGGACCCGACATTACTTTTCTTCCAGGATTTGGGCGCCTACATTTGGTGGCTGTTCCAAGAATTCCTTGCCAGCTTAGGCTTTATTAAGTTAGACTGACACACGGAAAGCAAAAAGGCGGAGCAATCCGCCTTTTTTGTGTTTGTTGTTTATTCGGTGCTTTAAAGCTTATTTCGCAGCTGTTGCCGCGGGCTTGCGGCGGGGTGCGCGCTTTTTCTTTTCCGGCTTCGCCGCTTCAGCCACCTTAACAGGCACAAGCTCAAGCAGGGCGATTTCTGCCGCGTCGCCGCGCCGTTGACCGATGCGGGTAATGCGGGTGTAGCCGCCGGGTACGTCGGCATACTTGGGCGCGATTTCGTCAAAAAGCTTTTTGACCACGTCCTCTTTGGTGAGGTATGCCAGCGCCATGCGGTAGTTCGCCAAGGTTTTCACCTTTGCAAGGGTGAGGTATTTCTCCGCCATGGAGCGTACCTCTTTGGCGCGGGAGATTGTTGTTTCAATCCTCGCGGTACCCTCTTTCGAGTCATAGCTCTCGAACAGCGCCGTTACCATTCCGCGCAGCATTGCGTCGCGCTGGTCGGTGGGACGCCCTAATTTACGAGTTCCGGGCATTTGCTTCCGCTCCTTTCTATTCCTGACCGGGAGCCAAATCCAGCCCCAGCTCGTGTAGTTTTTCAATAACCTCAAGGAGGGTTTTCTCCCCAAAGTTACGGATTTTCTTCAGCTCCGATTCGCTCCACGCCAACAGGGCGCTAAGGTTGTTAATGCCCGCGCGCTTGAGTGAATTGGAGGCGCGGATAGACAGCTCCAAGTCGTCGATTGAAACATTGGCGCGCTGGTCCTCCGCTATTCCACGCACGTCTGACAGGTTTTCCAGTGCGCTTGCGTCGCCGCTAAGCCTTGTGAAGATTGCCAACCTGTCACGCAGGATTTTTGCCGCCTGCGCAACGGCGTCCGCCGGGGTGATTGTTCCGTTTGTCCAAACCTCCAAAACAAGGCGGTCATAGTCCGTAATCTGCCCCACACGGGTGTTTTCAACCATGTAATTGGTCTTAATAACCGGGGTGTAGATTGAGTCAATGGCAATCACGCCAATGGCGGGCTTAAGGCGCTCCTTGTTCTTTTCCGCGGAAACATAGCTTTGCCCGCGGTCGCAGGTCAGGCGCATGGAGAGGACAGCGCCCTCGTCCAAGGTTGCAATCACATGGTCCGGATTGACAATCTCAACCTCGCTGTCCGCCTGAATATCCCCTGCGGTAACAACGCACGGACCGTTTTTGGTGATATAGACCGTCTTTTCTTCGTCCGAAAGCACGTTGAGGACAACGCCCTTAAGGTTAAGAACAATCTCCGTCACGTCCTCCGTTACGTTTGGTATGGTGGAAAACTCGTGGAGAACTCCGTCAATCTGCACACTTGTTATTGCAGAACCTTCCAGTGAGGAAAGCAGCACACGGCGCAGGCTGTTACCCAAGGTGTTGCCGTAGCCGCGTTCCAGCGGCTCCACAACAAACTTGGAGTAGTTGCGCTCCTCAGCGCTTTCAAGAACCTCTATTTTTGGGGTTGGGGTTTCAATTCCAGTCATTCCTTACCCTCCTGCTCTCTTTCTGATAATCGCAAACCCTCTAAAAATCACGCTTGCTCAAGCGGATTATTTAGAGTAGAATTCGACGACGAGGTGTTCTTCCACCGGGATTGCAATCTGGCTGCGTTCCGGCGTGGCAACGACCTTTGCGCTCAGTGCCGTGCGGTCCTGCTCAAGCCATTCCGGCACGGGACGGGAAGCGTTTGCCTCCAGCACTGCCTTGTATGTGTCCTTCTCGCGGGTCTTTTGCTTAATGGAAACGACCTCGCCCACCTTAAGGCGATAGGACGGAATATCCACCTTGTGACCATTGACAAGGAAGTGACCATGGTTGACCATTTGCCTTGCCTGCGCCCTTGAGGACGCCCAACCCAAGGTATAAATCACGTTATCCAAGCGCAGCTCGCACAGGCGCAGCAGGTTTTCACCCGTCATGCCCTGGAGCTTTTCAGCCTGAACAAAATATTTGCGCAGCTGCTTTTCCTGCACACCGTAATAGCGGCTGATTTGCTGCTTTGCGCGCAGCTGTGTTCCGTATTCGGAAACCTTTTTGCGGCTTTGCCCATGCTGACCGGGTGCGTAGGAGCGGCGCTCGAAAGCGCATTTGCCGGTGTAGCAACGGTCGCCCTTGAGGAATAGCTTTTGCCCCTCACGGCGGCACAGCTTGCACACCGCCTCGGTATATCTTGCCATATTCTACTTACCTCCTCAACTAAACACGGCGACGCTTGGGCGGGCGGCAGCCGTTATGGGGAATCGGCGTAACGTCCTTAATGAGAGTAATCTCAAGCCCTGCCGTCTGCAAAGCGCGGATAGCCGCCTCACGCCCGCTGCCGGGCCCTTTGACGTATACCTCAACGAACTTCAAGCCATGCTCCATTGCGGCCTTTGCCGCTGTTTCGCTGGCTGTTTGGGCTGCAAACGGAGTGGATTTGCGTGAACCGCGGAAACCCATTTCGCCTGCGCTTGCCCAAGAAAGCGCGTTGCCCTGCATATCTGTGATTGTGACGATTGTGTTGTTGAACGTGCTTTGGATATGCGCCGCTCCACGTTCAATGTTCTTGCGCTCGCGGCGGCGGCGTGTGCCGGCCGTCTTTTTTGCGCCTGCTTTAACTGCCATGACGCGCCTCCTTTACTTCTTCTTGTTTGCGATGGTCTTTTTGGGACCCTTGCGTGTGCGGGCATTTGTTTTGCTGCGTTGACCGCGCACGGGCAAGCCCTTGCGGTGGCGCAGCCCGCGGTAGCTGCCGATTTCAATCAGCCGCTTTACGTCAAACGCGGTTTCGCGCCGCAGGTCGCCCTCTACCTGCAGCTCCTTGTCGATATACTCACGCAGCTTGCTGACCTCGTCCTCGGAGAGGTCCTTCACGCGCGTATCGGGGTTAATGCCGGTAGCTGCCAAAACGTCGCGGGACGTTTTAAGCCCAATGCCAAAGATGTAGGTCAAGCCAATCTCAACCCGCTTTTCCCTTGGCAAATCAACACCAGAGATTCGTGCCATATTCCGTTACACCTCCGTAAATCAGCCTTGACGCTGTTTGTGCTTGGGGTTTTCGCAGATTACCATGACTTTCCCCTTGCGTTTGATGATTTTGCACTTTTCGCAGATTTTCTTGACAGAAGGTCTGACTTTCATTGCGAATCCTCCTTGCTTATTTTGAACGCCACGTTATGCGTCCGCGGCTCAGGTCGTAAGGCGAAAGCTCCACCGTTACTTTGTCGCCCGGCAAAATGCGGATGTAGTTCATGCGCAGCTTGCCGGAAATGTGCGCCAGCACTTGGTGACCGTTGCTCAATTCCACCTGAAATGTGGCGTTGGGCAGGGCCTCCAGCACGGTGCCCTCAATTTCAATCATGTCCTGTTTTGCCATTCCGACGCCTCCTTAGGTCGCCTCCGTGGGTTGGGTTTCTTCTGCCGCCAGCCGGTTAAGGGCCTTGCGCAATGGATTGTTGAACCTCAGCGTTTCTTCCCCAAGGCTGTAACCTGTGGGCAGAAGGTGCTTTGGGTTCTTGCGCTTTTGCCTTTGGAGCGGGCGCTCCTTGCCATCCGCAAGGAAAACTCCCTCTCCCGTAACCTGTGTTACAACAAGCAGTCGGTCTTTGTCGCGCCCCGCGGCTGATTTTACCACCATTCCCCGCTCAAGTGCGGGTGTTTGGCTTAAATCCGCGGCTGTTTCGGGCTTTCCCATGCTCAGTCCTCCTTTGTCAGGATTACCGGTCCGTTCGCCGTTATAGCGACGGTATGCTCAAAATGAGCGGAAAGCTTGCCGTCCCGCGTGACTACGGTCCACTTGTCCGGCTGGACACTAACCGCCTCCTTGCCCAGGTTAACCATGGGCTCAATGGCAAGTGTCATGCCGGGCAGCAACCGTGTGCCGCGCCCGGGTGTTCCGAAATTTGGGACACTGGGGTCTTCGTGGAGCTGTGCGCCGACGCCATGACCTGTGTATTGGCGGACGACACTGTATCCACGCTCTTCACAATATTTTTGAACCGCCGCGCCAATATCGCCGATTCTGCCGCCTGCTACCGCCGCGCGTATGCCCATATAAAGGGCGTCCCGCGTGGTTTCGCTCAGCCGCTTCGCCTCCGGGCTGATGTCGCCCGCTGCGAAAGTGGCGGCGTTGTCGCCGACAAAGCCGTTCAGCCTTGCGCCAAGGTCTATCTTGACCAAATCGCCCTGCCGAATCACGCGCCTTGTGCTCGGAATACCGTGAATGACCTCGTTATTTATGGAAATGCACGCGGCGGCGGGAAAGCCATTGTAACCGAGGAACACAGGGGTCGCCCCCTCCTTGGCAATCACCTTGCGCACAAGCTTATCAAGCTCGCCCGTGGTGACGCCCGGTTCCACCGCTTCGCCCGCCAACCTTAGCGCCTTTGCCGAAATCCTACAGGCCTCTTTCATCAATGCCAGTTCCTTCGACGTTTTCAGCACTATCATGCAGGTCCTCCGAGTTGGGTAGCCATTAGTCGAGGAAGCCTCTGTAATGGCGCATCATCATCTGGCTTTCCAGCTGCTTGACCGTTTCCAGCGCAACGCCAACAACAATTATGATGGAGGTGCCGCCCAATGAAATGTTCATGCCGTCGGGGAAGCCAAAGCCGTTTTTCAAAATCACCGTTGTAATCTGTGAGAACAGAATTGGGAAGATTGCCACGACGCTAATCATGAGCGCTCCCAACAGTGTGAGCTTTCCGAGTATTTTGCGTATATACGCGGCGGTGGGCTCGCCCGGGCGTATACCCGGGATTGTGCCGGACTGCCTGCGGATATTGTTGCTCATATCCACCGGGTTATATTGGATTGAGGCGTAGAAATACGCGAACCCGATGATAAGGACGAAGTAGATTATTGCGTAAGCCCAGTGCGTTTGGTCAAAGATTCCGAAGAAGCCTTCCCAGAAGTTGCTCAGTTCACGCTCGCCAAGGAACATTTGCACCGTCGGCGGCAGACTGAGGATTGAGCTTGCGAAGATAATCGGCATAACGCCGCCCATGTTCACCTTAATGGGAATGTGTGTGCTTTGCCCGCCGTACATCTTCCGCCCAACCACGCGCTTTGCGTATTGAACGGGTATACGCCGCTCCGCGTTGTCCATAAGGACGATATAAGCAATCATTAACAGGTACAGCAGCCCTGCCAGCGGTGAAAGGAAGTAATACGGACCGCCGTGCGCAAGGTAGCCGTTTGATGTGCCGAACAACTGGGTAATCATTTGGGGGATTCTTGCAACAATGCCGGCGAAGAGGATAAGGGAAATACCGTTGCCCACGCCCTTGTCATTGATTTGCTCGCCCAGCCACATGATTAGCGCCGTGCCCGCGGTGAAACAAAGTATGATTACAACCGCTTGGAACACCGCCCAGCCGCCTGTGAAGGCATTGCCGTTGACATCTGTTGAGAGGTAATCCTTACTGCGGATGTAGAAGTAGTATGCCGTGCTTTGCAGCAGGCCCAAGCCGACCGTAACGAAACGTGTGATTGACGCAATCTTCTTGCGTCCCTCCTCGCCTTCCTTTTGCAGACGCTCAAGCGCGGGGATTGCCACGGTGAGTAGCTGCATGATGATGGAGCTGTTAATATACGGCGTAATGCCCATTGCAAAGATTGTGCCGTAATTGAACGCGTCGCCCGTCATCATTGAAAGGTAGCTAAGGAAGCCACCGTCCGTTGTGTCGAAGAGTCCGCCGTCTGTGCCAAGGTAAGCGCCGAAAACCTCACTGTTGAGGAACGGCACGGGAATTGCCGAGCCGATGCGGAAAATCAGCAGAATAAGCGCCGTAAACAGCAGCTTTTTGCGCAAATCCGCAATTTTGAACGCGTTAACAATAGTCTGAAGCACGTCAAATCACCTCAGCCTTTCCCCCTGCAGCCTCGATTTTCTCTTTAGCCGAGGCGGAGAATGCCTTTGCCTGCACTGTCAGCTTCTTGGTCAGGCTGCCCTCCCCAAGAACCTTAATTCCCGCAAGCTCCTTGCGCACAATGCGCTTTGCCAGCAGGTCCTCCGCGGTGACTGTAGCGCCGTTTTCATAGGCATCCTCCAGCGCCGCAAGGTTAACAATGGCATATTCCGTGCGGAAGATGTTGTTAAAGCCGCGCTTTGGTACACGCCGCTGCAAGGGCATTTGACCTCCCTCGAAGCCGGGGCGCATACCGTGTCCGGCGCGGGCCTTTTGACCCTTATGACCCTTGCCGGCCGTTTTGCCCTGACCGCTGGCCGCTCCGCGACCAATGCGCTTGCGCTCCTTGGTGGAACCGGGCGCCGGAGTAAGCTCGTGTAGTTTCATTTATGCTTCCTCCTCAACTTTAAGCAGATGTGCCAGCACACGGATTTTGCCCTTTGTGGGGGCGCTGTCCGGCTGAATGGTAACATCGCCTATTTTGCGCAGCCCCAAAGCCTCCGCTGTTGCCAGCTGCTTTTTGGTGCTGCCGATTGTGCTTTTAACGAGCGTCAGCTTTAGCTTTTGCTCTTTTTTTGCCTTTGCTCTTGCTGCCATGACGCCCTCCTTAGCCTAAAATTTCGGCGGGAGTTTTGCCGCGTGTCGCCGCGACCTCCTCCGCCACGCGCAGCTGCTGCAGCCCTTGCATTGTTGCACGGACCACGTTGCACGCGTTGTTTGAACGCAGTGATTTGGAGCGGATATCCTTAATGCCAACCGCTTCCACAACGGCGCGCACAGCGCCGCCGGCAATAACGCCGGTACCGGGAGCGGCGGGCTTAAGCACCACCAAGCCGGCGCCGAACTTGCCCATAACCTCGTGGGGGATTGTTGTTCCCTTAAGCGAGATTTTGGTCAGGTTCTTCTTTGCATCCTCAATGCCCTTGCGGATAGCGTCCGGCACCTCGCCGGATTTACCCAGACCGAAACCAACCGTGCCCTTGCCGTCGCCGACAACCACCAGAGCGGAAAACTTGAAGATACGCCCGCCCTTAACGGTTTTGCTTACGCGGTTAATTGCCACTACGCGCTCGACGTATTCACTCTGCGGCTGTTCAAATCGTTGTTCCCTTGCCAAAGCGTTTTCCTCTCTTTCTCAGAATTTCAGTCCGCCCTCGCGGGCTCCGTCGGCAAGCTCCTGCACACGTCCGTGGTACACATAGCCGCCCCTGTCGAACACAACCTCTGTTATGCCCTTTTCCTTCGCGCGCTCCGCAAGGCGTTTGCCAACCTCACGCGCCGCGGCCTTATTGCCGCCGTAGCCCTCGCCCTTTTCCACCGTACTGGCGGCTGCGATTGTAACGCCTGTAACATCGTCAATCAGCTGGGCGTAGATGTTCTTCAAAGAGCGAAACACGTTAAGGCGCGGGGCGTTTGCTGTGCCCTTTACCTTGGCGCGAACCCTCAGGTGGCGCTTTTGGCGCGCCTTGTTTTTGTCCTGCCTGATTACCATGGTTTCACTCCTTCTTATTTGCCTTTGCCGGCTTTGCCTTCCTTGCGGCGTATGCGTTCGTCGGCATATTTGATTCCCTTGCCCTTATATGGCTCGGGCGGGCGTTTCTCGCGTACTTGAGCAGCAAACTGACCAACTTGCTGCTTATCCGCGCCGCTGATGATAACCTTGTTCGGCGCGGGCACGTCGATTGTGATGCCCGGGATTTCGTCAACAAAGACCTGGTGGCTGTAGCCAATGTTAAGCACCAGCTGCTTGCCCTGCTTCACTGCGCGGTAGCCCACGCCGTTGACCTCAAGCTCTTTTTTGAAGCCCTCGCTTACACCAACAACCATGTTCGCCAAAAGCGTCCTGGTCAAGCCGTGCAGCGAACGGTTGAGCTTGCTGTCGTCCGGACGGGTTACAAGCAGCTCCGCTCCCTCTTGCTCGATTTTCATATTCTTGTGGAATGTGCGCTCAAGCGTGCCGTTTTTGCCCTTTACCGTAACCGTTGTGCCGTCAAGCGTCACCGTTACGCCCGCGGGGACGGGGATTGGCTTCTTTCCGATTCGCGACATTGCTTATCCCCTCCTCACCATACATACGCAAGGACTTCGCCGCCGACGTTCTTCTTGCGGGCGTCCTTGTCGGTCATAAGGCCTTGGCTGGTTGAAAGGATTGCAATCCCTAACCCGCGCATAACCTTGGGCATATTTTCGCAGTCTGTGTAAATACGCAGACCGGGCTTACTGATTCGGCGCAGACCCGTGATTGTGCGGGACTTGTTTTCGCCGTACTTGAGCGTGATTGTAATAATCCCCTGCTTGCCGTCGTCCTCCACGCGGAAGTGCTTGATGTAGCCCTCCGACTGCAGAATTTGGGCAATCTGCTTTTTAATGTTGCTGGCGGGGACCTTAACCACTTCGTGCTTCGCGGCGTTCGCGTTACGGATTCGCGTAAGCATATCGCCGATTGCGTCTGTTACTTGCATTGTTCTGCCCCTCCTTTACCAGCTTGCCTTGCGGACACCGGGGATTTGCCCGGCGTGCGCCAGCTCACGGAAGCAAATGCGGCACACACCGTACTTGCGCAGGTACGCGTGAGGGCGCCCGCATATTTTGCAGCGATTGTATTCACGGGAGGAATACTTGGCCGGACGCTGCTGTTTGATTTTCATTGAAGTCTTTGCCATGTTATCCTCCTTATTGTTGGCTGAACGGCGCACCGAAAAGGGTGAGCAGCTCGCGGGCTTCCTCGTCTGTGTTGGCGGTTGTTACAAAGCAGATGTCCATGCCGCGGATTTTGTCTATCTTGTCGTAGTCAATCTCCGGGAAAATCAGCTGTTCCTTAACACCCATTGAGTAGTTGCCGCGTCCGTCAAAGCTGTTGGGGTTAATCCCGCGGAAGTCGCGCACACGCGGCAGCGCCAAATTGAACAGGCGGTCAAGGAATTCATACATACGCTCGCCGCGCAGTGTCACCTTTGCGCCAATGTTCATGCCCTCGCGCAGCTTGAAGTTCGCCACGCTCTTCTTTGCCTTGCAGACCACCGGCTTTTGACCGGTTATTTGCCCAAGGTCCGAGATAACCGAATCCAGAACCTTGGAATTGTCACGCGCCTCGCCGCAGCCAACATTGATTACAATCTTCTCCAAGCGGGGAATTTGCATAACGCTGGTGTAGGCGAATTTCTTCATCAGTGCGGGCGCGATTTGCTCTGCGTAAACTGTTTTAAGCCTTGCCATTTCGCACCCTCCTTAATTGATTTCCGCGCCGCATTTTTTGCAGACGCGCACTTTTTTGCCTTTGGCGTTGACCTTATGACCCGTGCGGGTCGCCTTGCCGCACTTGGGGCAGACTAACTGCACCTTGCAGGCATACAGCGCTCCCTCGGCTTTGAGTATGCCGCCTGGGTCGCCCATTTTGCGGGGCTTAACGTGCTTTGTGACGATGTTAACACCCTCAACAATCACCTTGCCCTCGTCAGGGCTTGCCGCCATGACCTTGCCGCGTTTGCCGCGGTATTTGCCGTTGATAACCTGCACGGTATCGCCGGACTTAACGTGTAGCTTGCTCATTCCGGTTCCTCCTTACAGAACTTCCGGCGCGAGCGAGAGAATCTTGAGGTACTCTTTTTCGCGCAGCTCACGGGCGACGGGTCCGAAGATACGCGTGCCCTTTGGGTTTTTGTCTTCCTTGATGATGACCGCGGCGTTCTCGTCAAAGCGGATATAGGTTCCGTCGTCACGGCGCACGCCAAACGCGCTGCGCACAACAACTGCCTTAACAACCTCACCCTTTTTAACAACGCCGCCGGGCGTCGCTTTTTTGACGGAGGCGACGATTACGTCGCCGATGTTTGCGTAACGCCTGCGTGTGCCGCCCAGAACGCGAATGCACATGATTTCCTTCGCGCCTGTGTTGTCGGCAACCTTAAGCAGAGTTTGCTGTTGAATCATAGCTTGCCGACCTCCTTACTTAGCTTTTTCGATTATGGTGACCACGCGCCAGCGCTTATCCTTGCTGAGCGGGCGGGTTTCCATAATTTCCACTCTGTCGCCCACTCCGCAGCTGTTTTGCTCGTCGTGTGCCTTGAACCGCACCGTGCGGTTAACGATTTTTTTGTAAAGCGGGTGGCGGACCTTGTCCTTGACTGCGACGACGACGGTTTTGTCCATCTTGTCGCTCACGACGGTGCCTACCCGTGTTTTACGAAGGTTTCTTTCTTCCATTGTCCTGTCCCTCCTGCTCAGACTTCTGCGCCGTGGAGCGCTTTATCGCGCTGAACGGTCATGACGCGGGCAATGTCTTTCTTCACCGCGCTTATGCGCATTGGGTTATCAAGCTGATTGATTGCCGCCTGAAAGCGCAGCTTGAAAAGCTCGTCTTTCAGCTCCGTGAGCTTTTTGCTCAGCTCGGCGTCTGAGAGCTTGCGCAGTTCTTCTGCCTTCATTGCGCGCCCTCCTGTTCTTCCTTAGTTACAAACTTGCACTTGATTGGCAGCTTGTTTGCCGCCAAGCGCATAGCTTCCCTTGCAAGTTCCTTATCCACGCCCGCGATTTCAAACATCACGCGGCCGGGCTTAACCACTGCAACCCAGTATTCCGGGCTGCCCTTACCTGAACCCATTCGGGTTTCGGCGGGCTTTTCCGTGATTGGCTTATCCGGAAAGATTTTAATCCAGACCTGACCGCCGCGCTTAATGCAGCGTGTCATTGCAATACGGGCCGCCTCAATTTGGTTTGCTGTAATCCATGAGGGCTCCAGCGCCACCAAACCGAAATCACCGTAGTTGACCTTGTTGCCCCGCAACGCTTTGCCCTTAAGGCGTCCGCGCTGCTGCTTACGGTGCTTAACGCGTTTTGGCATCAACATTATCGGGCACCTCCTTGCCTTGGGGCTCTGTCGCCGCGTGGCGGCCTGCGGTCACCGCCGGGGCGGCGGTCGCCTTGAGCCCTTCTGTCGTCGCGCGGACGGCGGTTACGGTCGTCGCGGCGGCGCGGTTCATCGTACGTCCTTGGCGCAAGAGCGTTTTTGGCGTTGAGCACCTCGCCCCTGTAAATCCACACCTTTACGCCGATTACGCCGTAGGTGGTGTGCGCCTCCGCAAAGCCATAGTCAATGTCCGCACGCAGGGTTTGCAGCGGGATTGTCCCCTCGTGGTAATGCTCTGTGCGGGCGATTTCCGCTCCGCCAAGGCGTCCGCTTACTTGGGTTTTAATCCCCTTTGCTCCCAGCTTCATTGTGCGGCCGATTGCCTGCTTAAGCGCGCGGCGGAAGCTTACACGGCGTTCCAGTGCGCTTGCAACGGACTGCGCAACCAAGGTTGCGTTCAGATCCGGCGTACGGATTTCCACTATATTAAGGTGGACGTCCTTGCCGTCAAGGCGCTTTTGGCAAATTGCCTTAAGCTTGTCTATATCCGCCCCCTGCCTGCCGATAACAAGACCGGGCTTTGCGCAGTGGATTGTGATATTTACACGCTGGGGTGTGCGCTCAATTTCAATCTTCGGCACACCGGCGGGCTTAAGGAGCTTGAGCAGGTATTCACGCAGCTTGTAGTCCTCCACAAGGAGGGAACCGAAATTCTTGTCCGCGGCATACCAACGGGATTCCCAGTTTTGGATTACGCCGATTCGCAGACCGGTGGGGTTAACTTTCTGACCCATTGTTTCCTCCTTTCAGACTATTCGTCGTTGCCGTCGGCAACGGTGAGATAAATGTGGCTTGTTTTCTTCAGTACGCGGTCCGAGCGTCCGCGGGCGCGGGCTTGGATTCGCTTTAGCGTGGGACCCTGCCCCACCGCCGCCTCGGAAACGTAAAGCTCCTCGGCATCCATATTGTGGTTCGTTTCCGCGTTTGCGATTGCGGACTTCAGCACTTTCAGTACCGGCTCCGCCGCCGCGTTTGGCGTAAACTTGAGGATTGCCAGCGCTTTTTCGGCGCTTTGGTTCCTTATGAGGTCCAGCACAATCTTAACCTTGCGCGGGCTCATTCTGATGTAGGTTGCACTTGCTTTTGCAGTTGCCATGGTCACGCACTCCTTTCTTAACGACCCTTAGTGGTCTTGGAGCCCGCGTGCCCGCGGAACGTCCGTGTGGGGGCGAATTCGCCCAGCTTATGGCCTACCATATCCTCGGTAACATACACGGGAACGTGCTTGCGACCGTCATGGACTGCAAAAGTGTGCCCCACAAAGTCGGGGAAAATTGTTGAGGCGCGGCTCCAGGTTTTGAGTACCTGCTTTTGACCGCTCTCGTTCATCGCTTGGACTCTTTGGAGCAGCTTAGGCTGTACAAAAGGTCCTTTTTTGAGGCTTCGGCTCATTTTTGTGTACTCCTTCCCTGTTATTTGGCGTTGCGGCGGCGGATAATCATTTTATCCGATGCCTTTTTCTTGCCGCGAGTCTTGTAGCCCAACGCCGGCTTGCCCCACGGGGTAACCGGTCCGGGACGGCCGATTGGGCTTTTGCCCTCGCCGCCGCCGTGCGGGTGGTCACAGGGGTTCATTACGCTGCCCCTGACCTGCGGACGCCAACCCATGTTGCGCTTGCGTCCCGCCTTACCAAGCTTCACGTTCTCGTGGTCAATGTTGCCAACCTGACCGATTGTGGCGTAGCACTTTGACGGCACGTTGCGAAGCTCTCCGCTTGGCAAGCGTATGAGTGCGTAGGCGCCCTCTTTTGCCATGAGCTGTGCGCTCACGCCCGCAGCCCTTGTGAGCTGACCGCCGCGGCCGGGATAAAGCTCCACGTTGTGGATAACCGTACCCGTAGGGATATTGGACAGCGGCAGGGCATTGCCCGGCTTAATGTCCGCTCCCTCTCCGCTGACGACCGTGTCGCCAACCTTAAGCCCTTGCGGGGCAAGAATGTAGCGCTTCTCGCCGTCCGCGTATTCCAGCAGCGCAATGTGCGCCGAACGGTTGGGGTCATATTCCAAGCTTACCACATTTGCGGTGATGTCCGCTTTGTCGCGCTTGAAGTCAATCACGCGGTATTTGCGGCGGTTGCCGCCCCCGCGGTGGCGCACCGTTATGCGCCCGTAGCTGTTGCGCCCGCTGTTCTTCTTAAGGGGCTCAAGCAGGCTTTTTTCCGGCGCCACCTTGCTCAGTCCGGAATAGTCCGTGGTGGACATATTACGGCGGGCGTTGGTCGTCGGCTTATAAAAACGAATCGCCATTTGTTAAGCTCCCTCCTTTACACCATGCCCTCAAAGAACTCAATTGTGCCTGAGCCCTCCGTGAGCGTGACTATTGCTTTCTTCCATGAAGGCTTGTAGCCCTGGTACTTACCGTAGCGGCGCAGCTTACCGCTGACGCGCAGGGTGTTGACCTTGGCGACCTCCACCTTGAACAGCTCTTCAACCGCCTTGGCGATTTCGACCTTGTTCGCGTCCTTGGCGACCGCAAAGGTGTATTTCTTCTGCGCAATGCCGTCCATGGACGCCTCTGTAATAATGGGACGCAGGATTACGTCCTGTGCAAACGTACTCATGCGTACACCTCCTCAAGCTTTTCAACAGCGCTCTTAACCGCAACGACCGTGTCGGCGTTAAGGATATCGTAGACGTTAATGCCTATGACCGCGTCGACGTTGGTGCCGGGGATATTGCGTGCGGAGCGGTAGATTTTGTTGTCGTTGTCCGCAAGGACGAACAGCACTTTTTTGCCCGCGTCGATTGCTTCGATAACCTTTGCGATTTCCTTGGTCTTAATTTCTTCCAGCTTAAGCTCGTCAAGAACAACGAAGTCTTCGGAGGCTACCTTGCTTGAAAGCGCGCTGCGGATTGCAAGTTGACGAACCTTTTTGTTAACGTCCAGCTTATATTTGCGCGGCTTGGGTCCGTGGGCAATACCGCCGTGCTTCCACTGCGGGGAGCGGGTGCTGCCCTGACGTGCGCGGCCTGTACCCTTTTGGCGCCACGGCTTTTTGCCGCCGCCGCTTACCTCCGCGCGGGTGAGTGTGGACTGTGTGCCCTGCCTGCGGTTTGCTAAATAAGCAAGCACGCAAAGGTGCATTGCGGGGACGCTTGGCTCAATGCCGAAAACTGCGTCGTTAAGCTCGATTTCTCCAACCTCTTTGCCCGCCTGATTAAGGACTTTTACGCTTGGCATTATTTAGCGCCTCCTTTCTTGACGGCTGAGCGGATAAGCACAACGCCGCCCTTTGGTCCGGGCACCGCGCCCTTGATTGCAATCAGGTTGTGCTCTGCGTCAACCTTTACAACGGTAAGGTTTTGGATAGTGACACGCTCGTGGCCAAGGTGTCCTGCAAGCTTTTTGCCCTTGAACACGCGCGAGGGGTCTGAGCAAGCGCCCAGCGAGCCGGCGTGGCGCGCAACAGGTCCTGTGCCGTGGGATTCCTTAAGGCGGCTGAAGTTCCAGCGTTTGATTGCGCCGGCAGTACCCTTGCCCTTGCTTGTGCCTACCACGTCCACATATTCGCCTTGCGCGAACGCGTCCGCCTTGACGGGCTTTCCTGCTTCGGGCAGCCAATCCGCGCTGCCGTTAATACGGAATTCACGCAGGGCTTGCGCCGGCGAAGTGTTCGCCTTGTCGAAGTGTCCCTTGAGGGGCTTTGTTGTGCGTGCGGGCTTTTTGTAGCCAAAGCCGAGCTGCACTGCCTCGTAGCCGTCGTTTTCCAGTGTTTTGACCTGCACGACAGGGCATGGACCTGCTTCGATGACCGTAACAGGAACAACCTTGCCGCTTGGGTCGAAAATCTGCGTCATGCCGATTTTCTTTCCGATGATGCCTTTTGCCATTCGGGTTTTCCTCCTTGCTTATTGGTTGGGCTGTGCCCAACTTGAGCATTTCGTCCTTGCGGGCGCCGATGAATGCTTGGGGATTCCTCCCCTATCAAGGCTCCTTAGAGCTTGATTTCGATTTCCACGCCGGCGGGCAGCTGAAGATTGGTCAGTGCCTCAACGGTCTTTTGACTGGGAGCGATAACGTCAATCAGGCGCTTGTGTGTGCGCTGCTCAAACTGCTCACGGCTGTCCTTATATTTGTGGACTGCGCGGAGGATTGTGACGATTTCCTTCTCCGTGGGCAGGGGAACCGGTCCCGCCACCTGTGCGTTGCCGCGCTTTGCGGCCTCGACGATTTGCTCAGCGGCCTTATCCACAACATTGTGGTCATAGCCCTTTAAGCGGATTCTGACTTTGTTTGCCATTGCTTGCCTCCTGAATTTCTTGGGCGGAGCGCTTACTTGCTACAGTGCCGGGCATCCATCTCGTTTCCGGTAAAAAATACCGAGAATTGCCCCGGCGTTTCGCAGGACTGCTTAAGGTCACAACGACCGGCAGGCATAGCCTGTCCCCGCTGTTTCCGCAGTCTGTTCGCCCGGTTTTTGAATCGGACATTGCTCGGCGTGAGTTTCCCGCTGCCGGACTGCGAACCCGGCGCGGCCATCTCCCGCGTCAACGCCATGCTTGCCGTTTTACACAGCAACCGCATTATTATACTGCAAAACTACTCGCTTGTCAAGGGGTTTTCAAAAGTTTTTTGCGGCTTTTTGCCTTGGCTTAAGCTGGGCGAAAATTATGCCGGCAAAAATCAGCGCACAGCCGATATAACCGACCGGCGGCAGGAATTTGTGCAGCAGCAGTATCTCTCCGAGCGCGGAAAATAAAGTTTCCATTGAGAATATAACCGAGGCACGCGCCGGCTCAACATGGCGCTGCCCCACCACCTGGAGCGTATATGCCACCCCAACGCTCAGCAGCCCGCAATAAAGGATTGGCAGCGCGCCGCCCATTATGCCCTCCACGCTTATGTCCTCCGTGAAGGCTGCGACGGCAAGGCTTTCGATTGCGCAAACCCAAAACTGCGCCATGGAGAACCTAAGCGGGCGCACCTTTCCCCCGGCGCCGTCCACAACAAGAATGTGCGCCGCCCAAAAAACAACCCCCGCCAACAAAAAAAGCTGTCCCTTGGTCATGTCCGCCTTGCTGACCGAGCCGCCGCTCTCGCCCGTGCTAAGGACGTAGAGCCCGCACAGAGCAAACAGCGCCCCAATCCAGGTAAAGACCGTCGTTTTCCTTTTAAGGAAGATGCCCGCCACGGGGACGACAATCATATACAGCCCGGTAATAAAGCCCGCCCGCGCCGGCGAGTGGGTAAGGTCAATACCAAACTGCTGCAGGTTTGCGGCAAGGCAAAGCACCGTGCCCGCCGCCGCGCCGTAGAGCAAGGTGTCGCGGCGTTCCTTTTTGTCGCTTTTGCCTTTTTCAAACAGCAGTGTGACGGGTATAAGCGCAAGGGCGCCCAAAACAAAGCGCACCCCGTTAAAGGTGAGCGCTCCCATGGTGCTTGTGCCGCTCATTTGGGCAACGAAAGCAAAGCCCCAAATCAGTGCCGTTAAAAACAAGCACCCTGTTGAGGCTGCGCGTATGCGCTTTATCCGCTGTTCCTCAGTCATTAGCCGGTCTTCCCGTTCCTTACTTATAAAAAGCAAACTTGCCGATTATGGGCAGCTTAACATTTTTTCCTTTTGCCGCGCTGATTATACCCTTAACGGTAAGCACAAACAAAATAACCGCCAGCACCAAAAGGGTAAGCTCCAGCAGCACCGCCCAAACCGCCGGGAAAAAGTAGGCGTCCGCCGCAAACTTAAATCCGTCCTCAAAGGAAATGCCCGTGAGCTTCGCAATAAGCAGCCCAAGCCCGGCACCGCCCAAGCCCACAATGCAAAACACCGCAAGCCACGCGGCTGTCAGAATCATACCCTGCCCCACATGGAAACGCAGCTCCTTTTTGTGCTTCAGCCCCCTATCAAACATACCGAGCAGCCAAAGCGGCCCCACATACGCCAACACGGCATACCACAACGCCTTGCCACTGAGCCGTTGTTTTTCCTCCTGCAGCTCCGGCACGGTGCTGTCCGCCCTTTCTATTGTGTACTCCATATCCTTTCCTCCAACGCCGAAAAAAATAAAGTCCTTGCCGCGCTTTAGTATAGCGGATTTTTCCTGTTTTGTAAAGTGTGTGTTTTTCTCTATTTGCAAAGCGTTACGCTAAAGCGCGCTTTTAACCGCTCTCTCCATCTCCCTTTTCGCTCCTTTTTCCGCGGCGACGGCTCGCTTGTCGTGCAGCTTTTTACCCTTGCACAGCCCAAGCTCTATCTTTGCCCTGCCTTTCTTAAAATAAAGCCGCAAGGGAATCAGCGTTAGGCCCTGCCTTTTTATCTCCAGCGCAAGGCGGTTAATCTCGCGCCTGTGCAGAAGCAGGCGGCGCGGGCGCAGCGGGTCCGTATTGAAACGGTTGCCCTGCTCGTATGGGCTTATGTGCATACCCTTAACATACACCTCTCTGTCCACGGAGCACCAGGCGTCCTTAAGGTTTGCCCTGCCCTGGCGCAGGCTTTTCACCTCCGTGCCGCGCAGCTCAATCCCGCACTCGATTGACTCAAGCACAAAAAACTCGTGGTATGCCTTGCGGTTTTGTATTAACGGGGTGTTCTGCGGCAAGTCCTTTTCCTCCCTTATTTGTTTGAACGCAACGGCAAGCCGCCGTTAGGTTAATAGTATAGCAAAAAAAAACGGATTTGTATACCCGCCGTGTTGCTTTTGGCTTAAAAATCATGTATAATTAAGCTTAATATCACTGTCATTTTGGAGCGAATAACGTGTATAGGGTTCTTTACCGCCAATACAGACCGCAGCGCTTTGCGGAACTTGCCGGGCAAAAGCACGTCACCGACGCCTTGAGCGCCGAGCTGACGGGCGGTCGTTTGGCGCACGCGTACCTGTTCACCGGCAGCCGAGGCACCGGCAAAACAAGCTGCGCAAAAATACTGTCCCGCGCTGTTAACTGCGAAAATCCTCTGCCTAACGGCGACCCCTGCAACGAATGCGATTGCTGCAGGGGAATACTTGACGGCACGATTTTGGATGTTGCGGAGATTGACGCGGCAAGCAACAACGGCGTTGACAATATCCGCGAGCTAAAGGAAGAGGCGGATTTCCCGCCGGTAAGGGCAAAGCACCGTGTTTACATAATCGACGAGGTGCATATGCTGTCAATCGGTGCCTTCAACGCCTTTCTTAAGCTGCTCGAGGAACCGCCGGAGCACGTCATCTTCATTCTTGCAACAACAGAGGTACACAAAATCCCCGCAACAATACTTTCCCGCTGCCAGCGCTTTGATTTCCGCCGCATACTGCCGGAGGAAATTGCCGCAAGACTGCATGAGGTCGCCGCCGCGGAAAAGGTTTCGCTTACCCAAGAGGCCGCGCTGCTGATTGCAAGGATTGCCGACGGCGCCCTGCGCGACGCCCTTTCCTTGTTGGATAGCGCAATCTCCGCCGCGGACGGCACAGGGGCGGGAACGACAATAGACGAGGAAACGGTGAGCCGCGCCGCCGGTGTGGCCGACCGCTCATACCTTTTTACCTTAACGGACTGCATTGCGGCAAAGGACACCGCAGGCGCCCTGCGTCTGCTGCATACGCTTTATTCCGGCGCGTGCGACATGGAACGCCTTTGCTCCGAGCTGTTGTTCCACTTCCGGCACCTTATGCTGACGGGTACCCTAAAGGACGCGCGGGATTTGGTGGTTTGCACCCAGGGCGAATACGACGAAATCAAGCGGCAGGGCGAGCTGTTCCCGCTTCCCGCCTCAATCCGCGCAATCCGTGAGCTGGAGCAGACGCTGAACGCCATGAAGTACGACAGCGGCAAGCGCCTGCTTATGGAGCTGGTGCTTATTAAGCTGACACAGGCAGAGGAAAGCGCCCCGCCGGCAGCGCCGAAGACCTCCGCCCCCACGCAGGGCAAGAGAGCTGTAAAGCCCGCCGACTTTACACCAAGCAAGCCACCGGCAAAGGACGACGGTAACGATACCCCCGCGGCAATTGAAAGCCCGCCCGTTGAGCCGGAAAAGGACGGCGCAGAGCTTGATAGCCTTGCCCCAGCGGCCGACACCGCAGCCGACGAAAAGGCGCAAAGCCACGACGACGAGATTGCGGAAAAGCCGGTGGGTCCTGCCGAACAGGAGGCTGCTGCGCCGGCAGTAAAGCCCTCAGCCTTTACGGCGCCGGAGGATTTTTGGCCGCAGGTGTTGGAGCTTGTGGGACAAAACAATCCTGCCCTTGCTCCTTTGCTTAAGGGTTCAAGCGCCCGTATTGAGGGCAAAACCTGCTTTATTCAAGCGGCTCACCCGGCGCTGCCTCTGCTTGCGGCTACGCCAATCAACAGCGCCTGCTTGGAATCGGCGCTGGAAAAGGTCTGCGGCCGCGCCGTAAAATTTAATATTGACGGCGACTCAGCTCCTCCGTCCGCCGCGGAGCCGGACCCCTTGGACGAGCTTGAAGAGAATCTGTTTGGCTGAAGCTTCGTTTTTTATTCACAGAAGATTTACAAAATATGCCCTCTACCCCCTTTTCATTTTGTGAAAAAAGTGATATAATGCGTTAGTTAGCTTGCTTAGGCTAAAGAATTATCCTACATCCTACCTGCACATGAGAGGAATCGACTATGTCCAACATTATTTCCGTAAAGAACCTTTATAAGTCCTACGGCAAAACTGTGGTTCTGCACGACGTTTCGTTTGACCTGGAGGACGGGCAAATCATCGGCTTGCTTGGTCCTAACGGCTGCGGCAAAACCTCCCTGCTAAAAATCCTTACGGGTCTTATCCATGATTACAGCGGCGAGGTGCGCATTGACGGTCTGCCCGTCGGCGTGGAAAGCAAGGCTATTGTGGCTTACCTGCCGGAGCACAGCTACATTGCGAATTGGATGACCGCCAAGGACGCCATTGAAACAATCGCCTCGCTGTTCAAGGACTTTAACCGTGAAAAGGCCTATGACTTCCTTAAGACCTTCAACCTTAAGCCGGGTATGCCGGTTAAAAGCATGAGCAAGGGTATGCAAGAAAAGCTGATGCTTGCCCTGACAATGTGCCGTGAGGCAAGGCTTTACATAATGGACGAGCCGCTTGGCGGCGTTGACGCGGCGGCTCGCTTAGAGATTAAGCAAACAATTTTAAGCAACCGCCCCAAGGGCAGCGCCATGCTTATTTCCACTCACCAAATACACGACCTTGAAAATGTGTTTGACCATGCGCTGATGATTCGCGGCGGAAACGTGATTGCAGACGAAAATGTGGCGAAAATCCGTGCGGAGGGCATGAGCCTTGAGGAATACTACTGCCGCAAGCACGGTATTCCCTATCAACTGGAGCAGGCTGTGCTGCAGCAGGAAGCAACGGCAAGGCAGCTTTCCTCTCAGCTGGAATTCCTGCGCAAAACAGACCCTGAAGCCTACAAAAAGCTGCTTCAGGACCTTAACAAAGAATAAGGGGAGGGTAAAACAATGGGTCGACTGATTAAAAACGAAATAAAATCCACCGCGCACAGCATGGTTGGCATCTATGCCGCAACTATAGTGTCCTTGGGGCTTTTGGTTATTGCAATGCTTGCCGGTATAAAATGGCTCCAGGTTTTTTCCGCCATTTTGATTCTGATTGTGCCGTTTTTGCTGGTGTTCATCACCGTCATCAGCGTAATTCGCAACTATGCCAGCTCGCTCTTCGGGCGGGAGGGCTACCTGAGCCACGCCCTGCCTGTTAAGGGCGGCACACTGCTCGCCTCCAAGACGCTTGTCAGCGTGGTGTGGATGGTTTCCTCGTATTTCGTTATGCTTGCAACCTTCATCGGCGGGTTCTATTACATTGCCGTCAAGGCTGAATCCAACGACACACTGATTATGATAAAGGAGCTGCTGGCTACCTTTATTGAAGCGCCAACCACCGGCGCAACGATTGGCGCGGTGTTCTTTGTTGCGCTTTCGTTCTTCCTGCAGGAGCTGGTTTTTGTTGCGGATGTTTACTTCTCAATCACCCTTGCAAATACAAGGCCTTTCCAGAGCCACTCCGTGTTTTGGGCGATTGCGTTTTCTTTCCTGTTTGTTGTTCCAACCTATATTTTGGCTACATACCTGACCAACGTCGCGCCGCTTTCATTTATCCTTATACCGGATAATTCGGGCTTTATCCCCGAGGCAATGAACATTCCCAAGGAGCTTAGCAACTACGCCCCCACCACGGGCTGGAGCCTGCGCTTTGGTGTTGCGGGTATGCTCTTCCAGCTTCTCAGCTCCGCCGCGCTGCTTTACTTCACGGCATATATGCTGAACAAAAAAACAAATGTTAAGTAAGTCTGCCTTATTCGTCAAAAAGGCATTTTGGGCTTGTGTTCTTTTGGGGGTTGTCGGTCTTTCGGGGCTTTGCGGACTTAACGTCGGGGTAATCGCCTCCGCAAGGGACGGCATTCTCGGCTTGGAGGACCCAAAGGGCGGTTATGACTGCATACTTGTGCTTGGCGCGCAGATTTACAGCCCCACCACGCTTTCCCCCATGCTGGAGGACAGGGTGAAATACGGCATTGAATGCTACAAGCAAGGGGCGGCTCCCGTGCTGCTGCTCTCCGGCGACCATGGCTACGACAACCACGACGAGGTCAACGCCATGAAGCGCTATTGCGTAGAGCAGGGCATTGACCCTGACGATATTTTCCTTGACCACGCAGGCTTTTCCACCTATGAATCCATGTACCGCGCGCGGGAGGTTTTTGGGGCAAAGAGAGTCCTCATAATCACGCAGCGCTTTCACCTTTCGCGGGCAATCTATATAGCTCGCTCCTTGGGCTTGGACGCCGATGGCGTGGCAAGCGACCCGCGCGACTACGGCTACTTTATTTATAACAACGGGCGTGAGCTTTTGGCAAGGGCAAAGGACGTGGCGTACTGCATAATCAAACCGGAGCCAACCTACTTGGGTGAGGAGATTTCCCTATACGGACCGGCAAGCGCAAGCGACGACAGGGAATACACCTGAGCGGTCCGAATAAATACAAGGCAGGTGTCTGCAAGTGGCGAAGTTCGGCTTATACGGCGGCAGCTTTGACCCGCCGCATTTGGGTCATTTGCGCCTTGCCCGCGCCGCCGCGGACAGCCTTAGCTTGGAGAAGGTGTTCATTGTCCCCAGCGGACATTCGCCGGGCAAGCACGCTCCCCTTGCGGACGATTACGACCGCCTGCTGATGTGTGAAATGACCTTCACGGACGAGGAGGAGCGCTTTGTTGTTGACGACCGCGAGCTGCGCCGTGAGGGCGAAAGCTACACGATTGACACACTACTGGAGCTGCAAGAGCAGTGCCACCCGGAGGCGGTAAGCACCGCAAGCCTTGCCAACAACTGGTGCATAATCGCCGGGGAGGATTGCCTTGAGAGCTTCCATACCTGGAAAAGCTACCGGGCGATTTTGAGCAACTGCTTCCTCGCCATTGCCCGCAGGGAGCAGGGCAGCGCCCCGTTTAAGCACTCCAGGCTTGCTCCGGCTGAGCGCTCACGGGTTCGCTTCATTGACGTTGAGCCGCTGGTAATCAGCTCCACTGAAATCCGCGCTATGCTTGCAAACGGGCAGCCGATTGATGAATATGTCGTCCCTGCCGTCGCGGAATTCATCACAAGGCAGGGGCTATACTCCTCGGATTGACATAGCGCGGTGGTTGTGATATAATCAAGGCAAAGAAACTACGAAAGGAGGAAACCGCTATGTTGGATTGGCTTGAGCTGCTGGCGGAGGCCTTTGCCGGAGCGGTGCTTAAGTTCACCGGCTTGGATATTACCCCGTTCCTTAACGATGTTTTGGATTTCCTCGGCGGACTTGGAGTCTAAGCCCTTGCGGGCACTGCTTGAAAGCGGCGGGCAGCTACTCCCGCCGCTTTTGTGCGCCTTGCGCTTGCTCCGTTAATATGGTATAATTATCCTCAATATTTTTATAAAGGAACCGCAATAAATGCCCATAATCCAAATCCAAAACGCCGTCTACCGCTATTCCTCGGCGGACGGAAAGCAACTCCCTCCCGCTGTGGATGGGGTTTCGCTTTGCGTTGAGGAGGGCGAGTTTTTGGCGGTTTTGGGGGCAAACGGCTGCGGAAAATCCACTCTGGCAAAGCTGATGAACGGCATCTTGCTGCCGCAAAGCGGCCAGGTGCTTGCCGCGGGCTTCAGCACCGCTGACGACGACGCCCTAAACGATGTGCGCCGCAATGTGGGCTTGGTGTTCCAGAACCCGGATAACCAAATTGTTTCAACAATCGTGGAGGAGGACTGCGCCTTTGGCCCCGAGAACTTGGGTGTCCCCCCGCACGAAATCCGCAGCAGGGTTGACTGGGCTTTGCGCACCGTCGGGCTTTATGAGCACCGCCTGCGTGAGCCGCACAGGCTCTCCGGGGGGCAAAAGCAGCGCCTGGCGATTGCCGGTGTGCTGGCAATGCGTCCGCGTGTACTGGTGCTGGACGAGCCGACCGCCATGCTTGACCCCCAGGGGCGGCGCGAGGTTATGGCGACTCTGCGGCAGCTGCGCGACGAATACGGCATGACTATCATAATGGTTACGCACTACATGAACGAAGCGGCTCAAGCCACCCGAGTGCTTGTTATGGAGCAGGGCAAGATAGTGCTGGACGGTTCGCCGCGGGAAATATTCAGCCAAAGGGAGCGCCTTGAGCAAGCGGGGCTTAGCCTGCCGCAAAGCGCGGAGCTTTCGCTGCTGCTGCGTGAAAAAATCCCCGACTTTCCGCTTTGCCTTTCGCCGGAGGACTGCGCAGACGCCCTGAGCGGTGTCCCGTTTGATATAAGCGAAAAACCCGGCTCCGCAAAGCCTGCGGGCACGACCGAGCCTATTATGGAGTGCCGGGGACTCAGCCACAGCTACACGCAAAACAGCAAGGAGGGCGTGGCTGCAATCAGCGGGATTGATTTTGAACTGCTCAAGGGTGAATGCCTTGGGCTGATTGGACACACAGGCAGCGGCAAATCCACGCTTATTCAACACCTTAACGCGCTGCTGCAGCCAACGCAGGGGCTTGTTCTGCTGGAGGGCAAGGACATAAACGAGAGCAAAAAAAGCCGCCGCGCCGCGCGCTTTGCGGTTGGGCTTTGCTTTCAATACCCCGAAAACCAGCTTTTTGCCGAAACGGTGCGCGACGACATAGCCTTCGGTCCGCAAAACCAAGGCTTAACGGGCAAGGAGCTTGAAAAAAGGGTTGAGCTTGCCGCCGAGCGTGTGGGGCTATCTTCAGCCCTGCTGGCAAAATCCCCGTTCGAGCTTTCCGGCGGGGAGAAGCGCCGAGCCGCCTTGGCGGGGGTTATGGCAATGGAGCCGCGCATTTTGGTTCTGGACGAGCCTGCGGCGGGGCTTGACCCCAAGGGGAAGCTGCAGCTGAGGCAAACCTTAAGCCGCTACCGTGAGGAAACAGGCTGCACAGTAGTGCTTGTCAGCCACGCCATGGAGGAGATTGCCGCCCTTTGCGACAGGGTGCTGGTGCTTTGCGGTGGTGAGCGTGTGCTGCTTGGAGGCATTGACGAGGTTTTTGCCCGCGGCGGCGAGCTTGAAGCTCTGGGGCTGGAGCTGCCTGAAATTACGCGCATATTTACACTGCTTAAGCTGCAGGCGGCGGTATACACCCCACAGGCGGCATTTTCCTTGCTGAAAGGGGGCTTGGGCAATGCTCTCTGACATTACGCTGGGGCAATACTACCGTGCCTCCTCCCCCGTGCACCGCTTAGACCCGCGCACCAAAATTTTGCTCAGCGTTGCGCTGATTGTTTCTACCTTTTTTTGCCACAGCTTCGCCTCACTTGGCTTGGCGGCGCTGTTTTCCGTGGCGGCTGTTTTTCTTTCCGCTGTGCCTGTGCGTATGGTTTTCCGCAGCATACGCCCCCTGCTGTGGGTTCTGCTGTTCACCGCCGCAATGAACGTCTTTTACCGCCAGAGCGGCTCAGTACTTTTCAGCTGGCAATTTATCACAATAACCTCAGGCGGTCTTTGCGTCGCGGGCTTTATGGCGGTAAGGATAATCTGTCTTGTGGTGCTTGGCTCACTTTTAACCTACACAACCACGCCCACACAGCTAACGGACGCCCTGGAGCGCCTACTCTCTCCGCTAAGGCTAATCAAGCTGCCGGTGCATACCTTTGCGATGATGATGACCCTTGCGCTAAGGTTCATACCCGTGCTTTTGGAGGAAATTGAGCGTATTATGAACGCGCAAAAGGCGCGCGGGGCGGATTGGGAAACGGGCGGACTTCTCAAGCGGGCAAGGGCGCTAATCCCGATTTTTGTGCCGCTGTTGGTGTCCGCCTTCCGCAGGGCATACGACCTTGCGCTGGCGATGGAATGCCGCTGCTACACCGGCGGCGAGGGCAGAACCCGGCTCAGCCGCAGCCGCTTTGGTCTTGGCGACGCTGTGGCAGTGCTGGTTTACGCTGCGCTGCTTACGGGTCTGCTGCTGCTCAATTACGTTGGCGGCGCCGTTGTTTAACGGAGGTTGATGATGGACGGGGAAAGCTATGACAGCCTGAAAAGCACCTTGGACGGACTGCGCGCCGAGAACGAGAGGCTTAAGGCGGCGCTGGGCTGCAAGGTCGGCAAGGGTGACGGCTCTGTTGGCAGCCTGTGCCAAAAAAGCCCGTCAAACCAAAAGCTGGCGCTGTTTATGCAGCTCTTCCGCGGGCGGGAGGATGTGTTCGCAAAGCAGTGGCATAACGCCAATAACGGCAAGAGCGGCTTTTCCCCCGTTTGCCTTAATGAATGGTCGCGCGGGGTTTGCGACAAAAAAAAATACAAGTGCCAATACTGCCCCTCCCGACGCTTTGTGCCGCCCGACAGCAGCGCTTTTTTTCGCCATCTGAGCGGAAAAAGCCCCGATGGCTCCGACATAATTCAGCTCTACCCGCTGATGAGCGACGACAGCTGCTATTTTGCGGCGCTGAGCTTTTTTGAACCCGCCTGGCGCGAGGATTTGGCGGTCTTCCGCAGTGTTTGCGAGCAAAACGGGCTTAGCCCGGCGGTTGAGCGCAGCGGGGAAAACAGCGCCCGCGCCTGGTTCTTCTTTGAGGAGCGGGTACCGGCGGCGCTTGCCCGCAGCTTCGTCAGCGCCATACTGACCGACGCAATGGCTCTGCGCCACGAGCTGCCCTTTGAGCTATATGACCACATAACGCCAAGCAGTGACTCGGCGCCGCACGGCTTTTTCGGCACTCCCGTGGCCCTGCCGCTGCAGGGCTTGGCACGTCGGCAGGGCAAAAGTGTTTTTGTTGACGAGGAGCTGCTCCCCTATTCCGACCAATGGAGCTATTTATCCGGCATAAAAAAGCTGACGCACGCCCAAATCGACGCTGTCGTCAAGCGCGGAGGCGGCACAATGGGCGATTTCTTTCAGGCTCGGGAGGAGGAAGAGGACGCCCCTTGGCTGTTCGGCAAGCAAAAAAAATCACTTGCTCCGCTGGATTTCCCCGAAAAAACAGTCATTACTCTGACCAATATGCTCCACATTCCAAAGGCGGGGCTTTCCCAGCAGGCGCTTAACACGCTGCGGCGCTTAGCCGCCTTCCTCAACCCGGAATTTGCTATGGCGGAGCGCAAGCGCCTTCCCACGCGTGATTTGCCGCGGGTAGTTGATTGCTCCCGCGAAACGCGCGAAACGCTTAGCCTGCCGCGGGGCTGTGAGGCTGCCCTGCGGGAGCTGCTTGACACAGCGTGCGTTAACTACGCCATTGACGATAAACGCAGCCTTGGACGGGAGCTTAAGGCTGAATTTGCCGGAGTCCTGCGCCCTGAGCAGATACCGGCGGCAAATGCCATGCTTGAACACGAGAACGGCGTGCTGGCGGCAACAACTGCCTTTGGAAAAACCGTTTTGGCGGCGTATTTGATTGCCTCTCTTAAGCGAAACACGCTGATTTTAGTCCACACAACGGCGCTAATGGAGCAGTGGAAAAAAGCGCTTGAGCAGTTTTTGGAAATCGACGAGGAGTTGCCCGTTGAGCTTGGCAAATCCGGGCGCAAGAAGAAGCTGTCACTTATCGGCAGGCTTGGCGGCGGCAGGGATGAGCTGCACGGTGTGGTTGACATTGCCGTAATGCAATCGCTGACGGGCGGCAACGAGCTGCCGGGTGATTACGGGCTTGTGATAGCGGACGAGTGCCACCATGTTTCCGCAGTGAGCTTTGAAAGGGTTTTGCGGCAGGTGAGGGCACGCTATATTTACGGCCTTAGCGCAACACCGGCACGCAAGGACGGTTTGCAGCCGATTATTTTCATGCAGTGCGGACCCATTCGTTATCGTGTCAATGCCTTGGCGCAGGCACAGGCGGCGGGCTACGACCGCTTTGTAATCCCGCGTTTCACTCAATTCCGTCTGCCGGACTTTGTTGACGAAAAATCCCTTAATATAACTGAGCTTTATAATCAGCTTGCGGCGGACCCAAAGCGCAACGAGCTGATTATTAAGGACGTGAGGCGCGCAATGCAAAACGGCCGCATTCCGCTTGTGCTGACCCGCTTGACGGCGCAGGTTGATTCTCTTGCGGGGGCTATTGAGGATTTTTGCCCGCAGGTTATTCGGCTGACCGGCAAGGCCGGCGCAAAGCAAAAGCGCGAGGCTTTGGAGCGGCTGCGCTCAGTCCCGCAGGACGGGCAGTTTGCGGTGGTCGCCACCGGGCAGTTTGTTGGCGAGGGCTTTGACGAGCCGCGTCTTGACTCGCTTTTTCTTGCGTCACCCGTTGCCTGGCACGGCACGCTGCAGCAATACGCCGGTCGGCTGCACAGGGCTACTCCGGGCAAAAAAAACGTAATGATTTTTGATTATGTGGATATGTCCGTCGCAATTCTTGGGGCTATGTTCCACAAGCGCATTAAAGCATACAGGGAGCAGGGCTACCGCGCATTGGTGACCGGCGGCACAAAAAGCGCCGAAAACAGCTTATTTGACGGCACCGAATTTTGGGCTCACTTTGCCCGCGATATTTGCAGCACCAAGCGTGAAATTGTTATTCTTTCCCCAAAATTGAAGCGCGGCAGTATTGATAAGCTGCTCAAAACCCTGTCCGCCGCAAGGATAAACGGTGTAAGCATAAGCATACTGACCCGCCCCGCCCCGCCAAATTCCGTTGAAGCGGCGCTGATTGATGGGCTGCGTTCCTACGGAATACAGGTGTTTTTGAGCGACGGCATACACCAAAACGCCGCCGTGCTTGACCGCAAAACGGTGTGGTACGGCAGCGTAAGCCTGCTGGGCTACAGTTCCCCTGAGGCAAGCATTATGCGCTTTGAGAATGCCGATGTGGCAAGCGAGCTGCTTTCAACGGGCAAATAGCTCGTCACGCTTCAGGTAGATTTTTAATATGGCGGTCTGGGTTTTTCCGTCCGGGATTTCGCCGTTAAGTACCATCTCAACCGCCCGCTCAAGGGGTATGCGCTCAAGCTCAAGGTATTCGTCCTCATCGGGCTGCGGGGTACCCTCGGTTAAATCCAAGGCGGCAAACAGGTGTATAACCTCGCTGCAATAGCCGGGCGTGGGATAAAACTTGCCAAGCGGCACACAGCGTCCTGCCGTGGAGCCGGTTTCCTCATGCAGCTCACGCAGCCCCGCGGCAAGCGCCTCCTCGCCGCGCTCCAGCTTTCCGGCGGGCAGCTCCAGCAGCACCTGCCCATAGGGGTAGCGGAATTGCCGGACAAAAATCAGCTCTCCCGCCGCCGTAACGGGGGCAATCAACACGCCGCCGTTGTGGTCAACCACCTCGCGGCGCGCAATTTTGCCATCGCACAGGCGCACCTTGTCAACGTGGACATCAACCACCACGCCCGAAAAAATATCCTCTCGGGCTACGGTTTCCTCAAAAAGCTCCATTTTCCCCTCCAAAAGCGAATGTGACAAGCCTCGCGGCGCATATACTGCGGCAAACAAATAAGGTGGTGCCGCCCATATGCCCTTGCCTATTATACCATACGACAGCACAACAACGCAAGCCGTCGGCGGCGGTATTTTACGCGCTCAGGTGTTCGGATACAGCGTTTGCGGGCGCGAGCTTATATACTATAGCCTTGGGCAAGGCTCTGAGGTCGTGCTGCTTGCGGCGGGCTTTCACGGGCAGGAGTGGGTAACAAGCTACGTTCTGCTGCGGCTCATGGAGCGACTCTCCCCTCCCCCGCCACAAATAAGCAAGCGGCTGATTTTTGTGCCGCTCGTTAATCCGGACGGCGTGGATATAGCGATACACGGGGCAAAAAGCGCCGGTGTTTTTGCCGATAGCATTGAGGAAATCCTTGCGAAAAGCGGCGACGGCTGGAACGCAAACGCCCGCGGGGTGGACATTAACCACAACTTTGACGCTCGCTGGCATACCCTGCGGCGCATGGAGATAGCCGCGGGTATAACAGGTCCCGCGCCGCGCAGATACGGCGGGGCTTACCCCAACAGTGAGCCTGAAACCCGCGCCCTTGTTGCGCTGACGCTGAGCGCTTGCCCGAGCCGTGTGCTTGCGCTGCACAGCCAGGGCGAGGAGCTATATTGGGAATACGGCGGGGTGCAAATCCCGGGTGCTCAGGAAATGGCGATAGCGCTTGCCGACGCGGCGGGCTACCGTCTTGTGCGCAACGGCGGACTTGCGGCGCACGGCGGCTACAAGGATTGGTTCATAAGCGAATTCCGCAGACCGGGCTTCACCGTGGAGCTTGGTAAGGGACAAAATCCCCTGCCGCTTGCCGATTTTGAAAGCATATACGCTAAGGTTGAGCCTTTGCTGCTACTGGCGGTTGGCGGGTAAGAGCCTAAAAATACAGCTCGCAGTAGTCAGCGACTTCATCGGCCACCTCTGTGCCGCCGAATATCCAATGTCCCGCGCCATCAAACAGGAAGTAGCTATTATATACGCCCAGGGCGTCAAGCTCGGTGTGCAAGCGCTCGCCGAATTGGCTTGGCGGCACAAGCTGGTCTGCGCTGCCGCAGAGGATAATTGTAGGCACGGCGGTGCTTATGTTGTCTATCG
>JAISSW010000005.1 GCA_031272895.1 Clostridium sp. | reverse complement strand
TACGGCTACGCTTACGCGGCTCCCGGCTCCCGGCTCCCGGCTCCCGGCTCCCCAAGGATTATACGCGCTTTGACATCTCTCGTCAATAGCTTGCGAGAATTATTCGGCATAAATCCCCCGATTTGCCAAAATTCCTGTGGTTTTGCTAAAGTATAGCATATGGTGAGGGCGGTTGTCAAGCGTTTAAGTCGCAGATTGCATACCGGGCAAACCAACTAAAATATTTCAGTCTGCCCGGCAGCAGTTATTTATCGCGCCAATACTGCGTTTTGGGGCTTGGGTGCGGATTCCCCTCCCAAAGCTCATTGGCGGTAGCCTCCCAGGCGGCGGCGTAGCAATCACAGCGTGCGCATAGCAGTTCGGCGCTTTCCGGTGCCGCCAAATCCGTTGACTCCGCGCCGGTCTGAGCTATAAGCTCCCGCAGGCGTTGCGGATTTTCAAGCATAGGACACGGGCGCAGGTGGTTATCGTTAAACGGCTGATTGTGGTAATAAGCCATGAACAGCGGCTTTTGCAGGGCGTCCAAAAGGCTGTCGCGGCGAATATTTGAATCCGAATAATGGATAAACACACAGGGCTCAATATCCCCTGCGGAATTGATGTGGAAATAGTTTCGCCCCCCGGCAATGCAGCCGCCTACATACTCGCCGTCGTTCTGGAAGTCAAGCACAAAAATCGGGTTGCCCGTTTTGGCGTTGCGTGTTTTTCGCAGCCATTCATACATAGTCTTGCGCTGCTGCGGGCTTGGCAAAAGCTCCGGCAGGGCGTTTTTGCCAACGGGCATGTAGTGGAAATAAAGCGCAAACTTTGCGCCTTTGCTTATCATTTCACGCAAAAAATCATCGCCGGTAACTTCCTCGAAGTTTTGGCTTGTGTAGCAGACGGAAACGCCGAAGAGGCAGCGGTGGCTGTGCAAAAGCTCCATTGCCCGTACCGTTTTTTGGTAACTCCCCTCCCCTCTTCTTGCGTCGTTGCTGTTTTGGTCGCCCTCGATGCTGAGCGCAAGGGCAAGGTTGCCCACGCGAAGCATATTGCGGCAGAAGTCGTCGTCAACAAGCGTTGCGTTGGTGTACGCGAGGAAGGAACAGTCGGGGTTTTCGCGGCAAAGGGCAAATATATCTGCACTTCGGAGCAAGGGCTCGCCGCCGGTGAGCATATAATTATGTGTCCCAAGCGCCTTGCCTTGGCTTATTATTGAGCGCATTTCATCAAGGCTAAGGCTGTGCTTGTGCCCGTATTCAGCGCTCCAGCAACCCTTGCAATGAAGATTACAGGCGCTTGTGGGGTCAAACAGAATCGTGAATGGTATGTTGCAGCCGAATTTTTCGCGGTTTTCCCGCACGGCCTTGGTGCCATGAACACCGGCTCCAAGCCCGATTGCAAGCACCATGCGCTTCAGGGCGCGCTTGTCCACGTCGCCCAAAAGGCCAAGTGCCCATTGCCGCCAAATGTTCTCCGGGTCGGTGGCGCCGCGCTTAAAGGCATCAAAATATTTTTTTGCAAAAATACCGCCCGCAAGGCGCTCGGCAAAATTCGCCAAGCGAATAAGGTTCTTATCGGGATTTTTGCGAATGAAACCGTATATTATCGAGAACGCCGCGCCAAGCACAACGCGCTCAAGCTTTTCTTTTAATGTCATAGGTCTTTCTCCTCGTATTTTTCTTCGGGGTCTGTGATTAGAATGGGCGTAAAATCCAAGTAGTCCGCGGCAATCAGCTGAAACGCCACTCCCTCCAACTCCCCGTCTACTCGCTGAAAGCGCTTGGTTGAGTGTATATGCCCGTAGCAGCAGCGCCTGATTTTTTTCTCTTTAAGGACGCCGAAAAGCTCCTCGCAGCGGTTTGTGGCGCTGACAACGGGATAGTGCATAAATGCAACCGGCTCGCCGCCAAGCGCCCTTGCGCAGTCAATTGAGCGCTCAAGCCGTCCCTGCTCACGCAGCACAATCTTTTTATCCTCGTCACGCTCAGCGTCAAAGAACCAGCCCCTTGTGCCGCAGATTGAAACGCCGCCCACGCGAGCCGCGCTGTTGTGCAGGAAGGACACGCTGTCAATACCGTTCGTCCGCAAAAAGCTCTCCATTTTTGAAACCGTAGACCACCAGTAGTCATGGTTGCCCTTGAGTAATATCTTCTTCCCCGGCAGGGCGTTAAGGAATTTGAAGTCCGGCAGGGCGTTTTCCAGCCCCATTGCCCAACAGAAATCCCCGGCGACAACAACCGTGTCGTCCTCCCCTACCACGTCATGCCAATTTGCCTCAATGCGCTCTTGGTAATATTCCCAGCCGGGAAAAACCTCCATGGATTTCTTTTCCCCGGTGGATATTGACAAATGCAGGTCCGCAATGGCAAAAAGCATAATTCCTCCTCAGCTGCAGGGATAAAGCACTGCTTTTGTGTGATAATACTAAAGGGTACGCCCAACGGATTTTTTTATTTAAGGAGTGCAAGCAAAATGGAAAACCAACAGCAGGGACAGCAGCAAATGCAACCAATCAAGGAAATTACCTGCACGGCAAACCGCTGCATTTACAACTGCCAGGGAACGAAATGCGGCGCAAGGCACATCAATATTGACCAACCGATGGCAAACTGCTCCGCGGATACCTTGTGTTCAACCTTCAAGCTTAAGTAAGCAAGCCTTGGGGCTCAGCCCCATTACTTATGCCAGCATTTCCTCCACCGCCGAGCGCATATCAGCCTTTTCCACCATGTTTGGGAAGCGGACGGGCTTACCCTTAAGCTCCAGCAGCTGCTTGGGGCAGCAAAGAGCGGTGGCTTGGGCAAGGCTTTGCGCCATGGCAAATTCATCTCCCTGCGCCTCAAGCCCGATTGCGTTAAGCACAGGCTCAACAAACTTGAACGGGCTTGCGGTAGCGTCCACAACGGCGGGGGTTGTGTCCCCTGTTGCGGCGCGGTATTGCCGCAGCACATCTACCCCAACGGCGGTGTGTGGGTCGCAAAGGTAGGAATACTGCCGCCATGTTGATGTTATGGCTTGGCTTGTCGCCTCCTCGTCACAGGCGCCGGCCCAAAAGCGTTCCTTAAGCCTTGCAAGCATTTGCGGCGATACGGTATACTCTCCCTCATTGCGCAAGCTTGCCATAAGCCCTGAAACCACGGCGGCGTTGCTTCCGCTTAACAGGAACAGCAGGCGCTCAAGGTTGCTGGAGATAAGTATGTCCATAGACGGTGAAATACTTGTAAAGAATTCACGCCTTGCGTTATAGCGCCCCGTTTGTATGAAGTCCGTCAGCACACGGTTTTGGTTGCTGGCGCAAATCAGTTTGCCGATTGGCAGCCCCATTTCCTCAGCGTAATATGCTGCCAAAATGTTGCCGAAGTTGCCCGTTGGCACAACGAAATTGAGCTTATCCCCAAAGGCGATTGCGCCGGAGTTAACCATATCGCAATAGGCGCTGAAGTAGTAGACAATCTGCGGAACAAGGCGCCCCCAGTTGATGGAATTCGCGGAGGAGAAAGCCAAGCCGCGCGCTGTCATATCGGCAAGCACGGCAGAATCCGTGAAGATTTGCTTAACGCCCGTCTGAGCGTCGTCGAAGTTGCCCTTAACGGCGCAAACACCCACGTTGCCGCCCTCTTGTGTAACCATTTGCAGGCGTTGCATGGGGCTTACACCCTCGCCGGGGTAGAACACAAGCACCCTTGTGCCGGGTACATCCTTAAAGCCCTCCAGCGCCGCCTTGCCGGTATCCCCGCTTGTTGCCACAAGTATTACAAGCTCACCCGCGCCCGTCTTTTTTGCGGAAAGCGAAAGCAGACGCGGCAGTAGCTGCAGCGCCATGTCCTTAAAAGCGCAGGTGGGACCGTGGAAAAGCTCAAGCAAAGCAGTTGAATCATTCAGCATTGCCAACGGGGCAATGGCTTCGGAAGCAAACTGCTCCCCATACGCTCCGCGCACACAGTCAGCTATTTCCGCCGCGCTAAAATCCGTCAGGTAAAGCGAAAGGATTTTCTCCGCACGCTCAACATATCCAAGCGGACAAAGGTCTTGTATTTCCTCTTGGCTAAGCTGCGGAATGTTCTCCGGCAAAAAGAGTCCCCCCTCCGCCGAAAGACCGCGAACTATTGCCTGCGCCGCGCTGACGTTAACCTCAGGGTCGCGTGTGCTGATATAACGCATTAATTTTTCCTCCAATTTCACCTGTGCTAAGCGTAAAGCATAGCTTTTGTAGTATACCTTTTTTTGTGCCGAATGTCAAGCGCAAAATGTTAATTTTTGCCTCTAGGCACAGGAAACAAAGACTGCATATAATAGCTGTGGGCAAAAAATCCGTAAGGGAGGCTTTCATGAAGCTTTTTGACCTGCATTGCGACAGCCTTGTTGAAATCCTTGCGGCGGGTCAGGGCTTGGATAAAAATGATTTTGCCACAAGCGCGCAAATGTCGGCTTGTTTTGAGAGCATGGTCCAGGTTTTGGCAATATGGGTGCCGCCGGGGCTAACCGGGTCTGACGCTTGGGAATACACCGCGCGGCACATTGAGTTTTACAAAAGCGAGCTTAGACGGCACGAGGCACTGCTTGTCCCCGTAAAAAACGGGGCGGCGCTTGAGAGCTTGACCGGCAGACTCGGCTGTGTTTTGGCGTTGGAAAACGCTGCCGGACTTGGCGGCAAGCTGCGTAACTTGGAGCGTCTGGCGCAAGAGGGCGTAAAAATAATCACCCTTACATGGAACGGGGAAAACGAATTTGCCCACGGGGTAGATTTGGCGCGCCGCAGCTTCCGCGCGGCAGAAAAAAACACGCCGGCAATAAAAGGCGGCGGCGGGCTGAAGCCGCTTGGGCGTGCGCTTTTGCGGGAAATGAAAGCCATGGGTATGGCCGCTGATTTGAGCCACCTTAACGCCCGCGGCTTTTGGGAGGCGGTCGGCGGCGATTTGCCGGTTTTGGCAAGCCACAGCAACTGCCGGGCGGTGTATGACCACCCGCGCGGGCTTTCCGACGCGCAGCTTACGGCGCTTGCACAGCTGGGCGCTCCCATAGGAATAAGCTTTGCCTATTTGCGCAGGACACAAGGTAAGGGTATCTTCGCGGCAAGGAGAGATTGGGAGGCGATATGCAAAAATGTGACCCATATGCTGGAGCTTGGCGCAGAAAAATCTCTTTGCTTCGGTTCGGATTATGACGGTCACCCTGCGCCACATGGCTTGGAGAAAGCCGAACGCCTGCCGCTCTTGCGGGAGCACCTAATTCGGCGCGGAATAGATAAAAAAACTGCGGACGCAATGCTTTGGGGCAGCGCCGCCGCCTGGTTCAAACGAACTTTTTGAGCAGGTTCCAAAGGGTCCAAGCGCCGCCGCTGCCTAAAATAATCCATATTTGGTTAAGCTTAAACAATCTCAGTAGGGTTAATCCCACAGCAAAAATCGCGAGCGCTGCAATTAAATCCGGCGTAATAAGACGCGGGATTTCATTTGAGAACAGCACCGTAATGCATAAGGAAATCCCCGCGGCGGCAATAAGCCCTGTGGCGGCGGGGCGCAGACCAAAAAGCGCATGGCGCACGGCCTTTATTTGGCTGTATTTGCGGTAAAGCAACGCCAGGCCAAGCACAATCACCAACGCCGGCGTTACGCAGCCTAAGGTTGCGCAAACCGCACCAAAGGCACCCGCAACCTTTGCCCCGCAGAAGGTTGCGGCGTTTATTGCAATGGGACCGGGCGTGGTTTGGGATATTGCCACTATATCCGCGAACTCCTCCGCGCTAAGCCAAGCGCTTGTTTGCTGCTCGATTGAAGCCAGCGCCGCATAGCCTCCGCCGAAGGACGTTAGCCCCACCCAAAGGAACGCAAGAAACAAGCGCAGGTAAATCAAAGCCAAACCTCCCCGGAAATATCACTAATAAGTATAGCACAACCCGCGGCGGCTTGCAATCGTCCGTTAAATGTGCTATAATTTTGTAAACAAGAAGTGAGGAGTGAATCACCAATGAAACACATTCAAACCCTTGCGGGCGCTACCCTTAAGCAAAGCGCGGAGCACGGCGGCTGCGGCGAGTGCCAGGCATCCTGCCAGTCCGCTTGCAAAACCTCCTGCACGGTGGGCAACCAGTCCTGCCAAAATGAGGAAAACAAGGATAAATAACGCTGACGGCGTATCCCTTTGACGGCGGTTCGTTTTTCGGACCGCTTAAGTTTGTTTAGCTGTGGCTTTTAAGGATGTTAATATGGTTCATTGCTTCGAAAACCAAGGTAAATATTTTTGTGCCGACACCAACAGCGGCGCAGTCCATTTGTTGGACAGAACGGCATATTCTTTGTTAGGCGAGCTTCTTGCACAGGGGCTTACCTGCTCCTCCCCTACCCTGCCCGACAGCCTGCTTGACGAGCTTTCCATTAGCGGCGGCTTTGACGCTGAAGCGCTTCGCGATAGCTACTCGGAGCTGCGTGAGCTGGCGCTTGCGGGGCAGCTTTTTGCCCCGGACGAGTGTGAGTCCTTTGCTCATTCCCTGCAGCCCGCGCCGCTAAAATCCATGTGCCTTAACGTGGCGCACGACTGCAACCTGCGCTGTGAATATTGTTTCGCCGCCCAAGGCGACTTTGGCACGGGTCGCAAGCTTATGCCACCCAACGTTGCAAGGGCGGCTGTGGATTTCCTTGTTGCGCACAGCGGGGGACGGCGCAATCTGGAGCTGGATTTCTTTGGCGGCGAGCCACTTATGAATTGGCAGGTTGTAAAGGACACGGTAACATATGCGCGCGGCTTGGCGGAAAAGAACGGCAAGAAATTCCGTTTTACAATAACAACAAACGGACTGCTGCTGGACGAGGAAAAGATAGCTTTTATCAACCGGGAGATGGGGAATGTTGTGCTTTCCTTGGACGGGCGGCGCGAAATACATGACGCAATGCGCCCGACGCCAAACGGTCGCGGCTCTTATGAGCTTGTGGTGCCGCTTTACCAAAGGCTGGTTGAGGAGCGCGGAGATAAGGAGTATTACGTCCGCGGCACATTTACCCGCAATAACCTTGATTTTGCCCGGGACGTTATGCACATGGCAGACCTGGGCTTCCGCAAGCTTTCAATGGAGCCGGCGGTGCTGGACGAGGCAGTGCCATATGCCCTGCGGGAAGAGGATTTGCCGGTTATCTTCAGGGAATACGACAACTTGACAGCCATGCTTGCCAAGCGCCCCGACATAAGCTTTTTCCATTTTATGTTGGACCTGGGGCAGGGTCCCTGCGTGCTTAAGCGGCTGCGCGGCTGCAGCTGCGGCAATGAATACTGCGCTGTAACACCTGAGGGCGACATATACCCCTGCCACCAGTTCGTTGGCTTGGAGCAATGGCACATGGGCAATGTACTGAGCGGCGCCTGGGATAAGCAAAAGCAGGCGGAGCTTGTGCGGTCACATCTCTATAACAAGCCTGAATGCAGAAAATGCTGGGCAAAATTCTATTGTGGGGGTGGCTGCAACGCAGCTAACTTCCTTTACCAGGGTACTGTCCTTAGCCCCTCTCCCCTTTCCTGCGCCTTGGAACGTAAACGGGTTGAGTGCGCCATAGCCCTTGCCGCCGCCAAATAAAGGGAACTATTTCCCCAAAAGCCTTGAATGTTTGCGCAATTATTGCTATAATTAGCTCGGCGAGTAGTGCAACTTTCGGGAGGGCGGCATGAAGGAGAAAAACACAAGCGGCGACGACGGCGGAGCGAAGCGCTCGGCGGGCATTGCCTTCAGCGAAAAAATAGGCTACGCCATGGGCGACATGGGCTGTCAGCTCACATTTTCGCTCATCGGCGCTTTTTTACAGATGTTTTACACCGATAACCTTGGGCTTCAAACTGCGCAGATAGCCCTGCTTATGGTTGTCGCCCGTGTTTGGGATGCCGTGAACGACCCCATTTGGGGCGGCTTAATCGACCGCCGCAGGGCGGGCAAAAACGGCAAATTCCGTCCATATTTGTTGTGGGTTTCCTTACCCATGGCTGCGGCGGCGGTGCTTATGTTCACAAAAATACCGGGACTTTCAAGCTGGCAATACCTGATATTCGCCTACGTCAGCTACATACTTTACGGAATGCTCTACACCGGCATAAATATACCCTACGGCTCCTTGGCTGCGGTTATTTCTCCAAACGAGGGCGACCGTAACGCACTATCCGTGTTCCGTTCCTTGGGTTCGGGCGTCGGGGCGCTGCCCGCGGCGCTGCTTTTGCCACTGTTTGTTTATTCCCAAAGCGCGGACGGCACAAAATACCTTGACAGCGGCAAGCTGCTGCTTTGCGTAGCCGTACTCGCCGCTGTGTCCGTGCCGATTTTCTGGGGCAGCTATGCTATGACCAAGGAGCGTGTTGTTCCTGTGGATAATGGACAAAAGCCTCAGTTGAAAAAGACACTGCTTGCTCTTTGCAAAAACCGCCCGTTCTTGGTCCTTTGCGTTGTTTCCATGCTTTCTATTGCGGGGACGCTTTATTTGCAGACAATAAACAATTACCTCTTCAAGGACTACTTTGAGGAACCCAAGCTTTTCAGCCTGTATTCCGTTTCAACCTATCTGCCAATGGCGCTGTTAATACCCTTTGCCGGCAAGCTGGCTTTGCGCTTTGGGAAAAAGGAGCTTTGCGCGGCGGGGCTTCTGATTGCCGTTTTTGCGGGTTTTGCCGCATACCTTACCCACACGCTTAATCCTTATGTTTACCTTGTGTTCTGTATGCTGAGCGGCTTGGGGCAAACCTTCTTTATGTTGGAGGTTTGGGCGCTGGTTACGGACGTTACCGACTACCAAGAGCTGCTTTCCGGTCAGCGCGAGGAGGGTACGGCATATGCGTTCTATTCCTTTGCCCGCAAGCTTGGACACACGGTCGCCGGCGGAGGGGGAGCTTGGGCGTTGGCACAAATCGGCTACCGTGTGGCACAGCAGGGGCAGGCTCCCATTGTTCAAAGCGCACAGGTTGCCCAAGGCATTTTTGCGCTGTCAACCCTTGTTCCGGCGGGGCTGTTTGCGCTCATGTTTGTAATTCTTACCTTTGGCTACCCGCTTGGCAAGGCTCGGCTTGCCAAAATGCGCGAGGAGCTTGAAAAAACAAGGGAGGCTGTGGCATGAACGGTAATAACTACAAGGTACACATTGGCTTTGGGTTCCACGTTAACTGCTATCACTCTTACAGAGGGGACAGCCCCGACGAGCTTGGTTTTGGCGGGGATATCCGCATAATCCGCAAGATTATTTCAATCCTCAACGATTGCAACGAGCGCGGCATACCCGTCAAAGGCACATGGGATTTTGAGAACGCCTATTCGCTTGAGGAGATACTCCCAAAGTACGCGCCGGATATTATTGACGGTGTGCGAGAGAGAGTGAAAAAAAACGGCGACGAAAACATAATAATGGGCTACAACAACGGGGCGCTTTCCGCAATGACAAGCGACGAGTTTGACGCTTCCGTAGAGTGGGCGGTTACAAACAAAGCCGGCAGCGGACTTGAGGATATTTTTGGTGAATGCGAAAAAATAGTCCGCCCGCAGGAGGTTATGTTTACCCCAACGCAGGTTAAGGACTATAACCGCCTTGGGGTAAAGGCAGTTTGCCTTTATTACAGCTGCGTTTCCTTTGATGCGTTCCGCTCGCTTGTGCCGCCGCTCAGGGATTCGCTTGCGTTCAACCCGGTTAGCTTCAGCTATGGCGGGGAAAGCATGACCGTTTTGCCAACCTACAGCAACGCCGATGTGATCGACGCCGGCTCGCTGCGCTACATGGCGATGGACCTGCACAAAAAACAGCTGAGCGGCGAGATAAATAATGATGTGTTCATCTTCATCAACATGGACGCGGACGCAATTTTGTGGGAGCCGATTAAGCTGCCGTTCCCGCTGAATAAAATAGCAAACACACAGGGCATAAAGGGCTTGGCACAGGAGGTCGCCGACCTGCCGTATGTGGTTTATGATACACCCGGCGGTTACTTAAAAAATCACGCGCCGCTGTGTGAAATCAGCTTTGGGCAGGACACTGCCGACGGAAGCTTCAGCGGGTATTCCAGCTGGGCGGAAAAGCCCTTTAACCGCCAAATTTGGACGAGGCTTGAGCGCGCCCGCGCATATGCCCGCGCCCGGGGCTGCGACGCCGAATCCCCCTCATTCGAGGACAGGGTTATGCTGCTTTCCACAACACATTTCGGGCTTGCCTCACCCGTGCTGAACGTTGACCGCGAACGGCGTGCCCTCGCGCTATCCGAACAAATGGTAGCAAAGGAGCTTGCGAGCGCCACGGCCGAAAGGCTGACCCTGCTTAACCCCTCCGGCACGGCCCTGATGAGTGCGCAAATCAGCTTCGAAAGCGGCTTTTTGCCGTCGATAGGCAGGCTGAAAATAGACTCGGAGGACTTGGCGGACTTTGGCGCCGTTGCAATGTCTGAGCACCCTGACGGCAGCGTAGCAAGCGCATTTGTGCTTTGCCGCTTCATCTCCCCCACCAAGCAAGTGGAAATTGAGCTTAGCGTGATGCGGGAGGAAAAAGCACCACAGTTGGTGCCGGAGCTTGCGGCGCAAAGCATTCGTATTAGTCTTAATGACAGCGGGGAGCTTACTTCGCTCCGCTGCGGCAACGAAGAATTTGCGGACGGCGATGTGCTGCAGAGCTATATTACATATAACGGCAAAAGCTACCCCTTCCAGAATAAACGGCTCTCTCCCCTGCCCTGCGCCGGTGGAATCAGCGGCTGCCGAGTGGAGGGTGATATTAAGCTGCCGGAGGAAGAAAAGCCGGGGCGCTTTGCCTATGATTTCTTTACTCTGCCCGGCACGGACTGCATTTTTGTTAAAACTCGGCTCTGCTATCCATATACGGCGGAAACCCATGCGCTTTCCACACAGTCCAGCGCTCTTGGAAGAAAAACGGATATACGCTGGCTTGAGGCGGTTCCCTTTGGTCTTAAGCCCAAAATTACTGGCGAGCTTCATGTGGTCAAGCGCGGCTTTTCTCATGAGCTTTCAGCCTATCCGGTTGACTCTTTCCGCAAAAGCAACCCGAAGAATGAGAACCTTGCTTCGTTTAATCATCAGCTTACGGCGGGCTTTGTGGGTTTAACCAACGGCAAAATTGGGCTTGGACTTGCGAATGCGCGGCAGCTGCTCTGCTCCATGGCCCACTGCCCCATGCGGCTTGAGCACCAAAACGGGCAGGATACGGTAAGCCTCAATCCCTTTGGCACATATTACGGCCCCCAGCGCAATTACCCAAGCCGCGGCAACGGAGCAGTCGGTCAGGCCTTTGTTATGGTTACCCCGCAGTCACGCTCGCTTGCGCCGGCATATAACGGCGCGCAGGAGAGTGCGGTTATGGCCCTGTTTGCCTTTGAGGGCTTGCTGCCGCAGGGCAAAGCCTTTGATGAACTGTTAGCCTTTGCGGACGGCGCGGTTTTGCTTGCGCCACAGGCTTCACCCGCGCGGGCACCTAAGCCTGAGGAGGATAATGTTAGCTTTCCTGCAATTACCTATGACAATACCAAGGAGGATGAGCTGAAATCCGTGGTGGTGTCCGGGGTTTTGCCGGGCAAGCTTCAAATGGCAAAAATTGCCGTGCGTTCTTTTTGGAACATTATCAGCCACCAAATCCGGGCATCGGGGCGGAGGGCATTGAGGAAATGAGTTCTTTTTTTGCTGAGGATTTTTTGCTTGACACAGCTACGGCACGCAGACTGTACCATGGCTGTGCGGCAGCCTTGCCCATAATTGATTGGCACTGCCACCTAAGCGCAAAAGAGCTTGCTGAGAACCTTAGGTATAATAACCTGTCGCAGGCTTGGCTTGGGGCTGACCATTACAAATGGCGAGCTATGCGCTGCTGCGGTGTTGACGAGCGCTTAATAACCGGCGAAGCGGAGGACTTGGAAAAGCTACGAGCGTTTGCCGCCTGTATGCCAAGGCTTGCCGGCAACCCTCTTTACGCTTGGACGCATTTGGAGCTGAAAGGTTTCTTTGGAATAGGGCAGCCGCTATCCCCCGCCACTGCCGATGAAATCTATTCAAGGGCAAGCGATGGCTTACAAAAAATGCCCGTACGCACACTGTTGTTAAAATCCAACGTCAAGCTTATCTGCACAACCGACGACCCGGCGGACACCTTGGAATACCACGAGCGGCTTGCACAGGAGTACGCAGAGGGGGAATTCCCGGTTAGGGTGCTTCCTGCTTTCAGGACGGACGCTGTGCTATGCATTGAGAAGCCCGGCTATGCGGCTTACCTAAAAAAATTAGGCGGCTGCGCAGGCACGGAAATACGCGGGCTTGAGGAGCTTAAGGCGGCGCTGCGCTCCCGCATGGATTACTTTCAAGCCCATGGCTGCCGTGCGGCCGACCAAAGCTTTACAAGTGTGCCAAAACTCTTTGCGGGCGAAAGTGAGATGGAGCGGCTTCTTCAAAAAGCACTGCGCGGCGAAGAAATAGGCGCAAGCGAGGCGGAGGGCTTCAGGGGTAGCATGCTGCTGTTTTTGGCTGAGGAATACGCCAAACGGGCTTGGGGAATGGAGCTGCACATGGGGCCAATCCGCAACGCCAACACGGCGCTGTTCAAGCAGCTTGGAGCAGACGCCGGCGGCGACATTACGGGAGAGAGCCTTGATATTCAAGCCTTGGCAGGGCTTTTAGATAAGCTTAACGAGAGTAATTCCCTGCCAAATACAGTGCTGTTTTCCCTCAATCCAAACGATAACGCCGCGCTTTGCGCCCTGTGCGGGGCGTTTGGCGGCAGGGTACGTCAAGGCTCCGCATGGTGGTTCAATGACAGCCTTAACGGTATGCTGGAGCAGCTTACTACCTATGCCTCAATGCTTCCCTTAGGCGAATTTTTGGGCTTTGTGACGGACAGCCGCAGCTATCTTTCATACCCAAGGCATGAGTACTTTCGGCGGCTTTTGTGCGCCCTGCTTGGCAAGTGGGCGGAAAGCGGCGAATATGCCGCGGACATGGCGGCGCTCAGGGAGCTTGTAAAAGCTGTTTGTGTTGGCAACTGTATGGAATTTTTCGGCTTTGATGAATTAGAACAAGAGGTGCATAATGGTTAAAATGACTTTCCGTTGGTTCGGCTCCGGCGACCCGGTGGGCTTGGAAAAAATTCGCCAAATTCCGGGGATAAGCGGCGTCGTAAGCGCTGTTTACGGTGTACCCGTTGGTGAAGCTTGGTCAGAGGAAGCCATTGCGGAGCTTAAAGCGCAGGTTGAGTCCGCCGGACTTGAGCTTGAGGTAATTGAGAGCGTTCCCGTTCATGAGGAGATTAAGCTTGGCGGAAAGATGGCTCCGCAGCTGATTGAAAACTACTGCACAAGCCTGCGGCGCTTGGGCAAGGCGGGCGTTAAGGTGGTTTGCTACAACTTTATGCCCGTGTTTGACTGGCTGCGCAGCACCCTTGCCCTCGCCTTGCCGGACGGCTCAAACGCTCTGGCATACGACCACGAACAGGTGCTGGCGATGAACCCGCGCGGCGGTGGTCTCTCGCTGCCGGGCTGGGACGAAAGCTATAAAAACGAGGAGCTGCAGGAGCTGCTTTGCCGCTATGAAGCGGTGGGTGAGGAGGAGCTTTGGGCAAACCTTGCTGCCTTCCTGCGCGGCGTTATACCCGCGGCGGAGGAGGCGGGAATACGCATGGCAATACACCCGGACGACCCGCCATGGGGAATTTTCGGTCTGCCGCGTGTTATAACGGGCAAGGCGGGTATTGAGCGCTTGTTCGGCATTTACGACAGCCCGGCAAACGGTCTGACGCTCTGCACAGGCTCCCTTGGGGCTGACGGAAACAACGACCTGGCGGCAATGGCGGCGGCTTGGGCAAAGCGGATTCCCTTTGCGCATTTGCGTAACATAAGCCGTACGGGCGAGCGCCGTTTTGCGGAGGCTCCTCACCCGTCCTGCTGCGGCTCATTGGATATTTACGCCATTGCAAGGGCGCTGGTGGAAAACGGCTTTAACGGCCATGTGCGTCCCGACCACGGCAGAATGATTTGGGGCGAAACGGGCAGACCCGGTTACGGGCTTTATGACCGCGCGCTGGGCGCTTGCTATCTCAACGGGTTGTTTGAGGCACTTGAAAGGAGCGAAAAATAATGAGCTTTTTTGATGGAAAGACTGCGGTAATCACCGGCGCGGGAGGGGTTCTATGCTCCGTGTTTGCGAAGGCGCTTGCGGGCGAGGGCTGCGCTGTGGCCTTGCTTGACCTGAATAAGCAGGCGGCGCAGGCTGTTGAGGCGGAAATACACGCGGCGGGCGGCAAGGCGCTTGCCATAGAATGCAACGTACTTGAAAAAGACAGCCTGCTTGCGGCAAGGGAGGAAATACACAAAAGGCTTGGAGCCTGTGATATACTGCTGAACGGAGCCGGCGGCAACAGCCCAAAATGCACCACACAAAAGGAATACTACGAGCCCGGGGACCTTGAGGGAGATGTAACCAGCTTTTTTGACCTGCCGCGGGAGGGCTTTGGCTTTGTTTTTGACCTTAACCTGCAGGGTACCCTTTTGCCGACGCAAATTTTTGCCGCAGATATGCTTGGGCGGGAGGACTGCTGCATAATCAACATTTCTTCCATGAACGCCTTTACACCCCTCACAAAAATCCCCGCCTACAGTGCGGCGAAGGCTGCCGTGAGTAACTTTACGCAGTGGCTGGCGGTGCATTTTGCGGGGGTAGGGATTAGGGTCAACGCCATTGCCCCGGGCTTTTTTGTTACCAACCAAAACCGCGCCCTGCTGTTTGACCAAGACGGCAATCCAACACCGAGAAGTCACAAAATCCTTGCGGCAACGCCAATGCAGCGCTTCGGTCAGCCGGAGGAGCTGACGGGTACGCTGCTGTGGCTGGCAGACGGCGGCAAGGCGGGCTTTGTTACGGGCACGGTTATCCCCGTGGACGGCGGGTTTTCCGCTTATTCGGGCGTTTAAGGAGCAGTTTATGCAACAGATATTAAGCAGGCTACGGGCAGCCAAGGTTTTACCTGTGCTTTCAATTAAAAATGCGGAACAGGCCGTGCCATTGGCGCAAGCCTTACTTGAGGGCGGCTTGTCTGCCGTTGAGGTGACCTTCCGCACACCGGCCGCCGCGCAGGCAATATCACAAATACGCAGTGCGCTGCCGCAAATGTTCGTTGCTGCCGGCACCGTGCTGACAAAAGCCAACGCGGACGCCGCAAAGTCTGCCGGGGCTCAGCTTGCCATAAGCCCGGGAATAAGCCGCGAGATGGTTGAGCATTGCAAAAAAATTGAACTGCCGCTGCTGCCGGGCTGCGCTACGCCAAGCGAGCTGACCCTTGCTGTTGAGCTTGGGTTTGGGGCTGTTAAGCTCTTTCCCGCAAAGCAGCTTGGCGGCGTTGAATACCTCAAGGCGTTGGCGGCACCCTTTGGCGGCATAAGCTTCGTCCCCACGGGCGGCATTGATTTGGTAAGCCTTGCGGAATATTTGGCTTTGCCGCAGGTTGTTGCTTGCGGAGGCTCGTTTATGGTCAAGGAGGAGTGGCTTGCGGCCGGCGCATGGGATAAAATCGCAGCTGCTGCAAGGGAGAGCGTCCTGCTTGCGGGGAGGAAAAAAAATGGCTGAGGTGATTTGCTTTGGAGAAATTCTGCTGCGTTTAAGCCCACCGCAAAGCGCACGCTTTGGGCAGGCAAAAAGCTTTGATTTTTGTTTTGGCGGCGCTGAGGTCAACACGGCTGTCGGCTTATGCGGACTCGGAACGAGCGCTGGCATCGTAAGCCTTTTGCCGGATAACCCACTTGGGCGCACTGCTCTTGGGGAACTGCGCCGTCACGGCGTTGACTGCTCCGGGCTTGGACTGCGTGACGGGAGAATGGGACTGTATTTTTTGGAAAAGGGCGCGTCACAGCGTCCCTCAAGTGTGCTTTACGACCGAGCGGGCAGTGTGTTTTCCCTTGCGAAGGATATTGACTTTGATTTTAAGACGCTGCTGTCGGGAGCGAAGCATTTGCACCTGACCGGCATAACGCCCGCCTTAGGTGCTGCTCTGCCGGGGCTTTGCCTTAACGCCGTAAGAGTCGCCAAGGAGCTTGGTGTGAGCGTTTCGTTTGACCCTAACTACCGCGCGAAGCTGTGGGGCGTTGAGGAGGCGGCAAGTGTTATTAAAGGCCTGATGCCTTATGTTGACCTGTGTATAAGCAACCTTGGGCAGGCGGCGGATATTTTCGGTATCCACACACACGACGCGGAGCTTGCAGCAAGGAGCATTTCAGAGGCATACGGCTGCAAAACAGTTGCGATTACTCAAAGGACGGCGCTTTCCGCAAGCATAAACCGCTGGTCGGCCGGCTTATGGAGCGCAGGCAGCTATTACAGCTCACGCGAATATGAGATGCAAATTGTGGACAGGGTTGGCGGCGGCGACGCCTTTGCAGCCGGGCTGATTTACGCGCACCTAAAAGCAAAGCCGCCGCAGGAACAGATAGAGCTCGCGGCGGCGGCGGGTTGCCTTAAACACAGCATTCAGGGGGATTTTCCTCTTTTCAGCCTGCAGGAGTTAGAGGCGCTGGCGGGCGGTGACACAGCCGCTCTTGTGCGGCGGTGACTTAAGCCCGTTCCTTGCTTGCGCAGGCCTCGTCAAGCTGCTTGCGAATAAATGGCAGCACTTCTTCGCGCGTTATGTTCAAAACATATGCAAATTCCTCATAGAGTATCTTTTCGGCGTCCTTAAGGAATCTCTCGTCGGAGGCGTGCAGTTTTTTGCCTTTGCCAACATTTTTCAGCTCCTCGCCGCGCAGAAACAGCGTCTTTATCATTCTGATCAGCGCGCTGCGGTCCGAGCCGGATAGTATTCCCTTATATTGCTCGCGGCGCTTGTTGTCGTCAGTTTCCCAAATGGTGTTTTCGTCCGGCATTTGCCGAATCAGCTCAAGGATTTCTTCCTGTGAGAGTATGCGGCGCACCTTGCCGGCAAGCTCGGAGCTGTCAACTCTGACATATATTGTTGATGCCGCCTCATAGACCGGCTTAAGGATATAATATGAATTCGTTTCAGCTCCAACCGTCATGTCCTTAATTCCCGCTACCTTGCACACGCCGGCACTGCCGTATATAAATTCTTCGCCAATCGTTAACATAACAGAAAACCTCCTAAAATCTTAAAACGTGTACCCGCTGAAACCGGACTTACGTCCTGCAGAAGCGAACTACACGTTTAGCATTATTATTATAGCATATTTTTGTGCAAAATGCAAGCGAACACACCCAAAAAGCGTTCTGTGATTGTAGCTTTACACCTATTGCGCATAGCACATAGTTTGATATTCCGTCACCAATTAGCTTAAGCTAACAAAAGCCGCAAGCACTCCGCCTGCGGCTTTTATATTATTCTCAGACCTTCTCAAGCCCGCCAACAGCTCCCGGCTTGGAGTCGTCCGCACGTCCAATGTGCTTTACTCTGTCCTTTACCTCCGCCGCCTTGGCATCGTTAAAACGGTCAAGCGTACCCACAAGGTAGCCCGTTATACGTCTTATTCGCTCGAACGGAGCCTGCCCGTCGTCCTCACGCCGCCCGCATTTGGGGCATTCGTCGCCGATTATGCCCGTAAATTTGCAAACCGGGTCGCGGTCCACCGGGTGGTTAACCGAGCCATAGCCTATGCCGCTCTCCGCCATGCAGCGGATTACCGCCTCAAAAGCCTCAAGGTTCTGTGTCGGGTCGCCGTCCATCTCCACATATGAGATATGCCCCGCGTTGGTTAAGGCGTGGTAGGGCGCCTCAATGCGGATTTTCTCGAACGCGCCGATGGGGAAATAAACCGGCACATGGAACGAGTTTGTGTAGTACTCCCTGTCGGTTACGCCGGGGATTATGCCGAATTTTTTCTTGTCAATGCGCACAAAGCGTCCGCTGAGCCCTTCTGCCGGCGTAGCCAAAAGGGAGAAGTTAAAGCCGGTTTTCTCCGCCTCCGCGTCCATTCGGTCACGCATATGCCGTACTATCTCAAGCCCTATCGTCTGCGCCCTGGCGCTTTCGCCGTGATGCTCGCCAATCAAGCACTTCAGTGCCTCCGCAAGACCGATGAAGCCCACGGAAAGTGTTCCGTGCTTAAGCACCTCACGCACCTCGTCAGAGCTCTTAAGCTTATCCGAATCCATCCAAAGGTGCTGCTCCATCAGGAAAGGATAGTTACGAACACGGCGCTTTGCCTGAATTTCATAGCGCTCCATAAGTTGCTCTATGCAAAGGTCAATCTTACGGTCAAGCTCGCTGAAAAAGCTTTCCACACGTCCGTTGGCAAGGATTGCAATGCGGGGCAGGTTGATTGACGTAAACGAGAGATTGCCGCGCCCGCCGGTGGTTTGGCGGGATTTATCGTAGGTGTTGCCGATGACGCGCGTACGGCAGCCCATGTAAGCGACCTCCGTGTCATAATCACCCTCCTTGTAGTACTGCGCGTTAAAGGGCGCGTCCATAAAGGAAAAGTTCGGGAAAAGCCTCTTTGCGCTCACGCGGCAGGCAAGCTTAAACAAATCGTAGTTGGGGTCGCCCTCGTTATAACTTACGCCCGCCTTGACGCGGAAAATCTGTATTGGGAAGATTGGGGTTTCGCCGTTGCCCAAGCCCTGCTCTGTTGTTTCCAGCAGGGTGCGTATAACCATTCTTCCCTCCGGAGAGGTATCCATGCCGTAATTGATTGAGGAGAAAGGAATTTGCGCACCGGCGCGGGAGTGCATGGTGTTAAGGTTATGCACCAGCGCCTCCATTGCCTGGAAGGTTGCACGCTCCGTTTCCTTGTAGGCATACTTCTTGGCAAAATCTTGGCAGCGCTTGGCGTCGGTATTGCTCAAGCCAAGCTCCGTCCCCAGCAGCGCGAGCTCAGCCTCCTCGTAGCCGTTGTCGCCCGCAAGCACAGGCTTTTTGCCTATGTTTTCCTGAAGGGCAACGACCTTTTTCTCCGCGTCCTCAACACCACACAGCAGCTCAAGCGCCTTTGCCAAATGGCGGCGGTAATGCTTAGCGTAGGTCTTTGCAACGCCAAGTGCCATGCCGTAATCAAAGTTCGGTATGCTTTGCCCGCCGTGCTGGTCGTTTTGGTTAGCCTGAATCGCTATGCAAGCCAGCGCCGAGTAGCTGGCAATGTCGTTAGGCTCGCGCAAAAAGCCGTGACCTGTGCCAAAGCCGTCCTTAAACAGCTTGATTATATCAATTTGGCAGCAGGTGGTGGTCAGCGTCAAAAAGTCTAAGTCATGAATATGAATGTCACCGTTTTGGTGCGCCTGCGCATGGGTGGGGTTAAGGATGAACAGGTCGTTAAACGCCTTGGCGCTCTCCTGCCCGTATTTGAGCATGGTTCCCATGGACGCCTCGGCATCGATGTTGGCGTTTTCGCGCATTACATCGTTATCCTTGGCGCTCTTAAAAGTAAGCCCGTTGAAGATTTGCATCAGTCGGGTATTTTTGTCGCGCGCGCGGCTGCGCTCGCTGCGGTAAAGTATGTACTTCTTCGCCGTACGGAAATGCCCGTTATCGGCCAACACACGCTCCACCATGTCCTGCACTTCCTCGACCGTTGGGTCCGAAAGACCGGCTGCAACAAGCTCATCAACCACCTGCTGAGCAAGCTCCTCCGCCGTATTGCGGTCGTTTCCGCCCGCCGCCTGAGCCGCGCAAAAAATAGCGTCGGCAATCTTTTGTTTGTCAAACGGGAGTTTTCTCCCATCCCTTTTAACGATTGAAGTAATCATCACTCTTTCCTCCTCTGCCACAACATATAGTGTCTTGTTTTGTGTGTGCCCACAGATTATAGTACATTTGGAGCGATTTATTGTTCCAAATTAGAAAAAAGAGCCCAAAATGCAGAAAAAAGTTTTCCACAGCCCTTTTTGTAAGCCTACGCCGCCCATGTGCAAAAAAATACCGCTTCGGTTGCATATATCCACGCAAGGCGGCATATTTGTTAGCAATATGCACCAAAAGGAGCGACACAAATGAGGCTATTGCGCGAAATTTTTGAGAACCTAGGCAACGTAAAGCTGGGCACTTGGGCTCGTCTTTTGGCTCTGCTGCTGAGCTTTGTCAATGCCGCCCTGAACGCCATGGGCAAAAATCCCTTGCCAATAAGCGAGGAGGAGGCTTACCAGGCGCTTAGCCTGCTTGTGGCGGCAATTTGCGCCGCGGTTTCCTTTTGGAAGAACAATTCTTTCACAGCCGCGGCGCAGGCCGCCGATAAGGTCCTTGAGGAGCGCAAGGCAAGATGATTTGTCCTCTCCCCCGCGGCGGTGCCATCCTGCCTCGTTGCTATGCAAAGACTCTCTTGCACAGCTCGTCATAGTATTTTTCCGGCTCGTCCGCCATTGGTCCGTGGGCGCTGTTTTCGAACCACACAAGGTCTTTCTTCGGCGCGGAGATGACATCATAATACCCCTGCACGAGTGCGGCGGGGGTATTGTTATCGTTGCGCCCCTGAAAGATGTAGTATGGCATGGAAAACTCCCTGCACTGGTTCGGGAAGTCATAATCCACAACCTGCGCCCAAAGCGCGTCAAGGCTGCGCACGTTACCGATTGCCGTACCCAACAGCTCTGCCGCGGTGTATACGCGCGATTTCAGCATGCTCTTCGCAAAGGTTTTATAGAAGCCCTCGCGGCTTTTTGCGGAAAAGCCCCCGTATTTTTTCATTATATTCCTTTGGGTAATTAGCCCTCGCAGACCGCCCTTATACTGCCCGTTTATGGGCGGACCGACCTTTGTGAGCTTTTTTACATCCTTGTCGTCACCGGCGGCAAGCGCTTCGTGCAGCGCAAAGGCATAGGAAAGCTCCTCGTTCTTAATCCCGTTGACGGTTTGCCCTGAGCCAAAGTAGGCGGCAATGTGTTCCGGGTGCTTGTAGCACAGCAACGTGCCAAGCTCGGTTCCCCAGCTGCCGCAGACCAAATACAGCTTCTCCTGCTTAAGTTTCAGGCAAAGCCATTCAACAAGCTCAGCCGCGTCAGAAACAAGCTGTTCACGGGTGAGGGCGGAAAAGTCAGTACCCCAATAAGAACCGCCGCAGCCGCGCTGGTCCCAAGCCACAAGGGTGAATTTGCTTGCCCAAGAGCTGCAGCGCGTCATAACACCCCCGCGGTCCGGAACGCCGGGGCCGCCGTGCAAGAAAAGCAGGATAGGGTTACTCTCGTCCTCGCCGAGTATTTGCACAGTTTGCCTTTGCCCGCCAAGGGGCAGCCTGAATTTTGTATTTATCATGTTATTACCTCACTTTAGCAGTGTGATTATGTTCAAAAGCTTAATTTTTTCCCGGTTAAGCTTGCTTAAAATACAGCATGAGGGAGGGTTTGCGCCCTCCCTCTACGGTCTATCCGTGACGCTTGCTCATTCGGGTTGAGGTGCGTCCACGGGGCAAACGCCCGCGCAGGCACCGCAATCAATGCAGGTCGCCGCATCAATCACAAATTTGCCGTCACCCTCGCTGATTGCCGAAACGGGGCATTCCGCCTCGCAGGCTCCGCAGGAAATGCAGTCTTCGCTGATTAGGTAAGCCATTGCTTCTGTCCTCCTTGTAAGTAATACGCTCGTGGCGTTGTATAATATTATACAGGATTTGCAAAAAAATGCAATAGGCATTTTTTATTTTTTTACTGCAAGCCAAGCAGCTTCATCGCTTCGCGTATGTTGCGCGCCGGCAGTACCACCAAATCTCCGAATTGCTTTTGGCTCAGTCCCTTAAAGTTGTGCCGCGGGATTACGCAGCGCCCAAATCCCAAGCGTGCCGCCTCACGCAAGCGCTGCTCGCAGCCGCTGACAGCCCGTATTTCCCCGCCAAGCCCAATTTCACCAAACGCCAAGGCATCCTGCGCTATCGGCGTATCCCTCAGCCCGGAGGCAAGCGCAAGCGCCACAGGCAAATCACAGGCAGGCTCGTCTAATTTAAGCCCTCCGGCCACGTTCAAGTACACGTCCGTGTTGCCGAAGTAGCGCCCCGCCCGTTTTTCCAGCACGGCAAGCAGCATATTCAGCCTGCTCACGTCAAAGCCGGCGGCAACTCTGCGCGGATTGCCAAAGCCAGTTTCGCTGACAAGCGCCTGCACCTCCGCAAGCAGAGGACGGCTGCCCTCCAGCACGCAGGCGACGCAAGAGCCGCTCGCCCCCTCCGAACGCCCGGACAACAGCATCTCAGATGGGTTTGGAACCTCGCGCAGCCCTATGTCGCTCATCTCAAAGACGCCGATTTCATTCGTGCTGCCATAACGGTTTTTTACCGCCCTTAGAATCCTATAGGAAAGGTGGCGCTCCCCTTCGAAGTAAAGCACGGCGTCAACAACGTGTTCCAGGACTTTTGGTCCGGCGATATTTCCGTCTTTGTTGACGTGTCCGACCAAAATGCAGGGTATATCCAGCGCCTTTGCCGTGCGCAGGAACAGGCTTGTGCATTCCCTCACCTGTGTAACGCTGCCCGGGCTGGAGGGTAAATCCGTAAGCTGCATTGTTTGGATTGAGTCGATAAGCACTATCCCCGGCTTTGCCGCTCGAATATACTCGGCAATGCCCTGCGCGTCCGTTTCGCACAGGACTGAAAGGGCTGCGGAATCAACCCCAAGCCTTGCCGCCCTAAGCTTTATTTGGTGCGCGGATTCCTCGCCGGAAACATAAAGTATTTCAAGCTCCCTGCCCATGTGCTGGCAAATTTGAAGCAGCAGGGTGGATTTGCCTATTCCGGGGTCACCGCTAAGCAGAACAAGGGAACCCTTGACCAAGCCGGTACGTCCGCCCTCCTCTCCGCCCAAAACGCGGTTGAGCTCGTCAAGCCCCGTGCCGTAGCGCTGCTCCCCCTCCGCGGGTATTTCTCTCAGGCGCATTGGGCTGTGCAGCCCCGTGCGGCTGTGCGTCTTAGCTTTGCCGCTGCTTACCGCGGCGGGCAGAGCGCTTTCCTCCATGGTGTTCCATTCGCCGCAGGAGGGGCATTGCCCAAACCACTTGGCGGTTTCATGTCCGCAGGCTGTGCAGACGTATAGGCTTTTCGCTTTTGCCATTGTTACCCCTTCCTTTTCAGCGTAAGGCAAATGCTTTGGTGGTCGCCCCAGGGTCCCTCCGGGATTATAAGTCCAAGATTCATTAAGCTATCGCCGTGCAGGGAAACACCCAGCTCCTCAATTTTGTAAAGCGCCGTCGGCTCAAGCCCCTGCAGCCTTAACCGGCGCGGGGCGTGGTTGCCGCTGATGTGCTGCAAAACCGCCTGTACCAAGGAGCTTTTTTTGTCGGCGCTGACATATTGCCACGCCGCCTGCGTGTGGTCCTTGAACGGACTTATAAGCCGGTAAAAATCCCCGCTGAAAATCAGCTTTTGGTACTCCTCGTAGCGGTCAAGCTGGTCCTCAATTTGGTCAAGCTCGAGTTCCTCAAGCTTCGTTAGGTCAAGCTCATAGCCAAAGGTTCCCATAAGCGCCACGTCGCCGCGGGTCATAAAGGGTGTGCTTCTGCCCGTCTGGTGGTTGGGCGACGCTGAAACGTGCGCGCCCATTGTGCGTATTGGGTAGGCGTAGCTTGTGCCGAACTGTATTTTCAGCCTGTCAATGGGGTCTGTGTTGTCGCTCGTCCAGGTTTGGGGCATATAGTAAAGCATGCCGGGGTCATAGCGTCCGCCGCCGCTTGCGCAGGATTCAAACAACAGCTTCGGGAAGGCGCTTGTAACACGCTCCAACACCTCATAAAGCCCAAGTATATAGCGATGCCACACCTCTCTGCCGCGTTCCGGCGGAAGTAGGGCTGAATACGCCTCTGTAATATAGCGGTTGCAATCCCACTTAACATAGCTGATTTCCGCACTGCCGAGTATCGCCGTCAGGCGCTCCACAAGGTAATCCCTTACGTCAGGTCGGCTGAGGTCCAACACAAGCTGGTGGCGTCCGAGTGTCTTGGGGCGCGTGGGGCTTGAAAGGCACCAATCCGGGTGGGTACGGTAAAGTTCGCTGTCCGGGTTCACCATTTCCGGCTCAAACCAAATACCGAACTTAAGCCCCGTGTCCTCAATTTTTTCTGCAAGCTCAGCCAAGGAACAGCCAAGCTTTTCCTCGTTGACATACCAATCTCCAAGCCCGGAGCTGTCATTGTCGCGCTTGCCGAACCAACCGTCGTCCATGACCAGCATTTCAATTCCTGCCTGCGCCGCCTTTTGGGCAAGCGCAACCAACTTCCCCCCGTTAAATTTGAAGTAGGTCGCCTCCCAGTTGTTGATAAGTATTGGGCGGCGCTTATCCCTCCAAGCGCCGCGGCAAAGGTTCTTTTGGTAAAGCTTGTGGTAGCTGCGGCTCATTTCGCCAAGCCCGTTGTCGGAAAACACAAGCACCGCCTCAGGTGTTACAAAGCTTTCGCCCGGCTCCAAGCGCCAAGAAAAATCATAGGGATTAATCCCCATCACCAAGCGGGTGCGGTCGTCGTGGTTTACCTCCGCTTCAATCAAAAAAGAGCCGCTGTAAACAAGGTTAAATCCAAAGACCTCCCCCTGTGTTTCGTCCGCGTTTGGTGCGGCAAGGGCAGTGAACGGGTTCATCTGCGCGGAGGAGTAGCCACGGCGACTTTGCAGGCTTTGGTTGCCGTGGCGTAAGGGCAGCCATTCCTCCTGCCTCTCCCGCACCCAGCTGCCGTAAAGCCCAAGCATTTTGTAATCGCTTGTGGGGAAGTCCACGCAAGCTGACATAACATAATTTAGCGTTAGCGCCTCGCCGCCGACATTGCTTATTTCCGCGTGGCGCGTGACGACGTTAAGCTCCTCAAAGGCGGTGTAATACAGCACTGCCCGCAGGCCGCAGTATTCGTCCTCAAGGGTAACGGCAAGGGTTTGTGCCTCTGTGTCATCATTAAGATAAACGGCGGGCAGCCCGCTGAGCGGCAGCTTGCCCTGAATTATCTCGTGGCAAACATAGCGCAGGTCAACCGCCGAGGAGCCGTCCTGCGCAAGGGCTGTGATTGCCGGCACGCGGAAGTCCCCCGTGCCGCCGCCCGGGTATTCGCAAAGCAGATTGTCGGCATTTGACACGGCCGACACCTCGCCGTCAAGCCTTAGCAGCTCTCCCCCGCCGTCATCGTGCAGGGCGGAAAGCTCGGCGTCGCTTACATGGGCGCCCCAATAGCGGTGCGCAAGTCTGCCGTCCGCCAATATTTGCAAAACATAACTGCTTCCCCCCGCGTCCAATTTGAAGCTGCGGCTCTGTTCGTCAAAGGTAATAGGCATATTACTCTCCTGCGTCAAGGATTGATTTCGACTAATAGTATACAGGCTTTTACAATTTTGCGCAAGCCCCAAAAGCTGCCTGAGCAAGCCGGTTAAAATGAAATTTTGCGCAAGTACGACAAAAAAGCGTGACAAATTTGCTGATTTGTGGTATACTATGTTCTAATTATAAGCTTAAGGTGGGGTGCCGTTGTTTGAGGATAGTGTGGCAATAAGCGATGCGGCGCAAACCGTAGAGCTGTTCGGCAGCTTTGATGAGCATATCCGCCTTTTGGAGCGGGAGTTTTCCGTTTCCGTCCTAAGCCGCGGCGGCGAGCTTTCAGTCATGGGCGAGGACGCGCAAAACGTACAGCTTGGCGCACGGGCGGTCAGGGGTCTTATGAGCCTGCTTGACCGCGGCGAGGCACTGAATGAGCAAACCGTGCGTTATGTACTTTCCCTTGTGCGCGAGGGTAACGACGACCAGCTGGGGCAGCTTGGAGGCAACACCGTTTGTGTTACGGCGCGCGGCAAGCCGGTTAAGGCAAAAACCCTGGGGCAGCAAAAATACGTTGACGCAATACGCACAAACACGGTTACCCTCGGCGTCGGTCCCGCCGGAACAGGCAAAACCTATCTTGCGGTGGCGCTTGCGGTTACGGCCTTCCGCGCACATGAGGTCAGCAGGATTATACTGACGCGCCCAGCCGTTGAAGCGGGAGAAAAGCTGGGATTTTTGCCCGGGGATTTACAGCACAAGGTTGACCCCTACCTCCGCCCGCTTTATGATGCTCTGTTCGATATGCTTGGGGCGGAGAACTTCACCCGCCAGCAAGAAAAAGGGGTAATCGAGGTAGCGCCGCTTGCTTATATGCGCGGACGAACGTTGGACGAGAGCTTTATCATTTTGGACGAGGCACAGAACACCACCCCGGAGCAAATGAAAATGTTCCTCACACGCTTGGGCAACGGCTCAAAAATGGTGGTGACGGGCGATATTACCCAAATTGACCTGCCCGACGGAAAGCGTTCCGGTCTGAAGGACGCAATCAGGGTGCTTAAGGGAATCGAGGGTGTGGCGCAAATCCGCTTTACGGAACGCGACGTGGTCCGCCACAGCTTGGTTCAGGCTATAATAAAGGCATATGAAAAAAACGAGGAGGAGAAACAACGTCATGCTTCCAAGGAGAGTAAGGGTCATCATTCGTAATGACCAGGACGAGGTTAAAATACCCACAGGCGTGCGTATGCTCATGCGCCGCGCCTGCACCGCCGTGCTGACGGGTGAGGATTTTAACGCCGACGCGGAGGTTTACGTCCGTTTTGTGGACGACGAAACCATACGCGCCCTCAACAAAAAGCACCGCGGCATTGACGAGCGCACGGACGTGCTGTCCTTCCCGCTGGGGGAGAACGGCATATATGACGTAAACCCGGAAACCGGCGCGCAAATGCTCGGCGACGTGGTTATTTCCATGCCGCGGGCGGTTGCGCAGTCGGAACGCTTCGAGCATTCCCTGCAAAGGGAGGTCTGCTACCTTACAGTTCACTCTCTCTTGCATCTGCTTGGCTACGACCACACCTCCGGCGGCATGGACCTTGTGCGTATGCGCGAGAAAGAGGAAGCGGCGCTCTCTAAGGTGGGGCTTAAGAGGAATGGTTCTTATTACATGGACGGGGCGGAGAACGGCTGAGTGCCGCAAAGGAGTTTTATGAGGTCATTGCTCAACAGCTTTCGTTTTGCGGCGCGAGGAATCATACGCACGGTCAAAACCGAGCGAAATTTTAGGATTCACCTTGTGTGCATGGCATATATGTACGCCTATTTGGGGCTTTATGATTGGTTCACACTCAGCCGCGAGGCGTGGGCGCTGCTTTTTGCCGTCAATGCCTTGGTGCTTGCGGCGGAGGTTTTTAACACCGCCATCGAGGCGCTGACCGACCTTGCCACCAGGCGCAAGCACCCTCTTGCCGCTGTTGCCAAGGACTGCGCAGCGGGGGCTGTTTTGGTTTGCGCAATCGGCGCTGTGGCGGTTGGTCTTGCCCTGCTGTACCAGCCCGCCGCTTTTGAGCAAATGTACAATTACTACCGCGAAAATCCTCTCATGCTGCTTGCTTTGGCAATCAGCCTTGGAATCAGCGCGTTATTTGTATTTGGCTTCAAAAAAGCCAAGAAAAAGCCATAAGCTACTTGTTTCGTTTTTTTGCGGGCTTGACCATTACCGCCGCTTGCGCCAACAGCCTGTCCGGGTCGCCTATGCAAACCTCGTCAAGCACATAGATAACAAAAACCGGACCTTCTGTTTCTAAATTGTGCTCCTTTGCGTAGTCAATAAGCTTCTGCGGCAAATCGCCAAGGACGCCGTAATATCCGCGGTGATAGCCAACGATGTAATGCCCTGCAGGCTTAATTTGCGCACCCCGTGGCGAGGTTGAGAAAAACCACTTCGGCTGTCCGGAAGACCTAATCAGGGCGTCAACGTCCTCAAACAAGCCGCCGATTGGAAAGCTGAGGCTGATGCCATGCTCACGGGCGTATTTGCAGAAAGCAACAAAATCCGAGTAGAAAAGCTTGCTCTTTTCAAACTTGTTTTCAGGTCCGATAAAGATGGGGAATTCTTCCATATCCATCTCAACAACATTTTCTTCGTCCGCTGTTATACCATGGCCGATTAGGTTTTCGTACATATGGATTATTGCGTAGGCATCATGCAGGCGGCGCAACTCGGCATCAATAATGCGCCCCTTTTTCTTCATGAATTCCAGCATGGACTGCGGGCTGCGTTCCTGCTGCAGCTCGCCCACCTCACGGTAGAGCGACTTAATGTCACTGAGCACGCTGACCATATTCAGCGCCGTTATCTGCTGCGGCGAATAATACCTGTAGCCGTTTTCTCCGCGCATAATAGGCTGAAAAATGCCTATATCGTCGTAATGGCGCAATATGTGCTGCTTTACTCCCGTGTATTCGGCAAATTCCTTTATTGACAGCAGTTCCGAACCATCCATTATGCCTCTCCCCACCCAAGAATCCACGCGCCGTCCTCTCGGCTCGTCCATGCTTAGTATAGCACAAAATCGCTTTTTTCGCAAGCCGAAAGCATGGCGTATTCCCTCTCTTTTTGTTTTTCCTTGCGTGTTCATTCAAAATGTGGTATAATTTGCGGGAGCATTTTGTCATTGGGGAGGACGACATGAAACGCGCGGATTACATCAGCTGGGACGAATATTTTATGGGCTTGGCTCTGCTTTCCGCAAAGCGCAGCAAGGACCCAAGCACTCAGGTGGGGGCGTCGATAGTCAACGCCCAAAACAGAATTATGTCCGTAGGCTACAATGGTATGCCCTGCGGCTGCAGCGATGATGAATTTCCCTGGGAGCGCGAGGGCGAGGACACAAAATACTTATATGTTTGCCACGCTGAGCTGAATGCAATCCTCAACAGCGGCGGGCGCAACTTAGAGGGCTGCCGTATATACACGGCGCTGTTCCCCTGCAACAATTGTGCCAAGGCAATAATCCAAAGCGGAATAAAAGAAGTATGCTACCTTTCCGATAAATATTCGGACAAGCCGGATTTTATTGCGGCGCGCAGAATGTTTAACGCGGCGGGCGTGCGCCTGCGTCGCTTGAAGCTAACCCACGAGCAGATTTCGCTTGACCTGCGCGAAGAAAGCGTCTAATCAAAAAAATCTTTTCAAGGAGTATAATAATATGCTGGACATTAAGCTCATTCGCACCAATCCGGATTTGGTTCGGGAAAACATTAAAAAGAAGTTCAAGGACTCAAAGCTGCCCTTGGTGGACGAGGCGCTGGAGCTTGACGTAAGGCTGCGGCAAACGATAGCCGCGGCGGACGAGCTGCGCAACAAGCGCAATACCATCAGCAAGCAAATCGGTGTACTTATGGCGCAGGGCAAGCGCGACGAGGCAGAGGCCGCCAAGGCAGAGGTTTCCGCCATTGCCCCGCGCATGGAGGAGCTTGGCAGGCTTCAGGACGAGCTTGCGGCAAAGCTTAAGACTGTTATGCAGGGCATTCCGCAAATTATTGACGAGAGTGTGCCAATAGGCAAGGACGACACGGAAAATGTGGAGCTTGAGCGCTTTGGCGAGCCGTTTGTGCCGGATTTTGAGATTCCTTACCATGTGGATATAATGGAAAAGCTAAGCGGTATTGACCTTGAAAGCGCACGAAAGACCAGCGGCAACGGTTTTTATTATCTTTTGGGCGATGTCGCGCGGCTGCACTCTGCCGTCCTGAGCTATGCGCGTGATTTTATGATTAACAAGGGCTTTACATACTGCGTGCCGCCGTTTATGATTCGCTCCAACGTGGTTACCGGGGTAATGTCCTTTGCCGAAATGGAAAACATGATGTATAAAATTGAGGGCGAGGATTTATACCTAATCGGTACAAGCGAGCACAGCATGATTGGGCGCTATATTGACACAATCCTGCGCCCGGAGCAGCTGCCGCAAACCATGACGAGCTATTCCCCCTGCTTCCGCAAGGAGGTAGGCGCGCACGGCATTGAGGAGCGCGGCGTTTACCGTATACACCAGTTTGAAAAGCAGGAAATGGTGGTTATATGCTCGGCTGAGGAAAGCATGGATTGGTACAACAAGCTGTGGAGCTATACGGTGGAGCTTTTCCGCAGCATGGACGTACCCGTGCGCACCCTTGAATGCTGCTCCGGCGACTTGGCTGACCTTAAGGTAAAAAGCTGCGATGTTGAGGCTTGGAGCCCAAGGCAGCAGAAATATTTTGAGGTGGGCAGCTGTTCCACACTTGGCGACGCGCAGGCTCGCAGGCTCGGCATTCGTGTTAAGGGCGAGGGCGGCACATACTTCCCGCACACGCTTAACAACACCGTCGCCGCACCCCCGCGTATGCTGATTGCCTTGCTTGAAAACAACCTGCAAGCGGACGGCAGCGTAAAAATCCCGGCGCCGTTGCAGCCGTACATGGGCGGCAAAAGCGTTATTTAGCCATCACCCGCTCGCAAACAACCACAATGCGCCTGTAGTTAAGCCCCAAGGGGTCGCAGGAGAGCAGCGTGAGTAGTTCCCTCCCCGACTGAATTTTAATCTCGTCAATTTGTGCGGGCGCTATGAATTTAAGCTCTGCGGCATGGTAAGTAATAACCTCCCTGAAGTTGGTTATTGTTACCGTGTCGCCGATTTTTATTTTGTGTATGTTGCGGAACATAGGAACCTTGTTGCCGCGATGCGCAGCAATAACCGTGTTGGTGTTTTCTCCGCCGACCGGGTACGAGGTTTGCGTCAGGTGAACAGCCCCTTTTTTTAGCTGCTCGGTGTTTGCGCCAAGGTATATAGGCAGCTCCACACCGATTGCCTCAATTGCAATAAAGCCTATGAGGTTATCCTTTATCCCGTATTCGGATAAATCAACCCCCGGCTGCTCATAGGAAAAAGCGTCAATCAAATCCGCCTGATTGGTTTCAAACAGCCTTTGGTTTTCTTCCTTAAGCTTTTCGTACAGGCGCTCCGAAGCAGGCTCCCGCTCCGCTTGTGAACCCTTGTCTTTAAGGAATTCCTGTTTTATTTCGGCTACACCGCCGCGGTACTTTGCCGAGCTTAGCGTAGGGTAAAGCAGCAGCCCGCCGCCAAGCAGAAACAAAACTACCGCAAGCAGAACAAGCCATCTCCTCAAGCTTCCCACCAAAACCCCTCCGCCTTGCTTGAATGCGTCAAAACCCGCCTGCGTATTGCGCGTATGGCTACATAAAGCGCAAGCAATAGCAAGCCCGCCGCAGCACCCAAAAGCACGCCAAGCAAGCTGTTGCGTACGGCGACCCAATTGTGCGCGCTTGAAGCTGCGGCGCTCAACTGGGTTTCTTCCGCTTCCTTAATGTACTCTATCCGCACTCCCCTTACCAAAAGGCGGTGGGTATTTATGCCGTATGGCGTGCAGGTAACAAGCGTACAGTAATCCTCCGTCCCGCTCCTGCGCAGCGTGTCGGTTTCCTCCGGCAGCACGGTTGTTATTTGGTCCACCCGGTACGCCAAAACCTTATCCAGCACGTGGATATAAAAATCGTCGCCTGTGCGCAGCTCGGTTAAATCCGTAAAGAGCCTTGCCTGTGCCAGCCCACTGTGCGCGGCAAGGACGCTGTGGCTGCCCTCCCCGCCGATTGGCATGGAACTGCCCTCCAGATGTCCGACGCCCTTGCTGAGAACCTTGTCCTGCATTCCGTGGAAGATTGACAGCTTAACGCCTATCTTGGGGATTTGTATATAGCCCATAAGACCGTCGGTGCCCAAGTCCAAAACCTGAGCGTAATCATCACCAAGCGCCATACCGCTGCCCGTAAGGAAGGGGTCATGGGCCGGGTTGCCCTCCAGGTTTTCGTTATATGCCTCAGCCTTAGCCCAAAGACCGGCAAGCTCCTCCTCACCACCCTTGTCTTCCACACTCTGCTCGTAGCTCTGTATGCCCTCGGAGGCATGGACCACAAACAAATAATTTGAAACAACGGGATAGGCAAGCAAACCTATCCCAGCAAGCGCCAGTAGGGCAATGGCCGCACAGACCCTTAAGCCTCGTGTTCTTTTTTTCAAGCCTTGCCACCCTCCTTAGGTACGGACGGGGGACTGAAGAATTGCTCTCCCCTCCCCCGCCGCGTTTTTTAGTCTGTGCTGCCTTTTCTCTTTTTGAGCGCTATTACCACCAAGGCAACCGCCGCCCCAAGCAGCAGTATTCCGCCGGCCGTGAAGAGAATCGTCCCAATGCCGCCGGTGTTCGGCAGCTCAAAGTCAGTTGTGTTTTTTACCACACACTCAATGGTGTGGTTCACTTCGGCGACCTTACTGTCCGCCGTGAAGCTGAGCTTTACGGGTGCGGAAAGCAGATTGTAGCCACCGGGCGCTTGAGTTTCCACTATCCAGTATGAAAGGTAGGTTTTATCTCCTTCCACCGAGCTTTCAGTGTAATCCTGCAGCCCCGCAAACACGGCTATGGCCGGCAGCGTCGCCGTGCCGCCGGAGGCTGTTTCCACCCAATCCGTCATGCCCACGTCATTGTAGCCCGACTCTCCGTAGTCGCAAACCCTGATTATTGCCCCCGTTGGGCTGTTCCCCTCGCGCACAACATGGATATAATGGCCGTTGTTCGCGTTTGCCTCCGAGGTGGCAAGCTTGAACTGCGCGCCGTTTACGTTTGCTCCGATTCCGGTATTAGCGTCAATTTTGTTGATGATTATTTTTGCCGTATGTACTGCCTGCTCCTCGCTGATTCGCTCCTTTTCCTGCCCGTAACGGTTCGTAAGCTCTATTTTAGCTCCGTTCCACACGGTGTAATCAGCTCGGTTAAGTATTTTTTCGTTAACCGTTGTAACAAAAGTCATACGGATAAACTTGTAATTTGCAAGGATTCCGGGAACGGCAGGCGCTGATTCACCGGAGGGTAACGTAAAGCTGCCTGATTTTTTGAAGCTTACCCTCAAGGTTTTCCGGTGCTCAGTGTGAGCGCCCGCCGGAGTAGGTAAATCCTGCACGCTTTCAAGTGTCACATCATAAAGCGCGGGGTCAATCGGCGTTCCCGAAGCGTCGCTTTCAGCCTGCAAGCCCTCCAGCTTCAGTATTGCACTGTTCGGCAAAGCCGTAAGGTTAAAGTCCAGCGCCTCGTCCAAGGGGTCTACAATATCGAACTTGCTGAACGCCGCGACATCTGTCGGCACGGAGCTTGTGACTGTCCAGGTCACCGTATCCCCAAGGTCTACTACGGTTTTGTTGTTTTGCTTGTGCAGGGAAACATCCTCGTTTTTTGGGTAAACATGGACGTCTTGAATCCAGCCGTCGCCGTCGGCATTGGTCATTGGCACGGCAAGCACGAACGGGGCACAGGGATTGACGACCTTTTCGTTCGGCTGCTCCACCACCAAATAAAAGCCCTGCGCCAAATTGGACGCGGTCGCAACACCCAAGGGATTGCCCGCTGTTCCTCCTGCAGTGGTTACGCTTGTAACAAAGCTAAGCGGGTAGTCTATCCCGTCCGAACGCAGTACAAGGGGATTGAGGTAGCTTTCAAATAAGTAGCCCGGGTCGGGGAAAACCGCATCGCTCGGCACGGTGCCGCCCGCGGGTATAGTAAGCTTGTATAGCTTAAACTCGACGCCGTTTAAGGGAACGGCTGTTTCCGGCAAGGACTCCGGGGGAACGACTGTGCCGTCATAGGGTGCGCCGGCAAAGCTTGTGTCCGGCATGACATACTTGTGAATGGTAAGGCTGCCCGTAGCCGGTGGGAGTGAGCTGTTTGCGGCTGCAGCCGTCAGTACGCAACCAAGAGCTAAGCACAGCGCAAGTGCGGTCAGTAAAACCGCTTTTAGGATGGAATGAATCTTCATTTGGCATCTCCTTTGTTGTTTGGTTTATTTTCGGAATTTATCCGCTCGTTAGCGCAGCCCCGCCAAGGGCCGGTGAATTTTGCGCCTCTTGCGCGCAAGCCGTATTGCGGCAAGTCCCGCGGCAAGGCAAAGCACGCTCCCCGCCGCGGTGGACAGCAGAGCCGTAACACCGCCGGTCTTTGGCAGCACAAGCTGCGCGTAATTCGGCAGGTAATAGCTTTTGCCGCCGTCCCCGTCGGTAACCACCTTGAAAGCCGGGGGCAGCTGCTCCCCCCTGGCGCTGATGTTAACTCCCTCCGCCGCAGGGTTTACGCTTATCAGCCATTGACCCTTGGGCAATTCATAACCGGCTAAGGCTTGCACTTCCGCCAGCATATATTCCCCGTATTCAACGGTTGTGAACTCAACCCGTCCGTCCGCGCCGCTTTGAGCCGTCTTATAAGGCTCCGCAACATTCCAGCAGTTGCTCTCTTCGTCCGCCGCAAGCTGTGAGTGCGTATGCCCAGGCACATTTGGCGTTTTACAGGCATACAGCTCAAAGCGGACACCCTCAAGGGGATTTTCATTTTTATCTGTTTTGGTAAACACAAAATCAAGTCCCGCGCGGGTATTCCTTGCCGTAAGCGTAAGCTTAGCGGAGCTTGACGCCGAAAGCTCAAACGGGAGCTTTGCTTCGTCGCCCTCCGGGAGGGCAAAGCCAGTGGGTGCAACCGTTTCCAAGAAGTAATAGCTGCCCGCCGGCAAGGCCTTGATGAGTATTTTCCCGTCCGCCCCCGTTGCTATAGACGATGCACCCTCGCCCTCTGTGTAACGGTAAAAGCTGCCCTGCGCGGTGAACCCGGTCAGCTTGCCGCCGTTGGATTTATAAAGCTCAAAAACAGCACCCTGCAGACTTTCGCTCTCATCGTCCTTGTTCAGCTTTGTCAGCTCCAGCTGCGTAGGAGTGTTTTCAGCGCCTACGCTGACAAGTGATGGTCCGTTTTCAATGACGGAAAAGCTTGTTCTTGCCGCGGTACCGCTTGGGGTAACATAGCCCGGCGGCGCTGCTGTTTCCAAAAAGTAATAGCTGCCGGGGGGAAGCCCTGTAACGCTCAGCGTGCCGCCCGCGCCGGTGCTGAGGCTTGTATTTTCAGCCGTTGCACTGTAGCTGTACTTCCCGGCGGAGTCTAGAACAAAGCCCTTTACCACGCTGTTGTCCGCCGTCTTGCGCACTTCAAACACAGCCCCGGCAAGCAAACGTTCAGGGTCACCAAGCTCTGTTTTCGTCAGCACAACCCTTTGGGGCTGCCGTTCGTTGGGCACCCTTATGTAAGCGTGGTTACCCCCCGTTTGTTCTTCCTCCTGCATAACAACGTCTTTCGGGAAAGCGTCGTCGCCCGGTCTTACAACGGTGTATTCCGCTCCGTCCTTAACCAACACATAGCAGTAAGCATCGTAGCTGCCGCGCTCAATCTTAACGGAATCATAGCCATGCGCTCCCCCGCTGAGATAAATAGCCCCGTCGCGTGTTTCTATTGTGTAATCAGGTATAGCCGTATAAGCCTCCGCCTGCTCAGCTGTCAATGCCTCCTTCAGCGTGTAGTTTTGGTTTTCGGAGGGCAGGCTTATTACTATACTCCCGCTTGAGTCGGTAGTATGGCTGCTGATTTTATCCCCTGCCGTGCCGTATAGCTCAAAGCTAATCCCGGCCAGCTTTTGCTCGTTACCCGCCGCGCCCGCAAGATATTTTTCTACGCTCAGGCGGTATTCTGTTTTCTTGTCACGGGTGTTCACGGTAAGGGTCTGCACGCCGCTTTCGTTTGTTAAGCCCCAATTAGCCCTAAGGTCCTGAATGCCGTCCATGTAACCAACCCGGTCAACGCCCGCGCTGTGGTTATCCTTAACAAAAACTAAGCCGTCCGCTTCCGTGTACTTAATATAAATCGGCGTGGAATCCAAGCTGTAGCCTTCGGGCGGCTCTATCTCCAGCAGCTGATAGTAGCCATAGCTCAGGTCAACAAAGTTTTCGCTCGGGTCGTTGCAAAAAAGGTTGTTGCCATATGCGTATGCTTCCCCCGTAAAGCCCTCGCCGCCAAAGCGCTGCAGCACATATTTTGCGCCGTCAATTTTTTCGCTTCCGTCCTCGTTCCACTTAACGACGCGCACGCGCGCCATGGGAATATCCGCGTCAGGCAGGTTTGTTATCGTTGCTCCGTAGCTTATCGTTACAAGCTCTCCCTCGTCTTTTTCGCTCGCCAATAAGGACAGCCTTTTTAACTGTATGCTCATCGTCGGGTCGCCCTCATAAAGCTCCAGACTGCCGTTGGCAAAGCTTCCGTACCAAATTCTGCCAACATTGCCGCCATAGCCGGACGGCGCCGCAATTTCCTTAAGCACATAGCTGCCTGTTACAATGCCGCACGCAAAGACCGCACCCAAATAACCCTCGGGGCTTATGTCCTCATAGCTCCAGCCTGTGTAGGCATTGCCCAAGTCTGTCATGTCGTCATATAGCCGACTCGTGTAATAAAGCCTGAAGCTTGTGCCGTCCAAGGGCAACGGAGCCTCGTCCACGTTGGTAAGCTTAACGATGTTAAGCGACACTGCATATTCCCTTGCAAGCACCCAGTCGTCGTCAATATCCCGCGGGAAATCCCTGCTGAGCGCTCCTCCGTCCAAGCGGTCGTCCTTAGGGATTATTTTTACCGTGTTTTGCCATGTGCCCGGCTGTACGGAGGGCTTCTTCCAATAGAACACAAAGTTGCTCTGCCCGCTTGGCGGCGCGCCCATATCTATTTCCGTAACAATGCTGTTGCTGCCCTCAAGGGCAAGCTCGCTTTCCCACAGGCGTTTGAATTCGCCGCCCTCATATACATAAAACTCACCAAAGCTTATTGGTGTGGTGCTTGTGTGGTAATAATCGAACACATAAACACGCTGGGGCGGACATTTTTTTGTTTGCTCTTCGGAAATACCGGGTATTATGCCGCTCGGCAGTGTCCAAATACTGCTCTCGTCGGCGGCAATGCTGAAGCCCAAGGTATTTTTGTAAAAGCTTAAGGCTGTCCCCGCGCTAAGCGCCTGCGTCATGCCGTTTTCCGTGGCCGCCCCCGTGCCGCCGGAAAGCGAGGTGTAGTTATTGCTGCCGTGGCAGGAGGATGTGGCAAGGTTGCGGAAAATATTGCTCTTGTAGGTAGCCGTTATTGTGCCGGCGACGTAACAACCGCGAATTACAGAGGGACCCGGCGAGGCGGTAACCGTTGTGCCTCCGGCATCCAAATTATCCCTTTGCTCGATGAATATTCCGGCGGCGTAGGGCGTGCCTGTTATGCTGACATTTGCCACACAATTTTCAATAAGAACACTTCTGCCGCCCCTTGCAAAGCCTGTCATAATTCCCGCCGCATAATGGTCAGAGCCGACAGTCCCGTTAAAGAAACTGTTCCTAATCACAACATTCGGCGCCGAGCAGCTGTTCCAGCCAAAGGCTGTTTCAGAATACAGCCCGGCGGTGCGCCATGTGTGCCCCGTAAGGCTTGCGTTAACCTCACAGTTTTCAATTGTTATTCCTGTGTTTGCTATGTCCGCGTCCGTCCCCTCGGAGGCTCCCAAAAAGCCCACAAGACCGGTTATTATGTATATTCCGTCGCCGCCCTTGTTGAAGTTCGCCGCGTCATATGAGGCATTTACATTGCCGCTTATGTTGATTCGGGAGTTAGAAACCACATTGCTGCTTATTGTGCTGTTCACTAAATGCCCCATACCGTAGAACATACCCAAGTAGTGGTCGGCGTTATTTATGTAGCTCAAATCAACGGTAACGCGGTCTATTGTCCTTGCGTTCTGGATTTCAAAAGCAAAGCCACCGACCTGTGAGCCTTGGCGGCGGTTGCTGCTGCCGTAGTCGCTTCCAAGGAAATGGTTGCTAAGGGAGATACTCGCCCTTATGTCCTGAACCACAAGACCGCTGTTGCTGCCGTCGCCAAGCGTCCACACTACGCCAACGCTTTTCATTGCCTTTGTTTCCACGTCCAATATCAAATCGACGTTTTCAAAGCGCGCGGTGTAAAGGACACCAAACAGTCCCGCCGCCGCAACAGAGTTTGCGTAAACCGCGTCCCTGTCCGCCAAGCCCGCGGCAATAGCGTCGTCAACGCCGTTATCCCTTGCGCCAAGGCAGCTGAAATCTATTTCCGCTTTCAAGCCGTATACCTCCGCAAGTAGGGCAAAGCCAACCGCTCCGCCCACCCGCTTATAAAACAGCGGCATGGCGGAGGAATATGCTCCCTCCGAAACAGTAAAGCTTATGCTCCCCCTAAGGTAGCAATTTATTATTCTGCCGCGGTAATCGCCGGAATCTGCGGCGGACATATAATCAGCCAATGCGCCGCCGTAGTAAACGGGAGCGGTGTTTGCGTAATTTGCCGCGCTGATTGTGCGCCTGATGTTGAAGTTGACGAACTGTAAACGGTAGAACACAGCGTCCTGTGTTTGTCCAAAGAGGGCGCTGCCCATTGTTCCGCCGTCCGCGACAAGCTGAAAGCCGTTCCCGTCAAAGATATTGCTGTAAACTGTAGCTGACGCCGCCCAGGACGAGGGTATGGTTATGTTTGCCATTTGCTTTATTGGCTTGTTTGCGTCAATAGCACTTTTTAGCTGTGCCGCTGTCGTCACATAGGCTACGCCGCTTTTGTTCAGCGGCAAATCATAGTCCGTGTCCTGGAACACAAGTATTGTACCCTTTGGTTCGTCCGCGCTTACCGTCATCTTGTGCAGCACGTCGCCGCCCGCCTGTGTTTCCAACACGTCCACATATTCGCCTGTGGCGTTCAGATGGTTATCCTCCGTCACCAGCTTATCCACTGTAGGACGGCTGTACTCCCCATTGTCAACGTCCGGTTCAGGGGGTACATAATCTGAAAGGAAACGTAGCTTGAAATTATACTCAATTTTTCCGCTTTCCACCTCAACGTTTGTTTGGGGCTGCCCCGAACCGACGAAGATTTGGTCCGCTATAACCTTGAAGATGAAGTTGTTTTCACTCTGCAGGGCAATTGGGACTGTAATGCCGTTCATTGCCGCCGCCATGTTTTGGCTTGTTTGGTTGTAATCCACATAAAATGCCTCGCCCAAGGGAATGCTGTAAACGGGAATTTCCGGTGCGGAGGCTAAGAAGAAACGCACACGGCTCGCGTCCTGCTCATTTTGGAACTTAGGAATAAAGCTAAGGCTTGTTTTGCTCAGCCCGCTGTTCAGCTGCGCCAAAACAGGGTCGCTGCTCGGGTCAAAAACAAGCTTGAACGGACCTATACGAAAGCTGTTTGTTACCACGCTTGCGGGGTATGTGGGGCTGCTGCCGCCGCTAACGGCCGAGGTGACGTTTTGTCCGTTATATAAAAACTGCGTGTTGCTTTGCGCGCCTATGTCTATGGTATCGCCCGCCTCGATAGCACCCAGACCCATGAAGTCGTCCGTGGGCGAAGCGCCGAAATATGTGCTCTCGCTGTCCGACCTAAAGGAAAAGTTACCGAAATTGAGGTATTTTGAGGGTGCGTAGTGCTGCAAGCCCGCCCAATACCATGCGTTGCCCTCAAGCCATTCGTTGGCGTTGGTGTAAAGCATCTCGTAGCGCAGGTGCCGCCATGAATCCACCGACAAATACAGCTCATTTAAGGCGTCATGCAGCTCAGGGTTACTTTCAATATCCTCGGTCGGCAAATTGTTGCGCCAATAATAGTACCCGTGTCCCCGCCCCGCGCCGGAAGCAAAATCGGAGCAAAATGTGTCTACATAAATCGCCTGCCCGCTTGAGGTTGTGCCGGACATATGGCGGAAAAGCCAAGGTGTTTGGGAACCGTAATAGCTGTTGTATGTGCCGGGAATGAATATGCTTTCCCCCGCCGCGTTAGGAAAAACCACAAGCCCAAGGCTCACCGCGGCAAACACTAAAAGCACCAATAGTGCAATTGCGAAGCTTTTGTTTTTTTTCATGGCTTATTACCTCTCTTAATTCTCAGTTTTGTTTGCCGCTTAAACGCAGAACAATTACCACCCTGCCAAGCAGGCTTCCGCGTGCAACAGCCCCTATTCTTCTCGAATCATGTGATACCTCCCTGTTGTCCCCAAGAACAAAGTATTCGTCAGCTCCAAGCAACAGGGGGAATTGCACGGAGCCGTCCCCAATTGTTTGTCCGGACGCATAAGGCTCGTCTATGGCTGCGCCGTTAATCAGCACAATGCCATCCGCGCTTATATCAACCCTTTCCCCCGGCAGGGCAATAATGCGCTTTATGTATTCATCCTCCAAGTCCCCCGCGCGGCAAAAAAGCACTATGTCGCCGCGTCTGTATTCCCCGCGGCGCACAAACAGCAGGCAATCGCCGGCGTTGATTGCGGGACTCATGGAGCTTCCGTTAACCAACGCAATACCGAATACTGCCCCGAATGCCAGCACAGACAGAACCGCCGCAAGTCCGACCGCAAGCACGGCACGGCAAATGCCCTTTTTGCGCCGCAGAAAGCGGACTTGGGCGCGCAGAATTCCCGCGGTACTTTCCTCATACAATAGCCTTTCCATCTGTTGGTTACGCCTTAACAGCCGCTGTTTGGCGTGTGTGAAAACAACTCCTCAAGGTTTTGGTTCAGCGCCAAGCGCCAAAGGCTTTCATCCATACGTTCTCCCTTGCCAATGTTTTCGTTAGGACCATCGCTTTTCTCTTCCACCGCCGGCTGTTCCTCGCCGCGGCGCAGACCCGCAAGCTCCTCCTTAAGGTTTTTGGTAAGCTCCAGCGCGGCACGGTAAAGGGAATTATAGTTATCCGCTGCCCGCTGTGCCTGCAAAAGCTGTTGGCGCAGCGCTTCAAGCTCAGCTGTGCCCTGCCCCCCTGACCGATTTGCCAAGACCTGCTCCGCGGCGCTAATCTCACAGCTTGCGGACTGCCGCTTAAGCTCCCTGAACAGCATTTCGATTATCGCCTCATACCTCTGCGTCAGCTCCAATATGTTTTCAAGCACATTCTCTTTGTCACAGCCAAACAGGCTGCGCTTAAACTTCATTCCGCGCAGGTATTCGGCAATGTCACGCAGCTCCGGCCACTGCCTGATTAGCTCCGTACGCAAGCTCAGCTGCCCGCACATAATCTTCCCCCTTTTTTCGCAGAACTCTAAATTCCGCGAAAGCGGCACGAAAAAGCCTTATGGCAGCAGTGCTTACAGCGTAGCTTGACCACGGCGTTGACCACTAAAATGCGCCAGCTTGTCCAGCTGTATGCGCTTTTGCTCCATTGAGGAATGGACATAAATATTCAGCGTTGTGCCCACGTCCGCGTGACCGAGTATCTCACTTAGTGATTTTACGTCTACTCCCGCCTCAACGCAGCGTGTGGCGAAGCTGTGCCGCAGGGCGTGGAATTTTCTTTCCGGCAGCCCACAATCGCGCAGAATTTTTTTGAAGCGATACTGTAGGGTGCGTGGGTCAAGGTATCTACCCTCCGGGCTTGGTAAAAACACGGCGGTGTTCCCCTCTTTTTGTCGGCGCTCCCTAAGCTGTTCGTCAAGCAGCATTGCTATACAAGGCGTCAAGGGTATTGCCCTGCGTGAGCTTGCGGATTTCGGCTCGCCTATTGTCAGCTCGGTGCCGCCGCCACCCTTTGCAAGCCTGCAAACCGTTCTTCTTACATGGAGCGTTGCAGAAAGTATGTCAATATCCTCCAAGCGTAAGCCGCAAAGCTCGCCAATGCGCAGCCCCGTGTGCAGACAAAGCAAAATGCCAAGCCCCGTCGGAGTCACGGCGCCTAATAGGTGTTCCTCAAGCCGTCGCTGCTCCGCGACCGAAAAAACACATGGCTCCGCCCTGCACTTCGACGGTCTGTGAAATTTGCCGACCGGCGGCGGGCATATGCCAAGCTCGGCGGCAAAAGTCAGCGCGGAGGCAGCAATAAAGCCCAGTGTCCTGACCGTAGTAACCGCCAAGCCCTCCCTCAGCTTTTGCTCCAAATGCCGGTTAATTTGCGTTGCGTTAAGGCTTGATAAGTGCTTGTCGCCTAAGCCGTCCATAAGGTGCCTTTTTATCATGCCGGCATATTTAGCGTAGCTTTGCCTCTTCAGTTTTATTTTTCTGTCCTCAAGCCACAGCTGCAGTATATCCCCAAACGCCGCCGGTTTTTCGCCGGCTCGCTCCTCCTTAAGCGCATCATTTCGCTGCGCAAGCTTGCCTTTAACCTCCGCGTAGCTTTTGCCGTAAATCGAGCGATAGCACGCCTTACCGTCAATGTCCCGCCGCTGAATGAACCTGCCCTCCCAGCGTCCGTCGCTCCTTTTACGGATATTCTCTCCCCTTCTCGGCATAGGTCTACTCTGCCCTCCCGCAATATATTTGACCACTTGCATGACCATAAATAGTATTATACTATACTTACGCTAAAATATCCGCAAGGGCTTACCATCTTGAGGTTTATGTTATAAATTACACAAACTGCAAAGATAGATGAGAAACAGGGAAGTGCGCTTATTTTTTTGCAAAAAAGTAGATTTTTTCAGCGCGCACCGTAACTTAGCCTCAAAAAACTGCCACTTATCCGTTTTTGCTTGACAAAATTTGGATTGCCTGCTATAATTTTCTCGTCAAAAGAGCTTTCGCGGAATTTAGAGTTCTGCGAAAGCTTTATGATTAAATATATATCACATCCTGTTCATGTATTTTGCAATACGTCTGTGACAATTTTTCTCACTATAAAGCATATCAAAATTAAAACGCCCCTGCCGCGCAACGTGACAGGGGCGTTTTTCGTTATTTAAGCTTACTCCACGAAAAGGGCTGTTGAGAGATACCTTTCCCCTGTGTCCGGGAATATGACGACAATGCGCTTTCCGGCGTTTTCCGGGCGGGAGGCAAGCTCCTCTGCCGCCACTAGCGCCGCACCGGAGGAAATGCCCACAAGCAGACCCTCCTCCTTGGCGACCTCACGCCCGGCAGCAAAAGCAGCCTCGTTATCAACCGCTATTATCTCGTCATAAATTTTTGTGTCGAGCGTGGCGGGGACAAAGCCCGCGCCTATGCCCTGAATTTTATGTGGACCGGCTGTGCCCTTGCTCAGCACCGGCGACGCAGACGGTTCCACGGCTACGATATACAGCTCCGGGTTTTTCTCCTTAAGGTACTTGCCCGCCCCGCTGATTGTGCCGCCCGTGCCTATGCCTGACACGAATATATCCACCTTGCCCTCAGCGTCCCGCCAAATTTCAGGTCCGGTGGTTTCATAGTGGATTTTGGGATTTGCCGGGTTCTCAAACTGTTCGGGAATAAAAGCGCCCGGCGTGGCGTCGGCAAGCTCCTTTGCCTTTTGCCTCGCCCCTGTCATTCCCTTAGCGCCCTCTGTAAGGACCACCTGAGCGCCATAGGCCTTAAGCAGGTTGCGGCGCTCCACGCTCATTGTTTCCGGCATGGTAAGCACAACCTTGTAACCCCTTGCCGCCGCAACTGACGCCAGCCCTATGCCGGTGTTGCCGCTTGTCGGCTCAATGATTACGCTGTCCGGCTTCAAAAGCCCCTTTTCCTCCGCGTCCTTAAGCATTGCAAGGGCTATTCTGTCCTTAACGCTGCCGGCAGGGTTGAAGTATTCTAATTTTGCGGTGATTTCCGCCCCAAGCCCATGCTTTTTTGCGTAACGCGTGAGTGTAAGCAGCGGCGTGTTTCCAATGAGCTCCGAGAGCTGTTTTGCGATTGCCATTGTTGTTCTCCCTTCTTAATTCCTAATGCATATAGGATTAGTATGTATTATTATACGCGATTTTACATAATTTGTCAAGGGGGTACGGAAAGTTTTTTTGCCTGCAACCTCGGCGGCGTTGACAGCGGCTTAAATATCTGCTACAATAAACAACGTCTAATATCCAATAAAAAACGGGAGGGTTATTTTATGGGTACCTTTGACAAGCTGAGGATTCTTATTGCCGATGTTTTGGGAGTGGATGAGGAGCTTGTTCGCCCTGAAACTGTTCCTGATGAGCTGGAGGCGGACAGCATTGACCTGATGGACATTGTCGGCGAGGCTGAGCAGCTGTTCCGGGTGGAGGTCACGGACGAGGCGATTGAGGGCTTTGAAACCTTCGGCGACCTTGCCAATTACATTGACGCGCGTCTATAATGCGCAAAGCAAACAAGGAGTGTTCATAAAAATGGCGGAAAAGAAAATGGTTGAGTCAATCACCTCTCGGGATGAGGACTTTGCCAAGTGGTACACGGACGTTGTTATTAAGGCGCAGCTTTGCGCCTATTCCTGTGTTAGGGGCTGTATGTATATCCACCCCTACGGCACTGCGCTGTGGGAGAATATCCGCGCGGAGTTAGACGCGCGCTTTAAGGCGACCGGGCATGAGAACGTAATGCTGCCGCTGTTTATTCCCGAAAGCCTGCTGCAAAAGGAAAAAGACCACGTTGAGGGCTTTGCGCCCGAAGTAGCCTGGGTAACACACGGCGGCAGCGAGGAGCTGCAGGAGCGTATGTGTGTGCGCCCCACCAGTGAAACACTCTTTTGCGATTATTATGCCGGGGTCATTCACTCCTGGCGTGATTTGCCTAAGCTTTATAACCAATGGGCAAACGTCGTCCGTTGGGAAAAAACCACACGCCCGTTCCTGCGCACAATGGAGTTCTTTTGGCAGGAGGGGCACACCATGCACGAAACCGAACAAGAGGCACGGGACGAAACGGAGGGTATGCTCAACCTCTACGCGGAGTTTGCTGAGAACGCCTTGGCTATCCCCGTGGTTAAGGGCAGAAAGACCGACAAGGAAAAATTTGCCGGTGCGCTTGCCACTTACACCATAGAGGCGCTTATGCACGACGGGCAGGCGCTGCAGGCGGGTACGACGCACTACTTCGGCGACGGCTTCGCAAGAGCCTTTGATATTACCTTTAACGGGCGGGATAACACGCTGCAATACCCCCACCAAACAAGCTGGGGCGTTACAACGCGTTTAATCGGCGCAATTATTATGACCCACGGCGACGACAACGGGCTTGTCCTCCCCCCCGCCGTTGCGCCGGTTCAGGTAGTCGTCCTGCCGATTGCGCAGCACAAGCCCGGTGTGCTTGAGTCCGCCGCCGCGCTAAAGGAGCGCTTGGGCAAGTTTTGCCGCGTTAAGCTGGACGACAGCGAAAACTCCGCCGGCTGGAAGTTTGCGGAGTATGAGATGAAGGGTGTACCCCTGCGTGTGGAATATGGTCCGCGGGACATTGAAAACGGGGTTTGCGTGGTCGTCAGGCGTGACAACCGAGAGAAAACGATAGTACCGATAGATGAGCTTGAGGAGCGCATACCCGAATTGCTGCAGGCGGTTCATGACGGCATTTACACAAAGGCGCTTGCCCGCCGCGAGGAAATGACCTATTCCGCCGCTAACTTGGACGAACTGAAGACCATTGCAAAAAGCAAACCCGGCTTTATTAAGGCAATGTGGTGCGGCGACGCCGCCTGCGAGCTTAAGCTTAAGGAGGAGGCGGGCATAACAAGCCGCTGCATTCCCTTTGAGCAAGAGGAAATAAGCACAAGCTGCGTGTGCTGCGGAAAGCCGGCGAAGCATATGCTTTACTGGGGCAAGGCGTATTGATTCACCGACAGCTTTTAGTCACAAAAAAGGAGCAGCGTTTAACTGCTCCTTTTTTATGTTTGTTGCTAAAAATACAGCTCGCAGTAGTCAGCGACTTCATCGGTCACCTTTGTGGCGCCGAATATCTCATGTCCCGCGCCATCAAACAGGAAGTAGCTATTATGTACGCCCAGGGCGTCAAGCTCGGTGTGCAAGCGCTCGCCGAATTGGCTTGGCGGCACAAGCTGGTCTGCGCTGCCGCAGAGGATAATTGTAGGCACGGCGGTGCTTATGTTGTCTATCG
>JAISSW010000015.1 GCA_031272895.1 Clostridium sp. | reverse complement strand
CTGCGCAGGAGAATTTGCTCGCTGCTTTCGCTTTTGATTGCCGTTTTCGTTGTAATCAGCGTTGTTTCCGGGGGGCTGACCGCCTACGCGTTCGTGACGAACCAAAGGCGCGTCAATATGCTCGTAAGGCTGTCGCATTCAGCGAACGCATCCAGGCCAATGGCAACCACAGGTAAACCGCCCAAGGTTGAAGGGATGACAAGCTCTGTTGCCGAGCCGGTGTAGCCGGTAATGGTTGCTTCGTCTGCGAATTCAGAATCTAGTTCGCCGCAGCTGTTGCTGACAGTGTAGGTAAAGTCACCGTGCAAAACATAAGGAATTGACCAGTCTATACAATACTCCTCAGCATATGAATTTTCATATACATACGCCTTGAGGTTGTCGCAACCATTGAACGCACCACCGCCAATGCTCGTCACGCCGTTGGGTATTGTAACGTTTGCGAGACTTTTGCAACCATAGAACGAACCATCGCCAATGCTCGTCACGCTGTCGGGGATTGTTATGCTCGTGAGGCCTGTACAATAAGAGAACGCTGAATTGCTAATGCTCGTCACGTTGTTCCCCAATATTACGGTGGTTAGTGTGTCGTCACAATCCCAAATGTTTTTAACCGCTGTTTTTGCGTATTTTCGCAGGGATTTGAACCCTCCGCTCCGAAGTCGTCGGTGGCGAAAAACACAGTCATATCAAGGCTTTGCGGATACAAAGAATTAACCACGGTCTGTGTTATCAGACCGTGGTTAGGGTTTTGGCTCCCCCTGTTGGACTCGAACCAACGACCCTTCGGTTAACAGCCGAATGCTCTACCGACTGAGCTAAGGAGGAATATATCCGCCGCTAAGGCGGGGGAGGCTTAATAGCCATGCGCGGGAAGTTACCCGCCGTTCCTGCGGAGCGTTCCTGCGGACGTTGTCCGCCTGGTGACCCGTACGAGATTCGAACTCGTGTTGCCGGCGTGAGAGGCCGGAGTCTTAGGCCACTTGACCAACGGGCCGCTTGCGAGAAGATAGTATAGCAGATTGCGCCGGGTTTGTCAAGAGGGTTTTGGGTGTTTTTTAGAAAAAATCCGCGAGCCGCCAGCCGGCATTCGCAGAGTCGGCAGCTGCCGCAAGAGTGTAGCTAAGCCGGGGGAGGGGAGGGCGCTAACTCCAATAGGCTGAAATCCGTTCGCGCTATATCCTTAATAATAGGGGGTATTTCCCCCGAGGAAGGCGCCGCAGGGCTTGGCGGCAAAGATTCCCATGAAACAAAACCGGCGCGCCCTCTTGACATTGGCGGAATATTCAGGTAAAATATATGTCGGCTTTTGTATGCGCTGTACGGTCATACATTTTGTGCCTGTTTTTCTCATCTAATCACAATAAGGAGATTAACCTGCGGAGTTCTGCTCTGCCCCATTTTTGCCCGTTTAGGAGTTTGCCATGTCCGTTATTGATTCCGCCCGCGAGGGCTTGACTAAGCTGCGCGTCTACTGGAAAACCCCTCCGAAGGGGAAATACGTTAATTACAAGGAACTGACCATGTATTCCATCGGCGGAATAGGGGTGCAGTTCCTTTTGGTGTTGGTTAACGCCCAAAACCTTGCCGTCGGCAGTATGTTCTTCGGCAACGCGGTGGGTATTGCCCCTACGGATTTACAGGTGCTCAACGTCATGGTCATGACGCTTGCCTTTGTGTTCGCAATGGTTCGCTCCTGGCTGTTTGATAACACGCGCGGCAAGCAGGGCAAATACCGCCCCTGGCTGCGGCTTATGGGCTTGCCGACGCTCGTTCTTTCTTTGGTTACGCTTTGGCTGCCGTATGACACTATGTCCTACAACGCAAAGTTTTTCGGCGTGTTTGTCACCTTTTCTTTGCTGCAAATCATCATGCCCTTTTACCGCGACAGCTACGACGGTCTTGCAATGGTCATGTCGCCGGATTCCCAGGAGCGCTCGGATATTGTTTCAATCAGCCGCCTTGTGTGGTCAATAGCCCCGTCAATCTATTGGCTGGTGCTCGGCGCCATAGGTGAACAAAACAATGTGGACACCTATCAGCGGGCGTATACCCCGTTCCTGGTAATCGGTTTCTTTTTGGGCATTTTCTCTTACCGCGGAACCAAGGAGCGCATTATCCAGGGCAACAGCCACTTCAATCAGGTGCGCTTTATTGATTCCATACGCGAGGTTTCAAAGAACAGGAACTTCTGGATTATTCAGCTTGCAACCTGGGTTGGCTTCTTGGAGGCAGCCTGCGCAACACCCCTTGTTTGGATGCACACCTATGCCTATAAGCCTGAAAGCGACGGTCTGTTCAGCGTGCTTAATTACACGCTAATCGGCAACGCGGGAATGTGGGCTATGCTTGCCGCGCCATTCCTAATGCGGCAATACGGCAAGCGCTCGCTCATAATCCAAACAAACATACTGCAAATCGGTATTTTGGCGCTGCTTTTGTTTACCTATAAGAGTGTGCCTCTGCTTGTTTTGCTGCTGTTTATACAAAAATTCGTGGGTACGGTGCAGGAGGTAATAGTCGCCGCGGCCAACGCTGACGTGCGCGACCAGCAGCAATATATCTCCGGTGTGCGAATTGACGGTATGTTCTCGTCGGTTGGGTTTATTAATAACATAGTGGGCATGGCTACCGGCTTTGTGCTGCCGGCGCTTTACGCGGCAAAGGGCTTGGCGGGCAGCAACTACGGCGTGCTTTATGACCCATCTGTGCTCAACGCCACAATGAGAACCCTGCTTATCGCCTCTGTCATCGGCGCCACGGCAAACCTCGTCCCATTCTTCTTCTACGATATGACAGAAAAGAAGCAGCGCGGCATGGCAAGGGTGCTTAAAATCCGCGCTATGTTTGAGGACTATGGCAACGGCACCTTAGAGGACGCAAGCCTTGCGGAGGGCGTTGAGATTATCCGTTACGCACAGGAAACCAACGGCGCTGAAAAGAAGCTGCTGACAAAAACCGCCATACAGAGCGCCAAGCAGCTGCCCAAGGGTGATTCACGCACGGCGGCGCTCAAGGGCGCAAGGGAGGACTACTTCAAAACAAGGCAATATAACGAGGACGTGGAGATAGCCCACTACGTCATTGACGAGCTGCATAAGTTTGATTCAGCGCAGATGCAGGAATATGTGCGCCTTGCAAGGCTGACCGTCGACCGCGGGCTTGCCGGGCTTTATGAGTTTGACGCACAGCAGCTTAAGGACGCGCGCGCCCTGCCCGCGGGCACCAAGGAGGAAAAGGTGTTCCGCAGCAAGATGATTCGCCGCGCAAAGGACCTGTATGATGCCTATCGCAACGTGAATAGGCTTTACCCCAACGGCATGAACGAAATGGACGTAGCCGAGAGCGAGGCACTCTATGAGCTGCCTGAGGACACAAAGGAGCAGCGAGCAGAGAAACGGGCGAAAATCCGCTTTATGGAGCGCGAGAGAGCAAAATACAGCCGCTGCGCAAAGCCGTATTTGGACGCGCATACTGTTGTTACAGAACAGGAAAACTACACACATTTGGACGAAATCTTCGGGAAGTATGAGGAGGCAAAGGCGCGCGCAATTGCCGCCGCCGCCGCCGAGGCGGAGCGCCTTGAAAAAATTGAGGAGGAGCGCAAGGCTGAGATAGAGCGCCTTAAGGCGGAGCGTGACGCCGAAAAGGCCGCCAAGAAAGAAGGCAAAAAATAAGGGCTTAGGTTCCTTGGTGGGGGTGCGAAGGCGCCCCCATTTTACTTGCGGTTTTGTACTATTTGCACCCTTTTGGGCGCGGTTTTTGATGTTTTTGGGCATAGTGGAAAAAATGCCGCCCGGTGCTTGAAATTTGTCGCCAAAAAGGTTACAATATGGCGTATGCACAATACAAAATTATCCATCACGGAGGAAAAAACAATGGCAGTTAAAGTTGCAATCAACGGATTCGGGCGTATCGGTCGCCTTGCTTTCAGGCAGATGTTCGGCGCCCCCGGCTACGAAATCGTCGCAATCAACGACCTTACCGACGCAAAAATGCTTGCCCACCTGCTCAAGTATGACTCAAGCCAAGGGCGTTACGCCAAGGGCGATTCCGTCAGTGTTGACGGCGACATCATCACCGTGGAGGGGCAGTCCATTAAGATTTATGCCCAAAAGGACCCCGCCCTGCTGCCCTGGAAAGAGCTTGGTGTTGACGTTGTTCTGGAATGCACGGGCTTTTTTGCAAGCAAGGCAAAGAGCCAGGCCCACATTGACGCCGGCGCAAAGAAAGTAGTCATCTCCGCCCCCGCGGGCAATGACCTGCCCACGGTCGTGTTCTCCGTCAACGAGGACATTCTGACCAAGGAGGACACAATCATTTCCGCCGCCTCCTGCACGACAAACTGCCTTGCTCCAATGGCAAACGCGCTCAACAAGCTGGCTGCCATTGAAAAGGGCTTTATGACCACAATCCACGCGTACACCGGCGACCAAATGGTGCTTGACGGTCCGCACCGCAAGGGCGACCTGCGCCGTGCGCGCGCCGCGGCAGTCAATATTGTGCCTAACTCAACAGGCGCGGCAAAGGCAATCGGGCTTGTTATCCCTGCGCTCGCCGGTAAGCTGGACGGCTCCGCGCAGCGTGTGCCCGTGCCCACGGGTTCCACCACGGAGCTTGTTGCCGTGGTCAACGGCAGCGTTACCGTCGCGGACGTGAACGCCGCAATGAAGGCTGCTCAATCCGCCAGCTTTGGCTACACCGAAGAGGAGCTTGTTTCCTCTGACATTATCGGTATCACCTACGGCTCGCTGTTTGACGCAACGCAGACCAAGGTTACGGCGCTTGACGGCGGCAAAACCCTGGTTAAGGTTGTTTCTTGGTATGACAACGAGAACAGCTACACCAGCCAAATGGTGCGCACAATCAAATACTTTGCAGAGCTTGCGTAAGACGCGCAAAGCAAAGCCGGGCGGTCAGTGTGGCCGCCCGGTTGTTTTTTATTCCACCATCAGCTGTGCCCAATACGCCACGCCGTCCTTATCGCGGAAGAAGCCGATGGCGACCGTTGTAACAAGCGGGTCAAGCAGGTTCTTCCTGTGGCCGGGGGAAGCCAGCCAAGCGTTAACAAGCTTTGCGGGGTCCTCGGTACCCTTGCCCAGGTTCTCCGCGCCGTTTGTAGAAATAACCCCATGCTCCAGCAGCACCGTTGACCACTTGCGCCCGTCAGGTCTGCTGTGCCCCCACAGCTTAGCCGCCTCCGCCGCCCGGACGCTGCTTGCCGCTTGCAGGGCAATTCCGCCGTATTCAAGCGCCGGAAGACCATATTTTTTGCGCTCGGCATTGCAAAGCCGCATGATTTCCTCTTTTGCCTTTATTATGTCGCTGCCGCTCAGTTTTTTTTCCTGCACGGTGGTCGTTTGTTTCGCGGCGGTAGCCTTGGTGGTGCTTGTGGTTGTGGGTTTGGTGGTGTTTATGGGTTGGGTGCTTTGTGTGGTTCGGCTTGCAGTTGCCGCCGCGGTTGTCGCCACGGTAGTAACGCTTACGCCGCCTGTTGTTGCGGAGGATAGCTCGGCAGTGCTTGGCGGCTCGGTGCTTTGCGCGGCGGTAGTGGCTTGCTCGTTGCTTGTGACCGGCAGCGTGCTTTCTATTGTCTGCCCCGCAACCGGTTGGCTCAGGTAAACATAGCTCTGCCGAAAGACAAAACCGCAAAGCCCCAACAGTAACGCAAGGCTTCCGTAGGTTGCCGCGGCGCGCAGCCGCTTTTTATCCCGCAACAATATTGATAAGGCGCTTTGGCACCACAATCACCTTTTTAATTTGCTTGCCCTCAAGCAAATCGGCGATTTTAGGCAGTGCCAACGCCGCCGCCTGAATTTCCTCGTTGCTTGCGCCCGCGCTGACGGTAACACGCTCGCGAACCGCACCGTTAAGCTGTACGGCAAGCTCAACCGTGTCCAGCACCAGCTTGGTTTTATCGAACACGGGCCAGCTCTGGTTATAAACAAAGTCAGTATGTCCCATTGCCTCCCACATTTCCTCCGCGCAGTGCGGCACAAAGGGGGAGATAAGCAGTATAAAATCCTCAAGCACGCTGCGCAGATAGGCTTGGGAATGCCCCTCAACGCGCTGATACTTGCCTATGGCCGTCACCAGCTCCATAAGCCGTGCAACGGCGGTGTTGAACTGGAAGCGCTCAATATCGGCGCTGACAAGGCGGATTGTGTTGTGGCGCACATATTCAAGCTCCTTGTCCTCAACGGCGCTCTTGCCGTCCTCGCCCTGAGCAACAAAGCTTTCCACGGCGCTTTGGAATTTGCTGAAAAACCGTGCTATGGCAAGTAAGCCCTCGTCCTTCCAGGGTCCGCCGTCAACATAGCTGAAACCAAACGCCAAATACAGGCGAAAAACGTCAGAGCCGTATTTTGCAACGTAGTCGTCCGGGGCGACGGTGTTGCCGCGCGTTTTGCTCATCTTAAAGCCGTCGCTGCCAAGGATTACGCCCTGATGCACCAGCGATTTGAACGGCTCGTCGCCGAAGGCAAAGCCCATATCCCTGAGCGCCTTATAGATAAACCTTGCGTAAAGCAGGTGCATTGCCGCGTGTTCAACCCCGCCGACGTATTTATCCACCGGCATAAAATATTTTGCCTTGTCGGCGCTCCACGGCTCGTTGCTGTTGTGCGCGTCGGGGTAGCGCAAATAATACCAGCTGGAGCAAACGAAGGTGTCCATAGTGTCCGCCTCCCGCTTTGCGCTCTTGCCGCAGCTTGGGCATTTGCAGTTCAAGAAGCCCTCGTGGCTTGCCAGCGGGGATTGCCCGCTCGGGCGGAATTCTACGTCGTAGGGCAGGGTGACGGGCAGCTCGCTTTCCGGCACGGGAACGGCGCCGCAGTCGTCACAATATACCATCGGAATGGGGGCGCCCCAATACCTTTGGCGGCTGACGGACCAGTCCCGCAGCCTGTAATTGATTTTTTCATTGCCCATGCCTATTTTCCCCAAATCCGCAACAATCGCTTTTTTTGCGTCCTCGGTGGAAAGCCCGGTGTATTTTCCGCTGTTGACTAAGGAGCCGTACTGACAGTAGGGCAGCTCTTGGCTTACGCCGTCCCTGTCGGCAATTACCTCGTGAATGGGTAGGGAATATTTTGTTGCAAAGGCAAAGTCGCGCTCGTCGTGGGCGGGAACAGCCATAACCGCGCCCGTGCCGTAGGTTGCTATAACGTAATCCGCAAGCCAAATTGGAACACGCTCGCCCGTCAGCGGGTGGATTGCCCAAGAGCCTGTGAATACGCCTGTTTTTTCGTCGGCTGTGCCTGTGCGCTCAATTTCACTTTTGCGCGCCGCCTCGGCTATGTATTCCTCGCAGGCGGCTTTATGCTCCGGGGTAATAACCTGGGCGGTGTAGGCGCTCTCCGGCGCAAGCACCATGTAGCTCAGACCCATGAGCGTGTCCACACGGGATGTGAACACGGTGATTTGCATATCCTTGCCCTCAAGCTTGAAGCTGACCTCCGCGCCTGCGGAGCGCCCTATCCAGTTTTCCTGAATGCGCTTTGTTTTCTCCGGCCAGTCAAGCTCAGGCAGACAGTCCAAAAGCTCCTGAGCATAGTCGGTTATTTTGAAGAACCACTGCGTCATGCTGCGGCGGATAACGGGGCTGCCGCAGCGCTCGCACTCGCCGCCGCTTGCCTGCTCGTTGGCAAGGACAGTTTTGCAGCTTTCGCACCAGTTTACCGGCGCTTCCTTGCGGTAGGCAAGCCCGTGCTTATAGAGCTGTAAAAACAGCCATTGAGTCCATTTATAATATTCGGGGGAGCAAGTGGTAAGCTCCGTTTCCCAATCATAGGTGCAGCCAATCTCCCGCAGCTGGCGTTCCATGGTTGCAATATTCGCCTCCGTGGAGTCCTTGGGGTGGACACCGGAGCGTATGGCAAAGTTTTCGGCGGGCAGACCAAAGGCGTCAAAGCCCATGGGATGAAACACGTCATAGCCCTGCATATGCTTCATGCGACCCCAGCTGTCAGGTAGGGAATAGTTCCACCAGTGACCAAGGTGCAGCTTGCTGCCGGAGGGATAAGAAAACATCTCCAGCAAGTAGATTTTTTTGTCCTTTTCCCCTTGACGGAAACGATAAACGCCGGCGTCCTCCCAGCGCTTTTGCCATTTCTGGTCAACCCTTTGGCTATATGGTTTCATCTTCACCCTCCAAAAAATTTAGCTTTGGTTTGGTTGCGGATATTATACCATATACCGTAGTTTTTTGCAATTAAGCCCCGCTTAATCGCCGGTGCAGGGGTAATCGGCGCGATAAATCCCCTTTGCCTGCTGCAGGGTTTGCTTTATTCGCTGCGCAAACGGGGGATTCCAAGCCCTTGGCGCCGCGGTTGTTATCCCAATGCCGTGCAGCTGACGCATAAGGCTTGGCAAACGCCGCATGAAGCCCTTGTAATCCTTTGCCTGCTCAGGCGTCCAGCCGTTTTCAGCAAGGGCGCACAGCCGCGGGAACACCATGTAGCCAACGCGGGTGAAGTCGCGCATATGCTCCGTCCAGCAGGGAGCCTCCACGCCGATTACATTCGCCTTTCCCTCGTCGCTCAAGCCCTTGCACAGTGCGTTGTATTTATATGTTTTCTTCAGCGGGGTGCGCCCATAGGGGTAATCAAGGTAGTTGGAGTGTTCCTCGCTCATTATTACCTTGCCGCCCTTGTTGGCAAAGCGCAGGGCAAAGCGTCCCGGGTCAAACCAGCGCTGGGCTATAACCTCGTCGCCCATTTTGCCGCTGTAAAGCCCCTCGTTCCACACGATTGTTTTCTTTCCCCGCTCCGCAAGGAAAGCCGCGATTTTTTTGTTGAACCAGCCCTGCAGCTGCTGCTCGTTCTCGAGCCCCTCGTCCTTCATGCGCTGCTGGCATTTTTCGCATTCCCTCCAGCGCTTTTTTGGGGCCTCGTCGCCGCCAATGTGGAAGTATTCACCCGGGAAAATGCTGCAGAATTCCTCCAGCACATCGTAGACAAATTGCAGAACCTCGTCCTTGCCTACGCAAAGAATATCCTTATAGATACCCTGCTTAGTGCCAACCTCCAGCTGCAGCCCCGTGCAGCTAAGCTCCGGGTGGGCGGCAATGGCACAGGTGGTATGCCCCGGCAGGTCAAGCTCCGGCACAACGGTAATGTGCCTTTCCGCGCAATAGGCAATAATCTCCCGCAGCTCGTCGTGGGTGTAATGCCCGCCGTAGACCTCCTCGCTGTGGGTGCTTTCGTGACCGAAGTGGCTGCCCTTGCGGAAGCTGCCAATCTCTGTCAAGCGCGGATATTTGTGGATATGAACCCTCCAGCCTTGGTCGTCCGTCAGGTGCCAGTGGAAATAGTTGAGCTTCATCAGCGCCATCGCGTCAATCAGCTTTTTTATGTCCTCAATGGCTGTCATGTGGCGGGCACAGTCCAGCATAAAGCCGCGGTATTCAAAGCGGGGCGCGTCCTCAATCACGCAGCAGGGGATTTGCCCGTCCTGTGCCGCGAAGCTCAGCTGCTTAAGGCTTTGCCTTGCATAAAAAGCACCGCTCTCGTCCGCGGCGGTTATTTTAATCCCCTGCGCCGCAAGCTCAAGGCGGTAGCCCTCCTTAGGGAGCCCCTCGTCATAGTTAAGCTCCGGTGTAACGTCGGCGGCGACACTTCCGCCCGTGAGGGTAATCTTATTTGGGTATGGGGTTATCTGCAAATCTTGGCGTGGCATATTGCTCAGCTCCGTTTCATTTTATTGTCACTTGAGTATAGCACAAGGCAGGGATAATGTCAAAATATTTCGCCGAAAAACTCCCTGAAGAACGGCAGGTTGCCGCCCCGCAGCCCAATGTGGCGGTAGTTTTGGCTCATGTCGTAGCTGGGTACGGCGTTGCCCTCCACAAGCACGGGGGCATTTGGAGTGATTGCGACGTCCCAGCCGACATAGCCCATTTCCGGCGTAGCCTCCGCCGCTTTGATTACAAGCTCAACCGCTTGGGCAAACAGCGGAACACTGAAGCCCTTGAATACAGCGCCGGTAACAGGGTGCGCCGCAACGGTGCCGAAAAGCTTGTCGCAAAAAGCGTCCGCGGTAACCCTGCCGTTTTCGTCCACAGGACAATACATTCCGCCCGCGGAGATATTATCAACGGCGCTTGTGCCGCCGCCCACGCGCAGCAGGGCATAGGCAAGCTTGGCCTTGCCGTCCTTTTGTACTGTGCAAAGGCGCAGGGTGTTAACCCCGGCAGGGTTTAGGACATCAAGCTCGGGGTGCTGGCGCAGGGTTTCCTCCGCAAGGTATTGCCCGTTTTGCAAAAGACGCTCGCGCAGGGCTGTCGGGCCTTCGTCCGCCGTGCTGATTTTCTCAATGCCGTTGCCGCCGCAGCCGTCAATTTTTTTTGCAAAAAAGTCGCCCTTGCCCCCAAGGAACTCCGCAAAGCCGCTTGCGCCGGCCTCGCGCAAATCTATCCATTGCCGCCCCAGCGCCCAATTAAAGCGCTTATTAAAGCAGATTTTGTCTATAAACTCCCGGCGAACAGCCCTGTCGTTAACAGCAAGGCTCAGGCGTTGGTTGTGGTTCATTGTGAAATATGTCCCGCGCTTTTTGCCGCGCACAAACGCAAAGCCAAACACATTGTAATCAAGATAGCCCACGCCGTAGCGCAGGGCACACCAAAGCATATCCGCAAGCAGAAGAACTCTTGCGCGCCCGCTTTGGTCGTGAACCTGCTCAAGGTTGCTTTTAAGGCGTCCAAGGCTCATTCTGCTTATTCTGCGCAAAAGGGTTTTCAGCTTATACATTCAAGCTCCTCCAAAAGTTTTTTTGCCTGCTCCTCAAGGTTAGCGCTGCCGTCGTTCAGCACAACGTAGTCCGCAAGCGCCCGGTAATCCTCGTCGCTTCGCTGGGCGTTCATTCGCATTTCAGCTTCCTCTCGCGTCAGCTTGTCGCGTACCATCACGCGGGCAAGACGCAGCTCCTCGGGCGCGCTGACGGCCACAAATGCGGCGCAGTCCTCGGCAAGGGGGCTGTCCTGGAGTGCCGCCCCCTCCAAAAAAATAAGCGGAGCCGAAAAGCGTGTCAGGTACGCCCGTGTCAGCCGTGCAATGGCGGGCTGGATAATCTCGTTAAGCCGCGCCGTTGAAAAAGGGTTCGCAAACGCGCGGGCAGCCAGCAGCTTGCGGTCAAGAACGCCGTTTTTGTCCAAAATATCCGCGCCGAATTCGCCGGCAAGCTTATTGAGCACCGCGGCGCCCGGCAGGGTTGCCCTGCGGGCCAGCCTGTCGCCGTCAAGCACAACGCAGCCATTTGCTGCCAGTGCCGCGCAAAGTGAGCTTTTGCCCGCCCCTGTCGGTCCGATTATTCCGATTAAGCGCATAAAAACCTCCTTGCCGCCGCCGCTCAGGGGTATTATAGCACATTTTATACCCCTCAGGCAAGAATAAGCCCCTTGGGGCTTGACAAAACAGCGCCTGTATGCTATAATAATGCCAAGGTTAGAGTGAGTGAACGCAGAGTAGAGTGGGTCAGTTACCCGCTCTTTTCTGTCAGAAAGGGGTTTGGGCGTGGCAAAGGCAAGCGGCGGTGTAGCCGAACGGGTACGCGAAATGGCGCTGCCCCTTGCAAATGAACTCGGTCTTTCACTGTGGGATGTCCGCTTTTTTAAGGAGGGAGCCGATTGGATTTTGCTCATCACAATCGACAAACTCGGCGGAATCTGCATTGACGACTGCGAAGCTATGTCCCGCGCCATTGACCCGCTGTTGGACGAAAGCGACCTAATTGACGCAAGCTACCGCCTGCAGGTTTCCAGCCCCGGACTTGAGCGCCGCCTGCGCACGCAGGAGCAGCTTGCCGCCTATGTTGGGCAAAGGGTTTTTCTGCGGCTGCAAAGCGCCTTTGAGGGACAGAAGGATTACCGGGGCGTTTTAGCTCAGGCGGAGGGAAAAAGCTTCACGCTGGAGCTGCCGGACGGGCGAGCTATGTGCTGCGAGCTGCGCGAATGCGCGTGGGTTAAGGCGGATGACTTTTAAGCAAACATAAAAAACCAAAGGGAGAATGAAAGAAATGGACATGAAGGAACTTTTTGTGGCGTTGCGTATGCTGTGCGAGCAGCGCGGGATTCCGATGGAAACGCTGATTGGCGCGCTGGAAAAGGCGATAGTCACTGCGGTGAAGAAGGACTACAAGGAGCGCGAGGAGCGAGAGGACTTTGTTTTTTGCAGCATTGACGCGGAAACCGAAACCATGCGCGTTTACCTGCGCAAGAGTGTGGTGAGCGAAATTATCGACGAGGCGACGGATATTCTGCCGGAGGAGGCGCAGCGCTATAAGCCGGACGCAAAAATCGGCGACATTATTGAGATTGACGTTGAGCCGCGCAAGCTTTCCCGCGTCGTTGCCGACAAGGTAAAGCATGTGCTGCGCTCAGGTATACGCGAGGCGGAGAATGGGATTATCCTTGACCGTTACGCGCAGATTTTGGGGCAGATTATTACCGTGCGCGTTGTGCGCATTGACCCCAACACCGGCGACGCCTTTGTTGAGCTTGGCAAAAACGAGGAGTTGCTCCCGCGTTCCGCGCAGCTTCCGGAGGAGGACTTCCGTGAGGGGGACCTGATTAAGCTTTATGTTTCCGACGTGCGGGCAACAGAGAAAGAGCGCAAGCCGCGCCCCGTCCTCAGCCGCAAGGACCCCGGACTTGTGCGCCGCCTGTTTGAGCTGGAGGTGCCGGAAATCGGTGATGGGGTTGTTAAAATCAAGGACGTCAGCCGTGAGGCCGGCGCAAGGACGAAGATTTCCGTCTACAGCGAGGACGAGAACATTGACCCAATCGGCGCTTGCATTGGTCCGCGCAGCCAGCGTGTCGGGCGTATTACGGACACGCTCAGCGGAGAGCGTATTGACATAATTCCCTACAGCGAGGATATTTCCGAATACATTGCCTCCTCACTTTCACCCGCGGAGGTGCTTAAGGTGGAAATTGTTTCGGAGTCCGAGCATTCGGCGCACGTTATAGTGCCGGATAACCAGCTTTCCCTTGCAATCGGCAACAGGGGGCAGAATGTGCGGCTTGCGGCTAAGCTTACCGGCTGGAAGATAGACCTCAGCTCCGAAACGGAGGAAAAGGGACCGGTGATTGACCTGGACAGCGAGCTGAAAGTGTAGCGGAAACACATTAAAGCACATAAAGGAGGCGAGAGCAGTGGGCGAAAAGCAACAGCCAAAGCAAAAAAAAATACCTGTTCGGCGTTGCTGCGGTTGCGGTGAACACAAGGAAAAACGCAGCCTGCTGCGTGTGGTTCGTCCTCCTGAGGAAAGCGGCGAGGCAATCTGCCTTGACCCAACGGGAAAGAAAAACGGGCGCGGCGCCTACGTTTGCCCAAGCGGCGAATGCCTGAAAAAGGCACGCAAGCGCAACGCACTTTCGCACGCCTTCAAATGCAGAGTGCCGGACGAAATTTACAGCCGCCTTGAAGAACAGCTTGCGGCAATGAACACGCCGGACGAAACCGAAGAGAGAGGAGTTAACGCATGAAGACAAGCTATAAGCTTAGCGAGCTTGCAAAGGACCTTGGGATAAAAAGCAAGCTTGTCATGGATATATTGGAGGAGGTCTTTGGCGGCAAGCGCAAGGGGACATCCAGCACACTGGAAACGGACGAGCTGGACGTTGTTTTTGAACGCCTTTCCTTAGAGAGCAACCAGGCTGATTTTACGGCGTACTTTGCAACACGCCCGCACGCGGAGGAGCCTGCCCCGCCCGCGGAGGAAGAAAAGAAACCCGTGGAGGAAAAGCCGCCGGTGGTTGAGCCTGCCCCGAAGAAAGAGGTGCAGGAGGAGAAACCAAAGCCACAAAAGGAAGAAAAAGCCGCGGCAAAGCCCGCTGAGAAAAAGCCGGAGCAGCAAAAGAAGCCGGCTCCGCCCGCAACAAAGCCTGCACCCGTCGTTAAGCCCGCGCCGTCTAAGCCCGCGGAAAAAAAGCCGGCAGTACCCAAGCCGCGCCAAACAGGCCCCCTGCTGGACGCCAAGGGCAACCGAGTAACCATGCCGGCCCGCAAGGAAAGACCGCAAAGCACAGTGCCGCAGAGCCGCACTAAGGGAGAGGCTCGTATTGTGGACACCCGCTCAACGGAAGTCACGCTGGATAAATACAATGAGCGCTATGCTTCCCTTGCCTCTACGCACGATTTGCGGAGAAGTGAAATGGGGCTTGGCAAGCAAAAGCTCAAAAAGAAGAACACAGGTATGCGTCCGCAGGGTATGCGCGGGCGTCACACAGAAGAGTCCAAGGCGGAAAAAATGGCGCAGCTTGCGCGTGCGCGTGAGCGCGCACCTAAGCTGCACATTAAAGTAGGGGAAACCATCACGGTCGGCGCGCTTGCGGAGCTTATGAAGCGCAAGGCGGCGGAGGTAATCAAAAAACTGTTCACGGACCTTGGCGTCATGGCTACGGTCAATGAGGAGATAGACTTTGACACAGCCGAGCTGATAGCCGACGCAATGGGCATTGTGGTGGAGCGAGAGGTAATCGTTACCATTGAGGAAAAGCTGATTGACGACAGTGAGGACAGCGAGGCAGACCTTTTGCCGCGCGCGCCGGTCGTCGTCGTCATGGGGCACGTTGACCATGGTAAAACCAGCATTTTGGACGCAATCCGCCACACCTCCGTTACGGAAACGGAGAGCGGCGGCATAACCCAGCACATCGGTGCATACCGCGTGGAGCTTGACGGTCAGCCCATAACCTTCCTCGATACCCCCGGACACGCCGCGTTCACAAGTATGCGCGCGCGAGGGGCAATGGCGACGGATATTGCCGTGCTTGTTGTTGCGGCTGACGACGGCATTATGCCACAGACCATTGAGGCAATAAACCATGCCCGCGCGGCAGAGGTGCGGGTTATTGTTGCAATCAACAAAATGGACCGTGAGGGAGCCAACCCTGAAAAGGTAAAGCAGCAGCTCACAGAGCACGGGCTTGTGCCGGAGGAATGGGGCGGCGACACAATTTGTGTGCCTGTTTCCGCGGTAACAAAACAGGGTATAGATAAGCTCCTGGAAGCCATACTGCTGGAGGCGGAGGTGCTTGAGCTTAAGGCCAACCCCAACCGCGCCGCCAAGGGCGTAGTTATTGAGGCGCGTATGGAAAGGGAGCGCGGCACAATCGCAACGCTGCTGATTCAAAACGGTACCCTGCACAGCGGGGATTATGTTGTCGCCGGAGCCACAAGCGGTCGTGTGCGCGTTATGGTGGACGATAAGGGCAGACGCATTGAGGAGGCAGGTCCCTCTGTGCCGGTGGAGATTATGGGCTTGGACAGCCCGCCAACCGCGGGCGACGCGGTAGACTCCGTCAATGACGAGAGGCTTGCCCGCGCGCTTGTGGAGCAGCGACGCGCTCAGGCAAAGGCAGCAGAGCAGAGCGGGCATACCATGGTCAGCTTAGAGAACCTGTTTGAAAGCCTGCAGGCCGGGCAGATGAAGACCCTTCCGCTAATTGTAAAAGCGGACGTGCAGGGCTCCGTTGAGGCGCTTAAGCAAAACCTTGAAAAGCTCAGCAACGAAGAAGTGGTGGTTAAGATTATCCACTCCGGCGTGGGAGCGATTAACGATAACGACGTTATGCTTGCAAACACAGCAAATGCCGTGATTATCGGCTTCAATGTGCGCCCGGACGCTACGGCTCAGGCAAACGCGGAGCGCCAAGGCGTGGAAATGCGTATGTATTCGGTTATCTACGCTTGCACGGAGGACGTTGAGGCTGCGCTAAAGGGAATGCTTGCGCCAAAATACCGCGAGGTTCAGCTTGGACGCGCGGAGGTGCGCCAGGTTCACCGTATCCCCGACGTAGGTCTTGTCGGGGGCTGCTATGTCCTTAGCGGCAAGGTTACGCGCAACGCAAAAATCCGCGTGGTACGCGATGGCATTGTTGTTGCGCAGGACGAGATTGCGAGCCTTAAGCGCTTCAAAAACGACGCTAAGGAAGTCGCAAGCGGCTATGAATGCGGCATAGGACTCAGCAAGTTTAACGACATAAAGTTAAACGACGTCTTTGAGGCATATATGATTGAGGAATACAGGGAATGACGACACACGCGTCCCACATGGGAGAGGATATACGCCGCGAGCTTGTCGCCCTGATTGGCGAGCTTAAGGACCCGCGTGTTGCCGGGCAGCTGCTCACTGTCGTCCGCATAGAGCTGACAAGGGATATGTCCGTCGCAAGGGTATATGTCAGCTCAATGGAGGGCATAGAGAAAGCGGCACAGGCGGTTAAGGGCTTGGACAGGGCAGCGGGGCTGCTGCGCCGTGAGCTTGGGCTGCGTCTGCGCCTGCGCAAAGCGCCGGAGCTGCGTTTCTATCCGGATAACTCGGCGCAATACGCCATACACATTGACCAAACACTCTCGCGTGTTAAGGGCGGCGATTCCAAAGCGCCCGAAAGCGAGGACTGACACACAGCCGACCTTGTAAGGAGGTTCCCGATATGGCGCAAGCGCTAAGCCTGACGGAAACAGCTGCTTTGCTTAAGCAAGCGGAGGATGTGCTTATCCTCACCCACGCAAACCCGGACGGGGATACCCTTGGCTCCGGCTTTGCACTGCTGCGGGGTCTGCGAACCATGGCAAAGCGAGTGCGGCTGTTTTGCCCGGACGAAATCCCCACGAAGTTTTCCTTTATGGCGGACGGGATTAAGTACGCAAATTTTGAACCGCAATTTGTCGTTGCGGTGGACCTTGCGGATACAAGCCTGCTTGGGGACGCCAAGGACGACTTCCCGGTAATACACCTTTGCATTGACCACCACAGCTCCAACAAGGCATATGCCCGGCAGGAATATGTTGTGCCAAAGGCGGCGGCGTGCGCCGAGCTTGTCTATGCCGTGCTTAAGGAGATGAATGCACCCATAACCCCACATATTGCCGATTGCCTTTACAGCGGGCTTTCAACGGATACGGGCTGCTTCCGCTACAGCAGCACAACGGCGGATACCCTGCGTATTGCCGCCAAGCTGCTTGAGCATGGCGCAAGAGCCGCAGAGCTTAACAAGCTGTTCTTTGAAACCAAGCGCAAGGCGTATTTTTCGCTTGAGAGAATGGCTCTTGAAGAGTTGCGAGTGCTGGAGCGCGGACGTTACGCCGTCACTGCGCTCACGCGGGCAATGTACGACGAGTGCGGAGCCAGCGACGACGAGGCGGAGCAAATATCGGCAATTCCGCGTCAGGTGGAGGGTGTGCTTGTGGGTGCCACGCTAAAGGAGCGCAAGAGCGGTGGCTTTAAGGTCAGCCTGCGCTCATATGCCCCGGTTGATGCCTCGGCGATTGCGGCGAGGCTGGGCGGCGGCGGACACAGCCGCGCGGCGGGCTGCACAATTGATGTGGCGCAGCTTAGTGAGGCCGAGGAGCTGCTTTATGCGGCGGTCAAGGAGGAACTGAAGCTCTTGGACGAAAAAAAGTGACAGAGTCCCGCGCCGATTATGGTTTGGCTTTTCCCGGTCGGTGGAGTCTTATAAAAAGCCAAATACGCGCCCATAGCTCAGTGGATAGAGCAACTGCCTTCTAAGCAGTGGGTCGCAGGTTCAAGTCCTGCTGGGCGCGCCACTTACTTTCTTTTCGCGAGAAAAGAAAGTAAGCAAAGAAAAGCGGGCAGGCAACGCCTGCAGGAAAATCGGGTATATGTCCATGCAGACCACAAGGCTTCTCCACGAATCAGTAGGTGTCTGCTTGCAAGCCATCACCGCCGCCGCCAATGTCGCGGTTAGGTTGACTAAAACCATAGGCTATCGTTCGCGATTGTTAAGCAAGTCGCCGATATAGCCGTCCTGCCGCAGAATTTATAGAAGCATAAAAAGCATTGACGCAAGGCTTGCACATAATAGGCGACTATTGATTATCAGGTACCCGACAAGCCCGCAACACCACCGCCTCATATGCTTGCAGCGTGGCGCTTCGCAAAAAATCGGAGTGCTCGATATTCCCGAGAAGGCAGTTTTTGATTTTGAAATTTTCATCCAAATGCTCTATGAAAACAGGTTTATCGGTATAGTTGCCTATTACCATAACACATTGATTTTTGTCGCGGCGCAGATAGGCTAAAATGTCATCGCGCTCTTCAAAAATAGGGATATATTTCCCCGTGACAAAAACGCCATTAGCCTTTCTGAACGCAATGAGCTTTTTATAGAAATTGTAAACCGAATCAGGGCGGCTCAGTTGCTCCTCCGCGTTGATTTGCGCATGATTTTTGTTTATCATCAACCATGGCTCGCCTGTAGTGAAGCCCGCGCCACTTTTTGCGCTCCACTGCATTGGGGTCCGGGCACTGTCGCGGCCTCGTTTTGATATAATATCCATGGCGTCGTCTTGCGTTACGCCTCTCGCAGTCAGTGACCTATATGCGTTCAAGCTCTCGATATCGCGCAGTTGGTCGGGCCTTGTGAAGCGGTTGAATGTCATTCCCAACTCCTCGCCCTGGTATATAAAGGGTGTGCCCTGCATCAAATAGGTGCAAATAGCCAGCAGCTTCTGCGAACGCTCACGGTATAAATCGCCGTCGTCGCCAAAGCGTGAAACACTTCGCGGCTGGTCGTGGTTGGAAAGATAGAGGCTGTTCCATGCCACGCCGTCAAGTGCCTTCTGCCATTTGGTGTAAACAGCTTTCAAGTCACTCAGAGCAATTTTTTGCGTATTCCACTTGCAGCTCTCCCCACCGTCAAGCTCGTTGACCTCAAAATGAAAAACCATGTCAAGCTCGCAGCCATCAAGACCTGCGTATTTTTTTGCCTCATCAACCGTCACACCTGCCGCTTCCCCCACGGTTATTGTGTCGTATTTATCCAACACCCGGCTCCGCATTTCACGCAGATATTCATGCACTCTTGCCCCGTTTGCGACTATCTCCGTAACACTCTCGCCCTCTTTTGCGTCGGGCAAATTACATGGTTTGGAAATGTAGCTGATTACGTCCATTCGGAATCCGTCAACACCGATGGACAGCCAGTAATCCATCATATTATAAATTTCGCCGCGCAGCGTTGGATTTTCCCAGTTCAAATCCGGCTGTTGGGGAGAAAACAAGTGCAGATAATACTGCTTTGTTTTTGCGTCAAAGGTCCAGCATGAACCGCCGCCGAACAAGTCTTTCCAATTGGTTGGCGGATTATTTCCTTTTCCGTCGCGCCAAATATAGAAATCACGGTATGGGTTATCCTTTGAAGAACGGCTTTGCTTAAACCATTCATGCTCGTGCGAGGAGTGGTTGACCACTAAATCAAGCATAAGCTTCATTCCCCGGATATGCGCTTCTTTTATCAGACGTTCAAAGTCCTTCTGCGTGCCGAAAATCGGGTCAATAGCGCGATAATCGCTTATGTCGTAACCATTGTCATAGCCCGGGCTTTTGAATATAGGGGAAATCCACAGCACGTCAACGCCCAAATTTTTTAGGTAATCAAGCTTTGTGATTATGCCGCAAATATCCCCCACGCCATCGCCGTTGGAATCACAAAAGCTTTTGGGATAAATTTGGTAAACCACACAGCTTTTTTGCCAATCCATGGCTATTCTCCTTGTAACTGTTTTTTGAAAAAGTCGGTCATGGCACGGTTAGCCGCAACGCCCTCAGCCCAATTTGGGTAGAGGACATTGAACACATGCCCAAGCAGCTTGCCGCCTGCAGCTTTTTTATCCGGAATATAGCTTTCGTATCTATAACCGCCGGCATCGAAAAAATCTATGAGCTGCACCGAGTTGCGGTAAAGATTGTCGGCCTTACTTGTCAACACCAAAGCGGGAGGATATGTGACCGGGTCAGCAAGTTCGGTGACGCTTGATTTGTAATAAATGGGGTTGCTTTTCGGGTTTTTCCCAAACCAAAACCGCTCATATTCCCTAAGCACGGCTTTTCCTGCAAGCTTTGCATTGTGTAAATCTGGAACGCCGTGGTTTATGCATATACCGCGTATTTCGAACGGAAGCTGCTCTAAGCCGTAGAGCGCAAGTGCCTTGGGGTTTGTGTTGATTGCCGTGACCAGCGAGGACAAATGCCCCCCCGCCGAATCACCCGTTAGGAATACCTTTTCCGGGTCGCAGCGGTAGTTTTGACCATTCCTGCCGAGCCAATGCAGGGCTGCAAAAATGTCGCACACCTGCGCTTTCAAATCCACCGCGGGAATAAGGCGATAGTTAATATCCACTACGGCAAACCCCATTGAGGCGAGTGACATACAGAAGTACTCGTTGAGCTCCTTATCGCCGTAAACCCAGCCGCCGCCGTGGACGTCAAAAATTGTGGGCAAAAGGCCTTGAGCGTTTTCGGGGTAAAAAACATCCAACAAGTGCATCCGGTTGCCGTCGTCCACATATGCCAAATCCCGCACGGAAGCAACCCCTGCGGGCGGGGATTGCTTTGCCTTTCGTGCAGCGTCAAGCCGAGCGTTTTTCTTCCAAATATCAAGCATAATTTTTCTGATTACCAGTCCCATAGCGTTTTGCCTCCTTTAATCAATCAAGCAGAGATGTGCAGAAATTTATGTACCTAAGTATAACCTCGTCCTCAAAAAAGTGGCGGGTCGCGCCCATGTGGGGTGCGTCCTTCACGCAGTCGAACACAATATCGCTTTCGGTCAATCCGTGTTCCAAAAGCCTTGCGGCAAAGCGACGAATATCACTCTGGGCAATAAGCGGGTCTTTTTCTCCGAAAGAAAAATAGAATTTTGGTGATTTGTCGTTCAAATAGTAGCTTGCGTCGTATTCTCTCAGCGGCTCTTTGTCAAAATCTATTGCCCGACCGAAGATTTCTTTTTGCCAGGCCTTGATTATGAAACGCCGCAACAATTTGAACACACACGCCGGCAAATGCGTCCCCAGGGTATTGTTCAACTCCTTGGTCATAGCCTCGCTCCCAATGGCTTTGCCGAAGGTACCATAAAATTCGGAAAAATCCAACGCCGGGACGACCGCAACCATTGCCTTTATATTTATGCGTTCGTCATGTGAGAATTTAAGCACTGTAGCCGCACCGAGATTTCCGCCCGCAGAGCAGCCCCAAACAAACACGTTGTCTGTGTCAAGCTTCAGCTTGCCTGCGTGAGCGGCGATATATTCCATAGCTGCAAAGCAATCATAGGTTGCGGCGGGAAGCTTGTTTTTCGGTGCAAGCCGATAATTGACTGATATGACCATAAACCCGCGTTCAAGCGCAAAGAAAGAGGGATATAGATGCCAGTCTCGCTTGTCCATGTGGCTCCAGCCGCCACCGTGTATAACCACAAACAGCGGGTATTTTTCGCGTTTTTGGTTTGGGTAATAAACATCCATTTTTTGCAGCGGGTCGTCGCCGTATGGCAGGTCAAGCAGTTTTTCGTCAATTCGGTCAATTCGCGGCTCAGGCAGTTCCGGTGTCATGTCCATCCAGCCATCGCGAAATTTTGCCAAGCGCATTGGGTATTTTTTGTCAGCTTCCATAGCTTTCCTCCTCGTTGGGCAATGTTATCAGTATCTCTTTGTGCTTTGCCACACGCTTGCGTTTTTGTTTTTGGGGTTTAATTTCTCCGGTAAGTACGCCCTCTGCGCAGGCAACGTACCAACCAAGTGTGCCGCGCTTTACCGGTGCGCCGTGGTGCCCGGGCCAAATGTCATCAAATTCGCTCTCCAAAGCTTTTAACTTTTTGACAGATTGAAGATATGTGCTTACGTCCGTACCATCCAAGTGGAGCAGTATGCCCCAGTCACACACCGTGTCGCCCGAAAAAAGCATTTTGTTTTTTCTGTCCAAAAAGCAAACACTGCCGGTTGTGTGCCCGGGCGTTTTTATTACCTCGATCCGCCGGTTGCCAAGCTCTATGCTCTCCGGCAAATGTGCCCAAGTTGTTTTTGGCGGCGGGATGGTTAGTTTGTCTATGATTTTTTTTGCAAGGCGGCAAAACAGAGGCGAATACTCTTTTTTAATGAGTGACTTCAGGTAATTTTGGTCAAGGTGGTCGGCCAGCAGCTTGTCGTCATCGTCACTGACTAACGCCCCGCCGAACTGCCAGGCGCAGCCAATGTGGTCAAAATGCCCGTGGGTGCAAACCACCGTTACGGGCAGGCCTGTGAGTGAACTGACAAAGCCCCTCAAATCGCCTTTGTTTATGCCCGTGTCAATGAGCAATGCCATTTTATCTCCTGTAAGAAGATACATTAAACACTGAAAATAGGCGGTTTTTTGCTCTATGATATATGTGTCGTCCGATATTTTTCTGAGCTTAAACGGATTTTTCATAATTATTTCCCCCGCTCAGTATTGCCTTGAAAACTTAGCTTCGGCCTCCTCGCGAGTTATCTCCCCCGAATTGACGCTTGCCATAAGCTGTGTATCCTTGTCGTTGAGCTTGTAACGCAGGAAAAACGGCAATGAAAGCACGCCGCCCACGGCAGGCATAAACGAAAGCAGGAACCATATTGAGTCAAGCGCCGATTGCGGCTGCACTACGTCCACGCCCTCCTTAAAGCCCGCACGAGCCATAATAAACATAACAAAGCCGCCCGCAATTGCCGTCATCAATTTGCAAACAAAGGTTTGGATTGAGTTAACCGTGCCCTGTAAACGCTTTCCTGTTTTGTATTCACCGTATTCTATGAAGTCGGGGGTGAACATCAGCATCATCACTGCGTTGCCGCCCCAAAAGAAGCCACGCACCGACATAAGACTCATGAATACTATCTGATTTTCATATCCGGCAAGAAAGCTGATTACGCTGACCGCAATTTGCCCGAAAACGCAAAACAAAAAGATTTTGAACTTGTCAATTTTTTTTGTAACAAATGGCAGTAGAACAACGAACAGGAAAGCGGGACCTGACATTGCAAGGGTTATTATCGCCTGCTTTTCCACATTTCCGAGGTTGAAATCCGCAAAAAATGTGGCCGCCTGCTGAGTTGTGGCTGTGGAGAACAAAATAAGCAGCCCCACGAAATAGATGCGGAGATATTTATTTTCCTTTAAGTATTTAACAGTTGCCTTGAATGTAACCGTTTCCGGGTCCTTGTTCACAAAGCGCTCTTTGCCGTTCCTGCCCATGGCAACCATCAGTGGTACTGCACACAGCGCGACTGCCGCGCCGGTCCAGCCCCAACCTATGCGCGGGTAAACAAACGGGATTACCGCTGCCACAAGCACTGTTGGGACTGCCGCAAATATTGAATTTACGGACATAATTTGCACACGCTCTTGGACGTTGTCCGTAGCGGCCGAAATCATGGAAAAAATCGGCGCGTCGCAAAGGGTGTATGCAACGCTGAAAAGCACCGCGAATACCGCACCCCAAACAACCTTTCCCGTCGAGTTCAATGCGCTTGGCATAGTAAACAACGCTATGGAAAAAATCGGCATAAGAACGACTGAAAGACGCAGCCAAGGCAGGAATTTTCCGCTCTTAAAATGGGTGCGGTCAAAGATATTTCCCCACAATGGGTCGTCCACGGCGTCAAAAATGCTTATACAAAGCAAAATCGTGCCAACTACAGCGGCGGTAAGCCCCATTTCCGTCATGAATTTTTTGCTGTAGCCTTGAAAGAATTGGTTAAACAGTGTCTGACCCGCCATAAATAGAGCAAAGCTGATTCGCTCCTTACGGCTTGTTCTGTAACCGACTTTTATGTTTTTCCCCTCGCCCATTATTCTTCCCCTTGCAATTGTGTTTTGCATATCTGAAGCTCAATAAAAATTTAGCAAAAAAATCAATTAGTGTATACCATAATTTTAACATTTGTGTTATAATATTAATGTAACGCGCGGCTACTTTTTTGAAGGGATAAACAAGATGTACGAAATACAGTGTGCACGTTCGGTAATGAACTTTTTGTGCGAGCGTTTTATCTTTGAGGCGGACCGTTCGCTTCATATGGCCTGTGCCGCTTCTTCGCCAATCAATGGCGCAGAGCCGAGCTGCAAACCCGAAAGCTGCCCCGGAATACTGCTGTTTCTCGGGGCGTATCTTGATAGGCAGGGACTATCGGAAGAGGAAGCTTTGCAATGCATAGCGGAGCTTCGCGAAAAAATTCCCCGGACACCTGTGCAAAGAGCCGACTTGTCTGCCATTGGTGTCAGGTGTAAATTTGACGGTATGAGCAGGGCTTTGATGGGTACAATTGATTTTATCTCCAAGCGGTTGGTGACTTTTAACAAGAAAAAAGAAGCCCGTGGCGACAAGCCGAGCCTTTACTATCAAGAGATTTATAACAACCGCGCACGGATGTTTTGCCATACGCCCTATATTTTGGAGGAACGGCTGGTAAACGCTGTTTTAAGCGGCGACGAGGAAGCTGCGGTGCTTTGCCTAAAAGAAATTAACCGTTCGGGCAACAAAGCGGTTTTGGCGTCCGACAGCGTTCGTTCGGCAAAAAATTCTGTTATTTGTACCTGTGTTTTTCTTGCCAGAGCCGCAATACAGGCGGGAGTATCACCCGATGAGGCGTTTGCGCTCAGCGATGCAAACATACGGCGAATTGAAGAGTTCACAGGCAAGCACGCAGCCTTGAAGTATGAGGAGGACTTGCTCCTACAATTTGTCAAGCTTATAAAGAATAACAGGGGACGCGAGTTCTCCATAGTTGTCCATCGAGCTGTTCAATACATTGATTCGCATTTGAGCGAACGTCTGCGCCTTGCAGATATTGCGGACTACGCCGAGGTTTCGCCGCAATATTTGTCGGGAGTTTTCAGCAAAGAAATGCGTATGCCCATAACCAATTATATTTCTATGCGCAAAATTCAAGAATCCACGCATTTTATCAGCCAAAAAAAATATTCAATAACCGATGTTGCGCTGCTCTACGGCTTTTCAAGCCAAAGCCACTATATTCAAGTTTTCAAAAAGGTTATGGGTACTACCCCGGGAAAGTACCGCGGGTTGCAAGCAGTAATGTGACGCCTGCTTTTCGGACGAATATCCCTGCTGAGCGAGATGGCGCCGCTGCTGCCTGAATTCGCCGACATATTGCCACCGTCCGCGGGGCTTGACATTGCCGAGCAAATTTGGTATACTATAGTGCGGCGCAAATCGCCGTGGAAAAGAAGTAATCAAATCCAATTATGGAGGGTACCCAAGTGCCAAACATCAAATCAGCAAAAAAACGCGTTATCGTCAACAAGACCAAGGCGGCGCGCAACCGTTCACACAACACAGCGCTCAAAACGGCAATCAAAAAGGCAAACGTGGCTGCCGCTACCGGCGAGGGCGACATCAAAGTCCTTGTGGCTGCCGCAATCAAAAAGGTTGACCAAGCCGCGGCAAAGGGCCTTATTCACAAAAATAACGCCTCAAGGAAGAAATCTGCGCTATCCAAGCTGCTGTAACCGACCGCTCATTGGGAGGTAGGGCGGCTTGCCGACACCCTATCTCCTTGATTTTTTGTGTACAGCTCATGAACCATTAGCTCAGCTGGCAGAGCACCTGACTTTTAATCAGGGTGTCCGCGGTTCGAATCCGCGATGGTTCACCAGCGGCTATGAGCCGCGGCCAATGTCGCGGTTATATACTGCGAAAAATTAAGGCTATCAGTCGCGAATTTTTAGCAAGCCGTCGTTAGGGCGGCTCTTTTTGAAAAGAACGTAAGCAAAGAAAAGCGGGCGGGCAACGCCTGCAGGAAAATCGGGTATATGCCCGCACAAATTGCAAGGCTTTCCACGAAACAATAGGTATATATCGCAAGCTATCACCGCCGCCACCGGCTCTTTTACCGTAATTGGCAGCTTAAGTATCCAGACTGAGAACCCTTGAGAGCTGCAGATCCATGTGAGTTCGGCCGTGCCGTCGGCCTGCCCAACAAGCCTATCATTATCCCACACGAATTCCGTGTCATTTTCCCGTGTCCGCAAGCCATCGGTGTTGTAATAAAAAAAGCGGCTCCGCCCGATATTTTCGTGCGGAGCTTTGGCTTGTGGGTGTTAGCGCAAGCGGAACATCACCGTTTGTCTGTCCTCCTACTGCTTATGCCCGTTGGAGCATTTGCTGCCGAACAAACCTTTTTTAATTGTACCACCACATGAAGGACAAAGCCCTTGTGATTTCCAAACAATGGATTGTTGACGTTTTGCTTCTTCCTCAATATTGTTTTGGCGCATGAAGTACCAATGTGGTGACTGCGGCAACTGTTGTGTATGAGCGTTTACACACATTGCTATAAACTTATCTTTAAAGTCTAACAACTTCAAAGGGTTTATTGGTGAGCCATTGTTAATATCCTGAAAACTAAACACAGTAAATCCTGAATATCCGAAATATTCACTGTAGCTCGCCTGTCTAAGGTAAAGGTAGCGGTTTACCGCTTCTGCCCCAATGAAATCCAAGAGAATCTCAGGATGTGTAGTATAAATGATTTCCATTCTTCCACCAGAGGAAAGTGGTGCTCTTGCCCGAATGGTATCATCCAACACTGAAGAATCATCATCCGGATTGTCCCGAACATAATTAATAATTGGGGGGATGGAAGATTGCAATTGAAATTTTGCTCCTAATTCCGCTTCATAAAATGCAGCCGACCGAAGAACAACATCGTAACAGCCAATATGACATGAAGGCATAGCGTTTTCGATTATGAAAAAATAATTCATTCTGTATCTCCTTTTGTGCTTTTATTCGCCGAGTATGGCGACATTATACCACAAATTTCGGGGGGGTATTTCTATATTAGAAATATAAAAAGTTTTTTTAAGTTTTTTTCGCCCGCCCACCCCAAATTTGCCAATCTAGCGAAATTATGTTAAACTATTGTGGCAAAAAAATAACGGGGGTAAATCTTGCTTTTGGAGAATGTTGATTACGCTGCGCTTTTGCGGGAGCTGCTTTCGGGGCTTTTTGTGAACAGAAGCCCCTTGGCCTATGTGCGTACCTATGGCTGCCAGGGCAACGTCAGCGACGGCGAGCGTCTGCAGGGAATGCTGGAGCAGGCGGGCTTCGGCTTTGCACAAGCGCCCGAGGAGGCGGATTTTGTGCTGCTCAACACCTGCGCAGTGCGGGAACACGCTCAGGTAAGGGTATTCGGCAACGTCGGGGCGCTAAAGCCCATAAAGGCGAAAAAAAAGGATATGCGCATTGCGGTTTGCGGCTGCATGGTTCAGCAGGAGGGCGTAGCAAAGGAGCTTTGCGAAACCTTTCCGTTCGTGGATTTGGTCTTTGGTACTCACGCTCTGCCGCGCCTGCCGCAAATGCTTTACGAGCTGTATTCCCGCGGCAAAAGAATAATAGATGTCGCCAACCATAACGGCACAATCAGCGAGGGTCTGCCCCAAAAACGCGACAGCAGCTTCCGAGCTTGGCTGCCAATTTCCTACGGCTGCGATAATTTTTGCACATATTGTGTGGTACCCCATGTGCGCGGGAGGGAGCGCTCGCGGGAGCCCGGCGCCGTGCTTGAGGAGGCAAAGCGTCTTGTCGCGGACGGTTACAAGGACATAACCCTGCTGGGACAAAATGTCAATTCCTACGGCAAGGGTCTGGAACAAAAGACGGATTTTCCAAGCCTGCTGCGGCAAATTAACGCCATTGAGGGCGACTTCCGCATTCGCTTTATGACGAGCCACCCAAAGGATTGCTCAGCGGAGCTTTTGTACGCCATGCGGGATTGCCGCAAGTCGGCGCGGCACCTGCATTTGCCCGTGCAGAGCGGGAACAACCAAATTTTGGCGGCGATGAACCGCCGTTACACAAGGGAGGACTACCTTAGGATTGCCGAGCTTGCAAAGGAGCTTATGCCGGAGCTGACGCTGACCAGCGATATTATAGTCGGCTTCCCCGGGGAAACCGATGCCCAGTTCCGTGATACGCTTGATTTAGTGCGCAGGGTGGAATACGGGGCGCTGTTTACTTTCATTTATTCGCCGCGAGTGGGCACACCCGCCGCCGCCCTGCCCGACCCTATCCCAAGGGAGAAAAAGGTAGCCCGACTAAAGGAGCTTTGCAGACTGCAGGAGGACATTACCCAGCGCAGGAACGCGGAGCTTGTAGGCAAAAGTCTGCGCGTGCTTGTTGAGGGGGAGCGCGGCGAGGGCTTACTGACGGGGCGCTTAGAGAGCAATGCCGTCGTTGAATTTGAGGGGAATAAAGAGCTTATAGGACAGTTTGCCTTTGTTGAAATCACTAAAGGAGAACGGCTTGTTCTAAAGGCTCAGCTTTGCGGCTGCTGACTTAAGTCCACGCTGGGAACCGCGCCCGCAAACACCGTTTCAGCCGCGCAAACCTGTGTTTCGAAGCTGTATACGTCCTCTTTGCCCTTAAGGAAAAAATATACCTTTGTTTCCACCTTAAGCATTATTCGGTGGCGGGTTTGGTTGACCCCAACCGAATCAAATTCACTGTAAAAGGCTGAATAGCTTTCGCCGTGCAGCTTGAGCCGCGCCTTAATTACAGGCCCGCCGCCCAAAAGGAAGTCGAAGCCAAGCACGTTCCACAGCGGCAGCTCAATTTTGCGGTAGCAAAGCCCGTCTAAGCGAGCGTTTATGTTCGCGGCTACGGCGGCCTTAAGCTGATTAAGGCGCACGGTGTCCGCTGAAATTGAGCTTATCATACCGCCGTCATTTGTGGAGGCAAGCGCCAAATCGCTGTAGCTCAGCTGCTCCTTTTCCAGGGTTTCAAGCACGGCGGCGTTAACGGCGGAGGAAGCCATTGCCCTGCCCTCCATCTCCGCCAAGGCGTTGACCGAGGGGGCAAGCAAGGCATCAATTGCGGGCACGGCGGCAACAAGGACGGCAAGCAAAAGCAGCAGTCTTTTTGGCGCAGCCGCAAGCCGCCGGTTACGGCGCGCAGCCCGCCGTGAGCAGGGGCGCCTGAGCCTCAAGCGCCACATAAAACGTCTTCGAGCATACATAAAAAGCCCCCCATTAAAAACAGCTGCCGTAACAGCATATGCGGCAGGGGAGGGGAGGGTGCAGGCGCTTGCTACTTCCGCGCAGATGTGGTATACTATCCTTATGCAGAACGCATACACACGATTATTACACACCCTGCCTGAGCTGAGCGGCATTGCCCAAAGGCTCCGTGCGGGGCAGTGCAGCTTGGGGGTAACGGGGCTTTATGCCGTGCATAAGGCCCAGCTGTGTGCCGCCCTGTGCGCAGAATTCGGCACGGGACTGATTTTGCTTGCCCCGGACGAGGGCAGCTGCGCCCGCCTTGCGGAGGATATGCGCGCCATGGGCTGTAAAGCCTTGGCTTATCCCTCGCGGGAGGAAAGCGTCGCCCAAAGCGCCCATTCGCGTGAATACGAGCAGAAGCGGGTGGGGGTGCTATCTGCTGTTTTGCGCGGCGAGTGCGAGGCTGTGGTTGCCACGGCTGAGGCTGCTGCGCAGTACACTCTTGCCCCCGCGGAGCTTTCAGTGCGCTGTGCCGGGCTGCGGGTGGGGCAGGATTATTCGCTTGAAGAGCTTGTGCAAAGGCTTATTCAGGGAGGCTATACCCGCTGCGAGCAGGTGGAGGGTGCGGGGCAAATAAGCCGTCGTGGCGGCATTTTGGACATATTTCCGCCGGGGGCGCAGCAGCCGTATCGCCTTGATTTTTGGGGCGATACCTTGGATTCCCTTGCCGCCTTTGACCCCGAAACACAGCGCCGCGGCGAGCCTCTTGAGGAGATACTGCTTGAGCCGGCGACGGAGGACGCGGAAACGGCGCACAGCTCCACGCTGTTTGATTATTTGCCGGGTGCTCTGCTTTGCGTCAGCGAGCATTTTTCGGTCAGGGAGAGCTTTTCTGCGGCGCGGGAGCTTATGGAGGAAACCGCTGCGCAGGGCTTGGAAAGCGAGTCCGCAAGGGAAAAGCGCAGGCAAATAGCAGCCGTCCTGGAGGGGCAGCTGCCCGAGTGGCGGCATATTGTCGGCGAGTATGAACGCCGCCGCACGGTGTATATGGATACCTTTGCCCGCGGCTCTTTTGACACACCCTTAGACGAGCTTTTTAACCTTGGGGCGGGGCAGCCCGCCGCTTGGGGAGGTTCCATTGCCGTACTCAAGGAGGACCTTGAGCCGCTGCTACAGCAGAAGAATCAAACAATCTGCGTGCTGACGCAAACTGAAAAGACGGCAAAGGCCGTCGCAGAAGAGCTGCTGCGGGAAGAGCTGCCGGCGGTTTACTTCAAAGCAATCCCCGAGGAATTCCCGTCGGCTACGGTTTGCGTTATGCATGGCGCCTTGTCCGCGGGCTTTTCGTATCCGCAGGGAGGCTTCACGCTTTTTTCAAGCGCCCAAAGGCTTCAGGGAGTCAAGCGCCGCAGGGCTTCCGGCAAGCGCAGCGCAAAAAACGTCTTTGCCGGCATTGAGGAGCTGAGGGCGGGGGATTACGTTGTCCATGCCGTGCATGGCATAGGGATATTCGACGGCGTAACACGCCTGGAGGCGGGCGGCGCCGTTAAGGATTACATCAAAATCCGTTATGACAAGCGCGACGTGCTTTATGTCCCCGTTACCCAGCTTGACCAGGTCACCAAGTATATAGGTCCGCACAGCGACGACCGCCCCGTTAAGCTCTCACGCCTTGGCGGAGGCGATTGGGAGAGGGCAAAATCCCGCGCCCGCGGAGCGGCAAAGGATATTGCGGAAAAGCTGGTGGTGCTTTATGCCAAGCGTGCCGCGGCGCCCGGCTATGCCTTTGCCCGGGACGACGACCTGCAGCAGGATTTTGCCTCTCGCTTCCCCTATGAGGAAACGGACGACCAGCTGCGCTGCATAGACGAGGTAAAGGCTGACATGGAGCAGCCGCACCCCATGGACAGACTGCTTTGCGGCGACGTTGGCTTTGGCAAAACGGAGGTTGCCATGAGGGCGGCGTTCAAGTGCGCGGCTGAGGGCAAGCAGTGCGCAATGCTTGTACCAACTACTATTTTAGCCCTGCAGCATTACCAAACCGCAAGGCAGCGCTTCGAGGGCTTTCCGGTGGACGTGCGTATGCTCTCACGCTTTGTTCCGGCGGCGGAGCAAAAAAAGACGCTTGAGGGGCTGAAGCGCGGCAGCATTGAATTCGTAATAGGAACGCACAGGGTGCTGAACAAGGGCATTGAATTCAAGAATCTTGGGCTGTTGATTGTTGACGAGGAGCAGCGCTTTGGCGTGGAACAAAAGGAGAAGCTTAAGGAGCTTTACCCAAATGTGGACGTGCTTACGCTTACGGCTACCCCAATCCCGCGCACGCTGAACATGGCGATGAGCGGGGTCAGGGATATGTCCGTTTTGGAGGAGGCGCCGCAGGACCGCCACCCCGTGCAGACCTATGTTATTGAACACAACTGGGCGCAGCTTGCGCAGGCAATCAGCATGGAGCTGCGCAGGGGAGGACAGGTATATTACCTACACAACAGGGTAGAGAGCATTGCAAAAACAGCCGCCAAGCTGCGTGAGCTTTTGCCGGAGGCAAGAATTGCAGTGGGGCACGGCAAAATGCGTGAGGAGGAGCTTTCAGAGGTTTGGCGCAGCCTGCTGGAGGGCGAGGTAGATATACTTGTTTGCACAACAATAATTGAGGCGGGCGTCGATGTTCCTAACGTTAATACGCTTATTATTGAGGACGCGGACAGGTTTGGGCTTTCTCAGCTGCACCAAATCCGCGGAAGGGTGGGGCGCAGCGCCCGGCGAGCAAGCGCCTATTTTACCTTTCGCCGCGGCAAGGAGCTTACCGAAATTGCTGCCCGCCGCCTTGCGGCAATAAGGGAATACACACAGTTTGGCAGCGGCTTTGCTATTGCCATGCGGGATTTGGAGCTGCGCGGCGCAGGGAACATTTTGGGCGCTCAGCAAAGCGGTAACATGGAGGCTGTGGGCTATGAGCTTTACCTGCGTATTTTGGAGGAGGCGGTCGCGGAGCTTAAGGGCGAGCAAACCGATACCTCGCTGCTTACTCCGCCAAGCCTGATTGACCTGCCCATTGACGCCCACATTCCAAATAGCTATATCAGCTCCGTGCCGCAGCGCTTGAGCATATACCGCCGCATTGCGGAAATACGCACCCAGGCGGACGTGGACGACGTGACAGACGAGCTGCTTGACCGCTTCGGCGACCCACCGCAGGCGGTGCTTGGACTAATGCAAATAGCCCTTCTGCGAGCCATGGCGGAGCGTATGCACATAACGGAAATCCGCTGCGACGGCAACCGACTGCTGCTTTATTTGAATGAGCTTGAGCCTGAGCGCTTTATGGAACTGACACGGCGCTTTACCGGGCGTGTTACGCTCAGCGCAAAGGGCAAAACGCACATTGCCCTGCGCCTTTTGCCTCAGGACGAGTACTTGCCCTTGTTAAAAACTGTGATAGAAGAGCTTGGAGGATAAGGCTATGCGGGCACCCCTAAGCAAAAATCTTCCCCAACGCCGGTGATTTTTACGTCTACCGTTTTTATTTCGCCCGGCATTGGCATTGCCGCGCGCACAGGCGTGTAGCTTGCCGTGTAGCCGCGCACAAGCCCGCCGCTCTCCTCCTCCGGCAAGATGCTGACTGTTTTGCCTATCTGTTTACGCAAAAATTCGCTGCGGATTTGCCCCGCCGCTTCAATCAGCAGCCTTGCGCGGCGTTCCTTTTCGCCCTTGGGAATTTGCCCCTCCATGACGGCGGCGGGGGTTCCGGGTCTGGGGGAATAGGGGAATACATGAACCTTTTCAAAGCGGATTTGGCGTACAAGCTCAAGGCTGTAATCAAAATCCCTTTCGCTCTCGCCGGGGAAGCCGACGATAATATCCGTCGTCAACGAACAATCGGCAAAGCGCTCCCGCAGCTCCGTGCACAGCTGAATAAAGCCTTCACGGTCATAGCGCCTGTTCATCCGGCGCAAGACACTGTCGCTGCCGCTTTGCAGCGATATATGGAACTGGGGACATAATTTTTCTGTCTTTGCAAGGGAGCAGAGCAGAGAGGACGTCAGCAGGTCAGGCTCAAGCGAGCCAAGCCGCAGGCGCAGCAGCTTTGGCAGCGAGGCAATTTCTGCTGCAAGCTCCGCAAGCCCCTTGCCGCCATGCTGATAGCAAGCAAGGTTAATGCCGGTCAGCACAAGCTCCCTTGCGCCGCCCTCCGTCAGGGTGCGGCATTCGTCCAAGATATCCTCAAAAGGCAAGGAGCGCGCCCGACCCCTTGCGTGCGGTATGACGCAATAGCTGCAAAACCTGTCGCAACCGTCTTGTATTTTAACGGGGCAGCGCTCGACGGGAGCAGAATAGCCCTTAGAACCGTCAGGGAAAGCCTGTGCCTGTGCGGCAAGCCCCTCCAAAAGGGGAATCAGCTTGTCCTTTTCCTCCTGCTTAAGCACAATCTCAGCCTCCGGCAGGCTCTCACCAAGGCTTTCCGCAACGGAGGGCATACAGCCCACCAGCGCCACCAGCGCCCGGGGGTTGTTTTTTTTAAGGCGGCGCACAGCCTGCCTTGTTTTGCGAGCGCTTTCGGCGGTCACCGCGCAGGAGTTGACCACATACACCGCCGCGGCGTCATTGTGGTGAACTATGCTCCAGCCGCGCAAACGCAAAAGCTCGGCCAAGCGGCGTGTTTCAGCCTGATTAACCTTACAGCCAAGGGTATAGAACGCGGCGACCTTTTCCATTATTTGCCTATTTTGCGTCCACAAGGATAGCGCCGCTTTCATTGGTGCCGACACGGATTGTCTTTATGCCGCCCTCGCCGCTGCGGACCAAGGCACCCGCAATTTTATCCTCAACCTGCTTGCGCAGCGTATTTCGCAGGTCACGCGCCCCGCGCCCGGAGCCAATCAGCTTGCACAGAGCGGCGGGGACTTCGTCCTCCCAGGTAAAGTCAATGTCCTTATCCTTAAGCGGCTCAACAAGCTCGCCCAGCATTAGCGCGGCAATTTTTTCGTAATCCCCTTGCTCCAAATCACGAAAAACAACAATCTCGTCCACACGCCCTAAAAATTCGGGGCGCAGGAAGTCGCGCAGGGAGGACAGCGCCTTTTCGCGCGCAAAGTCACCCTTTTGCTTGCCGAAGCCCAAGGCGTTTTCCTTGCGGTCGCTGCCGGCGTTGGAGGTCATGACAATTACCGTGTTGCTGAAGTCAACAACACGCCCGTGCGCATCGGTTATTTTGCCCTCGTCCAGAATCTGCAGCAGTATATTCATAACGTCCGGGTGAGCCTTTTCAATTTCGTCAAACAGCAAAATGGAATAGGGCTTGCGGCGAACCTTTTCGGTCAGCTGCCCCGCCTCGTCATAGCCGACGTAGCCGGGAGGGGAGCCGATTATGCGGGAAACGGCGTGCTTTTCCATGAATTCACTCATATCCAAGCGTATCAGTGTTTCCGGCGTGTCAAACAGCTCCGCGGCAAGCAGCTTAACAAGCTCCGTCTTGCCAACGCCGGTGGGACCGACGAAAATAAAGCTTGAGGGTCTGCGCCTTGCGGAAATCTGCACACGCCCGCGCCGAACCGCTGCAGAAACAAGCTCCACAGCTTCATCCTGACCGATAAGCTTTGCTTTAAGGTGTTCCTCAAGCTCGCCAAGGCGGCGCAGGTCGCTTTCAAGTATCTTTTGCGCGGGAATTCCTGTCCAAAGCTGGATTGCCCTTGCCAAGTCGTCTTGGGTTACATGGTTGTCCTCAGCCTTTTTTTGCAGCTCAGGCAGAGACTCCTCTGCGCGCAAAAGCTCGACTCTCAGCTTGGCTACCTCCTCATAGTCAACCTCGTCGTCCGCCTCAAGGCTGTCTATGCGCTGCTTTAGGCCGGTGATGTTCTCCTCCTCGCTCTCCAGCGCACTGATTGCGGGGTTGCGCAGGTTGCAGCCTGTGCAGGCCTCGTCCAAAATATCAATTGCCTTATCCGGCAAAAAGCGGTCGTTGATATAGCGCTCGCTCAGCGTAACAGCCTGCCGAATTAGCGCGTTGGAAATCCTGACTCGGTGGTAGGCCTCGTAATAGCCCTTGACGCCCATAAGCATTTCGCAGGTTTCATCAATGCTCGGCTCCTCAACCTTAACCGGCTGCAGGCGGCGCTCAAGTGCGCTGTCCTTTTCAATGTGCTTGCGGTATTCGTTGAACGTGGTTGCGCCTATAATCTGAATCTCCCCGCGGGAAAGTGCGGGCTTAAGGATATTCGCGGCGTTCATGGCGTCCTCCGCGCCGCCGGCGCCAACAAGGTTGTGAACCTCGTCGATAAAAAGGATTATATTCCCCTCACGCTTAACCTCCTCAAGCAGACCGCGCATTCGTGCCTCAAACTGCCCGCGGTAGCTTGTGCCCGCCACGAGCGCCGTCAAATCCAGCAGCTGGATTTCCTTCGGCGCAAGCTTTGCGGGAACCTCGCCCTCGGCAATGCGCAGCGCAAGCCCCTCGGCAATGGCGGTCTTGCCAACACCCGGCTCGCCGATTAGGCAGGGGTTGTTCTTTGTCCTGCGGCAAAGAATCTGCACGGCGCGGCTTATTTCCCTTTCGCGCCCGATTATACGGTCAAGCTTACCCTCGCGGGCGCGGGCCGTCAGGTCGGTGCAAAACTTGCCCAGGAATTTCCGTGGCTCATTTTCCGGCTTAGGCTTGCGTTTCTCGGTTTTTCTGGGCCTATCCGCGGGGGGAGCGTCCTCGTCGCCGTGCTTGCCCTTGGGCGGCAGGCTGTCCTTGTCCGGCTTTCTTTTGCTGAACATACCAAACATGGGCATTTGGGTAAAATTGGGCGGCTCAAAGCCCTCCATGTCCATGTTGTCAAGGATGTTTTCCATCATTTCATCCGTATTCTCAAGCTCCTCCTCGGGTATGCCCAAGTTACGCAGCATATCCGTAACGGGACCCAGGTTAAGCTTCATTGCGCAGGGAATGCAAAGGTTCTGCTGGACGGAATTACCTTCGTGGTCCGCTTGACCGATTGTAATCTGCGCGGGGCGTTTGTGGCAAAGAGTGCAAAGCATTTTTTTATTCCTTTATTTCTGTAGTTTGGTGGGTTGGTGTTGTTTCGCCGCTTTTTTTCCCAAAGCGTTTGCGTATTTCCTTTATTATTCCCGGCACATAGCTTAGGAAGGCAAGCACGGTCAGTATGGCGCTCAGCCCCACCAGAACAATAACCGCCGGCTCGGGCAGGGTCAGGACGGGGAATTTGTTCGCGACTGCCCCAATCTCCGGGGCAAAGGCAAACAGCAGGCTCATAACAATGTAAAAGGTCACGGTCGCCACCTTGCCGAAAATCTCAGCGGGCTGAGGTCGCATTTTAAGCAGCAGCATAAGCCCGCCGCCTATGAGCATGACCAGTTCCTTGCCCAGGAAGACTATAAAAATCCAGGAAAAGGTGCGCAGAAGCGGCATTTGCGCGTTAAGGAAGTGGTAAAGCAGCACAATCGCAAGTGTAATTTGTGTAACTTTGTCCGCCACGGGGTCAAGTATTTTCCCCAATTCGCTCACTTGGTTGAGCCTTCGCGCTATTGTGCCGTCTAAGGTGTCCGAAAGCCCGGAAAGCACCAAAATCAGCAGCGCGGCGGCGTAGTGCCTGCCGATATAGAGAAAAACAAAGGGTACCAGCATCAAAATGCGGATAACACAAATCACATTAGGTACAGTCAGGTTTTTTTTGATAAAGCCGACCATCTGAAGCGCTCCTCCTTTGGGAACAATCCTTTAATTGATTATTATAGCATATTTACTCGCCGGACGCAATAACACAGGTGGGAATTTTTTTGTGAGAGCCGCCGTGTGGGAAAATCTTACTGCAAAAAAAGTTACAAAACCTTAACCACTTTAGGTATTGCTTTTTTCGTATTATTCGTGTATAATGCAAATATAGATAAGGCAAAGACTCGGAAAAGTCGAGCAAATCCAAGAACAAACAAAGGAGTTGACAAAAGCGCTATGAAGAACATCAAACGCATAGCAGCAATCGTCCTTGCACTGGTAATGGTGGTCGGCATCTTCGCCGTTTCCGTTTCCGCGGCAGAGGCAACCGGCGTTAAGCTGAGCGCAACCACACTCACTATTGGCGTGGGAGAGAGTAAGAGCGTTACCGCCACACTCACACCCGCAGGCTCAACCACCTCCAAAAAGACCTGGAAGTCCGCCTCCACCTCAGTCGCCACGGTAGACAGCACAGGAAAAATCACCGGCAAAAAAGCGGGTACGGCTACCATTAGCGTCACCACCGCGGGCGGAAAGACAGCCAGCGTAAAGGTTACGGTTAAGGCCGCGCCCACCAAACTGGCATTGGCGTCCGCGCTGACGCTTTACGTTGGACAAACAAGTACCCCGGCGGTGACCACAACGCCCTCCAACGCGCAGACCACGCGCACATGGAAGAGCAGCAATACGGCTGTCGCCACGGTTGATTCCGGCGGCAAAATCACCCCGCTAAAGGTCGGTACCTGCTACATAACCGTAACAAGCTACAACAACAAGACATCCAACAAGCTTAAGCTGACCGTTAAGGCGAAGCCCGCCCCCACAAAGATTGCGCCGGCTGCATCAAGCGTAACGGTTGACGCAACGCTTACCTCCGCAATCAAGCTGACCTATACACCTTATTACGCAAACACCTCGGTTAAATATACCTCCAGCAACACAAAGGTTGCAACCGTCAGCGCAAGCGGCGTTATTAAGGGCGTCGCGAAGGGTACGGCAAAGATTACCGTGTATTCATACGCCGCCAAGAAAAACATGGCGACAATCACCGTTACGGTGCGCCCCGCGCCAACGGGCGTTAAGGTCACAAGCAAAACAACGCTGACCCTGGGCGCCGGGCAGACAAGCACTATTGCCAGCACCGTTTCACCCGCCGACGCGCGCAACACCCGCACATACAAAAGCAGCAACACGGCTGTCGCCACGGTAGACAGCACAGGCAAAATTGCCGCCAGAAAGTACGGCACCGCAACAATTACCGTTAGCACATGGAACGGCAAGAGCGCAAAGATTACGGTTAATGCCTATAACGCCCCCACTGCCGTGACCTATAAGCTCGGTACGCTCACAAGCGCCACACTCGGCGTTGGTCAAACCGTTACCCCAACAACGGCGTTTACGGGTACAAACCTGCTTTACACCCGCACATACACAAGCAGCAAAACTGCTGTCGCCACGGTAGACAGCACGGGCAAAATCACCGCAAAGGGCGTCGGCACAGCAACAATCACGGTAACAACCTGGAACAAACAGACGGCTACCTTTAAGGTAACGGTTGTTGCCAAGCCCACCTCAATCACCGGCTTCACAACAGCTCCCACTACCATATTCTCCGGCAATTCGGCTACAATCGCCAAGCCGTATATCACCGTTGTTGACCACCACGAATGGTATTACGCCGGTACAGGCTGGACAGCCACAAGAAAAAAGAACACTGGGCTTGCTGCACTTTTGAGCGAATACGCGCACCACTCAGACGAGAGGGACGTAACCCGCAATGATGTTTGGTCAACCGCAATTTACGGCACAAAGTGGACCAGCTCCAACACCGCCGTCGCCACGGTTGACGCAAACGGCAAGGTTACGGCAAAGACGGTAACCAAAAAATCAACCGCCAACATCACATTGCAATACTGGAACGGCGTTAAAAAGACAATAACCGTTACGGTTCTGCCTAAGCCCACAAGCGTTAAGCTCAACACCACCAAGGCTGCCTTGGTCAGCGCCCAAACGCTGCAGCTGAGCGCCACGGCTACCCCCGCCGATTCCGCAACCTACACCACAACGGCAAACGGCGGCTGGAGCTCCAGCAACACGGCCGTTGCAACCGTCAGCTCCACAGGTAAGGTTACGGCGGTTGGCGCCGGCACCGCCACAATCACCTTTGCGTACGCCAATAGCGTTAAGGCTACCTGCGCAGTCACGGTAGAGAGCGTGCAGGGCGCCCTTAATAGCTACAACAATGCCACCAAGCTGTTCACAGACAGCGCCGTTGACTTCGTCGAAAAGGGCGCAATCACCATCAGCAACATCAATTTCTCAACAGCGCTTGACGTGTTAATCGCGATTTTCGGCATGAAGAGCGAAATGGACCAAATGAAGACAGAGATGTCCAAGCCGCAGGAAACCGAGGCCGTGGAAAACAGCAAGACAGCAGGGCAGGAGAAATCCCTCGTTAAGTCCTCCCTTGCGCCCGGTCATATCAAGTCCGGCGGCGCAACGGTCGCTTTGGTCGGCAGCAACAAAAAGTATACCTTCAACATCGTTAACGAAAAGAATCCAACGGGTAACTGCGCGCTGGCAGCATTCACTGCCAACATCTTCGGCAAGGAAGAAATGAAGCAGCTGATTGGTCTGGACCAAATGGCGGCCGAGGAACAGGCACTTGTCGACACGCTTTTGGGCGGGCTTGATATAACAACCCAAAACGTGCAGATTGTTGCGGAAATTAAGCCCAACGGTCAGTTCGCAAGCGTTAAGCACAGCGTCGGTATGCACATCGACTTCAAGCTGCCTAAGGATTTGGTTATTGATGCGGCGGACCAAATGGGCTACGGAGCAGCCGCAGAAGCCGGATTGCTCTTGTTCCCGTCAACCATCGACATCCTTACGCTCGACATAACCATGACCAGCGATTGGTCCAACTTCGTCTACCACTAATATAATTACTTCTGCGGGAGGGCGGCATTAGTCCTCCCTCCCGTATTTATAGCCACAGGAGGTTGCCATGAAACTTAAACGAATCGCCGCGCTGCTTTGCGCCATTGTGATTTTGCTTGTGTCCCTTTCTGCCACGGTCGCCGCGGCGGAGGCCACGGGCGTTAAGCTTAACGCAACCGCCATAACCATAGGTGTGGGGCAAGCCTACACCATGAAAGTCACACTCACACCCGCGGGCTCAACCACCTCCAAAAAGACATGGAAGTCCGCCTCCACCTCAGTCGCTACGGTAGACAGCACAGGAAAAATCACCGGCAAAAAAGCGGGTACGGCTACCATTAGCGTCACCACCGCGGGCGGAAAGACAGCCAGCGTAAAGGTTACGGTTAAGCCTGCGCCCACTAAGCTTGTGTTAGCGTCCGCGCTTTCCCTTTATGTCGGTCAAACAAGCACCCCGGCGGTGACCACAACGCCTTCCAATGCGCAGACCACGCGCACATGGAAGAGCAGCAACACGGCGGTCGCCAAGGTAGACAGCACGGGCAAAATCACCCCGCTAAAGGTCGGTACCTGCTACATAACCGTAACAAGCTACAACAACAAGACCTCCAACAAGCTTAAGCTGACCGTTAAGGCGAAGCCCAAGCCAACAAAAATTACAGCGGACAAAACCGCCGTTACGCTTGGCGTTGGGCAAACATTTAAGCCAAAGCTGACTTTTACGCCTTATTACGCCAACACCTCCGTCAAATACACCTCCTCGGATTCCAAAATCGCCAAGGTGGATTCCGGCGGCAAGATAACCGCCGTTAAAAGCGGCAAGGCAACGATTTATGTTTATTCCAACGCCGCAAAAAAGAACATGGCAACAATCATCGTTACGGTTAAGCCCGTGCCAAAGAGCGTTAAGGGAACAACCGTAACCTCCGCAAGCTCCCCGGCGCTGATTGGCGTTGGGCAAACCACCACCATAGGGCTTACAATTTCCCCGTCGGACGCGCTGAACACCCGTAGCTATACCTCCAGCAATACCTCAGTCCTTACCGTTGACTCAAGCGGCAAGGTTACGGCAAAAAAAGCGGGTACGGCAAGCGTCAAGGTCACAATGTGGAACAAGGTGTACTGCTACATTTATTATAAGGTCCTGCCAAAGCCAACGAAGGTAGCGTTCAAGGCAAGCGCCGTGCAGGTGCTGGTTGGCAAAACCTACACCAGCGGCTTAACCTACACCCCGGCGGACGCCCGCACCACAAGAACCTACAGCAGCAGCAACACAAAAATAGCCACAGTCAGCTCAAGCGGGGTTATTACCGGGGTTGCGGTTGGAAGTTGCACAATAAAGGTTAAGACATACAACGGCATAGAGGCTTCCGTACCGGTTACTGTTACCACGCAGGCGATTATCGACAGCGTAAGCAAGCTCAATGCCGTCACAAAGGCGGTTACGAGCGAAAAGCCGGGCTATACCTACACACAAACGGGCAAGCAAAATGTGGCCGTAACCATGACGGTTTCGCTGCTTGGCGTAAAAAAGGATATAACAAGCTCCATGCCTGAGCAGACAGATACCTCAACGAGCACGGTCAAAAAGGGCGCAAGCTCCGCGTATTTGGGAGCTACAAGCCTTAAGGTCACGGACGTTACCGCCGCGACAATTGCAAAATCCGGCACGAACACCAAGTATACCCTGACACTAAAGTCGGAAAGCACCTTAGGCAAGTCCTCCGCGCTTTACAGGCTCACGGGCGAAAACTGGGATTCAGCGGAGCTGAAAAAGCAGATGCAGGAGCTTAGCGGTGATGTTACCATTTCATCGCTCAGCGCCCAAAGCAAGAACGTGAGCGTGGTAGCCACGGTCAATTCCTCCGGCAAGCTGGTTGCCTTGCAGTATAAATACGATATTTGCGTTAAGGGCTACATTGACCCCATGACGGTAAACATGACCCTTGGAATGACCTCACAATTCAGCAGCTTTGTGCGCTAAGGCAGTTTGCTTTGGGAGGGGATTATGCGAAAGCTGAGGAAGATAATAATAATTGCGGCCGCCCTGTTGTTGCTGGGCGGCTGTTCGGGTTTCCAGCTTAAATCCGTTGAGAGCCTTATGAGTCCGCCGACTCCCTTCGGTAAGTACAGCGAGCTGCTGCAGGCATTCAAAAACAGTGTGGATTCCTCGGCGCTGGTTTTGGTGCCGTTGGAGGACAGTAGTCAGGGCGCTGTTTTTGATTTTGACGCCGACTTGGACGGTGAGGTTGACTCCGCGCTGATTGTCTACTCCCTTGGCGACGCGGAAAACGCAAAGCTGAGGTTTGCTTTGTATTACCTTGTGGGGGAGGACTGGCGGCTGCTGCTTGACGAGGAGGGTGCGGGCAACACATACGCGTGGGCAAAATCCACCGATATGCCGGGCTATGGCTCCTGCCAGTTGCTGATTTGCTGGGGGAATGTGGCGGGCGATTACACCCTTGGCGTTTGGGATTACAGCGGACTGCTGGAGAGAGAGGGAACGCCTCCGGTGCTTTCGCAGGCGGGAAGCGTTGTCGGCGAGTCCTTTTGCCTTGCGGATATAGACGCCGACAAGAGCCAGGAGCTGTTCTACGTTCGGCGTGACAGCGTGGACGGCATTGCAAGGGCTTGGGGCAATGTGCTGGAGCTGGCGGAGGACAGGGCAAGCCTTACGCAATTGGCGCGTGTTTCCATGGACGGCGGTGTTAGCGGCTACGGCAAGGTGCAGATTGAAAAAAGCACCGCGGGAGATAGGCTATATGTTAACGCATACAAGGGCGCGGACGCAATGATAACAGAGCTTTTGGAATATAACGCCGGGCAAAAAGCCCTGTTGGACCTTACGGTGGACCCGCAAAATTTGGTGAACATAGCAACCCTGCGTCCGGCGGGCTTCCTTGCGCAGGACGTGGACGGCGACGGCAGCCTTGAAATTCCGGTGTCTGTGGACATGGACGAGCTTGACAACCCGCAGCTGACCGCCGAGCATTTGCCGGCAATATCCTGGCAGCGCTGGACGGCCGACGGGGCGGAGGAGGTAATCATGTCTGTTGTAAGCCGTTCGCTGGGGGTTATACTTCGCACGGACACAGAGCCGCTGAGCTTCTGCACCTTTATGAACAGTGATTCCGGCAACGGGCTTTTGGCACTGATTGACGGGCAGCGGCAGTTTGAAATCAACCCGAGCACGGACGGGCTTGAGGGGAAAAACTTGACAAATGGAGGCAAAAGTATTACACTTAGCGTAAGCACGGAGGGCGGATTAAGCGGAATTTCCGAGGAAATGCTTGAAAAGAACCTGATTTGGTTGGTGTAAGAAAAGCTTTTTGGGAGGGATATTGTTTTGAAACGTGTATTGGTAATGGAGGACGAGGCGGCTATCCGCGAGTTTATTGTGATTAACCTTGAGCGCGGAGGCTACGAGGTTATTCAGGCGGCGGACGGCAAGCAGGCGCTTGAGGCCTATGAGCGTCTTAAGGGCGAGCTTGATATTGCGGTGCTGGATATCATGGTGCCGGAAATTGACGGCATTGAGGTTTGCAAGCGGCTGAGGGCAAAAAGCCCCAAGCTGGGTATAATCATGCTGACAGCAAAAACGCAGGAGATGGACAAGCTTAACGGGCTGATGAACGGCGCGGACGACTACATAACAAAGCCGTTTTCACCCTCGGAGCTTAACGCCCGCGTGGACGCAATCTACCGCCGCGTGGCGCTTAACGCGGAGGCTGAGCGGCTGAGCGCGTCGCATATCATCAAATCCGGCGAAAGCTTTGTGCTTAACCTGCGCAGCCATACGCTCACAAAGGACGGCAAAAACATTGAGCTGACTCAGGTGGAATTCCAGCTGATTGAGTTCTTCCTATCCAACCAGGGGGCCGTTTTAAGCCGTACGGAGATTTTGGAATATGTATGGGGCAAGAATTATGTTGGCGAAGAAAAAATAGTGGACGTTAATATTCGCCGCCTGCGCATGAAGCTGGAGGACGATGCCTCCAAGCCGCGCTATATTACTACGGTTTGGGGCTATGGCTACAAATGGGAGCCGTAAAGGTCTTGATGAGCGTTAACAAAGCCGGCATGAATATGCCGGCTTTTTGTTAAACAGTAGCAGAGGGCTATTCGCCGCTTGCCCCGTCAATATTCAGTTCGTCTAATTCAGGCGGAGTGAACACGTCCTGCAGCGGAGGCAAAGCAGCACCGCCGTCTAATAGCATTTCGTCAAGGTAAGCTTTTGGCGTGGGCATGGGCAGGGCAAGCGTCGGCGCAGCAAGTCGGCTGCGCTTTTCGGCGCGGCGCTTAAGTGAGCGCTGGATAAACAACGCCGCCAGCAGGCTTGCAGCCGTCAGCAGGGTGATGAGTATGCCTGCAAGCAGTCCCTGCGGGAGGTAGCGCATTGTTATGGTGTGCTCTCCCTTGCTGAGCGGAACCACAAGCAGCGCCCCGCTGAGGGATTGCGGCTCAACGGCCTCGCCGTCAACGGTTATGTGCCAGCCCTTGTCGTAGGGGATAGAGGTGAACAGCAGTCCGTTGCTGCCCATTGTTATTGTGCCGCTAAGCTCTGTGTCGTTAAACTCGGTTATATTCAGCGCCGCCTTATTGAGTATCTCGTAGCCTGCCTTGAAGATGTCGTCGTTCAGCGCGCAGCAACGCAGCGTAAAGCCGCCGCTCTGCTTGTCGGCGCCATCCGGCACGGTCAGCTCCACGCGGATTTGTTCGCCCGCCTTGCACACGCCAAGGTCAAGGACGTACTCCTCGTCAAACCTGTAATCAAGCGAAATGTCGCCGCCGGTCACGGTCATGCTGTCAAGCTCGGAGGATTTGGCGTAAATATAAAGGTTTTGCTCCTTCTTCGGGGTGAAATATAGGGTGATTGTGCCGGAATAATCCGCGGTCTGCTTGTAGTAGGAAAAGCTGGTGCTGTCCGCCTCAAAGGGGATATCCTCAATGTTGCTGAAGCTCATGTCGTCCAGCTCAAGCTCCTCAAACACGCCGTCCTTGCCGGTTGCCAGCCTGAACCACTCACTTTGCACGGAGAACGGGTTGTAGTCCTCCATGGGCTGCCAGTCCTCCAAGGCAATGTCCGTACCGAATGCAATCGGCAGGTCGTAAAGGTTCTCATAAGCGTGGAATTTATCCGAATCAGCCACAACCTGGAAATACTCCTCGTTAGGCACCGGGCGCCCTATGCCGGCGTTATTGACGACCAAGTAGCGCAGGGCGTGCATGGCGTTATAAACAGGCGTTTGCGGGTAATAGGTGTAGCTGTTGATTAGGTTGGAGTGCAGACCCAACCGCTTTTCTAGGTTAGCCGTTTTTTCGTAAGCCATGGAGGAAAAGGTAGAAATGCCGTTGTAGCCAAACCAGCAGGGGTCCATCCTCGCTCTGTTGTAGGAAAGCTCCATGCGGTAATCGTTGTTGCCCTCGCGCTCGTCAAGCTGCTCCTTAAGCGCAACAAAGGCATCACGGTCGCCGGCAAACCATTCTTTCTTTTGAGAAATTTCAAAGTGGTCAATGCTTGCAACGGCAACTTCAGCGCAAACAATGCAAATCAGCAGCGCCGAAAGCACACGCTTGCGCGTCCTTGGGGCAACGCCGCCCTTGTTTTGCATAAGCCCAAAGCAAACCGTGTAAATGAACGCAAAGGCAAGGCTAATCCAAATGGTGTCGTCCGTCAGGTTTTTGCTGCCAAGCTGCTGCACAAGAACTATCCACAGCACAACCCCAACGCCAACGCCGCAAATTTGCGCCTTGCTGAATTCCCTGATGTTGCGGAAAGCACGGAAAGCGATTACAAGCAGCACAAAGGAGTAGATGAAAGAAAAGCGGTAGGGCAAATCATTAGGGAAATGGAACCCGTGCCACAGGAAGTTGAGCTTGTTGACGTTTGTACCCATAAAAAGGAACACGAGCAGCAGCACATTCATCAGCTTGTCGCGCCCGGTTATTTTTTTGGAGAACAGGAACAGGGGGACAAGCAGCAGCGCCGCCATGCCTGAATAGACGTTCGGCAGAGGGTTGGCGGGGCTGGAGCGTATAGTCGGCTCAAGACTTGCAAGATGGTTGGCAAGGAAATCAAAAATATTGTTATAATACTCCGTTGTCGCCGGGGAAGCGTCCCCGGTAGCCGAGCTGCTTTGCAGGGTGTAATAGACGGGCAGCAACGCAAAGGCGACCAAGCCTGCGGAGGCAAGCCCGGTGAGCGCAAAGCGTATTCCGGTGCGTAAAAAGCGGTTTTGCAGTATTTTATCCTCAGGCTTGGTGTAGCTGACACCGACTGAGGTGGGGTAGCGCGGCAGTTCCGGGTTTATCGTGTCCGTCAGTCGGTTGCCGGCAAAGTAATAGCACAGGAAGTAAACCACCGCAAAGAGCGAGACCATGTAGCCCATGTAATAGCTTGTCAGGAAAGTCATGGAAAGCGAGAACAGCAGCCAGCCGCTCTTGCGCTCCCTTATTATTTGTTCTACGCCCAGGGCGACAAGGGGCAGCAGGCTCATGGCGTCTAACCACATGATGTTCCAGTAATAGGCGATGAACCAGCCGCAGAAAGCGTAAAGAATGCCGAAAGCAGCGCTGGCCGGACCGTGCGCGTCCTTTGAGCGTTTAAGGTAGTAGGTGAACGCCGCCGCCGAGCAGGCCGCGTTGAGCAAAATGACCAAGGAAATGCTTTCAACAATCCTATCACGCCCAAGCAGCAGAGTGACAAGGTTCAGCGGGCTGCAAACATAATTGAAGAAGTTGCCCAAAAAGCCGCCGCCCATTCCGGAGGTCCAGGAATAAAAAAAGCTTTTAACACCCACAATGCGGTCATACAGCTCCGCGAGCAGGGGACCATATTGATGGTATAGGTCCATGCGCAGCACGCTGTAGCCGCCGTCCCCAAAGGGAATGACCTCATAACACCAGTAAAGCACCACCATAAGCGCCGCGGCGCCAAAAAAGGCGAGCCAGCACCAGGCGTTCTCCGTAAAGCTTTGAAGAATGCGCTTGCCCGTGCCGCTGCGCTTGGAAAGATATGTGTTCGCCATGTTTGTTACCCGCTTTCTTTGCATTTTTCTCTCTGTGTCCCACCGCAGACTATTTTAGCAGAATACGCGGCATATTTCAAGCATTAAACAGCATTGAGATATCCAGCGCTTTGACCGAATGCGTCAGCGCCCCTAAGGAGATAACATTAACCCCGGTTTTTGCGTATTCCTTTACATTATCCGCCGTTATGCCGCCGCTTGCCTCCGTTATTGCTTTTCCGTCAATCAAAGCGACTGCCGCGCGTATTTCCTTTGGTGTCATATTGTCCAGCATAATTATGTCCGCGCCCGCCTCCAGCGCAGCGCTGACCTCGTCAAGGCTGCGGGTTTCCAGCTCTACCTTAACCGTGTGACCGACAGCCTTTCGAACACTCTCCACGGCGGAAGCAATGCCGCCGGCCGCGTCAATGTGGTTATCCTTAAGCATTACCGCATCGGACAGCGAAAAGCGGTGATTCCGGCCGCCGCCTACCCGCACGGCGTATTTTTGCAGCGCCCTAATTCCGGGCAGGGTTTTGCGGGTTTCCGTAATAAAAACATTGTAGCGCTTGACTGCCTTAACAATTGCCGCGGTTTGGCTTGCAATGCCGCTCAGGTGCTGCAAAATGTTCAGCCCTGTGCGCTCACCGGCAAGCAGTGCGCGTGTTTGCCCGGAAAAGGCGCAAAGCACATCTCCTTTTTTGATTTTGTCGCCGTCCTCAAAAAAAAGTTCCCAGTTTTCATCAGGTACGCCCAAAAGCTCAAATATCCGCCGAAAAAGTCCAATGCCGCAAAGCACCCCGTCCTCCTTCGCCAACAGGCGGGCGGCGCTTTTGTGCTTTTCGTCAAACACCGCCTCGGAGGAAATATCGCCAAAGGGCATATCCTCCCGCAGCGCCGCAAGTAAAAGCTCGTCATAAAGCTTAGTGTTCATCCCTGTTTCCCTCCAATATAAGCTTTGCCGCAAAGGCAATAGAGCGAGCCTGACAGTCAAGCGGGTTGAGAGGGTCGCCCTTTTTATCCATTTCCTCGCGGATTTCCTCTACCCGCTCCAGCGCCGCCGGTATTGAAGGCTTATCCGCAAAAACAAAGCAGCTTTTCTGTAAAATTCCGCGCAGCTCGTCCACAAGTCCGCCAAAGCCGCCGCCGGAGGAAGCCGCCTCAGCAGCTTCGCCCTCACGCTCCCCGCCGGGCATGGCGTAATCGGAGCGTATACAGCGCATTATGTTCTGCGCGGCGTGCTTGCCCCAAACCAGCGCCTCCGGCAGGGAATTGCTAGCTAAGCGGTTTGCGCCGTGCAGACCCGTGTGTGCGCATTCCCCGGCGGCGTAAAGCCGCGGAACCGTGGTTTTTCCGTCCAAGTCAACGTCAATTCCGCCCATAAGGTAGTGCTGACAGGGAAAAACAGGTATGCGGTCACGCCCCATATCCAAGCCTCGGCGCTCACATTCCGCAAATATTGCGGGGAAGCGCACGCTCAGCCAAGCGCTGCCGCGGGCTGTTATATCCAAATAAAACCTGTCGTCGCCGCCAAGTCTGCGGCTTTCGCTGATTATCGAGCGGGAAACAACATCGCGCGGGGCAAGCTCCAAGCGCTCGTCGTAGCGCCGCATAAAGCGCTCACCGTCGCGGTTTAGCAGCACCGCGCCTTCGCCGCGCACAGCCTCACTGACCAAAAAACATGAATCCTCACGCCCGCCCCCCTCAGCGGCACGCCTGCCAGGCATTGCCGTCGGGTGGAACTGCACATAGTGAAGGTTCTTGATTTTGGCGCCAAGCTCCGCCGCAAGGCGTATGCCGTCGCCCGTGGAGATTGCCGGGTTTGTTGTGTAGCGGTAAGCCTGACCAATGCCGCCCGTTGCAAGGATAACAAAGCCTGCGCAAACGCTTTGGCTGCCGCCGCCTTGGGTGGGGCTAAGCTGCCCGCAAAAGCCGTCCGGCAGGGGAGAGAGGGAACAAAGGGCTGTGTATTCCAGCACGGTTATGTTTGTTTTTTCGCGCACTCGTTCCCACAGGGCACGGATTATCTCGGCGCCGGTTTGGTCGCGGCGGTGCATAATCCTTCTGCGTGAGTGACCGCCCTCAAGCGTTTTTTGAAGTGTACCGTCCTCGCCGGCATCAAAGTCAACGCCAAGGCGAATAATGTCGCGCACGGCGTCGGGCCCCTCTCTTATCAGCTGCTCAACGGCGGCGGGGTTGTTTTTGTATCCGCCTGCCCTCATAGTGTCCGCAAAGTGCAGCTCATAGCTATCCTCGTCGTGCTCCAAAACGGCGGCTATTCCGCCCTGCGCCAAGGCAGAGCCGGAAACACCCGCCTCTCCCTTTGTGAGCAGCAGCACGCTGACAGCCTTTGGGAATTGCAGCGCCGCATAAAGCCCCGCTATCCCGCCGCCCGCTATTAAAACACCAAACGACTCCATCAGCTGATTGTTACGCCGTCACAAAGGGCGTACGGCAGAACGGAATTTCCGTCGCAGCGGCTTTCCGCGGAGATTGCGCACATATCCTTCATTAAATCCTGCAGGTTGCCGGAAATCATAGTTTCGCTTACGGCGTTTGTTATCCGCCCGCCCTCAATCAGGAAGCTGTTTTTTGCCACGCCTGAAAAATCCCCGCTGCCTGTTGGCTGACCGCCGGAAAACCTGCCCACAAGCAAGCCCCTATCTATACCGGAAAGCAGCTTTTCAAGCGGCAAAACCCCGTCCGGCGCCCCGCTGACGACTATATGTCCTCCGCCATTAGGGAAGCGCTTAAAGCCGGTTTTGTTGGACGCATAGCGTGAAAGCAGGAAATTCTTCAGCACCCCGCCGCTTATAATGTCCTCAGCGCGGCTTTTTTCCCCGCCGTGGAAGCGTTCGCCGCAGACGGACAGGCGCCCGTCAAAGGGGTCGGAGCTAACGGTAAGGAAAGGCGCCGCAACAGCCGTGCCAAGCTTGTCCTTCCAGGGACTCGTTGAGTCAATTATGGCGGAGCTGCCGCAAAAGCTGTTCAGCGCCTCGTTCAGAAGCTCATCAAAGCAGTCAGGCATAAGCACAATCTGACCGAGCAGCTTTTTGCCGAACGGCACCGTGTGCAGCGAGGCGGCGCTTTGCCGCAGCTGGGTTCTGTGGTCGGCAAGGGCAATAAAGGGCGAGTCCAAGTTGTCGGCAACAACGCCAAAGTAATTGAAGGACGAGGCGTTCTCACCGTCCTTAGCGCTGAACATGGCATTAAAGTCATAGCCGCCGTTTTCGTCCTCATACCTTACGCCGTTTGTGTTAAGGAATATTTCGTTGCTGTAAACAAAGGAAGCGCAAACCTGCTCCAGACATATTGCGGGGAATTCCCGCGCAACGTCGCCCAAAAATTCCTCCGCTCGGTCATACAGAGCCGGGCGGTCGCATTCCAAAACGCCGCGTACAAAGCTGTCGTTCTCGGTCAGGGGGGCAAGCTCCTCCGCTGGGTCCGGCTGTGCGCCAAGCGCCGATTCTACACATTCGCGCGCGCAGGCATCAATAGCGTCTTTTTCTAAGGAATTAAGCGCGGAAACGCCCTTTCGCCCGTCAATAAGAGCCTTCATGCCAACCGCTGCGGAGCGGGTTGTGCGGAACAGAGTGAACCGCCCGGCATCGGCTGTCAGCTCGTCCTTTTGTGTGCGGCTGAGCGTAACCTCGCCCTGCTTTGCGCCTGCTTTTGTCAGGGCGTCAAGGGCATAGCTTGCCGCTTCGTTTAAGCTAAGCATAATCATCTACCTCCCACATTCACGCGGCAGCGCACATCAGGTCCGCCAAGCCCAACGGGCATAAGCTGCTTTTTGCCGCAAAAGCCCGATTCCTCCCAGGACATCTCGTCGCTAAGCCCGTCAACGGTTTTGAGCATATCAAACGCCACGCCGGAAATAGTTGTATCCCGCAGGGCGCGACCGATTTTTCCGTTCACAATTTCGTATCCCATGCACACGCCGAACATGAATTCACCGGTGATGTCCGCTTGCCCGTTGTTTGTTTTTGTGAAGTAATAGCCCTTTTCCACACCGGCTATCAGGTCGGCAAGCTTATCCTTGCCCGGCAGTATTGCGGTGTTGCGCATACGAATGAGCGGCTCGTCCGAATAGGTATATGCCCTCGCCGAACCGGTCAGCTCGTGACCGAAGTGCCGTGCCGTTTCCCGCGAGTGCATAAAGCCTGTAAGGATACCGTCCTTAATCAGCACTGCGTCACGGGCGGGAACACCCTCGTCGTCACACAGGACGGGCAGGGGAGCCGGGCTGCCGTCCGGCAGGGTGTGGGCAAAGTCCACAAGGTTTACCAGCTCGCTTGCGACGCGCTTGTTAAGGTTATCTCCCGCAACAGAGCCGGAAAGCACAAAGTCCGCCTCACAGGTGTGCCCCACAGCCTCGTGCGCCAGCATACCCGCAAGCCTGCCGGTCATAACGCAGGTATGTGTGCCCGCGTCCGGGTAGATGCCGTTCGCCTTTTGCATCAGTTGTTCATACAGCTCGTCAATCTGCGGGAACAGAGCCTGCGGGTTCGGGAAGTTTTGACGCAGGGTACCCCGGCTGCCGAAAACATCATAAAGCTCAACGGTGTCGCCCTCAGGCGTGTTTGCCGTTAAAAAAACATAGACGTAGCAGCGCGGGCTGAGGCTGTAGCTTTCCGCTCCAAAATCCGTGAAGAGGGTTTTCTCCATGCTGTCGGCGGTAACAGTTATGCTGCGGCTTGCCAGGGAGGGGTACTTTTGCGCAATATACTCGTCCACCGCGCGGGCAAGCTCAAGGTATTCCCTTTGCTCCGCGTCGGTTTTGTCTGCCTCAAGGCGCAGAACCTGAGGGCTGACCTTCGGCAGCGGTTCAGGCTTAGCGCCAACACGCGTGCTGAGGAATTGAGCATTGTCCGCCGCTGATTTCAGCACGGCGCGAACAGCTTCATCCGAAGAATCGGAATCCGAGGCAAAGCCGTAGACCTTGCCGCACAGGGTCCTTGCGCACACGCCGGACGAGCGGCTGCGCGTATTGTTGATTAAGCTGCCGCCCAAGAACGAAACCTTGCGGGAGGTGTTGGTCTGCAGGCGCAGCTCCGTGTTTGCGGGAAGTTGCATGGTTACTCCTTTTGGCTTAAAAAGTTGCGCACTATTGCGGCGCCAAGCCGAGCCGCCTTTGGGGCGAACAGACCAAAATCCGTTGGCGCGCCGCCGTCGGCGGAATCGCTCATAACACGCACAATGGCGCACTTGGTGGCGTTGAGGGCGCAAACATGGGCAATTGCGCCGCCCTCCATCTCGCAGCACACCGCGCCGAACTCGCTTATAAGGAAGTCCTTGCGCTCAGGGCTGTGGATAAATTGGTCGCCGCTGGCAACCACGCCAAGCCTTGTGTTGGCGCCAAGCTCATAGGCAAAGCTCAACAGTGCGTCGGCAATAGACTCGTCACAGGGCAGGCGTATTAAGCTTTTGTCCGCAACGCTGAGTGTGCCGAGCGGGTCGCCGATTGCGCTTGTGTCCATGTCGTGCTGGACGGCACAGGACGCAACAACCACATCGCCGACAGCAAGCCCGGAGGCAAGCGCCCCCGCAACCCCGGTGTTGATTATAAGCTCCGGCTTAAACTCCAAGCACATGGTTTGCGCGCAAACCGCGGCGTTGACCTTACCCACGCCGCAGACCGCCATAACAACCTGACGCCCGTACAAAAAACCGGTGTAATATATTCTGCCCGAAATAACCCGTGAAGCCTCATTTTCAAGGCTTTGCCGCAAAAGCTCCAGCTCAATTCCCAGCGCGGCGATAATCCCTACCATAGCTCCTCCGCAATTGAAGATTTTCCCTCCCGTGAAGTATATCACATTTTGATTAAAACGGCAAGGGGTTATTCCGCAAAATTACTTAAAATTTACCAAAAAATGGGGCAAAGCCCACCAAAAAGCCTTAGCCGGAACCATTCCCTTGCTGCAATAGGTGCTTTTGTCCGCCACCTTAACGGCACCCTGCGTTGACTTTTTTATGCCTAAATGCTATACTGTAACCGGTAAGCCTTGGGTACTACTTGCCCTTTGCTTGGAAGGAGGAAGTCATGGATTACAATCAACAAAGCCAACAGCCGCCCCTCTATCAACCTCAAAACGAGGAGCAGCCGGTTCCGCCAAGTGTTCCCCCGGCGGGTTCTCCACCGGCACCACCATATTATTACCCGCTTGTGCCACCAAAACCAAGCAGGGAGCTGCTTCTGCGGGTCTTGCTACTCAAGTAAGCGGTGAAGTAAGAGTTCTGTTGGGTGGAAATGTTGCCAGTTCTTCGACTTGGATGACTGTTGAACGAAATATACTATTGAATAATCCCAACGTAACAAAAATCACTATTATAAATATGTGAGGTAAAAATATGCGCATAATCAAATGGACGCCTTGGCAATTTATTGTTGACATTAACGGTGAGATTGCTCGCTTTGATGGTGAAGGATTGGATGACGGAAAATTTTTGACATATTTTGATTCAATGAAATGGATTACGCAAGACGGAACAAAAGTGCCAACCTCAGAAGAGCGATTTAATTTTGTTCAATCGTTATTGAAAGAATATATCGGAGACAACAAGATCGTTTTTGATGAAGGCCCGTTTTCCCCCTTTTCGAAAAAAGATTTTGCTGTCATAAAAAGAGTAATTCTGCTAGATTCCGCCACCTTAGGTGACACACGTTGGATAAATTATCTCGATCAGCATATTGAAGGGTTGCCATCTATTTGCTGTACAGACGATACAATGATTACTAGAGCAAAAAAAATAACTGCCGATTACAGAAGACTTTTCCCATATAAAGGGGTGAAAACAACTATTGATTCAATTCAAAGGAAAAATTTCATGGAAGAAATAATGGCATTCAAACAAGATCTAGAAAAAAAGCTTGCTAATGTTTGCAGTGTTGAAATCGATAGTGAAAGTTGGGCAAGAATTCATTCTACCCCTAGCGAATCATGTCAGTCAAATATAACAACAAGTCCAATATAAAATTTAAGGAATATAATGATGAAAATAATTGAATGGACGCATAGACATTTTATCATTGAACACGATAATTCTATGATCTATTTTGATGGCGAAGGATTTGCGCAAGGACTTAATGCAGGGAGGGCGACAAGCTCCCCGCGGCGATTAAGGGAATTTCCGCCGTTTTTTGCGTAGAAACTCTGCTGCTGATTGCCACAGCCATGCGCAAAATGCTGCTTTATGTTGAACGCTTTGCGCTCTCGCCGCTTAGGGTTCAGGTGATAGCGTTTTTGCTGTTCCTTGCGCTTGCGTGGCTTATACTGCTGCTGCGGCTGTTTATTGAAAGACTGCCCGCCTTTGCTATGACAGCCGTGTGCGCGGCGGTGGTGCTGCTTTCCCTGCTGTTCGGCGTAACCGACGCCAACATAGTGCGTTACAACACGGCGTACTACCCTAAGACGGAGCACCTTTCTGCGGATTACTCCGACCTTGCGCAGTCGGATGACGCAATCCCCGCACTGGTTGAGGTGGCTCGCACGGCGGAGGATAAAGATATTAAGTGGGCGGCACTCTGTGCGCTTGCTTCAACATATGGGGAAAGGTACGGTGCATTTACCTTTTATTTCGGTGAGGACGGCGCAGTCACGGCAGTCAAGGGCGGCGAGGGCTTTGAAATTGACGAGCATGAGCTTTGGGCATACAGCCGTAACGCAAGGGCTGCGCGCGCGGCGCTTGAAAATTTTGAAGACGAGTTCGTTGAAATGATACAGCCGGATAAAGCCTTGGACAGCGTTGACAGAGCCAATTTGGACGAAATCTATGTGCAGCTTAATCGGCGATGTGATGAGGAGTTCAGCGTTGACCCAGTCGTGTCGGACCCAATCATACCCGCCTGAGGGAATGACGACGGGGTAGCCTACAGGAAAATAGGGGAAAGCAAAACCGGGGGATTTTTTGCTATATATACGAAAAAACCGCCGTCCGATACCCTCGGGCGGCGTTCGAGTTTTGTTGTTTATTTGATGTTTGTCGAGGTGAAAAAAGCCAAAATGATACCCAACAATACGAAACGCCAGAGCCCGAAAACCCCGACGTTACAAAGAAAAACGTCACACAGCGTAACGCTGTGTGACGGCTTCCCTCAATGGCACAGTAACCATCTATTGATAAAATGCACACCCCGATAGCAAATCGTTAAATTTGAACACCCCTGTTGCCGTTGGCATTGCCCATTTAGTGTATAGAATAAACAAGTCTCGCTGCCAACGGGAAAATCGAGCGGTGCTCAGTCATACAATTTCAAGCCTCAGAAGAGAAACATCCTTTGTGTTGTTTTTCGGCTCAATCCGGTCAAGCACTTTCCGCTCGACTGGCTGTGTCCAGTATATTTTTAGCGTTTTTCTTGCGCGGGTTATCGCTGTATAAAAAATACTGTGCGTTATCAATTCATCTATTTCGTCAGTTATAATTACTTTTACAGAGTCATACTCCAATCCCTGGGCTTTATGGATAGAAACAGCATAAGCAATTTGAAACGGGACGGTTGCTTTAGAAACGCCGTCATCGTCCTCATCAGTACTTCTGGTTTTGTTAACTGAGAAACGTATAATCGAGTTACCGTTTGCAGTGTTTCCAACAATAGAGAAATCCATGTTTTTGCTATCCATATCAATAAGCGGTTTGTCAATTTCTATATCGAATTGTATACACTCGTTGGGTTGACCGGCATTTCGCAATACAAATTCAAGAATTCGACCTTTCATGTTGTTGTGAATAATCGGGACTTGGTCATCGAATCGGGTAAAAAACTTATCCGCTGAGTCATTGAACAGAATGGGGTCCCCGACTTTATATCGGTGGACATCACGCCATATTTCCTTGCCTATATTGCACTCTTGTAAAAAATGATTGATGTTGTTTATTCCGTATAATCCGCCATAATTCAAGCACAGCACTATTTCATTCTCAGCAGCGGGAGTAAAAATGGTCGCGTCTAAATCGGCGGAATAGCTGTATGTTTGCAATAGCTCAAAAATATCATCTTCCATTTTTCGCACATCGTTCCAAAGCCTTAACAGAGCCGTGCTGTCACTTCTATAGGGCTTTGTCAATTCGCATACGGATGTCTTCGGCAAAAAACTACGGACGGCATCGAACCAATTCCCAAATTCGATTGCCTCTATTTGAAATGTATCACCTACCAGAACAAGAAGCTCATATTTAGCGCGACTGAGGATTAACCTCATATCGTGGTTATTGACTGTGCTACATTCGTCAATTATAAGAATATCAAACTCAGTGTTGCCTCTGTAATACTGATTTGTAAATTTCGATATGGTCATAAACGTGCTGTTTGCCGATGCCGTAACCCTACGTTTCATATTGTTTACAGCTGGATTAGTCTGCGCCAAGTAAAGTCTTGACCTGGAGGCGAACAAATGTGAGATGTGATTTATCAAAGTCGACTTACCCGTTCCGGCAGAACCATAAATCAGGGCAACCTTTGATTCGGCAAACATTCCAAGAAGGGCTTTCTTTTTCTCTTCACTGTCAATAGAATGGTCGGTTGTCTTTGCCCAATTTTCTGCCCAATTAGCATAATTATCGATTCCGCTTTCTGTCAGACCTTTTATGGTCTGAATAATTGATACCGTATCATCCTTATAGCTCTCAATAAATATATGGTCGTACTTAATGACCATTTTGCGACGTTGCTGTGCGGGCGAATCATACAGTTGTGCATTGTATGTTTTGGCAAGGGCGGAAACATCATAAAAATCACTGAGCTTGTATTTGCCGTCCTCACTCTTTTCAAGTTGTGTGAATAGCATACCTTGCTGTTCTGTATTATTTTTAACAACCCATGCCAAAACTTCATGTTCCCGACCTCTTGCGTCAAGACACTCAAATAAATCGGTTAGGCTTGGAACGTGATTTTTCAAAGCGGAGCAAAAGGGCATTTCATCGAAAGGAATACACCCATAATTAAGATATAGACCGCT
>JAISSW010000009.1 GCA_031272895.1 Clostridium sp. | reverse complement strand
CTGCGCAGGAGAATTTGCTCGCTGCTTTCGCTTTTGATTGCCGTTTTCGTTGTAATCAGCGTTGTTTCCGGGGGGCTGACCGCCTACGCGTTCGTGACGAACCAAAGGCGCGTCAATATCTTCCGGGGGCACAGCTACCCCGCAATCGTTCAGCTTATCAAGCTCGAAAAAGACATCTTTGGTAATCCGCTGGCCACCGTTTTGCCCGATGTTGAGTTTGAGCTTTGGTATGAAAACGAAGGCGCGGACGACGAACTTATCGGCAGTTATGTTACAGACAAGAACGGTATGATTGATTTAGCGGAAATAACACGGCTCGGGAGATACTACTTCACGGAGACTGCCGTGCCGGATTACTACGCCAAGGACGTTGACGAATACGGCGAAACAATCGAGAGGTACTACTTTGACGTCAACGGGGAACGTGAGGACGCCTATGTGCATATCGCGGCGTATAACCGCCGGCTTGCGGGCAGTCTGACCATTGACTTTGAGCTACGCTATTCCGACGGTTCTCCCCCGACGGAGGAAGAAATGGATAAGGAATACGGCTTTGAGGTTGTGTTCTCGGACGATGGCGAGTACCCCTATGTGATATACGGCGTTGACGGGGAAATCGCGGGCTTCGGCACGATAAAATCGGGAGAAATCCTGCATCTCAAATCGGGTTGGCTTGCCGTTATCTCCGATATAGCCGCAAAATCGGAGTACAGCGTCACGCTTGTTGAGGTTGACGGCGTTGAGTATGATGTAAGCGGTTCGGGCTGGCAGGGCAGAATAGGGGACGGCGGCGTGCTTGCCGACTTCGTCATTACGCTTGAGCCGCCTGTTGAAGTAACGACCACCGAGGTAACGACCACTGAGGTTACAACGACGGCCCCGCCAACCACGGTCAAGCCGACTACCACCGTCCCGGCAACCACGGTTAAGCCAACGACCACCGTTCCGGCGACCACAGTCAAGCCGACGACCACCGTTCCGGCGACCACGGTTAAGCCAACGACAACAGCCCCGGCGACAACGGTCAAGCCGACTACCACCGTCCCGGCGGTTGGGGACGAGCCAGACACAGGCGACGATACCAATACAATCGTTTTCGCGTTGATATTCATTCTGTCGACACTGTCACTGTTGGCGTGCGTTTTCTCACGCAAACGCTATTCCTAACACACTGATACGCAAGCCCCGCATTTGAGTTGACGCTCTCTTGCGGGGTTTTGTGTACCCCCGCTCAGCCGTTTATCAGCCCCACGGCGATTTCGGCAAAAAGTAAAAATACGGAGACTTACCATAATGGTAGGTCTCCGTTTCTTTTCGCAAATTATCTGCAGAATGGGTGCTGTGTGAATCGTAGCTATAAATTACGGCGGTTTATTCGTTCTGAATGAAGTTTATTGCCTAAACACAAACGCCCTAAAAAACGGCTTTTAAGCGCATTTAACGGGGTGCGTGTTTTATACACTTTTAATGCTTATAATCATAAACAACCGGTGTTGTCTATCATTATAAACATTAAGAAAAGAAAGGGCTACAAGACCGAAGCCTTATAGCCCTTTGCTGTAGTATTACAGGAAGACCGATATGTTCAGGTCTTCCCAATTGTGAATCCTGCGCTTGGTTGAATATGTGTAGAGGTACACCTTTGCGTCTCCCAAGTCTAACGAAAACTCTTGTACCTTAACGAAGTTACTTCTTCCTACTTTCGTTAACAGCAGCCTGTGCTGCGGCCAAACGAGCCACAGGCACGCGGAACGGTGAGCAGCTGACGTAGTTAAGCCCAATCTTGTGGCAGAACTCCACGCTGGCGGGGTCGCCGCCGTGTTCGCCGCAGATGCCCAGCTTGATGTCCGGGCGGGTGGCCTTGCCCAGTTCAACAGCCATTTTTACCAGCTTGCCAACGCCCTTTTGGTCCAGAGTGCCAAACGGGTCTTCCTCATAGATTTTCGCGTCATAGTACGCGTCAAGGAAGGTGCCGGCGTCGTCACGGCTGAAGCCAAAGGTCATTTGGGTCAGGTCGTTGGTGCCGAAGCTGAAGAACTCAGCCTCCTTGGCAATCTCATCGGCAGTCAGCGCAGCGCGCGGAATCTCAATCATAGTACCCACAAGGTACTTCATCTCAACGCCCGCAGCCTTGATTTCCTCATCGGCGGTTGCAACAACCGTCTTTTTGACGTAAGCAAGCTCTTTCAGCTCGCCAACCAGCGGAATCATGATTTCCGGCACGATTTTGAAATCCGGATGAGCCTTGTTGACGGCAATTGCCGCACGGATTACAGCCTTTGTTTGCATCTCCGCGATTTCGGGGTAGCTGACCGCCAAACGGCAGCCGCGGTGACCCATCATCGGGTTCATCTCGTGCAGGGAGGAAACAACCTGTGTCAGCTCCTCGGCGCTCATACCCAAATCCTGCGCCAGGTCGGCGATTTCCTCCGCCTTTGTGGGCAGGAACTCGTGCAGGGGCGGGTCAAGGAAACGGATTGTCATGGGACGCCCTGCCAGCTCGGTGTACATTGCCTCAAAGTCGCCCTGCTGCAGCGGAAGGATTTTCTCCAGAGCCTTTTTGCGGCTATCAACGTCGCGGGCAACAATCATCTCGCGCATTGCCTTAATGCGGTCGCCCTCAAAGAACATATGCTCAGTACGGCAAAGGCCAATGCCCTCCGCGCCGAATTTGACTGCCTGCGCCGTGTCGCGCGGGGTGTCCGCATTTGTGCGAACCTTGAGCGTACGGTACTTGTCCGCCCACTCCATAAAGGTTTCAAAGTCGCCGGAAATTGTCGCCTCAACCGTGGGCAGAAGCTCGCCGTAGATTTGACCTGTGGTGCCGTCCAAGGAAATATAGTCGCCCTCTTTGATGGTCTTATCGCCAATGGTGAAGAGCTTTTGGTCGTAGTTTACCTTAATCTCGCTGCAGCCTGCAACACAGCAGGTACCCATACCGCGGGCGACGACCGCCGCGTGTGACGCTTTGCCGCCGATTGCGGTCAAAATGCCCTGTGCCGCCTGCATACCCTCAATGTCGTCCGGGCAGGTTTCCTTGCGCACAAGCACAACCTTTTCGCCGTTCGCAGCCCACGCCTTTGCGTCGTCCGCCGTGAAAACCACACGTCCGCACGCGGCACCGGGGGAGGCGGGGATACCCTTTGCAATTGCGCTCGCCGCCTTAAGCGCCTTAACCTCAAACTGCGGGTGCAGCAGGCTGTCAAGCTGCTTTGGCTCAACGCGCAGAACCGCTTCCTCAATGGTTATCATGCCCTCCGCAACAAGGTCAATGGCGATTTTGAGCGCGGACGCCGCCGTGCGCTTGCCGTTACGGGTTTGCAGCATATAAAGCGTGCCGTTCTCGATTGTAAACTCCATGTCCTGCATATCACGGTAGTGGTTCTCCAGCTTTGCGGCAATATCCACAAACTGTGTGTAAACCTCCGGCATTTCTTTTTGCAGGTCGGTTATGGGGCTTGGAGTGCGCACGCCGGCGACGACGTCCTCGCCCTGAGCGTTGATAAGGTAATCGCCGTAAAGACCCTTTTCGCCGGTGGCGGGGTTGCGGGTGAACGCCACGCCCGTGCCGCTGTTAAGGTTAAGGTTGCCGAAGACCATTGGCTGCACGTTGACCGCAGTACCCCAACTGTAGGGTATGCCCTCCATGCGGCGGTAGGTGTTGGCGCGGGGGTTATCCCAACTGCGGAAGACGGCCTTGACAGCCTCAAACAGCTGCACTTTCGGGTCGGTGGGGAATTCCTCTCCCTTTTCTTCCTTATAAAACGCCTTGAACAGAGCAACAAGCTCCTTCATGTCCTCAACGTCCAGCTCCACGTCCTGCTTAACGCCCTTCTTCTCCTTGACCTCTTCGATGATGTCCTCAAAGCGCTTTTTGGAAAGCTCCATAACCACGTCAGAGAACATTTGGATAAAGCGGCGATAGCTGTCATAAACAAAGCGGGCGAATTTGGGGTCGCCGTTGCCTGCAATCAAGCCTGCTGCGACTTCGTCGTTAATGCCCAGGTTGAGGATTGTGTCCATCATTCCGGGCATGGAGGCGCGGGCGCCCGAACGAACCGAAACCAGCAGCGGATTCTTGGGGTCGCCGAACTTTTTGCCGTTGATTTCCTCTGTCTTTGCCAACGCGTCAATAATTTGCTTCTCAATGTCCGCGCCGATTTTCTTGCCATCGTCATAATAACGTGTGCAAGCCTCCGTGCTGACGGTGAAGCCCTGCGGCACGGGCATACCCAAACGGGTCATTTCAGCAAGGTTGGCACCCTTGCCGCCCAGCAGTTCGCGCATGGAACCGTCGCCCTCGCTGAAGAGATAGACGTACTTGTAGTCTGCCATAGTGTTTTCCTCCGAATTCAAAGATTTAATGTATTAAGGCACAAGACGCGGCGGTCAAGGCGCACCGAAATTGGCGCGGCTGTGCCGTCTGCCGCCTTTACGCACAGTTAGAGTATTATACCATAAAGCGAATTATTTGTCCAGTCCTGCGGAGGAAATGTTTGATTTGCCCCTTGCGAACGCTTTGTTTGGGCATTGCAAGCCTAACTCATTATATTCTTTCTCACTTAATAATCAAGGATGAATCCGAATTTCTCATCGGAACCGGTCGAACCCCCGCAAGCTCCATTTGCCGTATTCTGGCGTCAATCCTCCTCGGCTTTGTCCTCCTCCTCACGCTTGCGGACAAAAATCCCCACAAACGCCGCCGCCAAAAGCAAGAGCCCCGCGCCGCCAAAGGCAAGGTAACGGAATATGTTGTTCCTGCCGGGGCTTGCGGTCGCCGTTTGAGCTTCGCTTGTGCCTTGAACGTTTTCCTGTTCCGCGTTGGCGGTCGTCCCCTGAGTAACCTCACCCCGCGTTTGCGCCGTGGCAGCGGTTACGCCCGCCCCGCCTCGCGTGCTTGCCGTGGCTTGGCTGCTTGTGCCGGCGCTGCCGGAGCTTGTCACAGTGCTTGCCGCAGTTGTTGAAGACGTCTGCGCTTGACTGCTGCCGCTTGTGCCGCCGATAGCCCGCACTGAGCTTGTCGTCGGTACGGAGCTTGTTGTGCCTGTTTGTCGGGTGACAGCCGTTGTTGTAGCTGCGGCTGTTGTAGCTGCGGCTGTTGTAGTCTGCGCAGACGCGGGCTTTGTTGTTTTGGTGGTAGTCGGTTTTTTTGTTGTGCTCGCCTTTGTGGTTGTGGTTTTCTCGCTCGTTGTGGTTGCGGCGGCGGGGTTTTCAATAACAACCGTGAAACTCCTGCTCGGCTCGCCGTTTTGGTCCAAAAACCTGAGCTGCAGCTCTAAGCTGTCCGGCAGCGGAGCCTTGAGCAGCAGCTCTGCCTCAATATTAAACCACGCCCCCACCGTCATGCCATCATCCCTTGAAAGCATTGCGCTTTCAGCAACATGAACCAGCTCTCCGTCATATTCCAGCTTGTTAAAACAGATTTCCACGCGCCCAAAGCCGTCAATATCCATGCGCAGACCCGCGCCGCTCTCGGCGGTCAAATCCTTGCCCATTGCCTTCACCGCAATTGTAAGGCTGTCGTTTTTGTAATCGGCAATATAATAAAAGTGACCCTGCGAAAGCTCGTTGGCGCTCTCCTGTTCGGAAAAAAACAGTATGAGGTGCTCCTCGTCGTCCCACTCTAAATTGCTAGCCTTGCCGTCGAATTTAATGGCGGCATTTGCGGAAAAGGCAAGCGACGCCGCCAGCAGGGCAACCAAAATTGCCGTTCCCAAACGCCGCCGCATAAAACCACTTCCCGTTTGCCGTTATTTGGTTAACTGCCGTAAAAAGCCCCAAACGCCATATGCGCGGTCCAAACGTCCGCCTTTGCCGTTACCTCAAACGGCGAATGCATGGAAAGTACAGGCACTCCGACGTCAATCACGTCCATGCCCATTTTTGCAAGGTATTTTGCAACCGTGCCGCCGCCGCCCTCGTCAACCTTGCCAAGCTCTCCGATTTGCCAAAGCAGCCCCGCGGAACGGAACAGCCCGATTACCCTTGCGGTGAATTCGGCGCTTGCGTCGCTTGTGCCTGCCTTTCCGCGTGAGCCTGTATATTTGGTTACTACAACGCCCTTATTGAGGCAGCAGGCGTTGTTTTTTTCCATTACGCTTGGCCATGTGGGGTCAAACCCGGCGTTAACGTCTGCGGAAAGGCACTGGGTATTATCCACGCAAACACGCGCGGGTACCCCCTGCTTTTCGCACAAATCCTGAACAAAATGCAGGAAATACGCCCCCTGCAGCCCTGTGTTGCCGTCGGAGCCTATCTCTTCCTTATCCGCAAGCACAGCCACGCAGGTTTTTGCGGGCGCTTCCTTTAGCTCAAGCAGGGCGGTGATTGCCGGGTAGGCGCAGACCCTGTCGTCCTGCCCATAGCCGCCGATTAGTGAGCCGTCAAGCCCTATATCCCGCACCGGGAACGCAGGCACAAGCTCCAGCTCCGCGCCAAGGAAATCCTCTTCCACTATGCCGTATTTTGAGTAAAGCAGCTGCAAAATCCGCAGCTTGACCAACTCGCTGCCGTCCTCCTCACGGAAGGGGCGCGAACCGACAAGCACATTCAGCTCTTCGCCCTTTATCCCCTCGCTTAGGCTGCGCTTTGATTGCTCCATTGCCAAATGCGGCAGCAAATCCGTCACGCAAAACTGCGGCTCGCCCTCGCCCTCGCCAAGGCTCACATTGATTTTTGTCCCGTCCGCACGGATTACAACCCCATGCAGGGAAAGGGGAATAGCCGTCCATTGGTACTTTTTAATACCGCCGTAGTAATGCGTTTTGAACAGCGCCAGCTCGGAATCCTCATAAAGCGGGTTCTGCTTGAGGTCAAGGCGCGGGCTGTCAATGTGCGCGGCAATTAAGCGTAGCCCCTTGCTGAGGCTCTCCTTGCCGATTACCGCCAAAATCAGCGCCTTGCCCCTGTTGTTAACAAAAACCTTGTCGCCGGGCTTATAGCTGCTTGCGGCGTCAAATTCACTGAAGCCGTTGCTTTTCGCCAAGGTTATTGCTCTCTCAACCGCAAGCCGCTCCGTTTTGCTTGCCTGCAAAAAGCCCTTGTAGCCCTCGCAATATTCCTCGGCAAGGCTCCACTGCTCGTTGCTCAGCGCCTGCCCCGCGTGGGGACGCTTATAAAACAGCTGCTCCTTAAGCTGCTGTGCTTCTGTTTTTTCAGGCATAATCCTACCTCCGTTTTTTCGGCAAATTTTGCCGGGCGCACCCGACAAAACCGCCAATATTTAACTTAGTATGCCATATTCTAACCAAAAAGTCAAGGACGCAGGGCTTAAGCCTCCGCGTGCTTTTTGTTGTAGCGCCGCCTTGCAATCATACTCACAATAACAACCACCACAATGGCGGCAATCCCCGCCCCCGCTATATAATAGTTAAGCATTGGGTCCTCATTGACGGGCTTGCTGCTTGCCGCAAAGGAGTATATGCTGCTAAGCCCCTCGGTGCTGCCTTCAAAGCGCTTGAGTGCGTTGAGCGCAAGCAGGGTTTGGTAGGAGGACATCAGGTTTTCCTGCCCGTCCGCTCCCCTTGTCATGTGGTTATCGGTCCTAAAGCTCTCAAGGGAATCCACAACGCTTTTCCCCTCCGCTGAGCTAAAGCCATTGGGGTCAACGCCCATTGTGCAAAGCGCAATAATCACCTGTGCGTCGCTCTCCGCGCTTTCGCCGAACATACCGAAGCCGCCGCTGGGCAGCTGCGCCGCCTTAAGGTAATTATATGCCCTTGCAATACTCGCCAAAACTGCGGCGTCTGTTTCCTCCGCGCTCTTGTAGTCCTTTTCCGGCTCAAACGCCTCGGTATACTCGCCGGCTAACCAAAGCGCCGTCATTGCCGCGGCAGTGCTGTCCGGATCGCTGTCCTTGCTGTATTCATTGCCCGGCTCCTCCTTGAGCAGGTAATTATAGCCGCCGTCCTTTCTTTGCCCGCCAAGCAGGGCGGTAGCCAATGAGGACACCACCAGCTCACTTTTTTCGTCCTCCTTGCCATAGTAGGCGCGGATTGCAATAATGGCGTAGCTTATTGACCCCGTAAGTGTTTCCCCGGAATAATCCCACTCCAACAGCCGCCCAAGCAGCTCCTCCTCAATATTGGTGCGTATGCCGTTCGCCTGCACGGAGCGCAGCGCCAAAAGCCAGCGAGCAGCGTCGTTAAGGCTCAGCGAATCCCCCGCCGTTTCAACACAGCGGGCAGCATAAGCCGCGTAGCTGACGGCGGCGTCCGGCAGCGGTGAGCGGTATTCGCCGTCCAAGGATATTGCAAACAAAATCCAGTCCGCCTGGCTGTTCGCCGTGCCGTCCTCCGGGATTTTTATGTCCTCCTCCAGCACCCTTTCCAGTTCATTGGCAAGCGCCACGCCGTAATATTTGTCCTCTCCCTGCGCCAAGGCGGGTATGGAAAGCGCCGCCGCTATCAAAAGCGCCAGCAGAATTGTAAAAGCTCGTTTCTTCATGGTTCCCTCCGTTTTTGTTTTTTTGCAGTATAGCATACTCGCGCCGAATTTGCAATAGTCTTAGCCCATCTAAGAGAGCGGAAATTTGACACATGGCGAAGAGTTCCGTATAATATAATGCCCCCCGGCGGGCAAGAATAATAAAAACTGCCGTATTGGAGTATGCCATGAATAATAACTCTAAGCCCCCAAGCAAAATTTTCATTCTGCTGCCGGTGGCGCTGCTGCTTGCCGCCGTGCTTTTAACCGCCCTGCTTGCGGCTATGGTTCGCGGCGGCATAGGCAGCATTACAGACCCGCCGGAAAGCACAACGCAGCAAGCTGTTACAAATCCGCCGGAAAGCTCGGCGGACGCCGTCGCCGCCCAAACCTCCTCACGGCGGGCGGAGCGCCAAGCCCTGCCCACCAAGGAAATTACCACGGAAAACCCCGCGGAGATTCCAAGCCTGCCGACGACGCCGATTGCCTACAGCTACGGCGTGGCAAGCGGCGGCAAGCCCCACCAAATCAGCGTAGACAACCAAGCCTTTTTTAGCTCCAAGGGCTACAACGCGGTTGCTTATGACAATATATCAGAGGACAAACGGCTTTACCTTACCTTTGACTGCGGCTACGAGAACGGCGTAACCGCCACCATACTTGACGTTTTGAAGGAAAAGAATGTTCCCGCGGCGTTTTTTGCAACACAGCACCACCTTAAAACCAGCCCTGAAATTGCCGCGCGTATGCTTGACGAGGGGCATATTATCGGCAACCACTCGGTCAGTCACCCGGATTTTACGGAAATCAGCCGCGCGAAAATGATTGAGGAGCTTCAGGGCTTCGATAATTTCTTGCGCCAAAGCCTTGGTTATACAGCGCCATTTTTCCGTTTCCCGGAGGGCAGCTATAACGAAAATGCCCTGCAGCTGGTGCAGTCCTTGGGCTATAAAAGCGTGTTTTGGTCGGTTTCCTGGGCGGATTGGGACACAACGAAGCAGCAGGGTAAGCAAAAGGCCTTTGACACAATCAGCTCCCGCCTTCACCCCGGCGCAATTATTCTTTTGCACGCCGTTTCAACGGATAATGCCGCCGCGCTGGGCGACATTATAGACTACGCCCGCGCCAACGGCTACGAATTCAAGGCATTGACCGATTTGCCGGACTGATTACAGAATCCGCAGGGATTTGTCGAAGCTTGTCAGGTTAACGCAGCCCTCCGCGCTGATTTGCACCATGTCCTCAATACGCACGCCGAAGCGCTCCGGCAAATAAAGCCCCGGCTCTATGGTTATTACCATGCCCTCGCGCAGCAGCGTGTCGCTTTTGCTGCCGACGTTCGGCGCCTCGTGGATTTCTAAGCCCACGCCGTGCCCTGTGCCATGGCAAAAGTATTCGCCCATTCCGGCTTGCTCAAAAACCGCGCGAACAACCCCGTCAAGCTCCCTGCAGCTGATTCCGGGGCGCGCCGCGGCAATGCCCGCCTCCTGCGCCGCAAGCACCAGCTCATACACCAAGCACTCCTCCTTGGCGATTGTGCCAATGGCAAAGCTGCGCGTCATATCGCTGTGGTAGCCCTCCACCACAGCGCCGAAGTCAATTGTCAGTATGTCGCCTCTCCTCAGCCTGCGTTCGCCGGGCACCCCGTGCGGCAAGGAGCTGTTTTCTCCGCTGACGACAATGGTTTCAAAGCTCAGGGCATCGGCGCCAAGGCGCAGCATTGTGTAGTCCAGCTCTAAGGCGATTTCCCTTTCGCTCACTCCCTCCCTTATGTGGGGCAGCAGACTTTCAAGCGCCCTCTCCGCTATGGATTGTGCGCGGCGTATGCGCTCAAGCTCAGGCGGGGTCTTAACGCTGCGCAAATCGTCTATCAGCCCGTCCAAGCCCTCCTGAGCGCTGAACGATAACTCGGGGTGTTTTTCCTGCCGCCGTGCAAGCTGAGCCAAGGTAGTGTGTTCCCCCTCGATTGCAAATTCACTTTCGGGCAGCTTCTCTATCAGCTTGTCTATATCGGCGATGTCCCAAGGCTCAAGCTCCGTTACGCAGCGCCGCGCCGCCTCTAAATAGCGCTTGTCCGTCAGGTAAAAATATCCGCCGCGTGACAGCAGGCAAAGGCAGTTATCCGCCGCAAAGCCGGACAGATAGCGGCAGGCGGGCGGGGAGGAAATCCAAGCCGCCGTGTTCTTCGGCAGCGCCGAAAGTATTCGCTCGTTATTATTCATTGCTTACTCCTTTATCAACGCCAATCGTCCGTTTAGGCTTCCGGCCTATCCGCACTATGAATCGTCAAGCTGATTAATCCAATGTGTACTCAAATTCTCTGATTATCAAGCCGTCCTCAAAATCAAATATATCACAGGCCTTCTCCCCTAAGTTATTTCTAAGGATTGCTACAATTCGAGTACCGTCGGGGCTTGCGTATAATTGTTCTACATCAAACCAATTATCATGCTTCTCATAGAAAATTTTAATATAATCTATATACTCATTTGCTCCGCAGATTGTTTTGGTTTGTCCGCTTGAATGGCATTCCCAAGTGATGCCGTCGTGAATGAAAGCACGGTAAGCTTCCCAGTCCCGATTGTTTTCCGCGCTGAAGAACGCCTGCAGCTTTGCTTGGTTATCCATGCCACAATCCTTTCAAGCTTGTCCGACTATTCTCGACCTGCGGCGGCAGCCCCATCTGCGTGCGTCATTGGCGTTTAGGGTGCCGCTGCCGTATGTGTTAATTATACCACAAAACGCAGGAAGATATTTCCATATTAGAAATATGGAGGGGTTTTATGATTTTTCTTAGCGTGAGCTGATAGGCTTTGAGGCCGCCCAGTTGCCCACGGACGCCACGGCGGCGAAAATACACCGCTGGCAGCAGCGCCTGGACGACTTCGAGAAGCAGACGGGACTAAAGCGCCGCTACGAGCGCGAAACAACCCTTGGATACGGCAACGAGCAAGCCAAAAAGGTGCGGCAGGCAGGAAAAAAGGACAAGGAAAAAGGCTTGACAACTGGAGCGGAATCGAGTACAATAATAACGAGGAATGACGAGGCAGCAAAAATAGTGTATACTGGTGCTTCCGGAGCTATTCCACGCAGTGATGTCGGGAGAATGCACGAACATGCGGAAAGATTCTATGAAGAAATTCGCAAACGCACATCTGATATTGCGGCAATTGCCCAAAATACCGGCATTTCTGAAAGTGAAGTCGCGAGAATAAAAAAACATATCTTTTTCAACGAGTACGAATTAGGCGGCGAAGAAGTTTCACGATTTGACCCGGATTATGATATGGCGGTATCTTGGCAAAGGCTTATTAGCGGCAAAGACATACAGGAAATGGACATTGTCATGTTGCGCCATGAGCTAATGGAGTTTGAATTAATGCAAACACATGGCTTAAACTATACCGAGGCTCATGCAATAACCGAAAAGACATACAGCTATAGCCAATATGTAAGAGAATTAGACAGAAAGGAAGGCTTGTTGTGAATCAATTTCAATTAAAAGAGCATACGCGCGACCACATTTCCTACTTGTACAAACCCGAAGGGCGAGGGAACTGGGGAGAAATCCTTTTTGACTTTGCAACGGGTGTGGCGCAAATTGTTTTACGCGCTGATGAAAACAGCTTGTGGCACGACAGGCACGCCGTGTCAAAGGTAGAGGAATGTGCAAAAATGAAAAGTCTGCCCCTTGAATTTACCCAAGCATGGTATTGATTTAAGATTGAGGAAAACACAAATGAAACAGTTCAATATATTGTATAAAATCTTGAAAACCCTTGCTAAAGCCATGGATTTGGAAGAATTTGACGAGAACACCGTTTCGGCGGAAGCGTTAAAGATTTCACAACCTATGTGGGTATCGTTATTTTCAATGTTAATTGATAACGGATATGTTGAGGGTGCTAAAGTTATGAACGGCATTACCGGTTCTCGAAACATATACATTTCGCGATTGCGAATAACGCTGAAAGGCTTAGAATATCTGGAAGAAAATAGCCTGATGAAAAAGGCATCAGATATAGCGCACGGACTTGCGGATTTTATCCCATAATAAACACTAAAACCCACCCACCGCCCCCACAGGGCGGTATTTTTATGCGCGGCCCGTCGGGCGTAAGGATTTGCTGTTCTCCTTTCGGCAGCGTGGGTTATCCTACTGAAGCAGGTTAAACTCCTGCTCCGCGCAATTAATTGAAGCCGGCATCGTTTGGGCGCGGTGCCGGCAAGTAATTGGCATTAGCGCCGTCCTGCGGGGCTTGACATAATCGCCGCGGTCTGCTATAATATTGTGCGGTCACGTCCCCGCGACCATATGCACCATTAGCTCAGTTGGTAGAGCACCTGACTCTTAATCAGGGTGTCCAGGGTTCGAGTCCCTGATGGTGTACCACTATCAACCTTGCTCGAACCGCTTTTTCAGGTGGTTCGAGTGCTTTTTTTGCAATTGTTTCGATTTCGCTAATTTCCCCCCTCCGCCCCCCCATTCATCCCCCCATTTCCCAAAATCTCCCACCGCCTACCGTATTTCAGCCTCAAAAAACTGCCACTTATCGGTTTTTTGTACACAAACGCAACATTTTGTGCTATAATATGCGCGCCCTCAAGTTGGGGAGCAAAATATTGTTGGGAGAAATCTATGTCAAGGCACACCCGCGCTCGGATGAGCGCAAAGAAGAAGATTGCGGCTGTGGTCGCCGTAATCCTGACCATCGCCCTGCTGGTCGGCGGGGTATTCGCCTACACCGACTTCAGTCAGGACTTCATCAACCGTTTCCGCGGCGGAAACGACAACGACATTCTGCTGCACGACGACTTTGAGCCCGGCGTCAACAAGGACGTCTACGTTGAGAACACCGGCTAAACGGACATGATTGTCCGTGTGAAATTCACCGAGTACCTGCAGATTGGAAACACGCCCATCGTTGGTACTGACCCTAACGACAAAGCGACTTGGGAACTCCACCTGTTCGGCGAAAGCTCTCCCGCGACGGAGAACTGCACACTCGAAACACACGACTACTTCACATGGGTGATGAGCGGCGGGACGAAGGTCTACAAGCCCGGCACAGGTGAGGCAGGGAACGATTCGTTCACGGTCGGCCAACACTTTGAGGACGGGGCAATCGCCAAAAACACCCTGCCTGCGAACGAGCCAATCAGCATGGCGGAGTACATGGCGAACAGGGAAACCTATGACGCGGAAGTCAACGGTCGGTGGATTTTAGACGTTGACGGCTATGCGTACTGGTCAAAGCTGCTGCAGCCGCATACGGCGACGAACCTCTTGCTGGACAACGTAATTACCGCCGTAAAGCCTGACGACAACTACTACTATGCCATTGACGTTATCCTTGAGGGCGCAAACAAGACCGAGGCGTACAAGCTCATTGACAGGGGCGCGACGGGTAATGGCGAGGGCTTGTTAACAAGCTTGACTACACAGGAAGAAACGACGAGCGCAGCACCTGAGGAACCGACAGAACCCGCGCCTTTCTTGCTTTTTTATTCCGAGGGTAATTTGATGATGGGAACCAGCGACCCTGCGGACAACACAACAAGTGGTATGGTGACGAAAGAGCGAAGATTCACAATCAACTTAACAAGTCCAATTGGTGCTAACACAGAACGTCATTTTGTTGTATTTGGCGATGTTACGCCGGAATGGCAAATTGAAGACAACAATGTAGATTTCGACGCGACAATTAGAGACACAATCGGTGATAGGGGTGGAATGCCTGATTATTTTTTGCCGGGAAAGCCGCGTAAGGTTGTGAATATTCCAATAGGCTTTGTGGGACAAATAACGCTTATTGTCGGCGCATATTTCACAATCACAATTAATGTAACGGCAGACTTGCAGGCATCATCACCCATTAAAATCGGTGAAACATTTGAGGCAAGCGGCATTGAGTGGCGCGTTTTGGGAAAAAGTGGCAATGAAGCTGTTATTTTGGCTGAGCATTCGTTGTTTGAGGGGTGCTTTAATGTAGGAAATGATGCCCCTCAGTGGCATGAATGTCCTCTGCGCACATATCTTAACGAAACATGGTACGACGAACTAGATTCAGATTTGAAGCTTATGATTTTACCCACAGCAATCAATACTCGAATCAATGACGATGGAGATTATAACACCAGCTTAACGTCAGAAAAAGTGTTTCTGCTCAGTGAAGAGGAAGTTAACAACACAATATCTTACAACGACCAAGTCAATCGAATCATAACTTATGGGACACCTGACCTCGGCATGAACGTCATGCCCGGAAGCGTATTTTTTCCGGACATTTTTTCTAAGATGTCAATTTCGGCCTACACTCCCACCAATAATGCTTTTTCAGATTGGCATTTACGTTCGCCAGGTTATACTCCCGACTTTGAATATGGGAGTATGAACAATGTGCGCGTTAATCTATTAGAGGGTGTAACTGAACCCACTCACTCCAATTATCCCGGCGGTGTGCGTCCGGCAATGCGTGTTGCATTACCATAACAACATAACCGACCCCTCGCGCTGCGGGGGGCCGGTTCGTTTTGGCTCAGTCGGCTGAGATAATCTGCCCAACGCTTGCGTCGGCGGCGGGTTTTTGCTTGACGCGCGGCTTAGCTGTACTTAATCCCCACGGCGAAGCTTTTGCCGTCGCGCAGGGTGATTTCGTCTATGCTTTTGCCCTCGTGCTCAAGGGCAAGCACGGTTGTTTTAAGGAAAATGCCAAGGTCAATGCTTTGCAGCTTCAGCGGCAGCAGCTTGAAAATACCGTTCGGCGAAAGCCTGCACAGCAGCTTGCCGTCATCAAAGTGCATTTTCCAGGGCTGAAAATTCATGGCTGAGGGGGCAAGCCGAGCGGTGTTGGCGACGGCGTTATCCTCGTTGCTGATTTCAAGCACAGCCTTGCGCTTAAACTCGCCGACACTTTTCCTCAGCGGCACAGAGCTTCTGCCAAAGGCAAGCAAAACACGGTAGTCCGCGCTTTTGTCCAAGGGCTTGCCCATGCCCATCCAAAGGCTGCCGTAGCCGTTGCCCTGCAGCCACAAATCCAGCGTTTGTAATGTGTAGCCGATGTTGCACATTGCCGCGTCATCCCCTGAGGAATAAGCCAAAACGGCGTGCGGCGCCGCCACACCCTTCAGCTCCCCCGCGTCCGCGAACACAAAGCGGGCGCTTTGCCCCGGCAGCTGCGGGGCTTCGTCCAGCACCGCCTTGATTTGCTCAAGCTCCTGCGCACTCAGCGGCTCCGGCTCATATTGCCGCACGCTGCGGCGTACAAAAATAGCGTCATATAAGTCGCCCATGACCTATAACTCCTCCCTGTGCGGCATAAGGCTATGCCGCGCTTGCGTAGGTGGCGCACAAGCGGTTCTCCTCAGACCGCCGCGCACCCCTTGTTTTTATTACTGCAGTATCTTCCTCTGCTTAAGCCACGCCACTGTGTCGCGCAGAGTTTCGGCAAGCTCGCGCGGGTGGTATCCAAGCTCACGCTCCGCCTTTTTGTGGTCAAACATGGCGTTGCTGCTCAGCGTATAGAGTGAATAAGCCGTGAACAGCGGCGGCTGATTGCGCAGCTTATAATAAAGCTCGGCAAGCGGGGCCGTAGCCTTTGCTAACCACAGCGGCAATATGGTTTTAATCTCCTTAAGCCCCGTTATCTCGCTAAGGGAATGCAGCAGCTCCGGCACACTGAAATAGCGGTTGGAGAGAATGTAGCACTCTCCCCTTTTCCCTTTTTCCGCGCAGGAAACCACACCCTGGGCAACGTCGCGCACGTCAACAAAGTCGTAGCCGCCCTTGACTCCCGCAGTCAGCCTGCCCTTGCAGTAGTCAATCACCATTGTAATAAGGTGGTTGCGCCCCTCGTCATACGGTCCTATAATCCCCGACGGGTGAACCACGCTCGCGTCCAAGCCGGCCGCCGCGGCGTCAAGCACGCTCTTTGTCGCCTCCGCCTTGGTTTTGGCGTAATCCCCCTCAACGCTCGCCGGGTCAAAATCCAACGTTTCGGTTATGATTTCGCCGTGCGGCTTTTCCGGGATTGCGTGGACGGAGCTGACGTAAACAAGCTTGCCCACGTCGTTCTCCTCGCACAGGCGGAGGATATTCCGTGTGCCCTCCACATTAACCGCATGGACGGCAGGGTTCGCCTTTGACGAGATTGAAACAATGCCCGCCGTGTGGATAACCCTTGCGTTCCCGCCGTCTACGCCCGCAAGCAGGGGCTTAAGGCTTTCCGGCTCCAGCACGTTACCGCTCACAACCTCAATACCCGCCGCGTCGATTTTGTCGCGCTCACCGGGCAGAACAAGCGCCCGAACCCGCGCGCCCGCTCCCTTAAGCGTCCTCAGCACGGCGCTGCCCAAATGCCCCGCCGCACCGGTCACAATATACAGTGGTTCCATTTTCTCTCCCTGCCTTTCTTGAACAACAGTAGTCGCGTCCCAAAACGGAAAACCCCGCTCGGACGCCAATTCTCTTTTACCACACTATATTATGCCACAAATGTGAACAAAAGTCAATGAAAAGCGTAAACTTTTTTGAAATCCTAACAAAAAAGCGTCACCTCAGCCAATACCGTAGCCGATTATCTCCTCCGGCGCACCCTCCCGCGGCTCCCTTGCGCGGATTTGCCAAAGCACAAGCTCCCGCGGCGCCTTTCCGTCCCTTGTTTGGCAGGAGAGCAGCCGCAGCACCGCACGGAAGTGCATAAAAACCCGTCCGCCCTGCCCGACGTAGCTTTGGCAAAGCTCCCATTCCGGCGGAGGTACACGGTACGCCTCAAGGAAGTCCTCACGGTCGGCGGCTTGCGCCGTGCGGGAGTTCTCCAGCACCCATTGCGCCAGCCGCCTGCGGAATTCCTCCGCACCCATAATCTCTAAGGGGTTAAGCTTCATTCTCCTTACACCAAAAAATCCTCGGCGACGTCCCAAAAGTGCGTTTTGGAAACACCGCCCGCGTTGAGCAGCCTGACAAGGGCTTCAGTGCGCTCAAGGGTTGAATAATCCGCAATCAACGGCGCCTGCTCGCCCTGTATGCCTACGCCGTATATTTCCTCCGGGGGCTGCCCCGCGCCGCGCCCCCTAACGACGAAGTATTTCCCCATAAAAAAGAACCTCCGCTTTTTTGGCGCCTGCCCAGCGCCCTTAGGCATACCCCTCTCTTTTTTTGCCAAAATTATGGTCGCAACTATAGTTAATCAGCCGTAGGACGCCATTATACTAAAAGAAAAATTGCTTGTCAAGCCCCAAAAAGAAAAATAGCCAAATTTTGGCAAAAACAACAACAGCCTGCCATAAAGTCGGAGAGTGTGTTTGTTCCAAACGGCGGTTTATTCGCAAATTTTGCCGTTAAGAACAAAAAAACGAAAAAATTTACTCAAGATTCACCTTTTTTTCTTATTTGGGGATTGCATTTGTTCTCAAAATATGATACAATGCATTAGAGGGAAATCGTCCTTTAGGACGGATTCGCACCCTTGGCGCGGTTTCAAGCGCGGGTTTGCCGTCCTTTGCACGGCGGGTGCCGTCCTATTGAGGCGGATGTCGTTCTATCTTCAGAAAAGGAAGTGGAGCCTTGAAGCGTTTCCTTGCTTTTATTGTGTGTGTCCTCCTGCTCATTGGGGCGGGGGTAGGGGCTTTCAGTGTTTCCGCGGAAACAAAGATAAGCGTTGCGGACCGCTTCAATATACTCATGGGCGACTTTGGCTCGCCCGGCGTGGATTCCTCGCGTTTTCCGCAAAACGCAAGCTATGCGTGGCTTGAGGAGGTATTCATAAGAGAGGCGGAGAGCTCCCTTGTTTATAACGAGCTTGTACCCATTGACGAGTATCCGTTCACGGATACAATCGTTTCTTTCAAAGAAGACGTTGCAACCATGCTTAAGCTAATCGGTCAGGCTAAGGACCCGGTCAGCATGGTAAATTCCTTTGCAAGCATCTACGAGCAGGTTAAGCTGGGACTCAGCTTAGTCGGCACCGGTATTACGGATTACGAAAAGCAGGCGTACTTAGAGGAAAAATACGGCATCATCTTCCCGGACGAGGGCATGGGCAGCGCCTATGACGAGATGATGACCACGGTGCTTTACGCCGTTGACCGCTACGAGCTTGCAAAAACCATTTTCGGTTCCACGGAGCTTACCATTCCCATTGGTACGGCGCTGGAGGAGGCGACCGTGGTTATGCTCAAGGGCTTCCTGAAAAACTCCGAGCTTAAGGACGCCAACAAGGGCAGTCTTGCCAATGTTACCACCATGAACGGGCTTGCGCTGGAGCTTATGAAGGCTTATTTGGCGTCGCAGGACGTGGTGCTTGCGGATAACGCCACGGACCAAGAAATAATCAGCGCGCTGATATTAACCCTGGCGCGCCAGATTGGCTACGATAACGCACCCTCCCCGGGTGAAACGATGGTTCAGGAGCAGCTTGACGTGTATGAGCTTGCGTCGGAAATCTTCATGCGCTACCAAATTATGTGCGAGCCGGGTGAGCTGCTTGACGCCATGAAAGCGGAGGACTCCGACAACGCCATTGCGCGCGTTATTTTGGAAACCATGGTTAAGGAAAAGAGCGCCATGGACACAAGCGCCATGAGCGACGAGGACTTGTTCACCCAAACGCTGATTTTGGGCTACTTCGCCCTTGGCGCCAAAAGCGTGTTTGCCAGCAGCGAGAACGCCTCCACCAACCGTGATTTCTATTCGGATGTTTATGAATATAACGTGCCGCTGCAGTATATCCGCGAAAGGGTTTTCCTTTCGGCGTACTCCTTCGCGCCGCTTATGGACCCCGTTGGGCTGAGCGAGAACGTAACCCTTAAAATCAACGGCACAGAGGCAAAGCTTAGCCGTTCAATCACAATCACCCTTGACCCGGAGGTTAAGGAGCAGATGGTTGACCTTGAGGTGCATTATGTGGACAAGGACAAGGGCGTTGACCAAACACAGCACTATGTTTTCCATATAATTCAGGGAAGCGAGAAAGCGCCCACCGACGAGAACAGCATGATTGACAGCGTTGTGGGCATTGCCACTGCCATAGGCTCCGTCAATCAGGTTGAGGCAAAGCCATATACCACAACCGCGCCGACGGAAACCACCCTTGCGGCGGATTATGTGCCCTCCGCCCCGAACGAGTATGTGGGCACATTGCCGGATTTGCAAATAAACGAGCCGGCGGCGGTGCTGGGGGTATATACAGCCGTTTCGGTCAACACTAACAGCGGCGGGTACTCCGCGCAGGGCGCCGCAAGCGGGATAGACGCCATTATTGAGCGCCTTAAGCAGGACAACCTGTGGATATACGTTGCGGTGGGCTTGGTGCTGCTTGCGGTTGCGGTAACGGTGTTCGTCTGCGACCAAAGGCGCCAAGAGGCGGAGCACCTTGCAATGGGCTTTAAGCCCAAGGGCAAAGGCTCAAAGAGCGGCGCGGCAAAAAAACCAAAGGCGGACAACCGCTTTTAACACGGGCAAATTAAAATGTTAGCGCAGCCGATACAAGCCGTGTCGGCTGTTCTGCAAAAAAAAGACCTTAGCGAGGAGAGAACCATGGCATTAGAAAAAATTCTTGTTGTTGACGACGACACCAATATCTGCGAGCTGCTTCGGCTGTACCTTGAAAAAGAGGGCTATGTTGTGGCAATCGCAAACGACGGCGAGGCGGCGGTGGAAAGCTGCCGCGACTTTGAGCCCGCGCTGATTCTGCTGGACATTATGCTGCCGAAGCTGGACGGCTGGGGCGTTTGCCGCGAGGTACGCAAGCAAAGCGACGTCCCCATTATTATGCTTACCGCCAAGGGTGAAACCTTCGACAAGGTGCTTGGCTTGGAGCTTGGCGCGGACGACTACATTGTTAAGCCCTTTGACGCAAAGGAGGTGCTGGCGAGAATCAAGGCGGTGCTGCGCCGCTCTGTTCCTTCGCCGGCGGGCGGCGACGTTAAGGAGGTCCGCTACGACAAGCTTGTGATTAACCTTACAAATTATGAGCTGCTTGTGGACGGCAAGAGGGTGGACACTCCGCCCAAAGAGCTTGAGCTGATTTATCATTTGGCAAGCAACCCCAACAGGGTCTACACACGCGACCAGCTTTTGGACGAGGTGTGGGGCTTCGATTATTACGGCGATTCCCGCACGGTGGACGTTCACGTTAAGCGCCTGCGTGAAAAGCTGGAGGGCATAAGCGACAAATGGGAGCTTAAAACAGTGTGGAGCGTAGGGTATAAATTTGAAACCAGAGCGTAAGAAGCACATACCGCGCCGCACACACTTCCTTAAGTCGGGGCTGTTCAGGCGCTACGCCATAACCTTCAGCGCATTGCTGGTGGTTAGCTTTATTGTGCTGGGCGCGGCGTTCATTGTAACCATTGCGCGCTTCTGGTCGGACGAAAAGCTGGCGCAGCTTGGGGAAAACGCCCGGCGCATTGCGGATAACGCCCAAACGGTGCAGCAGCACGTTACATCAAATGCGGATTTTGAAACCCTTGTGCTTTATATGATGAACGAAACGGCGGCGGCCCTCAACACGGGGCTTGATAACATAGACGACACCGACGTCTATGTGCGGACTGATTTGTTCATCGTCAACACGCAGGGGAAGGTTGTTTATTGCACGGATATGTCGCAAATCACAACGCCGCGCTTTGTGGGGCAATGTCCAATCCACCAAAGCGTTACTCTGCCGGCGGATATTATGGAGGCTGCGCTCACCCAGTCGGAGCAAGGCGAGGGTACCCTTGGCGGTATGTTTGACGAGCATAGGTACTATGCCTCCTCTCCGCTTTACACCGGGGAGGGCGGCGCCGTGAACGGGGCTGTTTTTGCCACAGCGCCGCTTACCCAGGGTCTGCGCCCCTATATCCAGGAGGTGACGCTGCGTTTCTTCGTCGCCGTGCTGGTTTCCCTTTGCTTTGTGATTTTTGTTGTGGCGTTCCTCTCCTACCGCCTTACAAAGCCCCTGCTGGAAATGCAGACCGCCGCCAGCCGCTATGCCGTCGGCGACTTCAGCATAAGGGTTTATTACCCCGGCAGGAAAGGCGCAAAAAAACACGGCAAAAAGCGCAAAAAGAGCCGCGATGAGCTTGTGGCGCTGGTGGAATCCTTCAACAACATGGCGCAGGATTTATCCGTGCTGGAGCAGACGCGCCGCAGCTTTGTGGCAAATGTTTCCCACGAGCTTAAGACACCAATGACGACAATCGGCGGCTTTATAGACGGTATTTTGGACGGCACAATCCCCACCTCTCGCCAGGAGCATTACCTTGGCATAGTCAGCGGGGAGGTCAAGCGGCTTTCACGCCTTGTGACGGGTATGCTTAACATGAGCCGCATTGAGGCCGGAGAGCTGCACATGAAGCCCAAGCCTTTCGATATTTCCTCGCTTGTGCTGCAGACCCTGCTTAACTTTGAGCGCCTTATTGAGCAAAAGGGCGTTAGCGTGGAGGGCATTGAGCAGCTGAGCGAAAAGCCCGTCAGCGTCAGCGCGGACAGGGACATGATGAGCCAGGTGGTCTATAACCTGTGCGATAACGCCGTCAAATTCGTCAACGGCGGCGGCACAATCGGCGTGAGGACCTGGGAGGAGGACGGCCGGGTTTGCGTGGCAATCCGCAACAGCGGCACGGGGATAGGGCAAAACGACCTTTCCAACGTGTTTGAGCGCTTTTATAAGGTTGACCAAAGCCGCAGCTACGACACAAAGAGCGCAGGCTTGGGGCTTTATATAGTCAAAACAATAGTGGAGCTGCACGGCGGAAAGATAGCTGCCACCAGCGTGGAGGACCAGTACGCGGAATTCAGCTTTTGGCTGCCGAAATGAGTTTTTCGTAGTTTTCACACAAGCGATTTGCAATAATCACACAGGAATGTTAAATTATGCCTGTAAAATCAGCCAACCAGGAGGACAATATGGACGAATTCTTGAATGCTCAGGGCGGCGAAAGCCCTAACGAGGTACCGCCTGTTCCCTTTATGGCAACTGAGGAGCCCGCAGTGCCGGCGCCCTCAGACCCGCAGCCCGCACCCGAAGCACAGCCGCCCGCGGAGGAGTCTGCGCTTACGTTTGAGCTTAGCGCACAGGAGCAGCAGTTTGTGCCTGCGCCGCCGATAGCTCCGCCGGTGCAGCAGTACCCCGCCTATGCGCCGCCTTATCAGCAGCCCTACCCGGCGTATGTGCCCTCAGCGCCCGTGCCCCCTGTTGCGGCGGCACCGAGCAAGGAGAAAAAGCCCAAGAAACCCTATACGGGGCTTAAGGTTTTGTGTGTGCTGCTTGCGATTGTGCTTGTCGCCACCTCCGTCGTGGCGGCTTTCGGCTGGTTGCGCGACAGGGGCGACAACGACGGCGTTGTTGAGGGCGACGACACAACCCTTACAATACAAGACACACCGAAAGAGGAAGTGACTGTGCCTGAATCCGGCACAATCCTTACGGGCGAACAGGTTGCGGAAAAGCTGAAGCCCTCCGTGGTGGGTATTGTGCTTTTCTCAAGCCGCAGCACAACAAGCGTGGGCAGCGCCTCCGGCATTATTATGGGTGAGGACAGCAGCAAGACCTACACCTATGTTGTAACCTGCGCACACGTTATCAGCGATGCCTCCGGCTACACAATCAAGGTACAGCTTGAGGACGGCACCCAGGTGGACGCCAGCATAGTCGGCTACGACACCCGCACGGATTTGGGAGTAATCAAAATCAAGAAAACGGGGCTTACTGCGGCGGAGTTCGGCAATTCAGACGTGCTTAAGGCAGGCGAGTCCGTTTGGGCAATCGGCAACCCGGCGGGCATGGACTTTTACGGCTCAGTCACCGCAGGCATAGTTTCCAGTATTGGGCGTGACCTTAAGAGCGAAAACGAAATGAAGCTCATTCAGCACGACGCGGCAATTAACCCCGGCAACAGCGGCGGTCCCCTTGTTAACAAATACGGGCAGGTTGTGGGCATAGTTTCACTCAAAATCGTCAGCGACGACATTGAGGGTATGGGCTTTGCAATCCCCTCCACCCCCGCTAAAACCATAATCGACCAGCTGATTAAGAACGGGCGCGTGCCCGACCGGGCCAAGCTGGGAATCAGCTATATTGAGGCGTCGCAGAGCTATGAATACAGCCGCATTGTGCAGCAGAACAAGCTGCCGTCCGGTTCGTTGATTATTATGGAAATCAACAAGGACGGGGCGCTTGCCGGCACAAAGGCGCAAAAATATGACATGATTACCGCCGTAAACGGCAAGGATATGGATACCGCGGACGTGCTGATTGAAATTATCCAAAGCAGCAAGCCCGGCGATACGCTGACACTCAGCCTTGTGCGTGTCCACAGCGATTACACCATAGAGGAATTGACGGTTAAGGCAAAGCTGATTGAGGACATGGGCAGCAGCGCAACTGAGGAAACCACCACAGAGCCTGATATCCTTTCCCCGTTCGATTAAAACAAACAAAGACAAGGGTGCGGCGACGCACTCTTGTTTTTGTTTGTGAAAACGCTTATAATATTAGCAGGTCAGCGCCATGCTGCCGCAAAAACCCGCCTGACTACCGAGGGAGCGTTATGTCCGAAAAAAAGCTGCTTGTCCGGCGCATTGCCGCCGTCTGTTTAATTCTTGCCTGCCTTGTCGGGCTGCTTTCCGCTACGGGCTACTACCAGTCGGCGGGAGGCGGGGCGACGGTCAGCCAGGGCGAGCTTACCCCCATACCTGCCGTGCGCGGCGAGATTGTTGACACCAACGGCGTTCCCCTTGTGGTGAACCGCCAATCAAATAACCTTATCTTTAAGGCGGGGCTTTTCCCCTCCGCAAGCGACCAAAAGGCTCGCAACGAGCTTATCCTCTCCCTAATCCGGCTGCTGGAAAAGGAAAAGCTGGAATGGCTCGATAAGCTGCCAATGGAATTTGACGACAAGGGTAACATCAAATTTATTGAGGGCAGGGAAACGGATATAGCCTGGCTTAAGGGCAAGGAGATGCTTTACGTTAACGACTACGCCACGGCGGAGGATTGCTTCGCGGCGTTGACCAAGCGCTTTGGGCTTGAGGAATACTCAAAATCAGACCGCCGCAAGCTTGCGAGCGTCAATGTACAGCTTTGGCGGGAGGGCTTTCGCGTCAGCACGCCCTACACCTTTGCTCAGGACGTTCCGGCGGAGCTGATTGCCCGCATTAAGGAGCAGAGCGCAAAATACCCCGGCGTGGACACAGAGGTTTCCTCCGTGAGGGAATACGCCATAGACGGCGACATAATGCCCAACATACTCGGGCGTGTGGGCGCCATTGACGCGGACGAATACGCCGCAAAAAAGGCAGAGGGCTACCGCCTGAACGACGTAATCGGTAAAAGCGGCTTGGAGCAGGCGCTTGAAGAAACCCTACGCGGCAAGGACGGCAAGAAGCGCATAACCCTCAACCGCGACGGCACGCTGACAGAGGAGATAATAGAACCGCCGGTGCAGGGCAACACGGTTGTGCTTAACATTGATGTTACACTGCAGAAGTGGGTTATGGAAAACTTTGCGGACTTCACCGAAAACACCCTTGAGGGGGTGCGGCTTTCCTACGCGGCGGGGGCAGTGGTTGTTATGAACCCCAACACCGGAGCGGTGCTTGCCTGCGTCAGCTACCCAACATACGACATAACCAAGTTTGCCCAGCTGCTGCCGGAGCTTAAAAAAATGGATTCCAATCCCCTGTGGGACAGGGCGCTTATGTCCGCCTTTACCCCCGGCTCAACAATCAAGCCCTCCGTGGCGCTGACAGCCCTGCAGGAGGGAGTTATCACCAAGGACACGACCTTTTACTGCCGCGGCACCTATACCTACGGCGGGGCGACGTTTACCTGCCCGCAGGCGGGGCTGCACCCGGCGCACGTTAACATAACAACCGCCATAACCGCCAGCTGCAACACGTTTTTCTATAACTGCGCGGTTAAGCTGGGCATTGATAAGCTCAACAGCTACCGCAGCCTGTTTGGGCTTGGGCAAAAAACCGGCATAGAGCTGCCGGAAACCGCCGGCAATTTGGACAGTCCCGAATACCGTGAGGCAAACGGGCAGGAATGGCAGGAGGGCTACACCGTCCAGGCGGGCATTGCCCAAGGAGATAACGCCTTTACTCCCATACAAATGGCAAACTACGCCGCGGTGCTGGCGAACGGCGGCACACGCTACGTTCCCCATTTGGTTAAGGAGATTAAGAGCTATAACCTTAGCCAAACCGTGCTCAGTAAGGAGCCGGAGGTCGCCGCGGAGCTGCCCATAAGCCAAGAGAACATGGAGATAGTGCAGGACGCAATGCACAAAATGGCTCAGGGGGATTACCGCTTCAACAAGACGGAAAAGCTTAAGGTGGATATTGCCGCAAAAACAGGCACCAACCAGCGCGTTGTTAACGGCAAAACCGTCAGCGACGGTTGGGTAATCAGCTTTGGACCATACGACAACCCGGAAATCAGCGTAATGACCTTTGTGGAGCTGGCGTCCGGCTCCGGCGTAACAATACCTTTCACAACCAAGCTTTACAATTATTACTTCAGCCGCAGCGCGTCCTTCCCCAAGCCGCAGCAGGAAAACACGCTTTTGGGCTAAGGCTGACCCGGCTTGCAAAGCAGTGCCTTTTTTGGTATAATTTTAGCGGAGCTTTGGTGGTTAAGGGGGAGCGCATGGCAAAACGCCTGCTGATGGGAAATGAGGCAATCGCACTCGGCGCACTGCGCGCGGGTGTGGGCGTGGTTTCCGGCTACCCCGGCACCCCCTCTACCGAGATACTTGAGACTGCCGCAAGGGAGCGCGGCGCGGGGATCCATGTGGAGTGGAGCGTTAACGAAAAAACGGCGCTGGAGCTGGCAGCGGGCGCTGCGTGGGCAGGCTGCCGCTCACTTGTAACAATGAAGCAGGTTGGGCTAAACGTGGCGAGCGACCCGCTTATGAGCCTGAACTATGTAGGAATAAAAGGCGGCATGGTCATTGCCGTTGCGGACGACCCAGGACCAATCTCAAGCCAAACGGAGCAGGACACACGCCGCTTTGGGGAGTTCGCAAAGTTAGTCGTCCTTGACCCCTCCTCTCCGGAGGAGGCGTACCTTATGGCGGCTGAAGCCTTTGCCCTTTCCGAGGAGCTGGGGCGGCCGGTTATTCTGCGCCCAACAACAAGGGTTTGCCACAGCTACGCCGCGGTGGAAATCCTGCCGCCGCTTGAGCGAAACGCCCCCGTGCCCGTTTTCGACAGGAATAAGGAGCGCAGGGTTATCTTTCCGGCGCTCACAAGGGCGCAAAAGCCCATTATAGAAGAAAAGCTGTTTTCCCTTGGCAAGAAGCTTTCCGACGGCTTTGGCAACAGCCTTACGGGCAGCGGCAAAAAGGGAATAGCCTGCGGCGGGGTCAGCTACGCTTATGTTACGCAGGCGCTTAAGCCATTGGGCGGCGAATACAAGCTGCTTAAGGTGGGTACGGTGCCGTTCCCAAGGGAGCTGGCAAGGGAATTTATGAGCGGGCTTGACGAGCTGCTGGTTTTTGAGGAGCTTGACCCCGTGATTGAAGACGAGCTGATTGCCCTTTGCGGGCAGGATAAGCTGTCGGTGCGTGTTTTGGGCAAGCGCAGCGGGGACACCCCCAACGTTGGTGAAAACACGGTGGAGGCAATACGCGCAAGGCTGGTGTCTTTCTTAGGCTGTAACGAAACGCAGGAGGCAAGGGAGCCTGAGGGAGCAGTCGGAGGCATTGCCTGCCCGCCCAACCGTCCGCCTGTTTTATGTGCGGGCTGCCCGCACAGGGGGGCTTTTTATGCCGTTAAGCAGGCGTGCAAGGGCTTACACGCGGTATTTTGCGGGGATATAGGCTGCTACACGCTTGGTAACGCGCAGCCCTTGGACATGGTTGACACCTGCCTTTGCATGGGCGCGGGCATTTCCGCGGCGCAGGGGCTTAAGACTGCGGACAAGGAGATAGAGGCGATTGCCTTTGTGGGCGACTCAACATTCTTCCACACGGGAATCCCCGGCATTATCAACGCGGTTTATAACAAGCACGATATACTTGTTTGCGTTTTGGATAATCGCAACACCGCCATGACGGGCAGTCAGCCGCACCCCGGCTTGGGCAAAAACGCCATAGGTGAGCCTGCGCCGGAGCTTAGTATCCCCGCAATTTTACAGGGAATCGGCGGTCTGGAGCTTGCCCGCGTCAACGCCTTTGATCTGCCTGCGGGTATTGCCGCCGTTAAGGAAATGCTCGGCAAGGAGGGTGTGCGCGTGCTTATATTCGAGGGCGCCTGCATTGCCGTAGATAAATCACCAAAAACCCCCGCCGCGGTTAACAACGGCAGCTGTACAGGCTGCGGAGCCTGTGTGCGGCGCTTTGGCTGCCCGGCAATACATATGGCGGGCAGGGCGGCCGAGATAGACCCGACGCTATGCACCGGCTGCGGGGAGTGCTACTCCGTTTGCCCTGTTGGCGCAATTGTGCCGGGCGAGGGGGCATGATGGCGGCAAGCGGCAAGCCTAAGTCCCAAGGGGCGCTTAAAGAAGCTTTTTACAGCATTGCCCTTTTGGCGGGCATGGGCTATGTGAGGCTGGTTTACGTCCTTGACGATGCCCTGCAGGCAAAAAAGCTGCCCGCTTTCCTCGGCAAAGCTATCCACCTTAACGCAAATAACACCACTCACGGAGGCAAAAAATGAGTCTTACCATTGTTAATCACCCGTGCCTGCAGCACAAAATAACCCTTTTGCGCGACGCCGCAACCGAAAGCGCCGCTTTCCGCGCCCTGCTGCTGGAGGTAACGCAGCTGCTGGCATATGAGGCGACGCGGGAGCTGCCCATGGAGGACGCAAGAATTCACACGCCGCTTGGCGACACCCAAAGTCCCGTGCTCAGCGGGCTGAAGCCTGCCGTTGTGGCGCTAATGCGGGCGGGACTTGGCATGGCGGACGGGGTTCTGCGCCTGTTGCCGTCAGCGCCGCTGGGGCACATTGGTGTTTACCGTGACCCGCAGACGCGTGAGGCAAAAACATACTACTGCAAGCTGCCGGACGAGCTGAGCGAGCGCAGCGTTATTGTGGTGGACGCAGTGCTTGCCACCGGGAATACTGCCGCCGCCGCCTGTGATTTGCTGAAAAAAGCCGGGGCAAAAACCTTGGTTTATATCAGTGTGCTGGCTGCTCCGGAGGGCATAGCCCGCCTGCACGAGCTGCACCCGGATGTTTCGATTACCTGCGGACACTTGGACGAAAGCCTTAACGAGGATGGCTTTATTGTTCCGGGGCTGGGCGATTTGGGGCGCAGGCTTTTTGGGACGGCGTGATTTTTACATATTTTCCCAAAAAATTATGTGAAATAGTTTACAATTTGCTGACAATTTTATTATTTTTCTAATATGGAAAAATAAATTGATGTCTTTGTGCTATACTGTAGCTAAGCCAAATTTTTAGCACTGGGGCTGACGAAAATGTTTGCAAGCATAAGAGAGCTGTTGGAAACAATCTTCGAGGCGCTGAAGCAGTACCTCGGCGGCGACAGCGATTTGGACTCCATATTCGACCTCTTGCTTGGTTTGGTGCGCTCAAACCCAAATTGAGCCAAAAAAAGCGGGCATTATTCTCATACGGAATTAAAAATCCGTTGGGTTGTGCTATAATTTAAGTAGCGGTGCTTTGCGCAGGCAAGCTCCCAATTAATACAAGGAGGTTCACCATGGAAAACCCGTTTGCAAATTTGGGCGATTATTTCACTGAGCCGGACTTAAGCGACGTGGATATGGGCGTGTTCTTTCAGGACGTGTTCCAGTTCATAGGAGCTCGGCTTGGCGCCATCTTCCAAAGCGAAACCTGGACCTACATTTGGCAGCGCATTGTTGAGTGGTTTGGTTGGGCATATCTTGTCCCCAAGGACGAACAACCGACCCCGTAAAATGAAAGCAAAAAACGGCAGGCGCCTTTCGGCGCCTGTTTGTTTTGCGGGGCTTATGCCAGCTTCTTGCCGTCCTTAAGGCGAACCTTGCCCAAAAACGGAATCTTCAGGAAGCCGGTGAAGGTTTCCTCCTCAAATTCAAAGTGGCAGCTGATGTCCTTGCCCGGCAGCAGGGAAATGCGCGCGGTTGCGTCAACCTCGTTGGTTTCCTCGTTGGCGTCAACCTCAACAATCTCCACCTCGGGGATTTCCACGTCCGGGATTTGCAGCTCAACGCCGTATTTGCCGTCGTCGTCAAAGATTTTGATGCTTGCGTCGCCCTTGAAAAATAGCGTGTCGATTTTGCAACCCCAAGTGCCAATTCCTACCATGTCCTTTTACCTCCTGCAAGTGATTTGTTTAATGATAGCACGAACTAAAGGCAAATACAAGCAGTTTTTGTGAACTGTTTGTGAACGATGATTGATAAACTTGTGTGAACAATTCTTAACAGGCTATAAACTGTTGAGAACAAAGATTTTTCTTGAATACGCAAGCAAAGTTTGGTATAATACCTATCGTTAGCTATTATTGCCGACTTTTGGAGAGAAAATATGCTTAAGAATGTGACGCCTTTGCTTTCGCCTGATTTGCTGAAAGCACTTTCCGAGATGGGCTGCGGTGATGAAATTGTTATTGCGGACGGTAATTTCCCGTCTGCCGCGGTGGCGCGCAGGCTAATCCGTGCGGACGCCGCAAATGTTAACGCGCTGCTTGACGCGGTGCTTTCCGTTATTCCCTTGGACTCACAGGCGGAAATGCCGCTGACGCTTATGAGCGGCGGCGCGCAGACCGAGCCGCCAAGCTGGGAGTGCTTGCGGTATTTGGTGGAACGGCATGAAGGAGAGAGAAAGTTCCAAGTGCTTGGGCGCGCGGATTTTATTGAGCGTGCCAAGCGAGCCTACGTCATTGTCGCCACGGGCGACAGAGAATCCTGCGGCAGCATAATCCTTCGCAAGGGGCTTGTTCTGCTGGACGACAAGGACTACAGGCTGTAAAACCCCGGCGGTTTGGCCGTGGTTATCGGTTTATTATGCTTAAAAAGCGCCGTGGCTTAAGTGTCACGGCGGCTTTATTGTCTGCTTTTATCGGCGTCCTGCCGCGGCAGGGTCAAGCAGAATAGTTACGTCCGGGTGCGTACGCAAAAAGCTCGCCGGGCATTGCCCGCCAATTTCCCCGCGCAGCATACCCTCAACGGCGTCTGCCTTGTCCGCGCCGGTTGCAATCAGCAGTATTTTCTTTGCGGAAAGGATTGTGCCTATGCCCATAGTAAGGGCACGGCGCGGCACGTCCTCCTCACGGGCAAAAAAGCGGCGGTTCGCCTTGATTGTGTCCTCGGTCAGCTCCACGCAGAAGCAGCTTTCGCGCATTTTCCCCGCGGGCTCGTTAAAGCCTATGTGTCCGTTGCGCCCAATCCCCAGCAGCTGTAAATCCACGCCGCCTGCCGCCTTAAGCTCCTCCTCATAGCGCTCGCACTCCTTTTCGGTGTCCGTCGCAAGCCCGTTGAGGAAATGTACCCTGCTCAGTCCAACCCTGTCAAACAGCTGTGTGCGCATAAAGTAGCGGTAGCTTTGGTCGTTATCCGGCGCAAGCCCGCAGTATTCGTCCAAGTTGAAGCTGCTTGCCTCGCCGAAATCAACTACCCCCGCCGCGCTGCGCCTTGCCAGCTCCTCATAAGTGGGTATGGGACTGCTGCCCGTCGCCAAGCCCAAAACCGCGTTTGGCTTTTGTCTTAGCAGGGCGCAAAAGATGTCCGCCGCCTCGTTGGCGATTGCCTGAGCGTCGGGTAGAATCCTAACGTCCATGTGTTGCCTCCTGTAATAGCTAATTGCGGAACGAGCCTGCCCCGCCCCGGGTGCTTGCGTTAGTACATTTCTTCGTCGTCGGATTCAAACAGACGCTTTCCAACCTCACCAAGCAGCAGGCTCAGTTCATTGAGCACGTTGCGCGTCAGGCGCTGCATTGCCGGGTAGCCGTAGAATATCTGCGCGGCGTGACGCTTGATTTTTTCGCCCGCAGTTTTAGCCTTTTGCTTAAGGTGGGAGCCAAGCTGCCAGCCCTCAAGGGCGGCGTTCTGCTCTGCCACAAAATCCTGTGCCTCACGCACGTCCTCCGTCGCCTGAACCCCGCTTATATGCTCAGGGATTGCCCATGCGGTCATTTTGTCGCGCAGGGCGTTGATTTTATCCATCAGCGAGCGAATATTTGCCGCGGACTTGACCGAGCGCAGCCAGTCCAGCACAAACAGCACAAGCACAACCACCAAAATGCCGCGCTGAATGCTGTCCGGAACAAGCGCAAAGAGCTTTTCGGTCTGCGGGTGTATAAGGTATATTACGCCGATTGAGGAAATACCCCAAATCATTGTGTGCCCAAGGCAGATTCTTCCCTGCAGGTTGAAGGGCTTGTTTGTGTAATCCCACCAGCGGGCGTGGAATAGCTTTTCCATAATCAGCGAGGTGAAAAACTCCAGCAGGTCGCACACAAGCATTCCGCCTAAGGCAACCAAAACGGGCGCAAAGGTAAAGGGCTTGCCGAACCAGTCAACACACAGCGCCTCCGCCTGGTTTTGTATGGGCGACAGGCAAATGAGCATGGTCAGCACACCGCCGCCGTAGATAGGGCACATGGGTCCGGTCAAAAAGCCGCGGTTAATCCATTTGTGGGCAAAGATGGAGCAAACTATAGATTCCAAGACCCAGCCCAAGAAGCTGTAGAAAAAGAAAAACAGTGCGTATTGTGCAATGGGGTGCATAACGGACTCCTCCCTTTGTTGTTAAAATTTAAGCCCCGACTCCTCTTCAAATCGCCTGCGGAAACCGGGCAGGCGAGCTATCAGCACGTCATAGTTTGAGCAGATTTTATCCGCCGCGCTTACTATCCACGCCTCCTTGTATTTTGGCGGCACCGGCGTAAAGGGGAACATATGGCGCTTTATACAGTTGGCAGTGCGCTCGTCTATCTCACCCAAAAGCTCCGTTGCGTTCTTCAGCGCCCGGCTTGGGTGCAAAACCCCGTGCCAGCGGTGTGTGCCGTCTGAAAAATCGTGCCAGTCATAGTAGTATAAATCGTGCAGCAGCCCGCCGCGCGCCGCCACGCGCAAGTCCCCGCCGCGCCGCTTGCAAAGGCTGTAGCTGAGGTAGGAAACGCAGCGCACATGGGTCAGCAGCGTGGTAGGTATATGGTGAGGAATCGCCTCAAGGCTTTGCAGCTGCGGCGTCGCCAACAAGTCCTCCACCAACGCCGTATATTCGGCCGTGCCGTCGCAGTCCAAGCCCGCGGCAAGCCGCCGCGCCGCGCAATAGTCATTCCAAGAAGCAGACATTCTAAGCCCTCGCCCCTTAAAGCTGCTTCGCCGCGGACTTAAGCTCCAGCGTGCGGTTAAGGCGCTCCCAAGGGATATCCGCGCCGTCGCGCCCAAAGTGACCGCCTGCCGCCACCTGACGGTAGATTGGCTTGCGCAGATCCAAATCCTTGATTATGGCGGCGGGGCGGAAATCGAACACAGACTTAACCACCTGCGCCAGCTGGGCGTTCGTGTATTTACTTGTGCCAAAGCCCTCAACAAAGACCGAGAGCGGCTCCTCCACGCCGATTGCGTAGGCAAGCTCAATCTCCGCCTTGCGCGCAAGACCCGCCGCAACAAGGTTCTTCGCCGCCCAGCGTGCCGCGTAGGCCGCGCTGCGGTCAACCTTTGTCGGATCCTTGCCGCTGAAGGCGCCGCCGCCGTGCCTTGCGTAGCCGCCGTAGGTGTCCGCAATAATCTTGCGCCCGGTCACGCCGCTGTCGCCCTCAGGTCCGCCGGTAACAAAGCGCCCCGTAGGGTTGATATAATACTTCGTGCTCCCGTCCAAAAGGTACGCCGGAATCACCGGAACAATAACCTGCTCAATAATATCGTTCCTCAGCTGCTCCATATCTGTTTCGGCTGTGTGTTGGCTGGATATTACCACAGCGTCCACACGAACCGGCAGCCCCTGTTCGTCAAACTCAACCGTAACCTGGCTCTTGCCGTCCGGGCGCAAATAGTCCAACAGCCCCTGCTCGCGCACCTGTGTCAGGCGCTTTGTGAGTTTATGCGCAAGGCTGATTGTAAGCGGCATATATTCCGGCGTTTCGTCGCAGGCAAAGCCGAACATCATGCCCTGGTCGCCCGCGCCAAGGCGGTCAACGCCCATGGCAATGTCCGGGGACTGCCCGTCTATTGCGGTAAGCACGGCGCAGGTTTTGCCGTCAAAGCCGCTTGCTCCGTCCTTGTAGCCTATGTCCTGTATCACTCGCCGCGCTATGCTTGGAATATCCACATAGCTCTCTGTGGTGATTTCTCCCATAACAAGTACCAGCCCTGTTGTGCAGGCTACCTCACACGCCACACGCCCGTTCGGGTCCTGCTCAAGTATTGCGTCCAACACGGCGTCGGCAATTTGGTCGCAGACCTTATCCGGGTGCCCCGCCGTTACAGATTCAGAGGTAAAGAAAGTATGTGCCATTGTTTCCTGCTCCTTTATTATTTGGGTATGGCATAAGTATAACTCATTTTCCCCGATAAGTCAACGCCGCGCTTGTGTATGTCGTCCCGTCCGCAAAAGTGACAAATCCCCCGCTCATTATTGACAAAGGGGAAAACAAGCTGTATAATTATGGTAAAGAACATTTGTTCTTATTATGTATGCAGACGAAAGAGAGGCGAACACAGATGGTTAAGGTTAAGGCGGCGGCAAGCGAGGAATTCCCGGGTCCGGCGTTTGGCGGCGACCCCATTCTGCTTGCGCTAATGCGCGAGGCAATCCAAAACGAGCTTAGCCCGCCGCAAAGGCGCGCGCTTGAGGCGGTTTGGTATGAGCACAAAAAAATCCGCGAGGCGGCGCAGGCGGAGAGCGTGAGTGAATCGGGAATCAGGAAGCGGCTGAGCATAAGCTACGGCAAGCTGAAGGAAGCGCTGCGCTACGCGGTAAGGTACGCGCAGCTGTTGAAGTTAGAAGAGGATTACGCAGAGGTAGAGGAATATGAATACAAGCACAAGTACTATAACGAAATTTGAGGAAAGCAGCTTTGCCGGCCCGCTGAGCGATTTGTGGCGGCAATACGAAGAGGAAAGCCGCCGCCAGCTTTTGCGCATTGCCCGCGTAAGAAAAAGCCTTTTGAGGGACGGACATTCCCCTAAGGGCGGCAACGCATATTTGGCAAGGGTAAGGCTTGCGTTGCTGTATAAGCAGCTCGAGGAGCTGCGCGAAACGGAGCGGCATTTGCGCTGTTACTACAGGTTCTCCGATGAAGCAAGGGCGGCTTAGCCCTGCCTGCAGGCAAGCAGGGCGCGCTCGTTAAGCGCCCAAAAGCGCTGCGGCACACGCCCCTTTAACGCGTCCGTCGCGTCCTCCAAGCTGAACGGCAGCAGCCCGCCGTCAAGCGCCGCGCCGAGCAACGCCACATTGAGCGGCTTTGCGCTGCCGCAAACGCGCATTACCATTTCAAACGGCAAGACCGTCATGCCGGGTACACGCTCCCTCAGGGCGCTAAGGTACTCCTCAGCGCTGCCCGCGGTTGAAAGCAGCCTGTCGCACACGGCAAGCCTGCCGCCCGGCTTAAGGTATGGCAGGGCGCGCAGAGCCTCTCCCGGCTCAAAGGCAAGCAAAACGTCCGCCTCTCCGTGAGGAATCAGCGGGGAGGCGGCGCCCTCCCCAAGGCGCACATGGCTGACGACGGAGCCTCCGCGCTGCGCCATGCCTATGGTTTCGCTCCCGCGGACAAAATGCCCCTTTGCAAGCGCCATATCCGCCAAAAGCCGCGCGAGCAGCACGGTTCCCTGTCCGCCCACGCCGGCAATTAAAATATTCAGCTCATACATACACGTCACGTCCATTTGTACTTGAATTCCTTTTCGTCAAGCGCGTCATAAAGCATTGCGCTTTGTCCGTCCTCGTTGGTGCCATTAATTTTCACGCGGATTGAATAGTAGCTGCTCTGTATTTTGCCGCTGCTTTTGTTGACGGTAATAACCACCCGCGCGCCCGAAAGCGACATTTTGTAGCTTATGTCGTCAAAGGAATCCATGCCGAGCAGCTTGCGTATTTTAGCCATAACGTCGCTTGAATTATCCTCAAGCGAGGTTATAAGGAAAAGCTTGCCCGTATTGCAGTTTGTCTGCGTCAGGGCGCCGCTCTCCGGCTTAAGCTTAACGGTGATTATATAATTCTCCCCGGAGCTTTCGCAGCTTGCGCTCTCCACCCCGCTGACTGAAAGCTTGCTGGCATAATCCAAATTCTGTACGGGCAAGTCGTTCCTTGACTTGTTTTGCTCCACGCGGATATCCCTGTTTATTAAGACCCCCGCAATCGTGGTCAAATCAAACGACCCCATGGCAAACTCGTTGAGCACAACGCGGTCCGTGGTCTGCGTTACTGACCGGCAGCTGCTTTTGCCGTTGTTGAGCGCCTTGTTAAAGTATTCCACAATGCCGCTTTTGTCGCGCAGATTTGCGGGCAGTGTGGTTTTCTCCGCCGCGCCGCTTGAGGTCGTGGTGCTGCTGCTTGTTGCAGGTCTTGTTGTGGTGGTGGGCTTTGTTGTGGCGGCAGTTGTGCTTTGCGGTGGTGCCGCGGTGGTGCTTGCGGGCGGCAGCGCCGTTGTGCTGCTTTCCTCCGCCGTGCTTGAGGGCTCAGTGCCGCTCTGCTCCTCCTGCGCGGGCAGGGAGAGTGTAGGCTTTTCGGCAAAGGTGGTGCGGCTTTCCTCCGTGGTGGTTGGAGCACCCCGGCTGTCGCGGAGGGTGGGCAGCAAAAAGCCGGCCGCAATCACAGCAACTGCGGCGCCGGCAATTATTGCGGCTATTTTCCATTTTGCCATTGCCAGCCCTCCAAACCCAAGCTTGGCTTATATTATAGCGCAAAATTGTGAATAAATCAACGACTACTTGCTTTTCGCGCTCGCAAATGGTACAATAAGAGGAAACAACCATGGGGGTACACTATGAAAGCGAGAATTCCACAGGCAATAGGCAACGGCTTAATGAGAAAGGTGCAGGAGATGCAGGAAAAGCTCGGCGCGGCGCAGGCCGTTGTCGAGTCCACTGAGTTCAGTGCCTCCGCCGGGGGCGGCGCCGTCAGCGTAACCTTAAAGGGTAACCACGAGGTCACAGCGGTCAGCATTTCGCCGGAGGTTGTTGACCCGGAGGACATTGAAATGCTGCAGGACCTGCTGATTGCCGCCTTCAACGAGGCGACGCAAAAGGCGGAGGACGCCATGCACGCGGCAGTGGAAAGCGCCAAGGGCGGAGTTTCTATTCCGGGGCTTTAATTTATTTTTGAGGAGATAGCTTCCTATGGCCAAGGGCAGTGCGGCTCTTGCGGAGTTAACGGACTGGTTCCACCGTTTGCCGGGCGTTGGCGCAAAAACTGCGCAGCGCTTGGCTTATCATGTCCTCACCCTGCCAGCGGAGCAGGCTAAGGGCTTTGCGGACGCCATTTTGGCGGCGCACGAAAAAATTCACCGCTGCCCCAAGTGCTGTGATTTCACCGACGGGGAGCTTTGCGGCGTGTGTTCCTCCCCAAGCAGGGACGCCACGATTATTTGCGTTGTGGAAACCCCGCGCGACGTGCTTGCCTTAGAGCGGACGAACGAATACGGCGGCGTTTACCATGTCCTGCACGGGGCAATATCCCCCTTGGGCGGAGTGCGTCCGCAGGATTTGACCACAAAGGAATTGCTTGCCCGCCTTGAGGACGGCAGCGTACGCGAGGTTATTATGGCGACCAACCCCACCGTTGAGGGGGAGGCGACCGCAATGTACCTATCCCGCCTGATAAAGCCCCTGGGGATAAATGTCAGCCGGCTTGCCTACGGAATCCCCGTGGGCGCGTCGCTGGAATACGCGGACGAGGTGACGCTGCTGCGAGCCCTTGAGGGGCGCAGGGCGCTTTAATTGCCATGGAGCTGAGCCTGAACGCCGTGCGCGGCGGCGACACTATATACAGCGCTTTGCGCAGGCAGGGCGTACAAATAAATGCGCCCTGCGGCGGCAACGGCAGCTGCGGCAAGTGCCTTGTTACGGTTGACGGCAAGGAGCTGCTTGCCTGCCAAACGCCCGCCCGCCCGGGTATGCGTGTAGCCCTGCCAAATGCCGGCGCGGAGATTGCCGTTCGCGCTGAGGGGCAGCGGTCGGGGGCTAAGCCGCACGCCGTGGCAATTGATTTGGGAAGCACGACCCTTGCTGTCGCCGTGTTGGCTGAGGACGGCACGAGCCTTGTTCAGCGCACAGAGCTTAACGAGCAGCGCTGCTTTGGGGCGGACGTGCTGAGCCGCCTACAGGCTGCAGCCAATGGCGAGGCGCAAGCGCTGACGCGGATAATCCGCGAGCAAATAAACAGGCTGTGTCAAGCGCTTTTGGGTGCGGCGCGGGTAGAAAACACTGTTGTGGCGGGCAATACGGCTATGCTGCACCTGCTTTTTGGCGCAGACACGGGCGGGCTGGGCACTTACCCGTACAGCCCCGCCTTTTTGGCTGCGCAGAGGGAAAGCGGCGCTTTTTTTGGTTGGGAATGGACGGAAAAGGTTCTGACTCCGCCCTGCCTGCACGCCTTTTGCGGCGCGGACATAACAGCGGGTCTATTGACGCTGCTTGAGCGCCCGCGCCCCTTTCTGCTGGCGGATTTGGGAACAAACGCCGAGCTTGCGCTTTGTGTTGACGGCGGTATTTTGGTCAGCTCCGCGGCGGCGGGCCCCGTTTTTGAGGGCGCGGGCATAAGCTGCGGAATGAACGCCATGCCCGGCGCAATATGCGGCTTTTCCCTGCTTGGTGAGAGGGCAAGCTACTCTACGATAGGCGGCGCGGCGGCGGTGGGAATCTGCGCGAGCGGGCTGTTCGACGTGCTTGCGCAGCTGCGGCGAAGCTACAGGCTCAGCGCTCAGGGTCGCCTTGCGCAGGACTATAAAATAGCGCCGAATGTGGTGCTGACGCAGGCCGATGTTCGTGTTTTTCAAACGGCAAAGGCGGCAATTGCGGCGGGCATACAAATGCTCTGCGCACAGGCGGGTATTGCCCCCCACGAGCTGAAGGGGCTTGCGGTAGCAGGCTCCTTGGGCAGCGCACTGAGGACGGAAAGCGCCGTTAAGCTTGGGGTTTTCGGCGGCGTGCAGGGGGTAAAAATCACTGCCGAGGGCGACACCGCGCTGGCGGGCGCCGTGCAATACGCGCTGAGTGCAGATTCGCGGGCGCTTGCGGAAAAAATTGCCGCGCAAAGCCGCTACGTTGACCTTTCCCTCCTGCCTGACTTTGAGCGAGCCCTGATAGCTAACATGGACTTTCCGCCTCATGGCGCTTGAGGTGAGCGAATATGCCGACACCAATTTATGACGCGTTGCTGCGGCAGGCGGGCTACGGGCGCGCGGCGCTGCATATGCCGGGGCACAAGGGGCTTGCGGCGGCCTTGCCCGCGGAGCTTGCGCCCTTGCTTAGGCTTGACAGCACGGAGCTGCCCGAAACCGGCGACCTTTTTGCCGAGGAGGGGGCGGTTCATGAAGCGGAGGTCTTGGCGGCAAGAGCCTTCGGCACGGCGCGTACACTTTTCAGCGCGGGAGGCTCAACCCTGTGCATTCAGGCAATGCTGCGCGCCGCAATGCCCCGGGGCGGCAGGCTAATTTGCGGACGGGTTATTCACCGCGCCGCCGCGGACGCCTTTTGCCTGCTGGATATTGAGCCTTATTTTTTGAGTCATGACCAATCTGCGGGCGCAGGCTTTTGGGGGCGCATAACGGCGGCTGAGCTTAGCGCGGCGCTGAAAGAATGCCATGATGCCCGCGCGGTTTACCTTACCTGCCCGGATTACTTCGGCACGCTAAGCGACCTAAAGGCCTTGGCGAATATTGCCCACGCTGCGGGCTTGCCCCTGCTTGTGGACGCTGCCCACGGGGCACATTTGGATTTTTTGCCGCAAAAAATGGGTGCAGTCAGTGCCGGGGTGGATTTTGCGGCGCAGTCGGCACACAAAACGCTGCCGGCGCTCACGGGGGCGGCGTGGCTGCAGCTAAGGCACGAGGAATCCGCCGCCGCGGCTCGCGGGGCAATGCGCTGCTTTGGCTCCTCAAGCCCCTCTTTCCCGATTTTACTTTCGCTGGACTGCACGAGGGAGTGGCTGGAAAAATCAGGCAAAACGGAGCTGGCTGACTTGGCGCTGCGCTGTGCGGAGATAAAAGAGCTGCTGAGCGAGTTGGGCTTTGCGCAGCCTTTGGGCTTAACGGACCCGCTGCGCATAGCTTTCGCCCTGCACGAGGCGATTGACACGGGCAAGCTTTTGCGCTCGTGCGGCATAGAACCCGAATTTGCACAGGACGGCAGGGTCATATTAATTCCGGGCGTAGCCAACGGCGCGGAGGACTTCGCCCGGCTCTCGGCCGCCCTGCGTGCGCTTGCGCGGCTTGCAGGCACAGCTTCGGCAAATGCTACTGCTGCGGCACACTTGCCCGGGCGAATACTCAGCCCGCGGCAGGCATTTATGTCCGCAAGCGAGGAAAAACCCGTAGGGAACTGCGTGGGGCGAACCTGCGCCGAAAACATTATCCCCTGCCCGCCGGCGGTGCCAATCGTCCTTGCGGGGGAGCTGATAGACGTGGAGGTCGCCAAGGAGCTGACACGCCTGGGCTACAAGACCATAAGGACAGTACAAAAATAAAGCCGCCCTTTCGGACGGCTTTGTTATTGCTTTGCTTTAGAGTTATGCCACTGTTTTCTTCTTGCGAAGAACGAACGCTGCGCCGACTGCAACAATCAGGACTGCAAGTGCGCTGAGCGGGAGAACCATATCCACGCCCGTGTCGGGAATATCGCCGGTATCCGTGGGGGTGTCAATCGTCGGCGCCGTTGTTGTAGGAGCGGCTGTTGTGGTGGTGGCAGTGCCGCCGCCGGTGTAAACGCCGGTATACAGCTTGCTGAAGAAGCTGAAGATTTCGGTATCCGCCATGTAGGAGTTGAGGTCAATGCCCATCATACCGCCAAGGGTATCTACAAAACCGGACATAACATCGCCGCCGCCGCTAAGGGAGCCGATATCGAACATTTCGGTGATTGAGCTGATGTCAAACCCGCTGAGCATTGAGCTCATGTCGCCGCTGGACATGGTTGCGAAGGTGTCCGTCAGGACGCTCATAAGGCTGTCGACGTCCATGCCGCCGAACAGCTCGCCCGCCTGGCTAAGTATGTCATCGCTGAAAGCGCCGTCCAAAATGGCGAACACGTCGGGGTTAAGCCCATCTGTGGAGGCTGCCTCCGTGGTGGTGTTCCAATCGTCGAGCAGAGCAAGCTCCTCGTCGCTCAACAGCTCCTCCTCCGCGAACGCAAGCATCCCGAACGTCAGCAGCATACTGACTGCAAGGACAAGTGCCAATACCTTTTTCATAACTTAAAGCAATCCTTTCTTTTTGTATCTCTACACTGGAATTATAGCAGTGATTTGCCCGACTGTCAAGGGTTTTTTTGATTTTTTTACAAAAAAACCTGAAATGTTTTTATTTTACGCGCAAATAGTGCCAATTTATGGCAAATCGTGTGCCGCTGCGAGCGTAAACGTCGTCGCCGTCAAAGCCGTTTTTAATGCAATCCGCATAGCTCTTTGAGGAAAGCTTGAACCCGTTATAGAGCAGTGCCTGCTCAAAGGCATCGCCCATCTCGTTGTCCTTCATCTCAATAACAAGCTCAATGCGCAGCTGTGAGCGGTCGCCCGCCTTATCCAAGGTCCCGGGCACGAACGCCGTGCACCACCAATACGGCTTGTAGGGGCGCTTTGCCTGGAAAACGTCGTAATTGAACAGCGCCGTTGACATATTGAGCATATCCTCGTTGGGTACGCATTTGTAGATCGCCTGTGACGCGCCGAAACCGTTCTTCTCACGCAGGGGGTTGTAGCCCTTGCCCTCCGGCAGGTAATAAACGCCGATTTCGGAGCCGAGGAACATATAGCCGTACTGACCCTTCCAGAACTGAATCATCCAGTCATAGCCGCCGTAAGTGAATTGGATACGGATTGTATCGTAGAACATATGCGCCCATTGCGCACCCCAGTCATAAAGCTTCGCAAAGCCAAAGGCACGCTGCCAGGCCTCCTGCTCCGTGTAGAAGTAGCCGTCAACGGCGTTCATTTTGTAGGAGAGAACCTCGCGGGGGTCGTCCTCTCCGTCCGCCGGGGCCTTAACCGCGCCGTCAACATGGGAACCGCCGGCAGTCTGTCCGCCGTCGCTGACCACGGTGCCGCCGTTGATTATTTCTGCCGGGGTCGTTGTTGGGGCCTGTGTTGTGGTGGGCTTGGTGGTTGTAGCCTTAGTAGTGGTCGGCGCCTTTGTTGTGGTCACCTTCTTTGTGGTTGTGGGCGCCTTTGTGGTTGAGGTCGTGCCGCTTGTTGCAGCGGAAGTGGTGGCAACCTGCGTGTCCTGTGTTGCCGCGGCAGTCTGCGTGTCCTCTGAATATGGCGGTGCCGTTTCGCCGTCCGTTTCCGGCGAAGTCGCCTCAGTACCCGTTTCAACGGGCGCAACGGTGTAGGTTTCGCTTGCGGGAGCGGTATCGTCGCCGCCCTTGGCTATCCACGGGAAGAGCGCGCTGAAGGTTGGGATTGCAATGCACACCACCAAAACACCGACCGTTATGCCGATGATGACGTTGCGAAGAGCTTTATTCTTAGCCACCGGGGTGTACCTCCTGTCTAAAGATAATAACACATTTGAATTATAGCACACAAACCCGCGCTTGTAAAGTCTTTTTAGGAAAAAAGAGAAAAAAATTTGCGCGCCGTGTATATTTACCCCACACGGGGAAACACTCACACTTAGAAGCACAGCTTCACATGACCACAACAGAGAGGAGCTAAAAACATGGCAAACCTTACCGCCGAGGAACTCCACGCGCTGGAGGATACCCTTAACTGCGAGCAAATGCTGGTAAAAAAATTCCACAGCTACGCCTCCGTTGCTCAGGACCCGCAAATCCAAAAGGCGTGCAAGCAATCTGCAAAGCAGCACCGCAAGCATTTTGACACCTTAATAAGCTATCTTAACTAAAATAAGGAGGCGACGGCAATGCCCGCAAGCAAAAAAACAGCTACCTCTGCAAAAAAGAAGAGCCAAAGCACTCAAGCCACGGCTCAGGGCGGCTTTTCCATGGCGGACCGGGAGCTTATGGACGATATGCTCACCAGCCAAAAGCACATCACGGGGGTTTATAACACCTACAGCTGCGAGTGCGTTAATCCGCGGCTTAAGGCGGATTTCCTTAACCTTTGGCGAGAGAACCAGAACCTGCAAAGCAGCGTTTTTACCCAAATGCAGGAGCGCGGCTGGTATGCCCCGCAAAAGGCTCAGCAAAAAATGGTTACGCAAACCAAAACAAAATTCCAGGGTATACAGTCACAGCTGCCGCAATAACGCAGCGGCAGGCGGGGGTACGGCTTGCCGTGCCCTTGCTTTCGGCTAATTAAAAGCGGGGCGAGCCGTTTCGACGCATATTTTGGCGCGCTTGGGTTATAATACCTTAGAAAAAAACACGGAGGTAACAAAAAATGAGCGAAAACAATAACCGCGGCGGCACATACCGCAACGGGCAGGAGGACAACGGGGCGTGGTGGAAAATCCTGCTTGCCGTGATTGTGGCAGCGGCAATCCTTGGCGGAATAATCGCCTTGGTTGTCCACAACAAAAACAAGGACGAGGGCGTAACCGACCCCGCTCCAAGCGCCGTGACCACCACAACAAACACCACAAGCACAACAACCAACCCGGACGAGCTTGACAGCAAGGGCAGCCTTGGCGCATTGACTGTGGAGATAAAATCTCACAAGCTGGTTAAGGACGAAAACGGCAAGGACGCCATTGTTATAACCTACGAGATTGAGAACGGCGGCAGCGCCGTTATGAACTTCCTTACCTTCCTTTCGGATTCGGCATACCAAGGTGACAAGAAGCTATCCGATGCCGTGCTTAAGGATGTGGAGGGCTTTAACGGAAGCTCAATCAGCGAGGACCTTGAGCCGAACGCCAAGCGGGAGGTCACGCGAGCCTTTGTTCTCAGCGACACAACAACCCCCGTCAAGGCGATAGTAAAGGAGCTTGTGACCACCGACGACAGGGTGATAACCCGAACCTTTGAGATTAAATAGCGCACCGCCGCACGGGACCGAGAGCCGCTTGGCGCTCGGTCCTGTTGCGTTACGGTTATTGATAACGGGGGAGGGTCTTCATGGGCAAATATCGCCCGCAGCTCTTGACTTCTTGCCGCGGAAGCTTTATAATTATTCGCGCGGAGTATCCCCACCCAATCGTGCCGGCGTGGCGGAACTGGCAGACGCCCGGGACTTAAAATCCCGTGAGGGCAACCTCGTACCGGTTCAATCCCGGTCGCCGGCACCACTTGTTTCCTTTCCGCCGGGAAATAGCGGGCAAGGAATTATTAAGGAAAATGTGGGGTTGTTCATGCTTCTGCAGCTTTCACCGTCGGCCTACGCTTGCTTTCTCAAAAGAATCAGGCTTAAGGCTATGCCGCCGCTTTTGCCCTTGGATAAGGGAGCCACGAGCGGTTTTTGCTATGACTTTTCGCCCATGCCATATTATAGCGCCCTGAGAGAGGAATACCGCCTTGCGTCGCTTGCGGGTGAGGGCGACAGCTTGACCCGTGCGCTAAGGCTTATGCAATGGCTCTGCGCGCATACATACTATAGCGGCGCCGCAAGACTCTCCGGAAAAAAATTCAAAGATTTACCCGACACGCAGGCTATCCTGCGCTTTGCCGTTGATAAGCCGTTTCTCTATGCCCTCAACTGCCGTGATAAGGCCATAGTGCTGAGTGATTTACTGCTGTCGGTCGGTATTTTTGCTATGCCGCTGTGGCTTGTCCGCGGCGGGAACTGCCACTGTATTACCCACGTTTTTTTGCCGGAGCATGGCGTATGGAGTGTCCTTGACCCCTCCTTTAACGCATATTTTATGGCTGAAAAGCCCTATCCGCTTGATATAATCGCCCTGAGGGAGAGCAGTATGTCCGGCAATATCCCTGCCCCGGCGCGGTATTCGCTAAACGGCGGCAGCGACTGCCTTTCCGTCTATACAGGGATTTTTATTGCCGGCTGCCTTGACGATATATTGTTCTGGCAGGGCAATACGCACCGTCGGCTTCCGGATACGCGCAAGCCACAGGATTCCCGCTTTATCTCCCCACGGGGAGGGAACACAAGCGTCGAGGATTTGCTCCGCGCACCGCCACATTAAGTGTTAAGGAATGAATATAACATCAAGATTTACCTTTCAACGCTTTTATATGGCCAAAATACCAAGAAGCAAGAAAACCGGCGGAATGCCAAATGTTTCCCAATCATGATAGAAAACATAATATAGAAATTTTTAATGGATTTTTCGTAATCTAAAACAAGGTACAGCCACATTGGCACAATCAAAATAACCACACCTATTATTACAGAAATAATTCCTAAAACAATCATTGTTTTCATCGACGACTACGCCAGACTGTGATCAGCACTCCATCTTGGATAACTACTCTAATACCGTGAGTACCGTGAGAGCAGCTGTTGATAATATTTATTTGCACAGTGGCGCTCCCTTGGCAACAAAAGTTATTTAGTAACGTATGACGATGTGTTCGTCACAAATGTTTCCAAAATTCTTGTATTTTGTAAAAATATAACATATGTGATTGAGGTGTGTCAAGTGCGGGAGTGCGGCGAAATATTTGCGCCATTCATGCTAATTGCCTATGCCCTGCCGCCAAATCGGTGCGTTAAAGCTGCACAAGGCGGCGAAAGCGGACAATCCCACACCAAAAAGCATATCGCCGCATGAATGCCAAGGCGCTAACGAAACGTATTACGCAAAGCCAGTTTTTCGCGCGGGCAGAGGAGGCGCGGGCGAAGCGGGACGCGTGTTTGCGCGGGGAGTTGGAGTTGGCGGAGTTGAGAGCTTGGCTGGATATGGACAAGGAGAAATAGCGAAAAGGGATTGAATTATTAACATTTTTGATGTATAATAACCTGTGAGAGGTGAACCTGATGCCGCTGATTTCCTGCCCTGAATGCCAAAGCCGCATATCTGACCGCGCTGAAAGCTGTCCGCATTGCGGGCTTCCGGCGAAATTTTTTGCGTCGTCTGGTGCCAGTCAGTCAAGCGATACAAACGTGTCCACAATAGAAGAGCTTGATTTGGCGGCGTTGAGAAATGCTCTGATTGCTTTTGACCATAGTTATCAGTCTTTCTTTGGCGCGGGACACTATATTACGGCGCGGGAACTGGGTAACTTAAAAGCCTCATTCTGCAACTACGCGGAAAAACTGTCGGAAAAAGCCGCTTATGATGATTGCCGGGAACGCGCTCCGCGTTTTGCCGTAGACTTTGAAACAGTAAAAACCTGTCTGCGCCGTTTTGAAACGCTGACACAGGATGCTGAGAACCATAACGCAGAATACACTGACAGAATTGTGGAAAAGGAATCAGTGTATTTTGACAACCTTTTGCGAGACATTGACCCCAATATCAGTCTTGACGCAGAACAGCGCCGGGCGGTCGTTACCGATGACGACTATTGTTTGCTTGTCGCCGGCGCAGGCGCTGGTAAGACCACCACAATGGCGGCAAAGGTAAAATATCTTGTTGAAAAGAAACACATCGCGCCAGAGGACATTATTGTCATTTCCTATACAAAAAAAGCGATTGATGAACTGAAAGAACGCATAAATCAAGGTCTGCATATCCCCGCCCGAATTTGCACATTTCACTCATTTGCTTATGATATTGTCCGCAAATTCAGCGACACCCCGCCGGAGGTGAACTACTCCGCATACAATATCATTTTTGAGATGTTAGAAAAAGAAGTTTTCAACGATAAAGCCTTGTTGCGAAAGGTGTTGTTGTTTCTTGGCTTTTATTTTGACTTGCCCGCAGACGCAATGAATTATGATAATCTGAATCAATATCACTTGGCTAAGGCCGCGCAGGACTATGAAACGCTGAAAAGCGGCGCGGGGGAATATGTGAAAAAGGTTTCCACTCAGCGCGGGAAACAAATGCGAACTCTAACGGGCGAATACCTTCGTTCGGTGCAGGAAGCACAAATCGCTAATTTTCTGTACTTGAACGGGTTGGATTATGAGTATGAACCTGTTTATCCCCATGCCATTAAGGGGGCAAAGAAAAAATACACGCCGGACTTTTTAATTCGTCAGGGTGAACATACCGCGTATTTAGAACATTACGCCATTAGCGAAAGCGGATACAGTTATGTGCTTACACCACAGGAAATCGCCAAGTATTCCGCCTCTATCAAGGACAAGCGGAAATTACATCGCCAAATGGGGACAAGCCTTTTGGAAACGTGGGCTTGGTATAAGGATAAGAGGTTGTTGTCAGACCACTTGAAGGAAATATTGCTTGCCGAAGGATTTGTGCTAAAAGAGCGGGATTTTGCCGAGGTTTACAAGAAAATTACCGAAACAAGCAAAGATAAATACGTTTTTAAGATGGTGCAGTTCCTGATGACTTTCATCGGTCAATTCAAAACCTGCGGCTATGATGCCGGGGGGGTTGCGGCGCTCCGTGAAAAGACCGACAATCCTCGCACACATCTGTTCTTAGATATTGCGGAGCCTGTGTATCATTATTATCAAAAACAGCTTGCGGCCCAAAACCGCATTGACTTTGAGGATATGATAAATGATGCCCATTTTTATCTCGCTGAAATCGAGCGGCAAAATCTCGAACTGCCGTATAAATATATAATTATTGATGAGTTTCAGGACATTGCCCGACAACGTTTCAATTTGACGAAACGGCTATCAGAAATCACAAGGGCAAAGGTTGTCGCGGTGGGCGATGACTGGCAGTCTATCTTTGCATTCTCAGGCTCTGAAATTGGCTTGTTTACCCGCTTTTTGGAATTGATGGGCAGCGGTGTGGAAATGAAAATAACCCACACTTACCGTAATTCACAGGAGTTGATTGACATTGCGGGCGGATTTGTGCAGAAGAATACTTCACAAATCAAAAAGAAACTCATCTCACCAAAACACCTGTCTAATCCTGTGATACTGACCGAATTTGACGACAGCTTCAAGCCCGATTTCGCAATGGCACAAGCGGCGGAGGAAACCGTCGGAAAAATCATTTCCGAATTTGGCGATAAAGCGTCCATATTGCTCATCGGGCGTTACAATTATGATAGCTATAAAATCTGTCGTACAGGCAAGTTTTCTGATTTGCCCGGCAATCACATCAGGTGTGAAAAATTTCCCAATGCTAATCTGACCTTTATGACCGCGCACAGCGCAAAGGGATTGGGTTTTGATAATGTCATTCTGCTGAATATGTTTGAAGGCAAGTTTGGTTTTCCGTGTCAGTTAGAAGATGACCCGATTATGAAATTGGTGCGGTTTGAGGACACTTCTATGCCGTTTGCGGAAGAGCGGAGGCTCTTTTATGTTGCGCTAACCCGCACAAAGAACCGTGTATATATTCTTGCGCCACAACGAAAACCTTCGCGCTTTTTAATCGAATTAATCAATGATTACCAAATTCTTCATTCGCAGAATTTGAATATGGAGGCGGTTGATTTATTCCGTTTGCGCTGTCCGCTATGCGGGTATCCGCTCAAATATGAGTTTAACAAGAATTACGGATTGGGGCTATATCTTTGTACTAACGAGCCGGAAGTCTGCGACTTTATGGCCAACAACAAAACTCATCTGCACGATATTTATAAATGCGAGCAATGTCAGGACGGCTATATGATTGTGAAATCAAAAGGAAACGAGGCTTTTTATGGTTGCACGGGTTACGACAGTCAATCGAAATCAGGCTGTAATAATATGCGGCCGATTTATATGCCGCCAAATGTTGTGTTGTTGCGACAAAATATGTAGGAAAAAGTGCAGGGCTAATACTTATTTCCGATTAGGAAGCAATAGGTAAGTGGTAAATTAAATGCGAAGAGATTGAATTGTATTATGGTCAGCACCAAACATTTGCTTGAAGAATCCGATGCTATACAGACGATGCGCACACAGCTTGGAAATAAGCAAATGCGCCAGATTATAAACGAAGTGTTAGCGTAGGAGGCGCTATGGTAGATAAATATGATGAACTGAAAACCCTTGCCTGTGACAAGCTCGTTGCAACGCTATGCAAGCCCAATGTAGTAATAAAGGGTTGGCAGGCATCCGCAGAGACTTTGACACAAGTAAAGATACGCGATATAGATGTTCAAATCGAACGCTCAACATCTAAAGACACGGTTATACAATTAACCCTTTGCGACGCAAATGCAGAGTTACTCTTAGATATATACCTGCAGTTATTAAGCCTGTATCAGCTTGTGGAAGGATTTTTCCCGCGTGTAGAAAAAGTCGAGTTTTTTAATGGAAACACTTCTATCCAAACTCTTGATGAAAACGAGTACAAAACAATTTTTAGTATTTCCCAACATATAAGGAATACATAAGAATTGAGTTGAGTATTTTGCGTAACAATCCAAATGTAACAAGAATTATAAAAGTGGATCCAATTACTTCTGCAGAAACAATTATTTTATTGGAGGATCACGATGGAATTACTAGAAATTTCTAAAGGCTTCATCAACTTTGCCGCAGATGGCAAAAAAATTTCTGCGGATAGGGAGTTAATTTCATCGGGCTTTATTGTGTACTACCGTCCAATGCTCTATTTTCCGTCGGACAACAAATTCTCTATAACCGAAGAAGACAGGCAAAAACATGCGCACATATTTAAGGACGCTTTTCCTGAAGCGATATTTGATGTCGGACCTCTTTCGGGATATTCAGAGGAAGATGAAAATAGGATTGTTGGATTTATCGTTTTATATTACGGCTCAGCACTTGGATGGATTACTGGTCATAATTGGGTAAATACAGGATTGCCCTTAAAATTGCGGAATAACAAGGTTCTCTCACGCCTAAATGACGAAATAACCAAAGAGTATCAAACCATAATACATTGCACAAAGGAAATACCTGCAATTCTTACTGAAAGAAGAATCCAATTCGCCGAAAAAGTCAATCTATTTATTCATCTGCTGAAGGAATATTCAAATGGAAGATACACAATCATGTTAGATGAAACGAGGGACGGTGTCCCAACCGTCGTGGAATTTGGGAGATAGCGAAAAAAGCTAACAGCCCCTTGGAAATCTGATATAATGTTGGTTGAACACACCACAAAACTATCAGGAAAAGGAGCTGTCAACAATGGAATTAGACCACAGCAAACACCCTGAAGTAAAGGGAATCGTCAAATTATTGGACACCGAGGCAATTATGGCGCGAGTACCTCGAGCAGTGCTACGTCCTTGAGCAAGACACGGCGGACAGGGGTAAGTTAAGGAAGAGGGCGGGCTAGTCCTCTTTACCGCAGAGCGAAAATCCTGCGCTTTTTGCTTCAGCTATAGTGGTTGCGATTGTTCCATTCATTTTGCTACACGTAGGGTCGTAATGGTGCATTTGCCCGCGCTTTTGCCGGTCAGTACATTACTCGGCGTTGTGGCAAAGCATCGGTTGGTCAAGCTCTTCCGCAAAAATCCGCTCTTCTCTGCCGATTAAAATTTATATTGACTGTTGCTCTTTTAGGGGGTATAATATTGATGTCAACAGGGCAGCATACA
>JAISSW010000012.1 GCA_031272895.1 Clostridium sp. | reverse complement strand
TTATGCCGAATAATTCTCGCAAGCTATTGACGAGAGATGTCGAAGCGCGTATAATCCTTGGGGAGCCGGGAGCCGGGAGCCGGGAGCCGGGAGCCGGGAGCCGGGAGCCGGGAGCCGGGAGCCGGGAGCCGGGAGCCGCGTAAGCGTAGCCGTAGGCTGTGCTGTAGTTAGTTACGAATGTCGCCGCAGGGCTTTGCCTTGCGGCGATTTTTGTATATAAAAAACAAATGAGGAGGATATTTAATGGCATTTTTTGAGGGAATTGGGAAGAGGATAACCCAGACAGGGCAAGAGGCGGTTCAGAAAACAAAGGATATGGCTGAAACCGTGAAGCTGAACGGCATTATTTCCGATGAGGAGAAGCGTATTAACAATAGTTTTCTGCAAATAGGAAAGGTCTATTTTGAAACGCATAGTGATGATCCCGAACCGATTTTTGCCCAACTGCTTGCTGAGATTAAAGGCTCTAAAACAAAAATTGTGCAATGTACCGAACGGATAAGGCAACTCAAGGGCCTTGCCTGTTGTCCGAAATGCGGAACGGAAATGCCATTGGCGGCACCATTTTGTATCTGCGGTTCTCCAATGAACAACAGCCCGTCGGCGGCTATTCCTAGCCCCAGCGCAGAATCAGTTGTTGCGTTCTCGGGAACTACAGCTGAAACACCGGCGCCAACTCCTGATACTAAGCTATGTCCCTCATGCGGCAAAGAACTTCTTGGTACTGCCGTGTTTTGTTCCGGTTGTGGAATGAAAATGGAAGGCTAATCTAAATAAACAGAGGAGAGTGCATAATGTCAAACGATAATCTTGAGGTCTGCGAAACTTTAACGCTCGGCAGAAATGCTGAGCTTAATATTGGTTTCATTGGCAGGGGTAATATTTGGATTAAAAACACATATAACTCAGATGTCATTTCACTTGCACGTTATATAATCAATGAGGCAATTCAGAAAACCTCGCCGGGACAACTCATGATTACAGGTCTTGACAGCGACTATTCCGGATTGTTCGCGCCCTTTGCCACACTTACGTCGGGTGCTAATAAACAACTGGAGCTTCTCGGGGATTTCAAAGATTTAGAGGCACATCTCGATTTTTTGGGTCAGCACATACAAGCTGTTCAAAATGTGATACAGGGACGCAACGAAACTCTAATCGAGTTCAGACGCAGTATTGATCGTCCTGTTGAGAGTTACAGATTGATAGTTATGTTTCTTAATCTCAGCATGGCAGAGCCCAAGTTTTTAGCCAAGCTTTCAACTTTGCTTTCGCGTGGGCCCGCAGCAGGCATTTCTTTTTTGATAATTCCGGCAAATAATAAGGTGAACGGCGACAGAAAACCACATCAGTTTGATAAAAATATCAGCCTGCTAAGCGCAGATGGAAACAAGGCCTATCTGTTAACATCCGACGGTGAACCTAAGACTTTTGCCGAATACGCTCCGCCGAGAGCAACAGATATAATATCGGAATGCGCACGTTTTTTGGAAAAAGTTAATGCCGCAACGCTACCTGTTGTTCACTTTGACCAAGTAAACAATTTACATGAAATGTGGCAATGCAGCAGTGAAGATGGCCTGACCTTTACAGTCGGTAAATATGGTGTAAATGATGTTGAAATAACGATAGGCGATGAGATAAATCAGCGGCACAATGCTTTGATTACAGGTGCTGTCGGTCAAGGCAAGTCAAATTTGATTGAAGTAATTATACACAGCTTGTGTCAGAGATACTCCCCGCGCGAATTAAACCTGTATTTGCTTGACTTCAAAGAAGGTGTGTCGCTAAAAAAATACGCAAACATTGGGCAAGAGGAATATCTGCCTCACGCCAAGGTGGTCGGACTTGAAAGTGATATCGCTCTTGGTTCCGCCGTGCTTGACCATCTTTACGGTGAATATTTGCGTCGGTTAAAATTGTTTAAGGAACGCAATGTTAAAAGTCTAAAAGAGTTCCGTAAAGAGTATCCAAACGAAGCTATGCCGCGAATTCTTGCAATAATAGACGAATTTCAGTTGATGTTCGGCGATGATATGGCTTTTGGACAAAAAATCGTTGACATACTGGAAAAATCAGTCCGTCTGTTTCGTGCGGCAGGCATACACTTTATTCTTGCATCGCAGTCAATCAGCGGTAATATGGTTTTGAGCAGCAAAAAGGATAGCATTTTCAGCCAAGTGCCAATCCGTATCGCTCACAAAAATTCCGTCGCTGAATCTCAAAATACTTTAGGGATAATGAACAGTGCGGCCGCTTATCTGCGTTCGAGAGAGGCGATTGTTAATCTTGATTACGGTGAGATTTCGCAAAATCACAAAACGGTTATCGCTTGGGCTAATCCAGCAGTATTGAAACCCTTGCTCCGCAAGTGGTGGGAGCAAGGCAATGCTGATTTTCCCGCGCCATATGTTTTTGACAGCGAAAAGAAAACTTCTGCTCATGAAGCAGAAAAGGATATAAAATCTCTCACGCGCAACACACCCACAGCACTGCTTGGAGAAAGAATTTCTATCACCGGAGAAAAAGTGGCTCTTCCGTTCCCCAATGAATCGGGGCGCAATATTGCCATTATAGGTTCTCCTGATGCAGAAAACAATAGTGCGGAGGGTATTATACAGAGTATTGCACTCTCCTTGGCGGCCGGTGCTACAACCACACACAAAAAATTCTATTTCTGTGACTTTAGAGATAAAGAAGAAACTGTTCAATCTCGTTTTCCCATTTTCGTATCTCTATTACAAAAGCAGGGAGTTACAGTTGAAGCTATTACTCGTGCTGACTTTCAGTCGACTCTTGACAGACTTGCTGGCGTTGCGGAAAGCGAAAATAGCAAATCCTATATTTTTGCGCTTGGTCTGGACCGATGGAGTTTCGAAAAAGACGACTTCGGAACACCACCGCTCAAAAATTTTGTGGACTCCGCTCCGGAAAAGGGAATTCATCTAATTGGATGGTGGGTCAAACCCTCAAAATTTAAGGCACATGTTTCCGGATATGAGGGTACAGACGCGTTTAATGCGAAGGTGTTTTTGCGTGTAGATGAGGGGTCCGTACGTTCTCTGACAAACAATCCATTTGTAAAATGGGAGTCTGCTGATAATAGAGCTTTACTAAGCGATGAAGTGGAATTTTCGGAAGAGATTGTATTCATTCCGTATTCACCAATAAACGAAAAAACGCAGGAGGTATCGTAATCATGTCGGTAAGGGAACTAAAGGTGGCAATTTCATATGCCGCAAGCAATCTTGACTCCCAAATAAGGGAGTTGCATCAGTTTGTTGAAAATAATAACAATCTGATGCAGCAAATTTCGCAGGAGTTGGAGGGCAGCGCCAACTCTTCGGCCGCAAATATGAAAGAGGCATTGGCAAGGGCAAAGGAGCAAATCAATCACACAATAGGCTTGGTTGAAAACGCAAAAACAAAACTGTTGAATTACAGTTCAAGGCTGTAGGGAGGTAGAAAATCATGGCTATTTCAACAGAAGAGCTCATCCAAAGAGTGAGTGGCTTGAAAAAAACAGCAACTGATTTATCCAACACATTAAAATCTGCGGGTACTAATTTATCAAGGTCCGTTGCCGCACTTGCGCCAATGGTTCGCGGCAGCAAAACGGGCATGGATGCAACATCAGCGGTAAGCTCTGCAGCGGTCGCCGTTGACAGGGCGGCGGTGTCCCTGTTTTCGCTTGGGAATTTCTGCGAGGAATTTATACAAAATGCCAAGCAGTAATGGTATATTGCAGCCTTCGGGGAGGTGGCGCTGTGGGAAAAGAGTGGGATGCTATCCCAAATTTTGACGACGAATTCGCCAAGATAAGCGAAAGCGTTCATCATACAGGGCACAAGAAAATTGAGGTTCTGTATGGTGGTAGAGATGCCAATGGAAATCCGCAGTACCCCACAGAAGGAGATGGTCATGGACATTGGATTGCGCTTGAAAAAGATGGTGTCTACGAGATGCTATTTTGGCGGTATCCCGAATACGAGGGTGGACATTATGAGCAGGGTACTAAAAAAAGCAACCCGCTAACAGAAATAGAGCGTGAAGTCAGAACGGAAAATGAACATCAGCGCGAAATGCCATATACCGCTATTCCTTCTGCATCTTCACTTTCTACCGCAGATTTAGCTGTAAGAATCCAACAAATAAAGCAAGTAGCAAAGGAACAGATAACATTAGCAAAAAACACAACCAATAATTTATACACTTCACAACGGCAGATTTTGTCGCTCATAAAACCAAGTCGCAGTGGCGATGAAGTTGCTTTAGGGTTAGCAAATGCAGAAAAGGCTCTGAACGATTTTGTGCTTTGCCTTAATCAATTGAGCGACGCTTGCGATATGTTTATAAGAAATCTGGAGGAGTAATATGGCTTGGGTCGAAGTGCCAAGTGGCGCACGGGTTGCAAAAAAGCAGCGTGTCAGCCAAGAATTGCACAACAAAATCAGCACCTTGGTGAGCATTACTGACGACATAAAAGAGTTGATGTCGCAAATTAATTTTGTTATGGAGGGAACGGAAGGCGGAGCGGCCGAGGGTTGGCTTCGTTGCTGTGAGCAGGCAAAGGACCTAAACATTTTAGGCGGAGGCAGAGCCAAAGAAGCTCTTACATATGCTCGCGATATCGTCAGCTTACTATCTGATTGTGAATGGGAGTGGGTCAGTGATGACGATTGATGAGCTAAAGTTAGAGGTAACAAGGGTAGCAGGGCTTACAAAGTTTCCCATACAGAGATTAAATTTTGTGATGGACAGCTTAAGCTCACTTAAGAATGATGTTGCGTTGCTGCGGCGCAGCAATGAACAGAATTACGCCGAAGAAGATAAAGTAAATTCTATACAGCGTTGCTTGGACCAAGCAATCCACGAGGTTGACTGTGCAATCCACAGCCTGGAACAAATAACGCCCGGCGTGGAGCAGTGGATAAGTTATATAAGCGGTTAACGCCGTTTAATATAAGAATTTGAAAATTATTGGAGGAAACAGCAATGGAAAAAATCAATTATTATGAGAAATTCGGTATTTCTCGAGGCATGGAACTGGAAAAAATTCAGTTCAAGATTCGTGAAAAAATTCAGGATGCTGAAAATGACGATTCTGAATATAGCTACACGGATAAGTACAAAGAAGACTTAAAAGCTTTAAGAGAGGCAATAAAAGTCTTTGAAAGCGAAGAAAGCCGTAAGAGCTACGATGAAGCGTTAGACAGGGTCGAAGAAACTGCGTCCAGTACTTACGACGCCGACAAAAGTGAAACCTTGGACAAATGGCTTCCGGACGCCAAAAAATACTATAAAATCGGGCATTACGACTTGGCCAAAACAGCTTACGAGAATGCCGTCTCCGGTGGGAGTCCGGATTTGGAAGATTCTGATATTTTTGAGTTTGTATCGCAGGTCTGTCTTGGTACGTGTGAGCATGAGGAAGCACTGAAGTTTGCAAACAAAGCAGTTGTCGGTCAACCCGATAATCCGTACTTTCTAATTAACAAGTCCATTGTCCTTTCCGATTTCGAACGCTTTGCTGATTCAACTAACGGTGGTCGTGGCCCTACCCTTGTTGAGATTGAGAAAATGACGTTGGATTTGGCAGTGCAGCTCGCCACGGAAAACAATGATATCGTAAATTTGGGGCACGCCTACAACAACCTCGCTTTTGTCTGGTACCATAGGAGAGGCAGTGACCGTGACACCGCACAGGGATATGCAGAAAAAGCGCTGGAAATTTTCCGGGGGTGGACAGATGCAAATGAGGTTCTGCAAGATATTTATAACAAAAAGAATGCCAATTTGAAAAAAGAGATTCAGCGAGAGAAAGAAAAAGAAAGTGCAATGAAAAAAGCGCAAGAGGAGCTGAATAAGGTTGACAAAGAGATTGCGGAGTTGTATGCAGCGCAAGAAAAAACGAAAAAAATGAAAACTGTTTTCGCCGTAGGGGTTGTTGTGGCTATTATTGGGTTGCCGTTATTGGCCTTGTATGGGCTAGGATTGATCCCGTTGATCGGTGGCATCATAACCGCTTATATAGGGCACAAAGGGAAAGCATTTGGCGGTGCATTTAGGCTCCGCAATCTGCAAGAAACAAGAAGCAAGCTTTATGGCGATTTCGACAGGAAGAAGAACGATTACGAGAAATTTAGGAAGAACCTTACCAATCAGTACAAAAATTTCTGCGCCAAATTCAAGGAAGCTTCTGAAAAATACGGCATTAACTACATAAATATTGACCAAGCCTATTTGAATGCTGCGTCTGCGCCTGTTATAGCACCCGCACAATTGCCGGCTCCGGGTGTTGCTGCTCCTGTTGCAGGCACAAGTGCATTTTGCACAGGCTGCGGCAATAAGTTAGAGCCTGACGATGTATTTTGCCAAAAGTGCGGCACAAGAAAGGCGTAGTTATGTATTGTACTGAATGCGGTCGCGCAAACGCAAGAGGCGCGGCGTTCTGCGGCGGGTGCGGGGCTAAGCTCCCCGCATTCCTCCCTATGGGTAATGACAGCAATGTTTTCGGTACAGAAGACCGAAATATAATTGAAATGGTGCAGGACGTTCTCGGCAGATATATGCCGGTGCTATATGTGTCGTGCGCTGAAGGTCCAACGTCTACAACCATATATGCACTTGAAAGGCTGAAAGAACAAGGCGTGGCAGATGTGTCTGTCTTTTTGGATTGTTCTATGGTAGATGATGTCGAATTATGCGACTTAGTTGAAATTGAAATCAGAGAATGTGCAAATGAGCATGGTTTCAATGGCGATTCGATTACTGTACAGAGAGGATACGCAAGATGAAAATTTGTTCTAAGTGTGCTCGTGAAAACTCAGACAGCGCGGCGTTCTGCGGCGGGTGCGGGGCAAGGATTGAGGTTTCTGCTTCGGGCTATGAAAGCACAGAAAAAATGAAATTAACCGTTGAAGATGTTTTTACTATTACAGGACGTGGTACTGTCGTCGTTGGCAAGCTTTCTTCTGGACACATAAATACTGGCGACAGCGTTGTAATATGTAAGAGCAACGGAGAAAATTTATTTTCGGTTGTCACAGGAATCGAGATGTTCCGTAAACTCATAAATACAGCCTCTGTCGGCGATAATGTAGGATTGTTATTGCGGGGAATACAGCGAGCACAGGTAGAGCGTGGAGACATTATTGTTTCGGCTGATTAAAGCAAAAAACATTATGCAAAATCTTGAAAAGTGAGGGATTTAAGAAAGTGGCATTTACAAATTATTATGAAAAATACGGTTTTCAACAGACGGAGGACTTGCAAAAGATTCAGTTCCGACTTTTCCAGTTGATTCAAGATGAAGAGAATGATTCTTTTGGCGAATATCACGCCGAAAAACTGGCAGATTTAAAAGCGGCGTATGCTGCATTTTCCAATGCAGAAAAGCGTGCCGAATATGACAGAGCTTTGCTCGTTAGTAATGCTTGCGGGCGTGGTTTGCTTCTTTGTGTTTGGCACAAGCGATTGCGGCGGTGTGTGGTATGACTTTGACCATCATGATTATGGGTATGGTTCTTCATCAAGTTATAATCCGTCTAGTTCGCACGAATACTGCGACTGGGAATTTTATACAGCAGGAAGTGTTCTTTCGCCCGACTCATATGAATTGACGACATACGGCAAATATACGGGTGCAACAACCACCGATGTCGACACAATCAATCGTGAGCTGAAATATCGCCGCGAAGATAACCTTATCGGCACGCTCATAAGTGCAGGGGGCGCGGTGCTTGCAGGTGTCGGGCTATTCTTTACACGCAAGTGGGCGGCTAAAAACAAGCGCAAGGCGAGCGGATCGATGTAATTCCTTGCGCCGACGAGCCACGCTACCCCGCAAGCTATTCGCGCGCGCGAAAAAATGTCAGTGCCGTTCAGTTTGGCGTTCTGCACCGCTTGCGGAGCGCCCGCACCGCTTGACGCTTTGGCAAAAAGCTGTTATACTAAAGACGAATAAAAACACAAAAGGGGTGTGCTTATTATGAAAAAGGCTTTGTGTGTATGTCTGTGCTTGGGTTTGCTGTTCTCGCTGTTCGCGGTACCCGGCACGGCGCTGAGTCTGGGCGGCGGCAAGCTCTATGTGGACGGCGCAAGCTTCAGCGGCAGTCTGCAGGAAGCTATTGCGGCGGCAGAGGCAGGCGGCGGACTGGTTGAGGTTGAGGGCACGGTCTACACCGGCCCGGTTGGTGACCCCGCCAATGCGGCAGCCTTTACTGTGCATGACGTGACAATAGCCGGGCGCGGCAGCACCGCCAAGATTGAGCTTGAACCCTTCTACCTTGACGCCATAAGCAAAAAACTTGATGTTATCACCGTGCTTGGCGGCAACGTGGTCATCAAAAACCTGAGGATTGACGCTTGCTTCCGTGTCGATTTCGCTCTGCGCATTTTCAGCGGCGCAAGCAACGTGCTTGTGGAGAATGTTGTTGCGGAGCATGGTACCCGCGGAGCAATAAATATCCTCTCGCCGAACAACATTGCCTTTGTCAACACACAGGCAAACGCCAGTGTTCAGGGCGGCTTCTATTTTGACGACATAGACGAGGCGGGAAGCGTGAACATTAGCTTTGAGGACTGTTCCACAACGGGAAACCTGCGCACAGGGGTCTTGGCGCGCAAGGGCTACACAACCGTGGTGGATTTGGATTTGAGCGGCATAACCTGCTACGAGGGCAATTTTGCCGTGGAGGAGCGTATTGACGGAAGCATGGGCGATTCGGATTCATATAGCTATGAACACGTTCGCCTGCTTGCTCCGCCGAAAAACGCAAGCGGTTCACCGATTGACACCTCCGTTGCAATATGCTACAAGCTGGAGGATGCCTACAAGCACTACCGCTATGGCATAGATAAGCTTGCCTACCAGGGAGCGATGGCTTCAATCCAAACCGAACGCTACGGCTTTTCCACAAGGATTTACTACCTTTTGGAAAGCCAAGCGGCGGCGGACCTTTGGCCCGGCGAAAGCCTCACAAAATCCGAACCCTTCCCCACAATATTTTATTTTCCCATAAGCTACTTCTGCTTTGCGTGGGGTACAATCCGTCAGATTATGGGTCAGTGGCGGTTCTAAGCCCCCTTGCAGCTTGAAATCTTCCCGACGCTGTGGTAAAATATGCGGACAGGAGGTAATGATAATGGACAAGCTGATTCGCAGGATTGAGGAAACGGGTTTCCCCGTGGTCGCGGGGCTGGACCCAATGCCGGAATACATACCCGATGAGCTTAAGGCGCCGCATTTTGCCCGCTTGGGCAATACCTTAGAGGCGCTTGCGGCCGCCTATTTGGAGTATAACATGGCGCTGATTGACGCGCTTTGTGATATTGTCCCCGCCGTCAAGCCGCAGTGCGCCTACTATGAGCGCATAGGCTGGCAGGGAATGCGCGCTCTTGCGGACACAATCTCCTATGCCAAGCAAAAGGGAATGTATGTTATAACAGACGGCAAGCGCAACGACATTGGCTCAACAATGAGTGCCTACGCCGCCGCGCATTTGGGTACGGTTGAGGTCAACGGCACTGTCTGCACGCCCTTTGGCGCCGACGCCCTGACAGTCAACGGCTACCTTGGCAGTGATTGCATAAAACCCTGCTTAGAGGGCGGCAAGGATATTTTTGTTCTGTGCAAAACCTCAAACCCCTCCTCGGGTGAGCTGCAGGACTTGCCGCTTGACGGTAAGCCGCTTTATTGCGCAATGGGAGATTGGTGCGAAAGCTGGGGAGAGGAAAGCAGAGGGGAGTACAGCTATTCCAACGTGGGGGCTGTTGTGGGCGCAACCTATCCCGCACAGTTGCGCGAGCTGCGCGAGCGTTTGCCGCACACCTTCTTTTTGGTTCCCGGCTATGGGGCGCAGGGCGGCGCCGCCGACGATGTTGCCGCCGCGTTCGATAAAAATGGGCGCGGGGCTATAGTCAATTCCTCACGCGCCATATTGTGCGCATGGAAAAAGCCCGGCGCACCGAAGAATTTTGCCGCCGCCGCCCGTGAAGAGGCTCTTAACATGGGCAACGCCCTGCGTGCCGTTACACAAAAATAAAAGCTAAGAAAAACAACAAAAGCGGCGGGAATTCAATTCCCGCCGCTGAGCTTTGTTGTGTTATGCCAGCTTGCTCTTAAGTGTGTCAAGCTCCGCGCTGATTGCCGCGGGCAGCCTGTCGCCGAACTGCGCAAAGAATTCCTCCACGCCCTTAAGCTCTTCCTGCCAAAGCGCCGGCTCAACGCTCAACAGCTCGTCAAGCTGCGCGGCGCCAACCTCGCCCTCTAAGCCGGCGATGTTGATGTCCGCCGCCTTGGGCACATAGCCGATTGCGGTTTCGTCAGCGTCAACCTTGCCCTCGCAGCGTGCCAAAATCCAGTCCAGCACACGCAGGTTGTCGCCAAAGCCCGGCCAAAGGAAGTTGCCGTCGCTGTCCTTGCGGAACCAGTTGACGTTGAAGATTTTGGGAGCCTTGTCCTCGTCAAGCCCCGCGCCAATGTTCACCCAGTGCTGCCAGTAATCGGCCATGTTGTAACCGCAGAAGGGCAGCATTGCCATTGGGTCACGGCGCACAACGCCGACTGCGCCCGCCGCCGCCGCGGTGGTTTCGCTTGCCATAATTGCGCCCACAAAAACTCCGTGGTTCCAGCTGCGTGATTGATAAACCAGCGGGGCAAGCTTTGCGCGCCTGCCGCCGAAAACAAAGGCGCTGATGGGCACACCCTGCGGTGCCTCAAACTCGCTGCTGATGCAGGGGCAATTCTTGGCAGGGGCGGTGAAACGGCTGTTGGGGTGGGCGCCCTTCTCCGTGGAGGTTGTGCCGTCCCAGGGGTTGCCCTTCCAGTCTATGGCGTGCTTAGGCGGGTTCTTGTCAAGACCCTCCCACCAAACGGTGTTGTCGTCAAGGTTCAGCGCAACGTTTGTGAAAATAGTGCCCTGTTGTGCGCTTGCAAGCGCGTTGAAGTTGCTCTTTGCGTTTGTGCCCGGGGCTACGCCAAAGAAGCCATTCTCCGGGTTGATTGCCCAAAGCCTACCGTCCTCGCCCTTGCGAATCCAGGCAATGTCGTCGCCGACCGTCCAAACCTTGTAGCCGTCCTTTTTATAGCCCTCCGGCGGAATAAGCATGGCAAGGTTGGTTTTGCCGCAGGCGGAGGGGAACGCCGCGCAGATATAGCGAACTTCGCCCTTGGGGTTCTCAACACCCAAAATCAGCATATGCTCGGCCTGCCAGCCCTCTTTTTTGCCCTGGTAGGACGCTATGCGCAGGGCAAAGCACTTTTTGCCCAGCAGCACATTGCCGCCGTAGCCGCTGTTGACGGAAATTATGGTGTTGTCCTGCGGGAATTGGCAGATGTAGCGCTTTTCTTCGTCAATATCGCAGCGGCAGTGCAGACCGCGCACCCAGTCGTCACTGTCGCCCAGGACGTCCAGTACCCTCTGACCAATGCGCGTCATAATCGCCATGTTAAGCACAACATAGATGGAGTCAGTCAGCTCAATGCCGATTTTGGCAAGGGGAGAGCCGACAGGACCCATGGAGTATGGGATAACATATGCCGTGCGGCCCTTGTAGGAATCCGCAGCGATTTCATAAAGCATTTTGTACGCTTCGTCCGGTGCCATCCAGTTGTTTGTGGGACCGGCCTCGTCCTTTGTGGGCGCGCAAATAAAGGTGCGGTGTTCCACGCGCGCAACATCGTTAACGGCGGTGCGGTGCAAATAGCAGCCGGGCAGCTTTTGTGGGTTAAGCGGCAAAAGCTCGCCGCTTGCGACGGCTTGGGCGCGCAATTCGTTGAGCTGCTCCTCACTGCCGTCAATCCAAACGACGCGGTCCGGCTTAACCAGCTCGAGTTTCTCGTCAAGCCAATCCAAAATTGTTTTGTTCTCTGTAAGTGCTTTCGACATAGTTTTTGTTCCTCCGAATGAATATTTCGCCGTATATTATACCACAATCGGGCGTTTGGCGCAATAGCGCCGCCGCAGTGGGGTGGGCGGGGGAAGCAGCTCCAACGAAAGCATAGCGGGCGCCGCCTTGCTATATCCCGCGGTTTGTGGTAAAATATTAGCGCCAAGTGCAGAACGGAGGCTTAGCATGGCTCAGATTTTCCCAACAAAAAGCAACCTGATTGCCACAAAGAAATCCTTGGCGCTCGCCAAGCTCGGCTATGACCTTATGGACAAAAAACGTACCATCCTTATCCGCGAAATGATGGGGCTGATTGATAAGGCGGGCGACGTGCAATCCCGCATTGATGAAACCTACGCCGGTGCTTATCAGGCGCTGCAACGCGCAAATATCAGCCTTGGCAGCTGCACCGAATATGCCTTTGCCGTGCCGATTGACGACAGTCTGCGCCTTAGCTCACGCAGTGTTATGGGCGTGGAGCTGCCGACCGTATCCCTTGAAAAGCAGCCGTTTGAGCTGTACTATGGGCTGGCGTCAACCAATTCTCAGTTAGACGAGGCTTGCGTACAGTTTGGGCTTGTTAAGCAGCTGACGGCGGAGCTTGCCGAGGTGGAAAGCTCGGTTTATCGGCTTGCCGTGGCGATTAAAAAAACGCAAAAACGCGCCAATGCCCTGCAAAATATACTTATTCCGCAGTTTGAGCGTACAATAAAGTTCATCACGGACGCTTTGGAGGAAAAGGAGCGTGAGGACTTTGGACGGCTGAAGGTCATTAAGGCGCAGAAGAAAAACGGATAAAAGAATGAAAAGCCTTTGAAAATTTTATTGACTTATGGGTAGTAAGTGCTGCTTGCGTAGTGAGCGGCACTTTTTTTGTCTGCGGCTTTCCTTGCAAATTCCGATATATATCATATCAGAATCGCGAACCGGCACATAATGTTGCGCGAGCGCCACAGCCGCTAACTTGCGTACGTCACTAAAATGTGCTATAATTAAACCGAAACAAATTGAATCGGAAAGCGAGGAAAAAAACACATGAAGATTCTTATTGTCGGCGCAGGTGTCGGCGGTTTGGCGTTGGCGGGTCTGCTTGGAGATGCGCATGAGGTCTGTCTTTTGGAGAAGGACAGTGAGGAAGCCTTTGCTCAAAAATTCGGTTGGTATGACGATATTGCTATACCCCAGCTTCATGAAAGCGGGTTTGGTCACTTGGCGGAGGGTCCCTTCCCGGAGGACAAGGGGCATTCCCTTAACGCGCCGCAAATGGGCGACAAGCCCGGCGCCGCCCTGTATTTTAATTTGACGGGCAAATATGTTTTGCGCACCGAGCTTTTGGCTAAGCTTAAGGCTAAGGCGAAGGAACACGCCGAGCTGCGCTATGGTACGGCGGTAAAGAGCTTGTTGTTGGAGGACGGGCGCGTAGTCGGCGTACTAACAGAGGGGGGGGAGGAGCTTCGGGCGGATTTGACCGTTGACTGCGCCGGCTGCACAGAGCTTGCCCTGCCTTGGCGAGAGCCGATTGGGCTTATCCGCCGCCACGACGCCAAGTTTACCACCTACAGGGGTATTTTTAACTGCAAGATAAAGAAAAAGCCGGTCTGCGGCGATTTCATCTACCTTAAGCACATGGACTGCATAGGCATTTCATGGTTCCTGATTGACGACGCCGGGCGCTTAGATATACTAATCGGTCGTGTGGGACAGCTGAGCGAGGAGGACATTGAGCTTGCGCTGGAGGATTTGTTCAGCCGGCATGCCGATTGGTGCGAGCGCGGTGAAAAAATCTCCGGCAGTACATATGTTATTTCCGTTTGCCACCCAAGCCGCCAAATGGTGTATGACGGCTACGCTGCGCTGGGCGACAGCGCGGGCATGACCATTCCTATGTGCGGCTCAGGCATTGCAAAAACACTCAAGGCGGCGCGGCTGCTTGCGGAGCAGATAAACACGGCAAAATCCGCTGACTGCAAGGAGCTTTGGGGCTACCAATACCGCTATTATATGGGCGAAAACTCGCCCGCCAAGGACTGCTATGCCATGGACGTAATAAAGCGCTGGTTCCTCGGTTCCTCCGACGACAGGCTGCAAAAGCTGCTTGGCAAGGACGGCAAGGGCTTCATGAGTCCGCGGGACGTAAGCAATATGCTCATGGGCAAAATGGTGGAAACAACAATCCCTGCATTGCTGAAAAAGCTGCCGGCGTCAATAAAAAGCCCGCGCCTTGCCATAGAGCTTGTGGGTGTGCTTTTGCGCGCAAGCGCTGCCGAGCGCAACGGCAGAAAAATCCCGCGCGAATATGACGAGGAGCAGGTGCGCAAATGGCAGCGCCGTGCGGAGATTGCCTGAGTTAGTGCGACAAGAAAAAAGCGGCGGGGCATTAACCCGCCGCTTTATGCTTACATCCAAGCCCGGCCGAAGAAAATCCGGCGGACTTCACCAACTGCAGAAGCTGTTGCCGCCGTTGTCGTCAAGGCTGTCGGGCTGAGGTTGCATTCAAAAGCTGAAATTTTAAGCTGTTAGGCCCTGGCGACGGCTGGCTCTTCGGCAATCCACATCTCCGCCCACCTCTTCCCGGCGACCTGCTCAAGCCTTGCTTTTTCCTCTGCGCTTAGGGTGATTTCGCTGCCCGCGCGTTTTTCGTCAATGGCGCGGCGGATTAAAACATGGTCCTCACGCGTCATTTTGTATTTGCGCAGTTGCACAAGCGAGAGAATTATGAAAAACAGCGGCAAGACTGCGTTGGTGAAGCGCAGACCGAAGACCGTGTCCATTTTGGGGTTAATATCCGTTGAGCGTGCCTTGAACATCACCTGAGTGGCGGTGCTGTCCGTCGCGCCGAACCATTCAAGGATAATATTGACCACCCAGGACATAAACCCGCTCGTCATGGTTTTAACAAAGCTGCTTGCGGCGGTTATTGTGCCTTCACGGCGGCGCCCGGTTATCATTTCGTCAACATCGGTTATATCGGGGTAGATATTGCTGACCGTAAAGCCAATGCCGGAATAGCCCACTACATGGAAGATTTCGCGTATAAACAGAAAGATAACCATAATCGGTATGCCGCCCTGCTCCGGGTCCTGTTTGGTAATGATTAAGCCGAGCGCAAGGCTTATGAGCAGCAGGGGCATGGTTATCCATGCGCACTTTTGCTTGCCGAATTTTTTTGTCAGCGCGTAGTTGAGCGGGAATGCGAGCATCTCCGCCGCCCCGGAAATTGTGTACAGCAGGTTGCGCTGGCTCCACTGGTCAGCAACAAGGCGCAGGTACAGCGAGGAGGAATTGCCGAAAAAGGACGAGCCGAAAAGATAGAGGAAGGTCATGCCAAAGTATTGCCTGAAGGCACGGTTGTGGAACACGCTGACGTACTCCTTGAGCAGGTATGACACGCCGAGCTTTGGCGGCACATCGTCCTTGGAGCTTGGCTCCTTCGTGGTAAAAGCGCAAACGAGTATTGGTACAACCACCACCGCCGCCATAATTCCTCCCATGCGGGCAAAGGTGTCGTGCTTGCCCTCAAAGTTCATGGTGGAAAACAAACCGAACAGCGTTGTGGAGAAAAACCACGCGGGAACCATGCCCAAGGAGTTCGCGATATAGCCGACGGAGATATACTGTGTGCGCTCAAAGTAGCCCTTGGCAAGCGTCGGCAGCATTGAGCCGTGAGCAATTCCGACGACTGACGCTGTTGTTGCGTAAAGCAGGTTGGCAATCAAATGGTACGCAAACAGCTGAGTTACGTTTCCGCTTTTGGAAATGCCGAACGAGGTCCATAGCAGGAAAAAGGTTATTGCGTAAGGAATTGCGCTGGCGAACAGCCATGAGCGGTGGCGGCCGAGCGCCGAGCGTGTGCGGTCCATAGATACGCCGATAAACGGGTCAATTACGGCGTCCCAAATGCTTTTTATAAACATGATTGAGCCGTATTGCCCCGCCGATATTTTTTCGGTAAAGGTCATGTACGAATGGTAGTAGGGCGAAATTACCTGAGAACCCGCCGCTACCCCCACGTTATAGGAGTTATAGGCAATCATGGGCTTAAGGGTTTCCCATGTGCTGCCCTCAATGCCCACGGCCTTTTTAATGCCGTTACCGATTTTGCCCATAGTAGCCTTAAGTCCTGCCATGGCGGCGCTCCTTTCCTTGTAGCAAGCACATTTGCCGCGGACGACTGTTCCCGGCATGGCTTACGGAAAAACGCTAAGTAGGGGAGAGCATCAAACCCACTCTCCTGATATTAGCGAAATTGTAGCATAAACAATCACAAAAAGCAAGCAGTGCTTGATTGACCTTCGCCATGCAATGGGCATAAGGCGGCAGGTACAAATAATCGCTAACGGGCTGCTATAAGCTTCACCCTGCACAGGACGCTGCCGGGCGGGGCGCTTGCGGGTGTTGAAATGCTTGCAATTATCGCCAAAATTCGTTATACTATGACGTAATGACAGTGTGGAGGATTTGCTTATGCCACTTTGGCAAGGACGCTTCAGCAAGGAGCTTGACAAGGCGACTAACGACTTTAATTCATCAATAGCAACAGACAGCCGTATGTTCCGTGAGGATATTGACGGTTCCGTTGCACACGCAGCCATGCTTGCGCGGCAGGGGATTATCAGCACACAGGACGGTGAGGCAATTGTTGCGGAGCTTGGAAAAATCCGCGGCGAGCTTGAGGACGGCACCCTGTTAATTGACCCAAACGCCGAGGATATACATACCTTTATTGAGGGTGAGCTGACACGCCGCCTTGGAGCCGCGGGAAAACGCCTGCACACCGGGCGCAGCCGCAACGACCAAGTGGCGCTTGACCTGCGCTTACACCTGCGCGGCGCCGTCGCGGATATAATTGCCCTGCTGGGCGAGCTATCCTCTGCGCTGGAGCAAAAGGCGGAGGAATACGGCGGGGCGATAATGCCGGGCTACACACACCTGCAAAGGGCACAGCCAATCACCCTGCAGCGGCATTTGGACGCCTATTGCCAAATGCTCGGCAGGGATATTGCACGGCTGCGTGACGCGGCGGGGCGCATGAACCAAAGCCCGCTGGGCAGCGGGGCGCTCGCCGGCACAACTTACCCGATTGACCGCCAAAGCACGGCTGCGGCGCTTGGCTTCGACGGCGTTATGCCCAACACGCTTGACGGCGTTGCCGACCGTGACTATTGCGTGGAGCTTGCCGCCGCGCTGTCGTTGGTTATGGTGCATCTTTCAAGGCTTAGCGAGGAGCTAATCCTTTGGTGCAGCTGGGAGTTCAAGTTCGCGGAGCTGGACGATGCCTTCAGCACCGGCTCGTCAATAATGCCGCAAAAAAAGAACCCGGATATCCCCGAGCTGGTGCGCGGCAAGGCAGGGAGGGTTTTCGGCGACCTTATGGGGCTTTTGACCATGCTCAAGGGCTTGCCGCTTGCCTACAACAAGGATATGCAGGAGGACAAGGACGCTATATTCGATGCCTTTGATACGGTTAAAATCTGCCTTAGCACATATATCCCCATGGTAAAAACCATGCGCTTCTTGCCGGAGAATATGCGAGCGGCGGCGGCGGGCGGGTTTATCAATGCCACGGACTGCGCCGACTACCTTGTCGGCAAGGGCTTGCCCTTCCGCGATGCGTACAAGGCAACGGGGGAGTTGGTTGCGCTTTGTATAAACACCGGGCGGACACTGGAGAGCCTGCCCTTGGATGAATACAGGGCTGTGTGCCCGCTGTTTGACGAGGGCGTGTTCGATGCCATAAAGCTGGAAAGCTGCGTCGCCCGCAGGGGAATGTAGCATAGAAAAATAAAAAAGGAGCGCTGAGCATGGAAAGCTATCAAATCGGCGGCAGGAGTGTGCCGGAAATTCTCTCTCAGATGAGCTTAGAGGAGAAAGCCGCGTTTTTGGACGGACGTGACTTCTGGCATTTGGAGTCACTTGAACGCTTGGGAATCCCGCAAATAATGGTTTGCGACGGACCCCACGGACTACGCAAGCAGGACGCGGGCGGCGACCAGCTTGGCTTGGGCGCTTCCGTGCCGGCCACAAGCTTCCCCACTGCCTCCCTCAGTGCCTGCAGCTGGGAGCCGGCGCTGCTGGAGGAAATGGGCGAGGCAATTGCTCAGGAGGCGCGAGCTAATGAGGTTTCAGTGGTTCTCGGGCCGGGGGTTAACATGAAGCGCAGCCCCCTTTGCGGGCGCAACTTTGAATACTTCAGTGAGGACCCTTTTCTTGCGGGAGAACTGGGGGCGGCTTGGGTGCGCGGCGCTCAGGGCATAGGCGTGGGCACGTCGCTAAAGCACTTTGCGGCAAACAATCAGGAAACACGCCGGCTTTATGTTGACACTATTGTGGACGAGAGGGCGCTGCGGGAGCTGTATCTGCCTGCCTTTGAGCGTGTTATCAGGGCTGAACAGCCGTGGACTGTGATGAATTCCTACAACAAAATCAACGGCAAGCACGGTTCTGAAAACGCAACGCTGCAGGTGGATATTCTACGCGGCGATTGGGGCTTTGAGGGGCTTGTAGTCAGCGACTGGGGAGCGGTTAACGACCGTGTGAGCGGCGTGATTGCCGGGAATGACTTGGAGATGCCCTCCTCCTTTGGGCTTCGCACAAGGGAAATCCTTGAGGCGGTGAAGGAGGGGCGCTTGGAAGAAAAACAAATTGACGAGCGGGTTGAGAAAATACTTGAGCTGATTGCCAAGAGCATACCGAATTTAGAGAAAAAATGGAGCTACGACCCGGCGGCGCACCACGCCCTTGCCCGCAAAATAGCGGCGCAAAGCATGGTTCTGCTCAGCAACAAGGGGGGACTTCTTCCCATTAAGCCGGACACGGAGCTTGCGGTAATAGGAGAAATGGCGGTTGCCCCGCGCTATCAGGGCAGCGGCAGCAGCCAAATCAATCCCCCAAGGCTTGACAGCTTTTGCGGCTGCCTTGACGAGGCGGGGATAAAATATACCTATGCCCCCGGCTACAAAAAACAAAACGGCAAAAAGGACGACCCGTACGCCTTGATTCCGCAGGCTGTGCAGGCGGCAAAGACGGCGAAGCTTGCCCTTGTGTTCATTGGCCTTACGGAGGACTATGAGAGTGAGGGCTTTGACCGCACAAGCATGGAACTGCCGCCGCAGCACAATGCCCTTGTGGAGGCTGTTGTTCAGGCAAACCCGAACACGGTGGTGGTGCTTAGCGGAGGCTCGCCCGTCACACTGCCGTGGTTTGATAAGGTTCCCGCCGTGCTCAACGCCTACCTTGGCGGACAAGCCGGCGCCGGCGCGGTTTGGGATATCCTGAGCGGCAAGGTTAACCCCTGCGGAAAGCTTGCGGAAAGCTATCCCTTTGCGCTGGAGGACACGCCGAGCGCGGCAAACTTCCCCGGCAACCCGCTTTCTGTGGAATACCGCGAGAGCCTCTATATCGGCTACCGCTACTACGAAAAAACGGGCAAGGAGCTGCGCTTCCCGTTCGGCTATGGGCTTAGCTATACTACCTTTGGCTACTCGGATATAAAGCTGAGCAAGAGCGCAATCAGCGGCGACGAGAAGCTTCAGGTCAGCTGCACAATCACCAACACCGGCGCGGTTGACGGCGCGGAGGTTGTTCAGCTTTATGTTGGCAACAACGGCGGCTTCCGTCCCCTTAAGGAGCTTAAAGGCTTTGCAAAGCCTTTCCTGCGGGCGGGTGAAAGCAAGACGCTGAGCTTTGAGTTAGACAAGCGTTCGTTTGCCGTTTGGGATACGGTAAACAAGCAGTGGCGTGTGCCGTCAGGAGAATACAGCATACAAATCGGCGCGAGCAGTGCGGATGTTCACCTGAGTGCCGCGCTTATGGTCAACAGCTCCGAGGAGCCGGCGGCGGTTTCTGTACCGGGAATTTACCTCAGCGGCGACCCCGCAAAGGCAAGCGCGGAGGATTTTGCGGCGCTAATCGGGCGCGCGCTGCCGCCCACACACAAGCCTTTGGACGAGCCTATAACCGTGGAGGACACCTTTGAGCTTGCGGCTCACACCAAATGGGGCGGGCGAATCACAAGGATAATCAGGCACTTCACCTCAAAATCACTCATGGGAGAAATGGTTTATGCCGAGGCGACGCGCCGTCCGCTAAAGGATATAATCTACCTCAGCGGCGGGCTGTTCTCCGCGGAAATGGCGAATGGCGTGGTGCAAATCCTCAACGGGAAGCACAGCTTGCAGGGCTTTTGGCGTCTGATTAAGGGCGTGCCCCACCTGCTGTTAAACATTAAAAAGCTGCTGCGGCAGGCATTTTAATACCAATAGCAAAAAAAGGCAAGCAAGGCGGCTAAGCTCCCTGCTTGCCTGTTTACTTACAGCCAAAAGCCGATTTTCTTCATGCACTTTTCCAGCGTACGCCCGCTGATTCTCAGTGCCTTTTCTGCCCCGATTTCGGCGCACTGCTTAAGGTAAGCCTTGTCCTCCATAAGGCGGGCGTATTCAGCCTGCAGCGGGCGCAGAGCCTCCACAACAGCCTCCGCAACAGCAAGCTTGAAGTCGCCGTAGCCCTTGCCGGAAAACTCATCCTCAATTTCCTCAAAGCCCTTGTCGGAGCAAGCCGAATAGATGGACATAAGGTTGTTTATCCCGTCCTTGCCCTCGGCGTAGCGCACAACGGCCTCGCTGTCCGTCACAGCTGACTTTAGCTTTTTTACAATGGTGTCCGGCGTGTCCAAAATAGAGATACTCGCCTTGGGGTTGGCGTCACTTTTGCTCATTTTCTTCGTCGGGTCCTGCAGGCTCATAACGCGTGCCCCAACCTTACCTATGAACGGCTCCGGCAGTGTGAAAACAGGACCGTACAGCCCGTTAAAGCGCTCGGCAATGTCGCGCGCAATCTCTAAGTGCTGTTTTTGGTCGGCGCCAATGGGCACATAGTGCGCCTGGTAGAGCAGAATATCCGCCGCCATAAGCACCGGATAGGTGAACAGCCCCACGTTGATGTTGTCCGCGTGCTTTTGGCTCTTTTCCTTGAACTGGGTCATGCGGCTTGCCTCCCCAAATTGGGTGTAGCAGTTAAGCAGCCAAGCCAGCTGCGCGTGTGTGTTAACATGGCTTTGAACAAACACCACGTTTTTTTCAGGGTCAAGCCCAATCGCCAGCAGTATTGCAAACATCTGCATGGTTTGCTGCTTGAGCAGCTTTGGGTCCTGCCTCACGGTGATTGCGTGCAGGTCCGCAACGGCGTAGGCGCAGTCAAAATCGTCGCTCATGTCTTTCCAGTTTCTCAGCGCACCAATATAATTGCCCAAGGTCGGAATGCTTGTTGGCTGTATTGCGCTAAGCACGCGCTGCTTTTTTTGTGTGTCCATTGCTTGCTCCCCATAATCAAATTGCTTAAGGGGAAGTATAACATATTTTAGTAGTACTTGTCAAAACTCGGCACGCCGCCGTAATCTTTTACCCGAACCACTTCAGCTTCATCTCCTCAAACAACTCCACTATCTTAAAACGCAGCTCAATTTTGGGGTTTGACTCAATTAGGCTGAGTGTGCCGCTCTCAAAATACTCCTCAGGCTCCGCTTGGGCGGCGGGTAGGCAAAGCGGCGGGAACATAACACACCACCAATTTTGCCCCTCGCCCTCGCCTATTACAGCCTTAATCGCCAAATATTCACCGGCGGGCAGGGTAAGCTCACCATAGCTGCGGGTGCCGAAGTATTCGCTGACAATGCTGACACTGAACGCATACGACTTGCCGTTTTCGCGTATGCAGTCCTCCCCGGCTTTTTGGAGTACCGCCTGATTTTCCGCAAGACGCTCGGCGGCATTGCCAAGGCTTGTTGCGCCGGAGAATAATTCACCCCCCGCCTCAAGCAGGGCGTCACGCACAAGCAGCTTCAAGGCTTGGTCCTCGGCGCTGTTGGAATTTGCAAGAACGTGCAGGCGCAGCACCTGTCCGCGCAGCTCTTCGGCGCGAGAAATAAATCCTAAAATAGATACGGCGCTTGCAAGCACAAATGCTGTGACAATAGCGAACAGCAAATACTTATTTTTCCTCTGCATGGCAATTCCTCCGTTATTAACAAATATATTTATACTATTGGATAATTTTGGCACTATTATACAAATATTTTTAACAAAAAAATTGTTTCTCACGTTAATTTCCAATATTATCCACAACAAATTTTGATTAATTACGATATTTTTCGCATTTGTGACTTGAAATTTCACTCAAACTATGGTATATTTTGTAATGGTCGCAGGGGAGTTAATTCAACTTTTTTGCAGTAATAAAGGAGAGAAGCATGAAGTCCCTTGGTATCGTTCGTAAGCTGGACGAGGTCGGCAGGATAGTACTGCCGAAAGAGCTGCGCCGCTCGTTCATGATTGAAAAACCAAATGACGCAGTAGAAATTTTCACGGAGGGCGACTAAATTATCCTGCGCAAGTACCAACCAAGCTGCCTGTTTTGTCGTTCGGAGGAGGGGCTGATTGACTTCAGCGGTCAAAAGGTTTGCCTTGCGTGTGCAAAGGAGCTTGGAGAGCAGGCAAAGAGTTAACCCCAAGCGCGACAGACTTTCCGAAACAAACGGTCCGCGAATTGCGCCGGACCGCTTGTTTTTTTGTTATGTCTTCAGCCCGGCAAGCGCCAGTGCCTGCGCCGCAAGTGAGGCAAGCCCTTCGCAGCGCCCGGCCGCGGCATATATGCCCTCTCCGGCTGCAAGCAGCTTATCCCTCCTTGCAAGGGCGGCGCTTGCCTCCTCCAAAAGCTCCCACTGCGCCCTGTGCAAAAAGCGCAGCTGCTTTAGGTTCTGCTGAGCTTGCGGCAGATAAAAGCGCTCCGTCCGCAGGATTCGCATACGCTCAAAGCGCTTGCCTTCCTCCAAGGCGGCAATCAAGGCCCGTGGTCTGTGGAAGCGGTTGCAAACACAAACGCCAAGCATAAGCGCCGGCATAAAAAGAAATTCCGCGGCGGAATCGTCCATGGGCGAAGGGCAGAATATCACGTCCGTTCCACCCGCAAGCGCCCGTCCGCGTATTAGCTGCAGCAGGGCTGAACCTGCCGCCCCGGCGAAATCCTCAATGATTATCAGCACTGCGCACAGCCTTGCAATAGTCAAAAAATGCGTTGCCATGCCGCCGCCGCACATACACGAGAGCATTCGCCGCGTTTCCAGCCCTATGTGTCCGCCCTGCGGCGGCAGCTCCTTGCGGCAAAGGCGCAGCGCACAGCGCCTAAGCTTTTGCCTGTCAAGGCGGGCTTTATCTAAGACAGAAAAGCTTTGCTGCAGCAGCCTTGCCGCCTTGAAGAATCTGGCATATTTTTTATCACATACACGAACCTTAGCCGCGATTGAAGCCAAGGCAGCCGAGCTTCCGCACAGCGCCGACCAGTCACAGCCGCCGTCCAAGGATAGCTCTTTATCCGCTTGCAGTGCCGTAAGGCAGTCGCCGTCCGCGAATATAACATCCCTGTCCGGTAGATATACGGCGGCTAATTGCTGCGGACGCAGCGGCGCACAATATAGCTCAGCCTGCCCGCAATAAGCCGCAAGCAGACTGAGCAGGCGCTGTTTTTTTGCGCCGTAGCAGCCGCGCAGGGCGACTGTGTTGGCAGCCTTGGGGTGGTAGCGCTCACTCCAAAAAAAGTCCGCACGCAAACGCAATCCCCCCGCCATATTTTATGTGGAGGGGGGAGTACTGCGTTACTTTGCGGCATCTTGCCTACATACTGTACCAAAAGTTTTTAATTACCTCGGGGTCGGGGGTTGACATACGGCTCATAAAGTCCTGCGCGGCGTTGTAGCCGCCCTTTTTTGCCCGGTTGTTCATCACCGCCGCCTCAATTATTATTGCAAGGTTGCGCCCGGGTGAAATGGGAACCGTAACAATCGGCACCTTAATGCCCAAAATATCCGTGTAGCTGTTAACATCGCCGATTCGCTCGTATGCCTTGCCGTCTTGCCAACGCTCCATTGCAACAACAAGGTCAATGCGCTCTGTGTCTTTAACGGCGCCTGTGCCGAACAAATGCTGCACATTCAGCAGACCTACGCCGCGCAGCTCCAAAAAGTTGCGGATATTATCCGGCGCGGCGCCCACCAAGGTTGTTGCGGAAACACGGCGAATTTCCACCCTGTCGTCCGCCACAAGGCGGTGTCCGCGGCGCACAAGCTCAAGGGCACACTCGGTTTTGCCTATTCCGCTCTCGCCGGTAATCAGCACGCCATGCCCCGCAACCTCCACCAATACACCGTGCTGGTCAATACGCTCGGCAAGCTGAACCCCAAGGTAGGAGATAATGGCCGCCATGCAGTCGGAGGTGCTTTGCTTTGTGCTAAGCAGTGGGATACCGTAGCTCTTCGCTAAGTCCAGCAAAAAGCCGTTAGCCTCAAGCCCGCGAGCAAGAATTACCGCAACGGGCTTTTGGCTGAAGAAATGCTCCACGCGCCCCTTTGCTTCCTCACCCAGGCTTGTCAGGTATTCACGCTCGGCAAAGCCAATGAACTGCAGGCGCGCCGGGTCAAAGTAATCGTGGTAGCCCGCCAAGGCAAGCGCCGGACGGTTGACGTCGTGGGAGGTGACAAGGATTTCCTCCGGAGGGCATGGCGTGTGCAGAACATCAAAGCCATGGACGGCGATGACCTTTGAAAGAGGGACGGAATACTTCATGTGCTGAGCCTTTACCTTTCTGACGCGTTAAGCCTGAGCCATTTGCCGCAAATAGCGCTTAAAGAAAACAACGCCCTTTGCAACCGTGGCTATGGGTATGCGCTCGTTTGTGGCGTGGGTGCAGCTCATCAGCTCCGCCGTAATTTCAAACGGGGAAAAGCGGTTGACGTTCTCGCACACAATTTCATAGAAGCAGGCATCCGTGCCGCCCATAACCAAATACGGCGCTATGATTGACTTTTCGTTCATCTGCTTGCAAAGCCGCGCAATTGTTTGGAAGGCTCGGCTGTCCGTGGGGGAGAATGGGGAGGCTTCCTTGCCCTTAACGAAGCTTATCTCAACGTTTTTGTTGCGGATAACCTTATGCAAATGCTTTTCCACGTCCGCAATGCTTGTGCCGGGCATCATACGGAAGTTGAAGATTGCGCTCGCCCGCTGCGGCAGCACGTTGCACGCGGGGCTGCCGTTAGCCATAGTGGCCGCTGTTGTTGTGCGCACCATGCAGGCCGCAATGGGTATGCGCTTAAGCGCTGCGCGAACAAGCGGCATAAGCAGCGGCGTGTTGCACAGCAAAACCCTCACGGGGTAGCTTGACGCCCTGCCAACGCTTTTAAGCAGCTGTGGCAGGAACGGAAAAACCTTTGTTTTGAACTGATGCTTTTCCACGTCCTGAATAGCGACGGCAAGCTCGCCCAGTGCGGAGTGGTTCGGCGGCGCGGAGGAGTGCCCTCCCTTTGCGTTGACGGCTATCTCAAAATCCGCATAGCCCTTTTCGCTGGTGCCAATGCCCGCCAGCCAGCCGTCCATAACATGGGGGACGCTTGCCTTAAGCCAAGCTCCGCCCTCGTCCAGCACGCTGTCAAGGTGTATCCCCCGCGCCTTAAACAGCTCCGCCATTGACTTTGCTCCCGCCGCTTCAGCCGCAACAACCTCTTCGTCGTGCCCAAAGCACAAATATACATCACGCTCAGGCTCAAAGCCCTCGGCAAGCAAAAGCTCAACAGCCTCCATAAGGCAAATAAGGTGGTTCTTCATGTCCAGCGAGCCGCGCCCCCAAATGAATTCGCCGTCATTGTGTCCGCTGAACGCAGGGTGTGTCCAGTCCCCCTCCGTGCCGGGAGTGACCGGCACCACGTCCTGGTGGGAGAGCAGGGCTATAGGCTCAAGGGAGCTGTCCTTGCCGCGCCAATGGTAAATAACGCTGGCGTCGCCGATTATTTCATGCTCAAGCTTTTTGTCAATCAGCGGGTAGCGCCGCGCCAAAAAATCACGGAAACGCGCGAACTCCTCCCAGTCAACCCGCTCATGCTCCGGGTAGGACACGGTTTTGATTTGGATTGCCTGCGAAAGGCTTTCCAGCACCCGCGCCTCGTCAACCTCCTCGTCCGGCAGGGGAGGAAGCTCCGTTTTCTTCTCCTTGAAAAACGCCGCGCGTATGAGTGTTACCACCACAAACAGCGCCAACGCCGCCAAGAGGGCATAGAGAAAATATTCCATGGCAAACTCCTTTTAAGTGTTTTTATCCGTAACGCGCATTTGCTTCAGGTTCCCTGATTTTTGCGCGCGTTTGGCAAGCTCGGCGGCAATGTCGTCGGGGCTGACGTCCATTTGCGCCATTAGGACGTGGAGGTGGAAGAACAGGTCTGAAAGCTCAAGGATAAGCTCGTTTTTGTCGCCGTTTTTGGCGGCTATGATTGTTTCGGCGCATTCCTCCCCGCATTTTTTCAGGATTTTATCCGTACCCTTGGCGAACAGATAGCCCGTGTAGCTGCCTTCCGCAGACTCTGTGCGGCGGGAAAGTATTGTTGCGTATAGCGCCTTAAATTCGTCTTGCATCTTTATTACTCCTTATTGCTGTGTTGTGCCTTGATTTCCTTAAAAAAGCAGCTGTGGCGCCCTGTGTGGCACGCCGCCCCCTTTTGGTTTACTCTACAGAGTAGGGTGTCGCTGTCGCAATCCGCATAAAGAGAAACAACCCGCTGTGTGTGACCGCTCGTCGCGCCCTTGTGCCAAAGCTCCTGCCTTGAGCGGCTCCAAAAATGTGTTTCCCCGGTCTGCAGCGTAAGTTCAAGGCTTGCGCGGTTCATGTAGGCAAGCATAAGCACGTCCCCGCTTGTGTCCTCCTGGACTATGCAGGGAATAAGCTCGCTTTTTTTGAACAGCTCGTCTAAGTTCATGTCAACTCCGCTTTAATAAATATTTGCCGGTGTCCTGCGGACGAGTGGCGCTTTTAGCAACCGAGCGCAGCTTCCGTAAAAGCTATCCCCGCGGGAAAAGTGATTGCGTGCGTCCTCGTGCAGGGGATTTGCCGCCTCCGCTAATTTTTTAGGGAGTGTATTGGTGCCGGGATTCGACCGCCGCGGGAAATAAACCTTGCGGGCGACTTAGTGTTAACGGGCATTACCGGCCCCGAACCGAGAAGCCCGCCGAATTCAAGCTCATCGCCGATTTGCTTGCCGATTGCCGGAATCAAGCGCACTGCGGTAGTTTTACCGTTAACCATGCCTATCGCCGCCTCGTCCGCAAGGATTGCAGAGAGTATATCAGCGCTCGTGTCGCCCGGCAGCACAATCATATCCAAGCCAACGGAGCAGACCGCCGTCATTGCCTCCAGTTTTTCAAGGCTGAGTGCGCCGGAGCGGGCGGCGGCAATCATGCCTGCGTCCTCGCTGACGGGGATAAATGCCCCGGAAAGCCCGCCGACATGGCTTGAAGCCATTACGCCGCCTTTTTTAACGGCATCATTAAGCAGGGCAAGGCAGGCTGTTGTTCCGTGTGCCCCGCATTGCTCCAGACCCATTTCCTCCAGTATATAAGCCACGGAATCGCCTATTGCCGGCGTGGGGGCAAGGGATAAATCCACAATGCCGAAGGGTACGCCCAAGCGCTGCGCCGCCTGGGTTGCGACTAACTGCCCAATGCGGGTGATTTTGAAAGCCGTTCTTTTCACCATATCGGCAATGGCGGTTATATCGTCGTCCGGGATTTTTGCGATTGCGTTCCTTACCACTCCGGGACCCGAAACGCCGACGTTGATTACACAGTCAGGCTCGCCCGCTCCGTGGAAAGCGCCCGCCATAAAAGGATTATCCTCCGGCGCGTTGCAAAAAACAACCAGCTTTGCCGCGCCAATGCAGCTACGCTCCGCCGTTTGCAGGGCACAATCACGGATAATACCGCCCATGAGCGCCACTGCGTCCATGTTAATGCCCGCCTTGGTTGAGCCTATGTTGACGCTTGAGCAAACACGCTCCGTTTGGGCAAGCGCCTGAGGAATTGAGCGAATGAGCGCCTCGTCACCGGCGGCGAAGCCCTTTTGCACCAGCGCACTGTAGCCACCAATGAAGTTTACCCCAACCCGGTGCGCCGCCTCATCCAGCGTTTTTGCGTATTTAATCGGGTCGCCGCCGGAAGCTGCAACAAGCATTGCTATGGGAGTCACGGCAACACGCTTGTTGATAATAGGAATACCGTATTCCCTGCCGATTTCATCGCCGACTCGCACCAAGTTTTTCGCCAGGCGGCAGATTTTGGAATAAACCTTGCCGCAGGAGCGCTCTATGTCCGAATCCGCGCAGTCCAAAAGGGAAATCCCCATGGTGATTGTGCGTATATCCAGATTCTCTTCGTCAATCATGCGGATTGTTTCGAGAATATCGCGGGTGTTCAGCATTTTTCTACCCCGTATTATTTATGTAGCGCTAAGCTAAATTCTGTGCATTGCCTGAAAAATATCCTCGTGCATAAGGTGGATTGCAAGCCCCTTTTCCTTGCCCTGTGCGCCCATAAGCTCCGCAAAATCCACAAGGGGCAACGGGCATTTACTCACGTCCACCAGCATTATCATGCAGAACAAATCCTGCAAAACGGATTGGGAAACCTCCTCTATGTTGACGTTGTTCTTGGCGCACTCCGCGGAAACGTCCGCCAAAATGCCAACCATATCACGCCCAACAACGGTTAAAACAGCCTTCATTTACTCCACCGTTTCCTTTAGCCTGTGTTTTTGGGGAGGGGGCTTGCCCTCCCCGCGTTTTGCCACTGCTCAGCCCGCCTGACCTGTGATGCGTGCTTTGCGTACACGCTGCGGGTTGCGCTCGATTATCGGCTCCGCGCCGTCTGTGACGCATTTTTCAGTAATAGTGATTGCCTCTATGGTTGGCTCGCTGGGGATTTGGAACATCAGCGGCATAAGCAGCGTTTCCATAATTGAACGCAGCCCGCGCGCCCCCGTCTTTTTCTCCAGAGCCTTTTCAGCAATTGCGCGCAAGGCTTTCTTTTCAAAGTGCAGCTCCGCGCCGTCAAAGCGGAAAAGCGTTTGGTATTGCTTAACAAGGGCGTTCTTCGGCTCGGTCATAATCCGCACAAGGGAATCGGCGTCAAGCTCCTCCAAGGCGGCAAGCACCGGGATTCTGCCCACAAGCTCAGGGATAAGCCCGTATTTTACCAAGTCCTGCTGAATTACATGGCTCATAAGCTCGCCCTGCCAAAGGCTTGCCTTGCTGCGCACGTCGGCACCGAAACCAAGTGCGCTGCCGCTTACGCGGCGTTCCACAATTTGCTCAAGCCCGTCGAACGCGCCGCCGCAAATGAAGAGAATGTCCGTAGTGTCAATCTGCACAAACTCCTGCTGGGGGTGCTTGCGTCCGCCGCCGGGCGGCACATTGGCGACCGTACCCTCAATGATTTTAAGCAGTGCCTGCTGCACACCCTCGCCGCTTACGTCGCGGGTAATGGAGGGGTTTTCGCTCTTGCGGGCGATTTTGTCAATCTCATCAACATAGATTATGCCGTGCTGTGCGCGCTCTATGTCGTATTCCGCCGCTTGAATAAGCCTGAGCAGAATATTCTCAACGTCCTCGCCAACATAGCCCGCCTCGGTCAAGGTGGTTGCGTCGGCAATGGCAATCGGTACGTTTAGTATGCGCGCAAGGGTTTGGGCAAGCATGGTCTTGCCGGTACCCGTTGGCCCCAACAAAAGGATGTTGCTTTTTTGCAGCTCCACCTGGTCCTTACCCTTGGGGCGCAGCAGCATACGCTTGTATTGATTGTAAACCGCAACGCAAAGCGCCGTTTTTGCGCTGTCCTGCCCAATGACGTAATCATCAAGCCTTGCCTTCATCTCCTGCGGGCGCATAAGGTAGCTTGCGTCCTGCGCGGTTGGCAGGCGGCGGCTCTCGTCCGGGTCGGCGTCCAAAAGGCGCCAACAATTCTCCACGCACTCGTCGCAGATAAAGCCGCTGGTGCCGCGGAACATCTGCAGAACATGGTCCTGCCTTTTGCCGCAAAACGAACAGTAAATTTGATTCTTAACCTCGTCCACGTTTACCTCCCTTTGCCTTTTGTTCAGCGCTTGGTGATAATGGTGTCTATCAAGCCGTATTCAAGCGCTTCCTCCGCGGTGAGGAAGTTATCCCTGTCTGTGTCCCGGGCGATTACCTCTACGGGCTTGCCGGTGTTCTCCGCAAGGATTCTGTTCAAACGCTCACGCGTGCGCAGAATGTGCCTGGTGGTGATTTCAATGTCGCTCGCCATGCCCTGTGCGCCGCCGGAGGGCTGATGAATCATAATCTCCGCGTTGGGCAGCGCAAGGCGCTTGCCTTTGGCTCCGCTGGAGAGCAGGAAGGCCCCCATGCTTGCCGCCAGACCCATGCAGATGGTTGAAACATCGCACTTAAGGTAATTCATGGTGTCGTAAATCGCCAAGCCGGCCGAAACGCTGCCGCCGGGGCTGTTGATATAGAGGTGGATATCCTTATCCGGGTCCTGACTCTCCAAAAACAGCATTTGGGCGACTACAAGGCTTGCGGTGGCGTCATTGACCTCGTCGCTGAGCATGATGATACGGTCATTCAGCAGGCGGGAAAAAATGTCATAGGAACGTTCCCCGCGGTTGTTTTGCTCAATTACAATAGGGACTAATGCCATGGTTAAAATCCTCCTGTATTATAGATTATTGTTTTTGAGTGGCATGGTTATTCAGCCTCGTCCTCAGCCTTTTTGGGAATGGGAACGGCGGTATCCTTAACTATGTCTATTGCCTTTTCGCGCTTAAGGGAAGCTTCCATATCTTCCTCGGAAATGATTTCCTTAACACGCTCGACCGTCAAGCCATATTGTTCCGCGACCTTAGTATATTCGTCATCCAGCTTTTTGGCGGGGATTTTTATTTTCTCAAGCTTTTCTATTTTTTCAAGCGCAAGCTCAAGGCGAACGCGGCGCTCAGCCGACGGCATTTGTGATTGCTCAAATTCCTCCGGTGTTTGCCCAATGTATTGGAGGTACATATCAAGCTGCATTCCCTGGCGCGCAAGGTTGTCCGCCATTTGGCGCACATTATCCTTTGCCTGCCGCTCAATCATCACCGCAGGGATTTCAGCCTGTGTGCCGTCAATCAGCGCCTCCATTACGCGGTCATAAAATTTCTCGTCCGCGCGCATTGTGCGCTGCTCGGTCAGCTCGCACTTAATGCCGTCGCGCAGCTCGGCAACCGTTTCATAATCACCCAAATCCTTGGCGAACTCATCGTCAAGCTCGGGCAGCTCCTTGTGCTTCAGCTCGTGTATGTAAACCTTAAAGACTACAGGCTTGCCGGCAAGCTCCTCAGCGTGGTATTCCTCCGGGAAGCTGACATTAACCTCCACACTGTCGCCCGCCTTTTTGCCAAGCAGCTGCTCCTCAAAGCCGGGTATAAACGAACCGCTGCCCAGCGTCAGCTCATATTTTTCTGCCTTGCCGCCCTCAAAGGGTACGCCGTCCAAAAAGCCCTCAAAGTCAATCACGGCAATATCGCCGTCAACCGACGCTTCCTCTGTGGAAATCACGCGTGCGTTGCGCTCGCGGCGGCGCTCAAGCTCTGCGTCAATGTCAGCCTCGCTAACAATTACCTCGTCCTTTTCAACCTCAATCCCCTTGTATTTTTCAATAGTTACTTTGGGCTTTGTCCAAACCTTAACGGTCAGCGTAATATCGTTAGGGGCATTATTTGTGTCCGCGTCCAAATCAAACGGCGGGGCGACGACGTCCAATTTGCCTGCCTTGTAGGCGTCCTCCAGCAGCGTAGGCAGAAGAGAGTCCAAAGCGCCCTCATAAAAGACCTCTTTGCCGTACAGCTTTTCGATAATGGGACGCGGAGCCTTGCCCTTGCGGAAGCCCGGCACATTAATGCGTCCGCGCTCCTTAAGGTAAGCCGTGCCTGTCGCCTTAATAAAATCCTCAGCGGATACGGCGATTTGCAATTCCCAAAGATTCTTTTCCAGTTCTTTTTTGCCTGCTAAGCTCATGTGTTTACTCCTCTTGAATGGTTCTTGGTGATTGATGGACTAATCAATCAGCTATTATACCACAATCCACCACGGGTTGCAAGCGTGCGGGGCGGGGGAGGGGGCAAGTTAATTTAGGCGGCTTTCCGTTGTAATCTCATGCAAGCTTTTGCCGCTAAGCTTCCTTGAAGGACTTCTCGGCGCAAAAGCGCTCCTGTTTGCGATTGATTTTAGCGTGCTTCCGCGTAATACCGCAACAAAAAACGCGGGGAGTTGCTCCCCGCGCAAGCAAATAGATTTAGTTGTGCAGCTTTTTGTACACCATGCTTATATCATCACAGATTATGGCGTCCGCGCCCAAGGCTGCCAGTTGGGTGGCGACCTCCACGTCCTGTCCCTCGGAGGTGAAATACTGTACCGCAATGCCGTATTTGTGCGCGTAGTCAACAAGTTTTGCGTTCGCAAGCTCGAACATGGAGTCAATGCCGTAGCCGTTTGGCAGGCACAGAATTTTATACCGCGGCTCAAGGGCACTCAGGTCGTCATTGTTCCTAAAGGCATTCAGAAAAATCAGCGCCTCTGCGGTGTCCGCGCAGCGTGTAAGCTCAGGATATTTGCGAGAGGCGTACTGCGTCATGTCCGGATAAAAGCTGCCGAAGCAGATTCTGTCAAGAATCCCCAAGCTTTTGCCGATTTCCACAAACTTATCAACCGCTTGGTAGCTCAGATTAAACGGCACAAACTTGATTTCGATTGTGTAATACCAGGGCTTGTTGGGCTTGCTGTGAGCCTCGGCGTATTGCAGCGCATCCTTTAGCTTGGTGACGCGCAGGTTATCAGGAATATCCGCCCCGCGCAGGGAAGAATACGCCTCGCCCCAGTTTGCGCCGAGGTTCAGCTTTTCGTGCAACTCCTTGTAGTTATACATCAACGGGCTGACCATGGGATGACCAAAAGCCTCGACGGCGTTGCTGGTTTCATCAAAGGTGGTGTTGTGCAGCAGAACAAGCTCCCCGTCCTTCGTCAGCTGCACGTCCATTTCAAGTATGTCCACCGTAAAATCGTTTGTATTGACCGTTTTTTCAAGCGCCATCAGGGTATTCTCCGGCGCAAGACCCGCGCCGAGGCGATGTGCGCTAATCATCGTCTGACCGTTTGCAAGGTAGGGGTTTTCACCCCGCGCCGGTTGTGCGGGCAGTGCCGGAACACCGAGCATTGACAGAAAGCCGGATATAACACTCAGCACAATTGCCGCAAACCTGCTGAGTGCCGGAATGAGTGAGCTTAACATGATTTTCTCCCCCCTGTACTAAATATACGAAGGTATTATAGCACAAAATTCGGGGGGGGGTATTTCCATATTAGAAATATAGCGCTTAAATATGTCACAGATGGCCAATTTTGTTAAAAATGACGAAAGACGAAAGTTTTTTGACTATGAACCGCGCTTTGCGCCCTAACACTTGACAAACGCACCCGTTTTAGGGTATAATCTCTGCTTGCAAGGCGCTGGTGTAGCTCAGTTGGTAGAGCAGCTGATTTGTAATCAGCAGGTCGGGGGTTCAAGTCCGTCCACCAGCTCCATGCGGCAAACCCTTGAAGCGTAAGGCTTTGAGGGTTTTCGTTTGCCCTCGCGTAAGCGCTGCGCTTACGCCACAACAACCTCTCCGCGGGGAATGTCTAACGATTCCTCGCCAAGACCGGGGCGCAGGTCATAGCCCTGTGCGTCCTGCAGCGCCGCCTCATCTATATCAAGTGAAACGCCGCGCAGCGTCACGCCGTCAATGGGGTGGCGGCGGTCGTATTGCTCCAAGGGCAGACGGCGGGCATGGTCGTAGAAAAGCAAGCCGTTTTCGCCGCGGCAAGTGATGTCCTCAAGCAGCAGACCGTGTATTTTGCCGACGGTTGTCGCGCCGTCGCGGGGACGCAGGGTGACGCAAATCGGCTCGCCGCTGCCCCAAAAGACCTTGGGGTGGTTGCGGGCTTCTATATCTATATTTCTGAACACGGCATTGCGAATACTCCCGCAATCGCGCAGCTGAATTGAAATGCCGCGGTTGGACTGCAGCACCTTGCAATCATGCACAAGAATATCCTCGAAGTCGGCTATGCCCTCGGTACCGATTTTGATTGCCGCAGAGGAAGAGCGCAGAGAGCAGCCGCTCACCTCAACGCCGCGCAGGTGCGGATATTCGCTGTTGCCAAGGGTGTTTTTTAGGCAAATGCAGTCGTCCGCGCACTCAATCACGCAGTTGGTTATCTTCACGTTTTGGCAGTGGTCGGGGTCAATGCCGTCGCTGTTTGCCCAAGTGAGCGGGTTGAGGATTTTCACCTTGTCAATCAGCACATTGACGCAGCCGGCGGGGTGGATAGTCCAAAACGGGGCGTTGATAATCGTCACACCGCTTATTTCCACGTCACGGCAGTTTTCAAAATAAACCGTGGTGGGGCGCGGGTAAAAATATCCCGTCCAGTAGCCCGGGTTGACTTGGTACATAAACTCGCCGCCGTTCGCGTCAATCGTACCCTCGCCGGTTATTTTCACGTTGGCGCAGTCCTTGGCGTAAAGGAACACGAACGCGGGCTTGCGCTGAACGGGCGTGCCAACTCCGCGGTTCTGCCCGTTGTCCACCTCGGCAAGGGAAATATAATCCTCTAAGCTTGCGCTTGCCTGCAAAACGCTGCCGCGCTCAAGGCGCAAATGCACGTTGGGGGCAAGGCGCAGTGCGGGGCATTGGTAGCGCCCGCGCAAAAGCACAACGCCGCCGTTTTTCGCGGCAACGTCAATTGCGGCTTGAACACCGCCGTGTTCTTCGGGGGTGTTTACGGGTTTATTGTCCATGTGTAGCTTGAAAGATTCGCAGTGCTTGGCAGATTACCGATATAAGCCAGAACGCAAAGCCCGGCGTGTCCGTAAGCGTCGGCGACAGCACTGCCGGAACCATCCCAGGTGTATAAGCTTTGCCCGTCTTTATTGTTTATGTCAATAGCTCCGACTGTGTGATTGGCGGTGTTGCAACGGGCTTGTCGTGTTGCTTGCGTAGAGGTGCCGGAAAACGGGTCCCAAGGGTTATCGGTATAAGGGGAAAACTTTGACCACGAAAGAAGCGCCGCGGGTAAAGCCTGTACTGTGCTTGCCGCATACGAGGAACCGCCGCCCGCACCACAGCCAAACATTGTGGTGCCATCTTCGGAAGCACTGGTGCTTCCTCCGCCGCCATAGTAACCGCCGCCGCCGCCGGAGGAGCTCCTTACGCCAGCGTTTCGTCCATCTCCGCCTTGCAGAAAGCTTCCTGCTGTAGCGGTGCGTCCGGCATTATTAGTTCCGGCTGCGCCGCCCGCAGTTCCCGTGCCGCCCTTTCCGGCACCGGCATTTTCGGCTGTGCCGTATTTACCATTACTTCCGTTAGCGGTCCCGGCACCATTCAGCACCCCGCCGCCATCGCCGCCGTTGCCTCCGTAAGCACCGCGCACGCCGCCGCCGCCGCCGCCGCCCGCAACGGCAATTAACCCTGTATTGTTAGTACGATACCCTGTGGCTCCGCTTAAGGACGTGTTGTTTGTTGCAATTGCGGACGCCCCGCCGCCGCCTGCTCCATAACCGGTAGCAGGACTAGAAGCATCGTTGGTCCAACTCTTCAGGTCTCCACCATTTGGATAGGCAGCCATATTTTCCATTGAATCACGGGTTGTTGCTCCACGGAACCCACCATTGCCAATCCAAATATATAACACTTGGCCTGCCGTCAAATAAACAGCTCCGACTACAATGCCTCCTTTGCCGCCTGTCGCGTCATGTTCAACACGAATAGAGACGCTGGAATTGGTCCGATAGCGGGCTTGAGCACCGGCACCGCCCCAAAGGGAAAATGCATACCAACCGGCGTATGGCGCGGTAAAGGTTGCCGTGTAATTGCCGCCGGAAGTGCTGGCTGGTCTATTATTAAGCCAGTTGTATGCCACGGCATTGCTCTGCAATATGCCCGTGCTGCTAACAAGCCAAACGCTGTTGCTTTCGTCAACAATAACCTCACTTTTTGTGTATTTAGCTATTGTGTAAGGAAAAAACAGCGAGGTTGCTATAAGCAGAATAACGTTAAGGACTATGAATATTTTTTTCTTCATTTGTTTTCCCCTTAATCAACTTGTTCGTAAAGCAGACTTGCCGAAAGCCTTGCCGTGGCATTAGTTATTGTTGTAGGTGGTGTCCAAACCACGCCGAAAGACCGAGCGCCATAGTCCGCATCGTTTGGTGCTGCGCCCTTATTGACGTTGGTATTATAATGCGTTATGGAGGTCATAGCCGTAGCTGTTCCCGTGTATACCATATAAGTCTTTTGCGGCAGAGTAACATTATTTGCAGTAATTGCTCCATGGGCAACCTTTGTGCTTGTTCCGTTCAATGAAGAGTAAACATTTAAGTCAGAATATGACAAGCTTGTTGACGCAAGCAAATTACTTGCTCCCCACGCCGGGGAAGTCAATGAATTGGTGACGTTAGCGGTAAATTTTACCGCAACTTCACTTTCATTCTTCACCGCAACAGTAAAAAGTCGCCGTGCAGGACGGCTTGCCGTGTCATAAAACAGAACAACATTATCGTTGTAATTTTTGTTCAAAAACTCACTGTAATAGCCCGGCGCAAACTTCGCCACCGACCCCGTGCCGGTTCCCGTGCCCAAGCTTGCGTACTTGCTGAAAACCAGCCCTGTGCTGCCAATCGCCAGCACCGCTAACCACGCAAGCACCAACGGCAGCCACGCCTGTTTTATCTTATGCTTCATTCGCCTTGCCTCCGTTTTTTGGTAGTTTGCTTCAGTATAACCGATTTCACACAAAAACGCAAGTCCCTAATTGTTAACAAAATTGTCATAAACAGGACTTGACTTTCTGCGCGGATGGTGATATAATGCAAACCATACCTCTTTTACCTCACGTCGGCTTTCTCCACAACATATTGCATAGGGGAATCACAAAAATGCCAAAAAACAGCACAAAACCCGAGAAGCCCACGGGGGCGCGCAAGGTTCTGCACATTGTTGCAACGGTAATCGGGGCTATCATCTGTATCCTGCTAATTCCAATTATTACCGTTAACCTCACGCTGGTGGTTAAAAGCTACCAAAACCCGGACGAGGTACCAACCTTTGCCGGCTACGCCCCGCTAATCGTTAAGTCCGGCTCCATGAGTCCCGCCATTGAGGTAGACGACCTCATCTTCACCAAAACGGTGGACACAAGCACCCTAAAGGTGGGCGACGTTATCGGCTACACGGTTAAGAACAGCTCCGGCGGCGTTACGGTTATCACCCACAAAATTATCGCCATAGAGGAAAGCGGCACGGGCGAAACACTCTACCGTACCAAGGGTGACGCCAACAACACCCAGGACGAGTCGCCCGTTTATCCAAACCAAGTGTTGGGGCTTTATTTCTACCGCATTGCGGGCGCGGGTGTTATAGCGGACTTTATGAGCAAGCCGCTGGGAATGGTGCTGTTTGTTGCAATCCCGTTAGTGCTGTTCCTGATGTATGACGTTATCCGTCGTATGCTGTTCAATAAGCAGGAGAAAGCAAAGCAGGCGCAGCTTGCGCAGGAGCTCGAAATGCTCAGGAAGGCTCATGAGGCAAGCGCGGCACAAAGCGAAAACGCTCCCGTTGCGTCAACCCCACCACAGGAGTAGGGGAAACACAGGAGGAGAAATAACCAAGTTGTTAAGCGGAGGAGTCGCTTCGGGCTATACCGGGGTCTTGGCGGCTCTTAGCTGAACATAAAATTAAGCTCAACAAGGAGAAATTATCATGCGCAAAAATCGTACACTCCGCTTGGCGGCAATTTTGCTGGTTGTGGTTCTTATCACCACGTGCGCGTTCACGGGCACCCTTGCAAAGTACACAGTTGGCGGAACTCTCTCCACACAGCAAGCGCGTGTCGGCGCATTCCGCGTTGACATCAACGGCGCAGACGTTGCCGCGGGCGAGAGCATTGACCCCACCACAGTTTTGTTGCCCTTGAAAGAGGCTGACTCCAGCGTCGACGAAGAAGATTTCTATCAGCTTAACGGCGATGTTATCATCTTCCCCGGCTCCGGCAACACACTGCCCCTCGAAGTTGTTAACTACTCTGAGGTTCCCGTAACCGCAGACCTTGAGATTAGCAGCTTTACACTGCCGATCTACACCGGCACAAACAAGGCCGGCGACACCGTCACCGCTACTATCCCCGTGGAAATCAGCTTTAACGGCGGCGCAAGCTGGGTTGCCCTCAGCTCCATCATCGCAGGCTACAGCTTCACACAGGTAGAGTTGGATGCATATGACGGCACCACCGCTGATTCCGTCACCTTTGACATTCAGTGGCGTTGGTCCTTCGAGGCTGACGGTTCCGGCGATTATGACGACGGCACCGCCAACATCGCAGGTCAAACAGACGCCAAGGACACAATCCTCGGTTCTGCTGTTGCCCAAGAGCTGCTTGACGACGACGGCGTTGTTGTTGCCGATAAGGGTGATATCACCACGGCCGGTCTGTATCTGCCCACCATCAGCTTCACCTACACTGTGACGCAGGTCGACTAATTTTAGGTTATCCCTCCCGCCGCACCGGTAGCGGCGGGGGTAACCAAAACACAAATGCGCTTTTGCGCAGAAAAGAGATAAGAAAATGAAAAAGAACAATGCATTGCGCCTTGCCGCGCTGCTGCTCGTGCTTGCAACCTTTACGGTTTGCACACTTACCGGCACACTGGCGAAGTACATCGCCGAGGGCGAAGGCTCTACAAGCGCCCGCGCCGCCGTTTTCTCCGTTAAGGTTGGTTCAACGGAAATCGCAACAGGCAGCAAGGTCACAACCTTGGCTGTTGACCTTTTCAAAACCCTCTATGAAGAGAACATCACCACAGCAGAAAGCGCCGCCGACGTTTTGCAAGACGACAAGGGCGACTATGACTTGGTTATCGCTCCCGGCACAGGCGGACAATTCGAACTTCAAGTTAACAATGATTCAGAGGTTCCTATCAATGTGACCATTACCCCCGCTGATGACAGCAGCACAGGCGCGCTCCTCGCGGTTATGGAGTTTGATGGCGGCAATGGCTGGGACACGTTGGCTGCAGCGATTACCGCAGCAGCGACGCCCGCCACCAGGGTTGAAGCCGGCGCAAGCACCACTGCCAAAACAATCAAGTGGCGCTGGGTGTTTGACAAAGACACAACAGACGACCCGGACGCAAACTGGGACGCAGACGACCTTGCTGACACAGCAATCGGCGTTGCACAAAAAGCAAATCTTGACACAAACGTTGTTACACTCAAGCTTAACGTTCTCGCAGTCCAAGTCGACTAATCTAATTTTGGGCGTTGGGGTGCCGCGCGCACCCCTCGCCCCTTATAAAGGATGGTAAACCCCTATGCGCCTTACTGTGCTTCCCCCCGCGGAAAAAGCAAAAAAACTGCGCTTCCGCGGTAATATAATGCTTCGTATATCTCTGCTGCTGCTTGTTTTGGCAATCAGCGCGGCAAGCCTTTACGCGGGCGCACCCACAACGGCAAAATATGTTGCCGAGGCCTCCGGCACAGCCACCGGCCGCGCCGCCAAGTGGGATATTGAACTTAAGGTAGGCAGCGGTAGTTATACTGACATCGCCAACTTTACCGTTGACCTGTTCACAACCGTTTATGAAGGCAGTGACCTCTCCACAGTTGAGGACGGCACAGCACACCTCTCCGCAGACAAAATAGCCCCCGGCACGGGCGGCAAGTTCACAATCAGCGCCAAAAGCCTCTCAGAGGTCGCTTGCACAATAGCAATCACCGCCACAGCCAACAACGCCGGCGTACCCATCAAGTGGTCGACAACGGGCAATGGCACGGATTGGAATACCACATTCCCAACCCTCCCGACAGCCACAGCCACAACGATTAACGCCGGTGACAATGGCGCAAACCCGGTCAGCGTGACCATATATTGGCAGTGGGCTTTCGGTTCAGCAGGCGGCGCAGTCAGCGGCCTTAACAACCAAACCTTTGCGTCCACGCCCGTTCAAACCGACGCAACCGACACCGCCTTGGGCACGGCAGCCACCGCCGCGCCGACTGTTACAATCACCGTTACCGCCACGCAGGTGGACTAAGCACGAATATTCCGCGCTCTGCGCGTAAAAATACACCCAACGGGAAAGGAGGGGCCGCATGAAACGGCTTAGCTTGATTGCGCTCACATTGCCTCTTTGCGCTCTGCTTCTGCTCAGCGTTGTGTTGGTGGTGCCTGTAGTCAGCATTGTTTCCCAAGAAGAAAGCTCCGAGGCTGTTGTTGTTGACGTAGCCTACGTCGCCGCCACAAGCGTCCCCGCAACTGTTGCGCAAAGCACAACCTCGCTCAACGCCGGCGCTTACGATAATGTCACCGGCATATCCTGGGCTGTTCAGCACGATTTTGATATTTTTGAGGAACCCTTGAAGTACGATAAGGTTCTGCGCAGCCCCTACGACAAAACCAAGGAGCAGATTATAGTTCCCGGCACCACTGGCGATTACGTCTTTACCGTCCGCAACGAAGAGGTTGTGGAGCTTGATTATACGCTCAAAATCTGGGACGAAAACAAATGGAGCGTTCCCATGGAATACCGCTTGCTGCGCGGCGGCAAGTATATCACAGGGAACGAGAACACTTGGGTAGGCATTGAAGAGCTTGCCCGCTACGAATACTCAATACCCGGCAAAAGCGAGCAGCTTTATACCCTGCAGTGGCGCTGGAAGTTTGACGAGAGCACCCCGCGCGACGTTGCGGACACCCACCTGGGCAGCATTTCCCAGCTTGCCGCAACCGCCCCGCGCTACAGGCTCTCAATGTCGATTATAATGGAATACGACGGCGATTTGTCTAACATCAATACCAAGCCCGACACCGGCGACAGCCTGTTCGGCAATATGCTGCTTTGGGGCGGCGTAGGCGCCCTGGCGTTCTGCGGCTTGCTGGTACTGCTGGTTGTTTCCCGCCGCCGAAAAGAAGAGGAACAGGCTTGAAGAAAAAACTGCGTTTAATCATACAAATAATTGCCGCTCTGCTGGCTGTTTTGCTGGCAGGCGTGGTTGCTTTTAATGTGTATTCCGCAATATGCCGCGAAAAGGGCAAGCCCCTGCCAAAGCTTTTTGGCGGCGCCGCGGCAATAGTCACCAGCGGCTCAATGTCGCCGGAGCTGGAGGTAAACGACCTTATAATCCTCCGTCAACAGGATGCTTACCAGGTCGGCGATGTTATAGTGTTCCGCAGCCCGACAGGCACGGGGCTTGTTACCCACCGCCTGATTGAGATAACGGACGAGGGCTTTTTCCGCACAAAGGGCGACTTCAACAACACCGCGGACCCCGTTTTGCTGCTGCCCTCCAGCGTGGAGGGAAAGGTGGTTAAGGTGTTCCCCGGCTTGGGGCGCTTCCAGGAGTTTTTGCACAGCCCCTTGGGAATGCTGATAACCGGCGTTATTGTTATTGCGATTGTTTTTTTGCCGGGCTTTGGCGGCAAGAAGAAAAAATCCGAACCAAGCGAAGAAATATAGGATTTTTATGCCGCATTGAGTCAATAACTGCCGCCTTGCGACAAAATACTTCACAAAAGCTATTACGGGCTTTTTGCGCCTTTCTTTCGTAAAAAATAGCGACTTACACCGCAAAAAACTTGCGGCAGGGCAAAAATTGTGCTTGCCCTGCCGCTTAGTTTGTGCTATAATTAAGCTTAAGCGCTAAAGCTGTAATAATGAAGGAGCTGAACCCCAAATGAAAGCACAAGAAGCCGTCCGGGATTTCCCCGCGTCCCTGCGCGAGTGCGCAAACTTTGCCAAAAAGGGCATTGAAAGCATCTGTAAAAAAATCGGTCCGCGCCTGTGCGGCGGACCCGCCGAGCGTGCCGCCCAGGAGTACATGGCGGGGCAAATGAAAGAATTTGCCGACGACGTTAAAATCGAGGATTTTAAGGTCAGTCCTTTGGCGTTTATGGGTTGGGTATGGATAGACGTTATCCTTGCAACAATCGCGTCGGTGCTGGTGTTCATCAGTCCCTTCGTCAGCGAGCAGCTTGGCGCCGCTTTCAAGCTTGCCGGGTTCTGCTTAGTTTTCCTCACAATCTTCTTTGCAATCATGGAATTCCTGTTCTACAAGCGTTTCCTTGACCCGCTGTTCCCCAAAAAGACAAGCTGCAACGTCGTCGCCCGCCGCGCGCCCGAGGGAGAGGTAAAGCAGCGCATAGTTTTCAGCGGTCACTCGGACAGCGCAATGGAATGGCACTTTACCTACTGGGGCGGCCCCCCCATGCTGCTTGGCGGCATTATCGCGGGTTTCACCGGGTTCTTCGTGTCGCTTACCGGCTGCGGCTTGCTTGCGGCGGACGCTCTTATCGGCAGCTTTTTGCCGGATACAGCGGTGACCGTTCTGCGCTGGGTTTTGCTTTGCTGGGTACCCATCTATATCTTTGATTTCTGCCTTTGCGACCCCTGGCACATAGTCCAAGGGGCAAACGATAACCTCACGGGCTGCTACGGTGCAATTTCTGTCCTCAAATTCCTGTCGGATAACAAAATCCGCTTTAAGAATACAGAGGTAGTCGTCGTCACAACCGGCGGGGAGGAATCAGGTCTGCGCGGGGCAAAGGCTTATTGTGAGGCGCACAAGGAAGAGGATTTGGCGATTGACACCGTGTTTATCGGTCTTGAAACCCTGCGCGACTATGACCACATGGCAATCTATGACCGCGACATGACCGGCACGGTAGCCAACAGCCCCATAGCCTGCGCCATAGTCAAAAAGGGTTCGGAGCTTGCCGGGCTTGATTTGGAGTATGAAAGCGTGTTCTTCGGCTCCTCCGACGCGGCGGCTGTAAGCCAGGCGGGAATCCACGCAACGACGCTTGCCAGCATGGACCCGGCGCCGGCACGCTACTATCACACTCGTTTGGACACCTGGGATAACCTTGACTTCCGCACCTTAGAAAAGGGCATTGAGGTTGCAATCCAAACCGCGTTCGTCTTTGACGAGGTCGGGCTTAATATGCCCGAATAAGCCGTGCGCGCGGTAATACAGCGAGTAATCGGCTCCGCCGTCAGCGTGGACGGCGTGAGTGTCGGTAAGATAGGCGCGGGGCTGAATGTTTTGCTCTGCGCCATGGCGGGGGATACACCGGAGCAGGCGCGGCTTTTGGCTGAAAAGCTCTGCAAGCTGCGCATATTCTCCGACGAAAACGGTAAGATGAACCGCTCCGTTTTGGACGTGGGCGGTTCTGTTCTGCTTATTTCACAGTTCACCTTGGCCGCGGATACCCGCAAGGGCAACCGACCAAGCTTTACCTCGGCGGCGGAATCAAGGACGGCTGAGGAGCTTTATGAACACTTTGCGGCGCTGCTGCGGCAAAATGGCGTAAAGAGGGTTGAAACGGGCGTTTTCGGCGCGGATATGCGGGTAGAAATACTCAATGACGGGCCTGTTACCATAATTATGGATACGGACACCTGGACAAGGGGCAATTCCGCTTGACAAGCCTGCGCCGCTGTGATATAATTGTGCTGACAACTGAATACACAAGCTGGGGTGCCTACTTTAATGGCTGAGAAAGACCCATGAACCTGAACCGGGTAATGCCGGCGTAGGAAGCTGATTAAAAACGCGCACGCGGGGAATCGGTTTCCGCGTGTGTATTTTTGTTGCAAATTACTTTCAGGAGGTTTCGTTATGAAACAAAAAAACATTCAGGCGCTGGTGGAAAGCGCCGTGCTGATTGCCCTCTCCGTTGTGCTGAGCATGGTAGCCCTGTTCAAAATGCCAATGGGCGGCACCGTTTCGGCGTTCTCAATGGTGCCGCTGGTGCTTATCAGCCTGCGCTGGGGTATGCCCTGGGGGCTTGGCGCCGGGCTTACCTACGGTATTGTTCAGGCAATCATGGGCTTGGAGAATTTCTCCTACGTCACGGGTATTCCCGCGCTGATAGGCGTGGCCCTGCTGGATTACTTGGTGGCATTCAGCGTTTATGGTCTTGCGGCGGGCATTGCAAAGCCCTTTATCACAGAGAAAAAGCTGCGCCGCGCCGCCGGGCAATATGACGGCAAGGAGTTTAGCCTTGATATTTACCGTGTGCCCAACAAGCCGTTCGGCTACGGGCTGGCGGCGTTCGTTTGCGGAGTCCTGCAATTTGGCTGCAGCTTCCTTTCCGGCATAATCATTTGGGGTGCCTATGCCCCGGAGGACACGCCCGTTTGGCTCTACAGCCTTACCTATAACGGCTCCTTTGCCCTGCCGAATGCCGTCCTCACGGTAATTGGAACTGTGGCTGCTATGGCGCTGTTGGATAAGGTTTTCCCCTCAAAGAAAGCCGAATAAGCGGGCACAGCATTCCCGCAAGCAGGGAAACGGACACCGCGGGATTTTGCCTGCGGCAAAGCCGTTTCCCTGTTCATTTTAACAAATAATTACGGCAAAACGGCTTTTTTTGCACCCTTTGCCGAAAATTCTTCAAAGCACTACCCATTAAAGGAATTTTGTGGTATAATACTACCCGCATTTCAAATACAAAGGAGAACTGTTATGTCTGTTATTGCAAAGCTGCAAGCGCTTGAGGTGCTTGATTCCCGCGGCAACCCCACTGTGGAGGTTGAGGTCTGGACCGAAAGCGGTGCCTATGGCCGCGCTATGGTTCCCTCCGGCGCCTCTACCGGCGAACATGAGGCTATCGAGCTGCGCGACGGCGACAAGGCACGTTACGGCGGCAAGGGTGTGCTTAAGGCTGTGGCAAACGTGAATGATGTTATTGCCCCGGCGCTCATCGGTCAATTTTCTGTTACCGACCAGCTGGGTATTGACCGTGCTATGATTGCCCTTGACGGCACGGAGAACAAGGGTAAGCTGGGCGCAAACGCTATCCTCGGTGTTTCTCTTGCCGTGGCACACGCCGCGGCGGATTACCACGACCTGCCGCTTTATCAATATCTTGGCGGCTTTAATTCAAAGCAGCTGCCAACACCGATGATGAACATTGTCAACGGCGGCGAGCACGCGGATAACTCCATTGACTTCCAGGAGTTCATGATTATGCCGGTTGGCGCACCTACTTTCGCGGAGGCAATTCGCATGGGCGCGGAGGTTTTCCATGCGCTTAAGGCAGTGCTGCACGCCAAGGGCGAAAACACGGCTGTCGGCGACGAGGGCGGCTTTGCTCCCAACCTTAAAAGCAACCGTGAGGCGCTTGAGGTTATTGTTGAGGCAATCCGGAAAGCGGGCTATGAGCCGGGCGCGGACGTTAAAATCGCCATGGACTGCGCCTCAAGCGAGCTTTATGACAAGGCTGACGGCAAATATCACTTAGAGGGCGAGGGCCGTGTGCTGACGGCGGACGAGCTGATTGACCTCTACGAGAGCTACATCAACGACTTCCCGATTATCTCCATTGAGGACGGCTTGGACGAAAACGACTGGGAGGGCTATAAAAAGCTCACAGACCGCCTTGGCAGCCGTGTACAGTTGGTTGGCGACGACTTCTTCGTCACAAACACCAAGCGCCTTGCAAAGGGCATTGAGCTTGGACTTTGCAACTCAATCCTCATAAAGGTCAACCAAATCGGCTCCCTGACGGAAACCTTTGAGGCTATTGAAATGGCTAAGCGTGCGGGTTACACGGCGGTTATCAGCCACCGCAGCGGCGAAACAGAGGATTCCACAATTGCGGATATTGCCGTGGCGACAAACGCGGGGCAAATCAAAACCGGTTCCATGAGCCGTACCGACCGCATTGCAAAATACAACCGCCTACTCAAGATTGAAGCTCAGCTGGGCGAGGGCGCGGTTTACGGCGGTCTTGCGTCGTTCTATAACCTCAGCAGCAAATAAAAAGCAGCATAAGCGGCGGGTAGCACCATGTGCCGCCCGCCGTGTAGTGTCCGTGCCTGCCGGTCTTGCTCCGCGCTTGACATTTGGGCGTGGATTGTGCTATAATTAACAACACGTCTGTTTTGGGTGGTGCGCATGAATCTTGAGGCTGTATTCGCAAGCCCCGGTCTGCGGTTGCCGATAGACGCCGCCGTCGGATTGGGCGAGGATGATGCTCCCTTTTGGGGGGAGGCGCGTGTTTGCGGCGAGGTACGCAACAACAGCGGAGTTGTGAGCATAGCGCTCAGCTTTGCCACAGTGCTGCGCTTTGACTGCGACCGTTGCGCCGAGCCGGTTCTCAAGGACTTCCGCGGTGAATTCACCCAAACGCTTGTGCGCTCACTTAGCGGCGAAGAAACAAGCGAGTATTTGGTTCTGCCTGACGCTCAGCTTGATTTGGACGCCCTTGTGCGCGAAGAGATGTACCTTCAGTTGCCGCCGAAGCTGCTTTGCGCGGAGGACTGTAAGGGACTTTGCCCCGGTTGCGGAGCCAACCTTAACAGCGGGTGCTGCACCTGCAAGCAAACTGTTGACCCAAGGCTTTCGGCGCTTTTGCCACTGCTGAAGGATAACGAAGAAACCCCTTAGGAGGAAATAACAATGGCAGTTCCAAAGAGGAAAACCAGCAAGGCGCGCCGTGACCGCCGCCGCTCCAGCGTATGGAAGCTCAGCGCTCCCACACTGGAAAAATGCCCCGCCTGCGGGGAGTATAAGCGTCCCCACCGTATTTGCACCGCCTGCGGTCAGTACAAAGGGCGTGAGGTCATTAAAACCGGAGCCTGATTTGGCGCTTGGTTGAGGGTTCAGGAGTGGGGAGACCAAGCCCCGCTCCTCCTTTCTGTTTTTAACGGCGGAGTGTCACATGGTAAAAATCACGGGAGTAGAGAAAAATTCCTTGGCGGACAGCAAGGGGCTTGCCGCCGGGGATTTTTTGATTTCCCTTGGTGGGCACCCAATCGAGGACGTGCTGGACTATCGCTTCTATCTTCAGGAAAGTCCGCTTGACGCGGCGTTCCTCACGGCGGGGGGCAAATACCGTTTAACACGCTTTCGCAAGCAAGAGGACGAGGACCTTGGGCTTTGCTTTGGCAGCTACCTCATGGACGAGCAGCGCTCCTGCCGCAACAAATGCGTGTTCTGCTTTATTGACCAGTTGCCCAAGGGCTTGCGCAAAAGCCTTTACTTCAAGGACGACGACGCAAGGCTTGGCTTTTTGTTCGGCAATTATATAACGCTCACGAACCTTAGGGAGCGTGACGTGGAGCGCATGATAGAAATGCACATTAGCCCCGTCAATGTTTCCGTCCACAGCATGAATCCGGCGCTGCGCGTTGAAATGATGAAAAACCCTGCCGCCGGTGACTGCCTTGAACACCTTAAGCGCTTTGCGCGGGCCGGTCTGCGTCTTAATATTCAGTTGGTGCTTTGCCCGGGAATAAACGACTGCGAGGAGCTGCGCTATTCCCTTGCCGAGCTGAAAAAGCTTGGCGGCAGTGTGCAGTCGATTGCTGCGGTGCCGGTGGGGCTGACGGCGCACAGGGAGGCTTTGCCTAAGCTTCAGCCATTTACGCCTAAAACGGCGCGGGCGGTGCTGCAAGAGCTTGACGCCTTTAATAAAGGCCTGCCTGCCCCGCTTGCCTTTGCCGCCGATGAATTCTACCTTATTGCGGGAGAGGAAATCCCGGAGCTTGAACATTACGGGGAGCTGCACCAGTTAGAAAACGGCGTGGGTATGTGGGCGCTTTTTCGTGACGAATTCCTTGGGGCGCTTGCGAAAAATGAAAAGCCCGCAGCCTGTGAGCTGACTGTTCTGACGGGTGAGGCGGCGTATCCGCTAATCAGCGAGCTGTGCGCCCGTGTTTCGTCAAATATCCGCGTGGTTGCGGCAAAGAACAGACTATTCGGCGGAGGGGTCACGGTTGCGGGTCTGCTCAGCGGCGCTGACATCATAGCGGCGCTAAAGGGGAAGGTAAGGGGTTCTCGCGTGCTTATCCCTGCCTGCGTGTTTAACCGTGACGGCGTTACACTGGACGACATGACAGCCGATAAAATAGCAGCGGAGCTCGGCGCGGAGCTTATTGCTGCGGCTGTGGACGGCGCGGAATTCCTGCGTCTGCTTACAAAGTCAAAGGAGGAAAACTGATGACGGCAAAGGGAAAGAAAAGACTTAAAACAGCTCTGCTTGCGCTTGGAATACTGCTTCTGCTGATTGGCGCAGTCTATGGCGGAATACTTATGCGCGACGCAATCTACTCCAACAACTACGCAAAAATCCTGAACGACGCGGGGATTTATTCTGCGGGGCAGGACGCGGAAGAGCCCCATGCCCAAACGGAGCTTGCGGCGAAAATCACGGAGCATTTTTCCTCTGCTTTGCCGGAGGGCAAGAATGTGAAAAAAGCGCTGATTATAGGCTTGGACGGCACCCGCGCCGACGCCATAGTTAACGCCAAGGAGGGCATCAGCGGCATTTTGGAGCTGAAGGCTCAGGGCGGGCTGTACCCGGTATATTGCGGAGGAGATGAGGGCGCCCTGCAGGACACCAGCACAGCGCCGGGTTGGGCTACCCTGCTGACGGGCAGCTGGGCGCTGGAGGACGGCGGTCATGGGGTGACGGGCAACAGCAAGCCAAAAGGGGTTGAGCCCAAAACAATCCTTACAAGCCTTGCCGAGGACAATAAAATCAGCTCAGCGGATTTTATTGTCAGCTGGAATGGGCATTTGGTCAACAGAAGGGCTACCTATGCTCAAGAAGCCGCCTACACAAAGGAGCAGTCCCTGCCAATAAACTGGCAAACAACGGCGGGCGACGATGAAACCTTCAGCGCCGCAAAGGAGAAGCTTGAGGCGGGCGACGACCTTGTGTTCCTAATCTTTGAATACTGCGACCACACGGGGCACACAAGCAGCTTCGGTAACGACAACCCGCTTTACCGAGAGGCTTTTTTAACGGCGGACAAACAAGCAAAGCGGCTTATTGACGCCGTTAAAGCCCGTCCGAGTTACGAAAGCGAGGACTGGCTGATAATCATGACCACAGACCATGGAGGCACGGGACTCAGCCACGGAGGGCAGACCGATACCCAAAGGCTCATTTGGGTTGCAAGCAACAAGCCACTGTGGTAAAAAACGGTTGACAAGAGGCTTTGATTGTGCTATAATCATTCCTTGCGGAAACTGCAGCCAACGCGGCTTTGCGGCAACCGCAAGTCCGATACCTCACCAAATTTGCTTAAAAACACACGGAGGAACAAATGGAAATTTATGAAATCGTTTTGGGCGCCCTGCTGATTGTTGTTTCAATCGCAATTGCGGCGCTGGTGCTGCTGCAGGAGGGCAAGTCCCAAGGGCTGTCCGGCGCAATTGCCGGCGGCGCGGATACTTTCTTCGGCAAGAACAAGGGGCGCACAATAGAGCAGCTGTTAGTCAAAATCACGCGCGTTGTTGCAATTGCGTTCTTTGTGCTGGTGCTTGGCACTTTCCTTGTGTTCCTGTTCCTGTAAACGTAAGCCAAAAGCAAGGGGCAAGCCGAGCATACGCCCGTGCTTTTGTTTTCGACCGTAAAAGTAAAGATAAGGAGTAAACTAATGTACGTTTCCGCTAAGGATATGCTTGTTAAAGCAAAGGCAGGGCATTATGCCGTGCCGCAAATCAACATCAACAACCTTGAATGGACCAAGGCGGCGCTGCAAACAGCCCAGGAGCTGAACGCGCCTATCATACTTGGTGTCAGCGAGGGTGCCGGTAAATATATGTGCGGGTTCAAAACCGTTGCGGATATGGTGAAAGCAATGATTGAGGGCTTGGGCATTACCGTTCCGGTGGCGCTCCACCTTGACCACGGCGGCTACGAGGCCTGCTATGCCTGCATGGACGCGGGTTTTTCCAGCGTCATGTTCGATGGCTCCCATTACCCGATTGAGGAAAACATCGAGAAAACCCGCGAGCTGGTGCGTGTTACCGGCGAACGGGGAATCTCCCTTGAGGCGGAGGTTGGCAGCATTGGCGGCGAAGAGGACGGAGTTATCGGCGCGGGAGAGGTTGCGGACCCGAAGGAATGTAAGCAGATTGCAGATCTTGGCGTAACAATGCTGGCGGCAGGCATAGGCAATATCCACGGCAAATACCCCGAAAACTGGGCGGGCTTGGACTTTAACGCCTTGGCTGCCATTCAGGAGCTGACGGGCGAAATGCCTTTGGTTCTGCACGGTGGCACGGGTATCCCGGAGGATATGATTAAGCGCGCCATTGAGCTTGGCGTCAGCAAAATCAACGTGAACACCGAGTGCCAACTTGCCTTTGCGGCGGCTACAAGGGGCTATATTGAAGCGGGTAAGGACCTGCAGGGCAAGGGCTTTGACCCGCGCAAGCTGCTTGCGCCGGGCGTCGAGGCAATCAAGGCGACGGTTAAGGAGAAAATGACGCTCTTCGGCTGTGTAGGCAAGGCATAAGGGCAAGGCACAACAATAATAACCCGCCGGCTTTTTGGGGCTTCGGCGGGTTTTCTTTTGGGCTTGTGTGCCCTTACTCAGAAGAATGCCAAAAGTTTTTTTCAAAAAACGCTTGACAAATCCTTCGGAATGTGCTATACTCCCCCTTACAAACCGATGAAGCAGAGTAGTAGCCTTTGCAGCGCGTCAAAGAGAGCCGCCGACAGTGGGAAAGCGGCACAAGCGGGCAAAACGTGAATGGACTGCCGAGGGCGGGAGGAAAGCGCTTGCGCGTGAGTAATGCCCGACGGAATCCCAATCCGTAAGACAATGGGCGCGTATGCCGGTACGCGGAAGTAAATCGCGCTCCCAAAGGAGCGATGGGTGGCCAACAGTGTAAGAACTGTCCCTGCAGGTTAACGTGACTTGCAGGGGCTTTTAGTTTACCGGTTGATTCCCATTCGGCACACACCATGCCGCAAGGCAAGAAAAAAGGAGTGTCCACGATGAAAACAATCCCTTACAAAACCTACCTGAGCGAAAGCCAAATCCCGGATGCCTACCTGAATCTGCGCGCGATTGTACCCAAGCTGCCGCCGATTCTTCACCCCGGGACCTTGCAGCCGGTAACCCTTGACGAGCTTTCCCATGTGTTTGTGGAGGAGCTGGCAAGGCAGGAGCTTTCCACGGAAAAGCACATCACAATCCCGGGTGAGGTGATGGACTTCTACCGCATGATGCGCCCCTCTCCGCTCGTCCGTGCCTACTCATTGGAAAAAGCCCTTGGCACACCGGCAAAAATCTACTACAAATTCGAGGGGACAAACACCAGCGGCTCACACAAGCTCAACTCGGCAATAGCACAGGCGTATTACGCAAAAAAACAGGGACTTAGCTCCCTGACGACCGAAACAGGCGCGGGGCAGTGGGGTACCGCCATGGCTATGGCGTGCGCGTATTATAACATTCCGCTGTCTGTTTACATGGTTAAGGTTTCCAGCGAACAAAAGCCCTACCGCAAAGCCGTTATTCAGACCTACGGCGCAAAGCTCACGCCGTCGCCCTCCAATACAACAAACGCGGGGCGGGCAGCGCTTGCGGCGGACCCGAATACCAACGGTTCCCTGGGCAACGCAATCTCTGAGGCGCTTGAGGTGGCAATGACCACCGAGAACTGCCGCTACGTCCTTGGCTCGGTGCTGTCGCACGTCCTGCTGCACCAAAGCATTATCGGTCTTGAGGCACGCGCCGCAATGGACAGCATTGGCGAATACCCGGATGTGGTAATCGGCTGCGCGGGCGGCGGCTCAAACCTTGGCGGGCTGCTTGCCGGCTATATCGAGGACAAGCTTACCGGCAAGGCAGACCCGCGCCTTGTGGCGGTTGAGCCTGCGTCCTGCCCAAGCCTTACCCGCGGCAAATACGCCTACGACTTCGGCGATGTGGCAAAGACGACGCCGCTAATCAAGATGTACACCCTTGGCAGTGGCTTTAAGCCCCACGCCAACCACGCCGGCGGCTTGCGCTACCACGGCATGAACACCACACTCTCCCAACTTTATGACGATGGTGTTTTGGACGCAATCAGCGTGCCGCAGCGTGCGGTATTCGAAGCGGCGACGCTCTTTGCCCGCAGCGAGGGTACGCTCCCCGCTCCGGAAAGCTCACACGCAATTCGCGGGGCAATCGATGAGGCACTGCGCTGCAAGGAAAGCGGCGAGGCAAAAACAATCCTCTTCGGCTTGTCCGGCACAGGCTACTTCGATATGCAGGCATACATGGATTACCAATCCGGCGCAATGGACGACAATATCCCCACAGAGGAAACCCTGCAGGCAGGCTTTGATACGCTGCCGCAGCTCGGTCTTTAATAAACAAAAATTGAAAGGATAAAATCATGTCTGAGAATAAAAACATCACCGTCGCCGCGGACGGTCGCCGTATTGTAGCCGGCGAAGAAAAAAGCGGAATCAAGCTGTTCGACCTCCTGCTTGCGGCAATTCTGCTTGCGGCGGGGCAGGTACTTAAAACAACGGTTGGCACAATGATTGCAACAGCAACAGGCGGCGCAATCAAGCCGAATTTCATAATCGCCATGTATTGCCTTGCGATTTTACTCATCAAGCCCAAAAAGCTCAACCTGCTGTTCGTGGGGGAGTCCGCGGTTATCGGTTTGCTGGCGGGGGCGCTTAACCAAATCAGCCCGGCGACGCCGCTCATCAACTTCGGTTCGGAGCTTATCGGCGCGCTGGCAATGTGCTTCATTGCAATGATTCCCATGGCGGTAATTACCAAGGCGCAAAACGAGGACGGTACCATTACGGAAACACGCAAGGGGCTGCCTCTTGCTGCGGAAATCATCCTGAAATCCGCGCCGGGAACCTTTGTTGCAACCCTGTTCAGCGGCTTCAGCTTTGTCGCGCTGCAATATGCGCTGCTTGGCGTAAAGCTGCCCGGCATGGAAAAGGCAATCAGTCTTCCGGATAACTACATCATCATCTTCTGCGGGGTTATCTTCGGCACGGCGGGCATTAACGCCCTGATAGTCACAGTGCTTTATCCTGCACTCAAGCGTGTACTCAAAAAATAAGCCCACTTGCGCGGAGCATGGCACCCGGTCGTGCTCCGCGCGCATTCTGTCCTTTGGAGGCAAAAAGGTGCAAGCGGTCAATTTCAATAATGTCAGCTTCCGTTATTCCGGCGCGGAGCGCAACGCCCTTAACTCAGTTTCTCTTGGCATTGACGAGGGGGAGCTTTTGGGTGTTACGGGCAGCGGCGGCACAGGCAAGTCAACCTTGCTTTACGCCATGGCGGGCGCGGTGCCGCATTACCTTAAGGGCGATTTCTATGGGGCGCTTACGGTTTTCGGCAAGGACACAATAGACACCAAGCCCGTTGAGCTTGCCCGCGAGGTGGGGCTTGTTATGCAGGATACCGAGAGCCAGTTTGTGGCTGTGGAGGTTGAGGACGAGCTGCGCTTTGGGCTTAATAACTTTGGCGTACCCAAGGAGGAGTATGAGCAGCGCCTGACCGACGCCTGCAGCTCCTGCGGAATTTTGCCGCTGCGCAACCGCATAATCCGTGAGCTTTCCGGCGGGCAAAAGCGTAAGGTAGCCATTGCGTCAATACTCGCGCTGCGCCCGCGTTTGCTGCTGCTTGACGAGCCCACGGGTGAGCTTGACCCGCCCTCCAAGCGGCAGGTTTTTGAAACGCTGAAGCTGCTCAACGCCCAAGGGATAACCATTGTTGTTGCTGAAAAAAATGCCGCACTGCTGCATGAATACTGCGGGCGGGTGCTTGTAATGGAGGGAGAGGGCAATGTCACAAATCCTTGAATTCAGCGGCGTGGGCTTTGCCTTTGGCGAAAGGCAAATACTGCGGAACGTAAGCTTCAGTGTTGCTCAGGGTGAGTTTGTTGTTCTGCTTGGGGAAAACGGCGCGGGGAAATCAACCTGCCTGCGGCTTTGCAACGGCTTGCTTAAGCCAAGCAGCGGGCGGGTAAGCGTTTGCGGCAAGGATACCCGCCAGGTTAAAACCTCAGTTATTGCCAAAGAGGTGGGGTTCCTGTTCCAAAACCCGGACAGGCAGATTTTCAACAAAACAATCCGTGAGGAAATTGAGTTTGGTATGAAGCTGCACGGCATACCGACCCTGCAAAGCTACGAGGAGTTCCGCATACCCGATTTTGCGCTGAACGACGACCCATTCACACTTTCAAGGGGGGAAAGGCAGCGGGTGGCGCTGGCGTCCGTGCTGGTCTGTAACCCTAAGCTAATGCTGCTTGACGAGCCAACCGTAGGGTTAGACGACGGCGAGGCTCACCAGCTGATGGACGCCGTTAAGCGGCGGCAGAAGCAAAATAACGCCGCCGTGCTGCTGATAACCCATGACATGGAGCTTGCCCGCAGCTACGCCGACCGAGCGATATTTTTGGAGAAAGGGGAAATAGTCGATGCTGACATACTTTCCGGGGAATTCTTTTCTGCATAGGCTGGACCCGACCGCCAAGGTTGGTATAGCGCTGCTGATGTCAATCGCCTGCTTTATACCCTTTGCCCCAACATATGTGGGGAATATTATAGTGCTGCTTTGGATTATGGCGGCGGAGGTTCTCATTGGCTTCTCCTGCGGGCTTGGCGGCTGGACACTGAAAAGCCTTTGGGGTCTGCTTAAATTCTGTTCGCTGCTGTTTGTTATCCAAATCGTCAGCTACCATGACGGCGAGCTGCGCTGGGTGCTTTGGGAGGCAAAAAACTGGTATATAACCCTTGACGCGGCGCTGATTGGGCTAATCCTTTGCCTTAGGCTGACTGCCTCGGCGGTGCCGCTTGCGCTTATGCTGCGTGTAACAAAGCCGCTTGCGCTTGCCGATTCGCTCTATAACCGCCTGCATATGCCATATAAATTTGCGTTTGCTTTCAGCACGGCAATGCGGTTTATCCCGGTTTTCGCGGAGGAAATGGCGGAGATTACGGAGGCGCAAACGGCCCGCGGCGTTGAGCTTGATACCCGCAACATATTCAAAAAAATCCGCCTGCTAATGCCGCTGTGCGTGCCGCTGCTGCTTTCAAGCGTGCGCAAGCTGGAAACCGCGGTAATCTCCGCCGAGCTGCGCGGCTTTGAGCTGCGCAGGCGAAAGTAAGCTCTTTGTTGTCCATGCCTTGCGCGTCCTCTCCTTATCCCGCATTCCCGTTGACTTTCCCCCCGCTGTGGTGATATAATAAAAGATAATTGATTAATAACGAAAAAATACCCAAGGAGAAGAAGATGGAATACCGCTTTTCAAGGAAAATTTCGGCGCTAAAGCCGTCCGCAATCCGCGAGATTTTGAAGGCCGCAAGTGTGCCGGGGCTTATCAGCTTTGCGGCGGGCAACCCAGCGCCGGAGGCTTTCCCTGTTGACGAGGTTAAGGAAATCACCGCGAAGATTTTTGGAGAGAACCCGGTTGCGGCGCTGCAATACGGGGTGACGGAGGGCTACGAGCCGCTGATTGACGCTGTACGCGACTGGCAGCGCAGGGATTACGGCGTGGGAGCGGACGGCGACAGTGTGATTATTACAAGCGGGGCGCAGCAGGTTATGGACCTTGCCTGCAAGGTGCTTTGCGACGAGGGCGACGTTGTGCTTTGCGAGGACCCGTCCTTCATTGGCTCCCTCAACTGCTTCAGGGCTTACAACGCCAAGCTTGCCGGTGTGCCTATTGAACCGGACGGGCTTGAAATCTCTGCGCTTGAAAAAGCAATGAAAGCCAATAAAAACGCGCGCTTCCTTTACACCATACCCAACTTCCAAAACCCCACCGGCGCCACAATGAGCCTTGAAAAGCGCAGGGCTGTTTATTCCTTGGCGCAAAAATATGACCTGATTATCCTTGAGGACAACCCCTACGGGGACTTGCGTGTGACAGGGGAGAGCATACCCTCAATTAAAAGCTTTGACACGGACGGGCGAGTGATTTACGCCGGCTCGTTCTCAAAAATACTTTCGCCCGGCTTGCGGGCGGGCTTTTGCGTTGCTCCGGCGGAGCTTGCGGCGAAGATGACCGTGGGCAAACAAACCGGCGACGTACATACTTCCATGCTGACGCAGATGATAGTATACCGCTGGCTGACCGAGTATGACGTAAAGGCGCACATTGCACGGATTCAGGAGGTATACCGCCGCAAGCTTAAGCTTATGTGTGACCTGCTGGACGAGCAGCTTGACGGCTTTTTCAGCTATGTCCGTCCGCAGGGGGGCTTGTTCGTTTGGGGCAGCCTGCCGAGCAAAGTTGATATGCCCGCGTACTGTATGGCTTGCACACAAAAGCGCGTCGCCGTTGTGCCGGGCAGCGCCTTTTTGGCTGACCAAAGCGGCACGAGCAACTGTATTCGCCTTAATTTCTCCACACCCACAGATGAGCAGATTGTAAAGGGAGTCGGGCTGCTGCGGGAGGTGGCGGAGGACTTCGGCTTTGCCGCAAGATAGGCTCAAAGCTTGACTTTTCCGTGTTTCAAGCGCTGTTAACCGGCCGCATAAATGCCCAAAAACGGCAAATACTACCCCTTGCAAGCTGATGCAAAGGGGTTTTGTGCGTGAAAGCAACGGGTATTGTAAGAAGAATAGACGACCTTGGGCGGGTGGTAATCCCAAAGGAGATTCGCCGCACAATGCGCATAAGAGAAGGCGACCCGCTGGAAATTTACACCGACACGGACGGTGAGGTTATCTTCAAAAAATATTCGCCCATAGGGGAAATAAACGGCGTTACAGACCGTTACGCCGAGGTTTTGCATAAGGGCACGGGACTGCCCGTGGTTGTTACGGACAGGGATACGGCCGTGGCTTGCGCAGGCTTGCCGCGCAAGGAGGTGCTCGAGAGGCGCGTAAGCTCCGCGTTGGAGGCGGTAATGGAGCAGCGTGCCGGCTGGGCGGCGGTAGAGGGCGGAGATTCACTGCGCCCGCTAGAGGGCTTGGAGCGTGAGGCCGCCATAGTTTATCCGATTATAGGCTCCGGCGACGTGCTGGGGGCGGTTATACTTTTGTTGCCGGAGGACGGCGCATATCCCTCTCAGACAGACAGCAAGCTGGCGCAGGTTGCCGCGGCCTTCTTTGGCAAGCAGATGGAGGAGTGAGCGCAATGAAAACCACGCCGGAGAAATACAAGAGCATGGTGGAGCAGGCTTCGCCGAATTCACCATTATTGAAGAATATGCTGAAGGCGTTTGCTTTCGGCGGCGCAATTTGCGTGCTTGGGGAGCTGCTCGCAATGCTTTACGGCCGCCTTGGCGCCGGGGAGGAGCTTGTGCGCTCCTTGGTGCCGATTACGCTTATTGCCATAACAGCCGTGTTGACAGCGAGCGGTGTCTTCGACAAAATAGCCCGCCACGCCGGTGCGGGTACCATAGTCCCAATAACCGGCTTTGCAAACGCTGTCGTTTCACCGGCAATGGAATTTCAGTCGGAGGGCAGGATTTTGGGTACCGGCGCAAATATTTTTAAGTTGGCAGGTCCTGTTTTGATCTACGGCGGCGGTGCGGCGGCGCTTTACGGGCTTATATATTGGCTTTTTACACGGTAACTTCGCGGAGGTGAAATATGGCTGAAAGAATAGGCCTTGACACAATAACGCTGCACAGTCCGCCGCAAATTGTCGCCTGGGCGGCCGTTGGCGGCGCACAGGAGGCGGCAGGGCTGCTTAAGGGCAAGCTATCACGAGTGTTTGACGATGAAAGCTTGGGGCAGGACAGCTGGGAAAAAGCTGAAGCCCTGCTGCAGCAGACGGCGGCACAGAGCGCTCTTAGCAAGGCAGGGCTTGACGCAAAGGAGCTTGACCTGCACCTTGCAGGAGATTTGCTGGGGCAGTGCAGCGCAAGTATGTTCAGCTCCCGCATATTGGGCATACCCTTTGCGGGACTTTACGGCGCCTGCTCCACCATGGGGCTTAGCTTAGCCCTTGCCGCTGTGGCATTGGAATCCGGGGCGGTGCGCAACGCATTGGCAAGCACCTCCTCTCATTTTTGCGCCGCGGAAAAGCAGTTTCGCCAGCCCTTGGAATACGGCGGTCAACGTCCCCCAAGCGCACAGTGGACGGCTACGGCGGCGGGGGCCTGTGTGCTGCGCCGCGGTGACGAAAAATACCCCGTAATAACGACGCTTTGCTTTGGGCGCGTTGCGGATTTAGGCGTTAAGGACGCAAACAACATGGGGGCTGCAATGGCTCCCGCGGCGGCAAACACAATCGGCAGCTTTATGCGCGACACCCGCAGCAGTCCCGCGGATTATGACATCATACTCACGGGTGACTTGGGAGGAATCGGCAGCACACTGCTCCACAGCCTTTTGCTGCGGGATTGGGGAATAAGCCTTGGGGAAAAGCACATGGACTGCGGCAATATGCTCTACCCCGTGGACGGAGAAAACGAGGTGAACGCGGGTGCTTCCGGCTGCGGCTGCAGTGCGGCGGTGCTTTGCGGGCATATACTTCCGCAGCTTGAGCGCGGTGAGCTTGGTAAGGTGCTTTTTGTAGCCACCGGGGCGCTGCTCTCCGGCGTGTCGCCGCTGCAGGGGGAAACTATACCGTCAATAGCCCACGCGGTACTGATAGAAAGCACAAAAAAACAGTAGGAGGGGAAGAAATGAACACGGCGTTTTTAATTTCCGCATCGAAAAAAATCGGCACGGCGGCGCGGGTGTTGAGCCTGCTTGCCCGTCTTGCGGGTATCGTCTCAATAATTTCCCTTGCCGCGGGGCTTGCCATGGCGAGCGCAGGCATTTTCCGTTTGCTGCGTGTAAAAGCGGACGGATAAAATGGCGCAGATGGCTCAAATCAAGCGCCGCCTGCGTCAAGCACTGCGGCGTCTGCGTGCGCGCTATTTGAGCGCCGCAAAAAAACGGCATGGCGCGGAGAACAACCGCTGGCTTTTGGATAACTACTACCTGCTTGCGCGGGAGGGCGGCTATGCTCTGCGGGCTCTGCGGAGCGGTAAAATTTCCCTGCAACAGAGTGCCGTGCCGCGCCTGCTTGATTTTTTTGGGGACTATATTACAGACGGCAGACAGACCGAAACCGAGGAGCTTGCGGCGGCAATTGCCGAGCTTAAGCCCTCCTCCGCCGAGTGTGAGCGGCTGCGGCTGTTTTTTACCATAGCGCTGATTCTTAAGGCAAGCCATACTACGGAAAACGAGGAGCTTGGGGTGCTGATTAAAGCCCTGCGCAGGCTGGAGGAGGTGGATTTTGATTCGCTTGCCGAGCTTTGTGAGCTGGATAGGATTTTGCGGAGCGACGAGCAATATGGGCAAATGGACGCCGAAACAAGGGCGTACTACAGGCACGGAATAACCCGGGCGGCGGAAAGGCTTGGACTCACGGAAGAGGAATACGCAAGGGGGCTAATCAAGCGGGCAAGGGCGGAAAAGCGCCATGTGGGGTTTTTCCTTGCAAACAACACACACCCTATCCGCGGCGCTGGCTATATTGCTCTGCAATGCGTACTGCCGTGCTTGGTTTGTGCGCTTGCGGCGGCTCATTTCCGTGCGCCATGGCTGTTTTTGGTTTTGCTGCTACCTTTGTGGGAGCTTTTCCGTGTACCGCTGGAGCGCATAGTCATGAGTGGATTGCCGCAGGACTTTTTGCCCCGCATGAGCAAAGACAGTTCCGAGGTAAAGAACAGTAAAACACTGATAATAACAACCCTGCTGGCACCTGAGCCGAGCGGAATACCGGCGCTGGAAAAGCGTCTTTTGGAGCTTTGGCACTCCAACTCAGTGAAAAACACAAGGGTTTGCGCCCTGCTGGATTTTAAGCAGGCAGAGGCAGCCGAACAGCCTGCCGATGTGGCTGTGCTGCGCGCGCTTAAAAGACTTTCCGCAAGGCTTGACGCTGCGGCGCCGGGAGCTTTTTTTGTTGCGCTGCGCAAAAGGAAATATTCGCGCACCCAACGGGCGTTTATCGGCAGGGAGAGAAAACGTGGCGCGATTTTGGATTTGGCTCGGGTCTGTGTGGGCGGCGGCGACGAGGACTTTTTGCTGCTCACGGGCGACAGGACATACCTGCGCAGCTGTAATTACTTTATAACGCTTGATGCAGACACTGAACTGCCGTTTTTTGCCGCGCAGGACCTAATCTGCGCCGCCGTGCACCCCTTGAATTTGCCTGTGATTGACGAAAAAAGGGGGCGCGTGGTGAGCGGTCGGGGCATACTTGCGCCAAGGGTTGTAAACAAGCGCGGCAAAAGCGTTTTTGCCCATTTGCTTGGCGGCGGCGCAGGCTTCAGCTCATACGCGGGGGCTGTTTCAGAGCTTTACCAGGATTTGTTTGGGCAGGGCATTTTTGCCGGCAAGGGACTTATAAATGTCCGTGCCTGCGCCGCGCTTTTGCCCAAGGCCCTGCCGCCGGAGAGTATTTTGAGCCACGACATTCTTGAGGGAGGGTTGCTGCGCTGCGGCTATGCTTCCGGCGTCAGCGTGGCGGATTCCTTTCCCGAAAGCACACAGAGCTTCCTTGCGCGCCTTTCCCGTTGGGTGCGCGGGGACACGCAAAACCTGCCGGAGCTTGTAGGCAACAGCTCCCTGCCGCCGCTGACAAAATGGCAGCTGTTCGATAATTTCCGCCGTGCCTTAACACCGGTGTTATCTTTGATATGCGTGCTTGCTTCGGTGTTTTTGCCGGGGACTTTATCCGCGTTGTTACTGGCGGTCGGCTTGCTGTCCGTCTGTGCCGGGGAGCTTTTGGGTGCCGCGATGTCGGCAATCAAGGGACTTGCCCACGCGGCGTGCGGACACAGCAGGTGCGGTCACTCACCGGCTGTTGACGGTGTGCTGCGTGCCGCCCTTGCGCTTGTCATGCTGCCGCAGACGGCTTGGTGCTGCATCAACTCCGTTTGCGCCGCTCTCTGGAGAATGAGCATCAGCAGGCGTGGGCTGTTAGATTGGCAAACCGCTGCCCAAAGCGAGCAAGGCACGGTAGTCCTTGGCACTGACCGCCTGCTGCCCTGCCTTTTGTGCGCCGCTGTGCTTTTGCTTTTGGGCGGACCGATGGGGCGGCTTGCCGGCTTTTTGTTTTTGCTCTACCTGCCGTTTGAGCTACTCTCGCGCAGGGGGGAGGTGACCGAGCCAAAGCTTAACGCAAACGAAAGGGAGCTTGTTCAGGGCTATGCCGCCGCCGCTTGGCGCTATTTTGAGGAATATGTAACCGCCCAAAGCAATCATCTGCCGCCGGACAACGTGCAGGAAACGCCCGCCTTTGCGCTTGCACAGCGAACAAGCCCCACAAACATCGGGCTTTATTTGCTTTGCTGCCTTGCCGCGCGGGATTTGGAGCTGATTGACTCCGGGGAGCTTGCACGGCGCCTGCAGCTGAGCCTTGATAGCATTGCCCGCCTTGAGCTTTACCGCGGGCATTTGCTTAATTGGTACGACACAAAAACCCTGCGCCCGCTGCGCCCGCGATATATCTCTACGGTGGACAGCGGCAACCTGCTTTGCTCGCTGACGGCACTCTCACAGGGGCTTGAGGAATACTCCGCGCAGGACCCACGCTTCGCGGCAATTATACGGCAGATTAACGCCCTTGCCGACGGCTGTGAGCTTGGTTTTCTTTACAGCAAGCAGCGCCGCCTTTTTTCCATTGGCTATGATTTGGAGAAGCAGGAACTTACTGATTCATACTACGACCTGTTTATGAGCGAGGCTCGCATGACGGCTTACTACGCTGTGGCAAGGGGGATAGCGCCGCGCAGACATTGGTCGGCGCTTGGTCGGCTGTTGGCACGCAAAGCACGGCACACGGGCGCGCTCAGCTGGACGGGCACAATGTTTGAGTATTTTATGCCCCAGCTCTTTTTGCCGGCTCCGCGGGGCAGCTTTACAAGGGAATGCCTTGTCTTTTGCCTTGAATGTCAGCGCAGCAGGGTAAAAAGGAGCGGGCGCGGCGGGGAAAGCTACCCGTGGGGGATATCGGAGAGCGGCTTTTTTGCCTTTGACCATGCGCTTAACTACCAGTACAAGGCACACGGTGTGCAGCGGCTTGGGCTTAAGCGCGGGCTGGATTCAGAGCTGGTTGTGTCGCCCTACTCCACATTTTTGGTGCTGCCCTTTGCCCCGCGCGCGGCTCTTGCAAACCTAAAAAAGCTTGAGCATATGGGAATGAACGGGCGCTTTGGCTTTTATGAGGCCGCCGATTTCACGCCCTCCCGCACGGCAGGGCAGGATTATGCCGTAGTGCGCAGCTATATGGCGCACCATGTTGGCATGAGTCTGCTTGCCTGCCTCAACACCCTGCAGGATAACGTGCTGCAAAGGCGCTTTATGAGCAATCCCTCCATGAGTGGGGCAAAAAGCCTTTTGAACGAGTCCGTCCCGCAGGGTGCGCTGCTATTTAGGGATACCGGCGGGCGAAAAACCCCTCAGCCGCGCCGGCGCACACAGGGACAAACGCTTAAGCTGCGTGAGCCTGAGCTTGCGAATCCGCAGGCGCAAATACTCACCAACGGCGAATACACGGCGGTGCTGTCGGCAAACGGCGCGGGCACTTCCCTCTACGGCGGCGTGAATATAACCCGCCACAGCGCGGATTTAATCGGCAAGCCCTGCGGCATTTTTGCCCGTTTTGTGCGTGAGGACGGAAGAAGTCTGCCGTTTACGCGCCTGCTTGGCGGCGCAAGGGGCTGCCGCTTTAGCACGGAGATAACGCGCGGCAGCGTTAAATACAAGGCGAGCGGGCAGGGGCTTAGTCTTAGCTGCACGGCGGCTGTTCATCCGCGCTTACCGTCGGAGAGCAGGAGCTATAAAATAAAAAACACAAGCGGCGCTGAGCTGCGCGGGCATCTAAATATTTACCTTGAGCCGACGTTAATCGCCCAACGGGAGGAGGACGAGCACCCCGCCTTTGCGAAGCTGTTCCTGACGGAAAAATTTGATGCCGAGCATAATGTGCTGCTGTTTGGGCGTAAGGCTCTCTCCGGTGGGCAGACACTCTGCCTTGCCGTCGGCCTTGCCGAGCAGCCGCGCTATTCCTACGCCTTTGAGCGCTCCCGTTTTGTGGACGGCAAGGGCTTTGCGGATTTGAACAGCCTGCCGGAGTTGTTTGTACCCTCGCGCGGCAACCCGGATTCCTGCGCGGCGATTTGCGTGCCGCTTGCAATACCGCCAAAGGGCAGCTGCAGCCTGACGCTAGTACTTTGCGCCGCCGCGGGGGAAAGCGAGGCTTTGCGGCTTTTTTCCGGGATAAACGCACCGCAGTCAGGGGCGGGCGCACCTTTTCCGGTCGGCTGTGCGGAGGAGGTTATTTTGCGCACACTTTTGCCCCGCCTGCTGTTTGACCAAGGCAAAATCCAAGAGGGGCTACGGGAGGCAATCAAAAGGAACGTTGAGAGAGGGCGAGGCACACTGTGGAGCTTGGGTGTTTCCGGTGACAGACCTATAATTTATGTGCCGGTGGAGATCGCGGCGGCGGCCCTGCCTTATTTGCGCATTGCGGCAAGGCTTAACGCCTGCGGTCTGCGCTGCGATTTGCTGCTTGCCTGTGCCGACGGAGGTGATTACTCCGCGCCGCTGCGAGAGGGCATACGGGCACTTATACGCGCCGAGGGCTTGGAGGACGCTGCATATATTTTTGTGTTTAACAGCCTGCGTTTGACCCAAAGCGAGTGCTGCGCGCTTATTGCCGCAGCTGCCTTTGTTGCCGGAGAAAAGCCGCTGCCGCGCTTGGCTTCTGCCCCTAAGGAAATTATGGAAATCAGCGGGGTAGAGCCTTTACCGCAAAAAATCCTGCCGCACGGTGCAAGGCGTGTGTACGGCGGATATTTTGACGGTGAAGGCTTTTGCGTTACGCCGAATATGCCTGTGCGCCCCTGGTGCCGTGTAATGGCAAATCCGTCGTTCGGAACCTTGGTCAGCCACAAGTCGCTTGGCTTCACATGGGCGATTAATTCCCGCGAAAACCGCCTTACGCCCTGGGAAAATGACCCCTGCACGGACAACCGCGGCGAGCGCTTATTAGCAAAAATCGCAGGGAAAACCTATGATTTGCTCATGGGCGCCCGGTGCAGCTTTTCCCCTGACGAAGCAAGCTGGCGCGGGCTTGCAGGGGGCGTTGAATACACGGTAAGGGTAAGTGTGCCGGGGCGGGGTATGCTGAAAAGTGTCAGCGTAGAGCTGAATGCGCACGAGGAAACACGCATGAGCGTGGTTTATTACACCGAGCCGATTTTGGGTGTTAGCCGAAGAATATCCGGCAGGGCTTTGGCGCGCCCCTTGCCGGACGGAGCGCTGCTTTGGAACAGTGCGGGGGCAATCCCCGGCTACTGTGCGCTGAGGCTTGAGGGCGGCGCAAGCATAATTTGCTTTGACCGCGCAGCCTTTTGGGCGGGGCTGTGGCACACGGGTGAGCTGCTGCCCCTGCGTGATTCCTGCGCGGCGGTGGGCAGGGCGTTTTTGCTTGCGGCAAACGAGCCTGTGCGCCTTGATTTTACGCTCTCATGGGGCGCTTGCAGCACGGCGGCACTTGAGCCTAAGTCTGCCCCTGAGGCTAATAGGGCTTTACCGCAAGGCAAGGCTGACGGGGAACCGTCGGCTTTCAGCACAATAAAGCCCTTCCTGTGGCAGCAGCTGCTCCATTCAAGGCTTTGGGGCAGAACAGGCTTCTATCAGTCCTCCGGGGCTTATGGCTTCCGCGACCAGCTGCAGGACGCCTGCGCCATGGTATGGGAGCGTCCGGAGCTGCTGAAATATCAGCTGTTGCGCTGCTGCGCCGTACAATTCACCCGGGGCGATGTGCTGCACTGGTGGCACAGGCTTCCCCAAAGCGGCGGCGGCCTGCGCGGTGTGCGTACCCGCTGCTCTGACGATATGCTTTGGCTAAGCTATGCGCTTGCGCACTATGTCAGGCACAGCGGCGACGCGGGGATACTCAGTCTGCCGGTGGCGTACCTTGAGGCTGAGCCGCTGCGGGCGGAGGAGAACGAGCGCTACTTCAGCCCGCAAAAGGGCGCGCAAAAAGGGACTGTGTATGACCACGCCGTCAGGGCTGTAAAATACTGCCTTGGACGCACGGGAAAGCGTGGTCTGCCACTAATCGGCGGCGGCGACTGGAACGACAGCTTTAACCACGTTGGTATTGAAGGCAGAGGAGAAAGTGTTTGGTTGGGTATGTTCCTTGTGCTGACGCTTGAAAGGCTTGCCCCGCTTTGCCGCATTATGGGTGACGAAGCATTTGCCGCGGTCTGCTTGGAAAATGCCGCGCGCCTGAGAGAAATAATTGACAGGGATTGCTGGGATAAGGACCATTACTTGCGCGCCTGGTATGACGATGGAACAGCCCTTGGGGCAAGCGGCTCCGGCGCCTGTGCAATTGACAGCCTTACGCAGTCTTTCGCTGTTTTTGCAGGTATAGGCTCGGCAGAGCGACGCAGAATAGCGTTGGAGAGCGCCATGAATGCCTTGGTCGATAAGGAAAACAGGATAATTAAGCTATATGCGCCGCCGTTCGGGACAGAGAATGACAATGGCGGGAACAATCCCGGCTATGCGGCGGCGTATCCGCCCGGAATTCGTGAAAACGCAGGGCAGTATACCCACGCGGCGGTTTGGCTTGCCATGGCCTTTGCGCGTGAGGGGCAAAGGGAGCGGGCGCTTGAGCTGCTGCGGCTTATCAACCCGGCGGAGCTTTGCGAGGAAGAAAAAAACGCCCTGCGTTACGAGGGAGAGCCATTCGCTTTGGCGGGCGATGTTTCCGCGGCAAGCGGCATTGAGGGGCGTGCGGGCTGGACGCTTTATACGGGTTCGGCGGCATGGTTTCTGCGTGCCCTGCGTGAGCTTGGACTGTGATTCTTACACGGAGCTGGTAATGTAAGAGTACAGGGTTGACAATTTGTGGTAGGAGACATTTTTGTGCTGTACAAAATTTTGCAAATGTGCTATACTATAGGGTAGGCGTACACTCTGTTCCTGTGCGCCAATATCAATGGGGATGAAAGGATTTCGACGGGGAACGAGAGCCGTGGTAAGCGAGCCGAGTGGCGGAAACTCGTAAATCAGCCGCAGCTTAAAAAGAAACGACAGTAAACCTGTTTTAAAAGCTGCTTAAGCCCAAAAGGCTTGCAGCCGTCTGCCCCGGATAACTGCGACCGGGAAATCAGGCGTCAACAGCAGTGACCGTGAACGGAGCAGCACCGCGTAGTCCGTCACGCAAAACGCGGTTGTTGCCTGCGTGAGCCTGCCGTTCGGCGCGCGCATGGCAGAAAATCAAATGACCGGCTACGCTCGAAGAAAGCCTAAGTAATCGTTTTTCGGACGCGGGTTCGATTCCCGCCATCTCCACCAGCCGGTAAGACCGGCAGCCAATGTCGCGGTTATATACTGCGAAAAATTAAGGCTATCAGTCGCGAATTTTTAGCAAGCCGTCGTTAGGGCGGCTCTTTTTGTGAAGAAAGTAAGCAAAGAAAAGCGTCGTCGGGGATATGCCCATGCAAATTATAAGGCTTCTCCACGAAACATCAGGTAGGACTTGCCGCGGCCAATGTCGCGGTTAGGTGCTGCAAATGCTAAAGCCTATCCGCCGCGTTTTTTAAGGAAGCTGCCGTAAGGGAGGCTCTTTTTATTAGCAGCAAAGAAAAGCGGCGGCTAGGAGCCACGGCCGGTGTCATGCTACGGCGGAGGCAACGGAAACTGAGCGGTCAAAATGCAAAGCGTCATCGACAAGCTGCTCGTATTCTTTGAAAAGTATTTAGGCTTGGTCTAACGGCCAAATGAAACACCGGAGATGCGAATGTTATGACAAGATTCATAAAGAGGTGATACATTTATGTTGAAAAAGTGGCACATATTGCTTCTGTTGGTTTTATTTGTATGTACGTTTTTCGCTTGCGAACATATACCAACAACACCAAACAATGTGTTGCCTAAATCTGAAATTAGCACCATGAATACAATATTTAGCAAAAAAGAAGCATTTGCTTTGATTTTGCGCCGGTCAGGCGAAGCTAATTGGGGAAGCATTTATTATTGTGAAAAGGATTTGGATAATGACGGGGTTACAGAGCTAATAACTTCAAATGGATATCAACAAGTTTTTTATGCTTTTGCAAATAATCAGATTATTAAACTTGGCGCTTATGAATTCATTGACCAGAATCCGTTCTTTTCCAATAACAAAAAGTATCCGGGAATTTTTCTATTCAATGTTGGCGGAGGATTGGAACGCTATCGATACCTCTCACTGTCTAACAATAAAATTTCGGTAGAATATCTTTGGGATGAAGATTTTTCAGGATATTTTGTTGAACACAAAGAAAGAACACAACGCATTATCGAGTATACGAAAAATAAAGACTTGATTGCCGAGTCAAAAAATGCGGTTGCTAATGAAAACATTTTGAACTTTTTGATATATAACATATACCGTATGGATGATTAAACCAAATGACAGCGTGACGGAATTGGCGCGCATTTTCAAAGATGTCTTTGCGGGAAAGCTCCCTCGGGACAGCAACCTCACGCTCAAATTCGGCAATCTCATCGGTGAGGGACTTGCAGTCGCAGAGCAGATTTTTGTCGTCGCTGATGTTTTTAAATGGATTTAGAGAGCTTGGCTTTGTTGACATGATGGATAAAGAGTATCGTTACCCCCGGTCCTATCGTCGGGAAAGTTTTGTGCAACGTTTTCCTCATATTTGCATTATTGCCTCAACATTATCGCAACGAATATCGCTATGAGAATCAAAAATACAGCACAACATAAGGCTATCCTAGCAAATGCCACACGTTCTGGTGAAATCTGTTTCTTTGAATAGCGATACATAGTCAAAATGATAAGGTATAGTAGCACTATTATTACTAATGATATCAAAACAGCTCCACACACATCATATAGCCCCCCGTTTGGAAAATAGAATTCCAACAACTTGTAAATTATGCTAACAACACAAATAAGTGCTAGCATAATAAAAAGTATGGCTACTGTATAAGTTGTTTTATTTTTTTTAAACTTAAAGACTCCGGCAATCATAACGATGAATAAGATTGATAGCACTGGAATCGTGATTATTATTGGAAGTTCTTTCATATAGTGAATCATAACATCCTCCAATCAGCCAATAAGATTTGTTTTGAGCCAATCAGCACCAAGTGAAATTCCTACGCCGACGACGATACCTCCTGCTATTGCCCAACCGGGTCCCGGCACCAATTCGGATACTCAAAGAATGCGATCAAGCTCATCAAGTAGCTTTTCTGTTGACAAGAATCCGCCGCTGTACTCTAAATACATAATTTGATTATCTCTGATGACCAGAATGCTGATATCGTTTGGTCTATACTCGCTTTCATGTGTGCTTACCCAGCACGTTTCAAAGCGTGCATCGACGGTTTCGCTTTCAGTCTTTGATGACACATCATATGGAAAATGGGCCAAAGCTTTTTCTATTGTTTGGTCGCCGTTTTCTTTGAAATAATGTGTCGTCAAAATAACCTCAAGATTCATTCTTTTGCCAGTTGATGGCAAGGTGTAATCAATGTAGAGTTGATTGCCGGTCTCAAGCGAATACGCATAGTATGTCTGATAAACATTGATATCATATAATTCTACGCCGCCTTTTATGATACAGTTTGACGTTGAACTAGACTTATCCGCCGGGACATATTCAAGTCTGACAGATTTTTCGAGCGTTCGTAGATCAATATGAGGTTCAGCTAGGTCTTCAAGCTGTGAAATCGGATACTTTTGATTCAGCTTTGGCCCGGTTTTTGCTGAAATTAACAGTATCGCGCTAACAGAAGCTACAAGTAATACAGCTACGGAAATTGCAATTAATAAGAGTTTCTTTTTAGATTTCATAATAACACATCCCTAAAAATTATGTATGGGGCTTAACCGTGCCGTCGCCTTTGGGTTAAACGTGATTATTCAGCTTTTCAGGTGGCGGTGGGTTAATTTTTAGTATAAGTAATTTCTGCCAATTCAAGCAGTTTGCTTAATTCTGCCTTTCCTTGATAATGCCACCTGTAGTATGTGCGGCCTTTTTTGGCAAACACTCTCATTCCGCCGGTTGCCTCCCACTCTAACAAATATCGCACTTCATCAAAAGCTGTATCCTGATACTCTATATACTCCATGGGTTCAGTTACAAAGGAATATTTTTCCATAAATTCAACTAGCGACAGCGTCGGAATCCATATTGGCAGACGCTCAATCCAGGTGCGAAATACAAAATATCCGACATCCCCGTTTTTATATGTGACATCAAGTGTTTGTGTTGCATGATATATTCGAAAATTGAACAAACTATACTCAATCCGGTAACTGTTTTCAATTGGATAGCCTAAGTCTTCAGTTGAAAATTCCTTTGGCCGTTTGTGCCGTTCATATGAAATGCCGCCTTCAAGTTCTTCATAATTAATCAAAGAAAATGGCAATTCTGATAAATCGGCCGGCAATTCGTGCGGTTCAAATGTTCGTAACGAACCTAGGACGAATACTACAGCCATAGCTACTGCAATTAACAAAACAACAGTTTTTGCTTTTATTTTCATAAGCGCATACCACCTTAACTAAAATTTTAGTCCTGATTTTACGAGATATTCAAATAAATATAATTTTCAATGTATTTTTCTAGTGAGTTTGGGAACAATTTGTCATACCAAGTATAGTGCCATTTGTAGACGGTTTCTATCACAGTATGCAACGATGAAACAGTCCATTCAACAATTTCAATAGGAACAAAAACGTATGTATTTAGCCCCCTATTAAAACTCAGTGCCGTTCTTGCTCGTGCGCAGACCGTTCTCACCATAAGTATACACATTATCGTTGTAGCTTGTCAAGTAACAAACTCTAAGGTTCTGCAGTTATAACGTGACAATAAAGAAAAATATGACTATTATAGTGGATATCAACGCGACTACAGCTGCCAATAATTTCTCATTTTTCCTCAGCAGCCTTAAAGCAATGACATAACACGTAATAATTAACATTACTATAGGAAAACACATAAGAGATGTCGCGGCAGCAAAAGCCATTTCTTGCAAATAATGATTCGGGCTATAATAATATATTACTGATAATATTGATAAGAAGCCAAATATAATTGAAATAAATAGTTCAATAGCATACTTTTTTTACTGCGAATCTGCTTAAATAAGCAAATCAGAAAAACCAGTAATATAGGTATAGAGTAAAAAAGTAGTATTTCCAAAAGTATTAGCAAATTCATAAAATCACTCCTTCAACGCTAAACGGACACTATCCAACCGTCATAAAGCCAGTTCCTTGCCCAGCCTTTGAATTGCCAATATCAACTTGAAATGTTACCTCTATATATTTTGCAGTATATAGATGCGAATTTGTAAAAGTATAATCCATTGCAATTACCCCTTTTCTATTGTTCAATATTCTCATTTGCGTTTTCGGCAATATATTTATCAATCATTCCGCTTGTTTTTTCAGCCATTGATAATAAATTCCCTAAAATATCATCAAGGCTTTTCTTAAAGTTTTCATTGCTAGAAAAATCCAAATTATATTCTTTATATGGAAACAGTCGCTGTATTTCTGCCTTGATAGGCTTAAAGCCGTCTCTGAAGTGTTTCGGTTTTTTTAAACTTTCTTCGTGAAGAACTATTTGATAACTCGTATATGCTAAGCTATTTTTAGACCTTGTAATGGCTGCCACCTCATAATGTATGTTGACGTCTTTATCATTCCAAAAGTTCTTATAAAATTGCCAATAACCTGCACCACCGCTAACGAAAACTCTCCATTCAACGCCTAACTGGCTTGCAATATCTATCATCGCACTTTCGATATAATTCTTCATATTACCTTTTTGAGTAGCCAACAGGTCGTTGATACTATCGATTTTATCAATTTGCCCCAACAAATAAGCGGTAGTCTTGTCCTCGATGTCAAATATTACATCATTTTTCATAATGTTTTCCTCCATATAAGTGATATAATCTTTCAGCAAAAATGCAGAACGCAAATTGTTGATAAAATCTATTGAAATGCCTTTTAGTTCCTCAATTAGTTGCTCATAAGACAAATCAACAAAACCATTTGCAGACAATACACCATTGCTTTGGGGCGATAATAGAACGCCTACGGCTTGCTTTTCGCCTTTTTGTTCTTTCAATGCAACAGCATAATCTTCACATTGATTTTCTCTCGTCCACGCATCGATTTTGTTCTCTATGCCAATTAAATAATCATCTGTTGTAATTAGCAAATCAATTCTTCCGTATTCGCCAAGTGAAACTTCTCTTTCCACAGTTACTTCTTGATTTTCGTCAAGTGTTGGTATGTCAAGTAATCTCAAAAAAGCATTTAACGGCTCATAAGATTTGAAATGAATAGGGTCTAAAATAAACGCCAACCAATCGCTTGAAAAGTTCTCGTTGCGATTTTTGCGGAATATATCAGCAAGTGTAAATTCTTTTGCTTTTATAGTTGCAACAGGCAAGTTTTCTAAGAACTCTCTTATTTCTTGTAGATTTAGCATTGATTGCCCTCCTTATTACAGTTTTTCTACCATATCAGCCAGACGGTGTCCCAACCGTCGTGGAATTTGGGGCGGCCGCGCCCCCGGGATCTGACCTGTCGGTCATGCGCTTAGTATAACAGCTTATCGCCCTTATGTCAACGCGTTTAACCGAAACGGATTTTGCCGATAGCCATTGACTCTGCGGAACCCCCCTTCTGCTTCCATAAATCCTGCCGCCGCGTGGCGAAAAACTCACGCCGTATATGCTCAGCGAGCTTGTCAACCGCATCGAAGTGCATCAGGCAGAAAAGATTGACGGTGTGTGGCGGCAACGATTGAGAATCGTGTATCATGGTTTGGGTACCGTGGAGATTCCCGAGCAGGCGAAAATCCCGGATGTTGCGGTGCAAATGCAGACCCGCAAGGGCGTTGTGGTGAGCTATGAGCCGAAGGCTGGACAGCTTGCGGCGCAAAAAAGCGAACTCTTAGCATAGCAACAACCGGCCACATGGCATAAAAATTCGGAGTGTCCTTAGTCAGCAACTTAAATGCTGTAAGGATACTCTGGCTGCCTTGAATTGATGATAGTGATACAAGAAAACGGGTGAAAGCAAAGATTTTCTTGTTCGCCCGATGCCGCAATGTCGCGGTCGCCGTTTCAGCTGTTACGCCATCATCGAATGGGTAATCCAGATACACGGCGGGGAACGTCAGACAATAGTCGATAATGGCTTGTCTGGTCATAAGTCTTTCATCCTTATTCACTAATCAATACCTCCAGCATTTTGCGCTGATGCTCTATGATGTCCTCGAAAACCCACTCCGCGCCGCCGTTGCGGACATTTTGATTATCCTTGCAAATCTGCATCATAATCATAAACTTGATTGAAGCAACACTGACCTGGCGTATTTTCCCCGAAGTATCCAAGTAATGGTCGAGCTTCGTTTTAGGTGTCCAATTAGAGCCCGAGCTGTTCGCCTCACTGCCAATCATGGCGTAGTTGCCGAGGCAGTTAATTTGCGCCTCGTTAGGTAATCCGTCTTCGCCCGCGGCATTTGCTTGCGGATAATAATGCTCCAAACTTCTGCGCGTTCTGGAAAAATAGAACTGCTCGAACACCTTCAATCCGAAATCTCCACACCCAAGAGCGGCAAAGAATTCTTTACGTTCGTGACTGTCTTCCTTTGTTTTCTCGCCACGAAGCTCATCAGCATATTTTTTCCATAGCTTGTAGTCGAGATAATTGAACACAAATAGCGGAATCCCAGCTGATGCTTCCACGCCGTTACCATAGATCTCCGTGAAATCAAAGCTGTCATTGACCACTTCGACATTAAGTGCGTTGCCGCGCAGAATGGTGCTGTCAAAGCTACCGGGTTTCGGTGTGTTGATTTCGTTTAGATTTTCCGACACTAAATAAACATCTCTGAAATACTTGTCTGCCAACCCCGATAGGAAGTCACAGTATTTAGCAACATCCCAATCGCTATCGTTAAAGAGGTACAACAAACAGTAGAAAAGATAGTTCTTCCTTTGCCGCGCGGTAAACGACACCTCGAACAGAGAAATCAACTGTACCAATTTGCGCTGTGTATCGCTTTCGCTGGTTAGGTTTTTTAGATACCTCTTTTCGTCTTTATGCCATTTTTGCAATTGCCATGGATTGTTTTTAATGGTATCATCCTCATTGGCGTGATGCACAATGTAATTATCCAGCAGGAATTTAGCCATCAGCAAATTGTACCCGAACCGTTTTGCAAAAGCCTCATCAACTTGCACATTGTCAAACTCATAAATCAACTCTTTGTCGTCGAGATTAAAAGCTGTCGGATTGAAGTTCTTTTCCTCCATACGCGTGAGCTTCAGCACGATAAGCAGAAAGTTGGAAAAATCTATAATCGGTTGAAACGTATCAATTTTATCGTCTTGTGGTTTTTCAATATCTCCGCCCTTGTGAGTAATCAGTTCGCTGATTTTTAGTGTGTTAACGCTACCATCGACATCCGGCAAGGCATCAAAATCTGCGACGTCGCCGAAACTATCGAGAGTTTTCCCGAAGATTTTTTCTGCAGACTTATCTGCGGCATATTTCTGTTGAATATAAACATTCATTTCGCTGCAGTATTCCCACAGGCGATTGAACTTCGCCTTGTCTGCATTGCGTTCCAACACGCCAAGCAGCCGAGCCTTGATTATTTCGTGCTTTTCCAGCTGCTCTCCCCTTGAATTCATAATCTCGAAGTAGTGATTTAAGTCGATATCTTTCGGCACTTGGTAGTGAATCAGATGAACGTGTTTCTGAAAATAGTCGCTAAATTCGTCGCGGTGGGTAGTGACTATTTCATTAAGTGCAGTTTGGGCAAACTTGAACCCTTCTACAATACCTTTATCCTTTTCGTCGATTTCAAAATTTGGCAGGCTTTGAATGGTGTAGTTTGACTTCTTGCGCGCGCGGTATGTTAGCTTGTTTTGAAGAGGAACGCCCAAAGCACCAAGCACAAGGTTAATCGTGGTGAGTCGCTGTTGCCCATCGATTACCTCGTAGACTTGGTCGCCTTTATGAAAAGATACCAGAGTTCCAATAAAATAAGTTGGTTTTTTGGCATCAAGCGCATCGAAAACATCTTGAATCAGCGCGGCAATCTCATCTTTTTCCCACGCATAGTTTCTCTGGCATATCGGCACTTCATATGTTGCTTTGTCGCCATTGTAGATTTCGGCAATTGACATTTCCCTAAGAGGTAAAGCTTTAGTCTTCATCTTCGCCCTCCATGAATTTATTTACCTTGAAATAGTGGAGATAGTTTTGGTAAACGTCGTCTTCCTTTTCTTCGACGTTATCTTTTTTCGCCACAATAATACTAACAGGCAATGGAACTATGCTATCGGAAAGCGCGGAAAGAAGCGAAGCCGGAGAATCCGCGTCGGTGATGAGCTTATAGATGTTGAGGGCGTTTTTTACACCGACACCGGCAGGAGCAGTCCCCATAATATAATTTTGCGCTGCAAGCCAACTGACATTATAATACTGCGCTCGGAGTGAATATGCCCAAATGAACGCAAACACCACAAACTGATCCAGCATTTCTGTGTCTGCTTTTGTGGGACGTTCGGGGCAGAACCTGTCGACATAAAGTAAGATTGCCGTGTCAAATAGCAAACGGGTTATGCGGTTACCGACGCCATTCCGATAAGTTCTGAGATTCAGCGTTTTTACGATGTCATTGTCATTTATATAATAGCCCTCGTATTTATCGTTGTTTTGGATGTCTTTGAGAATGTCGAAGTAGTGCCTTGCGTAATCAAAGAACGGCTTACCCGCCACAATGGGCGTATCCAACTGAAATGGTTTGAGATTCCGTATGCCGGAAACGAAAGGCATAGCGGAATTGTTAATCATATCAGCGTATGAAAACGCGCCTTTATAAAATTGCGCGTATGGAAAATTGTCGTGCCGAGTGACACCCTTAAACTTGTGTATATTATGCTCGGTCAGCTCCCATGCTCGATTTCCCTTTGTCCATTCTTTAACGCGATAAAGGTAATCACTGAAGAGTTCCGAGAGTTCTTTTTGGTCTAAATCCTCCCAGCTTTTAACGATTTTTTCGGTTTCGTCGACATCTAAATCGTTCATCTCGCGAAGATGATAGGCTTTCAGCAAATCGTGCGGATAGAGCTTTTTACCGCGAGCGTTTTGCGAGTCAAAGAATTGAAACGCTTCGGATAAATCGTCGGTGATTACGACAATGAGTTCGCAGTGGTCTTGAATATAATCAAGCAACTCTTTTCTGTCTCTGTCGTCAGCGATATTATTGGCACGTCTTTCAAGAACGCGATAATTACTCGGTATGTTGCGTATGTTATGAGGATTGTTGACGAGAGACTGCTCCAAAAACCGAATCCCATCTGCGCCCAACGTCCTCAGCAACAGCGCAAAAGTGATGGTTCGCTGCTGACCGTCAACGATATTGTAAAAATCCGCCATCACGGTGGAGGATAAGAGTTCCCACACGGTAGGTTTCTTTGTTTTCGTTTTTGGCATCGACAATGTCGTCAAGAAGCTGAATCGCGTTCTTGGCTGTCCATTTATAAGGACGCTGATAGTCCGGGATCGCCAAATTTACTTCAGTGATGGCGTTCCCGTCCTTATCCTGTGTGATTTTGTCTCGCAATAATAGGTCGCCGATTTTGGTTATTGCGAGTTTTAAGCT
>JAISSW010000002.1 GCA_031272895.1 Clostridium sp. | reverse complement strand
GGCGATTTCCTCCACGCGGTGTCCGCAGATGACGCCCTTGATTAGCGCGGCGTTCGGGTTGATTTGCGGAGCCTCGCCGTAGAATATTGTGTGGTCAACCTGCTTTTCAAGTTGCGCCTGTAATCCGCTTTCGTCATAGCCCGTCAGCCAGAAGATAATCTCGTCAACCTCGGCTTTAATCCGGCCTTTGCGTTCCGCTTTCTGCACGAGCAGCGGGTAGACGTTGGAAAACGGCATCGCAAACACTTTTTCGTTTGTCATCTTCTCAATCCTTCCAATTCCACCAGTTCTGCTTGCCCTCCGGCAGTTGCCTGTCGTGGTCTGCGAAATAGCAAGCCAGCCGATAGCAGTACAGAGCGCAGCGGTCGACCTGAACACCCTGTGTGAAGCAGTCCTTGGCGTAAACCTCGTCGGGGTCTTGCCCTTTGAGGGCTTCGATATTCGGGTATCCGGCACGGGTCAGGTGGTGCGCCATATTCTTGCCGATGCCTGGGATTTTAGTTAGGTCTGTCATGGTTTCGGAGTCAGTGATAGTATTTGTTTTCACAAAACTCCACCTCCTGTGTTTTCTGCGTTCAGTGTTCCATCCACCTCGATTAGAAGGCATTTCACCAAAGTTGTCACAACCGGACGGTGCCGTGTACCTTTCGGGATAATGACCATATCTCCGGTCTGAAGCGGAACGAAGCCATCGTCGAGTTCTATCTTAAAGCATCCATCAATGACGTAAAACATCTCGTCAGACGAATCGTGAACATGGAAATCGAGCGTCCGGTTTTCGCATTGCAATACATTGAGCATATGGTCGTTTAGCTGCCCGATTTTTATGTATTGGAACAACTCCGGCACTCCGCCCACGGCGTCAAGCAAATTCACTTTTGTCAGCATTTCCTCGCCCTCACTTTCGGCTTAATCAAATCGTAGCTGTTCCCGATTTGCCGCTTGCAATGCTAAGCCACGGCCTCCCTGCTCAGTCTACAGGCATATTATAGCGCAAAGCGCCGCCGCTTGCAAATATGCACCCAAAGCTCTCTTCTTCTTGACACAAAGCGCAATTCTTGGTATAATTCTTTGATAGCATTTGTTAAGGAGCGAGTAAATAATGTCAGAGCGAGTTTTAATCAGCCAAATCCCACAACACTTTGGGCAGCAGGTTAAGGTGCAGGGCTTGGTGCGCACAATCCGTGACCAAAAGAAAATGCTTTTTTTGGTGCTGGAGGACATAAGCGGGCAAGTTCAGGTTGCAGTTCACAAACCAAGCAACCCCCAGGTTGCCCAGGCTCTGGAGCATATCACCATGGGCAGCGCGCTAACCTTTGTCGGCGAGGCTGTGCATAATCCCTCCGTCAAGCTGGGGGAGATGGAGATTGCGCCTCAATCCGTTGTGATTGAAAGCCTTGCGCAGGCACCGCAGCCCGTGGACGAGAACAGCGGCCTCGAGGCTCGCTTGGACTGGCATTACCTTTGGCTGCGCCACGGCAAAACTCAACTGATATACAAGGTGCAAACCGTGTTTGAGCAGGCGCTGCGTGATTTTTGGACGCAAAACCGCTTCCTTGAGCTTCACAGCCCAAAAATTGTGCCTGAGGCAAGCGAGGGCGGCGCTGAGCTGTTCAAGATAGATTACTTCGACGGCTCGGCTTATTTGGCTCAATCCCCGCAATTTTATAAGCAAATGGCAATGGCTGCCGGCTTTGACCGTGTTTTTGAGATTGGACCGGCTTTCCGCGCCGACCCCTCCTCCACGCGCCGCCACGCCAGCGAATTCACCTCCTTAGACATGGAAATTTCTTGGGTTAAGGGACACGAGGAGGTAATGGAGTGGGAGGAAAAGCTGCTTGCCTTTGCCCTTGGCAGGGTTAAGGAGCTATACGGCGAGGAAATCAAGGAGCAATACGGCGTAGAGGTTGTGGTGCCGTCGCTGCCTTTCCCGCGGGTTAGCCTTGGCGAGGCGCGCGAAATGCTTGCGCAGCTTGGGCATATTATTGGACATAAGGCGGATTTGGACCCGGAGGGCGAGCGCCTGCTAAGCAAGCTGATTAAGGAAAAATACGGGCATGAGTTTGTTTTTGTAACGGATTACCCCGCCGCGGTAAGGGCATTTTATCACATGAGATATGACGACAACAAGACCACAAAAAGCTTTGACCTGCTTTGGAAAGGACAGGAAATCACAACCGGCGCCCAGCGTGAGCACCGCTACGAAAAGCTGCGCGAGCAGGCGATTGAAAAGGGAATCCCGCTTGAGGGCTTGCAGGGCTACCTTGATTTCTTCAAGTACGGTTGCCCCCCTCATGGAGGCTGCGGCATAGGTCTTGCCCGCATTTTGGTTAACATCTTTGAGCTTGAGCGCGTGAGCGACGTTAGCTTTGCGTTCCGCAACAAATTCCGGGTAGCGCCGTAAGATGAAGGTTAAGGTTGAGTACAAAGCCCAAATAACGGAGCCTGACGGCGGCATTCAAACACAGTCGGGCAAGGCTTACGGCTTGTTGGATTTTTTGGAGGACGAGCTGCTGCTTATCTACTCCGAGGGTGCCGCGGAGCAGAACACTAAGCTGAGCATAACCGGGGGCAGCGTTACCCTTACAAGCACGACGGAGGGCTTTGAGCGCACCATGCGCTTTGTTCCGGGGCAAAAAATCCACTGCTGCTATGCAACGCCGCACGGCAGCATAGGGCTGCACATAAGCACGCGCAGCATAGTCAACACGCTCAAGCCCGGCATTGGCGGCTTGCTTGCCCTGTCCTACAGCTTGGACTTCGGCGAATACACAACGCAAAATCTCATGCAAATTAAACTCACCCCATGGGAGGGCAAGTAATGTCTTATTTGGTTCAAAGGGTTCAGGAGCAGCTTGTTGACGCGGTTAAGGCGGCGGCAAGCAGCGCCGCGCAGGATGGTATTTTCTCTTGCCTGCCGGCCGCCGAATTCCGCGTAGAGGTGCCGCAAAACAGGGCGTTCGGCGATTTTTCCGCAAACGCGGCCATGGCGTGGGCAAAGGAGCTGCGTATGCCGCCGCGGGCAATTGCGCAGGCGCTTGCCGAAAGGCTGAATACAAAGGGCAGCTATTTTTCCAAGGTAGAGTTTGCCGGCGCGGGCTTCCTTAACTTTTATTTGGACTCCTCCTACTACGCCGCCGTGCTGCTGGATATTGCCGACAAGGGAGAAGCTTACGGAGCAAGCAGCTGGGGCAGCGGCAAAAAAATAAATGTGGAGTTTGTTTCCGCAAACCCAACCGGCCCCATGCACATGGGCAACGCCCGCGGCGGCGCCTTAGGGGATTGCCTTGCCGCCGTGCTGGAGCGTGCCGGCTGCAGCGTTACGCGCGAATTTTATATGAACGACGCGGGGAACCAAATCGTCAAGCTGGCAAAGTCGCTTGATATCCGAGCCTGCCAGCTGTTTGAGTTGCTTGAAAAGGGGCTTTCCGCCGAGCTTTCCGCCGCACAGCGCTTGCTGCGTGACGAAAAATTCCTTGATACCGACGAGGCAAAAGCCATCACTCAAATACCCGAGGACTGCTACCAGGGCGCGGACATACTTGCGCTTGCTGCCGCCTATGCGCAGCAGGAGGGTTGGGAGTTTTTGGAATATGACGAGCAGGAGCGCCAAAGGCTTTTGGTGGAGTTTGCCCTGCCGAAAAATATGGAGGCAATCCGGGAAACGTTAGCAAAATACCGCATTGAATACGACCGCTGGTTCTACGAAAGCGAGCTGCACGAGAGCGGACAGGTTGACGAGCTTTTGGAGGAAATGAAGGCAAAGGGTCTTACATATGAGCAGGACGGGGCGCTTTGGTACAAGGCCACGGAGCACGGAGGGGAAAAGGACGAGGTCCTTGTTCGGGCAAACGGCATTCCCACCTACTTTGCCGCGGATATTGCCTACCACCGCAACAAGCTGCTGACCCGCGGCTTTGATTTGGCGATAGACATATGGGGCGCGGACCACCACGGCCATGTGGCGCGAATGCAGGCGGCGCTTGACGCTTTGGGCTTGGACGGCAAAAACCGCCTCAAGGTCATACTCATGCAGCTGGTGCGGCTTGTGTCAAACGGTGCGCCTGTGCGTATGAGCAAGCGTACCGGCAACGCAATCACCCTTGCAGATTTGCTGGACGATATTCCCGTGGACGCCGCTCGCTTTCTGTTTAACCTGCGGGAGCCTGAAACCCAAATGGATTTTGATTTGGATATTGCGGTTCAGCAGACATCACAAAACCCGGTTTACTACTGCCAATATGCCCACGCCCGCGCCTGTTCGGTGCTGCGCCGCCTTGCCGAGCAGGGCAAAGCTCTGCGCAAATGCACTCTCGAGGAGCTTTCGCTGCTCAGCGCGCCGGAGGAACGTGAGCTTATCAGCCATTTGGCGGCACTGACGGACGAAACAATCGCCGCCGCGCGGCAATATGACCCCGCGAAAATCACACGCTATTGCCTGGAGCTTTCGACGCTTTATCACAAATTCTACGCTGCCTGCCGCGTCAACTGCGAGGACGACTCCCTGAGCGCCGCCCGGCTTTTCCTGTGCGACTGTGTGCGCTCCGTGCTTCACAGCCAGCTTACCATGTTCAAAATCACCGCCCCAACGGAAATGTAGGAGGAGTGGGCAATGTACGCCAAAAGGATAATCCCCTGCCTTGACGTTAAGGACGGGCGTGTTGTTAAGGGCACCAGCTTTGTTGGTCTGCGCGACGCGGGCGACCCCGTTGAGTGTGCGCGGCTTTACGACAAAATGGGTGCGGACGAGCTTGTTTTGCTGGATATTATGGCAAGCCACGAGGGGCGCGGCACCATGCTGGATATTGTGCGCCGTGTTGCCGAGCAGGTTTTTATTCCGTTCACGGTCGGCGGCGGAATAAAAAGCACGGAGGACTTCACCGTAATGCTGCGGGCAGGCGCGGACAAGGTTGCTGTTAACTCGGCGGCGGTGCGCAGCCCTGAGCTGATTGCCGCAGCCGCAGAAAAATTCGGCAGCCAATGCGTGGTGCTTGCCATTGACGCAAGACGTACCCGGGGCAGCCGTGCCAAGGACACAAGCTACAAAAAGGAAACCCCGTCCGGTATTCCGGCGCAGCTGTTGACAGACGGGGATTCACAATATGAAGTATACCTTAACGGGGGGAGAGTTCCCACCGGAATTGACGCCTTCCGTTGGGCGGAACACGGCACAAGGCTTGGCGCGGGGGAAATCCTGCTGACGAGCATGGACTGTGACGGACAGAAGGACGGCTATGAGCTTGCGCTTACACGCGGAATAAGCGAGCGTGTGGGCGTGCCGGTTATTGCCTCCGGCGGGGCGGGCGCGCAGGAGCATTTTTATGACGCCCTCACCCTTGGCAAGGCGGATGCCGTGCTTGCGGCGTCGCTCTTTCACTTTGGCGAGCTGAGCGTAGGTCAGCTTAAGGAATACCTGCGCGCAAGAGGCATTAGTGTGCGGGTATAAAGCCCCGCCGCAGTGCAGTTCGGCTAAATAACACCCAAGTGCTCAAGCAGGGTTTTTGTTCCAATAAAAATCAGCACCGCGCCGCCGATTATTTCCGCGGCGCTTTGGTATTTACAGCCGAAAAGCTGCCCTATTTTTGTCCCGGCGGCGGAAAAAGCGCAGGTTATTACACCAATCAGGGCGACGGCGGGCAGGATATTGACCTCGTTCATGCTAAAGGCGGCACCCGCCGCAAGGGCGTCTATGCTTGTCGCCACAGCCAAGGGCAGCAGTTCCCTTACGCCGAGCGGGGTTTCCTTTGCCATCTCACAGCTGCCGTGTTTTTTTATGCCTTCAACCAGCATTTTGCCGCCAATAAACGCCAAAAGCCCAAAGGCAATCCAGTGGTCAAAGGCATCAATTTTGCTTGCGAACAGAGTTCCGGCATAGTAGCCCGCAAGCGGCATTGCGGCTTGAAAAACGCCGAACCACAGCCCCACTGTAAGGGCTTTCTTCAGCGTCCATTGCCGCCAAGCTATGCCCTTACCGATTGCCGCGGCAAAGGCGTCCATGGAGAGTGCCACGGCTATCAGCAAAAGCTCAATTATGCCCATTCCCCTGCGTTATTCCTCCAGAGCGGTAATTTGCGCAATGCGCCTTGCGTGGCGCTCGTCGCCGCTGAACGGCGTGCTGAGAAAAACGTCCACTAAGGTCAGCGCGGCGTCCTCGCCTGTAACGCGGGCGCCAAGGCAAAGCACATTTGCGTCGTTGTGTTCCCTGGTCATCTTTGCGCTGAACCAATCCGCGCAGCAGGAGGCTCGCACACCCTTGATTTTGTTTGCGGCAATGCTCATGCCAAGCCCCGTGCCGCAGCAAAGTATCCCCAGCTCACATTCGCCGGAGGCTACAGCCTCTCCCACAAGCTTGGCATAGGGGATATAATCCACGCTGGCGCCGCCGTCCGTGCCAAAATCATGGTAGCTAATGCCCTTTGCTTCAAGGAAATTTTTAATGGACTCCTTAAGCGGATAGCCGCCGTGGTCCGCGCCCAGTGCAATAGTCATGTCTTTTTCTCCTCTTAAATTTCTCCGTTACATTTTACCACACTCGCCGCAATATTTCAATAGAGCCCCGCGCCGGCTTAAAAAGCAAAATCCCCCGAAGAATCGAGGGATTTTTCATCGTGATATGCTTGCTCAGCGAGCCGTATCCACAACGCGGCTTTCGCGGATAACATGAACCTTGATTGTGCCGGGGTATTGCAGCTCATCCTCAACGCGACGCACCACGTCGTGTGCTATGATTGCCATTTGGTCGTCGCTTACCCGCTCCGGCTGCACAACTATGCGCACCTCGCGCCCGGCCTGCATTGCAAAGGCGGATTCAACGCCGGCAAAGGATTTGGCAATGTCCTCTAAATCGCGCAGGCGCTTTATGTACTGCTCCACGTTTTCGCGCCTTGCGCCGGGTCTTGCCGCGCTGATTGCGTCGGCGGCCTGCACAAGGAACGCAGCAAGGCTCTTTGCCTCAACGTCGCCATGGTGCGCCTCAATTGCGTGCAGCACCGCGGGGGATTCACGCCTCTCGCGAGCAAACTCCACGCCCAGTGTAACGTGTGAGCCCTCTTGTTCATGGTCAAGGGCCTTACCAATGTCGTGCAGCAGACCTGCCCGCTTAACAAGCTTAACGGTTGAGGCGTCGCAGCCAAGCTCCAGCGCCATAAGCCCCGCAAGGTAGGAAACCTCCAGCGAATGCTTCAGCACATTCTGCCCAAAGCTTGTGCGGTATTTTAACCGACCAAGCAGGCGAACTATGTCCGGGTGCATATTCGGCACACCGGAATCCACCAGCGCCGCCTCGCCCGCCTTTTTAATTTCGTTTTCAACCTCACGCGTGGCCTTGCTGAACATTTCCTCCACCTTTGCGGGGTGGATTCGTCCGTCAGCGGCAAGCTTTTCGAGCGTCAGCGCGGCGACCTTGCGGCGCACAGGGTCAAAGCAGCTGACCGTTATAACGTCCGGCGTGTCGTCGATAATGAAGTCGGCGCCGGTCAGGCTTTCAAGCGCCTTTACGTTGCGCCCCTCTCGGCCAATGACCCTGCCCTTAATTTCATCGTTGGGCAGCGGCACCGTCGTGACGGTTATTTCCGCCGAGTGGTCCGCGGAGCAGCGCTGGATTGCCGTTGCAAGGATTTCCCTTGCCTGTGTGTCGGAGTCCTCACGGGTGCGCTGTTCGTTTGCCTGAATGCGCATTGCCTTTTCGTGCGCAAGCGTTTCGTCCAACTGAGCTAACAGCTGTGTGCGCGCCTGCTCTCGCGTCAGCCCCGCGACGGACTCCAATACCTTAAGCTGTTCGTTGCGGTATTCTTCGGCCTGAGCAAGGGCGGCCTTCGCCTTTTCCGTCTGCTCCGCAAGCTGCTCTTCGCGCTTTTCCTGGCGTTCAAGCTTTTTGTCTAAGCTCTCTTCCTTTTGCGCAAGCCGCTGCTCCTGCCGCTGGTTTTCCCCGCGCCTCTCGCGCGATTCCTTGTCCAGCTCGGCTCTCAGCTGCTGGATTTCTTCCTTTGCCTCCAGCAGGGCTTCCTTCTTTTTGGCTTCCGCCTGACTCATGGCATCGCTCACAATCCGAGCAGCCTCACTCTTGGCGTTACCAAAGCTTTCTTCATCTTGTTTTTTGCGCAGTGCCATGCCAACGGCAAAGCCAATGGCAAGCGCAAACAGCGCGGAGACCGCAATCAGCAGTCCCAACAACCAATTGGGCATAGTTTCCTCCTCTGTTTTTTAAGCCGCAAATTAAGCGCGGCGCCAAATGCTAATGTTATACTGTCTAAAGCCGCCGAAGTCCTGCGGGATAATGTATTAACAGCGCCAACCGGCGACAATATTACGTACGGCAACAAGTATAACGCTTTTGGGCGCAAATGTCAAGCCGTTTTTGTCGTTTTGGGGTCATAATGCGCTTTTTTGTTAAATATCCACAACCAAGCGCGGCTGCCCGGCAACACAGGCGACCTCCAGCCGGCAGTCCTCGCCAAGCCTTGCCCCTATGGAGCAAAGCGCCGCTTTTGTGTGCTCATACGCCAAGGCGGGGTGGTTGTTTTCCTTGCTCAGGTGACCCAGAACAAGGTAGCGCAGTCCGCCGCGCACCAAATCAACGGCGGCCTGTGCGCACGCCTCGTTTGAAAGGTGCCCCTCGTCGGAGAGTATGCGCTTTTTTAGCCAATAGGGATAGGCGCCGTTCCTGAGCATATCAACATCGTGGTTGGATTCCAGCAAAACCAGCTCGCAGCCGCCCAGGGCAAGCATAACCTCCGGTGTGATTTTCCCCAAGTCCGTCGCGATTGCCACGCAGCGCCCGTCCGTCAGCGTCACACGGTAGCCGCAGCTCTCGCGTACGTCGTGGCTTGTGGGGAAGGACTCCAGCAGCAAGCCCGCCTCCTGCGCGCCGCAGACGGGCAGCACCCGGCACTCAAAACTGCCGTCGGCTATGCCCATGTCCTCCAGCGCGGCAAGCGTACCCTCCGTGCCATAGACGGGCAGACGGTGTTTTTTTGCCAGCACCCGCAAGCCCTTTATGTGGTCATTATGCTCATGCGTCACAAAAATGGCGCGGAGGCTCTTTGCGTCCACACCAATATCCCACAGCGCAAGCTCCGTTTGCTTGGCGCTCATGCCGGCATCAACCAGTATACCGCCCTCTGTGCCGCCTATGTAAATGCTGTTACCGCTGCTGGAAGAAAACAGCGGAGAAAATTTGAACATATACCCCAATCCTTACGCGCTTTTTTCCGCGGCTTCCTCATCCTTGATATAGCGTATATCCGCGCCGAGGGAACGGAGCTTTTCCACCACGTCCTCATAGCCGCGCTCAATAAACTCAATGCGGTCAATCTCCGTCTGCCCGTTTGCAACAAGCCCGGCAATAAGCATTGCGGCGCCGGCACGAAGGTCGTCCGCCTGGACGGGTGCGCCCATAAGGGCGTCCACGCCCTCGATTACAGCCATTTTGCCGTCCACCTTAACAACGGCACCCATGCGGGCAAGCTGGTCAACATAGCGGAAGCGGTTATCGAATATACTTTCGGTAATATAGCTGGTGCCGTTTGCAATACTCAGCAACACCGCCATTTGCGGCTGCATATCCGTCGGGAAGCCGGGGTGAGGCATTGTTTTGACGGAGCACTTAGCCGGCCGCCCCCCGCCGATTATCCTTACGGAGTCGTCGCCCTCCTCAACAACGGCGCCGCTCTCGCGCAGCTTTGCGGTTATAGCCTCAAGGTGCTTAGGCGTTACCTTCTCTATTGTTACGTCGCCTCCGGTTGCGGCGGCAGCCACCATATAGGTGCCGGCCTCAATCTGGTCAGGAACAACCGACCATGTGCAGCCGTGCAGCTCCTGAACACCGTCTACACGGATAATATCCGTACCGGCGCCGCGAATGTTAGCCCCCATAGAGTTGAGGAAGTTAGCAAGGTCAACTATGTGCGGCTCCTTGGCGGGATTTTCGATTTCCGTCCTGCCCTGGGCCTTAACCGCCGCAAGCATTGCGTTGGCAGTTGCCCCAACGCTAACCACGTCAAAATAAATGCGTGTGCCGCTCAGCTTTTCCGCTTTGACGCTGATGATGGCGTTTTCTTCGGTGTCCACCGTAGCGCCAAGGGACATAAACGCCTTTTCGTGCAAATCTATTGGGCGGACGCCAAGGTTACAGCCGCCCGGCATTGCCACCCTTGCCTTGCCGAAGCGACCGAGCAGTGCGCCCAAAAAATAATAGGACGCGCGCATATGGCGTGTAAGCTCATGAGTGACCGTAAAGCCCTTTAGGGGGGCTGTGTCGATTTCCAAGGTGTTTTTGTTTATTACACGCACCCTTGCCCCAAGGCGTTCCAATATCCGCAGGGTATAGTTAACGTCGCTGATTTGCGGCACGTTTTCAATCACACACTTGCCGCCCGCCAAAATTGTTGCGGGCAGTATTGCGGCGGCGGCGTTTTTTGCACCGCCGATTCTTACGCTTCCACGCAGCGGGGTGCCGCCGCGAACGGCAATTTTATTCAATGGTTATACCCTCCAAAAGCAGCGTTATATAAAATCACATCGTCATATCAACACAAAAGACACACTATTATAGCACATTTTCACCAAAAATGGAAGTGTTCGGCAGCCTATAATCAAAATTTAATATTTTTGAGCCAAGCGCCGTGGAATATTGTTCTCCGCCGGGCACGGCTATATTCGCCCCTAAGCAAGGCTGCGGACACGCCAACGTCTGCCTATTGCGCCAAATAATCCATAAAAAAGCGGCACGAAAAGCAGGGTGTAGACTGTGCTTGGCAGGTAGTATTCAAGCAGCCTGAGCGCCGCTTGCCCGGAAAAGGCCCAGGAAACAAGGGAGAACCCAAGCAGCGCGGGAACACACAGTACAAGCGCAACGGCAAGAGTGTTGCGCATTTTGCGGCGTATCAGCGCCGAAACAACGCAGCCCAGCAGACACAGGAAGATGGCGTGCCCATTGAACCTGAGGTTGCCGCAATCCCAAAGCAGACCGGCAAGCAAGCCATAGAACAGGGAGGGCAGCTCGCTCTCCCACATAGCGCAGCTGACAACCAGCGGCACAAGCAAAAAGGCCGCCGCCCCAAAAGGCTTAGGGAACAGCCCGTCCGTTGTTTGCAGCAAGGCGGCAAGCACCACGGTGCCGCAAACCGCGGCTATGTGCTTTGCCCTTGTGTAATCACGCTTCTGCTTCATCATTCCGCCATACCGTTAAAAGCCGTTATAATAAACACGTCACGCAGACTTGCAATATCCGCGCCGGGGGCAATAACCGCGTACTTTGATATACTGCCGCCCGGGTCGTCAACAAGCTCTGTCACCGTGCCGATAATAAGCCCTCTGGGGAACAAGCCCGTGTCGCCGGAGGTGCAGATAACGCTGTTCGCCGCCAGCATACTGTCGCGGGTAAGCCCCGGCGCCTTACATAAGCCCTGCGCCGCAAGCTCCGCGTCCGTACTGGTGAACAGCGCCTCGGAGGAATTAAGGGCATATGCCCCCACGTTAAGCTCCGGGTTGAGCAGGGTGTTGACTGTGCAGCTGTTAATGCCGCAGGAAACAACGGTACCAACAAGGTTTTTGCCGTACACAACCGGGTTGCCCACCTTAACGCCATGTGCGCTGCCCGCGTTGAGGGTGAACACGGCGCTTGCCCCGTCGTCCCCGCGCCCGACAACAGACGCCGACGCATACTTAAAATCCTCGTTCTCGCTCTTTAATTCATATATCTTTTCGTAAAGCTCATTTTTTTCCTTCGCTTGGGCATAGTCAACCAACTGTTCCTTCAGCTCGTCGTTTTCCTTTTTAAGCTTTTCGTTTTCCTCGGCAAGCACCGCCGCGGAGCGGAAGGACAGCGCGAAACCGTCAAGCCTTTCAGCAAGCTTTGCCGCGACGGACTGCACGGGCGCAAAAACAGCCGAAACCACGGAGTTCGCCGGGCTTGTGCCGGAGGGTAAAAGCCCCGCCAAAAGGCTGCCCAACGCCAGCAGGGCAACTATTATTACCAGCACACGGAACGCCGTGCTTTTCAGGAACGCTCTCATTTTGTTACCGCCACCTTAATCTGCATGGATATAAGTATGGGCGCGCAACGCGCGCCCGAAAAGCCCGGGGACTATTTCATCTTAACTCAGTAGCTGTCGCTGCGCAGGAGCTTACTGAACTGGTCGTTCTCAAGGCAAATTCCCGTGCCGTCCACAACACAGTCAAGCGGGTTTTCCGCAACATGGACGGGGATTTTTGTTTCCACGCTGATTAGCCTGTCAAGTCCGCGCAGCAGCGCACCGCCGCCCGTGAGCGTAATGCCGTGGTCAATAATGTCCGCCGCAAGCTCAGGCGGGGTTTTCTCCAAGGTGGCGCGCACCGCGTCCAAAACCTGACCCACTACGTCGGAAAGAGCCTCGCGGATTTCCTCGCTGCTTACCTCAACATTTTTCGGCAGACCGTCCATAAGGTTGCGGCCCTTGATGTTCATGCTGCCCTCGCCCTCATAAGCATACGCCGAGCCAATGGTAATTTTAATTTCCTCCGCCGTGCGCTCTCCTATGAGCAGGTTGTATTTCTTTTTGATGTAGCTGATAATCGCTTCGTCAAAGCTGTCGCCGGCAACACGCGCGGAGCAGGAGGTGACCACGTCGCCAAGGGAAATAACGGCAACCTCGCTTGTGCCGCCGCCAATATCCACAACCATGGAGCCGGTGGCCTCGCTGACGGGCAGACCCGCACCGATTGCCGCCGCCATAGGCTCTTCAATAAGGCTGACGAACTTGGCGCCGGCGCTCTTGGCGGCGTCGTAAACGGCGCGCATTTCAACACCGGTAACACCGGACGGAATACAAATCATAACCCTTGCCCGGCTGAGCGGGGAATGGCTGATTGCGCGCTTAATGAAGGCCTTTAGCATATCCGCGGTAATGTCGAAGTCCGCTATAACGCCGTCCTTAAGCGGACGCACCGCCTTGATTGAGCCGGGGGTACGCCCAATCATCTCCTTTGCCGCGGTGCCAACCTGGATTACGCGCATGGGGTTGCTGCGCTGGTCAACCGCAACAACGGAGGGTTCCCTTATAATAATCCCCTTGCCCTTAACAAAAACAAGAGTGTTCGCGGTTCCCAAATCAATTCCGATGTCCTGTGTGAATAGCATTGCTTTTCGTCCTTTCCTCTCGGCTCCCTTTCAGGATATTATTACCGAATATGCCTGTTTGCATACTTGGAATATTATAGCATTTATAGTCTCGGATTGCAAGCACTTGCTTTTTTTTTTGTTAAAGGTTATAATTCGACTGTATTTTGCGTGTTTTAAGGAGTAACACCATGAAAAAGAAAAAAGCCCTGCTTTGGAAAATTCCGCTGGCGCTAATCAGCATTATCCTTGCCGCAGTGCTTGCCCTTGCCGCGGTTGTAGCCGTTCAGGGCATTGACGGCTGGCGTGAGTGGGAGGAATGGCAAAAAGAGCACGTTGAGGGGCTTAGCTTTAACGTCCCCGCGACGGATAAGGAGGCCTATGCCCTTGAAATGCAGCGCACCGGCGTGGACGTGGAGCAGGCGGTCAAGGACGGCGTAAGCTTCAACCGGCTTCGCGGTCTGATTACACACAACAGCTATAAGCAGCAAATGCCCGCGGTCGGCTCCGTTATTTTTGATTCCCTCTACAAATTCGGCGTTGGGCGCGAGGGCGAATATGAATACAAATTCCCCTCTCTCTCCGAGCAGCTGAGCAGCGGGGTTATGGGCTTGGAGCTTGACCTGAGCTATTACAGCGGAAAGGACGGCGACGAGCTGCTGTTTTGCCATGTGCCGCTGCTGGACATGAACTCAAGCGCAATAAACGCAGGGCTTGCCGTTAAGGAAATCGCCCTGTGGAGCGAGGCGAACCCGAAGCACCTGCCGATAGTCATACTGCTTGAGCCTAAGGACGTAAGCATTCCCGGCTTTAGGCTGCACGGCATGGACAACGAGCATTTACAGGAATTTGACAAGCTGCTGCGCGACAATTTGGGCGACAGCCTTCTGACGCCGAACGATATGCTGGGCGGCTACAGTGACTTTGGAGCCTTGCGTGCCGACGACGGCTGGCTGCCCTTGGAGCAGACGCTCGGCAAGGTGATAGTTTTGCTGCACCCCGGCGATTTGACGGAGGACTACATTGCCCTTGACCAAAGCCTGCGTACCCAAGCAATGTTCCCCGCCATGCAGTGGCAGCAGGGAGCAAGCCCGCAGGCGTCGTTTGTTTTGGCAAACTACCCTGACGTCGCCTACCAAAACAGCCGGCAGCTTTTGGAGGAGCAAAACCTGATAGTCCGCACGCGGATTGACAGCTACCCTGAGCACAGCCTTGAGGACTACTTCTACGCAATGAATTGCGGCGCGCAGTGGATAAGCACTGATTACCCGCCCTGCGCCTCAAACGGCAATGAAAAAGCCGAAACGTATTGCTATAAGCTTACGGCTCGCTCGGCGGTAGCTTCTGCTAAGGACAGTGTCATAATCGTGTCCTTTGACGCGGCGGGGAACATAAGCAGCAGCTTTGCAGACGGCTCGGAGGAAAGTAAATTCGCAAGTGAATTCCGCTATGTATCCTCTTTTACCCCCACCGACGGCAGCCGCATAATCACGGCGGAGATAGCACCGTGAGTCTGCCGGTAATCGGTCAAGGCGGGTGGCAGTTGGGCGACGACCCCGCCAAAGCGGCGGACGAAATTGCCGCCCTGCGCCGCGGGCTTGAGCTTGGCATGACGCTGATTGACACCGCCGAAATGTACGGCGACGGGCGCTCAGAGGAGCTGATTGCCCGCGCCGTCGCCGGTCTGCCGCGGCAAAGCTACCAATTGTGCAGCAAGCTGCTGCCGCAAAACGCGGGGCGTAACAGAAGCTTCCGCAGCTGCGAGGAAAGCCTGCGCCGCCTGGGCACGGACTACCTTGACATCTACCTGCTGCACTGGCGCGGCGCCGTTCCGCTTGAGGAAACCGTGTACTGCATGGAAGAGCTTGTGCGCCAAGGCAAAATCCTGCGTTGGGGCGTAAGCAACTTCGATACGCCGGATATGCTGGAGCTGTTCTCCCTGCCCGGCGGCGGCAATTGCGCCTTTAACCAGCTGCTTTACCACATAGGCTCGCGGGGGATAGAATATGATTTGCTGCCCTGGTGCGCAGAACACGAGGTTACGGTCATGGCGTATTGCCCCTTGGCGCAAAACGGCAGGCTAAGACCATACGGGCGCAGCGTTTATGACGAGGAGCTGCTTAGTAGGCTTGCCGAAAAATACGGCTGCAGCAAGCAGCAGCTTTTGCTGGCGTTCACTCTGCGCCGCAGGGGAGTGCTGCCTATACCTAAGTCCTCCTCGCCAAGCCACACGGAGCAAAACGCCGCCGCCGCGTCGCTTTGTGTTGAGGCGGAGGATTGGGAACTGCTTGACGGCGTTTTTTGGCCGCCGAGCCACAAAATGCACCTTGATATTGAGTAACGGCTGAGCGCCGGCGGGCATATTCTGCAATATAAAAGCCCAACAGGGAGGTTATATTATGCCCAGCGTATTCCTCAGCCCGTCAACACAAAGCTACAACGAATACATAACCGGCGGCACGGAAAAGGAGCATATGCAGCGCCTTGCCGACGCCATGGAACCGTTTTTGGATTTGGCGGGCATAGCCTACGCCCGCAACGACCCTGACGGCGACGTGCGCAAGAGCGTTGAAATGAGCAACGCGGGCGATTATGATTTGCACCTTGCCCTGCACTCCAACGCGGCTCCGGAGGGACACGCGGGTGAATACAGCGGTCCGCTGGTGCTCTACAACCCCAACGACCAAAAGGGCGAGCGGTTCGCGGAGCTTGAGGCGCAGGCGCTTGCGGATATTTACCCACAGCACGGCAAGGTTCTGCTTCGCCCGGCGACTAACCTTTATGAGCTGAGGGAAACCAAGGCTCCCACGGCGTTTGTGGAGGTTGCCTACCACGATAATCCGGAGGACGCAAAATGGATTGAGGAAGCTACGGTGGCAATTGCCGACCACCTGACACAGGGCTTGGCGGAATACTTCGGCTTGCCCTACGCAAGGCAGGACACGCCGCGCGCAGCCGTTGTTAACGTTAAGGAGGGACCGCTGAATGTGCGCCGCCTGCCGGGGATTGAATACCAAAAGATAGCACAGCTGCGCAAGGGAGAAGGGGTAACGGTGCTTCGCCGTATACCCGGCTGGAGCTATGTGCGCCTGCCCGATGGCGACGCAGGCTACTCCGCAAGCCAGTATTTGCGCGGCATTTGAGCGCTTTTTCGGGAAAATTCCAAAAACTTTTGCGTTTAGGGCTTGACATTCGCCGCCGTTTATGGTATTATATCAAAGCTCCGCAAAGCGGAGCGCATTTGGCCCAGTAGCTCAGTTGGTTAGAGCGCTAGCCTGTCACGCTAGAGGTCGACGGTTCGAGCCCGTTCTGGGTCGCCACATTGCTTTGCCTTGTGGTTATGCCTCTGTAGCTCAGTTGGTAGAGCAGTGGACTGAAAATCCACGTGTCGTTGGTTCGATTCCGACCGGAGGCACCAGCGGGTTAGTGCCCGCGCAAGTTGCTGACTGTGTCCGCGAAATGAGCTTTTTTGAGTGGATTACAGCCGTCGGGCAGCGAGCCTGACACAAAAATGCGGATGTAGCTCATCTGGTAGAGCGCCACCTTGCCAAGGTGGAGGTAGCGAGTTCGAGCCTCGTCATCCGCTCCAGCGGTCAAGAGCCGCTGCCCGTTTCAATTAAAAGTTTCGCACACAAATCAACAGGCATCTTTTTCGTGCGGGGATTGCGGCGGTGCCCAAACGGCACCGTAATTTATTACCCGCAAGTATGGCGCCATAGCCAAGTGGTAAGGCAGAGGTCTGCAAAACCTTCACCCCCGGTTCGAGTCCGGGTGGCGCCTCCAGCGGCAGCTGCCGCTCCAACGCCGCAAAGCATTCGGCGGTTCAATTCATACGGTCATTAAGAACAGGCGCAAGGCGGCGTTTGCCGCTTTAGCCTATTGTTTTTTTAGAAAGGTACAACACAATGAAAAAGATTAAGCGCAAGCTGCTGTGCGCCGCGTTGATTGGCGGCATAGCGCTCCTGCTTGTTTACGGAATAGGCGGCAGCCTTGGGGCGCTGTATTTCTACAACCTGAACATGGCGCGCATTGAGCTGGACAAGCCCTTTTCGCCATACCTTAGCTATGAGGACATTGACAAAGAAGCATACCCAAGGGAGCAGTTTGCTTTCAGCTCCGGTGAAAACACGCTTGCCGGCTTTGAATACGGCAGCGGCGGCACACGCGGCTTGGTGGTTGTTGCGGCGGGCAAGGGCGGCAGCGGCGATGATTATATAGGCTTTATAACACACTTTGTTGACGGCGGCTACACGGTTATCAGCTACGACAAAACGGGTGTTGCGCGCAGCGAGGGAGAAACCCTTTTGGGGCTTTATCAGCCCGTGCGGGATTTGGACGCCCTTTTGAGCTACATTGAGGGGCAGGGGAAATACGGCGGGTTGCCGATGTATCTTTTGGGTCACAGCATGGGCGGCTACGGGGTTTGCGCTGTGCTTTCACGCGGGCACAGGGTCAATGCCGTGGTAAGCATGGCGGGCTACAACGACGGCGCCGCGCTCTACACGGACCAAGGGCTGCAGATGTTCGGCAAAAAGTATTATTTGCTGCTGCCGCACTTCTTGGCAATACAAAAAATCACCTTCGGCGACGACATGGCTGCCGCGGTGGATTCAATCAACGCTACGGACACCCCGGTCTTGGTTATCCACGGCAAAAACGATGAAATGGTGACCTGCGACACGCTTTCAATCTATTCCCAAAGGGATAAAATCACTAACCCAAACGTGAGGTATGTGCTGACCGAGGGCGACCACGAGTGGCTTTACAGCTCCAAGGCGGCGGAGGAATACAGGCGGCAAACAGAAACGGCTTTTGCCGAATATTGCCTTAAAAACGGCGCCGAAGCCACAGACGAGGCAATGGCTCTGTGGGCGGAGGAATTCGGATACGACAAGGTTCTGCGCAACGAGATTGACGCGGAGCTATTGGCGCAAATTGACGCCCTGTTTGCGGGGAATTAGCCCTCTGTGCCGTCAGGCTTTTCGTCCTTTTTGAAGATGAACAGCTTGCTGAAAAAATAATTCAGCACCACAACAGCGAACATAACAAAGCACTTTGCAAAAAGCGCATAGCCCTCAACAAAATCGGCGGCGGCGCTCCAAGTGCCGCGCAGCAGACCCGCCGCCCACACGTCTATTGCAAGCACGCTGACCAACAGGAACATTAAGCCCTGCTCAACCCCAAAGGAAACCAAGCGAGCCGCGGTGAAGCTTGCAAGCTCCCGCAGCACGACACGCCTTTCCCGGCTTTTGGATTCAAACACAAGCAGCTTGTTCGTCACAAAGGCAAACAGCACGGCAACAATCCAGGATATGGTGTTCGCGTCAAGGTAGGAATAGTCCTTGCCGCTTAGAAAAAGCCCCGCAAAGCCCCGCCAACCGAGCGCCGCAAACAGCCGCGCTGAAAGCAAATACACCGCCAGCGCTACTAGGGTGGTCAGCACGCCAAAAATCAAATAGAGTATGGTTTCCCTGTTGATTATTTTTGCCAACAGCTTTTTTTTACGCATTTTTTCATCTTCTCTCTTGCGGCGGCGCATTGTTGCCGCGGTAGGCTATTATGTATTTTTTCCATTTCAGGCACGGCTTCTTGCCGCCAAAGCTCCTCTACACCTCCAAGGAGAAAAAGCTGTAAAGCACAAAGGCGGCTGCCCCAAGCAGCAGCAGAATCGTCAGCAGCAGCAACAAAATCCCCAAAATCAGCAAGCCCTTCAAGGGGCGCGAGTCCTCAGGCAGGCGCTCTTCCGGCAGCTCAAAAAAGTCCGGCAGCAGCTTGCTAAGCTTCTCAAACAGCATTTTGCCCTCCTTTGGGTTCTTTGGCCGTGCTTAAACTACACACGCACCTCGCCCTTTAGCCCAAGCGCGTCCTTGTGTTCGGCAAGGATTGGCGCAATCTCCGCGCTTATGAATTCCTCGGTTTGCAGCGGGGCGCGCCCCACAAAATTCTTCGGCTCCATGATTTCCTCAAGCTCCCGCAGGCTTACGCCAAAGGCGCTGTCCGCGGCAATCCGCTCCAAAAGGTCGTTCGGCAGGCCCTCTTCTTTTACTGCTCGCCCCGCCGCCATGGAATGTACCCTTATGCGCTCGTGCAGCTGCTGCCTGTCGCCGCCTCGCTTAACGCAGTCCATAAGGATATTCTCCGTAGCCATAAAGGGCAGCTCCGCCCTCAGGTGGGCGTCAATCATTTTGGGGTAGACCACAATGCCGTTGCTGACGTTGAGGCAAAGCTCCAAAACGGCGTCCGCGGCAAGAAAGGCCTCCGGCACGGCAATGCGCTTGTTTGCCGAATCGTCCAAGGTGCGCTCAAACCATTGGGTTGAGGCAGTCAGCGCCGGGTTTAGGGCGTCCGCCAGCAGGTAGCGAGCTAAGGAGCCTATACGCTCGGAGCGCATGGGGTTGCGCTTGTACGCCATTGCGCTGGAGCCGATTTGCTGTTTTTCAAACGGCTCCTCAAGCTCCTTTAAGTGCTGTAAAAGCCGCAAATCCGTGCTGAATTTGCTTGCCGACTGTGCCAAGCCCGCAAGGGAGTTCAACACGGCGCTATCCACCTTGCGGGGGTAGGTTTGCCCGCTGACGGCAAAGCAGGAGTCAAAGCCCAGCTTTTCGGCTATTAGGGAATCAAGGCGGCGGCATTTTTCGTGGTCGCCGCCAAAGAGCTCCAAAAAGGAGGCCTGAGTACCCGTCGTCCCCTTAGAGCCAAGCAGCCGCATTTGTGATATACGAAAGCTAAGCTCGTGGTAGTCCAGCAGAAAATCCTGCAGCCAGAGCGCCGCGCGCTTGCCAACCGTTGTGGGCTGAGCCGGCTGCCCGTGCGTAAAGCCCAAGCAGGGCAGGTCCTTGTATTGCAGGGCAAAGCGGGAAAGGGAATCCAAAAGGGCGACAAGCTTTTTTTGGATTAAGCGCAGCGCCATGGTCATTATAATTATATCAGTGTTATCGCCAACGTAGCAGCTTGTTGCGCCAAGGTGAATAATCCCCTTTGCGTTTGGGCACTGCAGCCCATAGGCGTAAACATGGCTCATTACGTCGTGGCGGCATTCCTTTTCGCGTGCCTCGGCGTCGGCGTAGTTGATGTCGTCCGCGTGCGCCTTAAGCTCCTCGATTTGCTCCTTGCTTACCGGCAGACCAAGCTCATTTTCGGCCTCGGCAAGGGCAATCCAAAGCCTGCGCCAGGTTTTGAACTTGCGGTCGGGAGAAAAAAGCTCCTGCATCTCCTTGCTTGCGTAGCGGCTGTTGAGTGGTGATTGATAGCTGTTGTTGCTCATTGCTCTTCCTCGCTGTTTGATGTTGGTAAGATTATACCACATCGGAGCATAAGGCGCAAGCCGTCAGCCGCTTAAGCCGCCGGGGCGAGTGCCTCCTGCCCGGCGCAGAGGGAGTCCGCAGTTTGCAGCATGGTTTCCGCAAAAATCCCGTAGCCCTGCGCGGGGTTATTGACGAAAACGTGGGTAACGGCGCCAACAAGCATACCGTTTTGCAAAATGGGGCTGCCGCTCATGCCCTGCACAATGCCGCCCGTAGCGGCAAGCAGCTTTTTGTCTGTTACCTCGATAATCATGTTTTTTTGGCTGCCGCCGCTGTTTTGGTAGACCTTCCTGATTTCCACGCTGAAGCAGCCTGCCGTTTCCCCGTCAATTGTGGCGATTATTTGCGCCTTGCCTGTTTTAACCTCGCAGCCCATTGCGATGGGCAGGCGCAGGGAAGCCTCGTCCGGCGCGGCATAAAGCCTGCCGTAAACGCCTGTGTCCCCGTTTTGGATTAGACCCGCAAACGCCTTGCCGTTAAACACCCCGCAAAGCTCACCCGGCTTGCCGCCCGTACCCTTGTAGCAGCCCTTAACAACAGCCGGCACAGCCTCGCCCGCGCTTATTGGAATCAGTGCCCCGCTGTCCACGTCACAGATTGCGTGCCCAAGCCCCGCCAGCATATTTGTCTGCGGGTCCTTGAAGGTTACGGTGCCTATTCCGGCGGAGGAATCACGAACCCAAATGCCCGCTTTATATGTGCCGTCGCCGCACTTAGTGGGTGTAAAGCTGATTTTCCTTTGCTCTCCGCCGCGCTCAATCAGCATTGATAGCTGCCTGCCGCCGCTTTGCTCCACCGCCGCCGAAACCTGTGCGTTGCGCGTAACCGCTTCGCCGTCAATTTCCAGCAGCAAATCGCCGGGAAGCAGCCCCGCCCTCTCCGCGGGGTTCTCTTTACCGCTTATTCCCGCCACCGAATCTATTGCGACGACCACTACCCCCTTGGCGTAGAGCTTAAGCCCGAACACCTGCCCGCCGGGGATAACGTAGCGCCTTTGGTTGAGCGGGGCGTTCGCGGCGCGTATAGGCAAAAGCCCCCAAAGCTTAAGCTGCGACGGAATAGCCTTTCCGCCCGCCGCAGACCCCACTGACTTTGAGCTTGCGGCACTAACTATTACAGAATATAACGGCTCGCCAAGCGGCAAGCCGCCGTCGGGCAAAAGCAGCTGGGCGTAAAGCATTAAGCAGCTGAGCGGCAGCAGCATTGCCGCCGTACAAATTCCCAAGCCCCGCAGGAGTTTGCGCACAAAAAACACACCCTTTCCGCGCAAAGCGCACGAAAAGAGTGTACCCCGATAAGGCTCGTTTATCAGCCGCGCAGCTTGCCCTTGGCTCCCTTTGAGCCAAAGCCGCCCTGTTTTTCCAGTATATTGGTGTCAAAGCTGGTGATTATATCCCTTTGGCGGCGGGAGCGCTTTTGCGCAAGGTAAATCAGTTTTTCCAGCAGCTTACCATACGGCAGCCCCACAGGCTCCCACAAATAAAACGCCAATGAGCCGGGTATGGTGTTCAGCTCGTTGAGCCAAAATTCACCTGTCTTGCCGTCCATAAGGAAGTCAATCCTTGCCACGCCGCAGCAATCAAGGTAGCGGAACGCACCCACCGCGCAGTCCCGGATTGCCTTGCGAAGCTCGGGGCTTATGTCCGCGGGGATTTTGCGTGAAAGGCTTGCCATGCCGCTGCCCTTGCCGCCCTTTTCGCCCGCCAAATATTTTTTCTCATAGTCCAGCCCCAAGCCGTCCTCGGTGTTGACCACCGGCTCCTCACACTCCGACGGCTCGGCGGTCTGCGCGTCGCCAAGCACGGCGCAGTTGATTTCCCGCAGGTTTTGCACACAGGGCTCAAGCAACACCGTTTCCGCAAAGCTGAACGCCGTTTCAAGGGCGTCCCGCAGCTCCTCTCGGTCGTTGGCCTTGCCAATGCCCACGCTTGAGCCAAGATTGACCGGCTTAACTATTACGGGGTAGGCAAAGCGCTCCTCTGTGCGGGCAATTATCTCGTCAGCCTCCAAGCCCTGCGCGGACTGGAAGCGCAAGCCCTCCAGCACGGGGAAGCCGCCTGCCTTCAGCATTGCCTTCATAACATATTTATCCATGCACACGGCGGAGGCAAGCACATCGCAGCCGGCGAATGGCAGCCCCAGGGTTTTAAGATAGCCCTGCAGCGCGCCGTCCTCCACGTTTGTTCCGTGGACTATCGGCAGCGCCGCGTCCAAAAGGGCGATTGGCTTTGCCTTGCCAAGCAGCCTTTGCTCCGCCGGGGCAAGATAAACCTTGCCGCCCCTTGCCGAAAGCTCAACAAGAACACATTGCTTAAGCAGGGCTGGAATGTCCTTATAAAGGGCAATATCCTTAAGGGCATTGCCATACCAAAAGCCGCCGTCCTTGGCAATATAGACGGGGTACAGCTCAAAGCTGTCCGTGTCCATTGCCGCCATTGCCTGCACGGCAGAAATAACCGAAATTTCATGCTCAACGCTTTTGCCGCCAAAGAGCACGGCGATATTTTGTTTCATTGCAAGCCCCTTGTGTTTTTTGTGTTATTATAATATTAAACCGCCGCCGGGTCAATAGTTATCCGGCAAATCGTTTTCCAGCAGGATTATTTTTTCGCCCGCGCAGGGCAGGGCATATGCCATTTCAAGCGCTTCCTTAAAGCTTGAGGAAACGAAGCGCCTATCCTTGGGGTATTCCTCCGCGTCAAGCCCGGCGATTATTGGCGGAGCCTGCCTTTCCCCCACCGCAAAAACATAATCGCACACAGCCGCCGCCTGCCTGCCAAGGCTGAAGTTGGCGTCATACTGTGCCGGTCCAAGCTCAACCATGCCGGGGGTAATCAATATTTTGCAGCCGTCAAACAGGGCAAGGGTATCCAGCGCCGCCTTTGCCCCAGCCGGGTTGGAGTTATAGGCGTCGTCAATTATAGCCACGCCGCCGCTGCGGCTCATTGCAAGGCGGTGAGGAGGCGGGGCAAGGCGCTTCAGCCGCGCGCGGATTTCGCTCTCCTCCACACCCAGCGCCCGCGCCATGGCGATTGCCCCAACAAGGTTGCAAACGCTGTGTGCGCCAATCAGCGGAGTGAAAAGCCCCTCTATTTTCTCTCCGTTAAGGCTTACGCTGAAGCTTGTTCCCCTTGTTGTTACCGCAATGTCGTAGGCGTAGCAGTCGTTGTCCTCTCCAAGCCCATAGGTAACGGCGTTTGCCGGGCGGTTTTCGCGCAGCTTGGCGTTATCGCCGTTCACAAACAAAAAGCCATTTGTTACACAGCGGGCAAGCGCAAGCTTTTCGTGCAAAATAACTTGAGGGGTCTTGAAGGTTTCAAGGTGCTGCTCCCCAATGGCGGTGATTATTCCGTGCTTCGGGCGCACAAAATCGCACAGCTCCTGAATATCGCCCTTGTAGCGTGCGCCCATTTCGCACACAAAAACCTCATGGGAGCCGCGCAGCTCCTCGCGTACGGTTTTGCTTATGCCCATGGGAGTGTTATAGCTTTCGGGAGTCATCAGGGTATTAAAGCTGCCTGCAAGCAGCTCTGTCAGGTAGTACTTAACGCTGGTTTTGCCGTAGCTGCCTGTGATTCCGATAATCTCTAAATCGGGGCAGGCAAGCAGCTTTTTTTGCGCGTCCTTAACAAAGCCGCGGCGGATAAGCGCCTCCACGGGCATATTGATAAGGTTGGCAAGCAGGGGGAACAGCTGTATTAAAATATACAGGCAAGTACCCGCAAAAAACGCCGCAGGGAAGCCTCCGCGCAGTGCACAGAGTATAAGCGGCAGCGTGTAAGCCAGCCCCGCCGTCACTAGCATTCTTATTACCCGCGGCGTGTAGACCAAGGGCTTTTTCGCCGCCCTGTTCGGTCGGTTGAACAGCGGCAGCAGCAGCAAAAAAACAGCCAAAGCCCCCAGCGCCCAATACGGCACACTTGCGCCAACAAGCTCCTTGCCGGCCGCCGCGCCTATCGCCACATTGAGCGCAAGAAGAACCGCCGCGGCAATTTGCGTCCACTGCTTTGCGGGATTTTTGCGCAGCCACTTGCACTGCGTGCGCGCCTTGTAGCCGTTAAGCTGAAAAATCTGCATAGAGCGCAAAAAGGCAAGCGCGGTACCCAAAAGCCCGCAAGCGGCGCCCAAAAAAAGAAAGCCGTCACTAAGGTATTTCAGCATCAATCGTTACCTCCGTCCTTAAATTCCCAAAAAGACCTTTAACACCGCGTTGAAGTGAGCCGCCCTGTCTATAAAGGCAAAATGGCCGGCGCCCGGCAAAACGGCAAGCCCCGCGTTCGGGATAAGCCGCTCCATCTCTTTTCCGTCGGCAAGCGGGGTTACGCTGTCGTTCTCTCCCCAAATCAACAGCGTCGGAGCTTTAAGCGCGGGCATATATTCGCGCAAATCCTCGTTGACCGTTTTTACAAGCACCTGCCGCATAAGCGGACTTGCCGCGTTGTAATCCGCAGAGCCGAAGTGACTTTGAAGCCTTGGCAGCGCGCTCGGCAGCAGCCTTGGCAGCGGCGGCAGGGATAAAACAGCCTTGCCCGCCTTAAAAAGCTTTGTTCGCCGCCGCGCCCTTTTGCCGGGAGGCCTGCGGATTCCCGCCGCGCCGGTGAGGATTATCTTCTCCGCCTCAAATGGCAAATCCGGCAGGCTGAGCATCTTGAAGATTACCCTTGCCCCAAATGAGTGCCCAAGCAAAAGCACCTTGCCGCAGCCAAAGGAGGAGATGAAGTCACGGGTCAGCAGGGCATAGTCGCCCACAGACCAAGCCTCAGGAGGTTCGGGGCTGTTTCCAAAGCCGGGGAAATCCGGGCGTATCACACGGTATTTTTGCGCGGCAAGCTCCGCCGCGGAGTCAAAAAGAGCGCCGCTTGCCCCCCAGCCGTGCAGCATAAAAAGGGGCGTACCCTCACCCTGCTCGCTGTAGGCAAGCCTTACGCCGCCGATTTCCTTTTCCGCCACAAGCTCCTCCCGCGCGGGAGTTGTGTTTAGTATATTCCCGCAGAGAGAATTATACCATAACCGGACGCAAGGCGCAAGCCGAAGCTGTGCCGTGGTTTACCTTCAGTTGATATTTGTGTGATATACTGCGCGGCATAACAAATTAAAGGGGGAAGCTTTTAATGCTTCAGCTAAAGGGTATTTCAAAGACCTATGACATGGGCGACACCCATGTTGAGGCGCTCAGGGAGGTTGACCTTGCCTTTAGGGCAAACGAGTTTGTTTCCGTGCTCGGTCCGTCCGGCTGCGGAAAAACCACGCTGCTCAACATTGTCGGCGGGCTTGACCGCTACAGCAAGGGCGACCTTGTCATCAACGGTATTTCCACAAAGGAATACCGCGACGGGGACTGGGATATTTACCGCAACAATTCAATCGGCTTTGTGTTCCAAAGCTATAACCTGATTTCCCACCAGTCCGTTTTTGCCAACGTGGAACTGGCGCTGACAGTCGCCGGTATTTCCCGCGAGGAGCGCCGCAGGCGTGTGCTTGACGTGCTTAAAAAGGTGGGGCTTGAGGACCAAATCCACAAAAAGCCAAACCAAATGTCCGGCGGGCAAATGCAGCGTGTGGCTATTGCCCGTGCGCTGGTCAACAACCCGGATATTCTTCTGGCGGACGAGCCGACGGGGGCTTTGGACACGGAAACGAGCGTGCAGATTATGGAGCTGCTCAAGGAAATCGCCGACGACCGCTTGGTTATTATGGTTACGCACAACCCGGAGCTTGCCGAAAAGTATTCCACACGCATTATTAAGCTGCTGGACGGGCGCGTGATTGACGACAGCAATCCCTATTACGAGGACGGGGCGACAAAAAAGAGGGAGAAGCGCAAGAGCAAAAAGGTTTCCGTTTCCTTAGCTACGGCGCTGAGCCTCAGCTTCAAGAACCTGCTGACCAAAAAGACCCGCACCATCCTTACCTCCTTTGCCGGCAGCATTGGCATAATAGGTATTGCGCTCATACTTTCGCTTTCCAGCGGAATGCAGGCCTATGTTGATAAGCTGGAAAAGGATACGCTGTCCAACTACCCCATAGAGCTGCAATCGCAGTCTGTTGATATGGCAAGCATGATGGAGTCGATGATGGAGAACAACCGTAAGGAAAAGGACCAGCACACACTCGACAAAATCTACACAAACGCCATTATGACCAATATGCTCAAGGTGTTCACCACGCAAACGAGCAAGAACGACCTGAAAGCCTTTAAGAAATACCTTGACGACAACAGCGACACGTTCGCCGAATATGCCGACACAATCCAGTATGGCTACGACATTGACCTGCAGGTTTACAGCTCCGATGTAAAAAATGACGGCGTGCTGCAAATCAACCCCAGCACCGTGCTGGAGGACATTACCGGCAATGAGTTCCAAGGACCTATGGGCGATTCCGCGTCCGGCATGAGCGCTTTCGGCTCAATCGCGTCGGCGTTTGGCTTTTCCGCCGACCAGGCTATGCTTGGCGCCGAAGTGTGGACGGAGCTGCTTGACGACACGGCGCTGCTGCAGTCACAGTATGACGTGGTTGCGGGCGAGTGGCCGGACGCCTACGACGAGCTTGTGCTTGTTGTAAACGAGCAAAACGAGCTGAGCGACCTGACGCTTTACTCCCTTGGTCTGCTTGACCAAAGCGAGATTGACAAGCTGAAAGAGAGTATGCGCACAGGCAAGGAGTTTGAAAGCAAGAGCGCAGACAAAACCTTTACATACGAAAAATTGCTGGCACTTAAGTTTAAGCTCCTGCTCAAAACGGATTACTATGTGTTTGAGAACGGCAACTGGACGGACAAGAGCGAGGACGAGGATTACATGAAAGAAAAGCTCAAGGACGCCAAGGAGCTGAAGGTTGTGGGAATCCTGCGCCCCGCGGCGGACGCCTCCGTTTCGTCCATTGAAGGCTCGGTGGGCTACAGCTCCAAGCTGACACGCTACGCCATTGACGAAGCGATGAAAACGGACATTGCCAAGCAGCAGCTGAAGAACAAGGAGCAGAACGTCTTTACGGGAATCAGCTTTGACGTTGAGGAATACACCGACAACCTGACGATGAAAGAGGTTCAGGAAATCATAGCCGGAATGCCGGAGGCTACGCAAAAAATCATGCGAGGCGTTGCGGCAACAATGACAGAGCAGGAAACAATCAAGTTCTTCTCCGATATGATTAAGGCACAAAACGACGTTACCTACGAGGACAACCTTAAATCGCTCGGCATTGCCGATTACGATACCCCCGCAACGATTCGCCTTTACCCCAAGGGCTTTGACGCCAAGGAGCAGTTAAAGACCATGATTGACGAGTATAACCAAGCGCAAAAGGACAAGGACAAGGAGGAATACGTCATAAGCTATTCCGACGTTGTAGCGGTTATGACCGCCTCAATCGCCAACATAATCAACATTATTTCATATGTTCTGATTGCGTTTGTTGCAATTTCCTTGGTCGTTTCGTCAATTATGATTGCGATTATTACATATATCTCCGTTTTGGAGCGCACAAAGGAAATCGGTATTCTGCGCAGCATAGGCGCAAGCAAAAAGGATATTTCCAAGGTGTTCAACGCGGAAACTATTATAGAGGGCTTAGTCGCCGGCTTGATTGGCGTGGGCGTAACGCTGCTGCTCAATATCCCAATCAGCGCAATCATCCTGTCGCTCGCGGACATTCCGAACATAGCGTCGCTGCCGATTTGGGGCGGAGTAGGGCTGGTTATTATCAGCGTATTCCTTACTGTGTTTGCAGGCTATATCCCCGCAAAAATGGCGGCAAAGAAAGACCCCGTGGCGGCGCTGCGCACGGAGTGAGCCAACTGAAAAATACGAGGCACAAGAACAAAAAAGCCGGGCTGCTGCGACGCTGCCCGGCTGCTGTTTTTTTACTGCCTGTAGTCCGCCAAAAAGCTGCCGAGCTTGTCGCTCAGGGTTGCCAGCTCCTCCACCGGCGGCAGATAGACAATGCGGAAGTGGTCGGGTTCCGGCCAGTTGAAGCCGCGCCCGTTCACCAGCAGAACGTGCTTTGCCCGCAGGAAGTCCATGCAGAATTGCCTGTCGTCCGTTATGTTAAAGCGCTTGGCGTCAATCTTTGGGAAGATGTAGAACGCCGCGTCCGGCGTGGTGGTGTGCAGCCCGGGTATGGCGTTTACCGCCTCCACAATGGTTTTACGCTGCTCATAAACACGCCCGCCGGGCTTGAGCATTGCGTCGGTTTCGCGGAAGTTCGCCAGCGCCGCGGGAACAATCCTTTGCGCGGGTACGTTGGCGCAAAGGCGCATGGAGGACAGCACATTTATGCCCGCAATGAATTCCTCGGCGCCGGTTTTGTCACCCGCAAGCGCCATCCAGCCCACACGGAAGCCGCAGATAACATGGCTTTTGCTCAGCCCGTTGAAGGTGACGGAGAATAAATCCGGCGCAAGGGAGGCAATGCTAACGTGCTCCTTGCCGTCCATAACAAGGTGGTCATAAATTTCGTCCGCGAACAGTACAAGCGAGTTTTCGCGCGCAATTTGGGCAATCTCCAGCAGCACGTCCTTGCCGTAGAGTGCACCGGTGGGGTTGTTGGGGTTAATGACCAAAATGCCCTTGGTGCGCGGGGTTATTTTTTTGCGTATATCGTCAATATCCGGCGCCCAGCCCGCCTGCTCGTCGCAGAGGTAATGCACAGCCTTGCCGCCCGCAAGGTTTGTAGCGGCCGTCCAAAGCGGGTAATCCGGCGCGGGGATAAGCATTTCGTCGCCGGGGTTAAGCAGCGCCTGCATACACACCGTAATCATCTCGCTGGCGCCGTTGCCGATGTATACGTCGTCCTCCGTTACGCCGGCTATGCCCTTTTTGCCCATTTGCGCGGCGATTGCGCGGCGAGCCTCCGGCACACCCTTGGAGGGGCAGTAGGCTTGGGATTTTTTGGATTCCTCGGCAAAAAGCTCAAGGATTTCCTTTGGCGCGGAAAAGCCGAACGCCGCCGGGTTGCCCGTGTTAAGCTGAAGAATTTTGTGCCCCTGCGCCGCGATTTTTTCCGCCTCGTCCAAAACGGGACCGCGGACCTCGTAGCGCACCTGCGCGAGTTTTTCTGCCTTTTCAAGTGGTTTCATAACGTATATTCTCCTTAATGTTTAGTTGGTAAGATATTTATTCGCCGCTTACTGTGGATTGCTCCATGGTAACGGTCAGCACAATTTTATAGCTGCCTATTACCCAGCAGTCATTGTAGCCCTTGACGAAAAGCCGCACTGCCGTGGTTGCGCTGCCGTTTTGCACCTTTACGCTGTCCAAATCCGCCTCCGCGTAGATGTCCGAGCCGGTGAGCTTTGCAATGCTTTCGGGGGAGCCGGCGACCGTGACGGAATCCAGCGAGCCGGGTGAAATTTGCGCCACCATGCCGCTTTCCGCGTTCTGAAGCTGGACGTTTTGGTGCGGCACCGCAAAGCTTTTGCTCACCGTTCCGCTTGTGTCAACCGTCACACTGAAGCTCTCCTCGCCGCTAAGCAGCTTATACTGCGGCAGCTCCACCGCCGGGAACTTGAACACGGTCTTTTTGCCGGCGGGAAGCTTGGCAAAATCCACCGTGCCGACCGACACCGAGTCAACATCTCCAATCAGGCTTTCGCTTATGCCGAACTTCGCCTTTTGCGGGCTAATACTGAAAGAAAGCGGCTTTTCTGTATAGGCGGCGGGGGCGTTGAGCCAATCTACCGTCAAGGGGAGGGAAACCTCCTTGTAGACGGGAATGGTCATTGTGACCTCTTCCTCCGTTTGGATTGTGACGTATTGGGCGGTTGCGCCGTCTGCGGTTTGCAGGGCAAGCGCCGCCGTGAAAGGTGTCGTGTCCGTCAGCTGCTTTGTCAGCTGCACGGTTGCTGTGACTGTTTTTACCCTTGCAAGCTCCGAGGAGGGACCGCTGAGCGTGACGGAGGAGCCTGAAAGCAGCTCATGGTCAACAATATAGCCCTTGGGCGCAACCTCCTGCAAATCCTTAATCGTTTTGCCGTCCACGCCCACTACAACCGTTTCCAGCTGAAATTCCTGCTCCTTACGCTCGTCAAACAGCACGCTGATTTCCTGCTGAGAGAGCCGTACTATTTCAAAGTCCTTGGAGCTTTGGCTTGTTGCGGAAAGCCGCAGCGTCTTCAGCCCCGCCGAGCCGACCGTGGAGGTTTGAGCCTTAACGCTGATTTGCTCCGAGCCGATTTCGTTAAGCACATAGCGCTTGCCTTTTATTGTTACGTCCACAAAAACGCCGTCCGGGGAGGTAAATGCCTCAAGGTTAAGCTCTTTTATGGCGTCCGTCAGTTCAATGCTGACCGGCACATGGGCAAGGACTATCTCCTCCTCCGGCGCAACGCTGACCGTTACACCCAGCCAAATTGAAAACGCCAAAACAAAGCTGAGCAACAGCAAAAACGGATTTGAAGAAATAAGCTTACGCAGCCTTACGCCTTTTTTCATACCGACCAAAACTCCTTCCAGCGTTTTGCGGCAAGGCCGTGACCGTCGGGGTTTTCCGTCCCGGCGGAGCCAAGCGCCTCAATAAGCTCCTCGCGCAGGCTTGCTTCGTCCAAATCAGTGCGCAGCGTCCCTCCCATAGCCAAGGAAATGCCTCCCGTTTCCTCGCTGACAATAAGAACAAGCGCGTCGCTTTGCTCGCTTATGCCAAGCGCGGCGCGGTGGCGCATACCGTATTTACCCGGCAGGCTGCGGTTTTCCGTCAAGGGCAGAACACAGCCCGCCGCATAGATGGTTTCCTCGCGGATTATCGCCGCGCCGTCGTGCAGGGGAGCCTTTGGGAAGAAAATGTTGCCCAGCAGCGCCGCGGAGAGCTTTGCTTCTAAGATAGTGCCCGTTTGGGCAATGTCGCCCAAGGGGCTTCGGCGCTCAAACACAATAAGCGCGCCGATTTTTTGTGCGGACATATTCGCGGCGGCCTTTGCGGCGGCAATCGCCACACGCCTTACAGAGCGCCGCTTGCTTTCCTGTACGCCGCGCTTGGTGAATAAACGCATAAGCCCCGAGCGTGTGCGCCCCATTTGCTCCACGGCGTTGCGAATCTCCGGCTGGAAAATGAGGAAGATAACGATGATTGCGCTATCCCAAAGCCTGCCGAAGAAAAAGCTTGTTGTGTTCATCTTAAGCGCAAGGGTCACGCCGTAAAAGGCTGCTATTAGCAAAATGCCCTTGGCAAGCTGAACAGCCCGCGTGTCACGCATAAGCTTTATCAGCTGATAAAGCAGGAAGGTGACCAGCAGAATATCCAGCGCGTCCTGAAAGCGAAAAAAGCGCAGCGCCGCTATTGCCTGATTGATAAACTCGCGCACAGCCGAACCCTCGCCGAAAAGCTCTGTTAGGAATGACAAAACGCTTCTCCCCTCCTTGCGAAGCAAAGTTCCAACACAATATTTTACCACTTTTAATGAAAAAATGCAAATTTAACGCAGGGCAGACGTACACAAGGGCTCAAAAATGCCCTTTTCGTCCCCTTGTTTAGGTTATACCATATCCGCCGACGGGAAGAACAGCGCCTGTGGGAACCAGGCCCTTGCGATTGCGGGCAGCGCGTCACGCTCAGGGCAAACCTGGTCAAAAAACACCCTCATCGCCGCCAAATGCTCAAGCTCACAGTCGGCTGAGCCTGCCGCCTCCGTAACGCTAACACCGTTTTCGTCAACGGCAATCAGCAGGCTTTCCTCGCCCGCAAAGCCGTTTATTTTAACCCTCAGCTCTCCTTTGGCAAGCGGGGCCCGCGTGTGCGCCTCGTTCATTACAGCCTCCAGCACCCGCCGATAGCTTAGAACCAAGTAGCTTTTGGGGCTGCGGCGCTCGGCGTATTCACATAGCTTGCGGAAGAACAGGTTTGCTTCGCCCTCCGCCGGTGATATTGTAAAGCTGAGCTTATGGCTCCAAAACTCCTCAAAAATTACGCTGACGGCTTGGGGCAGCTTTGCGTTGTCCTCAAGGCGGATTTCGTCAACGCTGCCAACGCGGCGGCGAATAACAAAATACCCCGCGAATTCGCCGTTATCTATCAGCACATAGGGGCTCGCAAGCCAGGAGCGCAGCACATCATAAAGCGCCGCCGGCTTTACGTCAATATGTACGGGAGCGGCTTGGCGCAGGGCAAAAATCCGCTCAAGGTAAGCCTTATCGTCGGGGCGCAGCCGCCGCACGGAAAACGAACCGGAATCCCCGCCGCCCAGCACATGGCGCAGGTTGGTGGAGTTAACATCGTAATGGTACTCCAGCCCAAGCCTTTCGTAGCCAAAATAGTTATAGCGCTGACGCTTGCCGCCCAGCACCATAAAATCCGTGCCCTTTTCCATGCAAATGCGGGCAGCCTCGTTCATCAGCTGCTTCATGTAGCCCATGCCGCGGTATTTTTTGCCCACAGCCACGTTGCCTATGCCGCACGCGGAGAGCCTGCCCTTGCCCACGGCGTAATCCATCATATAAAAGCCTACGGCGGCGCGGATATTCTTCCCGTCGCTGACGATTAGGTTGTTTGAGCAGGGTGCATACTCCTTTTTGTATAGCTTTGGCAGCAGTATGCTGAAATAAGGTATCCTTACCGCCCTTATCCTTGTAAAAACCTTGTCCAAAAAGCGCAGCAGCCTACGCTCTTCCCCGTCCTTTGCCAAGCCCATATAAAGCTCGTCCATAGTCGTCCTCCCAATGCTTAGTTGACCGGGCTATTATAAACCGATATTGTGCGGCTTGTCAAGCGCCACGCGGCTTATTGCAGTGTCATTGCCTTCTCAAGCCGGCGGCGCCAATCCTCGATTTTCTTCTCGTCATATTTTTCGGGAATCTGCCTGCCGCATTCCTCCGCCCAAATTGCGTGTGAAAGCATACTGATTATGGGCATAATAAGCCGCGGCGCGGACAAGAGCTGTATGCTGCGCCGCAGTAAATCCAAGGGCTTGAGCGAAACAAAGCGCCCCGAAAAGATTCTTTCGGCGTCCTCCGGCACTGCAATGTGAGCGGCGAACAGCTTTTCCAAAACCTCGTCCGGGCTTTCCATAAGCCAGCGCTTAAGGGTATAAAGCCGCCAGACGTTCTTTGCCCTTTCGCGGAAATAGCGCAGCTGATATTGCCAAAGCTCCTGCGCCGTGCTTGCCCCGCCGTTGATTAGCTCCGCAAGCAGCTTCGCGCCGTATAGGGCGTTAACAATTCCGCTGCCGGTAGGCACAGTCATGCAGGCGCTGTCGCCCAAAAGCACATAGCCGTCAAAAACAAGGCGGGTCAACGGACTGCGCGCGGGTGTGCGGTATGCGCGCCAGGGGGCGGCGTGCAGGTCAGGCCTGTCCCATCCGGCGTTGTCGCCAACAAGCTCCCCTTGAACGCTGTCCGCTGTTTCCGCGTCCATTTTGCCAACGCAGCCGGCGTGTATGTCCGTGTTGCCCGCCGCGTCAACGGAATAACCCGCCGCGCCTCTTATCCCCAGTGGCTTAAGGTAGACGCTCAGCTGTGCGTGGGGCCTGTTCCTTTCCTCCCGCGGAAAAACGCCGCGGTAGATGGTAAGTATCTCGTCAAGTGCGGGTGCAGAAGCCCCGTCAAGCTCCGCGCTGAGCTTGCTGCTTCCGCTGCAGTCAATCGTCAAATCCGCCGCAATACGCCGCCCGTCCTGCAGCCTCACTCCCTCAACACGCCCGTTCTCGCCAACAAGCAGGGATTCCGCGCAGGTGTCGTAGCGCAGGCTTGCGGAAGCCTCACGCGCCCTTTCCCTCAGCAGGGTCAGCATGCGCGGGCGGTAGACCTGTTCAAACACCAGCGGACGCTTGAACCTAAAGCGCAGCTTGTATTTCCCGGAGGGCGAAACAAGCACACAGTCGCCGCGAGCCGGGAACTCCTCCGGCAGCACGCCGCCATAGCCAAGTCGCCGCAGCTCCTCGACGTTAAGGTTGTCGAACCAATTCCATTTTTTGTCATATTCCTCCGGGGAATTTTGCTCCAAAACAACAACCCTGTGCTTTGTGCCGTCAATTCTGCCCGCGAGGGCAAGCCCCGCGGCGCCGCCGCCGATTATAAGTATGTTCATAGGATTTTCTCCCGTAGCTGTGTTTAAGGTTGGTTTGGGAGTCGTACCTGCCTTTCCTTGGGAATTTCTGCCGTTTTTGCCGTCACAAACGGAGCATAAGATGAGGTGTTAATATGTAGTATATTACATTTCTGTAACTTTTGCAAGCCCGGCCCAAGATTTTCACAGAAATTTCACCTTTTTTCGCGAATTTGCGCCAAAGGCAAAATGGTGTTATAATCTTCTTATAAGAAAGCATTGGAGGTGCCGTGCATGGCGGTATTTACCTTTTCCCGCGGCAGGGGTTCTTTCAGCCGTCTTTTTGCCCCCCGCCCGCCGGAGTGCAACAAATATGACTTTGGCAGGGTGCTTTCCGTCTGCGGCAGCGTCCGCTTTCCGGGTGCGGCTGTTTTTGCGGCAAGCGGCGCCGTGCTTGCGGGGGCGGGGCTTGTTCAGGCGGCGTTCCCCGAGGCGGCATACGCGGCAATAGCCCCCCGCTTGGCTGAGCCTGTGCTGCTTCCGCTGCCCGGCTGCTCCCGCGGTATGCTTAACAAGTCCGCCCTGCCGCCGCTGCTTGAAGCCTGCAAGGGGGCGGACGCCGTACTGCTTGGCTGCGGCTTGGGGCAAAGCCTTGGCACAGCCGCCCTTGTGGAGGAGCTTGTCAGCCAATGCCCCGCCCCAATGATTTTGGACGCGGACGCGCTGAACCTGCTGAGCGGCAAAACAGGGCTGCTGAAGGAACGCGGGGCGCCCACAATACTAACGCCGCACATGGGAGAACTTGCCCGCCTGACGGGTCACAGGACAGAAAACAGCCCGCAGGAACGGATAGAGGCGGCACATTCCTTTGCGCGGGAGCATGGCGTAACGCTTGTCCTTAAGGGAGCGGGAACGCTGGTTGCCCAAGGCGGCGCGCAGGCGGTTTACCTTAACAAAAGCGGCAACCCGGCAATGGCCACCGCCGGCAGCGGCGACCTTTTGGCGGGCATTATGCTGGCGTTTTTGGGGCGGGGTCTATCACCAACTGACGCGGCGCAGTGCGCGGTCTACGTCCACGGTCTTTGCGGCGACGCAGCACTCAAGCCCGGCATGGCGGAGTCCTCACTTACGCCAAGCGCTATGCTAAAAGCCTTGCCAAGGGTTCTTTATACACTCGGCGCTTGAGCTATCGTGTAATGACCTGAGCGCTGCCGTGGGGCAGCTCTATGTATTGATAAGCACCCGTCAGCGGGTCCTGGCGGATTATAAAAGCCCCCGTGGATATTGTGCCGCGGCTTTCAATGCTGCCGCCTTTGTCCGTGCTTGTAATGCCGTCCTTGGCTGAAACAGCCTCCATAAGCTCACAAAAAAACGCCTGCGCCGGGATTTCCACCTCGCTGCGCAGCCCCTTGAATTCGGCGCGGCATTGTGTGCCCGCAAGGCTTAGCGTAAGCCCCTCAAGCTCCTGCGGCGCGGCGACGCAAAACATCGCAATGCCCGGCTGCGACCGCTCCCAATCGCATTCCAGCTCCAAGGAATTTGTTTTTATGAAAAGCCTTGCGGAAAAGCTTAGCGGCGCGGGCGGCGGCTGTACGGTCTTTTTTTGGCAAGCGGGCAGCATAATTAAAAGTAGTGTCAGCGCCGCGGCGAGCTTCCTCATGGCTTACCTCCCTTAGTTATTCCACGCCATAATACGCTGCGGCGGGGGAAATAATGCAAAAGAAAAGCGGCACGCGCTTGGCGTACCGCTCAATAACTATATCTGTGTTAGCTGAAAAGGCCTGTAAGGCAGTTCCAGAACTTAACAAACGGATACAGCAGCGTACCAAAGCTGTTGACGAAGAACGTTGCTATTTCGTCCGTAACGCCGCGCTCGCCCGCGCAGTTCCATTCAAGAATCAGCTTGCTAACCGGGTCGGTCATCAGCTCCCTGAACAGGAGGGTCCGCTCCTCGTATTTGCTGCCGTCCTCCTTTAGGGTGATAATGCGCGCGCCGCGGTCCATGTTGCCGTTGTATGCCGCCGCGCCCATACCGATTGCCGTGGAGTTCATAATATCCACGCCGCCGGTGGGAACAACGAAGTTGTTGGTGTGGTCATGCCCAACAACCAGCGCCTGAATATTGCCCTGCGCTTGAAGAACAGCCCATTCACCCTCGTAGTCCTCCGTGGGCGGGCTGGGGCGCTCGTTCATAACGCCCGTTGCGTTTGACGGCAAAACATAGCGCTTACCGTTCAGCTTAATTGAGCCGTCGGCGCTGCTTGGCACAAGGTAATCCTCAATTTCCGGCACAATAATGTGCTGGAACACCATTGCGGGGATTGCCGTGTCGTTGGCGCTTTCCAGCCAGTCAAGTTGGTTTTGGCGCACGCAGGCATAGCCCTCCTTGGTGGGGGAGTCAGAGCCTGAATCAAGGAAGAACAGCTGGAATTTCTCGCTGCCGTCCGCTCCGTAAATGGGCACGCGGTAGTTGCCGCAGCCGTTTAGGTCCTCTGCTACGTCGTCAGGCTGGTCAATGGCAATGCAAACCCCGTATTGTTGGTAGATTTCCATTTGCTCCTCATTGCTCACAAGCCCGTAGGAATCATGGTTGCCGAAAACAAGAGCCACCGGCACGCCAGCCTCCTGGAAGATGCTCATGAACTGGTTGATGGCGCTTTTCGCCTGCAGCAGCTGCCCATAGCGCAGGGAGCCTGTAAGGTATTCGCCGGCAATGTTGTCGCCCGACAGCACAACCAAATCCGGCTTTTCGCTCTCAAGCGCCGCGCGCAGGAATTCCTTTACGGCGGGATTAAGGGTGCTTGCGTTCTGCAAATCCGCAATTTGCATGATTTTGAAGCTTCCGTCGTCGTTGAAGCTAAGGTCGTCTATGCCGTAGCTTGTGTAGCTGTCCAACGCAAGGACGTTGGAGGAAAACAAGAGGCAAAGGCACAGAGCCAGCGCAATGGCGGCGGAGATAAAACGTTTCTTCATGTGATTGCTTCCTTTCTTTGCCTTGGGTAAGGCTTGTATGTACTTTATTATAGCGTTTACGGGCGCGGAAGTCAACATAAATTTGACATTAAAGCGCAATGGCTGTATAATTATTCCCGGCAGACGCGCGGGGAACCGTGCCGCCATTTTATTTAAGGAGCAAAGGGTATGGGAGTTTTTGACGAGCTGCGCGCAAGGGGAATGATTGCGCAGTGCACCGACGAGGATAAGCTGCGGGAGCTGCTGAACGGGGATAAGCCCGTAGCCTTTTATATTGGCTTTGACCCCACGGCGGACAGCCTGCACGTCGGGCACTTTGTGGCGGTTATGCTTTTGGCTCACCTACAAAGGGCGGGGCATAAGCCCATTGCGCTCTTCGGCGGCGGCACAGGCATGATTGGCGACCCGAGCGGCAAGACGGATATGCGTAAAATGCTGACGCGGGAGGACATTGACCATAACATTGAGTGCTTCCGCAAGCAGATGAGCCGCCTTGTGGATTTCAGCGACGGCAAGGCGCTTATAGTCAACAACGCGGACTGGCTGTGCGGGCTTAACTACATCGACTTCCTGCGTGAGGTTGGGGTGCATTTTTCCGTCAACAGAATGCTGGCGGCGGAGTGCTACAAGCAGCGCTTGGAGCGGGGGCTTTCTTTCTTTGAGCTTAACTATATGATAATGCAAAGCTACGATTTCCTTGTGCTGCAGCGTAAATACGGCTGCATAATGGAGCTTGGCGGCGACGACCAGTGGAGCAACATCATCGGCGGGGTGGAGCTTAACCGCCGCATGGACGGCAAGGAGAGCTACGGCATGACCGTTAAGCTTTTGCTGACGAGCGACGGGCGGAAGATGGGAAAAACAGAGGGCGGCGCTGTCTGGCTTGACCCGCAAAAAACCAGCCCGTATGATTTTTATCAATACTGGCGCAACGTGGACGACGCTGATGTGATTAACTGCCTCAAAATGCTTACCTTCCTGCCGGTGGAGGAGATTGAGCTGCACGCGCAGAAAACAGGCGGCGAGCTAAACGCCGTTAAGGAGCTTCTGGCGTTTGAGGTAACAAAGCTAATCCATGGCGAGGAAGAGGCATTTAAGGCGCAGGCGGCGGCTAAGGCCCTGTTTGCCGGCGGCGCGGACGACGCCAACGTACCCTCCACCGTCCTTGGCGAGGAGGAGTTGACCGACGGGGCGATAAATATACTTGATTTGCTTGTCAGAACAGGGCTTGCCCCCTCAAAGGCGGAGGCGAGGCGGCTTGTCCAACAGGGCGGAATCCGTACTGACGGCGAGCAGGTTACGGATATAAGCTACACCGTGAAGAGAGAGAGCCTTGCGGACGGCGTACTGCTTAAAAAAGGGAAAAAGGCGTTCCACAGGGCGACGCTTTAGCCTTGGCGCAGAATAGGCGGGCGGATTTTTGTCCGCCCGTTTTGACTTCCGCTTGACAAAGCGGGCGGGCATTGTATATACTAAAGTTTGCCGCACTTCAACAAATTTTCACAAAGCCGCCACGCGAGCGGCACAAGCTTGCGGGATAATATAAGCGCTCCCAAAATTTTCAGGAGGTGCAATATGTATAAAATATTGATTGCGGACGACGAACAGGCTATCCGCGAGGGCTTTGCCGAATACGCCCGCTTTTTGGGCTACGACGTGGAAACAGCCGAGGACGGCATGGAGGCGGTGCAAAAAAGCCGCGAGCAGGATTTTGACATTATTGTGCTGGATATTATGATGCCGCGCATGGACGGCTTTACCGCCTGCAAGGAGATTCGCCGCTCCTCAAAGGTTCCGATTCTTATGCTATCCGCGCGGGGAGAGGAATACGACAAGCTCTTCGGCTTTGAGCTGGGCGTTGATGATTACGTCACCAAGCCTTTTTCGGTCAAGGAGGTTATTGCGCGGATTCAGGCAATCTGCTCGCGCGCGAAGCAGGAGGCGGACGCTGAAAGCACGGCGCATGAGGTATACAGCGACGACGGCTTGGAGATTGACATGACCGCCCGTACCGTTATTTGTGACGGAAGCAAGGCGGAGCTTACCCCAAAGGAATATGAGCTGCTGTTCTTTTTAGTGCGCAACAGGAATATTGCCCTTAGCCGCGAAACACTGCTTTCCAAGGTTTGGGGCTATGATTTTTACGGCGACGACCGCACGGTGGATACGCACATCAAAACCCTGCGTATGCGCCTTGGGCGGCACAAGGAGCATATAGTTACGCTGCGCGGTGTTGGCTACAGGTTTGAGTAAGCCGCACACGGCACACCGGAGATTGAGTTATGAAGAAAAAGTCGCTGCGCTTTAAGGTATCCTTGGTAATTTCCCTGTTCAGCCTGCTGGTACTGGGAGTGCTTTGGGTGCTGCAGTTTGTTTTGCTTAACCCTTTCCACGTGCGCATGGAGATGACCGAGCTGGAGAGAATCGGCAGCAGGGCGCTTGAAAGCGTTACCGCGGACGGCACGCTTTCCGGGCTGAATGAATATGCCTACGAGCAAAACCTGCGTATACTTTATGTCAGCGACGACGGGCTGCTGCTGAATATGTACGACGGCTACGGAAACTCCTCCCCTTTTAATAGGATTAACTTCAATTCCGACGAGTTTAAGATTATTCAAGATAAGTTTGCCGAAACAAAAAGCGGAACAATAAGCTACCTTGTGCAGGAGCTTAACGCCCCGGGCGGTAACAATGAGGAAGGCTCCCAAAAGGCGGTTTTTGTTGCCCGCCTGCCGGAAAGCTACGGCGGTTATTTGTATTTAAGCAGCGTTATCCCCCCAATGAGCGCAACCTCATCCGTGCTGCAGCGGCAGTTTTTCATAATTTCCTTGGTGGTTTTGCTGCTGGGGCTGGGAGCTGCGCAGCTTATCGCAAAATGGCTCTCAAAACCTATAGTTAAGCTTACCGCCTCCGCGCGGCAGCTTGGGAGCGGCGATTTCTCGGCGGATTTCAGCAAGGGCACAAGCGATTTTGCGGAAACGCAGGAGCTTGCGCAAACGCTGGGCTACGCGGCCGGTGAGCTTGGGCGCTTGGAGCAATACCGCAAGGATTTGATTGCAAACATAAGCCATGACCTTAAGACCCCGCTGACGGTAATTCGCATGAGGAGCGAGCTTATCCGCGACGTGTGCGGGGACGATAAAGAGGCACGCGACCGCCACTGCGGCATTATAGAGAAAGAGGCGGACTGGCTTTCTGACATGGTGGGCGAGGTGCTGGAGCTAAGCCGGCTTCAGGACGGCTCGGCTGTGTTCACGCCGCGGCAGCTGGATTTTTCCGCGCTGGCAAGGGATGTTTTGGAAAGCTTTGCCCCGTTGGAGGAGCGCGGGGAGTGCTTATTCTTCACGGAGATTGAGGACGGGCTTTCCGTCGTCGGCGACGCTGACGGGCTGCGGCGAGTTCTGATAAACCTAATCGGCAACGCCGTTAACCACACCGGTGAGGACAAGGCCGTTGGTGTTTGCCTGCGGAGGGAGCCGGAGGGTATATATTTTGCCGTGCGTGACACGGGCGAGGGCATTGCTCCGGAGGAGCTTAAAAACATTTGGGAGCGTTATTATAAGAGCGGAAAAACCCACAAGCGCGCCGTCACGGGGACGGGGCTGGGGCTTGCCATTGTTCGGGAGCTGCTGGAGAGGCACGGCGCCCGCTATGGTGTGCAGAGCGAACAGGGTAAGGGCAGCACGTTTTGGGTGCTGCTGCCGGAAAACAAGGACCAATAATGGAGCATAAAGCCAAGGGCGCTTCAGCTTCGCCGGGGCAGCTTTGGCTTGCTGTACCTGCATACGGCTTAGGCGGCTGTACTGTTATAAGATAATGCTGCAAGCGCCTTGCCAACAGGGGTGGGCAAGGCATTTGAAAAAGCCCCGGACAAGACGCAGCCTGCCGCAAGCAAGCTGATTTTTTTCGGAAGCTTCCGTTTCTTTGCGCAACATCTTGCGTCTTTATAACGGCAAAACTACCATATATTGGAAAAATTTTGCCAAAAAACAGAATGTTACAAATTTGTTAACACCGATTTCTACCTTTCTAACAAAATTTTGGGGCTTTTCCTTTCGGTCAAATTTCTCAATTCGAAAAAATACCCGCTTTCCTCAAATTTCAGCGGATTACCCTTGTGCATATTGCACAAAAAGCGCTTTGCTTTTGCGCTTGACAACAAAAACTTTGGACAATATACTACTAACGGGCAGGGGGGAACCCCTACCACGGCACGACCATGGTCTTATGATAAGCGGCATAAGCCGCGGAAAGGATTGGGAGTTTTTTATGGCAAATCACAGTCACCTAAAGCGCAAGATTGTGGCGCTTGTGGTCACGCTGGCGATTTTGTTAAGCACAACGGCGGTCATTGCGGCGGCGGCGGACACCTTTGAGGTTACGCTCTATGCCGACGGAAAAACCGTACTGGTGCAAACGCGTGAGAAAAATCCCGTAGATATTTTTGAGCAGGCAGGCTTTGGCGCTCAGCCCGGCGACTTCATTGACGACAGCGGGTTCAGCCCCGGAACCGACGGCACGCTTACGCTCTACCGCGCCGCAACGGTTCGCATTATCGACGACGGCAAGGAGGGGCTGGCGGTGATTGCCGGCACGGTGGACAGAGCCTTGACCGAGGGCGGCTACGAGCTGCGCGAGGAGGATGTTGTTTACCCCGCGGAGGAAACGCCGCTGACTGACGGCATGGAGATTAAGATAACCCGCGCCTTTAGAGTGCAGGTAACCGCCGACGGGCAGACGCAGGAGCTTTGGCTGACCGGCGGCACCGTAAAGCAGGCGCTTGCCGCGGCAGAGGTGAGCTACAAGGCGGACGACGAAATAAGCCCGAAACCGGAAGCCAAGCTGACAAAGGCGACGGACATTACGGTTGGGCGTGTGACCTATAAAACCCGCACGGTTGAGGAGGAGGTTGCATTCAGCAGCTCCACACGCTATTCCAACGACCTTTACGTCGGCGAAACAAAGGTTGAGAAGAAGGGTGTCAACGGCGTTAACAAGGTGACCTACAAGGACAAATACGTCGACGGCAAAAAGACCGGCACAACGGTTGAAAAGACCGTGGTAATCAAGGAACCTGTGGAGCAGCTGACGCTCAAGGGCGCAATTTCCCCGGCTTATAAGCCCGTGATTATGAAAACGGGGCTTAAGCCAATCAGCGTGCTGCAGCCCTCAAGCAAGCTGCAGCTTGATGAAAACGGCATTCCCAAAAACTACAAGTCCGTCGTCGTCGGTCTGGCAAAAAGCTATTCGCCCGATGTCAGGGGCGTGGGCGCCTACGGCTCAAGCGGACGCCCGACCATACCGGGCAACATTGCCGTTGACCCGCGGCAGTTCCCTTACGGCACGGAGCTGTATATCGTTTCCACTGACGGGAAGTATATCTACGGCTATGCGGTGGCGAGCGACACCGGCGGCTTTGTTAAAACAAACAGCTGCATGGTTGACCTGCTTATGCCTAACCTTGCCGCCTGCATTGAATGGGGCGCGCGCAACGTGCGCATTTACGTCCTGTAGAAAACTATACTACGCAAAGGGTGCGCAAGGCGTACCCTTTTTGCTTTTGCGCTATTGATTTATGTCAAAAAACAGCGTATAATAAGGGCTATAAAACTGCGTGGGAGGAACAGCATGAAAGTAATTGCGCACCGTGGGGCAAACAAATTTTACCCGCAAAACACCTTGCCCGCCTTCAAAAAGGCGGTTGAGCTTGGAGCTGACGGAATTGAAACCGACGTTCACCTGACGCTTGACGGGCAGGTGGTTATTTGCCACGACTACACAATCGACGGCACAAGCAACGGCAAGGGTGACATTAACCAAATGACCCTGGCGCAGTTGAGGCAATACGATTTCGGCTCATACCGCGGGGAGGAGTTCGCGGGAATTAAAATCCCCACGCTGGAGGAGTGCCTTGAGGTTGTTAAGGGCATGGATGTAATCAACATAGAGGTAAAGCCCCCGCGCGACCACTCAATGCTGGTTGTGGAAAAAACCCTTGCCATTGTGCGGGATTTTGGGCTGACGGAAAAGCTTTTGCTCTCAAGCTTTGACTGCGACGCCATACTTGCGGCAAAGCAAATTGAGCCGTCAATCAAAACCGGTATGCTCTATTCGATTGTGGAGGCGGAAACTCCGCACCTTGCCGAGCTGCTGGAGGACCCGATAGCCTTTGTTAAGCCCTACAAGGCGGACGCCCTGCACCCCTTTGTGCTTATGATGGACGAGGATTACATAGCGGCGGCCCACGCGGCGGGGCTCAAGGTCAATCCATGGACGGTTAACCCGGTGGAAACTGTTAAGCTGCTGCTCTCAATGGGCTGCGACAGCGTTATTACCGACACGCCGGATATAGCCCTTGCCGTCATTGCGGAGGGCTGAGGCGCAATGAGGTATAATTCGCGTGACAAGCACGTTGCCCGCCTTGCGGCCTCGCTGGGCAAAGCGCCGCACGTTGTGGCGTCACGCTGCAACAGCCTTGCCGAATTCGCCGAGCTTTATGTGCCCTCCGGGGATTTTTCCGACGTGGCGGCATTGATTGAAAACGCCGCCACCTGGGACGGGGAGCCGGGCAGGTTTTTTGCCGCCCTGCTTGAATGCGGAATACTTGAGGGCGCGGGTAGGCTTGCGGGCTTTGACGCAGGCGAAAAAAAAGAGGAAGGGCAGCCGAAGCTAATCGAGCGGCAGCCGGCTTTAACGCCGATTGTCAGCCCCGTGCCGGCTTTAACGCCGCTTGAGCGCCCCGTGCCGGATTTGCCGCCGGTGAAACCAAGCAGCACGGAAATAGCCCGGCGGCTGGAGAATGAACCCGAAACCGCCGCATTCTTTTTGGAGGCGCAAAAGCTAATCGGTACTTTCGGACACCCGGAGCAGGCAAGCCTGATGATGTGCCACGATTACTACGGGATTTCATGGGGGGCTCTTTTGGTTCTGCTCCACGCCGTGCCTGAGTGTGAGGAAAGCGGCGGCAGGGTAGCGATTAAGACCTATGAGACTTACGCCAAAAAGCTATACGCCGCCGGGGCGCTTAAGCCCGGGGAAGCCGAGCGCTTTTTTGCGGGGCAAAGGGATATTCCAAAGCTGTTCAGGCTGCTTTCGGCAAAATGGGGGCTGACAAACAGCAAGCCCACGCCCGCCCAGCGGGAGAAGCTTGAGCGCTGGCACAGCTGGGGCTTTGGGCCGGATATGATTGACCTTGCGTGGGAGGCTGCGCTGGATAAGCCCGCAAAGCGGCCGTTCAGCTTTGCGGACAAGGTTCTTGAGGATTGGCACAAAAACGGTATTGCAACGCCGGACGAGGTTGCCCGTAACCGCGCCGAGTGGGCGGCAAGGCTTAGCTTTAAGCCGCGCGGTTCAGCGGCGAACAGTGGCAAGGTGCCGATTGACGCACCGCCGCCGAGCTACGATTTGGAGGTTGCCGAGCGGCTTGCGAACAGAAGCTCACGCACACTGAAGAAAAACACCAAAAAGAAAGGCTGAGTGCTTATGTATTACCTGCCGCAGGTTAAGGTAAAGGCAATGGCGGAGCTGAACCGCCGCCGTGAGCGCGCCGAACGTGAGTGCGAGGAACGCCGCGCCGACGCATTATCGCGTATCCCCGGGCTGAAAGAGCTTGAGGACAAAATTTCCTCCGCCTGCACGGAGCTTTGCCGGGTGATAGGTATGGGCGACGAGGCTGTGGCGCTGTTTGACAAAATCAGGGCTGAAAACCTGCAGGCACAGGAGGAGGAGAAGCGTTTGTTAAAGGCGCACGGACTTGCCGCGGACACAATGCGCCTGCGCTACACCTGCCCTGTGTGCGAGGACAGCGGCTTTGACGAGAGGGGACGCTTTTGCCGTTGCCACAGACAGCTGCTGAAGGATTTGGAGCATGAGCGCTTGGGTGAGCTTTTTCCCATAGACGACTATACCTTCGACGCTTTTTCGCTTGCCTACTATCCTAAGCCGGCGCGCGAGGCTATGGGCGGCATTTTGGAATACTGCAAGACATACGCGCGGGATTTTGACGACTGCAACCCCAGCCTGTTTTTTTACGGGGAAACGGGGCTTGGCAAAACCCATCTTTCCGGCGCAATAATTAACGAGGTGATTAAAAAGGGCTTTGGTGTGGAGTACGGCTCTGTGCCGCTGCTGCTCTCGCGCCTTGCAAAGGAGCGCTTTGACAACCGCGCGGAAAACATAACCGAACGAGCCCTGCTTGCGGCGGATTTGCTTGTGCTTGACGACCTTGGGGCGGAATCCGCTAACGGCTTTACGGCGGAGCTTCTTTACACGCTGATTAACACACGCCTGCTCAAGCGCCTGCCCACAATAATCAACAGCAATTGCACACAAAGGGAGCTTGAGGAGCGCTACGGGCGGCGCATTGCCTCCCGCCTGCTTTATGACGGCTATGAGGCGTTTCACTTTTCAGGCAAGGACATAAGGCAGCAAAAGACGGGGAATCAGGAATAAATATTCAAAAAACTTTGTCAATCGGTTGACAACCTGCCGGAAAAGTTGTATAATTCTTAATGTATTTCATCATTAGGAGGAAAGTATGGTAGACACACGCACATTGGCGTACATTAACCTGTTCGCCGTCTTGGGTACGCTTGAGAACCTTTGTGAATTAGTCCCTGAGGCGTCCGAGCTGGCGCAAACGCCCAAACCAATCGCTCTTGGCTTTGACGTTAAGGGCGGACCCGCAGGCACCCTCACCTTTAAGGACGGAAAGTGCCGCATGGAGCCGGGAATCGGCAAGTGCAACGTGCGCATGGCGTTCAGCAGCCCGGCGCAGTTCAACGCAATGATTAACGGCGCAAACCCGCCAATCAGCCCCGGACTGATTTTGAACATGAATTTCATGCTCAAGCAGTTCTCCCCCCTGACGGAGCTGTTGGAGAGCTATATGCGTCCCGAGCCCGAAAAGCTTAAGGACGAGGAGTTCTTCAAGGTTTCCACAACGCTCATGTTCTACACTATCTCCGTGGCGCTCAGCCAAATTGCCAATAACGACAAAATCGGGCAGTTCTCCGCTGAGCATACGCCGGACGGCGACATTGCCTTCAACATTAAGGACGGTCCCTGCGCAACACTGCGCGTCAAGGATTCCCGCTTCTTAACAATCAAGGCGCCCGCAAGCGAGCCGCGCTCAGTAATGGAGTTCGAGTCCATTCAGCTTGCGCGCCAGCTGTTTGACAACGAGGTCAATGCCTTGGGCTGCATTGGCACGGGCAAAATCGCCATGCGCGGCATGATTAATATGCTCGACAACCTTAACCGCCTGCTCGACAGAGTAGCGCTGTATCTTGCTTAAAGGAGGGAAACGCCATGTCATTTGAACTTAACAGCTACACCAAAAACAACGAGGCGTTCGCCCGCGCCCAAGAGCTTATTCCGGGCGGCATTTACGGTCACCAGGGCCCCGCGGAGGGCTGCTACATTCCCGCAAGTGCTTTCCCGCGCTTTTCTTCAAAGGCGCAGGGCAGCTACTTTTGGGACTTGGACGGCAACCGCTTTGTGGACTATATGTGCGGCTACGGCCCCAACGTGCTTGGCTACGGCGACCCGGACGTGGACGCCGCCGCCCTTGAGCAGCTGAAAATTGAAAACTGCGTTACAATCCCCAGCTACAAAATGGTGGAGTTTGCCGAAGTGCTGACCGATACCGTTACCTGCGCGGATTGGGCTTTCTTCGCCAAAAACGGCGGCGACACCACAACCCTCGCCGTCATGACGGCGCGCGCCCACACCCACAAGAAGAAAATTATCTTCGTCAACGGGTTCTATCACGGCGTCGCCCCCTGGACGCAGAAAATCGACTACCCCGGCGTAATTCCGGAGGATGTTGCGAACAACCTGTATGTTGATTGGAACGACATTCCCGCGCTGGAGAAGCTGATTGCCGAGAACGACGGCGAAATCGCCGCGTTCATCTCCACGCCTTATATGCACGGTAACTTTATTGATAACGTGCTGCCCGCCGACGGCTATTGGCAGAAGGTGCGCGAGCTTTGCACAAAGCACGGCATTGTGCTGATTGTTGACGACGTGCGCTGCGGCTTCCGCCTCAACCTCGCCGGCTCCGACGCCCACTATGGCTTTGAGGCCGACCTCATCTGCTTCTGCAAGGCGTTGGCAAACGGCTGGAACGTTTCCGCGCTGTGCGGCAAGGACTTCCTTAAGTCCACAATCAGCGGCTTGACCTACACCGGCTCGTATTGGATGAGCGCGGTACCCTTTGCCGCCGGCATTGCCTGTATCAACAAGCTCAAGGCAATTGACGCCTGTAAGGAGTTCCGCGAGAAGGGCGAAAAGCTGAAGGAAGGCTTGGTCGCCGCGGCACAGAACAACGGCTTTAACCTCGTCGTCAGCGGCGAGCCGGCATTGTTCTACCTGCGCCTTGCGGACGACAATAGCCTTATGCTGCACCAGGAGTGGGTTGCCGAATGCGTCAAACGCGGCGTGTTCATCACAAACCACCACAACCACTTCATCAACCACGCGCTCAGCTACGAGGATATTCAGTACACGGTGGACGTTGCGGAGGACGCTTTCCACGCAGTGAAGAAGAATCACCCGGAGCGTGCTTAAATAGAAACACGGGGATACAGGCAAGCTTGCAAAGGTCTGTATCCTTGTTTGTTTTTGGGAGTTAGGTCAAAGCAGCAGAGGCTGTAAGACATAATAAAAACAGGAGGTACAGAGAAATGGCGAATTGTGTAAATTGCGGAGCTCCTCTGCCGGAGGGTGCTATGTTCTGCGCAGCTTGCGGGACGCAGCAACCGGCGGAAGGCTATGCCCCGCCCGCCCCACAACCCGCGCCGCCCCAGCCTTGGGAGCAACAGGCGGCACCACAACAACCCGCGCCGCCCCAGCCTTGGGAGCAACAGGCACAGCAGCCGGGCTATCAGCAACCGCAGTACCCACCGTACCAACAGCCGCTTGACGCCGAGGCGCAGGACGCGCAGGACAACAAGGTCATGGCAATTTTGTCTTATTTCGGGCTTCTTGCCCTCGTTCCGTGGTTCGCCGCGCCAAACTCGAAATTCGCGCGTTTCCACGCAAGGCAGGGCTTGAAGCTGCTCCTCTTGGAGATTGGCGTCATCATCATCGACGTGCTTTTGGGGCTTATCAAGGTCACAAAGGTAGCCTACGAGGGAACGTGGTATGAGTACAGCTACAAAACCACACCATTCATCACAGGTACACTTATTCCTTGGATTCTTTGGGCAGGCTTAGGCGTGCTGGCAATCCTCGGACTTATGAACGCACTCAAGGGCATCAAAAAAGCCCCGCCGCTGTTGAATTTAATTCCGCTGGAAAAAATTTCCTACTTTGCGGACAAATAATGCGGCACGGCGCACAACCGAATAGCGGTTAACTACGCAGCACAAACGCCCTCGTCTTTGGTGGGGAGGGCGTTGTGTTGCGGGGTACCATATAAACCAAACGGAGGGAAAAACATGGCACTTACCAAGCAGGAATGGCTCGCCTTGGAAGCCAAGGCACACAAGCTGCGCATGGATATGCTGGAAACCACCCACATGGCGGGCAGCGGGCATATCGGCGGCGGCAGCAGCGTAGCGGATATTTTAACTATCCTCTACTACAAGTACATGAACATCAAAATGGAGGACCCGAAGTGGGAGGACCGCGACCGCTGCATCCTTTCTAAGGGTCACGCGGGTATTTTCTATGCCGGTCTGCTTTGCGACCTGGGCTGGAATGACCCCGAACAGCTTAAGACCTTCAACCTTACAGGCAGCAAGATGGGTATTCACCTTGACAGCAACAAGGTTGTCGGCGTTGACGCCTCAACGGGCTCCTTGGGCCACGGGCTTTCAATCAGCGTAGGCACGGCCCTTGCCGCGCGTGTGCTGGGCAAAAGCTACAAAACCTATTGCGTCCTTGGCGACGGCGAGCTTGACGAGGGCAGCAACTGGGAGGCGGCAATGAGCGCAGCCCACTTCAAGACCACGGACGTTATTACAATTGTTGACCGCAACGGCGCAATGATTGACGGCATGACCGAGGACGTAATGGCTCTTGAACCCTTGCACGACAAATTCACGGCCTTTGGTTTCAACACAATCCGCATTGACGGACACAGCTTCCCCGCGCTCTCCGATGCCATTGAGAACGCCTTTGCAACAAAGGATAAGCCCACCTGCATTATCTGTGACACGGTAAAGGCAGCCGGCTTCGGCGCCAAGGCAGGGGACTACCACTGGCACTACGGCGCCCTTGACGAGGCGAGCTATGAGCAGGCCAAGAAGGACCTTGAGGCCTACTATGCCGCAAGGGTTGCGACAGTTGAAAAGGAGGCGAACTAACATGGCAGCAGGATTGACTTACACAGCGGTGGAAAGCACCCAGCTTGCTACCACGGAGCTTTACGGGCAGGCAATGGTTGAACTTGGCACAGCCCACCCGGAGGTAGTCGCCCTCACAGCCGACCTTGCCGGCTCCACAAAAATCGGCGACTTCCAGAAAAAATTCCCCGAACGTTTCTTCAACGTCGGCATTGCGGAACAGAATATGTTCGGTATTGCGGCAGGCATGGCAAAGGCGGGCTTGGTGCCCTTCCTTTCCAGCTTTGCGCAGTTTGCTTCCATGCGTGTCGCCGACCAAATCAGCGCGGACATCTGCTACCAGAACGTCAACGCGAAGATTATCGCAACACACGGCGGCACATCCTTCGGTCAGGCCGGCTCTACCCACCACGCCATTACCGACCTTGCGCTCATTCGTGCCCTGCCGAACATCACGGTCATTGTCCCCGCGGACGGCTACGAAACAGTCAACGCGGTCAAGGCGGCTTATGCAACGCCCGGACCGTTCTATATCCGTATCAACCGCGGCTTTGACCATGTGCTTTACCAAAATGCCGATTACGGCTTTGAGCTTGGCAAGGCTCAGCTGCTGCACGAGGGCACGGACATCACCGTCATCGCCTGCGGCTCCTGCGCCTATCAGGCACTCACCGCGGCGCAGTTCCTCAAAAACGCGGACGGACTGAGCGTGCGCGTGCTTAATATGCACACCATCAAGCCGATTGACAAGGAAGCGATACTTTCCGCAATCAGCGAAACCCGCCGCATTATCACCGTTGAGGACCACACCGTTATCGGCGGTCTTGGCGGCGCCGTTGCAGAGGTTATGGCTGAGGCGGGCAAGGGCTGCGCGTTCACCCGCTTGGGTATTCAGGACCACTTCTCCACAATCGGTCTGCACGAGGACCTTATGAGCCTTGAGGGCATTGATTCCAACGGAATCATCGAGGCAGTCCGCGCCACAATGGGCAAGGATTTTGAGGCTGACGACAACTGGGACGACGAGGTTTAACAGGATAGGGCTGCGGACAGCGGGTGAGAAGCCCGCGCCCGCCGCCTGAGCCTGAAGAAAGGATTGATAGTATGGTTTCTCAAAAGGAAAGGTTTACAAACAAGCTATTCCTAAACGCCGTCCTGCCGTTGCTTAAGGTAATCGCCAATGACGACCCAAAGCTTAACGCAAGCTTTAAGGGTGTTAACGCTGTGTTTCAGGTTTCCGCGCTGGATTCGGAGAACCCGGCGGGCAAATCTGCAACGCACTTCATCGTAGAGGACGGCGAATGGACGGTCAAGAATGACCGGGTCTATGACGGCAAGCCAAACGCCGAGCTGGCGTTCAAGTCCGTTGAGGATATGAACGCGTTCTTTAAGGGCGACATGGGTAAGGGCATAGGCCCCCTGCTTGGCGCGTTGGTCAAGGGAGGCGGCACCTTTGTCAAATTCCTTATGGTGCTGCTCAAAATGTCCGGACTGCTGACGGCAAAGGAGGCCCCCGCGGACGAGGCGACACAGAAGCTGCTTGTTAAAAGCTTCTTCTATCTGCTTACGGCGGGCATAAGCCAGCTCAACAAGCTTGGCGACGAGGAGGTTCGAGCCTGGACCACACCCAGCCCGGACCGTGTGTATGCCCTTGCAGTGGACGGTCAGCCGGACGTGGCGGCGTATATCCGCATAAAGGCGGGCAAAAGCCGCAGCGGGCATGGCGTTTACACTCGCGCAATGCCGTTCTTCACCCTGCGCTTTGATTCGTTCAAATCCGCTCTTGGCATTTTGCTTGCCACGGACGACATGATGGACGCAACCAAGGCACAGCGGTTGATTATGGACGGCGCGCCTGAATTTGGCGCAACCTTTGGCAACCTGCTGTTGGTTGTCGGCGGCTACGTTCAATAAAAAAAGCGGCCTTTGGGCGCGGGTAATCTGGCGAACAACAAAAAGCCCGGTTACCTGCGCCCTTGTTGTTTTTCAGGATAAAATAAAGGAGGCTTAACCATGCCGGTTGATTTTAGGGAAATGCCGATTATGTATATTCTCAGCGGGCTGATGGCTGTTTTTGTTATTGCTCAGTCCGTTTTTTTTGCCGCAAAGGCGTGGAAGCGCGCACGGGAGATTGGAATTGAAAGCGCACAGCTTAAAAAGACGGCAATCAGCGCGGTGCTGTTTACGCTTGCCCCCACGCTGACCATTTTGACGACGGTTTTGGTGCTGGGCAACGCGCTTGGCCTGGCGCTGCCTTGGCTGCGCCTGACGGTAATAGGCAATATAAGCTACGAAACCACGGCGGCGCAAAGTGCTTTGGAATCCTTTGGGCAAAGCGCCGGGGTAAACGAGCCGGTTACCGACAAGGCGATGTTTTCCGCCGTTGCATGGGTTATGACAATCGGCAGCGTGTTTCCATTGGTGCTCATGCCGTTTTTGGTCAAGCGGGTACAAAAAAAGGTCGGCAAAACCATGGCGGGCAACGCCAAATGGGCGGATACCATGGCTGCCGCCGCGTTTATCGGCATAATCAGCGCATTTTTGGCGCGGGCAATCGCCGGGCTTGGCGATAACCAAGTGCCGGGAGACGGCGCCGGCTTAATGAGTGTGGCAATGCTTGTCAGCTCGGTGCTTCTAACCTTAGTGTTCCAGCGGCTGTGCAAAATCAATGCCCTGCGCCGCATGGAACCCTTTGTGCTGCCGCTTGCCATGTTCGGGGCGTTGGGGATGGCGGTGCTGCTGGGGCAAGTCCTGCCGGCAGAGTACGTTAACTTTGAGTGGAGGTACTGATGATGAGCAAAAAAAAATCAGCGGAAGGCAAGCCGTATATTGACCGGGTACATACCTGGGGCACAATTTGGAGCGTAACGGCGCTGTGCGCAATGCTCGCCGTGCCGCTGACAATAAGTATATATTTCAACGCCTTTCCGCAATTTTCAACACTCATAAAGGGCTTACTCTCCGTGCTGGCGCTTTATTGGGCTACCGCCGTGATTGAGGTAATCACTTATGCCCCAATGCTTGGAGCGGGAGGCACATACCTCAGCTTTGTGAGCGGCAACATCAGCAACCTTAAGCTGCCCTGTGGGCTTGCCGCCATGGAAAGCGCAAAGGTTCGCGCCAACAGCGAGGAGGGCGAGGTGCTAAGCACAATAGCCATTGCGGCAAGCGCAATAACAACGACTGTTGTGCTTGCCGTGGGCGTACTTCTCTTCCGCCCGGTGCTGCCCTATTTAACGGCGGAGGGCTCACCCTTTGCACCGGCGTTTAAGCAGGTACTGCCGGCGCTTTTCGGGGCGCTGGGCGCAAGCTACCTCTCCAAGCATTGGCGGATTTCAATCCTGCCGTTGCTTGTGGGCGTCGTTATCCTGTTGTTCAGCGGTTCTATGCCGGTCGGCACTTTGCTTGTGTTTACTGTGGTAGCGTCGTTGGTCGGTGCGCACGTTATGTACAAGCTCGGCTGGCTGGGCAAGGAGGAAAAGACCGCCCCGACGGAGGAACCACCCGCAGAGGGCTGACATAGTCCACACCAAAGCCCCCATAAGCCTGTTTTGGCATTATGGGGGCGCTTTAGTTTGGTTTGCATAAAGCTATAGTATATATGATGTTGCAGCCACAATCCCGCTGTGAAAAAGCCGCGCGGAGCTTTGTGTGCGTAGCTCTCAACCCTTACCCGACACCGCCAAAAACAAACAGGCGCCTTGCGTTTTCGTCTGCGGCGGCGATTAACTCCTCCGGGCTTGTGCCGCGCGCGGCGGCGATTTTTTCGGCGGTATATTTTATGTGGGTGCTGTCGCAGCGCCGCCCACGGAATGGCTCCGGGGCCATGTATGGCGCGTCGGTTTCCAGCAGCAAGCGCTCGGCAGGGCAAAACACCGCTGCGGCAAGCGGCTTTTTTGCGTTCTTGAAGCTGACTGCGCCGCCAAAGCCCAAATACATACCCATCGCCAGCAGTGTCTGCTCTGTCAGCTCGCTGCCGGTGAAGCAATGAACAGCCCCCTTGGGGCGGTATTCGCCAAGGATTTTCAGCGCGTCCTCCGTCGCCTCGCGTATATGGACGGACACGGGCATATCCAACTCTTGCGCAAGGGCAAGCTGGCGGGCAAATATCTCCCGCTGTATCTCCCGCGGGGAAAAATCATAGTGATAATCAAGCCCAATCTCGCCAAGGCAAACACATTTTGGGTGCGCAAGGCACTCCCTCAAAAGCGGTTCAAGCCGCTCCCAGGGCAATTCTGCTGCGCTGTGCGGATGGATTCCGCAGGCGGCGAAAACATGGCTGTATTTCTCAGCAAGGGCAAGCACTGCACGGCAGCTTTCAGCGTCGTCGGCACAGCTGAGAACTAACTCTACCCCCCTTTGCGGAAGAGAGGCAAGCAGCTCGTTTCGGTCGCCGTCAAAGCGCTCGTCGTCGTAATGGGCGTGTGTATCAATCATTGCAATCACCTGCCGATAAAATAAAGGGCGCGAAAAGCCCGCGCCCCTTTATTATGTGTAATTCCTTGCTCAGGCGCTCTTTGTTTCGAGCTCCTCCGAATGCGCGGGAACAAGCTCCTTACGGCGCTCAGGTGCGTACACCGGCGCAAGCCCTCCCTGGGTGGAGATGTAGCTGCGGTAGGACACAGCCCGCGGCTGAATATTTTTGGGGCGCGGCTTAATGACCGTGCTGCTTTCTCCGAAGCTGTTGTCCCACGCGTAGCGGAAGCGAGCCGCAAGATTCTTTTCAAAGGCAATCAGCTTTTCTTCGTAAACCACGCCTAAAACAATCAGCGCCCCCGCCAAAATAGTGAAGACTGTGCGGACATAAAAACCTGCGGACATATAAACCCCTCCAAACGCCTTAAAATGATATACTCCCTTGTTTGCTGACAGTATACCACAATATGTTGCGTTTGTCAATGCTTTTTAGCACAAATTTTGGAGTTTGCCGTCATTCGGGCGCAAAGCCCCGAAAACAAAGTCTTTATAGCGCCGCAAGCTCATATTCACCCGCGCGCAGCAGCTCAGCTAAGCGCTTGCTTTCAGCCACAGGTTCCCGCAGCCGCAGGCCGTAATGCACAGCGGGAGTCTTCTTTGGGGATTTATAGCCATGGTAATCCGAGCCCGCCGTTTGCAGCAGGGAATGCTTGTGCGCCCATTGCAGGGCAACATCGTTGTTGCTGTCGTGGTAGGCTCCGCCGTTGAGAACCTCAACACCGTCAAGCAGCGTCCAATCGCTGATGGTCATCCCCTTGCGGAAAGGGTGCGCCTGCACAACCAAAAGCCCGTGCCTGTCGGCGATCTTTCGCAGCTCCTTAAGGTTTTTAACACGGTGCAGGTTTGGGGTACCGTAAACAAAGCCCTCGTCAACGCCGAAAAGCAAGTAATCGTTGTGTGAATCGTCCGGGCGTATCTCCATGCCAAGCAGCACGGTAAGTCTGCCGTCCGCAGCCTTGCAGGCGGCACGGTAGCCTCTTAACCAGCGCTCCGCCTTTTTATGCCATGGCAGCATACTAAGGCGCCAGTCCTCGGACTTCATGTGGTCGGTCACAACAATGCCGTCATAGCCCAAGGAAATATAATGCTCCACTACCCCTGCGGCAGGCAGCCTTGCGCAATGTGAGCTTTCGGCGGTATGAACATGGGTATCCAGTAAAAAGCTCATTTTTCAAGGGCCTCTTTCAGCCTTGCCACGCCCTCCTTAAGCTCCTCCATGCCGATGTTAAGCGGAGGCAGCAGGCGGATTTTGTCCTTTGCCGTCAGCACAACCAAGCCCTTATTAAGGCAAGCCTTAGCAATTTGCTTTGCGTCGCCGTCAACGCTTATGCCCACCATAAGCCCCAGACCGCTGAGTTCTTTGACCTGCGGCAGCTTTTTCAGCTCAAAGCGCAGGAAATCACCCCTTGCCCTTACCGCCGCAAGGAAGTATTCGTCAAGCCGCGAAAGTACGCTCAGCGCGGCGGCGCAGCAAAGCGGGTTGCCGCCAAAGGTTGAGCCGTGAGTCCCCGGAGTAAAAACGCCCTGAGTTTTTTTGTTGAACAGCACGGCACCGATTGGCAAGCCGCCGCCCAAGCCCTTAGCTGTTGTTACAATGTCCGGCTTAAGCCCAAACTGCTCATACGCATAGAGTGTGCCTGTGCGCCCGTTGCCGGTTTGTACCTCATCGCATATAAAGAGTATATCCCTTTGGGCGCAGAGCTTTTGCGCCGCCTTAAGGTAGCCCTTCTCCAGCACAATAACGCCGCCCTCGCCCTGTATGCACTCGAGCATTAGAGCGCAAACGTCGCCGTTATCAAACACAGCCTGCAAGGCGGCAAGGTCATTTGCCGGGACGCTCACAAAGCCCTGCGGGAAAGGGTAGAAATATGTGTGCATATCCTCCTGCCCGGTTGCGGAAAGCGTAGCCGCCGTCCGTCCGTGGAAGCTGTTGGTTAAGGTCACGACCACGCCGCGCCCTGCGCCGTATTTTTGGCTTGAATACTTGCGGGCAGCCTTAATTGCGCACTCGTTTGCCTCCGCGCCGGAGTTCGCGAAGAAAACCCTTTCCATGCCGGTTCTTTTGCAAAGCATCTCGGCAAGCTCCGCCGCAGGCTCGTTGCAGAAATAGTTGGATATGTGGGCAAGCCTGCCCGCCTGCTGAGTCACGGCGGTAAGCCACTCACGGTCGGCGATGCCAAGGCTGTTAACGCCTATTCCGCTTGAAAAATCAATATACTCGCGCCCGTCGGTATCCCAAAGGCGCGCGCCCTTACCGCGAGCAAACACAACGCCATAGCGAGCGTAGGTGTTCGCGATATAAGCTCCGTCCCTTTCCACCGTATCCATGTTCTACCTCCAACAATATTTGTTAGTTGATGATTATACCACATACGCAGGCGGATATTTTTCTGTTTTAGAAATATGACGCATAATTATGCAACAAAAATGAAATAATATGCAAAAACTTCGCTTTTTATCCCTCTTCCGTCGGCTTTTCACCCAGAATTTGCGAAATTGCCTCCTTAAAGGTGCTTATGTCTTGGAAGCGGTGGTAAACCGACGCAAAGCGCACATATGCCACCTCGTCAAGGCTGCGCAGGTTCTCCATTACCAGCTCGCCAATCCTGACGCTGGGAATCTCCCTCTGCATTGAGTTTTGCAGCGTCGCCTCAATTTCAGTCACAATGCGGTCAAGCTCGTCCGTTTCAACGGGGCGCTTGCTGCAGGCAATCAGCAGACTTTTGAACAGCTTTTCCCTGCTGAAGGGTTCACGGGTCATGTTTTTCTTCACCACAACAATGGGAATTGTTTCCACCGTTTCGTATGTGGTAAAGCGCCTTTTACAGCTTTCGCATTCTCGGCGGCGGCGTATCCTTGACTTGTCGTCAGAGGGTCGGCTGTCTACTACGCGGCTGTCCTCCAGTCCGCAGAACGGGCATTTCATTTTTTTCTCCCCTAATTCTTTTTTGTTTGCTTGTCAGTTAACTCGCAGGAAGCTCTTTGCGGGTATGGTAAGCCCGTTAACCTCAGCCGCCTTTGCGCTTGAGTTAACATAGACAACCGCGCCCGTTTCATAGGTGGTTCCACTCACCCCCGTTTTATAGACTGTATGGTCGGTTATGCGAGAGCCGCGCAAATCCGCAAGCGCCAGGCTTGCTTTTTCGCTTGCCGCGGCGGCAAAGCTAATTCCGTTTTCGTAATCCAAGGCGTCAACAGCGCCGGAGGAGCCGTTTGGCACGGTAGCCGCCCAGCTGAACGCGGGAATTGCTCCGTAGGCTATACTTTTTAGCAGGGCGGTTTCTTTGTCCTCCTCAAGGTTTAGCGGTGTGAAAGAATAATCAACAAGCCCGTGCAGCAGCATTTGCACCAAGGGTATACTGACATAGGCGGCGCTCTCCGTGTGGGCGACGGCCGCGCTCGGCAGCTCCGTGACGACGGAGGCGTTATAGAGTAAATAGAAATTGCCGCCGGGTACCATCAGCTTGCGCTCGGTTGAAAGTGCCGTGAGCTGCTCACGGATTTTTTGCACGGACTGCTGGCGATTATAGCGCCCCCCGTCGGAGTAATCGGAGCAAAGCGCAGCGTCTAAATCCCCCAAGGAAAGCCCCATAGGTTCAAGCTCGCGCATACTCAGCAGCAGCCTTTCTGTCACGTCATCAAGGCTTTCCATCGCTCGCAGGGTATAGGTGCGCTGCTTGGCGCCGTAAAGGGTGCTGACGGCGTTGGTGTAGGGGATACTGATGCTTTTACCGTAAAGGCTCTCCGCCCGCTCGCCGCCGTTGCCCGTCAAGAACGGAATATCCAAAAACAACCTCATGTTTTGTGCCTGCATATTTTTTTGCAGGGCGCTGTAGGCGTCGTTGCCGCCAACACGGCTCAAAACCCTTACGCTGTCGCCCCTTGTTGTTGCGCCCAACAGCTGCATGAACACGTTGTCTATTCCCTTGCCCTTCAGCAGGGAAAGCAGCTCCTCCGCCTGCTCTGCGGTGGCCATTGTTTTGGTGTATTCAAACAGCCCCTTAATCCGGGCGGTTGCCGTCAGGCTTATGTTGACGGGGATTTTCTCCTGGTTTTCCACACTGCGGTTTGGAAGCAGACGGCTGCGCATCATCTGCTCACGCAGGGCGCCCGCCATGCCCGAATAGCTTGCCGCACTGCCGGAGAGGAAGCGGTAGCGTATACAAACCGGCTCAGAGTAGCTGCCGGTGGAGCTGTAAACAACTGTTTTGCTGCCTTTTTTCTCCGTCAAGCTGGGGGTAATATCAAAGCACGCCCCCACGCTGTTGAGGGAATTATCCTCCCGCTGCCGGTCCGCGGTGATTGTGGCAATTGCGTCGCCCTGCTCTATATATGCCGCAAAGCCGCTGCTGCCGCGCCTGATTCCAAACACCGGAAGTATAGCCGAATATGAATAGTTCGGCGAGGGTGTCGCCCTATCCGGGCCATAGACCTGAAAGCTGAGCGCTTGGGCAAAGGTCTTGTCCTCCTTGGCCGTCTTTACAACAGCACCGCTGCCGTCCGGCAAAAGCAAAAAGTCATTCGCACCGCTTTTTGTGTAGGCACCGAAGTATTCCAATACCCCCATACGCTCCAGCACGGCCTGGGAATCCGGCACAAGGCTGCGCCAGTTCGCTTGGACCACAAGGCTGCCGTCCGTGATTGTGCAGCGCAGCTCCACGCGGAAGCCCATGGAGGGGGAAGAGCTTTGCGCCTCTTGGGCGTTGAGATAGCAGTCATATGCAACCAAGACGCCGCTGCCGTCGGCTATAGGCTCGCTTGACGCCTTGCCGAAAGCGACGGAATTATCCTGAACATTCCAATAATAGCGCTCGTTCTCGCTGCGCACCGTAAGGCTGACCGGTGCGGCGCTGTCCGTCTGACCGGCTACATAGCTCGGCAGGGAGTGCCAATATTGCCCGCTGACCGTTTCCTTAACGCTGACAGCAAAGGTTGTCGGGTCGCAATAAAGCTCTATTATTCCGCCCGCCGCCATCTTCTTAAGCTTTTTAACATCCGCGGGCGGCTTGTGCAATGCGGCGTCAATAACGGGGCTTATGCTCTCGTTGAGCTTGTCGTAGCTTTCCTCCAGCAGGGCGGGCGCTGCCCCGCAGGAAACCGGCAATATTAAAAGCAAAGCTATCAGCAATACCGCCAAAAAACGCTTCATGTTCCTCTACTCCCTCAGTATGTAGCGGCGAAGGACAGTGCCGCCGCTCGGCGGGCTTGTCCTTCGGGACGCGGACCTTTGAAAAATCCATGTTCTATTGTAACATAGGACACTTTTTTTTTCAAGTTTTTTGCCGTTTCGGTTTTCCGTTTTCGCTTTTGCGGTCAAAGGACCGTTAATGGGTCTGCGGAAAACCTTGCCGCACAACGCCCCGTACCTAACGCAAGCGCCTTGCGTTTTAAGGCTTTTTGCGCCCAACGGAATAACTCTTCCGTTCCGCGTGCTTAGTATGGCAAAATAAAGGTTGATAATGCGCCAAACTCGGCGGAAAATTTTGGAATCAGGCAGTAAGCGGCGTGAATTTTGTGCTAAATGGAGATTTTATTGCCCGCTGACGGGGGCAAAAAGACTTTTTGTGACCGTGTTTTCACAAATAAATCCGCCGCAAGCCACAGCGCTGCAAAAAGTTTTTAGCTATGTTGCACAAAATTGAGGGGTTCGATTTGTGCAATGTGCTTGACAAAAACCGCTTTTTGCTCTATAATGGTATTAACCCATTAAGAAAGGAGGTTCGGCACATGAGTATCCGCGAACGGTGGAACATGGAAAAGCAGCTGCTTCAGGGCATGGAACGCGAACAAGGCCTTGTATCCCGTTTCCTGAAGGTGTTGGCGCTGGTTTCCCTTGAACAGGGACCGCTCAGCATCAAGGGCTGATGACAAAAGAACAGAAAACAAGCTAAGCCTCGCGGCAGTTCGCACCGCGGGGACTTGTTTTTTCTTACCCCCTGTTGCGACATATTCGGCGGGCAAAGGGTGATAGACTCTTACACGCAAGTATAGGGGGAGGGCTTATGCAACGGGTTATTTATATAGACGTTCTTATTTTTCTAAACTGCTTTATCACCGCCATGCTGCTGCTTGCCTGTGCCGCCCTGCTTAAGCTGCGCCCGCGCAGGCTGCGGCTGCTGCTTGCCACGCTCCTTGGCGGCGCAATGAGCTTGGTTATATTGCTGCCGCCCCTGCCCACGGCGCTGGGTGTGCTGATAAAAATAGCGGGCTGTGGCCTGCTTGCATGGCTTGCGTTCGGCTTCCGTTCGCTCAGGTTTTATCTGCGTGCGGCGGGCTGCTTTATGATGGCAAGCTTTATCTTCGCGGGAGCTATGCTTGCCCTTTGGAGCCTGCTTGCGCCGCAGGGCATGGTTTTTAACAACGGGGCGGCGTATTGGGACATTTCGGTTCTTCTTTTATGCGTAAGCACCATTTTGTGCTACGCTCTTGTGCGTCTGCTGGCGCTGCTGACACGCCGCAACGCGCCGGAAAACCATGTGTTTGACCTGACGATAAACGCAGGCGGCAAAGAGCTCAGCTGCAAGGCACTGTTTGACAGCGGCAGTTCCCTGCGCGAAGGCTTCAGCGGGGCGCCGGTGATTGTTGCGCAGCGTGACGCACTGCACGCCATTGCCCCGCCGGAGGTCCTTGCGTTTGAGGAAGCCGGAGCTAAGCCGGAGCTTTCCGCTTTGCGGCTGATACCCTTTAACAGCGTTGGCGGCACGGGGCTTTTGCCCGCCTTCAGGGCAAGCAGTGCCGTAGCTGTGCGGGGGAAAAAGCGCTGGCTTTGCGACGAGGTTTACATAGCCGTCAGTGACAGGGCGCCGGCGGGCGGCGAATATACGGCGCTTTTGGGTAACGTGTTTTTTGAGCAGTGCAGGGAGGTTCGCAATGGAAAAAATACTTAGTATAATAAAATGGTTGACGGAAAGGGTAATGGGCTTCCTTTACCCGCCGCAGGAAATACATTACATGGGTTCGTCCCAAAGCCTGCCGCCCCCGCTGACGCGAGAGGAGGAGCGGGAGCTGTTTGAGAGAATCCTTGCGGGGGACGAGGCTGTGCGTGACACCTTAATAGTACACAATTTAAGGCTTGTCGTCTACATTGCCCGCAAGTTTGAAAACACCGGCACACCAACGGACGATTTGATAGGCATAGGCAGCATTGGGCTGATTAAGGCAGTGCGCAGCTTTGACCCGTCCAAAAACACAAAGCTTGCAACCTACGCCAGCAGGTGCATTGAGAATGAAATCCTTATGCACCTGCGCAAAACGGCAAAAGAGCGCGGAGAAATCTCTATTGACGAGCCGCTGAACGTGGATTGGGACGGCAACGAGCTGCTGCTCTCAGACGTGCTGGGTACACAAAGCGACGGCATCCAAACGGAGCTGGAGGACGCCGATGAAAGGCGGCGGCTGCTTTTGGTCATCGGCAGGCTGGAGGAGAGGGAAAAGCTTATAATCCGTATGCGCTTTGGGCTTGGCTGCCCAAGGGAATACACACAAAAGGAGGTTGCGGACAGCCTTGGGATTTCCCAAAGCTATATATCCCGCTTGGAAAAAAGAATACTCACCAAGCTGAAGAACCGGCTTGCCGAGCGCTGAAGAATCAGCCCCTCAAGCTGTAAAGCATTTCATAGTATATCATTTGCGCAACCTTAAAGATTGTTGTAAAGCTGAACGCAGTGCTGTAGCTGCCGGGTTGGACGCTGTCAATCCCTTTAAGGTACACGGGGTTGCGGTGCGGAAAGTTGTGACCGCTTGAGCTGTCGTCGTCGTCAAGCACATAAATTATGCCCGGCTTGTTCCATTCGCCGAAAACGGTGTTGAACGGCAGGCGCGGAATCGGGTCGCTCAGGTTATCTATACAAAAGATGTTGTTGAAATCCACGGTGTCGGACTTGCCGCCCACGTAGACATTGGGGTTCGCAAAGCCGTAGACATAAACGTCGTCCTTTTGGGCGATGGTGTTGCTTTTTTCCGTGTTAAAGCGCAGCCCCATAAGGTTAACCGCCGCCGCGCCGGCGCTGAAGCCCGTCAGCAGCAGCTTGCGCTCCTTTGGAAGCTGAGGGTTCCGGTCAATAAACGCCGCAAGTGAATTCCACAGCTCGTCCGCAAGCTCGCGGAAGCCCGCGTGGACATTATAGCCGCAATAGTCCACGGTGGCGAGCTTGAGGCAGTTCATGATTTGCGCAAAGCTGCTGCCTGTGCCCTGGCAATAAAGGATAAACACGGCGGTGTCCTTGCCGTTTATCGTCATTTGCCTTGCGCCGATGAAATAATTTGGGAATGAGGAGTTCGAGTCGGCGGAAGAAACATATTTATAGCAGTCACCAATACCAAGCAGCTGCATATTGGGCACAAGGTCGCACTCCGAAAGCTCTCCAAGGGAACAGCTGAGCTTGGCAAGCTGCGGGCTGTAAACGCTTGAGGGCTGCTCAAAAACGCTTGGACCAAACACAACGTCGTGGTATTCGACAATGCTGCCGTTCCTGTGCTCCAGTCGCACCGCGTCCTGCTCGGCGGCGGAGGCGACAAAAATTGATGCCGAACAAATCAGCGCCGTAACACAGGCGAGGATTACGGCAAGGCTTTTGGTAATTTTTCTCATGCTTAACTCCTTTTACGGCGCATTCGACTAATATTGATATTTTATCACAATTGCACAGAATTTTAATTCTAAATATGAAATATAACATTTTTTGTTTGTGCGCGGCCATTTTACAAAAAGCTATTGAATTCCAAAACAAAGTTTGTTATAATAGTGGTGACAATATTACATAATTGAGAGGAGCATTCACCTTGTCTTTGTCACTCATTATTCCCGCGGTTGTGCTGCCCATTGCCGGGCTGTGCAGCTATATCCCCTTGCGTTCCCAAGAAAAATTCAAGCCCGCGCTCGCCGTCAAAACGGTCATGAGCATTCTGTTCATTGTCTACTCGCTGTTTTCGGCTGTTATCCTCGCCGGCAAAGACGTCACAAGCGCCGGTCAGGTGCTAATCAGCAAAAACTCGCTGATTATGATTCTCTGCGTTGTGGCGGGTCAGGTCTGCGGTCTTTTGGGCGACATTTGGCTTGACCAAAAGGACTCCCACCCCGAGTCAAAAAAGTATTATATGTACTGCGGCTTCAGCGCGTTCTTGGTGGGGCATTTCTTCTTTTTGGCGGGGCTTAACTCCGTTTTTGCCTTTGACACAAGGGTAGTGCTGATTGCCCTTGCGGCGGGCGTCGCCATGGCGCTGTTTATGTTCTTCCTTGAAAAGCCCATGAAGCTTGCCTATGGGGAGTTCCGTCCGGTATTGCTGATTTACACCGTTGTGCTGACGGCGACCATGGTTCTGCCAATATTGCTGATGTTCCCCGCTATGTCCGGCGATGTTTCCGTTGCACAGGCTGCTTTCACAGTCGGCTCCTTGACCTTGAACACAGTCCCCGCGGTTTTTGCGCTTGGCTTGCTGCTGTTCTTCCTTTCGGATTTGGTGCTTTCGCAAATCTATTTCAACGTTGCAAAGGAAAAAGCAAAGCCCGCGCAAATCGCCGTAAACATTACGCTTTATTATGTTGCGCAGTATGTGCTTGCCGCAAGCCTCTATTTCCTTAAATAATGTCCAACATTGTTTGGAGTGAGCGGCAGCTTGCTGCAATCAATGCGCGCGGCGGCGCGGTGTTGGTGTCTGCGGCGGCGGGCAGCGGCAAAACCGCCGTGCTGGTTGAGCGTGTTTTGCGGCGGCTTGAGGATACCCAAAACCCCTGTGACCCCTCACAGCTGCTGATAGTTACCTTTACGCGCGCGGCGGCGGCTCAGCTGCGCCAAAAGCTGAGCGTCCGCCTTGCCGAGCGTGCGCGCCGTCACCCGGAGCTGCCGCAGCTGAGGCGTAAGCTGTTGCTGCTGCCCTCCGCGCAGATTTCCACCATAGACAGCCTTTGCGGCAGGCTTGTTAAGGAAAACTTTAACGCCTGCTCCTTGCCGCCGGATTTTAAGCTGCTTGACGATGCGCAGTCCCGTGCCATGGAGGGCGACGCCATGGACGAGCTTCTGCAAGAGGCGTATGCGCAGGAAAACGAGGGCTTTGCCGCCTTGAGCGCCCTTTTCGGCGACGCCCGCGGCGACGATAAGCTTGAGGGCGTTATCCTCAGCATTTACCGCCAGGCACAGGCTAACCCCAACCCGCGGGAGTGGCTGCACTCCCTGCTTGCTCCATATGAAGAAAACTGCCCCTTGCGCGATAGCGTTTGGGGCAAAGCTATTGTGCGCGAGGCGGACGAGGCGATAGAAAGCCTGCTTGCCCTGCACAACGAGGCGCTGCCCGTGCTTGAGCAGGAAGAAGAGGTTGCGGCGTCCTTCGGGGCGGCATATGCGTCGGATATAGCCATACTTTCAGGGCTGCGGCACGAGCTTGCCCAAGGCGCTTGGGACGACATTTGCGCCCGCCTTGAGGGAACAAAGCTTGTTTCGCGCGGCAGGGCACCAAAGGGATACGAGCAAACGGAGCTGTTCCTTTGGGCGGAAAAGCGCCGCGACAGGGTAAAAAAGACAATTAAAAAGCTTAAGGCCGAGCTTTTCTTTTTGAACGAAAAAACCGTCCGAGAGGACACGGCGCTGCTTTTGCCTCAGGCACGCGAGCTTATCCGCCTTGCGGAGGGCTTTGAGGAGAAGCTGAAGCGGCGCAAGATAGAAAGGGGCTGTGCAGACTTCGGAGATGTGCAGCACCTTGCGCTTGGGCTGCTGATAGATGAAAAGGGGCAAAAAACTCCGCTTGCAAAGGCGCTTTCGGAGCAGTTTGCGGAAATTTTGGTGGACGAATACCAAGATGTCAACCGACTGCAGGAGGCGCTGTTCAGGGCGCTGAGCCGTGACGAGAGCAACCTATTTTTTGTGGGCGACGTTAAGCAGAGCATTTACCGCTTCAGGCAGGCGGAGCCGGGTATTTTTCTGGAGCGGCGTGATTCTCTTGCGCCATATGACCCCGAAGAGAAAAGAGGCGGCAGGGTTTTCCTTGCGCAAAATTACCGCTCCCTGCCGGGCGTGACGGGCTTTGTTAACACCGTTTTTTCCGCCCTTATGCAAAAGAGGGCGGGAGAGCTTGACTATACTGAGGAGGAGTACCTTGTGCCCTTCCGCCGGGCTGAGGGCGAAAAGCCGGACGTTATCTTCCGTTTGCTGCGCACCGGGGAGGGCGACCGCGACGAGCAGCAGGCACGCTACTGCGCAAGTCTTGTGGAAAAGCTGCTTAGCCAAGGGCGGCGGGCGGAGGACATTGCTATACTCATGCGCTCCCCGCGCAAAAAGGCGGCGTTATATAAAGCGGCGCTGGAAAGGCGGGGCATAGCCTGCCAAACTGAGCTGAGCGGAGGCTTTTTTGAAACGAACGAAATCCGCCTTGCCCTGTCGCTGCTGCAGGTTATTGATAACCCCCTGCAGGACGTGCCGCTGCTTGCTGTGCTGCTTTCCCCGCTTTTTGGCTTTTGCGAAGACGACGCGGCGGAAATCAGCCTTTTGGAGGGCGACGGGCTTTACTCAAAAATCCTGCTTGCCGCCAATCAGGACAGCCGCTATGACGAGCTGCTGAAGTTCCTTGCCAAATGGAGAAAGCTTTCCTTAGCAATGCCCTGCGCGCTTTTTGTGCGCCGTCTGTTTGAGGAAAGCGGGCTTTTCTCCATTGTTCAGGCAATGAAAAACGGCGCGGGGCGCAAGGCCAACCTGCAGCGCCTTGCGGAGCTTGCCGAGCAAAGCCTTGACGCCGAGAGCCCCGGGCTGAGCGGTCTGCTGCGCTTTTTGGACGCAATTAAGGAGCGGGGCTTGAGCCTTGACGCCGCTAACACACAGGGCGGCGGTGTTAGGCTGATGAGCATTCACAAATCCAAGGGGCTGGAATTCCCCGTGTGCATTATTGCGGATATTGGGCGTGGCTTCAACACGGCGGGGGCAAAGAGCGCGGCAATCTGTGCGCCAAAGGGCGGGCTTGGGCTTAAGCTGCGGCAGGGCGACGCCTTTGGGGTCTACCCCACAATACAGCACACCGCCGCAAAGCTGGAAACCGCCGAGCTTGACCGTGCCGAGGAGCTGCGCCTGCTTTATGTTGCGGCAACACGCGCCAAGGAACAGCTTTGCCTTATTGGGGCTACTGACAGGGCGGGCAGCACGGCGGAGAGCCTGATGGAAAAGGCGGCGGCGGCAATGCCGCTTTCCGGCGGCTTTTTCCCGGCGCACAGCGTCAGGGGGCAGGGCTCTTACCTTGGGTGGCTGTTGGCGGCGCTGGGTCTGCCCCATGTGCCGGGTTATGTTAAGCCGCCGCTTGAAAACCAAGCCTTTAGGCTTGATTTCCGTATTGACGACATTCCCCCTGAGGAAGGCGCTGTTGAGCCGGAGCTTGACTTCCCGCCGCCGGACGAGGCAATGCTTGCGGAAATACGCAAGTGCCTCAATTGGCAATACCCAAGCACCGTGCCGGCGGGGATTGCCGCGAAGCAAACGGCGTCCTCCTTTGCAAAGGGGGATTACCCGGAAAACATTGCGCAGAGGGCGCCCGCGTTTTTACAGGCGGAGCAAAAAAGCGCCGCAAGCCGCGGAACGCTGCTGCACTGGGTGCTGGAGCGCTTGGATTTCCCCGCCGCGTTCAGGGATTTTGAAGCGGCGCTTGGTGAGATAGCCGGCGAGGGCGGGCTGGACGTTAAACAGCTGACAGGGGCGGAGAAGCAAATGCTGCGCGATTTTGCGCAAAGTGAAATTGTGGGGCGAATGGCGGCGTCAGGTCGTTTGGAGAGGGAGCGGCAATTCACCGCAAGGCTGGCTGTTGAGGAGCTTTACCCCGAACACAGCGGCTGCAGGGAAAAAATAACGGTAATCGGCGCGGCGGACTGTGTTTTTGAGGAGGACGGCGGGCTTGTGGTCGTTGATTACAAAACTGATCGAGCAAGCGCCGAGCAGCTGCTTGGACGCTATGCCCCGCAGCTGCGGGTTTACGCTTTGGCGCTTAGCAAGTGCAAGGAAATGCCGGTCAAGGCGGTGCTGCTGTACTCCTTGCGCAACAGGGAGGAAGTAGAAGTAAGGCTGTAAATGCGCCCGCGTCCCGAATTGATACAAGGGTGACAAGGAAAAATTTGCCGCGCTTGGAGCCTACCTGTATGGGGAGTATGGGTCAATCCCCAATAGCCGCCGCATGGGACGCTGCTTGCGTGCGGAAGCGGAATCCTATATAATTAAGCCTAAATACAGCAAACGGAGTCGCCATGCATATTGCGGGAATTATTGCCGAATATAACCCCTTCCACCGCGGACACGCCAAGCTGCTTGAGAAAGTGCGGCTGGCGGGCGCAAGCCATATCGTCTGCGTTATCAGCGGGGATTTCGTTCAGCGCGGCGAGCCGGCGATTATGGATAAATGGGCGCGGGCGCGGGCTGCTGTCGCCTGCGGCGCGGACCTGGTGCTTGAGCTGCCGCTTAGCTGGGCGCTGTCGCCCGCACGGCGCTTTGCCAATGGCGGCGTATATATTTTAGACGCGCTCGGCTGCGTGGATATGCTCTGCTTTGGCAGCGAGTGCGGCAGCCTTGATTTATTGCTGGCGGCAAGCCAAGCCCTTGCCTTAGAGCAGACGCAAGGCCTTATTCGTGCGGAGCTTGACAGCGGCAGCTCCTACGCCGCCGCCGCGCAGGCAGCCCTGCGAAGTCACAGCGCCCCCCTTGCGGACTTGCTTTCAACCGCCAACAACACCCTAGCGCTTGAATACCTTGACTCCCTTGCAAGGCTTAACAGCCCCATTCGCCCTTTCACAATCCCGCGGGAGGAGGGCGAGGGCTGCCGTGCCGAGGAGCTGCGGCGGGGTTTGCGCTCCGGCGGCGATATTGCGCCCTTGCTGCCGCCCGCCGGCGCACAGGTTCTGCGGGAGGAAGCAGCCGCCGGACGTGTGCTTTGTGGGCTTTCGCAGGCGGAGCGCCTGATTTTTTCGCGGCTCTGCTCAATGCGCAAAGAGGAGCTTGCCGCCCTGCCGGAGGTACGCGAGGGCTTGGAAAACAGGCTGTTCCGTGCGGCGCAGGACTCAAACAGCTTGGGAGAGCTTTTGGAAAAAGCAAAAAGCCGCCGCTTTACCCTTGCCTCCTTGCGCAGGCTTGCGCTTGACGCCCTGCTTGGTGTCCGCGCGGAGGATTGGCTGCAGTGGCCGCCGTATATCCATGTTTTGGCAATGGGCGGCGGTGCGCACGATATACTTCGCGCCGCAAGAAAAACCACCCGCCTGCCGATAATCCAACGGGCGGGGCAGCTACATTCCTTGGGGGCTGACGCAAGGGAATGCTTTGCCTTGGAGCGCCGCTCAGAGCGGCTTTGGCGGCAGCTTTTACTGCCAAATAAATAACAATATTGAAACTTTTTACAAAAAGGCTTGAACAACGCCGCATTTTTTGATACAATGAACACAGCGCCGTTTGCGCAGCCCAAAACAGAAGGATTGATTGACTTGAAAAGTACCGCAAAAAAGATAACCAAGCGCTTAATTATTATCGCTCTCAGCCTTGCCGCCCTGCTGCTTGTGGGCGCGGTTTTGCTGCCGAATTTTGTGCCGCAAAGCAGCGGCATATACCAAATCCTCCGCCTGCAGGGCGAGGGAGAGGACGATGTGTCCGAAACGGGCGAGCCGCCGGAGCTCACGACCGAGCCTACTACGGTTGACGAAGCCGCAACGGAGGAGGAAACAACTACCGAGGTAGAAACAACCGAGCCGACAACGGAAGAACCCACCACCGAAGAGTTGACTACGGAAGAACCTAGCACGGAGGAGCCGACCACAGAAGAGCCAACTACGGAAGAGCCGACCACTGAAGAGCCGACTACGGCGGCACCGCAGACTGTCAGCGTGACGCTTGATTTTGGCGGCGTTCTGGAGAATGTGGTCTTTGAGAAACTGCCGGGTGAGGCGCTTACCCTGCCCGCGGTTGAGCCTATAATAAGTACAGAAGACGGCGCGCACTATCGCTTTGACGGCTGGTCCCAAGAGCCGGAGGTTTTCCCGGAGGAAAATATTGTCATCACCGCAAGTTTCACAACGGTTTACCGTGTGGAGTTCACGGGTGTTGAGCCGGCACCCGCCGCCGTCTACCTTGAGAGCGGGGAGAGTGTTGACTTCCCCGAAATCCCAACGCCTGCCGGCTGTTTCTCCTCATGGACGCTTGGCGGAGAGGATATTGATGAATACACGGTGGAGGGAAGTGACCTGAGCTTTGCCGCCGCCCTGCGCACAACATACGCCGTCAAGCTGTTGGGCCAATCCCTGCTTGGAGAGTATGACGAGGACTTCGGCGAATACAGCCTTGCCGCCGCTGTTGGGGCGGAGCTTACTCAGGACGAAATCCTGGCGCAAATTGACGGGCAGACTGAATTTGAGGGCTTTACCATAGTGAGCGCCGCAAGCTTCACCGTCCCCGCAAGCGCTGACGGCGTGGTTGAAGTTAAATATGAGCGCAATAAGTATACCCTGAGCTTTTACGGCTATAACGACGAGCTTTTCAGCCGGGAGGAGCTGTATTACGGCGCGGAGCTTGCCGCCCCGGCAGAGAAGCCGCAGCGTACCGGCTATCACTTCAGCTATTGGCTTGACTTCCCCGACGAGCCAACGACAATGGGCTTGGAGCCGCTGGCTTTCTACGCCCACTTTGACCCGAACGAGGACACGGCGTACACCGTGCGCCTGCTTGGCGAAGCCCTGCCGAACGGCGAGCCGGTGCTGCTTGGAACGAAGCTGCTTGCCGGTACCAGCGACGAGGGAATTACGGCGGCCGCTGTTATTGCGGAGCTGGAGGCCCTGGGCGAGGACACCGAGTTTGCCGGGTTTAGCTACGTTGGCGCGGAGCCTTGGAGCATAGCCCCCGACGGCAGCGGCGTGTACGATATTGCCTACAGCCGCAACAGCTACACCCTCACGCTGGTCGAGCTTGAAACACTTGAGCTTTACGGCGAGGAAACACAATACAAAACGGAGCTGAGCGTGCCCTATGGTCAGGTCTTGGAGCTGCCGGGAAGTGTTGAGCACAGGCTCTTTGGGCAGCGCTTTGACTCTTGGGAAGCCCATGATGCGGCAATGCCCGCGGACGATTTGACAATTACGGCTCAATATGTGCCGGATAGCTACGAGGTATATTTCCTTAACTATGACGGCACGGAAATTGAAAAGCTTACGGTTGTTTTTGGGCAGGAAATCCCCGAAACACAATTTGCCGCCGAGCGCTTGGGTTATCATTTTACCCATTGGGCGCTTACGCAGGACAGCGATACCCTCCCCTGTGAGGACGACGTTCACGCCGTGGAGTTTGGTCCCTCAAACCTGCTGCAAAGCGAGGGGCTTAGCTACTACGCCCACTTTGACCCGAACGAGGACACGGCCTTTAAGTTGCTCTTCCTTGGCGAGGGCGTAGACCCCGCAACAAGCGCGCCTCTTGGGGAAAAGGAGCTTAGCGGCACCACGGACGCGGAAATCGCCTTTGACACAGCATGGCTTGAGGGCGTTGAGTTTGATGGCTTTGAATTCAGTGCGCCGAGCGAGGGTTCAATAATAATTGCCGCGGACGGAACGGCAGTGTTCAATGTGCTGTTTATCCGCAAGAGCTATGAGCTTAAGCTCCTACAGCTTGACGACAAAGAGAAATACCTTGCTGTTCAGGTACGTTACGGCACACCGTTGGACGAGTACCTGAGTGCCTTTGAGGCTGCCTCCGCAGAAAGCGCCAACACGGCGCAGTATTGCTACGGCAAGGCGTTCGACAGCTGGACGGACGAAAACGGCGACGCCGTTGCCACCGCGGGCTTAACAATGCCCCACGCTGCCAAGAGCCTCTACGCAGTATATCATGCCGCACAGTGGACGGCAAGCTTTAAGTGGGAGAGGCGTGACAGCTACGCCGCGGGACTGACCCAACAGACAGAAACGCAAGGCGTCCTGTTTGAGGAGCAAATCACGGCGCCGACCGCTGACGTCAGGAAGTACGGCTATTCCCTCAGCGGCTGGCGGGACGACGCAACCGGTACGCTATATCAGCCGGACGAGCTTGTTATGGATAAGGAGGGACGCTCCTTTACCGCCGTTTGGCAGGCGAATAGCTATACCGCAACCTTTATTTATCAAACGGACGAGGGCCCCCAAACGGTCACACAGGACTTTGTGTTTGATTCCGCCATTGCCTTCCCCGTCAAGGATGTCCCCCAAACCGCCGACACAATTAGCGCTTGGCAGCAGGAAACCGGTCGGGTACAAACAGGGCATGAGTTAACGGCGTGGGTTTGGAACGACGGCAGCAAGGACATAAGCGTCAGCGCGGCGGCGCAGGCGGCAATGCTGCTTGAGGGCGGCATGACATTCACGGCGGCGCAGCCCGTGCTTAAGTACGACGTTGTTTTCAACTGGACCGGCGGCACAAAGACCATTAAGGTTGCCTACGGCGCGGATATTTATGCTGCGGTTAAGGCGGCGGGCTTTGAGTGGTATTGGGAAAAGCTGATTGACGGAGTAACAAAAAACAACCTTGTCGACTTCAACAAAGCCACAATCAAGGCGGAGCGTGTGGGCTATTCCATAGATAAATGGGAAGAGCAATATGCCGAGGGGGCCGACAGATACGGCGACCCGCACGGCGACACCACCTTTGGCATTATGAGCGACTGTAAGCGCATCTTCAACGCTGTGGAGCGCGCGCTGAGCTATAAGGTCAAGTTCTATAGGATAGAAGCCAACGGAACACTGAATCCCGTGGGGGAAACAACGGCAACCTTTAACGGATACTTTGCCCTGCCTGTGCTTTATGACGCAGGTATCTCGCCCGCAAAGTACTTCAAGGGCTGGTGTTTAGATACCACGCTTAAAACCATTGTGGCGGACATTAATGTTACCAGCTATAAGCTGACGACAAAGGGGCTTGAGCTTTACGCCCGCTACGATTGCCCCATTTCCTATTACATTGACGACATCCTTACAAAAGAGATTGCAGTGACGCAAGGAACAACAATCAGCCTATGGTCCGCGCCGGCAAAGACCGGCTACCACTTCAGCGGTTGGTACGCGGATAAGGAACTGAAGAACAAGGAAAGCCTGACGGGTAAGTCTATGCCGGACGGCCCCCAGAACGTCTATGGCAAGTACGAAATCAACACCTTTACTGTGCAGTTCAAATACAAGGACTCCAAGGACGTTTGGCAAACAAGCGCCAAGGTGAGCTATACCTATGGTCAAAAGCTTGCGTTGCCAAGCGGTGTGCCCACAAGCCCCAACACAACAACCCAAAAGTTCACCGGCTGGAAAACTTCTTATGACAGCAGCGCCGTTACAATCGGCACAACCACAGCCAAGGGAGCCCACGGCGCAAGCATAGTCATAACCGCGCAGTACGCAACACGCAAGGTTCAAAGCATTGAGGCAGCCCTGCCCACGGGCACAACCTTCCCGCAGGGCAAGCTGATTGACCTTGCCGCCTCCGGGATTACGTTCTACGTCACATATGACAACGGCGTGAAGGAGCAAAAGACGGATATTATCGCGCTCATAAAGAACGGCTCGGTCACCTATACTCCTCAAAGCATTGCCAACGCCGGCGGCGCGGATATTACGCTGACCTATAAGGACGCCTCCAGCGGGGAAACGGCAAGCTGCAAGCTGCGTGTACAGATTACGCCGCGCCAGCCGCTGACGGTCAGCGTCAGCACCCTGCCGAAAACAAGCTATTATGTTGGCGAAAAGCTGGATTTGACCGGCGGAAAGCTGGAAATCCGCTACGACAACACCACCAAGGAATACATCAACCTGACGGATAGCAAGGTTACTGTTTCCAACTTCGATTCCACAAAAACGGGCGAGAGGATTTTGACCGTAAAATATACCGGCACAAAGACCCTCACCACGGAATATAAGATTAAGATTGTAACCAAGCCGGTAACATGGCCAAAGGGCGACGCAAATAACGACGGGAAGCTAAATTCGCTTGACCTGCTGCTTATTAAGCGCCATATCCTTGAGATATCCAAGCTCAGCGGCAATGCGCTTAAAGCGGCGGATATTGACGGCAACGGCAAGGTCAACAGCGTTGACGTTATGCGCCTGCTGCGGCATATCCTCAACATTGAGAAGATAAAGTAAGCCGGGGTGCATGACAAACTGTAGTTTCGTGCGCGGACGCTATAGCTCGATTAGACATCTACCCGATTTTCCTGTGGGCGTTGCCCACCCAAAGCGCCCCCCCCGAAAGGAGAGGGCGCTTTGCTTTGGCTCAGCTGCAGCCGCAGCCACAGCCGCCCGCATAGCTGCCGTTGCCGCAGCCGCAATCCCCGCAGGAGCCGGCGCCCAGACCGCCGTTGCCGCACAACAGCATCAGGCAAAGCAGCAGGCAGCTGTTAGTGCCGCCTATGCCGCCGCCGCAGCCACAGCCGTTGTTGCCGCCAAGCATGTCGCCGCTGCCGAGGCATGAAAGCAACAGGATAGTCGGCAGGCAGTTGTTGATGCTACCACACATATGGTACCTCCCTCTTATCAAAAATCGAAAGACGGGGGCGAGCTATGTAGTGCCGAGGAGCCTTCCCGCCGCTCTCGTTTTAGCTTATGCCGCACGGCGAAGCCCCGTTACCTAGGCAGTTAAAAAATTTTTTATTCGCAAAAAAACGCAAAAAAGCGAGAAAACACGGAAATCAAGGAGAAGTTTTCTAATTAAATTTTAATATTCTAAAAAAGAAATATGGGGGGGGGGTAAAATGTGCTATACTTTAGTTATACCCCGGCAAAATATTAAACATTCGGGAGGAAAATTATGACCTGGCAGGACGTTTATTCACACATCGCGCGCAACTACAAATTCGAGGACTTATCCGAAAACAAGAATGGTACAATGCTAAAAATGGTTTGGAACTTGGACGGCGGACGCTCACAGGTTGTGTTTATCAACCGTGACGTAAGCCAAAGCGACGTGGAGTGGGTTTCTTTCTACTCGCCGGTGGGGCAAATCCCGCCCGTGCTGCTGCCTAAGGCGCTGTTCATTGCGGGCGACGGCAACCTTTCGGGCGGTCTGGTTACCCTGACGTTGAACGACTGCGTCTTTGTAAAGAACGCTTTTCCGCTGGAAATTGCAACGACAGAGGTTGTTGATAGCTTCTTCAGGTTCACAATGAACCTTGCCGACAGGATTGAAAACGAAGTCCTTGGGCAGGACGTGAAATAAGGGGGGGGCAGCATGGCTTGCCAATTCTTGGACAGGGGAGGCTGGGGCAGCGACTCAATTTGCCGCGTGGACGGACACAAGCTTTCAAGCCACACGGCAAGTAACGTCTGCGATACCTGGGGCTCCTACACCGACTGCGAATACTACAAAAAGGGTACGGGACAGTGCTACCTGACGAGCGCGGCTTCGGTTGCGCTGGGCTACGGCTTCCGTGACGATTGCGCGGAGCTGACCACACTGCGCCGTTTCCGCGACGGCTATGGCATGGAGAACTACCCGGAGGACGTAGAGCGATACTACGAGCTTGCGCCGATGATTGTGGTGGAAATCAACGCACAGCCTGACGCACAGGAGATATACCGCCAAATCTTTGACGAGATGGTGCTGCCCTGTGTCGCGCTGATTGCGGACGGTGAGCTTGACGACGCCTACGCCCGCTACAAGGCTTACACACTGCGGCTGGAAGAAGAATACCTGCCCGCGGCGACTTAAAAAATGCAACAAAAACAGTCTGAGGTGCTGCCGTGCCTCAGGCTGTTTTGTTTTTTTGCGCAAAACTGTTGACAAAGCCGAAAAATTCAAATATGATATATACGGCAGGAGGCGAAAGGAATGGAAATACTCTCTTTGAACGGCATATGGGTACTGAAGGATTTGACGGACGGCAGCGAGCGTGAGGGGAGGATTCCCGGCTGCGATTACACTGATTTTTGGCGCGCGGGGGAGATACCCGACCCCTACGTCGGCACAAACGAATACGCCTGCCTGTGGCTTGGGCGGCACGATGTGGAGTATTCGCGCGGCTTTTCGCTCAGCGCGGAGCAGCTTGCCGCGCCGCACTGCGATTTGGTTTTGCGCGGGGTTGATACGCTTGGGGAAATCAGCGTCAACGGAAAACCGCTTGCAAAAACAAGCAACGCCCACCGCACATATCGCTTTGACGTAAAGGGGCTTTTGCGGGAGGGAGAAAACAGCCTTGCAATTCGGCTTGCCGCGCCGTTAACCGCCATGGAGCGGGCGCACAAAAAACGTGCCGTTGCTCGCCTGACAATGAGCGAAGACGGCTCCAACTGCCTACGCAAGCCCATTTGCCACACCGGCTGGGATTGGGGGCCTGAGGTACCAATCTCCGGAGTGGACGAGGTGAGCTTGGAGCTTTACAGGGAGAGGCTTGGCAGAGTTCGGGTGCTTCAGGAGCACAGTGAGGGCAGGGTTGTTCTGCGCCTAAAAACACAGGCGGCCGGCAGCGTTAGCTACACGCTCACGGCACCAAACGGGGAAACACTCAGCGCCCGGGGTAACGAGGCTGAAATAATTGTGGAGAATCCGGAGCTTTGGTGGTGCAACGGGCTTGGCGAGCAGCCGCTGTATACATTGACCGTATTGCTGCGCGACGGGGACGAGCTGCTGGACACAAGGGTGCTGAAAATAGGACTTAGGAGCATAAAGCTTGACACAGGCAAAACGCGCGGCGGCTCACAATTCCGCTTTGCGGTCAACGGCGTGCCGATTTTTGCCCGCGGCGCCAACTGGATACCCGCCGACAGTATGCCCGGGCGCGGGGGAAAGGAAAAGCTGCGGCACCTAATCCAAAGCGCTAAGGACGCGAACATGAATATGCTGCGGGTTTGGGGCGGCGGTTATTATGAGAGCGAGGAATTTTACAGCCTATGTGACGAGCTGGGCATACTTGTTTGGCAGGATTGTGCCTTTGCCTGCGCGCTTTATCCCTTGGACGAGCCGGAATACCTTGAAAACGTGAGGCTTGAAATTGAGGACAATATAGAGAGAATTGCCGCGCACGCAAGCCTTGCGCTCATCTGCGGCAACAACGAGGTTGCCCAGTGCGCTGCGGGCTTCTTTTGGACGGCGAAAAAGCTTTTTGACCAAAACAACCGCTTTTACTTCCATACGCTCAGGGCTTGGGTGGCGGAGCTTGCCCCGCAGACTCCATATTGGGGTTCCTCACCCTGTAACGGGGACAGCCCCAAAAACGCGCTTAACCGCCGACGCGGCGACCAACACATTTGGTCCGTTTGGCATGGAATGCTGCCGCTAAAGGCTTACGCAAAAATGCAGCCGCGCTTTTGCAGCGAGTTCGGCCTGGAGAGCTTTCCGCACGCGGAAACCCTTGGAGAGTTTGCGGCTGAAAGCGACTGGAGCTTAGAGAATCGAGTGCTGTTCAGCCACCAAAAGTGCCGCAGCGGCAACCGAAAAATTCTATATTATATGCTCTCTCTTTTCGGCAAGCCACGGGATTTCAGTGACTTTGCATATCTTTCCCAGCTAACGCAGGCGGAGGGGATGCGCCTTGCAACCCAATCCTGGCGCGCACGCTTTGAGGACGGCATATGCAACGGCGCACTCTACTGGCAATTCAACGATTGCTGGCACACTGCCTCATGGTCGGGACTTGACTACACCGGGCGCTGGAAGGCGCTGCAATACGCCGCAAAGCGCTTTAACGCGCCGCTTACACTTTGGGCGGAGCGGAGAAAAAACAAAGCCATTATAACTATAGTTAATGACACGAGGCGCGAAGCTGCAGAGGCAGTGCTTCAGTGCCGCATTGTTACAGAGGACGGGCGACAGCTTGCGCAGGAGTGCTTCAGCGCAAAAGGCTGCGGCACACAGGTGTTTAGCTTGCCGATTCCCCGCAGCGGCGAGGGCTGTTTCCTGCTTGCCCAGCTTAAGGACGGCGAGCGGGAGCTTGCGCAATTCAGCCTTCCGCTTGAGGACGAGCGCAAAACGCGCCGCGCGGACCCGCAAATTTCCCTGCGGGAAGTGCGGGAGGAGGACGGCAGGGTGGTGCTTGTGCTAACGGCAAAAAGCTACGCCCGCTTTGTGGAACTGACATTGCCCGGCATAGTCGCGCCTTTTAGCGATAACTACTTTGACCTGCCCGCGGGCTGCCGTAAAGCGGTCACAATCTCCCTGCCGGAGGGGGAAAGCGCATTTGGGCTTGCGGAGCGGCTGCAAATTCGCTGCCTCAACACTGTTCAGTGGCAGGGCACACCCAAGGCTTGGCGGCGTGAGCGCCGAAAAATCTTCCTCTCAAAGGAAACCCACAGCTTCCGCAATTGCCCGCTGCGGGAAGAGGAGCTGCCTGCCTGAGCGTGCAACAAAAAAGCGGGGACATGGTATGTCCATGCCCCGCTTTGGTTTAAGCTATGCCTGTGCCTCAAGCTGAGAGGTGCAGTTGGGGCAGCGTGTTGCGTCAATATGGATTTCCGTTTTGCAGTAGGGGCAGATTTGTGTCGTCGGGGCGGCAGGCTCCTCTACTATCTCGTCCTTCTTTTTGCGCAGTCCGTTAAGGCTGTTGAGAGCCTTGACAATGCAGAAAACGACGACCGCCATAAGCAGGAAGTCAACTACCATCATTATGAACGAGCCGTAGGTCATAACGGGCGCGCCGACGGCTTGCGCCGCAGCAAGGTCAGCGTATTCCTTGCCGTCAAGTGCCAAGAACAGCCCGTCTATGTTGGTGTCCTTTGGCAGCAGCAGCGACAGCACCGGCATGATGATGTTATCCACCAGCGCCGTGATGATTTTTTGGAATGCGCCGCCGATAATGACGCCGACCGCCAAATCAATCACGTTGCCGCGCATAACGAACGCCTTGAATTCCCCGAAGAATCCCGTTAGCTTTTTCAGCCGCTTTGGCTTTTTCATTGTCAAAATCCCCTTTTTGTTTTTATTATGATTGCCGCCGCTAAGGCGCTAATCACAGTATAACACAGCCCGCAGACGTTTGGACACATTCCTCCGTGAGGGCGGCGACGTCTATCCTTTCCTCCGCCTTAGCAAGCATTTGCTCATTAGGACGGGTACGCGGGTGCTTGGGTGTAAAAACCGTACAGCAATCCTCATAGGGTAAAATGGAGGTGTCAAAGCTGTCAATACGCCGCGCAATGGTAATAATTTCCTGCTTATCCATGCCAATAAGTGGGCGGAACACAGGCAGTGAGCATACGCTGTCCGTAGCGGCAAGGGCGGGCAGGGTTTGGCTTGCCACCTGACCGAGGTTTTCGCCGGTTATCAGCGCTTGTGCCCGTTCATTGAGTGCAAGCCGCTGAGCGACACGCATCATCATGCGTCGGGTCAGCACAGTGCCAAGCTCGTCAGGGCAGTGCTTTTTGATTGCCTCCTGCACCTTTGTGAACTGTACCGTGTGCAGGTAGCTGCCACCGCTGTAGGCGGCTATTTTCCCCATGAGTGTATGTACTTTTTTTTCAGCCTTAGGTCCGGTATAGGGCGGGGAGGCAAAATGCACACCCACCACGTTGACCCCGCGCCTTGCCATAAGCCAGCCGGCCACGGGGCTGTCAATTCCGCCGGAGATGAGCAGCATTGCCCGCCCGGAGCTGTCTGAGGGCAACCCCCCCGCACCGGGGATTTGCTTTCCGTGGACGAAAATATTCCTGTCGCGCACCTCTGCGGTAACGGTGACCTGCGGGTTGTGGACGTCCACCCGCAGGTGGGGGAAGTCCTCCAGCAGCCTTTCGCCAAGGGCGGCGGAGATTTGCGGACTGCCCAAAGGAAACGACTTATCCGCCCGCCTTGCCTCACACTTAAAGCTATCCGCTGCGGAAAGCTCCGCGGCAAGGTATTTCCCGGTATTTTCCAGCAGTTCCGGCATTTCCTTCGGCAGGCAAAGAGCACGGCAATAGGCGGCAATGCCGAAAACCATACCCACGCGCCGCGCCGCCTCGGCAATGTCCGCGCCGCCCCGGGGAGAGATTGTCAGGGTTGACTGCGCGTAAGAGAAATCAAAGTCACCCAAGGGGGCAAGCCGCTTTTTCAGCTGCTTAACCAGCTTTTCCTCAAAGCTGCGGCGGTTGAGCCCTTTAAGTGTCAGCTCCCCGTATTTAACCAGAATAACCTCTTGCATTTTTCCTCCGCTTATTTGCCGTACATGGTACGCTTAATTTCAGTTATGCCCGCAAGCAGCTTTTTCACGTCCTCACGCGTGCTTGTGTGGCTGAAGCTGACCCTAAGAGCGCCGGCAAGCACTTCGGGCGGCAGCCTCATGCTCTTAAGGATTCTGCTGGGTTTACCCTTGCTGCAGGCGGAGCCGCTGGAAACATAGACCCCGCGCTGTGAAAGGAAGTTGAGCATAGGCTCGCTTTTTTGCCCAAGGACTGAGAAGCTGACAATATACGGCAAGCCGTCCGGCGGGGAGTTGACTACAATATCCCCCAAGCCCTCAAGCCCCGCCAACAGGAAGTCCCGCAGCTCCTTTACCCTGACTAGGGCCTCGTCCAAATCCGGCAGATTATCCGCGGCGGCACCAAAGCCGGCAATAGCGGGCAGGCATTCTGTTCCGGGGCGTATTTTCCCCTCCTGGGAGCCGCCGTAGCTGCGCGGGAAAATACTTATGCCCTTGCGGATATAAAGCGCCCCCGCCCCTTTGGGTCCGTGGATTTTGTGGCTGCTGACCGTTAGCAGGTCCGCGTCCATTGCGGCGGGGCGGACCGGAACCTTGCCGAAAGCCTGCACTGCGTCAACGTGCAGCAGTGCGCCGGAGCGCTTTGCGTGGATTATACGCTTTATTTTTTCCACAGGCTGGATTGTGCCTGTTTCATTGTTGACGGCCATTACGCTGACCAAAATTGTTGCGGGAGTAATTGCCCGCTGCAGCTCCTCCTCGCTGATTTTTCCCTGCTTGTCCACCGGCAAAAAAACAACGTCATAGCCCAAGGACGAAAGATGATTTGCAGCCTCATATACGCTTGGGTGCTCCGTCGCGCTTGTTACAATGCGGTTGCCCTTGCGCCTGTTTGCCGCCGCGGCGCCTAAAACCGCAAGGTTGTTCGCCTCCGTTCCGCCGGAGGTAAATATAAGCTCGTCCGCCCGTGCGCTTAGTTTTTGGGCTACCGCAGCCCTTGCACTCTCCAACAGCTCCTCCGCCTGCACGCCAAGCGCGTGGCGTGAGGACGGGTTGCCCCATGTGACTTGGATTGCCTGCTGCACGGCAAGCTGAGCCTCAGAGCAAACGGGAGTTGTTGCGCTGTTATCCAGATATGCGTACATCAACTCCGCCTCCCATGCCGGCAAAACACTCTCCTTACCATTATACACCACATTTCCCTTTATTACAAGCTTTTTTGCGGACTGCGCGCGCGGCTCGTCCTGTTGCAGTATATGCGCTTTTGCCGCGGGGGATACTCTAAGCCTCAAGCAGCACAACCGCGTGGGCGGCAATACCCTCCCCGCTGCCGGTGAAGCCAAGCCCCTCCTCGGTGGTCGCCTTAACATTGATTTTCCCGGCGTCAACGCCAAGGGCGGCCGCAAGCCTTAAACACATTTGATGTATATGCCCCGCAAGCCGCGGTTCCTGAGCAAGCACAGTGCAATCCGCGTTGCAAAGCCTAAAGCCCCTTTCAGCCAGCATTGCGGCGACCCGGCGCAGCAGCTCAATACTGTCGGCGCCGCGGTATTTTTCATCACTGTCCGGGAAGTGGCTTCCAAGGTCGCCAAGGGCTGCGGCGCCCAACAGTGCGTCCATTATGGCATGGGTCAGCACATCGGCATCGGAATGCCCCAAAAGCCCGCGCTCATGGGGGATTTCCACACCGCCCAAAACTAATTTGCGCCCTTCAACAAGGCGGTGAACGTCATAACCGTGACCAATGCGCAGCATATGGCAGCCCTCCTTAATTTAACGTAACAGCACGGCAGCCTGCTTTAGCTTACGTCCGCAAGCTCCAAGTATTCATGCCCATGCTCCGCAATGAATTCCTTGCGCCCGGCCAGGTTGTCGCCCAAAAGCAGGTCAAACATCTCCGCCGTTTCCTGCGCCATGGCGGGCTCCACCTGAATCAAGCGGCGGGTGGCGGGATTCATGGTGGTAAGGTTCATCATCTCCGCGTCGTTTTCACCCAAGCCCTTGGAGCGCTGGATTGTAACACGCTTGCCCTCAAGCCCTGCCAGAACATCGGTTTTTTCCCGCTCAGTGTAGGCGAACCAGGTTTCCTTGCCGGAGCTGATTTCATACAGCGGGGATTCCGCAATGAACACCTTGCCCTGCTCAATCAGCTCGGGCGTCAGGCGGTAAAGCATTGTTAGTATCAGCGTGCGGATTTGGAAGCCGTCAACGTCTGCGTCCGTGCAAAGAATAACCTTGCTCCAGCGCAGGTTATCAATGTTAAAGGAGGATAAGTCCTTGTTGGATTTGCTGTTGACCGCAACCCCACAGCCCAAAACCTTTATCAGGTCGGTGATTATTTCGTTCTTGAAGATTTTAACATAGTCGGACTTAAGGCAGTTGAGAATCTTGCCGCGCACGGGTATAACGGCCTGAAATTCGCTGTCCCGCGCCTGCTTGCAGGCACCGAGCGCGGAGTCGCCCTCCACAATAAAGATTTCGCGCCTTTCGGTGTCCTTGCTGCGGCAGTCCACAAATTTTTGTACGCGGTTTGCCATATCCATGCTTGCCGTCAGGTTCTTTTTGATGCTTTGGCGGGTGTTCTCCGCCCGCACCCGCGAGCGCATATTGATTAGCGCCTGGTCCGCGATTTTGTCGGCGTCCGCCTTGTTTTCAAGGAAGTAGACCTCCAAGTTGTGGCGCAGGAACTCCTGCATACAATCCTGAACAAACTTGTTGCGGAAGGCCTTTTTCGTTTGGTTCTCATAATCCGTGTGGGTGGAGAAGGACGAGATAACCAACAGCAGGCAGTCGCAAATGTCCTGCCAAGTGATTTTTCCGTCGTTCTTGGCGTATTTTCCGCTCTGCTTAAGGTAGGCGTCAATTTGATAAACAAAGGCGCTGCGGGCCGCAAGCTCCGGGCTGCCGCCGTTTTCCAAAAAGCTGGAGTTGTGGTAGTATTCCTTGGCTACCCTTTTGTTGCTAAAGGCAAGCGCTACGCTCATCTTGCACTTATATTCGGGCTTGTCCGGGCGGTCACGCCCCATTTTTTCCGCCATATTCCAGGTTTGCGGCACGGTGAACTCCGTACCCTCCGCAAGCTCGGCAATGTAATCGCTAATACCGTTTTGGTAAAGGATTTCCTCCTTTGAAAAGCCGCCGCCCGGCTTTTCGTCAAGCAGGATAAACTTAATCCCGCTGTTGACTATCGCCTGCCGCCGCAGCGTTTCACGGAAGTATTCAATCGGCACGTCAATCTCCGTGAAAACCTTAAGGTCCGGCTTCCATTTTATCCTTGTTCCTTTCTCCTTTTTTCCGCAGGGGCTTCTCTGCAGCTCGCCAACCGGCTCGCCCTCCTTAAAGTGCAGGGTATAGCGTGTGCCGTCACGCCAAACCTCCGCGTCCATGTATTCGCTGGCGTACTGTGTGGCGCAAAGCCCCAAGCCGTTTAGGCCCAGGGAATACTCATAGCTGCCGCCCGCTCCGGGGGTATATTTCCCGCCGGCGTAAAGCTCACAAAAGGCCAGCTCCCAGTTGAATTTCCCCTGCTTTTCGTTCCAGTCCATAGGAATCCCGCGGCCATAATCGCGCACCTGAATGCTGCCGTCAACAAAGCGTGTTACCTCCACGCTGTCGCCGTGCCCCTCCCTTGCCTCGTCAATGGCATTGGAGATAATCTCAAACACAGCGTGTTCACAGCCGTCCAAGGACGCGGAACCGAACATAACCCCCGGACGCTCTCTTACGCGAGCGGCGCCCACAAGAGCCTCAAGGTCAGTGTAAGCCTTTTTAGGCACAGCCAAGCCCTCCCATTTCCCAAAGAGATTTCAAGAAATTATACCACAAACAAGCCGCACAAGCAAGCGCCGGACATCGCCGCCCGGCGGAAAAAGGGGCGTGTTCGCACTTGATTATTGCAGCGAAGCAGCAGCCTTAGCGCTGTTTTGCGTAAGGACCTCATGCTCCAAAATTTCCAAAAAGTCCGCCACGGCGCCCTTGGAATCCGTGCTGACTATGTGCTGCGCCAGCCGCTTAAAGCTCTCCGGCGAGTTTGACGGCGCGGCGGTGACGGCAGCGCGGGCAAGCAGTCCCGCGTCGTTATCATAGTTGCCTATTCCGGCGGTGTGCGCGGGGTCAATCCCAAGGATTTCCGCAAGTTCCAGCAGGGCGCTGCCCTTGTCCACCCCCGGCGCGACAATTTCAAACGAAACCCCCGAGCTTTCCATAAAGCTCAGCGGCGGATTTTTGAGCGAGCGGCAATATGCCTTGAGCGCCGCCAAGTCGTTCGGCTTGCCGTAAAAAATGCACTTGCCCCAGTCTTGCTGAGGAAAATCCGCAAGTGAGCGGTGAAAGTGCCGCGGCTGCCTGTCCGTGGAGGAACCAAAGAAATTGAGTATCCCCACATTGAAAAAGTGCGTGGATTTGGGCATATGCACCTGAAACTGCATGGTGGGGAAGCGCTCGCAAAGCTCAAAGGCAAGCTTAACGCCGTCCTCCGGGATAGGGTGATAGCGCAGCAGGCGGCGCTTTTCGCAGTCATACACCCCGCCGCCGTTAAGGACTATCGCCGGGGTATCCAAAAGCCGCAGCTGGCGCATCTTATGTACCACGCCCGGTATGCTGCGCCCCGACGCTATTGTAAAAATCCCGCCAAGAGCGCGGAAGCGAGCTATTGCCGTCCTGTTGCGCCGCGGCATAATCGCCCCCACCGCCGTAACCAAGGTGCCGTCCACGTCGGAGGCACAAAGCCAGCCGCTCAGAGGCTGCGCGGCGGCGCTAATTGCAAAGTTCCCCATAAATAAATTGCTCCGTCTATGTTCAATGCCACAGGCAAGCCCGTGAAATCATAGTATAACATATTTTGGGGTGACTTGCAAAATTATTACGGCTATTTTAGCTTTTCTATGTTTTTCATTGTGGGGGTGGAGGCCAAATCACGCTTACCGTCCGGCTTTGGAAGGCGGCAAGCGCCGTCACCGTTGTTAATAACCAAGCCCGCCTCCCGCAGGACGTCTACCGCCAAGGCAACGGCGCAGGCAAGGGAGCCGTCGTCGCCAATGTGGGCGCAAAGTGCCGCAAGGTCCTGCCAGCCGTTCGGATTCTGCTTGAGCGCCGTATATACCTTGCCGCAAAGCTCGCGGTCCGGCAGGTCAAGCTCAAGCAGGCTTGGCGCAGCGCCGTTTATGCAGGCACGCTTAAATTCAGTGTGGCGGCGCAGAGCGGGCAAAAGCAAGTCCTGCTTTATGGCGCAGTGGCGCACCGCTTTGACGGCGATGGAAAGCCGCCTTTCCCCGCGGAAGAAATTTTCGCTTATTTGCAGGGCTATGTTAATCCTGTCGCCGGGAACATAGGGAAAGGACTGCGGGGTTGTGTTAAAAAGCGCGGCGCTGAGCATTGCGCCTCCCTTGGCAAGGTTAAGCCGCAAATGCTTGCCCTCACCCATGGGCATAATGGACTTAAGCGTAAGCCCTGTTACGGCAAACAGAGGTTCCTCGTTACCGCAGCCAAAGGGGGCAAGCATTGCCACGGCATCAAGCAAATCCGGCTTAATGCTGCTTGGCGACAGCTTTGCCGCAAGCTTGAGCGTGGGGTACGGCATCTCCTGCCCGTCGGCGTATTCCAGCAGCCGTTCCCGCAGGCTTTCAAGCTTTGCCGCCTCCATTGTAAGCCCGCCCGCCATTGCGTGACCGCCGTAGTACTGCAGCAAATCCTCGCAATAAACAAGGGCCTTATGGATATGAAAACCCTCTAAGCTGCGCGCGGAACCCTTGACCTTTTCTCCGTTGACGGCAAGTATAAAGGCGGGGCGTCCGTAGCCCTCGGCTGCCTTTGCCGCCGCAATACCTATTATCCCCTCGTGCCAGCCCTCGCCGCAAAGCATTATTACGGGGTCGTATCTCCTGTTTTCAGAAAGCGCCCTGCGTGCCTCCTGCAGCATTTCTCTTTCCGCCGCCTGGCGCTTTGTGTTGGCCTCGCACAGCTTTTTGGCAAGCTGAGCGGCTTTGTCCTCGTCCTCACAGAGTATAAGCTCAAGGGCGTCGTTGGCGCTGCCCATGCGCCCCGCAGCGTTAATACGCGGGGAGAGCCTGAAGGCGACATCGTGCGCAAGCAGGGGACGCCCGCTGACGCCGCTTGCCGCAATCAGGGCGGCAATGCCGGGGCAGGGTGAATTATTCATCACGGCAAGCCCGTGGCGGATTATAGCACGGTTCTGCCCCAAAAGCGGCACAACGTCGCCTATTGTGGCAAGCGCCAGCAGGTCGCCGAATTCCTCAAGCAGCAGCTCGCAGTCGCCGCCCTCTAAGGCGCAGGCAAGCAAAAAGGCTACCCCCGCCCCGCAGTAATCCTTAAACTCCGCCGTGCAGTCCACACGCTTTGGGTTAACTATCGCAAGGGCTTCCGGCAGCTGCTCGCCGGGGCTGTGGTGGTCGGTTATAAGCAAATCAACGCCAAGCTCCTTAGCTTTGTCAGCCGCCTCATACGCGGAAATGCCGTTATCCACGGTTATAATCAGCGTCACGCCGTCGCCGTGCAGCTCCTCCACCGCTCCGGCGGTAATGCCGTAGCCCTCACGCTGCCTATCCGGCAGGCGGGGAGTAACCATGCCGCCCCGTGCCTCCAAATAACGTGTAAGCAGGGCGGCGGCGCAAACCCCGTCTGTGTCGTAATCCCCAAAGACGGCGATTTGTTCCCCGGAATCGAGCGCACAGTTAAGGCGCTCCACTGCCTTTTCCATGTCCGGCAGAGCAAAGGGGTCTGCGTCAAGCTCAGGATTTGCGCAAACAAAGCTTTGAAGCTCCTGCGCCGTTACAATACCACGCGCCACACACAAATACGCCGTCAGCACGGGGACGGCACATTCACGGGCAAGCTCCTGAGCCTTGTCCATTGCGGCGGGCATTATTTGCCAGCGCTTTTGCGGTTGCATACATGGCTCCTTATGTCTTTATTCGTCCTCAAACAGTCCCCTTGCAAAGGCTTGGGCGTCAAAGGGACGCAGGTCCTCCACGCCCTCGCCAACGCCAATAAATTTGACCGGCAGCCCCAGCTCCCGCCGAATAGCAAGCACAACGCCGCCCTTTGCCGTGCCGTCTAACTTAGTCAGCACAATGCCGGTGACGTTGGCAGCCTCTCCAAACAGCTTTGCCTGGTTCACGGCGTTCATTCCCGTCGTCGCGTCCAGCACCAACAGGATTTCCTTATCCGCATAGGGAAGCTCACGGTCGATTATACGGTAGATTTTTGCCAGCTCGTCCATAAGGGATTTTTTGTTGTGCAGCCGCCCCGCCGTGTCACAAAGAATAATATCTATGCCGCGCGCCTTTGCCGCCGCGATTGCGTCAAAAATAACTGCCGCCGGGTCCGCTCCCTCCTTGTGGCGAATAATCTGGGTGTCCGTGCGCCTTGCCCAAACCTCAAGCTGGTCGGCCGCCGCCGCGCGGAAGGTGTCCGCGGCAGCCAAGAGCACGCTTTTGCCCTCGTTGTGCCAATATGCGCACAGCTTGCCCAAGGAGGTAGTCTTGCCGGCGCCATTGACGCCAATCATCAAAATCACGGCTGGTCTTGTGACTAAATCCACCTTTTCGCCGCCGGAAAGCATTGCGGCAATATCAGCAATCAATGCCTCGCGCACGTCCTGCGGGCTGCGCAGCTTGCGCCCGCGTGCCCTCAGCCCCTCCACAAGCTCCATGGCGGCGGAAATTCCTGCGTCGGCAAGAATCAGTGCCTCCTCCAAGCCGTCGTAAACGTCCTCGTCAATTTCACTTTTTCCGCTGAACAGGCTGTCAATCGCCCCGGACATATGCCCGCGGGTTTTCTTAAGCCCGGCGTTTATTCTGCTGAAAATCCCCATAATTTTCCTCCAAGACATGGCAAAAACAAAAAATCCGCAGGTACGCAACCCACAAACAGTATGATAACATTTTATCGCCTAATTTGCAAGGCATAGGGGGCTTTTGCGCCCCTTTTACCTCATTTGCGCCGAATATTCCATTGGCAGCATTGCCGGGTGGTAAGAAAGCTTTGCCTTACGCAGCCCCTCGTCGCCGGTGTCCTCCTCACGGTTTATGTAGCTGTAACCGCCAAGGGCATTTTGCGCAAATTGTTGGTTGAGCATGGGGTAGGCCCCGCGGATTGAGCCGTCCGCTTTCTCTATGTGGGTACAAAACACACTTTCGTTAACACGCTCACCCAGGGTAAAGCCGACGACCTCCCTGTTAACAAACAGCACGCCGCCAACAAAGCCTAAGGCAAAAAAATTCTCCAGCGCCGCTTGGACTACCTCGTTTTCCTGCGCCAGGGCGGCGGGGCTTTTGCTTTGGTTCGCCGCGAACCAAACACGCTGAAAAGCCTTGCATTCGGCAATGTTATTCCTGCCCATAGGCTCATAGTGCCAGCTGTTTGCCTTAACAAACGCGCTGATGTGGTTGCGCTTGGCGTGGTAGCGCTTGCCCGGAAGCTCCGCAAGCTCGCTCGCCGTGTATACATAGTCCGCCATGTCCCTCTGCTCCGCAAAGGCAAAGCAACAGGGATACAGCTGCTCCAGCAAATCGCAGTTTTCCTTAAACAGCCCGAAAAGGCGAAAGGGGTTGCCGCGCCTCTCAGCGTCAAGGCGCAGCTCCTCCAAGGCCGCTGCAGGGTCGCCGCCGCCCGTGGGAAAGCAGTATGAGCGGAATTTTGGCGAAAAGCTTGCGTAAAAATCGCCGCCGATAAAGCAAATTTGCGTGCCGTAGTGCTTGCCCCAAAGGTAAATGTTACCCGGCAGGTATTCGCAAGCGGTTTGCCTGCTTGCCTCCTGCATGGCTTTCATTGGGGCATAGTCCCCAAGCGTCATTTCACGGAAATCTAACATTAGTCCTCCAAAAAGCTCCCCAGCAACCCGAATATTTCATTTCTGATGTGCTCAATGCTGAGAATCTCGCCGTCATGGTGGCAGGGTATCACCCTCCAGCCCCATTTTTTGGCGGCATATATTGCCGCCTCCCTGCACTTAATCAGGTACCCAACGTCCCTTTCGTGTATATCCAGTTCGCCTCTGTCCCGCATTAGGCTCTGTGAAAGCTCCACCGGCATATCCAAGTAAATTACAAGCGAAGGGCGCGGCAGCCCCAGTTTTTCATGCTCGTAATCGTCCAACCACTCCAAAAAGCCGTCCCATGCCTGCGGCGGCAGCTTTGCCATTTGATGGTAGGCGTTTGAGCTGCTGTACCTGTCCGCAAGCAGTATAACCCCGTTTTCATAGTCGCCGCGCCACTTTGTGCGGTAGCTGACGAACCTATCCATGGCATAAAGCGCGGAGGCGGCATAGGCGTTCACGTCCTCGGGCTTGCCGCCAAGCTCGCCCGCAAGGTACAGCTTAACCCCGGCACAGGCGGGGCTTTCGTAGTCCGGCAGCTTAATGTGCCGCCAAGACAGCCCAAGCTCGTCCATGTGCCGGCCAAGCAGAGCCATTTGCGTGGATTTTCCGCTTCCGTCCAAGCCCTCCAGCACAAGCAGCTTTCCCTTTACCATAACGCTCCCCCAAAAAAATTTTTACTCTCGCGGTGTAATTTTGTTGGCTACCGCAAGCCTGCCGTAAATATCCAAGCAGCTGCGGCGGCATATGAAGTCAATCAGCAGTGCGCATTGCTCCGGGGTGTTGGTTTCAAGCCGCCCGTCCGAGCCGACGGAAACCCCGTAGGTGCCGGCAAATTCTTCCCGCGCCTGCACACCCATGCGCCCGATTGAAACAACCAAATCCTCGCTGAAGTCCTCGAACTTGCGCGCCTGCTTTTTCGCGGTTTCCTCAAAGCGGGCAAAATCGCTCACCAAGTCGCATTCGCCGATTATTTCCGTCGCCTGGGCGCAAAGAGCCGCGGCACGGTCCTCAAGGGCAAAATCCTTTTGCGCCGCCGCCGTGATGAAATAACAAACGCCGTCAAGCAGCAAAAAGTCGGCGTCCGCGGTGAATTTCAGCAGCGGCGAGAGGCTCTCTTTTATTTCGCCGCTGTCCTCCTCACAGTCGCAGAGCAGCTGTTTTTTGCCGCCCAAAAACGGGTTTGTCCTGCGCATAAGCAGTACCTCCGCGCCGTTTTTGTCCTTTGCATAAAACGCATAGCCCGTAACGCGCGGGAACAGCCCCGTCAAAAAATCCTCGGGGTTATAAGGCAGAGCGCCCTTAACGGCGCCAAGCGCTTCCGTCAGCGGTTCGCTCATAAGCAGCGAGGAGGCGGGGATTGCGCCTATCTCCTCCTTGGGCAAAAAGGAGGAATACTCCGTTACGCTTTGCTTGCTCAGGTTTTCGCTCAAAAGGCTGTCCAGCACGGTTTCCACCCACGCGCCAATGTTCTTCATGGCGCATTTGCCGAACATAAAGGAAACGCCATCCCTTGTTTTGCTTGAGTTATACGGCAGAAAGCTCCACTCAAGCCCGCGCGGCTCCAATCCCCTTATCGCCTCTGAAAGCCCCTGGTTCGTCATTACTTTTTCTCCTCCGCTTATTTGTGTTCACTCGCCCTTGAGCTGGTTAAGGTCAAAGGGCGTTTGCTGATAAACAAAATAATTAAGCCAGTTGGCAAACAAAATATTCGCCGCGCCGCGCCAGTTCATAACCGGTGTTGCGCTTGTGTCGCCGTCTGGAAAATAGTGCAGTGGAGGCTCTATATCAATTCCGCGCTCCCTGTCGCGCAGGTATTCCTCCTTTAGTGTGTCGCGGTCATATTCCAAATGGCCGGTAACAAAAAACTGCCTGCAATCCCAATCCGCCGCAAGGAAAACACCCGCCTCATCGCTTTGGGCAAGCACCTGTAAAAGAGGCTTGCCGTTCGGCTTGCGGACGCTTTCAATGTCGCCGCGCAGTGTTTGTGTGTGGCGTGAGTGCGGAGCCCAAAATTCCTCGTCCATGCCGCGCAAAAGCGGGTGCAGCGGAACAAGGGTTTTGTGCGGGAATATTCCGAAGCACTTTTGCTCAAGGCTGTGCTTGGGTACGCCGTAAAAATGGTAAAGCGCCGCCTGAGCCCCCCAACAAATGGAGAACAGCGAATACACGTTGGTTCGGCTCCAGGTCAGTATTCTTTGAAGCTCGTCCCAGTAGTCAACCTCCTCAAAGGGCAGCAGCTCAACCGGAGCGCCGGTAAGAATCATGCCGTCAAAGCGCTCATGGCAAATATCCTTGTGTGTAACATAAAACTCCAACAAATGGCATTCGTCCGTGTTTTTAGATTGATGTGACGCCATTTGCATCAGTGTAATATCAACCTGAAGCGGGCTGTTGCTCAAAAGGCGCAGCAGTTGGGTTTCCGTGGCAATTTTGGTCGGCATTAGGTTAAGTATGAGTATGCGCAGCGGGCGGATGTCCTGGTGCATCGCCCTGTCATGGGTCATAACAAAAACATTTTCAGCCTCCAGCGCGGCGCGCGCGGGCAGACTGTCCGCTATTTTAATCGGCAAGCCAGGCACCCCCTTTCTGTAGCTTATTATCTTAACGGCAGTGGGGAGGGTAAGCCTCCCCACACGCCACCGGGTTAAAGTGTAATTCTCTCACGAACCTTTTGAAGCGCCAAGCACACGGGCGCTGTAAGGACTACCGCCGCAGCAAGCTCCAGCAAGGCGTTCCAGCCGGCTTGTGCTATTATGAAGGCGACCAGCCCCTGCCCGGCGGGGATTGCCCCCAACTCGCTTAGGCTGCCGTGGAAGAAGAGGAAGAAGCCGCCCAGCACAAGGATAGTGTTTGTAAGTGTGCCAAGCACTGCCGCGGCGCTCATTGCTGCCGTCTTGGCGGGAAGACCGACAGCCTTTGCCTCGCCGTCGGCGGCCGCGTCCTTGCGCTTAATGCCGCTTAGCGCCTTGTAGCTAAGCCCCGCTGTAACGCCAATCAGGATTCGCGGAACGAACACAATCAGCAGGCTAAGCGGATTGCCTCCCGCCGCGTCAGGGGCGCTGTACGCCGGAGTGAACAGGAACGCAATGACGGGGTTAGGGGCTTGGAATGTCCAGACTAAGAAGCTGAAAAGCCCGAAGAAAAAGCCCATTCCCGCGCCGGCAAGCGGACCGAACAGAACCGCCGTAAAGATGACGGGAATGTGAGATAGCGTCGCGACCAACGGACCGATTGGTAGCGAGCCGAGCGGGGTGAAGCAAACGAGCGCCTCAACCGCCAAAAGCACCGCGAACTGCACCAAAAGCACAATTCGGTTTCTGTTTGCCGAGCGTCCCTCGGCTGTGAGTGGGGTTGACATGATGTCCTCCTTGCTGTCGCTCTCTTTATAGAGATGCGGCGCAAAATTTAATACCGCGCACACACTTTCCTTTTGCTCAACCGTCCTTTCCGCAAGGGTAAAAGCAGTCTTTGCGTTTTTTGAAAGCGCGGCGGTATTTGCGGTTTTTCCGCAACGCATATTTTACCATAATCAGGCGCGAATTGCAATAAAACAAAGCCGCACCAAACGGCACGGCTCTATTGCTTAAGAGTTATTTGTACTTACGCTTACGCGCCGCTTCGGACTTCTTCTTGCGTTTGACCGACGGTTTTTCATATGCTTCACGCTTGCGGACCTCAGAGATGATACCATCACGGGAGGTTTGACGCTTAAAACGCCGCAAAGCACTGTCCAAGCTCTCGTTGTCTTTCACTCTTACCTGACTCATGTGATTGCCCTCCCTTCAGGCTGATAGCTGCCGCGCTGGTGTTAACCTGCTTGCGGGAAGTCATTATAACACTTTTAGCTCAAAATAGCAAGCGAAAAAACCATTTTCTCACCAAATTCTAATAATTGGCTTAATATGTGCTGTAATTTTGTAGGTTCTTTTAGGCTAAATGCCCAAAAATTCCCAATTCTCCCGTTTCAGTCCTCTTGTTCCTTTTTGGGAACCTCAACCTTGCCGTAAAGCGCCGCTCCGCCGGAATCCGACCTTGGAGGTCTTGCCGGTGCCTGCGGCTGATAGGGAGGCTTGCGGTCAAAGCTGCGCCCGCCGGGTCTGCGGTCACGGTCAAAGCCGCGTCCGCCGCCGGCCGGTCTGCGCCCGCGGTCGCCGTAGCTTCCGCGGTCACGAGCGGGGCGTTCCTCAAACTTGCCCACGGGGGTAATCAGCACCTTGCGTCCCTCGTCAAAGCCGACTGAATGGCTCTCCACGCCCTCAATTTCGCTGATTGCCGTATGGACTATCCTGCGCTCAAAGGGCGACATGGGGTCAAGGGAGGTGTTGCGCCCGGTCTTGAGGACGCGAGCCGCCGTCTTTTGCGCCAAATGCCGCAGATGCTCCGCACGCTTTGCGCGGTAGTCGCCAACCTCAAGGGTGATGTGCGCATAGCGCTTAACAGCCTGGTTGATGTAAAGCCTTGTGAGGGTTTGAAGGGCGTCCAAGGTTTCCCCCTTGCGCCCGATTACGGAGCCGGTGCTTTTCTCGCTTTCCGCGGTTACGCGCAGGGCGTCCGCCTCCTCCTCAACAAAGCAGAACTTAGCGTCGTCCACACCAAGGGCGGCGAAAATCCGCCCGAGGAACACGGTCGCTTCGGGAATATCAATGGTTTTGCCCTCAGCCACAGCCTGAGTGACCGATGGCTTATCGTTCGCCGTAGGGGCGGCAGTCTTTTGGACGACGGGCTTTGCTGCACGGGCAGGCTTCTCCCGTGCGGGTTTAATTTCATCCGGCAGCTCGTAAAAGGCGCGAACCTTTGCCGGCACACCGCCAAACAGCCCAAGGACCTTTTTTGCGGGCACCTCAAGCACTTCAAAATTAACGTCCGCACCCTCCGGTGCGTTGAGCTCCGCCAAGGCCTTCTCTTGCGCCTCCTCAATTCCGGGCGCGGTGGCAATTGCTTCCTTAATCATGTCACTCCCTGCTTTCAATGCCGCGTTTTGCGGCGTTTTCCCCCTGCGGGTAGTTAACGGTCTTTTTGCGGGCTAAGGCTCTGTCAGTCCGTCAGCGGCACGCCGTTTGCGTCCGTGTTGATTGATTTGGTAAGGATTAGGATTCCCTCAATAAGGGCCCAAATTCCGCTGATAAACGCGCCGAAGCCAAGCGTAAGCACGGTAATCAGCAGCTGGGCGATAGCCTTGCCGGTGTTGCCAAGGTAAAAGTTGTGTACGCCGAGGGCTCCAAGGAAAATTGCGAGCAAGCCCGCCGCCATGCGACTTTTTGCTCCCGGCGCCGGCGCGGGCTGATAGCCGTATGGCTGCTGCTGATAACCATAGGGCGCCTGCGGCTGCTGCGGGGCATAGTACTGCTGCTGCGGCTGTTGGGGTTGGGGTGCATACTGGGGCTGTTCCGGTTGGGGTTGATACTGTGGCTGCTGTGGTGCCGGGGCTGCGGCAAGCTGTGCCCCGCAGGTGGTGCAAAAGCTGCTGCCGTCCGGCAGCATAGCGCCGCAATTTGTGCAATAAACCATGATATTCTCCTCCGAATATTATATATCAGTCCGATTTGGAACGGACAGACTTCCTCTTTCCTTTTCCCTTGCGCAGCGGTTGATTGTGTCGTCAACCATCATTCGCGCAAGGACGCGGTTTGGTGTGAGCGTGTGGCTGAAGATTATGCCCTGAACAAGAGCAAACAAGCTGCCTGTTGCCCAATAGATATTGATTGCCACGGGCATTTTGATTGCGAACGAGAACATAAACAGCGGCATACCCAGGGTTGTACAGCCAATCATAAGCGCGTTTTGTTTTTGACCGCCGGGGTTCTGTTTGCGCTGCATAACCATTGAATACACGCTTACTCCGATAGAGAAAAGCAGGCTTGCAATCGGAACAAGTATTGACCAGCTGCTCCAATCGGGTATGCCGCCAAGGCTCATGCCCAAAAAGCTGAAGTCAAAGTCCCGGATTTTATCTATCGCCGCCTGCGGCACTTCCTTCATGGCGCTTACAATCGTCGGGTCCGTGCTGTTTATCAGCTCATTCAGGTGCTCCATAATGCCAACCTGCTTGCCGGCGATTGCGCTGGTTGTTGTACCCGAAAGTTCCATTAAACGGGTGTAGGCGTTTTGGAGGCTCTCAATCGCGCCGGGGTAAGTCTTATGCAGCCCAAGGGGATATTTAAGAGGATAATAGACCGCGCCGGCAATGCCGAAGAAAATGGGCATTGTGATGAACATAGGCAAGCAGCCCATGCTCATTCCGGCGGCACCCTCACGGGCGTAAAGCGCCTGGGTTTCCTGCTGGATTTTTTGTTGGTTGCCCGCGTACTTCTGCTGGATTCTGCGAAGCTTGGGCTGAAGGCGCTGTGCCTGGGCGGCGCTGCGGCGCTGCTGCAGGTTGATGGGTATGGTTATGCAGCGTGTGAGCAGCGTGAACACCACCAACACCACAACATAGACAGGAATAAGGGTGTACATCTGCGTCAGAATCCACCCGAACGGTGCGCCCAAGTATTTGTATATAGTTTCGTAAAAATTTGTCAACTCAAACCCCTACTGCTTTCACTTCTTTTTTGTTTTTTTACCCCTCGCCGGAGGAACAGGGTCAATGCCGCCGGGGAAGAACACATTGCAGCGCATTAGCCTTGCGAACGCCAGCGCCCCGCCCTTTATTGCGCCATGGGTTTCAATTGCCTCTACGGCGTAGCAGGAACAGCTGGGGTAATAGCGGCACATGTTTGGCAAATGCGGCGAAATCTTGCGCTGATAAAAGCGGATTGCCCGCAGCATAAGGCGCTTCATTGTCCCGCGCTCCTGTTGGGTTCCGGTGCCTTAACGCGTGTGTAAGCTCCGTTGCCGACCCGCTTTGCGCCGGTGTTATTCTGCGCACCCGTGCTTATAAGTGCTTGCAGCTGCCCACGCATGGAACGCAGAACATCAGTGCTTTTTACCTCTTTGGTGCGGCCGCGCGCCACAAAAACGAAATCCCAGCCGTAGCGCGGCAGCTCAGGCAGCAGCTGCATATAAGCGGCGCGGATTATGCGCCTGCAGCGGTTGCGCTCCACTGCGGAGCCGATTTTTTTGCTGGTGGTTATGCCATAGCGTACCACCGGGCGGCGGGTGCGCAGCGCATAGCTGACGAGTACCGAATCCGCCTTGTTCTTGCCGCGGCCGTAAGCGCGGCGAAAATCTGCGTTGACGTTGATTGCAATGGGCTTCATGGCGCGGCAAAGCCGAACACACGCGCACTGCGCGGTGTTGCGGCGGTCGTTGCAAAAAGCTCAGGCATCATGCGGTCGTCCCTCTTTCTTTAGTAGGAAAGAACCTTGCGCCCCTTGGCGCGGCGGCGCGCCAAAACCTTGCGCCCGTTGCGGGTGCTCATGCGCGCGCGGAAGCCGTGTACCTTTTGCCCATGCAGCTTTTTGGGCTGGAATGTACGCTTCATGCTATAAATCCTCCGTTCTTAAACAAGATAGCACAACAACATAGGGCGGCAAGCCCTATAGAGGTGTATTATACCTTATGCGAGCACGTTTGTCAAGCCCCGCGGGGTAAATTTGGGTTTTGGTGATTCGTTGAGAAAAATTTTAATTTGACCTTAACTGCCCTTGACAAACGGGAAAATATGTTGTATAATATTGCCAAGGTCAAAGAAAGTCAAAGACAGACTGACCTAATACAACAAAGGAGAACAACGCATAATGAGCTTATCCAACCAAATCGCAAACATGATATTTGAGCTTTTGGAGCGGGACGACAGCGCCGAAATCCAGCGAAACGAGCTGGCGCAGTCAATAGGCTGTGTACCCAGCCAAATCAACTATGTGCTATCCTCGCGCTTTACGCCGGAGCGCGGCTACCTGGTGGAAAGCAGGCGCGGCGGCGGCGGTTACATCAAAATCACCCGTGTGCCGCTCAGCAGGGGACTGCTGCTGCTGCACGCACTCAACGCCGTGGGGGATTCCTTAGGCGAGGCGGTTTGCGCCGCCCATGTGCGCAACCTATTTCAGCGCGGCGTCGTCAGCGCGGCGGAGGCAAGGCTGATTATCTCCGCCTGCAGCGAGAGAGCGCTTGCCCCACTGCCGCCAAGCCTGCGCGATACTCTGCGGGCAAGCATCTTCAAGCAAATGGCGGCGGCGCTGCCCTCAATTGACCAAGACTAACCAAAGAAGGAGTTGGAACAAATGAAATGCCAGAACTGCGGTGTCCGAGAGGCCACCACGCACATCAAGCAAAACATCAACGGACAAATCAACGAGCAGCACCTTTGCTCACAATGCGCAATGGAGGCGGAGGGCGGCTTTTCGCTGCCGGAGGTATTCCAAAGCCTGTTCGGGGCTTTTCCGCAAAGCCTGCCGTCGGAGCGCGAGGGCAGCCGCTGCCAAAAATGCGGCATGAGCTTTGCCGAAATTGCCAAGGTAGGCAAGCTTGGCTGCGCCGAGTGCTACCGCACGTTCTATGAGCGGCTAATGCCCACAATCCAGCGCATACACGGGCGGGTTTTGCACACAGCGGAGCAGCCCCAAAAAGTTGCCGCGGGCGTTGCGGAGGAAAGCCTTGAGGACAAGATAACCAAACGCAAGGCGGCGCTGCAGGAGGCGATACAGTCGCAAAACTTTGAGCAGGCCGCGGCACTGCGCGACGAAATACGCGAGCTGGAAAAAGAAGGAGGTAACGGGTAATGAGCAAGGCATGGTATTTACAAAGCGGCGCGGAGGGCGACATTGTCCTTAGTACAAGGGTGCGCTTGGCGCGCAATTTGGAGGAATATCCCTTTCCCATGCGCTTGGATACTGCCGGTCACGCACGGGTTTGCAAGGAGATAGGCGACGCCTTAGGCGAGGATTCAGGCTTTAGGGCGGTGGATATGGAGGAGCTTAGCCCGGTTATGGCGGCGTCCCTTGCGGAAAAACACCTAATCAGCCCGGAGTTTGCCTCCAACCGAAAAAACCGCCGTCTGCTTATCAGCGAGGACGCGAGCATAAGCATAATGCTGTGTGAGGAGGACCATATCCGTCTGCAGGTGCTTATGGCGGGGCTTGCCTTGCGGGAGGCTTTGGACTGCGCAAACGAGCTTGAGGGTAAGCTTGCGGAAAAGCTCAGCTTCGCCTATGACGAGCGTATAGGCTACCTTACGCAATGCCCCACAAATCTGGGTACGGCGCTGCGCGCGTCGGTAATGCTGCACCTGCCGGCACTGACGAGGCTAAGGCAAATCCCGCGCTTGGCGCAAACCGTGGCTAAGCTTGGGCTAACAATCCGCGGGGCCTTTGGCGAGGGCAGCACCCCCGCGGGGGATTTCTACCAGCTGAGTAATCAGGTCACTCTGGGTATAACGCCGGACGCCGCGATAGATAACCTTGCGGCTATTACGCGGCAGCTTATTCTTCAGGAGCGAAAGGCGCAAAAACGCCTTTGCGAGGACATCACAAACCAGGATTCCGTCTTTCGTGCCGCGGGTACGCTGCAAAGCGCACGCGTGCTTGGCAGTCAGGAGCTTTTGCAGCTGCTGTCGCTGGTGCGAATGGGAGCCGCGCAGGGGCTGCTGCCGATTAAAACACAGTGGCTCAACGAGCAGCTGATTAACCTTTTACCCGCAAGCCTTGCCGTCGCAAACGGGGGCAAGCTCAGCCCGGAGGAGCGCGACATTCTGCGGGCGCAAAAAATGCGGGAAGCATTCGCGGACGCGCAATAAATAACAGGAGGATTAAAGCCATGTATCAATTCCAAGGATATAACCCAAAGGCAAACGCCGTAATGAACGCCGCAATTCAGGCGGCGGAGGAAATGGGACACACTTACATCGGCACGGAGCATTTGCTGCTTGGGCTTTTGAGTGTGGAGGACACGCTTGCCTTTGACGCACTGAACGAAAAGGGTCTTGAAGCAAGCGAGGTTGCTGATTTCATCAAGGAGAGCGTGGGCACGGGTTCGCCGACTATGCTTAAGCCGGTTCACTTCACCGCCCGCTGCAAGCACATTATTGAGGACGCAAGGCGCGAGGCTATACGCCGCGGTCAGCCAATGACCGGCGCGGAGCATATCCTTATTTCCCTTATGCAGGAGAGCAGCGGAGCGGCCATGGCGATTCTTTCGCACCTTAACATCGCCCCGCGGGAAATACTTGACGATTTGGCGGGCGCCGTCGGCGGCATTGGCGAAACAATGGAATCCGGCGTTCGCGGCGGGCGGCGCGGTAAGCGCGGTAAGGCGAGCGATACTCCGACGCTGGAAAAATACGGGCGCGACCTGACTGCCCTTGCGGCGGACGGCAAGATTGACCCGGTCATAGGCAGGCAGGAGGAAATTGAGAGAGTAGTGCAAATCCTCAGCCGCAGAACAAAAAACAACCCCTGCCTTATCGGCGAGCCGGGCGTTGGCAAAACAGCCATAGCCGAGGGGCTTGCCCTTAAGATTGCAAGCGGTCAGGTGCCGGATATGGTGCGCGGCAAGCGTGTTATCTCCTTGGACCTGACGGGTATGGTTGCCGGAACAAAATACCGCGGCGATTTTGAGGAGCGCATTCAAACGGCGATTGAGGAGGTAGTTAAGTCGGACGACGTAATACTCTTCCTTGACGAGCTGCACACCATAATCGGCGCGGGTTCCGCGGAGGGGACGACGGACGCCGCGAATATCCTTAAGCCCAGTCTAAGCCGCGGAGAGCTGCAGCTGATTGGCGCAACCACCCTTGACGAATACCGCAAGTATATTGAAAAGGACGCGGCGCTGGAAAGGCGCTTCCAGCCGGTAATGGTTGACGAGCCGAGCGAGGAAGAGGCTGTTCAAATACTGCAGGGGCTGCGGGATAAATATGAGGCGCACCACAAGGTTACAATCACAAGCGGTGCCATTGCCGCCGCGGTTAAGCTTTCGTCAAGGTATATTGGCGAGCGCTACTTGCCGGATAAGGCAATTGACCTTGTTGACGAGGCCTGCTCACGGGTGCGCCTGCAGGCTTTTACCCCTTCCCCGGACATGAAGGAGCTTGAGGATAAGATAGAAAGCTTGGAGGAAGAGAAAGCGGCGGCCGTTAACGCCCAGGAGTTTGAGCGAGCCGCGCAAATCCGCAACAGCCAAGAGGAAATCCGCGAAAAGCTGGAGGCAGCCCGTGAGCGCTGGCAGCAGGAGGCAAGTCAAACAAAGCTGATTGTGGGCGAAAGCGACATTGCGCAAATCGTGTCCTCATGGACAAAAATACCCGTGGCACAGCTGACCCAGGAGGAAAGCGAGCGCCTGCTGCACATGGAAGAGGAGCTTCACCGCCGCATAGTCGGGCAGGACGAGGCGGTTTCCGCCGTGTCAAGGGCAATCCGCCGCGGGCGGGTTGGGCTTAAGGACCCGAAGCGCCCGACAGGCTCTTTCATCTTCCTTGGCCCCACGGGCGTTGGCAAAACGGAGCTGTGTAAAACGCTTGCCCTAAGTCTGTTCGGCGACGAGGCGGCTATGGTTCGCCTTGACATGAGCGAGTATATGGAGAAGCACACCGTGTCACGGCTCATCGGTTCTCCTCCGGGCTATGTGGGCTATGACGAGGGCGGGCAGCTGACCGAGCAGGTGCGGCGCAGACCGTACAGTGTACTGTTGTTCGACGAGATTGAAAAGGCGCACCCGGACGTGTTCAATGTGCTGCTGCAAATCCTTGAGGACGGCATTTTGACCGACAGCCAGGGTCGCCGCGTGGACTTCAAAAACTGTATCATCATAATGACGAGCAACATCGGCGCGGAGAAAATCACCGCGAAGCAGCACGGCTTGGGCTTTTCCTCCGCAGAAAGCGGCGGCACGATGCCCTACGAAAAAATCCAGGAATCGGTTATGGAGGAGCTGAAAAAGGCGTTCAAGCCGGAATTCCTGAACCGTGTGGACGAAATTATCGTCTTCCACCAGCTTAGCGGAGAGGATATACGCAAGATTGCCGGGCGTATGCTTGAAAATCTTTCCGAGCGAATCAAGGAGCTTGGCGTGCTTGTAAGCTTTGACGACAAGACGGCAGAAAAAATTGCGGACGCCGGCTTTGACCCCGTCTATGGGGCAAGACCGCTGCGCAGGGCAATCCAGCACGAGCTGGAGGATAGGCTCAGCGAGCAAATCCTTGAGGGCAAGTTGATGGCGGAAAAGCGCTACCTTTGCACCGTGAGGGAGGGGGAGTTTGCTTTCGACGAGCTGCCGGAGCAGCCCGCACCCGCTGAAGAAGAGGGCGAGCAGCCCGCCGAGTAGACAAACGAGAAAACGCCGTCCGCGCAAACGGACGGCTTTTGCCCTTGCGGAATAAAGCCCCGCCGCGGCGCATATTATTCAACCTAAAAGCCCGCGAAAGGAAACAGCCATATGTTTGTTTATTCTGTTAAGGCATCGCAAATCAAGCTGGCGGCGCTGGTGCTTGCTGTTGTGCTTGCCGCCGGCACGCTGCTTTACCTGTCACACAGGGAGAACCCGGTTAACGACGGCGGCGGGATTAAGCTCAGCGCCGCCACGGCGCAGGAGCGCAAGGCCTTTCTCAGTCAATTTGGCTGGGAGCTTGAGGACGACCCCAAGGAGGTGACGGAGGTACTCATTCCGGAGGAATTTGACGAAACCTATGTTAAATACAACAAAATCCAGCAGGAGCAGGACATGGATTTATCCGTCTTGAAAGGTAAGCGTGTTAAGCGCTGGACCTATGAAATCCTGAACTACCCGGGCTACGAAGAAAAGCCGGGCATGGTGCAGGCAAACCTGCTGGTCTACAACGGCACTGTGGTTGGCGGCGATATTTGCGCGCTGGACGACGGCGGTTTGCTGCAGGGCTTTGCCTTCCCGGATACGGCAGGACATTAAGCCAAAAACAGACGCCCTAAAAGCTGCCGTAAGCCCACCCTCGCCTTGACAAGCGGGGGTGCTTGTGGTATAATCTGAAACAAGAATCATCCATTATAATGGGAGGAAAATTGTTATGGCAAAGCACATCGTTGACTGGGAAACCATCTACGCGTTTGTTGAGGACGCGTTTGTTGGTGTGGGTGTTCCCCGCGAGGACGCGAAAATCTGCGCGGACGTTCTTTTGGAGAGCGACAAGCGCGGCATTGAATCACACGGCTGCAACCGCTTTAAGCCCATCTACATTGACCGAATCAACGAGGGAATTCAGAACCCCGTCACCAACTTCGAGGTAGTTAAGGAAACCAAAACTACCGCCGTCATCGACGGTCACGACGGCATGGGTCAGGTCATCGGCTACAAGGCAATGCAAATGGCAATAGACAAGGCCAAGGAATACGGCATGGGCATGACGGTTGTGCGTAATTCCTGCCACTACGGCATTGCTGGCTATTACGCAACAATGGCTACTCAGCAGGGCTTGATTGGCATTACCGGCACAAACGCCCGCCCGTCAATCGCCCCAACCTTCGGCGTTGAGAATATGCTGGGTACAAACCCACTGACAGTCGGGTTCCCGACGGACGAGGACTTCCCCTTTGTGTTGGACTGCGCAACATCTATTGTGCAGCGCGGCAAAATTGAATACTACGACCGCATAGGCAAGGATACGCCGGCGGGTCAGGTTGTGGGGCGCAATGGTCAGGCGCTGACTAACTCCACGGAAATCCTTAAACAGCTTAACACCGGCGAGGCGGCGCTTGCCCCCTTGGGCGGCATTGGCGAGGAAATGGCGGGCTACAAGGGCTACGGCTACGCAACTGTCGTTGAGGTTCTTTCTGCGGCGCTGCAGGCGGGCAATTACCTTAAAATGCTCAGCGGCTTCGGCGAAAACCGTGAGAAGGTTCCCTATCACCTTGGGCACTTCTTCATTGCCATTGACCCGGAGGCCTTTGTCGGCCTGGATAGCTTCCGCAAAACGACGGGGGATATACTGCGTGACCTGCGCGCAAGCGCAAAGGCGCCCGGGGAAGAGAGGATTTACACGGCCGGCGAAAAGGAGTACCTTGTGTGGCTGCAGCGTAAAGACAGCGGCGTACCCATTAACGAGGCGGTGCAGGCGGAATTCAGCAAGGTGCGCGACGCGCTTGGCTTGACGCAATACACCTTCCCGTGGGAGAAATAAGCTGATGCTCGGCGGGTTGGGACCAAGGGTCTTGACCCGCTTTTTTGCGGCTTTTTGGGTCAAATTTTTTCGGGCAGGTGCAGCATGAAAATAATTACGCACTCCGCTGATGAAACCGAACAGCTTGCCGCAGGGCTTGCGCAAAAGCTGCCGCACGGCGCCGTAGTTGCGCTCTTCGGCGGGCTTGGAGCGGGCAAAACGGCGTTTGTAAGGGGCTTGGCAAAGGGCTTGGGGCTTGACTGCGCCGTAACAAGCCCCACTTTTGCCATTGTTAACGAATACCGTGCCGACGGCAGGCTGCTGCTCACGCATTTTGATATGTACCGCGTGGGTACCTGGGCGGATTTGGAGAGCTGCGGCTTTTTTGATTACCTTGAGAGCGGCGCCGTCATAGCTATTGAATGGAGCGAAAACATTGTCGGTGCCTTACCGGCGGACGCACTGCGGGTTAAAATCACCCACGGCGAAGCAGAGGGAGAGAGAATAATCGAAATAGAGGGAGAGCCTTTTTCGGCTGTCTTTTAGTTGCCGCCCCAAAGCTTCAGGACTTTTTGGAAGAGCTTGCCATGGTAGGCATGGTGGGCGATTCGCCACCAAAGCGGCTCCATTTTGCGGCGGACATTTTTCAGCTCGTCAACAATTGCAATGTTCTGCGGGCAGTGCCGCTCACATTTGCGGCAGGCGACGCAGGCGGCGGGGCCTGTGTAGGTATCGGAAGCGAAAGCCGCGTTGGTCATATATTGCTGTACGCCCGTGCGGTAGTTGATTGTGTAGCGCGAGTTATACGCCGAAAAAACACCGGGTATATTAACATTTTTGGGGCATGGCATGCAGTAACGGCAGCTTGTGCAGGGCACCTTGATTTTGCTGCGCAGCACCTGTGTCACCCTTGCGTAAACCTCACGTTCCTCCGGCGTGACCATGCCGACTGCCGCCTCGCCCGCGGTGGCAAGGTTTTCCAACCAATATTCCCGCTTGCCAACGCCGGAAAGGCAAAGTGTTACCTCCGGCTGGTCATACAGCCAGCGGAAACCCCAGCTTGCCAAGGAGCGCCCGGGGTTTGCCCTTTGGAAGATTGCGCGCGCCTCCTTGGGCAGGCTGTCCGTTAGCCGACCGCCAAGCAGAGGCTCCATTACCAAGACGGGCAAGCCCAGGGAGGCGGCTTTCTTCAGACCCGCTTCCCCCGCCTGGTAATTCGGGTCGCTGTAATTATACTGAATCTGAACAAAATCCCACTCGCGCATATCCAGCAGCTCCAAAAAGTCCTCCTGCCTGCCGTGGAACGAAAAGCCGAGCCGGCGGATTTGCCCCGCCGCCTTTTTCTGCGCTATCCATTCCTCCAAGCCAAGCGAACGCAGCTTTGTCAGCTGCTGCGGGCTGACGAGCATATGCAGCAGATAATAATCTATGTGGTCGGTTTTAAGGCGCTCAAGCTGGCGGGCAAAGTATTTTTCAAAGTCCTCGCCCTTTTTTGTTAACATCAGGGGCAGCTTTGTTGCAAGGTAAAAACTGTCGCGCAGCCCGGTTTCCTCAAAAGCCTTTCCGTAAAGCTCCTCGCTGCCGGGGTAAACGTAGGCTGTGTCAATATAATTAACGCCCGCCTCATGGGCGTCAAGCAGCATTTGCTTAACCGCGCCTATGTCCTTTGGGATTCGCATTCCGCCCAAGCCGTAGACGGAAAGCTCCGTGTTGCTTTTTTTGTCCAACCTGTATTGCATGGAAAAAATCCTCCGAAAACATCGTTGGTATGATTATACTACAAACGCCGATGTATTGCAACGCAAAAAAGCGCACAAAAAATGTGCGCCTTTTTGTTGTTTAAGCGGCTTAGTTTGTTGCGCGATTAAGCCTTTCCTGCGCCTTAATGACCTGCGCCTGTGCGCTTGAGAGATGGTCCATGGCGTCCTGCAGCAGCCCGCCGGCGTATTCCTCCGCAGAGGAGCGAACCTGCGATGAATATTGCTCCGCCTCAGTTTTGCGGCGCTGCGCGTCCTCGATGGCCTGATTTCGTAGCTCCTCCGCGCGGCGCATAGCCTCGGCGACGACTTCCTTAGCCCTCTGCTCTGCCTCCTCGAGCATGGCACGAGCCTTGCCCTCGGTGACGCGCGCAAGCTCAGCCGCGGCCTGCCTTGCGTCGCGCGTGATTGCGCTTTCCTCAACAAGCTTTGCCGCCTGTTGCTGTGCCTTTGCAAGGATATCCGCCTTTTGCGCCTCCGCCGTTGAGACTGTGCGCTTTGCCGTCGCTACGGCTTCTTCCTTAAGCTTTTGCGCGGCAGCCTCCGCGTTGGCGATCCCCTCGCGGATTTTGAGATCAGTGCTCTCGGTCAGGGCTTTTGCCTCCGCCCTTGCGTTGGCTGTCGCCGTGGTCGCTTCCTGCCGCGCAAGGTAGAGTATACGTTCCCTCTGCTCAAGCAATTCCGTTGCCTGCTGCAGCTCCTGCGGCAGCTGTGCGCGGATATCCTCCGCACATTGTTGCAGCAGTTCCGCGTCCACCTTGACCTTTGTGCTGAACGGACTGCGCCCGCCCTCATCCAGCAATGCGACCATTTGCGCAACAAGCTCTAAAACACCCTTGGCTTTGTCCATGATTGTGACCCCCGTAAAAATTTTTTATGTAAGCTCTTTAACCCGTTTGATTACGTCGCCGACTATTTCCTCCGGAACAAAGCGGTCAATTTCGCCGTCAAATTGGGCAATTTGCTTGACCACGCTGGAGGAGAGGAACATAGAATCCGCGCCGGCGGTAAGGAACACCGTTTCAAGCGCCGGGTTCAGCTCCCGGTTAATCAGCGCCTGCTGAAACTCTATTTCAAAATCACTGACGACGCGCAGCCCCTTAACCACGCAGTCAGCCTGCTTTTGGCGGAACAAATCCGCAAGTAACCCCCCTGAGGAAAGCACCTCCACGTTTGCTATCCCCTTTGTGCAGCGGCGAATCAGCTCAACTCGCTCGTCGGCGGAAAACAGACGGTTTGGCTTGTGCAGGGAATGGTAATTTTCCATAACCGCAACAATAACCCTGTCGAACAACAGGCTTGAGCGGCGGATTATGTCCATGTGCCCGTTCGTTACCGGGTCAAAGCTGCCGGGGCAGATTGCCGTGCGCATATTTCCTCCTTTCAGCTGTAGATGGTGAGCTTTGTTTTGCCGTGCCTGTAGCTTTTTGCGTTAAGCCTGCCCAGCACTGTGGGCAGCGCCTGTTCGGACGGCGACTCCGCGCAGACTATTGCGTCATCGCTGAGCAGGGGGGGCAAAAGCTCCAGCGCCTGCTCCAGCAGGGAAAGCCCCGTGTCGCCCGCCTTTTTGTACGGAGGGTCCAAAAACACCAATGAGAATTTCTCCCCGCAGCCCCTCAAAAAGCCAATGGACTCACACTGAACAAAGCGGCAGCTTTCGGCAAAGCCGCAGCCCTCTGCGTTCTGCCGTGCAAGCCGCAGCGCCCTGCGGTCATTGTCCGCAAACACTGCCTCCGCGGCTCCGCGGCTGAGTGCCTCAATCCCAAGCTGCCCGCTGCCGGCGAATAAATCCAGCACCCGTCTGCCCTCCAAACGGAACTGAATAACCGAAAACAGAGCCTCCTTGACCCTGTCCGTGGTGGGGCGTGTACCCTCCCCCGCGGGGGATAACAGGCGCTTGCCCCGCGCCGAGCCTGTGATTACCCTCATCAGAATGGTCTCCCCGGTGTGGCGGTTTTGTTCCAGTCGCTCAGCTTCCAGCTTATGGAATATGAGCCAGTAGCGTTGGAGCTTAGGTTGTCCATGCTGATGATGGAGCTTTCCATGCTGACGCTGCATTCACTGGCGCTGCCGAGAGTCGCCGTCTGCTTAATTGAGGTTGGAAAGCCGCTCTCGTTGAGGGTAACGGTAATTTTCGGGCTTTGCCAATCCAGCTTGAGCTTGTTGAAGGTCATTGTGACCGTAATTACGCCGGCGTCGTAAACAAAGGGCTGTGTGCGGATTGCGTTCGTATCCGGCATATTTATTCCGCGGTCGATTGCGCTGTTTGCAAGTGTAAAGCTAAGCTCGGCGCCGCTGCTTGTCCTTTGGTAGCTGTAGCCGGTCACGTCCGCCGCGGAAAAAGAGGCGGGCGGCAGGAAGTTGGCGGGTGTTGCGGCGCTTGTCATTTTAAGTGCGTCGTGGCTGCGCAGCGTGGAGGTCATTGCGGAAACAGACACGCCGGAGCCGCTTGTTGGGTTAAGGTTCCAATAGTCCTCGTCCCGGTAGGAAACCGTGCCGTTTGTGCCGTATTCATAATAATTGACGCTCTCCTGCTTGTTGGTGAGCAGGTTATTTTTGTTGCGCTGCGAGCTTAGGGACCAGGTCCCGCCGCTGTATTGATAGCTTGAGCTGCGCGGGTTGGCGACAAAATCGTGGAAGAAATCGTCCACGCTGAAGTCCAGCTTATAAACAAGCAGGCTCTTTTGCACTCTCTCGCCCGTGTGGATATTAACATCGGCGGTTTCCGTCCGTGTGGCGGTGAAGCCTGAGGCGGACTTTGCCTTGGCGATAGCGTCGATATATAGCTTAACAGCCTCCGCCTTGCCGGCGCTTTGCGGTAAAGCAGAGCCGCCTGCCGTTGTTGCGGCTGCGGTAGTCGTCGCGGGCTTGGTTGTTGTGGTGCTATTCGCCGCGGTGGTGCTTGGGGAGCCTACGGCGCTTGTTGTGGGTACGCTTTCCTGAGGCCCTGCTGTGGTTTGCGGCGAGGCAGTGTAGGCGGGGGCGGTGGTTTGGGAGTCAATCGGCAGCTCCGCCGGGGTGGAGAGCGGGCTTTCGCCCAAGGCAAACCAAGTCAGCGCAAGAACAAGTATTGCAGCAAGAATGCAAAGCCCGACCTTTTTGTATATAGAATAGATAGAATCCAAGGAATCAGCCCTCTTCAAAAGTAGTATGTGACCTATATTGTAACCTAAAACCTTGCAAAAGTCAATGAACAGAAGGTTACAATATAACTAAGCTTTTGTGACATTCTGCCAAATTACGCCAAAATGCGCGACTGCCATGGTGCCTCCACCTCTTGCACTTCTCCCGCCCGCGTGGTAAAATATAAGACAATGCTTACAGGAGGTGAGGTATGGCGGAGCTGTGCTTGGGCTTAGGGCTGCTGAGCCTGTTAATAATTGTTGTTCGCGTGTTCCCGTCAAAAAGCCAAAAGGGAGAGGCGGGCGGCTTCGGAGCAAAGGTCTTGTCCTCGCTGCTGTTTTGTGCGGCGGGGCTTGCCGCCGTTTACGGCAAGGAGCTGACGCTGCCGCGGGCGGCAATGCTGGGTGCCTTTGTGCTGGCGTTCATGGGCGACGTGTTTTTGGGGCTTGGTCCCTTTTCGCTTGAAAAGCACAAGAACTTCCTATTCATAATGGGCAGCGTGCCGTTTTTACTGGCTCAGCTGCTTTATATCGCCGTCCTCCTTTCCCTCGCTCCGTTTGATTGGCGCCTGCTGCCGCTCGCCTTTGTGCTGCCGCTAATGCTGCTTATTTTCAAATGGCGCGGTGTGCTTGCCTACCTTTGCGAGAACACCATACCGATAATCTGCTACGGCGCAATACTTGGCGCAATGGTTGTGGCGGCCGCGAATGCGCTGCTTGCCGGGCACTCGGGCGGAAGCCTTGCCCTTTGCGCGGGGCTGCTTTTTGCCCTTTCGGATACCTCCCTGTTCCTTTATAACTTTGGCAGCGACCGTGTCCGCGCGCACAAGCGCTTGCTGACGGCGTCGGTTATGCTGCCCTATTACGCCGCGCAGGCGCTGTTTGCCCTTGTGCTGACCAAAATATAACAACAAAAGGAGGACAGGCATGAATGAATCCAGACTTAAGAGCGCAGTAAAGGAAACTCACCTGCCGTTGTTTTTTATTTGCCTTGCCTGCTCCGCAATGGGGCTGATTTCCGTCACCTCCGCAACGTTGCGCAACAATGAGGCGGGGCAGCTGTTCGGACGTGAAAGCATTGTTATGGCGGCGGCGGTGGGAGCCGGGATTGTGGCGTGCCTGCTGATATCCTTTATGGACTACGAGGTGCTGACGCGCAAGTGGTTTATAGTGGCGATTGCGGTGTTTTGCGTGGGGATTATGCTCTCCTTAAAGGTTATCGGCGCGGCACCCGCCGACCGCCCCGACGCCAAAATATGGATTCAGGTGGGGGGGATTTACCTCCAGCCCTCGGAGCTGGTTAAGCTTGGCTTTATCCTCAGCTTTGCGGCGCACCTTAACGCTGTGGGAAAGGAAATCAACAAGCCAAGGCAGCTTTTGCCGCTGCTAATCCACGGCGGGATTTACATCGGTCTTGTTACAATAACCGGCGACATGGGCAGCGCCTTGGTCTTTTTGGCAATCTTCGGCGGGCTGCTGTTTATGGCGGGTGTTAAGTGGTATTACTTTGCCGGGGCGGCGCTGCTGGCGCTTGCGGCAATGCCCGTTGCGTGGCTAAAGGTTTTCAACGCCTTCCAAAAGGAGCGCTTTATTGCGGTTTACCCAAGGTTCTTTGCCCTGCTGGGTCAAACAATCAGCGACGAGGCATATAACACGGTTATCTACCAGCAGCAAATGGGGGTAAACGCAATAAGCGGCGGCGGGCTTACGGGTCAGGGGCTTTTCACCGGTGAATACACCCAAAGCGGCGCCGTACCGGTTAACGAAAGCGATATGATTTTCTCCGTCGTCGGCGAGGAGATGGGCTTTTTGGGGGCGGCGGCGCTGTTCCTGCTGCTGGCGGCGGTTGTGGTTTGCTGTGCCCTTGCCGGGCGCAAAAGCCGTGACGAAACAGGCAAGCTAATCTGCGCCGGGGTGGCGCTTATGGTGGGGGTTCAGGCGATAATCAACATTGGAATGTGCCTTAAGTTTTTGCCCTGCATAGGCATAACCCTGCCGTTTATCAGCGCGGGTGGCAGCAGCAACCTTAGCGTTTGGCTGGGCATTGGGCTTGTTATGAGTGTTTTTCGCCACAGCTATGAGCATGGCCCCTCACGGGTGCGCTTTATAAAAAGGTTCTGATTAGCGCAACAGGGCTTTGTGAGTGCGCCAAAGCCGCAAAAATGGCGGTTCCTGCTTGCTACTGTGTGCCGTTTTGTGCTATAATACCGCAAAACAGCCAAGGAGAAACCAGATGCAAAACAGCTCCCTTGCGGCGGCGCTTTTCCCCGCCGCGCTGCCCTTGCCCGCCGATTTAGAGGAACGCTACCCACAACGTGAGCTGCCTCAGGGTGCCCGCGTGACCCGCTTTGCGCCAAGCCCCACGGGCTTTTTACATATCGGCAGCCTTTACACGGCCTTTGTTAACCTGCTGACGGCAAGGAGCAGCGGCGGTGTTTTTTATTTGCGCATAGAGGATACCGATAAAAAGCGGGAGGTTCAGGGCGGGGTTGAGGCGCTGCTGCAAAGCCTTGGCGAGTTCGGCATTGTTCCGGACAACATGGACGAGGTGCTGAACGACGCCGCGCGGGCGGACGGCTATGGTCCTTATGTCCAAAGCGCTCGGCGGGAGATATATCAGGCGTTTGCGCGCGAGCTTGTGCTTAACGGGCTTGCCTACCCCTGCTTTTGCAGCGAGGAGGAGCTGAACGCCATGCGTACAGAGCAAGAGGGTGCCGCTGCGCCGCAAAAGGGCTATTGGGGTAAGTGGGCGCGCTGCCGTGACCTGAGCGAGGAGGAGGCAATAGCCCGTGTTAAGGCGGGAGAGCCGTGGGTGCTTCGTCTGCGCTCCGCCTGCCGTGAGGACGAGCGTGTTGTTTTCACGGACGAGGTGCGCGGCAAGATAGAAATGCCCGCGAATATCCTTGACGCGGTTATACTAAAAACGGACGGCATGCCTACCTATCACTTTGCCCACGCCGTGGACGACCACCTTATGCGTACAACCCATGTCATACGCTCAGAGGAATGGCTGGCGTCCGTCCCCCTGCACTTGGAGCTGTTCCGTGCCTGCGGCTTTAAGCCGCCCAAATATGCCCACATTTCCGCCCTAATGAAGCAGGACGGGGGAGGCAAGCGCAAGCTCTCCAAGCGCAAGGACCCGGAGGCCGCAGTCAGCTGGTTCACAGAGCAGGGCTACCCCGCCGCCGCTGTTTTGGAATACCTAATGTGCCTGGTCAGCTCACGCTTTGAGGATTGGCGCAGAGCCAACCCCACAGCCCCGCGCGAGGGTTTTCCGTTCACGCTCAAGGGCATGAGCGCCTCCGGTGCGCTGTTCGACTTAGTTAAGCTTACGGACGTTAGCAAGGGGGTTATCGCGGGGATAAGCGGCGCCGACCTTGCGCGGGAGGTAAGCGAATGGGCAGGGAGCTATGCCCCGCAATTCGCCGCGCTGACAGCAAAGCACCCAGGCTATTTGGGGCAAATCCTTGCTATTGACCGCGACGGGGCAAAAAAGCCGCGCAAGGATATAAGCCGTTACGGCGAGGTAGAGGACTACACAGCCTATTTCTTCGACGAGCTGTTTACCCCCGCGCCCGTCCCCGGCGGGGAGGAAATCCTGCGGGGCTATAGCTACAGCAATGAGGACAAGGAAGCTTGGTTTGGGAGAATCCGCGAGCTGGCGGTGAGCCTTGGCTACGCCGCAAGCCCCAAGGAATACAAAGAAAACCCGACCGCTTTTAAGGGTCACGTTGGGGATGTTTCCGCGGTTCTGCGCCTTGCGATAACGGGGAGGGAAAACACGCCGGACCTGTGGGCAATTTGCCGTGTGCTGGGCGAGGAGCGGGTACGGAGCCGCATTGAGGGCTGCCTGCGGCAGGCTTAATGCCGTTATGTGCGCGGCCGCTTGCCTTTTACTGCCAAAATAGTGTATAATTAACTGACTTTGTCTAAGGAGCTTGACCATGCTTGAAGAAAACAGCGCCGCCAACGGCCTTACCTCCAATTTTATTACCGACTTTATTGACGAGGACCTCAGCAACGGCGTTAATACGCGGATTCAAACGCGCTTTCCGCCGGAGCCGAACGGCTACCTGCACATTGGTCACGCCAAGGCGATTGCAATAGACTTCATGACCGCAAGGAAATACGGCGGCGTTTGCAACCTGCGCATGGACGACACCAACCCCGCCAAGGAGGACGAGGAGTACGTTGACGCAATTCAGGAGGACATACGCTGGCTGGGCTTTGAGTGGAGCGAAATGTTCTATGCCTCCGGCTACTTTGACTTTTTGTTTGAGTGTGCGCTCAAGCTGATAAAAAAGGGCAAGGCTTATGTGGACGAGCTTTCCGCCGAGGAAATCCGTGAATACCGCGGCACACTGACTGAGCCGGGCAAAAACTCCCCCTGGCGCGAGCGCGGCATAGAAGAAAACTTAGATTTGTTCCTGAGAATGGAAAAGGGCGAATTCCCGGACGGCAGCAAGGTTCTGCGCGCAAAAATTGATATGGCAAGCCCAAACATAAATATGCGCGACCCGGTGATTTACCGCATTGCCCACATACCCCACCACCAAACGGGCGACCGCTGGTGCATTTACCCAATGTATGACTTCGCTCACCCGCTCAGCGACGCCGCCGAAAGGGTGACGTATTCACTCTGCTCCTTGGAATTTGAAAACCACCGCCCGCTTTACGATTGGTTTGTGCGGGAGATAGGCTTTGACGAGCCGCCGCGCCAGATTGAGTTTGCGCGGCTTAACCTTAACTACTGTGTTACAAGTAAGCGCAAGAACCTGCAAATGGTGCGAGAGGGCATAGTCAGCGGCTGGGACGACCCGCGCATGATTACCCTTTGCGGAATGCGGCGGCGCGGTTACCCGGCGGCGGCGGTGCTGGACTTTGTGGGCAAGGTTGGTGTTGCAAAGGCATACAGCGTGGTGGATTACGGTCTGCTGGAGGCCTGCGTGCGCGACAGGTTAAACGACAGTGCGCCGCGGGCTATGGCGGTCCTAAGGCCGCTTAAGGTGCTTATAGAGAACTACCCGGAGGGGGTGACGGAGGAAATTGAGGTGGAAATCCACCCGAACCACCCCGAGCTTGGGAAGCGCAAGGTTACCTTTGCGCGGGAGCTGTTTATTGAGCGGGACGATTTTATGCTTGTTCCGCCAAAAAAGTATTTCCGCCTTTTCCCCGGCAACGAGGTCCGGCTGAAGGGCGCGTATTACATAAGCTGCACGGGCTACGACACCGACGAGGACGGCAACGTAACGCTAATACGCGCAAGCTATGACCCGCAGAGCAAGGGAGGCTCCACCCCGGACGGGCGCAAGGTGCGCGGAACCCTGCACTGGGTCAGCGCGGCGGACAGCATTAAGGCGACGGTGCGGCTTTACGACAGGCTCTTCAAGACGGAGAACCCCGACACGGGCGACAGCTTCCTTGAAAACCTTAACCCCAACTCCATGGAGGTTTTGGAGGACTGTCTGCTTGAGGGAGGGCTGCGCGGCGTTAAGCCCGGCGATACCTTCCAGTTTATGCGGCAGGGCTACTTTTGCGTGGATAAGGATTCAACGCCGGATAGCATAATCCTTAACCGCACGGTGGCGCTCAATTCATCTTGGTGAGCGACCATGCCAAGCAAAACGCAGGCAACGGGTAACCTTGGCGAGGACGCCGCCGCGGAGTATTTGCTTTCACACGGCTTTGAGCTGCTGCGGCGCAACTTCCATACCCGCTTTGGCGAAGTGGATATTATTGCGCGCAACAAGGAATACCTGCTGTTTGTGGAGGTTAAGGCACGGGGCGGGCGTATGCTCGGCAGCCCGGCGGAGGCTGTAACGCCGCAAAAGCAGGAAAAAATCATCCTTGCGGCGCAGCAGTTTATGCTTGATAACCCCTTGGAGCTGCAGCCGCGCTTCGACGTAGCCGAGGTATTTTTGAACGAAGCGGGGCGTCCGTATAAAATCCGCTGGCTTGCGGACGCTTTTGGGACATAATACCCACAATTTCCCATGCTGCCGCCGTTTGACAAGATGGCTTAAAATGTTGTATAATTCTCTCTCCGGGATAACTCTTGGTGAAAGGGGTGCGCGCGGGCGTTTGCCTTGCGTTTGGATATTCTGTTTGTTTTTTGGGGGCGAATACGGTGGAATCTTTTGAGGAAATATTGGGTATGGTGCACGAGGCACTTAAGGAAAGCGTCAGCGAGATGACCTACAAGGTCTGGCTGGCGGATTTAGAGTTCGCCGAATTTGACGAGGAGCACGCCGTTATCAAGGCAAGTGCGTTCAAAAAACCCATAATAGAAAAAAAATTCATGGACGTGATTGAGGGCGCATTTGAGCGTGTAATGGGCTACAGCTTACCCGTCACCGTTTTGTTGGACGGCACCGAAAAGCCCGCCTCCGCGGAGAAGAGCACAGCCCCGGCGGTTACGCAAACCTTCGAGTCCTTTGTTGTGGGCTCAAGCAACAAGTTTGCCCACGCCGCGGCGGTCGCCGTTTCGGAGCGCCCGGGCAAGGTTTACAACCCCTTGTTTATCTACGGCAATTCCGGGCTTGGCAAAACCCACCTTATGCAGGCCATTTTGCATCAAATCAGCTCTGATAACCCAAGCGCGCGCACCATAGTTACAAGCGGAGAGGCCTTTGCCAATGAGCTTATCCAAAGCATTTCGCGGCAGGATACGGGTGCCTTCCACCAAAAATACCGCAGCCTTGACGTGCTGCTTGTGGACGACGTGCAGTTCTTAGGAGGCAAGGAGGCGACGCAGGAGGAGTTTTTCCACACCTTCAACGAGCTTGTGGGCAACGGCGGTCAGGTTGTTTTAGCCTCCGACAGACCGCCCAAGGAGATTGCCACCTTGGACGAGCGCCTGCGCACCCGCTTTGAAATGGGTATTATTGCCGATATTCAGCCGCCGGATTTGGAAACAAGGATTGCCATAATCAAGCGCAAGGCGCATGAGTTTAATTCCTATATACCCGACGACGTGGTAAGCTTTATTGCGGATAAGCTGCGCAGCAACGTGCGACAGCTTGAGGGCGCGGCAAGGCGTATGCAGGCATATGTGGCGCTAAACGGAATGGAGCCCAACCGCATTACAGCAGAGCTTGCGATAAAGGATATTTTGGAGGAGTCCGCACCACCGGAGGTTTTAATAGAGCGTATTGTGGAGGAGATTGCCCGTGCGTTTGGCGGCACCCCGGAGAGCATTCGCGGAAAAAAGCGGGACGCCACTACGGTTATTATGCGCCAGGCGGCTATCTATTGCGCCAGGCAGGCTACAAGCCTTTCCATGCAGCAGATTGGCAAGGCCTTTGGGCGCGACCACAGTACGGTTATGTATTCGCTGAGGCAAATGGAATTTGAAATGCGCAACAACGCACAGGTGAGGGCAATAGTCAACGATGTGTTGAGCAACATAAAGTCATAGCCTGCGTCTTACCGCCAAGGGGAGGGCAGCACCTCCCTTTTTTGTTTTGCCGTCCCTGCGGGCAAGCAGAAAAACAAAGGCTGCAAGGCTCAAAAAGGCGGCGGCGGTCCAAGGAGTAAAGCCCGCCCCGCTAAAAAATATGGAGAGCTGATAAACCCAAAGCGCGGCGAAATATGCCAGCGTGCACTGGTAAAGCACCGCGGCGGCGAACCACCGGCGGCTGCCAAGCTCACGGCGCATTGCACCCATTGCAGCCACACAGGGGGAGCAAAGCAGATTAAACACAAGCAGGCTGCCCGCCGCCGCCGGACTGTATGCGCAGCGGAGCGCGGACTCAAGCCCGCCGCCCCGATATAGTACGCCAAGGGTACCCACAATGTTCTCCTTCGCCAGCAGCCCGGTCAGGGTGGCGGCGGCGCTGCGCCAATCGCCCCAGCCCAAAGGGATAAAGACCTGCGAAAGCCCCCTGCACAGCGAGGCAAGCAGGCTATCCTCCATGCCGGCGGCGATTATTCCGCCGTCCCCAAAGCCGTAGCCGGAGGCAAACCACAGCAGCACGGAGGCGAGCAGGACGACTCCGCCCGCCTTTTTTATGAAGGCTCCCGCCCTGCCGCGAACAGAGCGAACAAGACTGAGCAGGGAGGGAAGACGGTATGCGGGCAGCTCCATGACGAACGGCTGGCTGCCGCCGCGCAGACGGCTTGTTTTTTTGAGCAGCACGCCGGAGAGCAAAACCGCCGCCGCCCCAAGCAGATAAGCCGCCGCGGAAACCCACCAAGCCCCGCCGAAAAAGCTGCCCGCAAACAGGGCAATGACCGGAAGCTTTGCGCTGCATGGAATAAAGCCCGTGGTGATTATCGTCAGCCGCCTTGCCGCTTCGTCCGCTATGGCGCGGCTTGCCATAATTCCCGGTACGCTGCAGCCCGTACCCAAGAGCATAGGTATGAAGGAGCGCCCGGAAAGCCCGAAGTACCTCAGCGCCCCGTCCAAAACAAAGGCTGCCCTTGCCATGTAGCCGCAGGACTCCAAAAAGCCAAGGCACAAAAAAAGCAGGGCAAGCTGCGGCAAAAAGCCCAACACAGTCCCCACGCCCGCAACAATACCATCCAAGACCAGCGCACGAATAAACCCGGCGACGCGCAGGCTGTCCAGCGCGCAGGAAATCAGCTCCGGCACCCCGGGCAGCTGTAAGCCGAAAAAGCTCCAGCCGCCGCCAAAAACGCCGTCGGTGAACCAATCGCTGAAAACCTTGCCCACGCCGCCCACGGAAAAGAAATACACCAAAGCCATTATTGCGGCAAAAATTGGCAAAGCAAGCAGGCGGTTAGTCAGCAAAAGGTCTATTTTGTTTGAGGGAGAAAGCCGCTTTTTTGCGTCAGGCAACAAAAAAATACCCGCGGCAAGCCTGTCAACATAAGAATAGCGCTCGTGTATTATAAGGCTGACCGAGTCGTCGCCCAGGCTTTTCTCACAGCCGCGTATAAGCTCCTCTGCTCCCCTTGGCGAGGGGAACAAGGCGTCGCGCTCAAATAGCTTAAGGGCATAAAAACGCCGGCTTCGCCCTGTTTTGCCGGCAAGTCCGCCTAGCCGCTCAAGGCAGGCCTCAAGCTGCTCGCTAAAGCGCGGCGACGGCGGAGCTGCGGCTTTTTTTGCGGACTCCCTTGCCGCCGCAACAAGCTCCTCCAAGCCGTCGCCCCTCAGGGCGGACACCCCCAGTACGGGTATGCCAAGCCGCCGGGCAAGCAGGGCTGTGTTGATTTTTATGCCGCGGGCTTTCAGCTCGTCAAGCATATTTACGGCGCAAACCATGGGAGTGCCTATCTCCTGCAGCTGAGTGGTGAGAAAAAGGCTGCGCTCCGCCGCCGTGCCGTCAATCAGGTTGATAATCACGTCCGCTTCGCCGGATAGCAGGTAGCTGCGGGCGGCAAGCTCCTCCGGCGAGTAGGGCGACAAGGAATATATCCCGGGCAGGTCGGTCAAATAAACATCGTTGCTGCCCTTCAGCGGCGCCTCCTTTTTTTCAACCGTAACGCCGGGCCAGTTGCCAACGTAGCCGCCCGCGCCGGTCAAGGCATTGAAAAGGGTGGTTTTGCCGCAATTCGGGTTCCCCGCCAAAGCAATTTTCAGTCCCATTTGGCCCTCCGTGTTACATTATTTCAGCAGCGCGCCGAGGCGGTTTGTTTTTTTGCTCACTGCGTTAAGCATTGCAAAATAAAGCGCCGCCATGAAGAAAATCAAAATACCCGCCGAAAGCGAGGGAGGCATTTGCTCCGCCGCCCCGCCGAACAACAGCCTTGTTATCCCCCATGACGCGCCCGCACAAAGCAGGCACTTGCCTATGCTTTCCCACAGCGCAAGACCGGCGTCTGAAACGCTAAGCAGACGGTTGGCGCTTAAAAAGAAGTTGAGCAGTTCACTTGCGTAAAGCACAAGGTAATAGCCCTTTACCCCCAGGGGCGGCAGCACCAGAAGAACCATCAGCACGCAAAGGGCGGAATCCAGCACATTGTAGCGCATAACACGCTTTTGCTCGTCCAAGCCCTTAAGTATTCCGTCCACCGTCATGTCAAGGTACATTATTGGAACCAACGGGGCAAGCAGGCGCAGGGAGTGCGCAGCCTCATAATCCCCATAGACGGCAAGTGACAGCTGGGGAGCAAAGGCAAAAAAGACCGCCGCCGACCCAAGGGAAAAGCTGAGCGTAAGGTGAATAAGCCGCGAGGCGACGAAGTCTATTCGCCTTGTGCCGCCAAGGCTGCGCAGGCGGGCAAGCTCCGGCACAAGCAGGCTTGAGAGTGAGGACAGCACCGCCGAGGGGTAAAGCAGCAGCGGCAGGCTCATGCCGTGTATTGTTCCGTAGGAGGCAAGGGCTTTTTGGGCGTCCGCGCCGCTTTTCCGCAGCCCCGGCGGTATCAGCAAATGCTCCGCCGTCAGCAGACCGCCCCTTGCGCAGGCACCCAAGCCGTCCGGCACGGCAATTCTGAGCAAGGAGCGCCAGGGAGTTTTTGCTTCGTCCGTGCTCCGTCTGCTACGTCTGCCCCACGCGGCGTAAACCGCTAAGGTCATCAGCAGGGAGAGCCATTCGGCGGCGGTTATGCCAAGCGCCATTGCGGCGCATACGCTCTCGCTCACGTCGCCCGTGCTTATGTGCCATGCCCCGCCAAGGGCAAGTAGGGTAACGGCAATCTTAATGCCCTGCTCGGTCAACTGAACGGCGGAATAGGGCAAAACAGCCCCCGCCGCCTTGCAATAGCCGCTCAGCACAGCGGAAAGCGCCGCGGCGGGCAGGGAGGGAGCAAGCAAACGCAGGGCGGGAGCGGCTCGTGCGTCCCTTAACCACGCGGCGGCACACAAATCCGCGGAGAAATATAGCAGCAGGCAGGCGGAAAATCCGAGAAGCAGGGCAAGCCCAAAGCAGCGCCGAACACCGCCGCCGCGGCGACGGGCATCGACCTCCTCCGCCGTAAGGCGCGCGGCGGCAAGGCGCAGACCTGCCGTGCCGAAGGTAGCCGCAAGGGAATAAACGCTCATCAGCAGGCTGAAAAGCCCCACACCCTGCGCTCCGGCACGGTCCTCAAGCAGGGCGCCGAACCATACGCCGATTGCCCGCATGATAAGCGCCGCCGCCGTCAGCAGCAGCGTGTTGCCAAGTAGCCTGCGGGTGCGCGTCTTTTCCATGTGGACATGGTATGCTTGCGCGGGAAAATAAAGAACGTGCGGTCAAACACTTGACGCGGAGGAGAATTTGCGGTATAATCCATTGTAACGGTTGGGAATGGTAACAGCCAAGCGGAGGAAACAGAGCAAATAAACATAATATCGGAGGACCAAATGCGCCATTGCACAGTAATTTACAACCCCGTCGCTACCAGCTTCGATAACGAGCTGCTGCTGGCGGTGCTTAACCGGCTTAAGGATTCTGACTATGTATGCACTGTGGTGAAATCCAACAGGGCGGGCGCCGTGGTTCCGCTGGTGCGTGAGTATAACGAAAAATGCGACCTTATCCTCACTCTTGGCGGCGACGGCACGGTCAGCGAGGCCTTGCAGGGCTTTTTTGGGCTTAAACAGCACGCCTGCTACGCCCACCTGAGCGTTGGAACAACCAACGACGTGGGGCGCAACCTTGGGCTTTTGCCAAGTGACCCTCTCGCGTCCTTGGAGCTGCTGATGGACGGCAGCGAGGGCGGCGTGGACTATTTGACGGTTAACGGGAACCCGGTTTTTTATGTTTCCTGCTTTGGTTTTGCGGCGGATATTCCATACAAAACCCCGTCTTTCCTTAAGCGCAGGTTGGGGCACGCCGCTTATTTAACCTGCTTCCTTGGGTCCGGCTGGCGCAAACTACCGCGCCGCCGCGCACTGCGCATTATTGCGGACGGCGTGCCTAAGGAAACGGAATCGGTCCTGACAATCGTCAGCAACTCCCACGTTTTTGGAGGGGTGCATATCTACGGCGACACAATGGCGATTGACGACGGCAAGTTTGAGCTTGCTATTTTAGAGAGAGTTAACCCAAGCCTTGCGGCAAGGATTATTAAGGATTACACCCGCAACGACGTGGACCTTGGGCGCTATGACGACGCCGTGTGCTATATCCAAGCCTCGGAGCTTGTGCTGGAGTTTGACAACACCGATTGGGACGTGGATTTGGATAACGACGGTGAATGCCTTAAGCTGCCGCGGAGCGAAAAGCTGCGCTTAGAGTACAAGGTTGGCGGTCAGCTGAAGATGCTGCTGCCGCGAAAGTAAGTAGACGGCGACGGAGCGCCGCTGTTAAGCAACCCCGCCGCAACCGGTTCTTAGGCAAGCTCATCGCCGCGCTCACGCGCCAAGGCATTTTCGCGGAACAGCAGGGAGATGCACCATACCCCCGCCAAGGCGACCAGCGTGTAGAGTATGCGCGAAACAATCGCCGCCGAGCCGCCGAAAATCCACGCGATTGCGTCAAACTGGAACAGCCCCACCAAGCCCCAGTTCAGCGCGCCGATTACGGAAAGCACCAGCGCAATTTTGTCTAACATCAAAGACCCTCCTTTTGGCTGTATGAGGGTAGTATGTGCCGCAGAGCGCGGCATATTCGCTTGGTGCAAATGGTAAATAAAAACAAAAAAGGAGAACGCCTTGAAGCGGATATTTTTGCTTTTTGCCGCGGCGCTGTTTTTTTTGACGGCGTGTTCGGGTAACAGCGGCGGCGGTCAAACGGAGGAAACAAGCACCGCCGCAGGGCAGGAGGTCACAAAAGCACAGGAGCAGACGACGCAGGAAAAGCCAATCCGTCTGCCTTACAGCAGCTCCGATTCGCTGCACCCATACAAGGCCGCGCTTGCCATGAACAGACAGGTAGCGAGTCTGCTTTACGACAGGCTTTATAGCGTGGACGCGCAGTATAAGCCGCAAAACGAGCTTGCGGACAGCGAAACGCTCAGCGGACTTAAGCTGACGGTAAAGCTGGGCAAGGCTGTTTTCAGCGACGGCACGGCGCTTGACGCAAAGCAGGTTGTTCAGTCATATGAGCTGGCAAAAAAATCCGCGGCATATAAAGAACGCCTGAACAACTTCGCCTCCTGTACGGCGCAAGGGGAGGACACCCTTGTGTTCACTCTTGTTCAGGGCGACCAATTCGCCACAGCCTGCCTTGATTTCCCAATAATCCTCTCCGGCGGCAAGCAGGACCCGCCCTTGGGCAGCGGACTTTATGTGCTTAAGGAGGAGCAGGGCGCACCCGTGCTTACCCCAAACCCGCGCTGGCGCGAAAACACGGAATACAGCGCCAAGAGGCTTATCTTAACAAACATAACCGACCCGGACACCATAGCCGAGGGCGTGGGAATAGGCTCAATCAGCTACGCCATGACGGACCTGGCGGACGGCAAAACAAAAAGTGTTTCCGCGCGGGCGGTGCAGCTGCCAATGAATAATTTGGTGTACCTTGCCTGCAACAACTCCAAAAAGCTTCTCTCCGAACCGAAAATCCGGCAGGCAATAAGCCTTATGCTGGACCGTGAGGATTTGGCTTTGGGGGCATTCCAGGGAAACGCACACATAACGGACACCCCCTTTAACCCGGACTGGTACCTTATGGAGGACAAGAGCGTGGCGGGGCAAAAGCGCGACGCGGCCCAAAAGCTGCTGGAGGAAACCGGGGCGACGGGCAAGCAGCTGCAGCAAAGCGCCCTTACCCTGCTTGTCAACAAGGAAAATCCCCAAAAGCTGGAATGTGCCCGGCGCATTATGAACGCCCTTCAGGTGGGCGGCTTGCGGGTTACACTTAAAAGTCTAAGCCTCACGGAGTATCAAGCGGCGGCAAAAAGCGGTTCCTTTGACCTTATGCTCGCGGAGGTTCGCCTTACAAACAATATGGCGCTGAGCGCATTGTTCAGCGAAGGCGGGGGGGCGCACTACGGTATCAACGCGGCGGGGCGCAGCGCCCAGGCCTATGGGGAATTCCGCCGCGGAGCGATAAGCATAGATGAGTACCTTGAGGTTTTTGCCGCGGAAATGCCCTTTGTCCCCCTGCTTTATCGCGGAGGGCTTTCCTACTATGACCGTGCGCTGAGTGAGGAGCCGCCGGCCGCATATGACGCGGACGTTTATGCCTTTGTGCCGGATTTTAAGTACTGAGGGAAGCAGACTGTGGCACCATAAAACAAAGCCGTCGTTTGGGCGGCTTTGCTGTTTTTGCCGCCCTGAGGAGTATTCGCCCTGATTTCTCTAAGCTTTCACAAAGCCTACCGCAAGACCACACGCTTGGCGGTTAAACTATGGGCATATCAAGCAAAGGAGTGACAGACATGGATGATTTCAAATACATGGGCGGTATGGACGATGAGTTCAAGCCACAGCCCCCGGCGGCGGAAGTAGGCCCGGTGCCGCAGCAGGTTCGGCAGGTTCCGCCTGTAGGCGGCTACTACCCGCAGCCATATCATGCGGTAGTGCCGCAGGCGGAGAACAGCCCGGCGCCTTTGCCCCTGCAGCAGCCTCAACGTTTTCCCGCGGCGGTACCCGCTGCAATCCAAGTGCCGGCATATTCCCCCGCGGCGCCCGTGCGGCAGCCCGCAGCAAAAAGCACAAAGAAAAAGCGCAAAAAATCCTCAAGGGGGGCGTTTGCGGCGGCGGTGCTTTGTTCGGCGGTGGCGTTCTCGGCGGTGTTTGGCGTTGGCGGGGCATACCTTGGCTACAGGTATTTCGGAGCCACGGCGGTGCCGGATAACGCCGGGGCGGTGTATTACCAAAGCGTGCCGCAGAGCGACGCTAAAACAACCCAAACGGCGGCGGGTTCAACGGGCTTGGACGTGGCGGCGGTTGCGGCGGCGGTTCAAAATTCCGTTGTTGCAATCAGCACTGAATCCGTTACGGGCAACGGACGCTTCAGCCAAATGGTAACAACCGGCGCGGGCAGCGGGGTTATCCTAAGTACGGACGGCTATATCGTAACCAACAACCACGTTATTGACGGGGCAAGGAAAATCACAGTGCGGCTGCAAAGCGGCAAGGAATACGAGGCGGAGCTGATTGGAAGCGATGAAAAATCCGACCTTGCCGTGTTGAAGATTGAGGCGGAGGGCTTGACGGCCGCCGTAATGGGCAATTCAGCGGATTTGGTTGTGGGCGAGCCTGCCGTTGCAATCGGCAACCCCTTGGGAGAGCTTGGCGGCACGGTGACGGAGGGCATCATCAGCGCCCTTGACCGCGAGGTGACGATTGACGGCGAAACAATGACCCTGCTGCAAACCAGCGCGGCAATTAACCCGGGCAACAGCGGCGGAGGCTTGTTCAACGCACGCGGCGAATTGATTGGCGTGGTTAACGCCAAGTCGTCCGGCACGGGCATTGAGGGGCTTGGCTTTGCAATCCCAATTGACGCGGCAAAGAGCGTTATAACAGACCTTACGGAGCACGGCTATGTCACCGGGCGCGTGGCTGCGCCGTTCACCCTGGTGGAGGTCAGCGATTACCTTAGCGCACTGCAATACCGCGTGAGCGAAACGGGGCTTTATATTGCCGCCAGCACGGACAGCCAATTTGAGCGGGGCGACAGGATAACCGAGGTTGACGGGGCGCAGATTGCTACGGAGGCGGACTTCACGCAGGCGCTTGCCGGCAAGCTGCCGGGGGATAAGCTTAAAATAACCGTTGTCCGTGACGGGGAAAGCAAAAGCTACACCCTAACACTGCAGGAGGAGCATTAAGCCGAAGGAGAGGAACGACATGAACGGGTGCGGTAAGCTGTGGCTGCCCCGGCTTGACCTTAGGGTCGGGCCGGGGCGCTGGCTGCAAAAAATACGCCAAGGCTTGCGCGGCTTGTGATGATGTGATATACTTATTGTGGGCGTACAGCCCAAAGCATTTGCAAATTCGGGGTTTATATGTCGTTGCTTGACGGTAAAAACCTGCCCGGTCAGCTTAAGACCATGTCATATAAAAAAATGGCGGCACTTGCGGGAGAAATCCGTGAGAGGCTTATTCAGACCGTATCCGAAACGGGGGGGCACCTTGCCTCAAACCTTGGCACGGTGGAGCTTACGCTTGCAATGCACCGCTGCTTTGATTCCCCAAAGGACCGCTTTGTTTTTGACGTGGGGCATCAGGCATACACACACAAGCTCCTCACCGGGCGCTTGGAAAAATTCGCTACGCTGCGGCAGGAAAACGGGCTTTCCGGCTTTTGCCGCCCGGAAGAAAGTCCGCACGATATTTTTTCAACGGGCCATGCCGGCACGGCTGTTTCAGCGGCGCTGGGGCTGGTTGAGGGGGAAAGAATCAAGGGAAACAGCAAGAGCTATACAGTCGCGGTCGTCGGCGACGGGGCCTTCACCGCGGGTATGATTTATGAGGCGATGAACAACAACCGCTCAAAGCGGGGCAACAGACTTATTGTTGTGCTGAACGAAAACGAAATGTCAATCAGCAAAAACGTGGGGGCATTTGCGCAATATCTGGCGGACATCCGTGCCAAGCCCAGCTACCACAAGCTTAAGGCGGACACGGAAAGCGCCCTTAGAAAAATCCCGCTGGTGGGCGAAACGGCGGCAAGGGGAGTGCATAAGCTTAAGTCAACGGTAAAAAATTGGCTTTATTCCAGTACCTGGTTTGAGGATATGGGCTTCCATTACATAGGACCGATTGACGGGCACAACCTACATACCCTTGTCCGGGCGCTGCAGAGCGCAAAATGGCTTGCGCGCCCCGTCGTTGTGCATATCCACACAACAAAGGGCAAAGGCTACCACCCGGCGGAGCAAGAGCCGTCGGTGTTCCATGGCGTCGGCAGCTTTGATTTGGAAACAGGCGAGCCACTGCCCTCCGGCAAGGACTATTCCTCCGTCTTTGGGGAAAAGCTGTGTGAGCTTGCGGCGCGCAACGGCAATGTTTGCGCAATCACCGCGGCAATGAGCTTAGGCACGGGGCTGACGGAATTTTCCCGCCGCTTCCCCGGCAGATTTTTTGACGTGGGTATTGCGGAGCAGCACGCAGCCGCTTTTGCCGGGGGGCTTGCGAAGACCGGTATGCTGCCGGTATTCGCGGTTTATTCTTCTTTTTTCCAGCGCTGCTATGACCAGGTTTGGCACGATGTTGCAATGCAAAAGCAAAAGGCAGTCTTTGCCGTTGACAGAGCCGGCTTTGTGGGCGGAGACGGCGAAAGCCACCAGGGGCTTTATGACGTATCCATGCTCAGCGGCATACCAGGACTGGAGATTTTTGCCCCGTCCTCATATGCTGAGCTGGAGCAAATGCTGGAGGACGCGGTGCTTAGGGCAACTGCGCCGGTTTGTATACGCTACCCGCGCGGCTGCGAGGACCCGCTGCCCGCCGATTACCTGCCCTCCGGCGGGGCATGGGAGCTTTACGGCGATGCGTCGGCGAAAACAACAATAGTTTGCTACGGGCGCTTGTTTTCCCAGGCGGCGCAGGCGCTGGAGCTTCTTAAGCTCGGCGGCGTAAGGGCAAGGGTTGTCAAGCTCAACCGCATACTTCCCGTTGATTTTTTTGCCGTCCAAGCGGCGGCGCAGAGCAAAAAAGTGTATTTCTTTGAGGAGGGCGTACGCGCGGGAGGCGTTGGCGAGCGCTTTGGCGCCGCGCTGCTTGAGCAGGGCTACAGGGGTGAATACAAAATCACTGCCGTTGAGGGGGGCTTTGTGCCGCAGGCAAGCGTAAAAAGCCTGCTTGCGCGCTACAAGCTGGATTCCAAAGGCATGGCGGAGCTTATTTTGGGCTAAGCCTGCTTGCCGTATATTATTCTCAGCCCGTCAAGGACCAAATTTGCTTCGTATATAAAGGCTCTTTTGCAGTGGCGGAGGATCCCGTCGGCGAGACCGCCAGTTGCGGCAAGCGTGCTGAAGCTGACACCAAGCTCTTTTTCCATGCGCTCAGCCATGCCGTCGAGCATTGCGGCTGTGCCGTAAACTACGCCGCTTGTCATGCTTTCAATGGTGTTTGTGCCTACTGATTTACCAACCGCGTCAAAGCTGATTGTGGGAAGCTGGCTTGCCTGTGCGCTCAGCGCGTCAAGGGATATGCCGACTCCCGGTGCTATTGCGCAGCCGCGGAACGCTCCGTCGCCGTCTATGGCAATCAGCTTTGTGGCGGTGCCAAGGTCTGCAATCAGGCAGGGCAGGGGAAAGCGCTCCTTTGCCGCAACGCTTGCAGCCACAATGTCCGCGCCAACCTGCGCCGGGTTATCCACGCGCAGGGCAAGCCCCGTTTTTACCCCCGGCAGCAGCACCAGCGGGCGCACCCCGGTCAGCTGTTCCGCGGCGGCGGCGAGTGCTCCTGTTAACTCCGGCACAACGCTGCTGATTGCCGCTCCCGCAAGCTTTGTGGGGGCTATTCCGCGGTGCAGCAGCATTACCTCAAGCTCCACCGCGTATTGGTCGCCCGTGCGCGCGCGCTGCGTTGCAAGCCTTGCGGAGCTGCGCAGCTTTTCGCCCTCCCACACACCGACGGAAATGTTGGAATTCCCCACATCAAGCGTTAAAAGCATATTTTCCTCCCGATTTTTGAGCCATACTCTTGTTAGTTGGCGAAATTTGTGGTATAATCACTCCCGATATATTATAGAGTAAAAGAGCGAACTTTGCAAGAAGTGCGGTGAAAGCCGCCGCAAGAAGCTCGGGAGGACAGGATTCATGGTTAAAAAGCTTATGGCAATGGCGGCGCTGCTTTTGTGCCTTGCTTTGGCGCTTGCCGCCTGCGGGGTGACAGGCGACGGCGAAGAGCAGCAGGGCGGCACGACCGACTACCAAACCGAAACAACAAGCCCAACGACTGACGGCACTTCCTCAAGCAGCACGCAGGAGGAAACAAGTGATGTTACCACAAGCGGGGGCGGCGAGGGGACGACAAGCTCCACGACCGCAGGCGCGGCAAGCACCGCGGCGCAGGGCACGACGTCTACGGCGGCAGCCTCAACGGGCAAAGGCGGAGAGATATACCCGGCCTATGCTCAAAAGTATGCCTATGCCGGCTATACCCCTCAGCAAACGGACATGGAGCCGTGGAACCTTATGCTGCTGAACAGCAAGTACTGCCTGCCGGAGGGCTATGAGGTTGATACCGCTGCGGTTGGCAACGGCACATATTTAGATAGCCGAGTCCTGCCGTATTACCAAGCCATGGTTGCGGCGGCGGCAAAGGACGGCAAAACCCTTACGGCGGCAAGCGGTTGGCGGCGGCTTTCCACTCAGACCTCAAATTTGGACGCATCCATAGCCTCCTACCAAAAAAGCGGATACGACAAGGTGACCGCCACAAAAAAAGCGCTGCAGCTTATTATGCTGCCCGGCTGCAGTGAGCATAATGCCGGTCTTGCGATGGATATTTGCACCTGGAGCCCGTCAGACCATTTTGAAAACAGCGGCGAATACGCTTGGCTGATGGAGCATGGCGCGGAGTACGGCTTCATACTTCGATACCCGGAGGACAAGGTTTCAATAACCGGGGTGAGCTTTGAGCCGTGGCATTGGCGCTACGTCGGCAAAGCAGCGGCAACCGAAATAATGAAAAACGGTGTTTGCCTGGAGGAATATCTGGGTAAATAAGCATAAACCGCCGTGGGTGGAACATGGCGGTTAAGAGCCAAATGGCCTGCGGAAAGCTTCCGCAGGCTTCTCTTTTGCCCCCAGCCGGGTCAGGTGCTTGCCGCGCGAGGGGATTAGTGTGCGCTATGTTTCAGCTTAAAGCCAGAAGAACACCGCGTGGAATATGCTGACCAGCCACTCCCAAATGCGGGCCCACAGGCTTTTGCTTGCCGGCTTGTCGGGCGCTGCTGGCGGAGGAGGAGCAACGGCCGTTGTCGCCGCTGCGGTGGTGGTTGTAGTGGTTGGAGTTGTAGTGGTTGTTGTCGTGGTTGTAGTGGTGGTGGTCGTCGTTTCAGTCGGCGGCTCCGTTACGGGCGGTTCCGTAGTGGGCGGCTCGGTCGTCGGTGGTTCGGTTTCGGGCGGCTCGTTAAGCGCCACGAAGCTATAACCGTAGCTTGCCGCGTAGTCCGCCGCGGCGCTGGGCGACTCACCGTATATCGTCAGCACATCACAGCCGTTAAAGGCGTTGGCGGATATACTCGTGACGCTTTGGGGTATGGTAATGCTCTCCAAGGAAGTGCAGAACTGAAAGCACTTTGAGGGGATAGCCGTCACGCCGTCGGGTATGACTATGCTTTTGAGCGATGAGCAAAGGCTGAACGCCTGCGAGCCGATAGAAGTGACGCTGCTTGGGATTTCTACGCTCTCTAAGGCAGTGCAGGCAGTGAAAGCCAGAGCATCAATACTTCTTACACCCTCCGGGATAACGACGCTTGTTATCGTTTCAAAATACTGGAAGGAGCCATTGCCGATACAAACCACGGGCTTTGAGCCAAGCTTGCTTGGGATAACCACATCGCCGCCGGCACCAAGGTAGGCGCTAATCGTCGCCTCATTGTCGATGATTTCGTAGTAGAAATCGCTTTCCGGCGCTACGGCAAGCGCACTTGTACCCACAAGAACAAGCGCAGCTACAGCCAATGCCAGGACCAACAGAATCCCCGTCAACCGCTTCATAATAAGCTCCTAATGCTGTTTTGTGCGATACGACCGCACATTGGCTAAAGTATATCACAGTACACGGGGCAAATGGTTCTTTTTTGGAAAATTGAGAAGTTTTTTGTCAAAAAAAGTTGGAGAAATGGCTGTATTTTCTAATTTAGAATAACGGGGGGAATTATGTGGTATAATTGGGTGAAATTTAGAACACGGAGCAAAAAAATGGGGAAGCAAATTTGATTGTGGGTTTGGCAATGCTGGTACCGAAGGGGAAGATACCGGTACTTAGTCTTTTGGGAACAAGAACCATGCCGATTTATCTGTTCCATCTGTTTCTTTTTTGGGGGATTAATTGGGCTTTGGAGCATTGGAGAGTAAGTAGCCTGCCGGATGTTGCGTGGTGTGGAATAGGGCTTGGGGTTTGCGTTTTTTCGCTGTGGCTTTTTTCACTAAAAATCTTTCAGCTGCCGTTTGATGCGCTGAAAAAGCTGGTAAACACTGTCGTTGAAAAGGCATACAGGAGAATTAATGGGAGAGCAAGAAAAGGATAAGTAATAACCATGCCCGCTTTTCGGCGGACACTTTAACAGCGCGGCTTGAGCTCCAAAATCGATGCCCTTGCCCCGCCCTCAGTCGCCGCGCAGCCGGGCTATTTTGTCGCGCAAAAACGCTGCGTGTTCAAATTCCAGCAGCTTGGCGGCCGCTTTCATTTCCTTGGTGTATTGCTCAATAAGGCGCTCGCGCTCCGGCTTGCTGAGCTTAACGCCCTTGGCGTTCTTCGGCGCGTCCTTGCCCTTTACGCTTATCTCCAGCAAATCACGCACGCCCTTGGTGATGGTTTTGGGCACAATCCCGTGCGCGTGGTTGTACGCCTCCTGCTTCTCGCGGCGGCGGGCGGTTTCCGCAAGGGCTCGCTCCATGCTGGGCGTGACCTCGTCGGCATAGAGGATAACCTGCCCGTTGGCGTTGCGCGCGGCGCGCCCCATGGTTTGGATTAAGCTTGTTTCGGAGCGCAGAAAGCCCTCCTTGTCCGCGTCCAAAATAACAATAAGGCTTACCTCCGGTATATCTAACCCCTCCCGAAGCAGGTTGATGCCCACAAGCACGTCAAACTCACCCAGGCGCAGGTCGCGCACAATTTCCATGCGCTCTATTGTGTCAACTCCAAAGTGCATATAACGCACTTTTATGCCCAGATTATCAAGGTAATCCGTAAGGTCCTCCGCCATTTTTTTTGTGAGCGTGGTAACAAGTACCCGTTCGCCGCGCTCCGTGCGCAGGTTGATTTCCGATACAAGGTCGTCAATCTGCCCATCCGTCGGTCGCACGGAGCATTCCGGGTCAAGCAGACCCGTTGGGCGTATAACCTGCTCCGCAATAAGCGCTGATTTTTCCCGCTCAAAGGGACCCGGAGTTGCGGAAACAAACACCTTTTGGGGTGTGCGTTCATAGAATTCATCAAAGGTCAGCGGGCGGTTGTCGTAGGCGGAGGGCAGACGGAAGCCGAACTCAATCAGGTTCTCCTTGCGTGCGCGGTCGCCGGCATACATTGCGCGAACCTGCGGCAGGGTGACGTGGCTTTCGTCAACAAACAGCAAAAGGTCCTCCGGGAAGTAGTTGAGCAGGGTGAACGGCGGGCTGCCCGGCTTGCGTCCGCTCATTACGCGGGAGTAGTTTTCCACGCCCTTACAAAAGCCTGTTTCCCGCAGCATTTCAATATCGTAACGGGTTCGCTGCTCAATACGCTGAGCCTCTATCAGCTTGCCCTGCGCACGGAATTGGGCAACCCTTTCCACGCACTCCGCGCCGATTTCGGTCAGTGCGGCCTCTCGCTTAGCCGGCTCAACCACATAGTGGCTTGCCGGATAAATTGCCGCGTGGCTTATAACATTCTTCACGCCGCCTGTCAGGGCGTTTATTTCGGATATGCGCTCAACCTCGTCGCCGAAAAACTCAATGCGGATTGCGGTTTCGCTGGAATAGACCGGAAAAACCTCAACCACGTCGCCGCGGACGCGGAAGGTGTTGCGCACAAAGGAAATATCGTTGCGTTCATATTGAATTTCCACCAGCTTGGCAATAAGCTCCTCGCGGCTTTTGCTCATACCCGTGCGCAGTGAGATGACCATGGAGCGGTAGTCAATCGGGTCGCCCAAGGAATAAATACAGCTGACCGACGCCACGATTATTACGTCGCGCCTTTCGCTCAGGGCGGCTGTTGCGGAGTGGCGCAGCTTTTCAATCTCGTCGTTTATTGCGCTGTCTTTTTCAATGTAGGTGTCCGTGGTGGGGATATACGCCTCCGGCTGGTAGTAATCATAATAGCTGACGAAGTATTCAACCGCGTTGTTTGGGAAAAACTCACGGAACTCAGAACACAGCTGGGCGGCAAGGGTTTTGTTGTGCGCCAAAACAAGCGTCGGGCGGTTTAGCTTAGCGATGATGTTTGCCATGGTAAAGGTTTTTCCGGAACCGGTAACGCCCAACAGTGTTTGTTCCGCGTTGCCCGCAAGTATTGAACGGGACAGCGCCTCAATTGCCTCAGGCTGGTCGCCGGTGGGTTCATACGGCGCGTGTAGCTCAAAGTGTTCCATTGTGGTTCTCCTTAACGGCAAATGCGCTGTGGGCAGCACAAGCAGCTTCCACTAAGCGAGGCTCCGTGCGCCGAGCAGCCGGCGTCACATATTCTTTCGCACAGCGGCGCCCCGCAATCGCAGCGGCCGAATTTGCCGTCCTCAACAATCATATCCTTGCCGCAGTCAACGCAGACGACTGAAACAAAGCTGGATTTTTTGACTATGGACGCCTTCTGCCCCTCCCGCTCAGCGTCGCGGCGCAGGTTGCCGATGTGGTTAAGCTTAAGGTTAAGGTAGGTGTCCGGGAAAAGGTGGCGCTTGAGGAAAAAAAGCAGGGTATTTTTAACCTTGCGCGTTTGCCACTTTAGGGCAAAGCCACTCAGCGGCTTTGGCGGGCGGTTGCGGCGTGTGCAGATTTCCTCCGGCGGAAGTGCCGAAAGATATGACGGAGCGCCCAGATGCTTTTGATTTTTGTGTGCGTGCAGCCAGCGAGCAAGCTCCTCCAAGGAGCCCTCCTGCTTGAACCACAGCCCTGCGGCATAGCGCTCACAGCGCTTATATGCTCCCAAGCGCCAAAATGCCTTGCGCAAAAGGTTAAGGTAAAACAACAGTATTGACGAAAGCACGGCGACGATGATGAATACGATGTAGCCCTCCGTTGCCGCTTCGCTGCTTTCACTGCTGCTGCCGTTGCTGACTGTGTCCGCGTCCGGCAGGGAGAAGAGCAGGATAAACGGCAGCATAAACAAGAAAACAATCCAAGCAATGGTTTTTCTTCGCATTCCCCTAATGCGGCTTGCTGTGCTTGGGCGGGCTTTTTTCTTCGCCGAGCGGCGCGTGACTAACCGGACCCTTACGCTTTTGGGTAAAAGATAGTAAATAATTTTCCCCAGTATTCGTGCAATAAACCTGAGTATTTTACCTATTACTTTAGCAATTCCACGCATTTAGACACTTTACCCCCGCTTTTTGTTATCGGCGCGCTTGCAAACAGTATACCAAAAATGCTATAATATTTCAACAGGATATATTGTTTTGGGAGTGATAAATGTTGAAGGAACTGCGCGTTTTGCAAAGCAAGCTTTCCCGCAGGTACCCCGGAGTGGAATGCTCAGCCTTTGGCGATTCCGTGCGCATAGAGGGGTGCATGGAGGACTGGGAGGAGATAGTGCGTTGCGGAAAGTATGCGGCAAAGGCCGGTTTTCGCGCCGTTATAAATGATGTAAAGCTAAAGGACTTCACAGCGCCCGCAATGCGCACACCCGCTGTAAAGGATTATACCTTGCAGGGCTTAACGCCGGACGTGTTAATCATCGGCGGCGGGGTTATAGGCTGCTCAATAGCAAGGGAGCTTGCGCGCTGGCAGCTTTCGGTTTTGCTTGTGGACAAAGAGGATGATGTTGCAATGCACGCCTCCTCCCGCAACGACGGCATGATTCATCCGGGCATTGCCTCTCACCCCGGCACACTTCGCGGCGAATACAACGTGCGCGGCAACGCCATGTACGATAAAATCTGCAAGGAGCTTTCTGTTCCGTTTGAGCGCTGGAGTAACCTTATACTCTACCGCGAGCGCTGGTTTGGGCTTGCGGCAAGGTTTTTGTTTGCCTACCGCCAAAAGGCGCTGGGGGTGCCGGGGTACCATATCGGCCGCCGCAGGCTTGTTGAAGAGGAGCCGAACATAACCGACGAGGCAGTCGGCGCCTTTGAATACCCCACCTCCGGGATACTTTCGCCATATAAGCTCACGGTAGCTCTTGCGGATAACGCGGTTGAAAACGGCGTAAAAATTTCGCTGAACACAGTTGTTGAGGGAATGAAAACCGAGCATGGAGCCATAACCGAGGTACAAACCAACCGCGGCACGCTGATGCCCAAGCTTGTGGTCAATGCCGCCGGCTGCTTTTGCGACACGGTGGCGGACATGGCTGGCGACCGCTTTTTCTCAATCCACCCACGCAAGGGCGAGTGCTGCATTTTGGATAAGGACGCCGGTCCGCTCTCACAGCGCTCCATGGGACTGATTGGGCTTGCGGCGGCGTTTTCCACCAGCAAGGGCGGCGGCATTATGCGAACCATTGACGGCAATGTGCTGGTCGGTCCTGACGCATACGAGCAGCCCCTGCGCGAGGATTTTTCAACCCACAAGAGCAACATCGACGCGGTTATGAACAAGCACCTGCCGCTGATTAAGGGCTTTAACCGCGGGCAGGTAATCACCTATTTCGCGGGGATTAGGGCGGCAAGCTACGAGGAAGAATTCATCATTGAGGGCAGCGAGCGTGTAAAAAATTTGGTTCACGCCGCCGGGATTCAGTCGCCGGGGCTTGCCAGCGCGCCCGCCATAGCGGAGGAAATTTGCAAGCTTGTGCTGGGGCGGCTTGGCGGGAAAATACTGCCGAACCCGCGCTTTAATCCCGTTCGCAATGCCGCGCCGGTTATGGCAAAGCTCAGCCTTGAGGAAAAGCAGCGTGTGATTGAGCAAAACCCGGAATACGGCGTAGTGGTCTGCCGCTGCGAGGGGATAAGCAAGGGCGAAATACGCGCCGCAGTGCGCGCACCCCTGCCCGCCACAAGCATAGACGCAATAAAGCGCCGCGTCCGTCCCGGAATGGGGCGCTGCCAGGGCGGATTTTGTTCGCCGTTGGTCGCGGAGCTTTTGGGCGAGGAGGGCATAGCCAACGTGACTAAAAAGGGCGCGGGCAGCGAGCTTTTTGTGGGTGAGCTTGGGGCTACCCAAATGGAGGACGGCAAAAATGACTGACAAGCTAAAGGGCTTTACAGCACATAAAAGCTACGATGTTTTGGTACTTGGCGGCGGCCCGGCGGGGCTTGTCGCGGCACTCAGCGCACATCAAAACGGGGCAAGGGTACTGTTGATTGAGCGCGAGCGAAGGCTTGGCGGCATATTAAAACAGTGTGTGCACGACGGCTTCGGCTTGCTGCGCTTTAAGGAAAGGCTCACGGGTCCCGAGTACGCCAACAGGGAGATTGACGCGTTTTTGGCGGCGGGGATTGACTACACGCTCGAGTCCTTTGTGGTGGACGTACGCAAGCAGGGGCAGGGCTACACGGTCTGCACTCAAAGCGCCGCAGGCATGGTCAGCTATGACTGTAAAGCAATAATACTTGCCTGTGGCTGCCGCGAGCGCACGAGCCGTCAGGTCTTTATTCACGGGCAGCGCCCCGCGGGGATTTTCTCGGCGGGTACGGCACAATACTTCGTGAATATCCAGGGCAAAATGCCCACAAAAAGGTGCGTTATCTTGGGCAGCGGCGACATAGGACTTATTATGGCGCGGCGGCTTACGCTGGAGGGCGCACAGGTCGTCGGCGTGTACGAAATAAAGGACGCGCCCGCGGGGCTTTCGCGCAACATAAGCCAATGCCTGCACGATTTCGGCATACCTCTGCAGCTTTCAACAACGGTTACGGAGGTATTCGGCAGCGAGAGGGTGGAGGCTGTGGCAGTGGAGCAGGTTGACGCGGGCTTTAACCCAATACCCGGCACGCGGCAAATTATTGAGTGCGACGCGCTGATACTCTCCGTGGGGCTGCTGCCGGAGATTGAGCTGCCGAATATGCTGAGCATTCCAATTGACCCGGCGACAAAGGGACCGTATGTTGACCAATACTTAATGACAAAGGCGGCGGGGGTTTTTGCTTGCGGCAATGTGCTGCACGTCAACGACCTTGCCGATTGGGTGAGCGCAAGCGGGCAGGAGGCCGGCAAGCACGCCGCGGCTTATTGCAGCACTCCGCGCGGCTTTGCGGAGAATGCCGTGGCGCTTGAATACAGTAAAGGGGATTTCCTTTACGCACTGCCGCAATACCTTGCGCCAACTGAATCGGAGCCGTTCACTCTGTTCTTCCGTAGCCGCGAGGATGTAAAGGCAAAGACCGTTACAGTCGCTTTTCAAGATGAAAAAGAGGCCGTTAGCAAAAAGTACCGAAGGCTTATCCCATCGGAGATGGAGGCGCTGAAAATCAAGCCCGAAGCCTCAACCGATGTGGTTAAATATACCTTAACAATGCAATAAATTCAGGAGGAAAACACAATGGAAATCATCTGTATAGTCTGCCCAAACGGCTGCCGCATGGAGGTAAGCGTAGAGGGTGAGGAAATCAAGGTTGCGGGCAACCTTTGCCCCAAGGGAGTGGATTTTGCCAAGGCGGAAATGACGGCGCCAATGCGCAGCCTTACCACCACGGTGGCTACCTCTTTCCCGGATAGCCCGCGGCTGCCGGTCAAAACCCGCGGGGAAATCCCCAAGGGCAAAATGATGGAGGCAATGGCAAAAATCCGCACGGTGGTCGTCAGCGAACCAAAGCAGGTGGGCGACGTGATTTTGCCGGACCTTTTCGGCACGGACGTGGTCGCCACGGGTGTGCTTGCGGGTTGAGCCTGCGAAAAAATCGCCGAAAATAATGCCGCAGCGCTTTGAACTGCGGCATTATTTTATGAGCAATATCGCTTTGCATATTTGCGCAAAAATATTCATGCATTTTTGGGAAAATATGGCTTGTAAAGCGGAGCAGCTTTACCAAAACCGGTACTTCTTGGGGAAAAACAAGGGCTTATCAACATTTTCAACCGAGTTTTGCACCATGTAAAGCAAAAAACTTGACGGGAAATTAACCAAAAATATTCGCTTATTCAGTATTAAAACAGCGTCTCACCGGCAAGCCCCACCATTGCAAGGGAGAACAGCGCCGAGTAAATGAAGAACGCCGGCGTGCCGCGGAATGCGTGGGGAATCTGTTCCTGGTTTTCAAGGATTTTGTTGACGCCGAAGCGAAGAACCGAAAGCGCCAGCAGGAAAGAAATCCCCGCGCCCACGCCGAACGCCGCCGCCTCGGCTATGCCGTAGGCTGACAGTTTGCCGAGTATGGGCAGTGTGAACACCAGCGTGTTAAGCGCTGCCATACCTACGGTGGAAAGGAATTTTTCGTCCGGGAGCCGCTTGGTTGCAAGTGTGAACGCAAGCACCACCAGCAGGAACAGGATAAGCAATATGCCGGAGTTAATCGGCATTTGGTATTCCAAGCCAAGGGAGTCAATGGCGGGGATTTTATTGATTAGGGCGCAGGCAACAGTGTCCGCAACGCAAAAGCCCGTGAGCAGACCGGTAAAGATTAAGAACCGCCGCGGCTTTGTTGCTATGCGCATAGCCTCACCCATGCCAAAGCCGCCCTTAAAAACAAGGTTCTGCACAAAAACCGTGCTCAGGGCAATCAAAACAAGCTTCACTATGGTTGACATAATTATTCCCCCTTCTCATCTTCAAGGTAGCGGCGGCGCAGCTCCGCCATAAGCTCGTCAAAGCTTTGTTGGGTGTCCTCCAGCCGGGAGGGGGCGGCTGTTATACCCTGTATGGACTCGTCCGGCGCGGCGGGCTTCTCCGGTGCGAAATAACCCACCGGGCGCGGGATTTCATCGCCCTCGTCGCCCTCCGGCAGAGCCTGATTTTCATCGGGTTCATCTTTGGGTTCGTCCTCCTGCGCGACGGGGACAATCGTCGTTTCGCTTACCCGCATGGCAACCTCCTTGACGTATGCCCAGCCATAGCGGTGAACCAATATGCGCAGCAGCGCCGCGCCAAAGCCAAGCAAAACAAGCGCTCCGGCAGGGTGGGCAAAAAACGCCAGCCCCCCGCCCTTGATGAGGGTATGCTCCCAAAGCGTACCGCTGCCGAGCAGCTCACGCAGCGCGCCGCATAGCAGCAGCACCGGGCAAAAGCCAATCAGGCGGGCCGCCGTTTCGGTCAGGCTTTCCTTAAGCGTTACATAGATGGCGTTTTTTTCGCAGTGGAAGGCCGTAATGCTGCTGACCGCCAGTATGGAAAGGTACATTCCCAGCTCCGAGGTAAAGCCGGGGTCAAGCCGCAGCATCAGCAGGGTTATGCCAAAGGCACAAAGCGTACCGATTGCGGCATATGCCGTCATGCGGAAGTAGCGCGGCCAGTGCCGCATGAACAGATTAGCCATGGTCTGCGTTACGGTAAAGATTATGCACAGCGAGCCTGCCAGCACAAGCGCCGCCTTTAGTGTTCCCGCCGCCATAAGCACACAAATTGCCAGCATTTGAATCAAAACAGGGTTGCGGGCAAGGGCGCTCAGCTTCAAGCGCTCCTTAAAGCTCATGCTTGCTTCAGGCATAGCTGTTCACCTCCATTTGCCTTTTTCCCCAGGGCGTCAGCCGCCAGAGCGATATAAACATTTCCTGCAAAAAGCCCCAAGTACCGTTCACAAAAAGGATTGCAAACCAAACGCCCTCTTCATAGGGACCAAAGTAGCGGAAGCACATTGCAATAATTGCCGTGTAAAGCCCGTAGGCAAGGCACCAGCCCCAGTGCCTTGGGCGGCTTGCGGGGTGGTGCAGCAGGCAGACTCCGCAAAGCAGCGCAGCCCCTGCGGAAAGCTCCAAAAACACGGAATTCATGCTGCCTGTGGGTATGCGCGGGAAAATAGCCGCCATAGCCGCCATTCCGCCGATAAACCCGGCAGAGCAGCAAAACGCCTCCCTGCCAAGCAAAAAGGTGAAGAAGATTGTGCCCATAATAAAGCTAAGGCTGCCCGTACCCATGGGACCGGAAACCTGCCCCAAAAGCAAATCCAGCAGGGAGGCGGTATCCAAGCGGGGGGCGACGCCATGCTGCAGCAGGCTTGCCAGCGAAACGCCGGACGGTATAATCGAGCTTTGTATTCCCTCAATTGCCGGGTAGGTAAATACGGCGTCCTTGAAGCACACAACGGCAAAGGCCATGCCCGCCGCCGCCGGTATGAAGGGCGCGCGGTGTATGCCGCCAAAGGGCAGCGCCGCCACCAAAATCGCAAACGCCGCGGCACTTATTCCAACATAGAAGGGCGCGTTGGCAGGCAGGCAAATGGCAATCACAGCGCCGGTGAAAAGGCTGCCGCAGTCGAATTTTTTATCCATTGTTTTGCGGAACAGCAGCCGCACTATCCACTCAAAGGCAAGTGCGCTAAGGGAGCAAACCACAAGCTGCCGCAGCGCCTGCGAGCGGTAATAGTATGCCGCCATAAGCGCGGGCAAAAGCAGCATGAGCAGCGCAATCAAATAATACCGCGCTTCCTCAGGAGTTTCCGCGCCCTGCGGAGTTTTTATTTTTGCGTTTTCCGCCTCGCCGGGCTTTGCCATGGTTAATGCCTCCATTTTTGGAATAAACTTAGTATTGCACTTTTAAGCTTAAGGGAATATCATATTGTTAGGCGGCTTGCGCCGTCACATTTTTTGCCGTTGGAGTATGGCGTGAGGATTGAGGAGCTATCCGAGGAAAGATTTTTGGTTGAGCTTAGCGCCCACGACATGGAGGATTTGGAAATCAGCTTTGAGGAGCTTGATTACGCCAACATAGAAACCCGCCGTGTTATTTGGACCCTGCTGGACCTTGCCGGGCGTGAGCTTGGGCGGAATATTGACCCCTCCGGGCGCATGGTGGTTGAGGTAATGCCGCGCGGCGGCGGCTGTGTGCTGCACTTTACGCTAATCGGTCAGGCAAGGCGGCTTGTTCCGCGCAAAAGCTCTGCCGTACCGGCGCAGGAGAAGACCGCTCCGCTCATCTTCCGCTTCAATTCCGTTGACCCGCTGCTGGACGCGGCCGCGGCATACACCGGCTTGGGGCTGCCGCTGCCGCAAAGCACACTTTATGAAAGCAAGGGGGCTTACAGGCTTTTGCTGTACCCAAAGGGCGGAGCAGGCAGGCTGTGCGCTTTCTTCGGGGAATACGGAGAGCTGCTGAACGCCGGTGGCTTGGCGGAGTCGGCGACGAGGGAATATTGGCGGCTTTTGGTCAAGGACGGCGCACTTGAGAGGCTTGCCGCTGCCTGCAGGGCTGTTTCAGCCCCCTGACATGGCGGCGATTACCTCCGCAGGGCTTGCCGCGCCGAAAACTGCCGAGCCCGCCACAAGGCAACCGGCGCCGGCGGCTATTGCCTCAGCCGCGTTTTGGGCGTTAACGCCGCCGTCCACCTGAATGAGCAGCGAGGGGCGTTCCTTGCGCAGGGAGCTGATTTTAGGCAGCATATCCGCCATAAAGGCTTGTCCCCCAAAGCCGGGTTCAACAGTCATAACAAGCACCATATCCAGCTCGTCAAGGTAGGGGTACACAGCCTCTATGGGCGTACCCGGCTTAACGGAAAGACCCGCCGCAATTCGCTCACCGCCACTTGTGCGCAGGGAATGTATTGCCTTAATGGTTTCCCCCGCGGGGCTTTTGCTCTCCACGTGGAAGGTGATGCTTTGCGCGCCTGCTTTCGCAAAATCCTCCAAATAGCGCAGCGGCTCTTCAAGCATAAGGTGAACGTCAAAATACAGCCCCGTGTGCGGGCGCAGAGCGGCAATCACCGGCGCGCCAAAGCTGATGTTGGGCACAAAATGCCCGTCCATAACGTCCAAATGCAGCCAATGCGCCCCGGCCTGCTCCACCCGTGCAAGCTCAGTGCGCAGGGAGGAAAAATCAGCAGCCAAAAGGCTCGGCGCAATCAATACCGACATATAACCTCCAAAATAAGCTATAGCTTTCGAACAGAAGTATAGCAGATTTTTTTATCAAAAGCAAATTTGCGGGACTTTTGGCGCTTCAGCCTTGCCTTTTTTGGTGTATAATGCTATAATTTAAGGCAGTATTACAGGGGAGGCAATAGCCATGGCTGAAAATAAGGGTGGCGCGAGCGGCGGAAAAGCCCCGCAGCGGGGGAGCGCAAAGCCGAATCCGCCGCAGGGCAGACCTGAACGCCCCGGAAAATTCAGGTCTACACGCTTTGACCACATACTAAGACACAGTTCCGCTTTTACCTTAGCGGCGGCTATTTTGCTGTTTTTTGTTATGGTTGTTGATGGAAAGAGCGTTTGGCATTTTGCCCACAACGCTTTCCTTGGCTTGTTTGGAATAGGCGTGGTAGGCATTGTTTTGTTCTTGTTTGTGGCTTCGTATCTCCTGTCCATCGAAGAGGTGCGCAAAGAAGCAGGCTCCAGCCTTAAGTATGTGCTGTCCTCCGGTATGGTGCTGCTCAGCGGCTGGCACGTCGTGGCAAACTTTGACTTTTATTTGGAGGGTACCCCTTGGTGGGAGCAGGTTGTTGAGGCGTGGGAAAGAGGGGAAAGGGGCATAGGCAGCTTAGTCCACAGCGGCGGAGCGATTGGAGCGGTTATTGGCGGTGCGCTGGGCAGGCTCGGCAAGAAGCCGGCTCTAATAATCCTCGGCGTTGCAATGCTGACCCTTATTATGCTATGGACGGGACACAATCTTTTTTCCTGGGTGAAAAGAATAAGGGAAAAAGGTCACAAGCTAAAACCCGTCATAGAAGCACAAAAAGGAAAGCTTACCGGTCGCTCTGCCGTGGCGGCGGAACCGCTTGACGAGTGGGGAAAGCAAGAGCCTGAGCCGTCGGAGCGCCCCACCCGTGCGCAGCGTGATGCCGAGGTTTTGGAGGCGCTGGTGCGGGAAAAACCGCCGGCAAGACCCAAACGGGAAAGGCAATTTCAACCATTCTTTGAGCCGGTTGCCCTGCCGGAGCAGGGAGAGGCTTATAAGCTGCCGCCGATTACCCTTTTACAGGAGAGCACAAGGAACGCCGACAGCGCCGTTGCCGTGGAGCAGGAAAGGAACACGGCGAACACGCTGATTGCCACGCTGGAGAGCTTCGGTGTGCGCGCAAGCATTTCCGATATTGCCCGCGGGCCCTCGGTCACACGCTATGAGCTGGTGCCGGAGGCGGGTGTGCGCATAAACCGAATAACAAACCTTGCGGACGACATTGCCCTGCGCCTTGCGGCGGTCGGTGTGCGAATAGAGGCGCCCATACCCGGGAAAAGCGCCATAGGCATTGAGGTACCCAACAAGCACAAAGCGGCTGTTGGTATGCGCGAGATTTTGGACAGCCCCGTCTATCGCCGCTCACGCTCAAAGCTTAACGTGGCGCTTGGGCGGGACATAAGCGGTAATGTTATTTGCGCTGACTTGGCAAAAATGCCGCACCTGCTGATTGCCGGCACAACGGGTTCGGGCAAATCCGTGTGCATGAACACAATGATAGTCAGCCTGCTTTATAACGCAACGCCTGACGAGGTGCGACTGCTGATGATTGACCCTAAGCAGGTGGAGTTCTCAATTTATAATGGTGTGCCACACTTAGAGATTCCCGTGGTGTCCGACGCTCGCAAGGCGGCGGGGGCGCTGGCTTGGGCTGTTGGAGAGATGGAAAAGCGCTACAAGCTGCTTGCCGAGCACGGGGCAAGGGATATAAGCGGCTATAACCAGATGGCGCAGCGCACAGGCAGCTTTGAGCCGCTGACACGAATGGTAATTTTTATTGACGAGCTGGCGGACCTGATGATGGTGGCGGCAAAGGACGTGGAGGATTCGATTTGCCGCTTGGCTCAAAAGGCGCGCGCCGCGGGCATACACCTTGTTATTGCAACACAGCGCCCCTCTGTGGACGTTATTACCGGGCTTATTAAGGCAAATATCCCCAGCCGCATAGCGCTGTCTGTTTCCAGTCAGGTGGACAGCCGCACAATTTTGGATATGTCCGGGGCAGAAAAGCTGCTTGGTTACGGCGATATGCTGTTTTTGCCGGTTGATATGCAAAAGCCGGTGCGTGTTCAGGGCTGCCTAATCTCCGACGCGGAGGTGGAGCAGGTTGTACGCTACGTTAGCCGGCAAACCGACGGCGCGGAATACAACGACGGTGTGCTGGACGAGATTGACAAGCTTTCATCGGAAATCGGTAAGGGCAAGCGCGGCGGAGAGGATTTTGGCAGCCTTGGCGGCGACGGAGAGCATGACGAAATGTTTGAGGAAGCGATACGCGTGGTTGTGGAGGCGGAGATGGCAAGCACAACGCTGCTGCAGCGCCGCCTTAAGCTGGGCTATGCCCGCGCCAGCCGAGTGATTGACGAGCTGGAGCAGGCGGGGGTAGTCGGTCCGTTTGAGGGAAGCAAGCCGCGCAAGGTGCTAATCAGCAAGGCGGAATACTACGAGAGGACAGCCCTTGGCGGCGCATTCGCAGAGCTTAACGACGAGCAGCCGCCGTGGGAGGACTAAGCACAGGCACTATATATAGTTGTTGCTATTCATTATAAACACAAGTGTGAAAAATTTCCACGCAACGCAAAATTTTCCCTAATTAGACGGGAAAATTTGAGTTTACGCAACAAATGCGGGAATTTTTGCCAATTTTTTAAGATTTACAGCCTCTTTTCCTCGAAATTTCGCAGTTGACAAATTTTACCAAATAGGGTAGAATAGGTGCAAAAACCAAGATAGGAGGTAAACACGATGGAAAAAAGGTTGAAAGTTCTGCTGGCGGAGGAGGGAACCGAGTTTTCCTCCATGTGCGTGCAGGCCCTGCGCACCAAAGGACTTGAGGTTCAAACAATACCAAAGGACGGCAAGCTTGTTCTTGAGCGCATGAACAAGCCGCCCGCGCCGGAGGTGCTGCTGTTGGATGCGTTTATGCCACGCTTGGATGCCTTGGGCGTGCTTGCGCAGCTGCGGTTGATGAAAGCGGTAAAACGCCCCATGGTGTTTGTGCTTTCGGGGATGGATAACGCAGCGTTTGAGCAGGACGTTCTGGACGCGGGCGCGGATTACTATATGCTCAAGCCCTTTGACCCGGAAACCCTTGCCGAGCGTATAATCCAGCGCAGCGAACACATGAGCCGCCGCCGCGGTGTAAAGCTGCTGCCGCATGATTTGGATGTGACAATCAGCGAGATTATGCACCAAATCGGCGTACCCGCCCACATAAAGGGGTACCAATACCTGCGCGAAGCAATACATATGAGCGTGCAGGACCCCGGCATGATGAGCGCCGTTACCAAGCTGCTCTATCCCACGGTTGCAAAGACGAACCAAACCACTGCCAGCCGGGTGGAAAGGGCAATCCGCCACGCCATTGAGGTTGCGTGGGACCGCGGCGACGTGGACGTGCTTAGCTCCTACTTTGGGTATACAATCCAAAACAGCAGGGGCAAGCCCACAAACAGCGAATTTATTGCCATGATTAGCGACAAGCTGCGCCTGCAGCTAAAGGCTACGGCATAATCAAAGGAACACAGGGGCGCGGGGCAACACCCGCGTCCTTTGTTTTTTGACAAACAGTAAAAAAACCTGTATACTTTGCAGTAACAAACTTTTCAGCGGAGGTTTTTTGATGGCGCTTCAGGAAATAGCGCGCTTGCTGTCCAACAGCTTGATTGCGCAGGGAATATACCGCGCGGAGCTGGACAGCCCGCTCGTCGCCGCGCAGGCACAGCCGGGGCAGTTTGTCCACGTCCTTTGCGGGGAGAAAACCCTGCGCAGACCAATCTCAATTTGCAGGGTTGACGACGGGCGGATTACGCTTGTTTATGCCGTGCGGGGAGAGGGTACGGCGTGGCTGTCACAGCAGGCGGTCGGAGGCACCTTGGATATTTTGGGGGCGCTTGGCAACGGCTTTGGCGGCCTTGGGGACAACAAACGGCTGTTGGTGGTTGGCGGCGGCATAGGTGTGCCGCCCTTGCTTGATTGCGCCCTGCGCTGCGGCGCGGCTGTTACCGACGCTGTTTTGGGCTTCAGAACGGCTGAGCAGGTTATTTTGGAGGATGAGTTCGCCGCGGCTTGCCAATGCGTCGCAATAGCAACGGAGGACGGCAGCCGCGGCACAAGGGGCTTTGTTACCACCCCCATGGAGCGGCTGCTTGAGGAAAACCGATATGACGCGGTATTTGCCTGCGGACCAATGCCAATGCTAAGGGCTGTGGCGGAGCTTGCCGCAAAAAAAACCGTGCCCTGCCGCCTTTCGCTGGAGGAGCGCATGGGCTGCGGAGTCGGAGCTTGCTTGGTTTGCTCGGCAAAAATCAAGCGGGCCGGTACGGAGGACTACCTGCGGGTGTGCAAGGACGGTCCCGTTTTTAACGGAGAGGAGCTGTGCTGGTGATGGGTCTGCTTAATGTTAATATCTGCGGTGTGGAATTCAAAAACCCCGTTATTACGGCGTCGGGAACATATGGCTTTGGCAAGGATTACGGCGACTTTTTCCCGTTAGAAAGGCTGGGGGGAATAAGCTGTAAAGGCACAACACTTCACAGGCGTTTGGGCAATCCGCCGCCGCGTATTGCGGAAACACCATCGGGGATACTCAACAGCGTTGGGCTGCAAAACCCCGGCGCAGAGCATTTTATTCGCGAGGATTTGCCCTGGCTTTTGCGGCAGGGTGTTGTGGTCATTGCCAACGCCGCCGGCTCCTGCATGGAGGATTACGTTGAGAACGCGCGGCTGCTTGCGGCAAGCGGAATACATATGCTGGAGCTGAATATTTCCTGCCCGAATGTGCGGGAGGGCGGCGTGTCCTTCGGCAGCTCATGTCAAAGCGTGGAGAAAATTGTGGCGGCTGTTAAGGCAGTCTGCGGCGGCACACCCTTAGTTGTGAAGCTGACGCCGAACGTAACAAGCATAGCCGAAATTGCCCTTGCCGCCCAGGAGGCGGGAGCGGACGCGCTGAGCTTAATAAACACAATCACCGGCATGAAAATTGACGTCGCCACCCGACGTCCAATCCTGCGCAACAACACCGGCGGGCTTTCGGGTCCGGCGGTGCTGCCCGTTGCGGTGCGCATGGTTTGGGAGGTTCGCAAGGCGGTCAAGCTGCCGATTATCGGCATGGGCGGTGTCAGCCGCTGGCAGGACGCCGCGGAGCTTATCCTTGCGGGGGCTAATGCGGTGCAGGTGGGAACGGCCTGCTTCACAGACCCGTTTGCGCCGATTAAGATTATTGAAGGGCTGGAGGAATGGGTTCGCGCAGAGGGCTGCGACAGTATAAGTGAGCTGAGCGGGCAGGTTAAACCATGGTGATTTTGGGTGTTGATTTCGGCAGCGCAAGGACGGGGCTTGCCGCCTGCGACGCGGGAGAGGTTTTGGCGTACCCAGTCGGGAGGATAGACTGTAAAGGTAAAAGCCTTGCGGCAATTGCGGCGCAAATTTCCGAGCAGGCAAAAAGCCTTGGCGCGGCTGAAATTGTGGTCGGCTGCCCGCGCAACATGGACGGCAGCGAAAGCGAAATGACTGTAAAGTGTAAAGCCTTTACAGATATTTTGCGGAAACAAAGCGAGCTTCCGATTATTTTGAGGGACGAAAGGCTCACAAGCGTTATGGCGCACAATGCGCTGAGCGGCACGGACGTGCGCGGCAAAAAGCGCAAGGCTGTTGTGGATTCCGCCGCCGCGGTGATAATCCTTCAGGAGTATTTGGATTTTAGGAGGAACAGATGAATTTGCACATATCAAAAGCCTCCCTTGCAAGGGAGGATATTATTGCCCTTTTGGACGTTGATTCTCTTACGGTAAAACGAGCCTCACGGGAGCTGCTGAAAAGCTTGGAAAGAGCGGGCAGGCTGAAAGATTGCTGTGACGGAGAGCTGCCGCGCAGCCTTGTTATTACGGCAAGCGCGGACGGAGGCGAGGACGGCTACTATCTTGTTTCGCCGAACACCTCTACCCTTGAGAAACGCTTGGGTGGGATTTATTAGCCTGTGCCGGCGCACTCCCTAAATAAAATGCCCCGTTTTTGCGTCCAAAATGTTTTGGAAAACCGCCGCGTGCGTGCCGGAAACATATTTATCCAAATGCAGGGAGCCAAAGAACCAACGCTTGTATTCAACAGCCTTGGAAAGCTCCTCTAAGTATGTGTTAAGCCCCGTTATGCGGGTTTCGCCCTTTTGCCGCAGACACAAAAATTCCTTTAGCTTCATTGGCGGCTCATGGGTTATAATATAATCCACCTTGCTGCCGTGCCTGCGCAGGCTTTCAACACCATGCTGCAGTTCCTCATCGGTTGGCATTTCGCGCCCGGTCCAAGCCGCGGCGCCTGTTTGCGATTCAAAGTCCGTGTTCTCGCCGCCGCCCATGGCAAAATAGCTTTCGCCGTCAATTGTGTAAAGCTCGCCGCGCATAAGGTACCACAGGTTGCCGCAGATGTGCCGCGCTTTCCCGCCGCAAAAATCCTCTTTGGGGTATTTGTCCAAGAGCTCAAAGTTTTCGTGGGAGCCGTCAACAAAGGCGACCGTGTACTTTTTTTTGCCTATTTTTTTCAGGAAAGCGCTTTCCTCCTTGCCGCCGTCCCAAATAAAGCCGAAATCCCCGCAAACAAGCAGGTAATCCCCCTTTTTAAGCCTGCGCAGGGCGGGAGCTGAAAACCTATCCATAATGCCGTGCATATCCCCTGTGACGTAAACCATAGTGCCTGCCGCGCAGCCGCGCGTACCTCCCTTAAAGAAAATCCCCTTACCCGCTTTATTCTTTCGGGCAAAAGTGGTATAATATGTTATATTATAACCTATTGGGCGGGATTTGTCTATGCGTAAAAGGATTTTAATCGGTTTTGCCGCAATATTTTTGCTCTGCTTGCTGCCTGTTACGGCGTTTGGGGAATGGTCAAGCAGCCTGCTGAAGGATAGCGGCATTACCCTTCATTCGCCTATTTATCTGCTGGCAAACGCGGACGACGGCGAGGTGATATTCAGCAAGGGGGCTGATACCCGCAGCGCACCCGCCTCACTGACTAAAATAGCGACTGCGGCGGTTGTGCTTGAGGAACGCGCGGATTTGAGCGAGCGTGTAACGGTTACTCAAGCGGATTTGGACGCACTTTACGGCACGGACAGCTCCACGGCGGGGCTTTCAAGCGGGGAGGAGCGCACAATCAAGGAGCTGCTTGCCTGCCTGCTGCTGCCAAGCGGCAACGACGCCGCTATGACCCTGGCGCGGGTGGTCGGCGGCAGCGTTACTGCCTTTGTTGAAAAAATGAACCGGTTTGCGCAGACCTTGGGCTGCGGCAACACACAGTTTGTCAATCCGCACGGCTTGGACGAGCCGGGGCAATACAGCAGCGCTGCGGATATGTTAAAAATGGTGCGCAAGGCAATGGAGTACCCGGTTTTTGCGGAGCTGGTGGCAAAAAGAGAATACGAATTACCCGCCGTTGGGGGCTTCCCCGCTCGCACGATTAAAAACACAAATGAACTGATGAACCCCGGCATTCCTGATTATTATTCGCCCTATGCGATTGGGATAAAAACAGGGCACACGGAGGAATCCGGGCGCTGCGTAATCGGTTACGCAAGCCATAATGGCTACAGCTATTACGCCATTGTTATGCGCGGCACCATAAAGAACCTTGACGACGACGCAATAGGGGAGAACACGGCCTTTGTGGACGCCAAGTCAATGTTCGCCTGGGCATTTGAAAACCTGCGCCTTGTTAAGGTGGCTACGCCGCTGAATGTTATTACGGAGCTGCCCTTGCTTTACGGCAAGGAGGGCGACAGAATGCCGCTTTCCCCCGCGGAGGACATATACTTGCTTTTACCATCAAGCGTTGCGGCGAACGGTTTGCTTATTGTGCCTGACGAGGAGAGCCTGCCCGAGGAGCTGGAGGCGCCGGTTGAGCAGGGCAAAGCCATGGGCGGGGCGAAGGTTTATTACGCCAATCAAGAGGTGGGCGAGTTTGCTCTTGTTACACAAAGCAGCGCACAGCGCAGCGCCTTCCTTTACACAATCAAGCTGCTTGGCGACGTGTTTAAGTCCCTGCCGTTCCGCTTGATTGCGGTCGTAATACTGCTGTTGTTGGCGGGCTATATCGTGCTGCATTTCCGCAAACGCAGAAAGAAACGCAACCCAAGGCCCATGCGGGTAGGACCCGAGGGTAGAACGCGCAATTGAGCCGCACATAAGTACGGCAGCAAGAGCCGCTAAGCCTCCCCCTTTCGCGGCAGGAGAATAGCCCAAACCACCGACTGGAAGCAAAGCACACCCACACAGCCTGCCGCGCAGCCGCTTATGTCCCGGGCAAGCAAATGAGCCGCCCAAAAATCCAAAATATGCCCCGCGCACAGCTCCAGCACGGCGCAGAACAAAAAAGCCGAATAGCACAGCAAAAAGCCCATACACAGCAGCCCGCTGCTGAAAGCGTTGGCTTTGCGTAGCTCTTCCAGAAAATGCTTGACATAGGTACTCAAGAAACACACCCCTGTGTAATTCTAACACAAGGGTGCACTTATGCGCAAGCTCCAAATTATGGTAAGGTCTATATCCACTTTTTGCGCTTGGCAAGCAGCCAAAGCAGCACACACACAAGCACCATGACGCCAATTGCCGCGGGGTAGCCGACGCGCCAGTTAAGCTCCGGCATATACTTAAAATTCATGCCATATATGCCCGTTATGACCGTCAGCGGGGCAAAAAACAGCGTTATAAAAGTAAGCTTGTTCATAATCTCGTTTGTCCTCAGTGTGATTCTGCTTTGGGTTGTGTCCAACAGCTCAGCGCTGAGGCTGTAAAGGCTCTCCGCAAAATCGTAAAGCCGCCTTATGCGGATTTCCACCCCTGTGAACAGCCGAGCGTGCTTTTTGTCCAACAGCTCGTTGCCGTCCGTGACCATTTGCGCGCCCAAATATGACAAAGCCCTTAGGTATTTTTTCGCCGCGTAGCTGCGCCGCCGCATTATCTCAACGCTGTTGAAGGGCTGCTTTTCACCGCCGCCGCTAAGCTGCTCTGACAGCAGCTCCATCTCGTCCTCAAGGCGCTCCAAGCGGTCGGAATACTGCGCCAAAAGCCCCTGCCAAAACATATAATACAGCCTGTTAAGCACGTCGTCGTCCCTGCGGGCAAGCTGCGCCTGAGCGTATTTTTCCAGCGCGTCACTGAGCCACAGCGCCGTTTCTGAGGGTTCATTCGGCAGCACAAGCACACGGTAGCCCGGCGCGGCGTAAAAATTCAGCTCCTCCGGCAAAAAGCGCTCGTCCTTAAGCAAAATCGCGGAAACAAAGTCGTAGCCCTCAAAGGAGGCGTAGCGAACGCTTTCATCAAGGTCCGTGCATTCAAGTATTGTGCTTTCGTCAAAGCCGAAACCCTCTCTCAGCCCACCCACCTCGGAGGCGCCGCACACAATAAACAGCAAGTTACCGCTCTCCAGCGAAGCCGGCGGAAGCTCTCCCTTGCCGCTTTGTGCCGCTGTAAAATCATAATAGACCATGTTCTGCCCTCCCCGCAAAAATGCCTATTTATTCGCAATATAGTGTTGCTCGTCCGCTCCCTCGGTATCCGGCTCCAGCACATGGAACGGGCAGTTGAACACGTCCTCCTCCGGGACGGAAAACAGCTCGCACCAGCGGCTGACCAGAGGGCGGATAACCGCGCTGTCCTCTACGTTCGCCGGGCGGAAGCAGACGTGCGGAGGCAAGCCCTTTGGCGGGTGTGAGGTGCGGATATAAATTTTGCCGCCGTGCATTCCCGTGCCGCAGTAATAACCCGCGGGGAACTCGTCCTCGCAGTCAAGCCCAAGCAGCAGGATTACGCCGCCCGCCTGGTATTCACCCAAAAAGCTGCCGGCACGCCCGCCAACCACAAGGTGCGGCACGTTTTCTTTGTATGCTTTCATGTGAATGCCGGCGCGGTGCCCAACACGCCCCTTGACGTATATTTCGCCGCCGCGCATTGCGTAGCCTGTCGCGTCGCCGCTGCTGCCGTGGATAATTATGCTTCCGGCGTTCATTGTGTCGCCGGTGGCGTCCTGCGCGTTGCCCAGAACAGTCAGCTCCGCGCCGTTAAGGTAAGCGCCAAGGGCGTTGCCCGGTACGCCGTGTATAGTAAGGCTGCCCTGCTTGCGCCCGGCGGCAAGGAAGCGCTGCCCAAGCACACCCATCAAAATAAGGGATTTGTCGCCCTGCGCGGCAATCTGTTCGTTAAGGAGCTGAAAATCAACCCCGTGGGCGTTTATTGTTTCCGCTATCATTTCTTTACAACCTCTCCGTTAAGCATTCTGTCCCGCTCGGCGGCGCCGAAGAGGGCAAGCTGCGGCTTTTGGGCCAACAGCTCAAGGTTCATTTTGTCAAGCGGGACCTTGGAGCGCACCAGCGCTGTGTAAATACCCGCACGCTTAATGTCGCCCACAAGGATAAACCCTGTCAGGCGGTTATCCGCAAGGAAAAAGCGGCGGTAATCCCCGTTGTTAACAACAATGGATTCGCCCTTTGCCATGCCCACCGTGCCGATGTGCAGCCCAAACACGCCGATTGAGTTGACCGGCATTGCCTCGCTGAAGGGCTCACTTACGCCGACCATGGCTTTGCCCGCCGTCCGCCCTTGAATATAGGCGTTGGGCAAAATGGCAAGTATGCGGCTCTCGCCGTCGGTCAGGTCGGTGCTTTCCGTGCAGTCGCCCGCGGCATAAATATCCGGCAGGCTTGTGCGCCCGCAGTCGTCCGTCAAAATCCCGCGCGCCGTTTTTGCTCCGGCGGCACTCAGCTGCTCCACGTTAGGCTTAACGCCGGAGGCTATTACCAAGGTGTCGTATTCAAGCACGGTTCCGTCGGCAAGGCTTGCTGCTTTGCCGTCAACGCTCTTCACGGCGTTGCTGAGGTAAAACTTAAGCCCCTTTGCCTCTAAGTGCTTTTGAACAATCGCCGCGCCGTCCTCATCCAAAATGCTGGGCAGTATCCGCGGGGCAAACTCAGCGACGGTAATGCCGCCCACGCGTGAGTATATACCCTCCGCGCATTTCAAGCCAATCAGCCCCGCGCCGACTATCAGCACACGGCTTTGCGGAGTCAGGGCGTCCGATAGCCTTTGGGCGTCCTCCAGCGACTGAAAGGTAAAGTACCCCGCCTGCTCCAAGCCCTCAATGGGTGGGATAAAGGGGCGTGAGCCCGCCGCCCACAGCAGTCTGTCGTATTGCAGTCTTTCTCCGTCCGCCAGCTCTACAAAATGCTCCGCGGCATTGACGGCGGTAACGCTGCGCCCAAGCATTGTGCTGACGTTGTTATCGGCATAAAAGCTGTTCGGGCGGTATTTCATGCGCTCAAGGTCTGTCTTGCCCTCCAAAAGGTAGGAGATAAGCGGACGGGAATAGCTGTGCTCGCGCTCTGAGGCGATTATAGTTATTTCCGCCTTTTTGTCCGCTGAGCGGATACCCTCAACCGCCCCGATTGCGGCTGTGCTGTTACCGACAATTACAATGCGCATGGTGTTTCCCCCTCTTCAAAAACTATTGCGCGGTTTGGGCAGTGCGCCGCGCAGGCAGGCTCGCCGTGGGAATTGTTAAGGCAAAGCTCACACTTTTGCACGGGCTTCCCGTCCGAGGGCATAATGCAGCCGTAGGGGCAAAGCATAATGCAGGTGTAGCAGCCCACGCACTTTTCCTCGTCTAAGCGGATTACACCGTCCTCAATGCTCAGCGCGCCGGTAATGCAGCCCTCAACGCAGCGCGGACGTTCGCAATGGCGGCAGGAAACGGCATAGGTCACTCCGTCGCCCGCGTCCTCAAGGGTAATGCGCGGATTGATTTTAACGCCCCTGAGCGCGTCGGACATATCCTCCTGCCCGCTGTTCGCAAAGGCGCAGTAATACTCGCACAAATGGCAGCCAAGGCACCATTTTTCTTTAACATAAACTCGTTTCATCGGGTTCTCCTTGTGTTTTTATCGTTACCGGCGGCTAAGCCGTGTTTTGTTTAGGTATGCAACACCGCCGCGCCCGCGAACAAAACGGCTATGCCAATGTGTTGCTCCTTACTCCCCGGCGTGTTTGACTCCGAGAATTGCAAGCTCTTTTTCGTTAAGTCCAACGCCGCGGAGCATGGCACGGTTGCCGCGCAGGGCTTCAATGGCGTTAATACCCATACCGCCCATCATTTCCTTTATTTCCCGCTCCCACGCGGTAACAAGGTTAACCAGCCTTTGCGCACCGATTTCCGGGTTCAGCCGCTTGACCAAATCCGGGCGCTGCGTGGCAATGCCCCAGTTGCACTTGCCGCTGTGGCAGCTGCGGCACAAATGGCAGCCCAGCGCCAGCAATGCCCCCGTGGCAATATAAACGGCGTCCGCGCCAAGGGCAATTGCCTTTACCACGTCCGCGCTGTTGCGTATGCTGCCGCCCACCACAAGCCCAACATGGTGGCGGATACCCTCCTCACGCAGGCGGCTGTCAACGGCGGCAAGCGCCAGCTCAATCGGAATACCTACGCTGTTGCGTATGCGTGTGGGAGCAGCCCCCGTACCCCCGCGGAAGCCGTCAATGGCGATTATATCCGCGCCGGAGCGTGCAATGCCGGAGGCAATCGCCGCTATGTTGTGCACCGCCGCAATTTTAACAATGACCGGCTTTTTGTAGCGTGTAGCCTCCTTAAGGGAGTAAACCAGCTGCCGCAGGTCCTCGATGGAGTAAATATCGTGGTGCGGCGCGGGACTTATTGCGTCCGTGCCTTCGGGTATCATGCGGGTTTTGGATATGTCCTCAACTATTTTTTTGCCCGGCAAGTGACCGCCAATACCCGGCTTTGCGCCCTGCCCCATTTTGATTTCAATGGCCGCGCCAATATCCAAATAGCCCTGGTGTACGCCAAAGCGCCCGCTTGCCACCTGGACGATTGTATTCGCGCCGTACTGCTCAAAGTCGCGGTGCAGACCGCCCTCGCCTGTGTTGTAATATATACCAAGCTTGCTCGCCGCCCTTGCAAGGGACTCATGCGCGTTGTAGCTGATAGAACCATAGCTCATTGCGGAAAACATGATGGGGACGGACAAATCAAGCCCCGGCGGCAGCTTGATTTGCAAGCGGCCGTCCGCGCTGCGCTGAGGCTTACTTGAGGGTGCGCCGCCAAGGCGTGCGCGAACCTCCATAGGCTCGCGCAGCGGGTCAATGGAGGGGTTTGTGACCTGAGAGGCGTTGATTAGCAGCTTATCCCAATAAACGGGATACGGCTCCGGCGTTCCCATTGAGGAGAGCAGGACGGCTCCGCTGCCCGCTTGACGGTAAAGCTCGTTGATAATCCAATTCTGCCAGTTGGCGTTGCGCTTGTAGGTATCCCCGCTGCGCACAATTTTGAGCGCGTGGGTGGGGCATAGGGTAACGCAGCGGTGGCAGTTGACGCAATTGCCGTCAATGCAGGTCATTTTGCCGGCGGCTTCTTTATAGACGTGTGCGTCGTTGGCGCATTGGCGTTCACAGGCGCGGCAGACTATGCACTTGTCATAATCCCGCTTAATTTCATATTCCGGGTAGATATAATCGTGTATCATAACGCTTCCTTTCGTCCAATCAATAAAGCTCGGCGATAACAGGCTCGCCGCCGTCCGGCGACCAAAGCTTATCCAGCTTGGGCGCTATAGCGCGGATTGCGCATTCCTCGCTTGCGATATAAACCGTGTCGCCACGCTCGCCAACCACCATGGAACGCAGCTTAAGGCGGTCGTTGAGTGCCATTAACCCGCCGTTGTAGCCCAAAATAATGGAAAACGGCCCGGTAATCAGCAGCCCGCTATAGGCACGGCGCAGGGTTTCCAGTTCCTCGCGCTTGCGGTAATCATACGTTTTGGCAATTACCTCCCAAAATGGGGCGGCGACTACCGCGGTGGCCTCGCGCAGGGTCAGCCCCTCGCGGCGGCAAAGATAATCAAAAATATATGTTATAACCTCTGTGTCCGTCTGCAGGGTACATTCGTAGCCAAACATCTCTATAAAGCGGCGGTTCGCGTCATAGCTGGAGATTTCGCCGTTATGGACTATGGAGTAATCCAGCATGGCAAAGGGGTGTGCGCCGCCCCACCAGCCCGGAGTGTTTGTGGGGTAACGACCGTGGGCAGTCCATGCGTAGCCGGCATAGTTTTCCAGGCAATAGAACTCACCAACGTCCTCGGGGTAGCCAACGGCCTTGAACACGCCCATATCCTTCCCGCTCGAAAACAGGTAAGCACCCTCGATTTTTGTGTTGATGTGCATAACCGCGTGGGCGACGAATTCCTCGGCGTCTCTTTGGCTTGCGTCTAATCGGGTGGGCAGCGGCTGCACAAAATAGCGCCAAATAAGCGGCTCGTCGGTTATGCTTTTGTGCTTGCGTGTGGGGATTTTTGAAAGGTTGATTATGTCGTAATTGCGTTCAAGGTATTCCTCACATTCGTCCTTTGCTTTGGAGCTGAGGTAAAAAATGTGGAACGCATAATAATCCTTGTATTCGGGGTAGATGCCGTAGCCGGCGAAGCCGCCGCCCAAGCCGTTGCTGCGCTCGTGCATAACGGCTATTGACTTGCAGATTACATCTCCGCTTGTGCGCGAACCGTCCTTATTAATGAACGCACTGATGGCGCAGCCCGCGGGTATTCGTATTTGTCCTTCCAGCTTATTGACCATTTTGCAAACTCCTAATTATACGGATGTTCGTCAATTATAGCGTATTATTCGCCCAAAGTCAAGTGAATTCTTTGGATACTTTGCACAATGTGCGGTTTAGACAAAATAATAACACACACCACAATAACTTTTGTTACAACACACAAAACAACAAAGTCCCGCAGCGATGAACTGCGGGACTTTATATCCGTACACTATTTTGCGGCCTTTGCCTCGGCAAGCTCCTTTTGACTTAAGCCCTTACCAAGCCGTGTTTTAAGCAGCGCCACAACAAACAGCGCCACGGCAAGGTCCGTCGGCTCCGGCGGGGCAAGCTCCGTCAGGCGGGCGGCGTTGCCCATGAATATGGCGGCTATGCGCGGAACAAAGCACAAAACCAAAGCCACCGCCGCCGGGAAGCCTGAGGCGGGCAGCAGCCAATAGTTCTGGGATTCATCGTTAACGCCGCTGCTGCACTGCGCAAACGCCATAAAGAACACCAGCAGGAACACCAGCGCCAGCAGCTCAAAATAAAGCTCGGAAACACGCACGAAGCTGTATGTGCGCGTAAAGCGGAACACAGTGCGCATAATCAGCCAAAGCGCCGGGAACAGCGCCAAAAAGCGCTGTCTGCCGCAGTCGGTACCCTTAATGTGAGCAAGACCGAAAAGCACGACAAACGCCGCAGCCGGCACAGCCATAACGCTCTCCAGCAGGCGCGGCAGCAGACCGGATTTCATCAGGTAGGTGAAGGAAAGCAGCTCCTCCGCGGGGTTGTTCATCACAAAGCTGAGGCATATAAGGCAGTCAATGCACAAAAACAGCGCAAAAACAAACGAGGCGCCGGCAACCAGCCTGCTTTTCAGCGGCTTTCGTATGTAGCTCAGCCCGTTCGGCGTTGGCTTTAGGCGTGAAAAATAGCTGACGGCAACGAGCAAAAGGACAAAAAGCCCCATAAGCACGTTCAGCGCGGGTATAGTCCAGTCCCTTTGGGCATAAAAGCCCGTGCCCGGCTCAAGCAGGCTGTTAACCTGGTGCAGCCGCAGCGCGAGGCTGAGCGGCAGCATTACCGCAAAGGAAATCCAATACAGCTTCTCTAAGCGGCTTAAGTTATTTATTTTCATATTCCCTCCGAAAAACACTTTGAGCGGCAAGGCTCAATGAATAATTTTAACACAAACCGAGCAATACTTCAACTGTTTTTTTCCTCTGGGAAAGGAAATTCCAAAAATTGTAATCAGCTTCAAGGCTTTTGGCGCCACTCAGCGTTTTGGCTCGGCTGTGCGTGGCGCAGCTTTTTTCAACCCAATTGGCGGACTTTAGCCGCCAAGCCGCCCGTAATAGAACAAAAACTGCTGCAAAACGCCCGCAAAGCCCTCAAAGCGCTCTGTTGGGAAGCGCCCCCCGAACTGCTCGCTTTCAATACGCTTAATCCACACATCGCGCGGGAATTCGTCCTTTTTGGCAAGGGCAAACAGCCGCACACAGCTGTTGACCTTTGGCCCGACGCCAAGAATTGGCAAAAAATCCTGCATATCCGGCGTGAATTTTTTTGCTGCGTCATAAAGGTAAGGCTCGCGGTAGCCAAGCCCTAAGCCCGCAAGGCTGCCGGCTGTTATGTCCTCCCGCTCCGGGAAATGGCCAAAGCGCCTGACCATGCGCTCCAAAATCAGGCTAATGCGCGGGATATTGTTGTTTTGGCTGACAATAAAGCTGACCAAGGTTTCCCAAAGCGGTTGGCGTAAAACGCGGATTCCGCGTGAAAACTCCGCTGCGCGCCGCAAATACGGCAGCCCGGCGTCCTCCGCTGCGCGGTGTATTGCGGCATAGTCGCAGTCCATGTCAAAATACCCGCGCCAAAGCTCTTGGTATTCCTCCTCGCCGCAGTCAAGGTAAACCGTATTCCCCTGCTGCCTTGCGTCAAGCACGCGCCCAAAGGCGGGGATTTCCCAGTCGCCGCCTGCCAAGCGCCGCCAGCGGAAGCACTGCCCGCTGACGGCTATTTTCTCAAGGCTCAGGTATTCACCGCTGATTATCATACAAGCTTTTCAAGCGCGGCTATTTTGACGCACAGGCAAAGCAGCTTTGCCGCGGTTTCCAGCTCCTCAATCGGCGGGAGGGTAGGGGCAATGCGTATGTTGGAGTCCTTCGGGTCAAACCCTTTGGGGTAGGTTGCGCCGGAGGGAGTAAGGACTACGCCCGCCTCCTTGCAAAGCTCGCCCACTCGCTTGGCGCAGCCCTCCATAACGTCAAGGCTGATGAAGTAGCCGCCCTTGGGGTTGGTCCATTTTGCAATGCCCAAGCCGCTAAGGGTGCCCTCCAGCGTGGAGAGGACGGCGTCAAACTTCGGCTCAAGGATTGCCTTGTGCTTTTGCATATGCGCAAGCACGCCCGCCGCGTCCTTAAAGTAACGCACATGGCGAAGCTGGTTAAGCTTATCGTGCCCAATGGTCTGCACGGCAAGGCGGGTTTTGATTGCAGCAAGGTTCTCGGCGCTTGCCGCCAAAACACTGACGCCCGCGCCGGGGAAGCTGATTTTTGAGGTTGAGGTCACCTCTATAAAGTACTTTGAGTGACCATGTTTTTCGGCCTCGTCAAAAATGTTGAGCAGCTTTTCTCCGCCCTCGCGCACGTCATGTACGCAGTATGCGTTATCCCAAATCACGCGGAAATCCCCCGCCGCCGGACTGAGCGCCGCAATTGCCCGCACAACCTCATCGCTGTATGTAATGCCGGTGGGGTTCGCGTATTTAGGCACACAGAACATACCCTTAACCGCCGGGTCCGCAACAAGCTCCTCCAGCAGCTTAACGTCAGGGCCGTCGTCCCTCATTGGAACCTGAAGCATCTCAATCCCAAAATGCTCCAAAATGGCAAAGTGACGGTCATAGCCCGGCACCGGGCAAAGGAATTTTACGGCTCTCTGCTGGCTCCAAGGCTTTGCGCTGCCGCCCGTGCCATGGGTCCAGTATTGGCAAATAAGGTCGAACATAATGTTAAGGCTGGAATTGCCGAAAACCAATATGTTCTCCGCGGGCAGCTCAAGCAGCTCGCCAAACAGGGCGCGGCACTCGGGTATACCGTACGGCACGCCGTAGTTGCGCAGGTCAAAGCCCGTTTCATCCTTTGCGTTCTGGCTAATCAGCCCGCCGTCCAGCAGCCCCATGGATAAATCCAGCTGCTCCTTACAGGGCTTGCCGCGGCTCATATCCAGCTTAAGTCCGCGCGCCTTAAAAACGGCGTAATCCCCCTGCAGTTGGTTTAACAGTGCCTTGCGCTGCTCCGCGGGCAGTTCCTTGTAGTTCATGCGTAATAATCCTCCAAAGCGTTTTTTGCGCTAATAGTATAAACCTTTGAAGCAATTTTTGCAAGGTCTTTTCAGCCGGTGTAATCCTCCACCAGCCGGCGCAGCTCCTCCCTGCCGTTCGCCCAAAGACCCTCCCTCAGCAGCTCCCGGTCAAGCTCCGGCAGGGAATCCACAGGCACGTCGTATTTTTCCAAAGGCTCACCGCCCTGCTCCGTAAAAACGGCAAGCCCCCCGTTATATTCCCTCAAAACGTAGCGCGCCACCTGCGGCTCCGCGGGCTTTTGTCCGCTAAGCACAGCATACGGCAGGCAAAAAGCGGCAAGCACAATAACACTGCCACGCACAAACGACCTGATTTTATCGTAGCTCATACTACCACCCCTCGCTTGGTTGTCGGAGCTATTCTTGCCGGGAAAAGGCAAAATTATGCAAAAAAACAGCGCCCCCCTTTTGGGGAGCGCCGCCGTTGCGTACGTTACACCAAGGTCTTAAGCCACGCCACAAAGGAATCCCATGCGGTGCTAAGGTCAAGCCCGTCGATAACGAGTTTCTCTTCCAGGAAGGAAGCGACAGCGTCAAGAAGGTCGTGCAGCCACTGTTGCATTATTGTTCACTCCTTTCGGTTATGGTGGGGTATTCCACAAAGCGTAGTATAGCACAACTTCAGCCGGATTTGTTTCTAATAAAGAAATTATGATGTTTTTTTGTACTTTTTGTTAACAAAAATTTTCTGCGCGCAAAAAAGCAGCTCAAAAAGTGCGCAAAAAAAGCGCTTAATTTGATGCAGCACGCCGAGCGAGTTGCAACCCGGCAGAAAAACAGAAGCACAGGGGCTTGACAAAGCCGGCGTAATCTGATATAATATCCGCCGTGCCAACCAAAGACAGCAGCCGCGCTCCCGCGCTTAAATATGGCTGCCGAGGAAAGCGGCTTTGCAACAGGGTCTAACCTTGCTTAGTTTCTGCCTCTCCTCCTTTGGGGGAGAGTTTTTTGTTAGCACGCAATATCAAATCAGGAGGTGAACCCATGCCAAGCGCAAGTATTCTTGAGCAAAAGCAAAAGGCAGTGGCGGATTTGACCGAATCCCTCAGCAACGCCGTTGCGGGTGTTTTGGTGGATTACCGCGGTATTACCGTGGAGGACGACACAAAGCTCCGCCGGGAGCTGCGCGCCGCGGGCATTAAATACAGCGTAGTTAAAAACACGCTGCTGCGCCGCGCCACAGCCCAAAGCAACCTGACCGAGCTTGACGCACAGCTCACAGGCACAACGGCCCTTGCTATCAGCAACGAGGACCACACCGCCGCCGCAAGGATTCTGCACGGCTTTGCCGAAAAGCACAAGACCTTCGCCATTAAGGGCGGATTCTTGGAGGGCAAAGCAATCAGCGTGGAAACGGTTGAAAGCCTTGCTAAGCTGCCCACGCGTGACGTGTTGCTTGCAACAGTCTGCAACGCGTTCCAAGCGCCGATTGCCGCATTTGCCCGTGTTATTCAGGCAGTTGTGGACAAGGGCGGCGCCCCGGCGGCGGAGGAAACCGCAGCTGAGGAAACAGCCCCGGCGGAGGCTCCCGCAGAGGAAGCAGCCGCTGAAGCGCCAACAGAACCCACGGCTGAAGCAGCCGAAACACCAGCCGAAGAGGCATAACAAAACACATAACAGGAGGAAAATCCAATGGCTACAGAAAACGCAAAAATCGCCGGTATTCTCGAAACGCTTAAGGGGCTTACCGTGCTGGAGCTGAGCGAGCTTGTCCACGCAGTGGAAGACGAGTTCGGCGTGTCCGCCGCAGCAGCGGTGGCAGTCGCGGGTCCGGCAGTCGCCGCCGCGGAAGAGGAAGAAAAGACCGAGTTTGACGTCGTCCTTACAGACGCAGGCGCAAGCAAGGCAAAGCTCATCATCGCAATCAAGGGCGCGCTTGGCGTGGGTCTTGCCGATGCTAAAGCATTGGTCGAGGCAGTGCCGAAGGCAATCAAAGAGGCTGTTTCCAAGGAAGCGGCAGAGGAGCTTAAGGCAAAGCTGGAAGAAGTCGGCGCAAAGGTCGAAATCAAATAAGCTTTTCCGTTCAGAACAAAAAGAGGGGCATTGCCCCTCTTTTTTATGTGGTGACTGCTCAGTTGCCCAAGCGGGCAAAGAAGTTAACCGCCTTTGAGGTTGTGCCGGTGAGGAAGTACAGCAGCTTGCTCCAAAAGCTAAGGAAGCTATTCCAAAAGCTTTCCATCTTAACAAAGGCGTCGGAGGTTTCGTAAACGGGCGCAAGCAGGGGGTATATAACTGTTTCATCGCCCGTGGTTGAACGCAGGAACTGCGGCCAGCGCTCGCTGCTGAAGACAGTCGGGTTGTCCGTGGTCATCCACCAGGCGGCAAGCCCGCCCCAATCCAAAAAGTTTTGGTGCCGCACGTCATTAACGAACCAGGTGTTCTCCGGCAGGGCGCAGGTGCTTGCGTCCACCGTCTTGTCGGGGGAGATATGGTCGTGCCCGTCATTTACCTTTTGCTTATAGCTATCCGGGAACACCTGACCGAGGTTAAGTACCGTTGCGCCGTATGAGGCGTATTTTGTGTCCACGCCCTGGTCGCCTTGGGCGCCCTGCTGGCTTGCTATGGGCCATGCGGTTCTGCCAAAGCCGGCAAGCACGGCCACTTTAACATTCTCAGCCGCTTCCTGCAGGATGGCGTTGCTCCTTTTTTGGATATTGTAATAGCCGTCAATTTGGGCAAAAAAGCTTGCGTACGCCGGGTCGTTCACGCGGTCACCCCAGGTTGCGGACTTAGCTTCATTATACATCTCTGCGGGAACGAGCGCCCACATACTTGGGAAGGAGGCATATGTAGGAATAAGCGCCTCCTCAAACACTGTGTCGATAAAGCTTGCCGGCAGCAGGGGCAGAATACTGAGAACCAAGTCCAGCAGACCTGTGTTGTGAAGAACCTTAAGCAGCGCTTGGTATTCCTCGGGAATATCCACGAAGCCGTAAATATCCTTGGAATTTGCAAGGGCGGTGGCGTCAAGCCAAATCTTTTTACTCAGGACTGAGCCGAACACGTCCGAGCCATTGCCCATTGATTGTGAGAAGAAAATGCCGGCAATATCCGGATTTGCGTTGCCGTTAACATAGCGGTCAAGGTAAACCATGCCGGTGGAGGTGGACATGGACTGGCACTGCACATAGACCTTGTCCGCACCCGTGTATGCTTTAACGGCCTTGATATAGTCGTTCAGCTGGTCCGCAACCTGCAACGGGGATTGCCGCCAGTCAAAAGTGAACCAGAAGCAATTAACTCCGTTTTTGAGGTTAAGGGAATCCACGTTGTCCCAAGCGGGGTCGGGTTCGGGCTGCTTTGCGGTGTAGCCGTTTTCTTCCTTGTATTCATCGGTGCCGGTTTGAATACCAATGACCGCATTCTCAAGCTGTACGCCCAGGTCGTCCACAAACTGAAGAAGCCTGTCGCCGATTGGCTTGAGCGCGTTGGAAAGGGTTTCCAGCACCTTGTTCCAGGCCTCAACAAGCGCCTCAGGGATATGGATTCCGGGCGTTGGTTCGGGTTCCGGCGCTTCCGTAGAGGGGGGCGGCTCCGTTGAGGAGGGAGGTTCGGTTACAGGCGGTTCGGTAGTGGGCGGCTCGGTGGTGGTTTCCGGCGGGGGAACCTCACGCTTGGGGGTAATGTAGGCCGTATCGTCATAGCCCGGCACTGCCTGTGTGCCTGTGCGGTAGAGGGCGTTCTTGCTTGTGCCGTCCGGGTAGACGGCCAGCTCGCCGAACATGGACTGCATGAATTGACCAAGCAGGTGTGCGGCTTCCTCCCAGCGCAGACCCTTGAGCGCCTCAATTAGCGGCTCCTGTATTTCCGCCATGTTGACCTTAAGGGCGTCCATATTAAGGTCGAACGCGGAGAAGTATTGCTCCCCGGTTTCGTAGTTGGTCAGGCTTGCCTGTCCGCCTGTTACGCGGATAACGGGGTAGGGCGGGTCAACCGCCGCCGCCTGAGTGGCGATTGGCAGCAGGCTGACCGTCAGCACTACAGCCAAAAGGACGGAAAGAAGCTTGGTGAAATGTTTTTTCATGGGGTGTACCTCCTTAAAATTTGCGCCGCCGTACGGGGGGCATGAAAACAAGAAAATGCCTGCGCACAGCGGCGCAGACACAGCTTTACAATGGGCTTTCCGTAAGTGGGCGGAAAACTAAAGTCGTATTCATGGTATTGCCGTAACGCATAAGCAGACAACCCTTATGATGTAATAGACTCTATGGACTCATTCTATCACAACACCGCGTGATTGTCAAGCGTGATTACAAGCTTGTTACTTATTTACAGCCGCCCGCTCCAAGCCCAGTCAGGGCTGTCGTCATAAAGCAGCGAAGCAAACAGGGCGGGCAGGTCCTCGGCTATGGTCCCTTTCAAGTGTTTGCCAATAAGCTTTTGCAGGCGCCCCGCCAGCCTTTGGGCAGCCGCCCCAACCGGTGTTTCGGGCGAATACTTCTCCGTACCGGCAAAAATATTGCGCAGCGCCTCGGTTATCAGTCCGCCAAGCCTGACCTTACGGGCCTCCTTGGGTATTGGGCAAAGCAACAGCCGGCTAAGGGTTCCCAAGGTGGCTTTTTCCAAAAACAGCCCCGCCGCCTTTACGAGAAGCCTGTGCCCGCCAAGCTTTTCCGGCGGCAGACCAAGCCCGCGGCAAGCGGAAACAAAGCCGTCAAAATCATGCGCGGCGCTGTAGATAACATCGTTCAAAAGCCTGTCAAATTCGTCGCGCAAAAAATCAAGACCAAGCTCCTTGCCGTCATAAACAAAGCGCTCAACGCACTCCGTATGCACGTCCAGCACGCCGTCCTCATAGCTGCAAAAGCGCAGGGGAGCCGGGTAGCCGCAGAGCGCCGCCGTGTTGATATCGGTTATGCTGTTGCCCGCGGCCGAGGTATAATGCCCAATATTGTGGACGTGGGTGTGCCCGGTGAAAATCACGCGCAGACCGGCGTCGGGCAGTATTTCGCGCAGGCGTTCATAGTCGCCCAGCATATCACGCTTGCTTATTGTGGGGTAAAGCGGGAACGGCGGCAGCAGTGGGTGGTGCGTAACGGCAAAAATTGCCTCGCCGTCCCTGTGCGCTTGCTCAATTTGCCCTAAAATCCAGTCTAACTGCTCCGCGCTGTAGCCGCAAAGTAAATGCCCGTCAGCCGTCAGCTGAATCCCGTTGTCGTCCCGGGGCTTGTCCGTCGGGGCGCCCGGCGTTTGAGCGTGGTAATGCCCTCCGTCGTCGTTGAGCATAAGCGCCCGCAGCCCCGGCGCTATTTGCGCGCAGTAGCTAAGCTCGTCAAAAACGCTCAGCGCGTCGCTGAAGCCGAACTCGTGGTAAAGCACCGGCAGCTCGTCGCGCAGGGTCATGCCGGGGTTGAATTCGCCCGTCACGGTGTGTGCCTCGCCGATTTTTTGCCCCTGCGCCAAGCGCCTTGCGTTGGATTGCTGCTCAAAATCGTGCGTGGAGGTTATCAGCAGCACACGCTTGCCCGCAGCCTGAACCCGCCGCAGCTTATTTATAAGCTCCTCGTGGCTTTCACGCTCACCGTTGCAGCTGACGTCGCCCGCAATCAGCAGCACGTCGCAGTCCTTGCGCCCAATAAAAATATCCAGCGCCGCGTCAAGGATTGCGCCGCTTTCGTTCAGCGTTTTTTGCTGACGGTCTGTGCGAAGCCCAAGCGCCTGCGCGTTGTAGTAATGTGTGTCGGTTATCAGGCAGAAATTGCTTGCCATAGCTGCTCCCTGTTTTTGTAATTTGGCTTTATTATAGCGCAAAAAGACGCCTTTGGCAAGAAAAAAACACAAAAAAGGCTTGACAACCGTGCGCCGCTCTGCTATACTTAGGCAAAACCACACTTACATGGAGCTTTTTAATGAACACAAACCCTCGGCAGTTTTTTAGCTTTTTTGGCTTTGCTTTCTTCTTTAGCAAGGTCAACCGCGGCGCGCTGCAATAAGGGAACGAGTGATAACAAAATCCCCGCAGTGAACCGCTGCGGGGGTTTTATTATAATAAACAAAAACCAAGGAGAAAACCATGATTGTCATTCTTAAAGAGGAACACACACCACAGCAGTTCGACAGCCTTTGCTCTTGGCTGCGCGCGCAGGATTTGGATATTCAGGTCAACAAGGGCTACCGCCAAACGGTGCTGGGGCTTTTGGGCGACACAACCCGCCTTGACGCCGACCTGCTGCGTGCGCTGGAGATTGTTCAGGAGGTAAAGCGGGTCAGTGAGCCTTATAAAAAGGCGAACCGCAAATTCCACCCGGCGGACACGGTTATTGACGTGAACGGGGTGCTAATCGGCGGGGGGAACGAGCCTGTGCTGATAGCGGGTCCCTGCTCCGTGGAAAGCAGGGAGCAGATACTTGCGGTTGCAAACGCCGTCAAGGGAGCGGGGGCTAAGCTGCTGCGCGGCGGCGCCTTTAAGCCGCGCACTTCCCCTTATGACTTCCAGGGAATGCGAGCAGAGGGCATTGAGCTTTTGCTGGAGGCGAAAAAGGAAACGGGGCTGCCGATTGTTACCGAAATTATGGATATATCCCAGCTGCCGCTTTTTGCGGAGGTGGACGTTATTCAGGTTGGGGCGCGCAATATGCAGAACTTTGAGCTGCTTAAGGAGCTGGGGCGCGGCGACAAGCCGGTGCTGCTTAAGCGCGGGCTTTCAAGCACCGTTAAGGAGCTGTTAATGAGCGCGGAGTACATTATGGCGGGAGGGAACGAAAAGGTAATCCTCTGCGAACGCGGAATCCGCACATTTGAAACGGCGACGCGCAACACACTGGATATTTCCGTGGTGCCGGTGCTGCATGAGCTTTCTCATCTGCCGGTCATTGTTGACCCAAGCCACGCAACCGGGGCTTACAGGTATGTTAAGCCGCTATCCGTGGCGGCGGTGGCTGCCGGCGCGGACGGCTTGATTATTGAAGTACACAACGACCCCGAACACGCAATGTGCGACGGACCGCAATCGCTCAAGCCGGCTGTTTTTGCGGAGGTTGCGGGCTTGGTGCGCGCCATTGCGCCGTATGCTGTAAGGTAGAACGGGAGCGAATATGGTCACAGTCAGCGTTAATACCGGCACGGGCAGTTACCCTGTGCATATAGGGAACGAGCTGCTGAGCCGCTTGACGGAGCTGCCCGGTGTGCCGCTGCCCAAGACGGCAATGCTTGTTACGGACAGCAATGTTGCGGGGCTTTACGCCGCGTCCGTTGAGCAGACACTAACGGCGGCGGGGGTTCGCGTGGAGCGCTTTGTTTTCCCGGCGGGGGAGGGCAGCAAGAGCCTTGAGGTTTACGGCAAGCTGCTCAATGCCCTTGCCGCGGCGCGCCTTAGCCGAAGGGATGCAATATTTGCGCTTGGCGGAGGCGTTACGGGCGACCTTGCCGGCTTTGCGGCGGCGACATACCTGCGCGGTGTGGCGTTCGTTCAGCTGCCAACCAGCCTGCTTGCCGCCGTGGATTCCTCAGTCGGCGGGAAAACCGGGGTGAACCTTGAAGCGGGCAAAAACCTTGCCGGGGCGTTTTGGCAGCCAAGCGCCGTGGTTTGTGATACACAAACGCTTGCCAGCTTGCCGGCGGAGCGGCTTGCCGACGGGATAGCGGAGATGCTGAAGCATGGTGTCCTTGCGGACGCGGAGCTGTTTGACAGGCTTTGTGAAGCGGATAGCCTTGAAAAAATTGCCGCGCTTATTCCGCGCAATGTGGAGATAAAGGCGGCTGTTGTGCGTGAGGACGAGCGCGAGGCAGGCAAGCGAGCCACGCTGAATTTGGGACATACGCTTGCCCACGCGATTGAAAAGCGCAGCGAATACACTATAACGCACGGTCACGCGGTGGCGCTTGGACTGCTGGCGGTCACACGAGCCGCGGAGAAAAAGGGGCTGTGTGCGGCTTGCTCTGAGCGGATAAAAGCGGCGCTTATAAGCCATGGTCTGCCAAGCGTATGCCCCTATCCGCTTGAGGAGCTGCTGCCGTTTGTTGCGGCGGACAAAAAACGTGCGGCGGACGAAATAACCTTGGTTCTGCCCCTTGCAATCGGCAGCTGCAAATTGGAAAAAGTACCGCTTAGCTCGCTTGCGGAGCTTTATGAGGGGTGCCTTTGATGAGAGGGGACAGCGTTACAATACCCAACGCCGCGCTTAGCGGAAGCATAACCGTGCCGTCGTCAAAATCCGACCTGCACCGCAAGCTGATTTGCGCGGCGCTTTCAAGGACCCACGGTGAAATTGAATACCACGGCGAGCTTGGCGAGGATATACTTGCGACGATTGACTGCCTTGGGCAGCTTGGCTCAAGGATAGAGCTTGGCGCAAGCAGACTTGTTGTTGACCCGGGCGAAATTGTTTCCGCCCCGCGGTTAAACTGCCGTGAAAGCGGCTCTACCCTGCGTTTTTTGCTCCCCGTCGCCGCCGCGCTTTGCGATGAATTCACTATCAGCGGCTGCGGACGGCTGCCGCAGCGCCCAATAGGCACGGTGATAGAGCTTTTGCGTAAAAATGGCTGCAGCGTCGTCGGTGAGGCGCTGCCGCTCAGTGTTCGCGGGCGGCTGCGGGGCGGCAGCTTTTCGCTTCCGGGCGACGTAAGCTCACAGTATCTCAGCGGCTTGCTGTTCAGCTTACCTCTTTTGGGCGGCGGAGAAATTCGCCTGACCACAGCGCTGAAAAGCGCCGCGTATATAGATATAACACTTCGCAATCTTTCGGCGTATGGCATAAACTATACCGTCGCCCCCAATAGGTATATTCTGCCGCCGGGCAGGGAATATTCCGCGCCGACTACTCAGCTCTCAGCGGAGGGGGACTGGAGCAATGCCGCATTTTTCCTGTGCGCAGGGGCAAAGCCGGGCGCCGGGCTTATCGTCAAGGGGCTGCAGCCCGATTCCCCGCAGGGCGACAAGGCGCTGCCGGACATTTTGCGCTCAATGGGAGCAAATATAGTTTTTACTGAGGGCGAAATTGCAGTAAGCGGCGGCGAGCTGCGCGCCATTGACTTGGACGCGAGTGAGATTCCGGACCTTGTCCCGCCGCTTGCCGTGCTGATGAGTGTTGCGCGGGGGGAGTCGAGGATATACGGGGCGGCGCGGCTGCGGCACAAGGAAAGTGACCGTTTATCAAGCGTTTGCGCAATGCTTAGCGCCCTTGGCGGCGATGTGCGCGAAACGGAGGACGGGCTTATTATAAAGGGAAAGCCCGCCTTGAGCGGCGGAGAGGCAGACAGCGCAAACGACCACAGAATCGCTATGGCGGCAAGCTTAGCGGCGCAGTGGTGCAAAAACAGCGTGACAATTTTCAACGCTGATGCCGTAAGGAAATCCTACCCCAATTTTTATCAGGACTGGAGAAAGCTATGTCATTCACAGTAGGCGAAAAAATTAAGCTGAGCATTTTCGGTCAAAGCCACGCCCCGGCTATCGGCGGGGTCATTGATGGTCTGCCAAGCGGCGAAAGCCTTGATATTGCGGCGATTGAGCGCTTTTTGGCTCGGCGCAGCCCTGGTGGCTCACCGCTTGCAACGGCACGTCGGGAGAGCGACGTACCCGAAGTTTTGGCGGGCTTGACGGACGGCAAAACCTGCGGTGCGCCCCTTGCCTTTGTTATTCGCAACGCGGATGTGCGCTCAAATGACTACGGACAATTCCACAATATTCCACGTCCATCGCATTCGGATTTTCCCGCAATAATTAAATACGGCGAGGCGCACGATATACGCGGAGGCGGCTTCTTCTCGGCAAGGCTGACGGCGGCGCTTTGCTTTGCGGGCGCAGCTGCGCTGCAGCTTTTGGAGCGCCGAGGCATAAGAGTCGGGGCGCACATTGCCGAGCTTGCCGGCGTTAAGGACAGCCGTTTTGACGCCGTAAATCTGACGGAAAGCGAGCTTTTGCTGCCCTCGTCGCGGGTTTTCCCGGTGCTTGACGAGGCGGCAGGAGAAAAAATGCAGGCGGCAATCCTTGAGGCAAAGCGTGAGGGCGACAGCGTGGGCGGCGTGGTTGAGTGCGCGGCGATAGGCTTGCCGGCGGGCTTGGGAGAGCCTCTTTTCAGCGGGGCGGAAAGCAAAATTGCCCAGCTGATTTTTGCGATTCCCGCCGTTAAGGGCTTGGAATTCGGCGAGGGCTTCGGCATTTCCGCCCTGCGCGGCTCACAGGCGAACGACCGTTATTGCGAGCCGCAGGGTGCCGCTCTGCGCTGCGAGAGCAACAACAACGGCGGCATTTTGGGCGGCTTAACCACGGGTATGCCCTTGGTTTTGCGGGCGGCCTTTAAGCCGACTCCATCCATTGCAAGGGAGCAGCTTACATGGAGCCGCAGTTCTAAAAGGCAGGAGCCGCTGGTGATTCCGGGACGGCATGACCCCTGCGTTGTACCAAGGGCTGTGCCCTGCGTAGAGGCGGCGCTTGCGCTTGCGCTGTTGGATTTGTTGTGCCTGTCGTCCAACGCCTGATAGCGGCGAGGCGGTTTGTGCAGCCCCCGGTGAGCAGCCGGGGGCTTTGTTTGGCCGCAGCCCGCTGACCTACCTGAAAAATGAGCGCCAAAAGCCGTCCTTGCGGCTGCGCGGCGGAGTTAAGCGCGACGGCTCTTTCACACAAACAAGCACGGTTTCCTCACCAACAACACGCACGTCGCCCCAAGGGATTTGTATGTCCTCCTCCCGACCGAGCAGCCCAAAACAGCGTGCCCGCCCAAACAGCACAAGCGCAACCACCTGACCCGTTTCAGTGTCCACAGCCACGTCGCCCACAAGCCCCATTCTCTCACCGTCAAGCTCATTTATAACCTCCTTGCAGCGCAGCTCCGTTACCTGCCAATGCCCCATTTTCAACACCTCCAAGCTCAGCTTATGCCTTGCCCGCGCGGAAAATTACAGCCCCGCGTTATGCCTCGTGAATACGCACGCCGACTAAGCGTGTAAACTGATGATATGCCGCAAAAAACTTTTCCACCGTTCTTTCCACCGAACAAATGGGCAGGGAACAGCATTTTGTGTTTTTTTTGGCGGCGAGCTACAAGATAAACCCAAATGCAAGGGCTGTTTTTGCCTCTACGGGAGTTATCCCCAAACGGCTGTTGAAAACCCGCTTCCCAAGCGCCCGCAATCCCCTTGACAGCGAAAAGAAAATCTGATATACTTAGGCACTGTAAAGCTACTTAGCTTTACACCATGGCGCGTCCACATCGGCAAAAGGGCGTAATTTTTTTCTGCGGGGAGGCAGGAGGAAGTGGCAAAGGACCTTGAAATCGTGCGGCTTATGGACATCTACGGCGGTATGCTGACCGAAAAACAGCTGGATTACCTCAACCTCTATTACGAGGAGGACCTCTCCCTTTCGGAGATTGCCGCTAACGAGGGCATTACCCGCCAAGGTGTGCGTGACGCAATCAAGCGCGCGGCGACTCAGCTTGCGGAGTATGAGCAGCATATGCGCCTGCTTGCCAAGCAGGAGGAACGCGAGAGAGCGCTGCAAAAAATCTTGGACAGCGTGAGCAAAATCAACAGCCTTGGTTACAGCGGGGAGATTAAAAACGCAAGCGCCAAAATTGAGCGCATCGCCCGCTCACTGCTGCTGACGGCGTAGATTTCAGGAATTCAGGAATACTTATTGTAAAGGGGTGAATCCGTGGCATTTGACGGGCTTTCCGATAGGCTGGAGGCGGCCTTCCGCAAGCTGCGCAGCAAGGGCGCACTGACTGAGGCGGACGTAAAAAACGCTATGCGCGAGGTGCGTATGGCGCTTTTGGAGGCGGACGTCAACTTTAAGGTTGCACGGGATTTCACCGCTAAGGTGACGGAGAGAGCGGTAGGGGAAAAGGTGATGGAAAGCCTTACCCCGTCGCAAATGGTCATCAAAATCGTTAACCAAGAGCTTGTTGCGCTAATGGGCGGAACCCGCAGCCGTCTTGCCGCGGCGCCTCACCCGCCAACGGTAATATTGCTGTGCGGGCTTCAGGGCTCGGGCAAAACAACGCACTGCGCAAAGCTGGCGCTCATGCTCAAAAAACAGGGGCACCGTCCTCTGCTGACCGCCTGCGATATATACCGCCCCGCCGCCATTGAACAGCTTAAAATCCTTGGTAATCAGGCGGAGGTGCCCGTTTACGAGCAGGGGACAAACCCGCCTGTGCAAACCGCCAAGGAGGCCATAGCGCTGGCAAAGGACCGCGGGTATGACTATGTTTTGATAGACACCGCCGGCAGGCTGCATATTGACGAAGCCCTTATGGACGAGCTGCGGGAAATCAAAGCCGCGGTGCGCCCCACGGAGATTTTGCTTGTGGTGGACGCCATGACAGGGCAGGACGCTGTGGCGGTTGCGGAGGGCTTCAACAACGCCCTTGGCGTGGACGGCGTAATCCTTACCAAAACGGACGGCGACACCCGCGGCGGCGCGGTGCTTTCAGTGTTGGCGGTTACCGGCAAGCCGGTTAAGTTTGTTGGCGTTGGCGAAAAGCTGGGCGATATAGACACCTTCCACCCGGACCGCATGGCAAGCCGCATTTTGGGAATGGGCGACGTGCTTTCACTAATAGAAAAGGCGGAGAGCAGCCTTGACGAAAAGCAGGCGGCTGAGCTTGAGGAAAAGCTGCGCAAAAACAAATTTGACCTTAACGACCTGCTGGAGCAGTTCCGTCAGCTGAAAAAAATGGGCGGAATAAAGGATATGCTTGCGATGATACCCGGGCTTGGCAGGCAAATCCGCGATGTAGAGATTGACGAGGGGCAGTTTGACCGAATGCAGGCAATTATCCTCTCAATGACGCCTAAGGAGCGGGAAAACCCGGAGCTTATCAACGGGGCGCGCAAAAAAAGAATCGCCGCGGGCTGCGGGCGAGCCGTTGAGGACGTTAACCGACTGCTGAGCCAATACAAGCAGATGAAAAAAATGTTCGGACAGCTGGGCGGCGGCAAAGGCGGCATGAAGAAAATGCGCCGAATGATGGGTCCGGGTATGCCGGGAATGTTTTAGCCCGCATAAGCTAAGTTCATAAGTAGTACGCTACTATGATATATACACAATCCTTTTGGAGGAAAAACAAATGGCAGTAAAAATCCGTCTGCGCCGAATGGGCGCAAAGAAAGCCCCCTACTATCGCATAGTTGTTGCGGATTCCCGCTACCCGCGTGACGGGCGCTTTATCGAGGAAATCGGCAGCTATGACCCGCTCAAGGAGCCCGCAGAGGTTAAGGTTGACGCGGAAAAGGTGGCCCAGTGGCTGAAGAACGGCGCCCAGCCCACAGACACCGTGCGCGCAATCCTTAAGCGTAACGGCGTTATTCAGTAACGGAGGTAGCAAGCATGAAGGAGCTGCTAATCGAAATTGCAAAAGGGCTTGTTGAAAACCCCGCCGAGGTCAGCGTGACCGAGGACGAGGCGGACGCCGAAGGCATTGTGGTGCTGCACCTGCACGTTGCGGAGGGCGACACCGGCCGCGTCATTGGCAAGCAGGGGCGCATTGCAAAGGCAATCCGCACGGTTATGCGCGCCGCCGCCGCACGCAACAACGGCAAGGTAAACGTGGACATTGACTAAGCGTTTTTTGCCGTTGGGCGAGGTAGTCGGCACTCATGGGCTGCGCGGAGAGCTTCGCGTTAAGCCGCTGTGTAACGGCGTGGATTTTGCCCGCAGGTTTTCCGTTATTTACTGGGATGAGAACGGTGAAGAGCCGGTAAGCCCCGTCAGCGTCAGGCAGCACAAGAACGTGCTGCTTTTCGTGTTGCAGGGCATAACAAGCCTTGAGCAGGCGGAAAAGCTGCGTGGGCGCAGGCTGTGGTTCAGGCGGCAGGACGTGGAGCTGGAAAGCGGGGAAGCCTTTGTTGCCGAGCTGCTTGGCTGCAAAGCGCTGGACGCGGACACCGGCGAGGAATACGGGGTGGTCACCGAGGTTACGCCGCTGCCCGCGAACGATGTTTGGCATATTCGCGGCAAGGGCGGCAAGGAGTACCTGTTCCCCGCCGTTGCGGCAATGCTTGCGGAAATAGACACAGCGGGCGGCGTTGTGCGCCTGCGCCCAATAGGGGGGATATTTGACGGCAATGAGGATTGATATACTCACCCTTTTCCCGGATATGTGCGAGAGCTTCCTTAACGAGAGCATTATTGGTCGCGCCCGAGCCAAGGGAGTTGCAAGCTTTTTTTGCCATAATATCCGCGATTACACCACAAGCAAGCAGGGGCGCGTTGACAACGCTCCCTTTGGCGGCGGCACCGGGCTGATTATGCAAATCCAGCCGATTTTGGATTGCCACAGGGCTGTTTGCGCTATGGACGAGGCAAAGCCCCATGTGATTTATATGTCGCCGCAGGGTGAACCGCTGACGCAAAGTCGTGTATGTGAGCTGGCACGGCTGCCGCGGCTTGAAATCCTTTGCGGACACTATGAGGGCGTGGACGAGCGTGTGCTGGAAATGATTGTGGACGAGGAAATCTCCGTGGGGGATTTTGTGGTTACCGGCGGAGAGCTGCCGGCACTTATGCTGACGGATGCCATAACAAGGGTGCTGCCCGGCACGCTGCGCAACGAGGAGGCATACAGCCTTGAGAGCCATTACAACGGACTGCTGGAGTACCCGCAGTACACGCGCCCGTGGGACTTTGAGGGGATAACCCCGCCGGAGATTTTGCGCAGCGGACACCACGCCAACATAAAGGCTTGGCAGCTTGAGCAATCAATTGAGAGAACAAAGGCGAAGCGTCCGGACCTGTGGGAGCGCTATTCCATAGAACATTAGGCTTGCGCCAGGGCTGAAAAAATAGTATACTTAAGTCAACATTTTTTGCAAGGGAGTCATCATAAATGCCCGCTTTTACACCCGAACTGCTGAACGATTTGCGCGGAGCAATCACGAGAGCCATGCGCGGCAGCTTTTATGCCACGCGCTACAAGGGCATAGACCCGAAGGACATAACAAGCCGCCGGGACTTTGAGAGCCTGCCCTTTACGGATAAAAACGACCTGCGCGAGGCATATCCCCTTGGGCTTTGCGCCGTTGACCAAAGCGAGATAGTGCGCATACATTCCTCCAGCGGAACAACCGGCACACCTGTTATTATCCCCTACACCAAGCAGGACGTTGAGGACTGGGCGACAATGTTTGCCCGTTGCTACGCCACTGCCGGCATAACAAAAGAGGACCGCATACACATAACGCCGGGCTACGGCCTGTGGACGGCGGGTATAGGCTTCCAGGCGGGGGCGGAAAAGCTTGGGGCAATGGCAATCCCAATGGGTCCGGGCAACACGGAAAAGCAGCTGCAAATGATGATGGATTTGGGTTCAACCGTGTTGGGGGCAACCTCTTCCTATGCGCTTTTGCTGGCGGAGGAGATTGCAAAGCGCGGCATTAAGGATAAAATCAAGCTGCGCAAGGGTGTTATAGGCTCCGAGCGCTGGGGAGAAAAAATGCGCCGACGCATTGCGGACGAGCTTGGCGTGGAGCTGTACGACATCTATGGGCTTACGGAAATCTACGGTCCGGGAATAGGCATAAACTGCTCACATAGCCCGGCCATGCATATGTGGACGGATTACTTCTATTATGAGATTATCGACCCGAAGACGGGTGAGCTTGTGCCGGAGGGCGAGCTTGGAGAGCTGGTTATAACCACCTTGCGCAAGGAGGGGGCGCCTCTAATCCGCTACCGCACGCATGACCTGACGCGCGCCGTGCCGGGCGAGTGTCCCTGCGGCTCCGCTTTCCCGCGGATAGACGCGATTTTGGGCAGAAGCGACGACATGATTAAGGTCAAGGGGGTTATACTATTCCCCGGCAAGGTTGATTCGCTTTTGGCGGGCATTGCGGATGTTTCCAGCGAATACCAAATTATGATTGACCACCTGAACGGGCGCGACCTGCTGACGCTTTTCTTTGAAACGCCAATCGAAAACCCGCAGTTCCGCGAAGCGCTGGAGGAAACGGTTAAGGGCGAGTTCAAAAAGCAAATAGGTTTCCTGCCAATCGCCAAGGCGGTGGGCATGGGAGAGCTGCCAAGAAGCGAAAAAAAATCCACCAGGATTTTCGATAACCGCTATTGATTTCCTTGCCAAGGTAGGGGCTGAATATGCAAATAAAGCTGCTTAGAGCCAACGCAAGGCTGCCCGTCCGCGCAACGGGCGGCAGCGCCGGTTATGACCTTTGCGCCTGCACGGAGGAGCCGCTGTGCCTTAAGCCCGGGGAAAGGGCGCTGCTGCCGTCGGGTATTGCCGTCGCCGTGCCGGAGGGTTGCGCACTGCTTATTTTTGCGCGCAGCGGGCTTGCGGTTAAGCATGGCATTGTGCCGGCAAACTGTGTGGGCGTTGTGGACAGCGACTACCGCGGGGAAATTATGGTGGGGCTGGTTAACCAGTCCAAGGAAGAGTATACAATAAGCCCGGGGGAGCGCATTGCCCAAATGCTGCTTGTGCCGGTGCTTACCCCGGAGCTTGAGGCTGTTGACGAGCTGACGGAAACGGAGCGTGGAGCGGGCGGCTTTGGTTCAACCGGGCGGGTGTGAGTGATGGACGAACGCCTGCGCCGCCTGAAGAAAAAAGCCAACGCGCTGCCGCTTACACCCGGCGTTTACCTTATGAAAAACGCCAAGGGTCAGGTTATTTATGTCGGCAAGGCAAAGGCACTTAAAAACCGTGTGGGCAGTTATTTTACGGCGCAGCAGCAAAACCTGCAAACCAAGGTGCGCGCAATGGTCGCAAAGGTGGAGGATTTTGACGTTATACTGACCGACACGGAGCAGGAATGCCTGCTGCTTGAATGCTCGCTGATTAAGCAGCATATGCCGCGCTACAATATTTTGCTTAAGGACGACAAGGGCTTCCATTACCTGCGTGTAACACCGCCGCCTTGGAGCAATTTTTACGCCGCCAAGCAGCTTGCCGACGACGGCGCCCAGTATTTGGGACCGTACACCAGCTCTTGGCTTGTTAACCAGGCGGTGGACGCCGTAAAAAAAATCTTCCGTTTGCCGCAGTGCGCAAAGGTTTTTCCGCGGGACATAGGCAAATCCCGCCCCTGCCTTAATCATTTTATAGGGCTTTGCTCCGCTCCCTGCGCCGGCAAAATAACTGTGGAGGAATACGCAAGCTGCGTTGCGGACGCCCTCTCTTTCCTTAAAAACGGCGAAAGCAAGGCTATGGCGGAGATGAAAAGACGCATGGGCGCCGCCGCCGAGGCGTTGGACTTTGAAACCGCCGCCCGCCTGCGCGACAGCATTAAGGCTATGGAGCAGCTAAGCCGCAAGCAAAAGGTGGTCGGCAGCGCCCACCCGGAGCAGGACGTGTTTGCCGTTGTTCGGGAAAAGGAGAAAGCCTGCCTTTGCGTGCTTAGGTTTAAGCAGGGCAAGCTGAGCGACGCGGAGCATTTTATTTTCCCCAATGGAGAGCAGGAGCGGGAGGAGGAGCGCCGCGAGCTGCTTTTGCGCTATTACACGATGCGCGAGGGGATACCGCGCAGGGTTGTGCTTGACGGGGCGCTTGCCGACGAGGAGCTATTGACCGAGTGGCTTAGCCAAAGGGCGGGCAAAAGGGTCAGCCTTGTTTTGCCGGAAAAGGGCGAGGCGCTGCGCCTTGTGGAAATGTGCAGGGCTAACGCCGCGCAATACCTTGCCCAAAGCATGGGCAGGCAGGGCAAAGCAACCGCAGCCTTGGACGAGCTGGCGGCGGTTTTGGGTTTGCCAAGCGCTCCGGCGCGGATTGAGGCTTATGATATATCGCACACCGGCGGGGCGCAAAGTGTTGCCGGCATGGTGGTTTTTAAGGACGGTGTGCCGCTGAAAAGGGCATACAGGCGCTTCCAAATTAAGGGCGGCGGGGCGGACGACTACGCCGCAATGGAACAGGTGCTGCGCCGAAGGCTTGCGCGCTACAAAGAGGACGGCGGCGATGAATTTTCGGTTTTGCCGGATTTGATACTTTTGGACGGCGGGCAGGGGCAGGTACACGCCGTGCTGCCGGTGCTGGAGGAATTCGGCTTGCCAATTCCTCTCTTCGGCATGGTTAAGGACGGGCACCACCGCACAAGGGCAATTGCTGCGGACGGCGGCGAGATAGCGCTTTCTTCCAAACGGGCGGCTTTCACCTTAGTCGGTCAAATCCAAGAGGAGGTTCACCGCTTTGCAATCAGCTACCACAGGCAAAAGCGCGGCAAGGCTGCGCTCAACGGCACCCTAACTCAAATCCGCGGAATAGGAGAGGGGAGGGCTAACTCCTTGCTGCGGCACTTCAAAACTATGGCAAAAATCCGCGCGGCAAGCCTTGAGGAGCTGCAGACCGCTCCGGGAATGAACTCCTTGGCGGCAAAGGCCGTGTATGAGGCGCTGCACAAGGAGTGACAAATAGCGATTTTTTTCGCCGGTACTTGACAATATGTGTGAAATGATGTATTATAGCATTAGTATAAAACATATTTAACGCAAGAAAGGATTGTTGAGCAATGCGAAACCATGAGGTAACGGCAAGCCTGCCGCTGCATTCACCCGACGGCAGCCTGAGGGAGCCGGGCTGGTCACGCAAGCCGGTTCAGATTTATTCGCGCGCAAGCGTCAAGGCACCGAAAATCCGCCTTAAGGAATGGGATTACTATTTGGTCATCGGACAGGGCTTCGGCGTGTCGCTGACCATTGCCGATAACGGCTACATGGGGCTTGCCACGGTCAGCTTTTTGGATTATGAAAACGCAACGAGCATAGATAAATCAATCCCTACCCTGTTCCCAATGGGCAAGCTAAATCTGCCGGAGGACAGCACAAAGCCGGGCGTAACGGCGTTTTCGTCCGGGAAGGCAATGCTGCGCTTTGATGTACGAGCGGGTACGCGACGCCTGACCTGCACACACAAAAAGTTCCACAATGGGAAGGATTTTTCCTGCGACATATTGCTCAGCGAGCCGCCAATGGACTCCATAACCATAGCCACCCCGTGGAAGGAGGACAAGCTGGCGTTCTATTATAACCGCAAAATCAACTGTATGCCCGCCTCCGGTTGGTGTGAGCTTGACGGTGTGCGCCGTGCGTTCAACCCCGCCACGGATTTTGGCACGCTCGATTGGGGGCGCGGCGTTTGGACATACGACAACCGCTGGAAGTGGGGCAGCGGCAACGGCGTTATTGACGGCAAGCCCTTTGGGTTTAACCTTGGGTATGGCTTTGGGGATATTACCGCGGCAAGCGAGAACCTGATAATATACGACGGAGTGGGGCATAAGCTGGACGACGTTACCTTTGTGTTTGACAAAAATGATTACATGAAGCCCTGGAAATGGACAAGCTCCGACGGTAGGCTTGAGGCCGATTTTGTGCCGGTGTTTGACCACGCGACATATGTCAACGCAGGTGTGCTTTGCACTGACGGACATCAGGTTTTCGGTAAGCTGACCGGCTACTGTGTCCTTGACGACGGAACACGCTTGGAGCTTAAGGAGCTGTTCTGTTTTGCGGAGGACGTTCGCATGAAGTATTAAAGCGCTGTTTTTTACACAAAAAACCACATTCGGCAGCCGGCTGAGTGTGGTTTTTCTTTTTGCTGAAGCGGAGCGCTAAACGCCGCTTTTTTGTTCACGGAAAGCCCTTGTGAGCAGCTCCGCAAGATATGCGCCCGCCTCTGCCGCGTTCAGCCCTCCTGAGTATATATTAGATACCACGGCGCGCCCACTTTCCGCCATGCCGCGCGTCGGCTTGTAGGCATAATAGGCGCTCATGCTCTCAGCGCTGCCAAGCCCGGGGCGTTCGCCCAATAGGACGCAAACCACCTGTACGCCGGTTTGTTCGGCAATTTCCTCCATCGTCGCCACACGACCGAATTTAACAAAAAAAGGCTTGCCGATTTTTAAGCCCGCGCCGCGCAGTCCCTCGTTCAGCACCAGCAGGCAGGCTTCACCGTTCGCCTCCACGGCCCTTGAGGACAGCCCGTCCGCAAGGTAAACCAGCACATCCGAGGGCTGTGGGTTTATCTCTCGTATCCGCGCCAAGCCCTCCCGCGGGAAAACACGTCCAAGGTCAGGCCGCCGGAGGAACTCTTCCTTGTCCGTGCAGCGGGTTTGTACGCTCTCAAGCCCAAGGCGGCTCAAGAAGTCCTCGCCTACATCTAACAGCACAGCGTCGCGGGCGGCGGCGTGGTCGGCACGGAATTTAAGGTAATCCTCCGTTAGCAGCCGAGTACCCGCCCTGCCGCAGTCAATCCTTGCTGGGCAGCAGGTTTTAAGCCGGGCAAAGCGAGCCCTTGCGTCGTCAGCGTTCATCAAAGCTCAACCTCCGTTAAAAACAGCTCCGGCCTGCCTGCCTTGGCGGTCAGTCTGCCGTTTTTTGTTATTCCGCGCTCTTCAAGCCAGGCGTCAAATTCGGCTATGGGGCGCAAACCCAGTATTTCCCGCACAGCCGCCGCGTCGTGTGAGGCGTTCGTTTGGTAGTTCAGCATCACGTCGTCGCCGCAGGGCACGGCGATTGTGTAGTTAACCCCTGCCGCGGCAAGCAAAAGGGTAAGGCTTTCAACGTCGTTTTGGTCGGCGTCCATGTGGTTGGTGTAGCAGCAGTCGCAGCCCATGGGCAGACCGCTCAGCTTACCCATAAAGTGGTCCTCCAGCCCCGCGCGGATAAGCTGCTTGCCGTCATAAAGGTATTCAGGACCGATGAAGCCCACCACTGTGTTGACCAAAAACGGCTCAAACGCCCGCGCAAAGCCGTAGCAGCGAGCCTCCATTGTCAGCTGGTCCGCGCCATGGTGACTGCCGCTGGAAAGCTCACTGCCCTGCCCCGTTTCAAAATAAAGCAGGTTCTTGCCCTTTGCCGTACCCTCCTCGCGCATAAGCTGCAGTCCCTCCCGAACGGTGGCGGCGGAAAACCCAAAGGCGCTGTTGCCCATTTCGCTGCCGGCGATTGACTGGAAGAGCAAATCCGCCGGGGCGCCGCCGCGAATAGCCTGCATTTGCGTGGTGATATGCCCCAGCACACAAATCTGTGTCGGGATTTTGTATCTGCGCCTAAGCTCGTCTAACCGCCGCAAAACCTCACCGACGCTTTCGGGCGTGTCGTTAACGGGGTTAAGCCCAATCAGCGCGTCGCCGCAGCCGTAGCTCAGCCCGTCCAGCACGCTGGCGGTTATGCCGTCCAAATTATCCGTCGTGTGGTTTGGCTGCAGCCGCGTTGAGAAGGTGCCGCGCAGCCCGATTGTGGTGTTGCAGGTGGCGCTGACGCGGATTTTTGAGGCGGCATAAACCAAATCCATGTTGCCCATAAGCTTGGCAAGCCCGGCAATTACCTCGCTGCTTAAGCCTCGGGAAAGCCGCTCAAGCTCCTCCTGCCCCGTTTCACAGGAAAGGATATACTCCCTAAGCTCAGCCATGCTCCAATTCCTGATACCTGCGTAGACCTCCTCGTCAATGCCGTCCTGAATAATCCGCGTCACCTCGTCGTCCTCATAGGGAACAACAGGGTTTTCGCGCAGCTCGCTCACCAACAGCTCGGATAACAGCTGCTTTGCCGCAACACGCTCAAGCTCACCCTGTGCGGCAAGCCCCGCCAGCGCATCGCCGGATTTTTCTTCATTCGCCTTGGCAAGCACAGCCTTAACGTCACGGAATTGATAGCTCTGCCCCAAAAGCCTTGTGGATAGCCTCATTTTTCTTCCCCCTATTGCGTCCCGAAAATTAACGTCTTAACAACAACGGGCAGGGCGCTGCCGCCCAAAACCGGTCTGCCTATGTCCAAATATGTGCCGCTGCCCGCCTTGATTGAATCCAGCACAAGCAATGGCTTTTCCGTTCGGCGGCTGAGCAAGGTGCCAAGTGCCTTGGCGTTGTCCTCGCAAATGGCGACGACCAAGGGTTCCCCCGTCAAGCCCGCGGCCAAGGAGTCTGCAAGGCTTGTCAGCTCCGAAAAGGAGGGGTTTTCCCTGCCACGCAGGCAAAGCACGGCGCAGCTGCAGTCCGTTTGGCGCAAAAAAACGCCGTACTCCGCCGCGAGCCGCATCTTCTCGCCGCCGCGCCAGAGCTCGTTTTCAAGCTCTTCTGTCGGCTCATAACACGGCAGGTTGCGCAGCGGCAGCAGCTCCGCGGAGCTGTAAAAAACCGTTGAGCCGCTCAGCTCCGTTGCGTGGCTGCCCGCGCCGATTACTGTTGCGCGAATGGTTTCCTCCGCGGGAATAACTGCGCCGAACAGCGGGTGCCTGCGTATTGCCGCACCCAAATATACGCCGAAGTCCCCATAGGCAAGGGAGGGAAGCCCTGTGCTCCAAATGCAGTCAGCTACCCCGCCGGAAAAGCTGATAAGCCCGTCAAAGCTTTGCGGCGGAGGGCTGCTGCCAAGTGTGCGCGTCAGCTCAAGCAGGGGATTTGCCCGGCAAAGCGCCGCGTCAAAAAGGGCGCCCGCAAGGGCGTCAGCAAGCCGTTCAAGCTCATTTTGACCAAGCGGGGGGGCAAGCCCCAGCAAGCCGCACACAGCCCGCCCCGCCGAAGAAACGCCGCAGATTTCGCCATTCACGTCAAAAAGCAGCAGCTTGCCGCCAATGTCATGGCAGGCGCAGCCCACAAGGCTGCCGTTTTCAAAAAAAGCAAGGTTGCTTGTGCCACCGCCAACATCAATGTTCACCACACGGCAGCCGCGCCTGCGGGATATTTCCTGAGCGCCGCTGCCCTGACCGGCAAGGCGGCTTTCCAAATCAGGTCCGGCGGTGGCTACCACAAAATCCCCGGCAAAGCCGCTCAGCTCGGCAAGCACAGCCGCCGCGTTTTCCTTGCGGGCGCTTTCCCCAGTTATTATCACCGCGCCTGTGTCCGTGGAGCCAATACCAATGCCCGCCGCTGCGTATTCGCCCTCAACTATTTTCCTCAGCTCTCGTGCGTCAATCCTTGTGCCGTCAAGCAGGGGAGTGGGGTGTATTTTGCCGCGGTATGTCACCCGCCGAGCCGTGATTTTTACCTCCGGCGCACTAAAGCCGGCACTGCTGTCCTCAAGCTCCAGCCTGCTGAAGAGCAGCTGTGTCGTGGAGCTTCCCACGTCAATCCCCACGCTGCTAAGCGCCTGAAGCACCTTATGCCCTCCCCAGCAGCAGCAATAGCAGCGTGCCGCCAAGCTGCAGCCCCAGCAGGCTAAGCAGGGCAACGGCGGGGTCAAGCCCCAAAAGAATGCCCACGGCAAAAACCAGCGTCCAAGCGGCCATTAGCAGCAGCTGCGCAAGGGAGGTTCGCTTTGCCGCCCTCGTAAGCCTGCGCGCCGCGGCAATCAATGAAAAATAAGAGTGGGCGCTGCCGTCGTGCAGTGCGGCGGCGGGACCCTTCTGAGCAGCTTGCAGGCGGTATTTTTGGAAGGCCTCCTCGCCGATTGTTTTTGCAATCCTAACAGCGTCCTGGCGCTTTGTCAGCCCGTTGGCAAGCTTAAAGCTGCGTACAATCTCTTCCTCGGTTATGTTGGGGTCACGGGTAGCTACCAGCATACGCATACCGTCGCCCGTCAGCTCGCGCAGCCTGTCAAGGTGCCTTGCCGGGCGGTAAGAAAACGGTATGCAGGCTATGTATTCGTCACCCATTGCAAAATACAGCACCTTTAGCCGGAGCGAGCTCCATTTTGCGTTTTCGTCAAGCTCATTCGGCAGCCCCTTAACCTGGTGCAGCTCTAAGTGCTTGAGCGTACCCAAAAGCACCGCCTGCATACCAAAGCCCTGCGGAATTTTTGCCGTTATTCCTTGGCTTTCCACGCAAACGTCACGCAGGCGGGGAATGTCCTTATCGCTAACGGAGTTTTGGACGCTGATTACAGCGGGACCGTCCATCTCCCTTAGCATTGCGGTAATGTAGAGCATGACGTCGAAGATTTTAATATCGGGGCTTGCAAATTGCGGCATACGCATCTCACATTCGTTGCGCAAATAAAGCTCAACGGCGTCAATCGCAAAGGCATCCGCCTGAGCTATGCGCTTTGCCGCCCCAACGGAGGCAAGCATTGCCCTGTCCTCTTTAAGCTGCCTGCGCATACGCTTTAGGGGTATGGTTTGCGCGGCAAGCAGCGGCATTGGCAGCAGGGCCGTGAAGCTTGCGGGCAGCAGGGCTACCGCCAGCGGAAGGTTCTTGTTAATCAGGTAAACCGCGGCGGAAAGCAGCAGCGCGACACCGCCGGCAAAGGGCAGCAGAATACGGAACAGCTTGTCTACTGCGGCAGTATCCTCGCTCTCCTTGCGGAAGCCGGAGGGGAACAATATTTGCTGGGAAACCAAAATTTTGTTTGTTGTGCTGCCGCGCAAATCCGCGCACATTGCCGCCGCGTCTTTCTTATCCGTTACAAGGTGCACGGCGTATATGTCCCTGCCGCTGCTGTCAGCGTATGCCCACTCCTGGAAGTTGAGCGTAAGGTTATGAAGTATAGCGTTTTTAGCCGCGGCATTCCAAAGACCCATAAACAAAACCGGCAGGGAGAACAGCGCTGCCCCGGGAACGCTAAGGGAGCCGAGGAACAGCGGCAAAACACCAACAGAAAGGGCAAGCAGATACGCCAAGGCGAAAGCACTGTCACCGTCGCCCTGACCGCGGAAGAGCAGGGAAAGCCCGCCGAAAATATCCCTGTAGCAGAAGTAGCCCAACAGGGCAAGGCAAAATACATTGCTGCCCATGGAGAATATGTTGTTTTCAATGCCGCTTACGCCTCCCTCCGCAAAAAGGGAAAGCCCCGCAAGCACCCCGCCGAAAATTGCTAAGCCGACAAGCCTTAACACCGCCGCACCGGATTTTTGGTCACTGTTAAGGAAGACCCTGTAGGTGCTGTCACGTTCGTTTGGGTCACGGTACTCAAAGCCCGTGTCGCTGCTGTCGTCCTTTGTGTTATTGAATTCATCGTCATCGTCGCCGCCGTCAGCCTCAACGTCCTGCGAAGCCTCCGTTTTCGGCGTTTCAACACGGAAGTCCCTCAGCTTTTCCCTCCGCCGTCCGTTCAGCTGATTTTCAGCCGTGTGCTCGTCAACCTTCGGCACCGGCTTGTCCTCAAAGCCCTCAAAGCGCAGCTGCCCCTCCGCCGGCGCGCTCTCCTCGCTGCCGCGCTCCTGTAAAACAACCATCTCCCCAAGCGCACTGGCTGTTAATATTGTTGGCGCCTCACCCGTGTGCTGTGGATTTTGTACTATGCCTCCCGGCCTGTCAAAAGGCTCCGGCAGCAACCTTGTCGGTGACGTATCCTCTCCGCCCGGGCTTGCGGAGTCGATTTCTTCCCCCCCGTTTTTAGCCGCAAAAACAATGGTTTTGTCGTCCTGCGCGGCTCTTTCAGGCTCGTCCGGCACAGCGGGCGGAGTTATATCGTGAATAATGTGCTCGTAATCGTTTTCCGTCGGCTCGGCAAGCTCTTCTTTCGCGGGGGGCGTTTCATTTACGGCAACAGGCTTTTCCTCCTCGGCGGCAGGGGCAGGCTCGTTGACCACAGCGGGCGCGGGTTGCGGCTCAGGCTCCTTGGGCGCGTCGCCAAACGCTGCCTGCGCCTTAGCAAGCAGCTCAAGATAGTCGTTTACACTCCAGCTTCCGTTAGGCATTTTCACGTCCCCCTCGCTGTTTTGCCATTTCATAAAGCAAAATCCCCGCCGCAACCGACGCGTTCAGCGACTGGATTTTTCCGCGCATTGGCAGGGAAACCAGCACGTCGCAGCGGCTTTTAATCAGCTGACCAAGCCCCTTGCCCTCCGCGCCAACCACCAGCGCCGCCGCGCCGCGGTAATCCGCCTTGGTATAGTCCACGCCGTCCATCTCCGCGCCGTAAAGCCACACGCCTTGCTTTTTTAACTCCTCCATGCAAGATGCAACATTTTTAACCCTTGCAACGGCAATATGGTCAAGCGCACCCGCCGCCGTTTTCGCCACCGCGGCGGTCAGCCCTACGCTGCGCCTTTCGGGAATAATAATACCGTGAGCACCGGCAGCCTCCGCCGTGCGGGCGATTGCCCCAAGGTTATGCGGGTCCTCGAGCCCCGCGCAAATAACAAAAAACGGCGCCTCGCCGCGCTGTGCCGCCACAGCAAACAAATCGTCTACGCCGGCGTAGGCAGCCTGTGCGACCATTGCCGCAACACCCTGGTGTGCCCCGCCCTCGCAAAGGGAATCTAACTTTCTGGCGTCCGTCTGCTTAACGGGTATGTTAAGCTCGCGGCACTGCCGGCGTATTGCTCCCACGCCCGCACCCTCAGCGGTACCCGAAATAAGCACGCAGTCAATCGGCCGCCGTGCCGCCCTGAGTGCCTCACGCACCGGCTGAACGCCAAAGAGTATCTCCTGCACAGCCTCTCCTCCGCTAAGTACAAAAATACACCTTACATTATAGCAGAATTTGCTAAAAAAAGGAATACCCTTTCACATAAAAAGCCAAGAATTCCCCGGTCAGTCACGGAACAGCCGTACCCCGTAGGAATCAAACATCATATAATTTGCCACGCTCTGCTGCTCTCCGTTGCGCAGATATACCCGCGGCACCCGTTTGTTTATTGAGCAAAGCAGCTCGTAGGGGATTGCCCCCGTGGCCTTGGCTATGCCCTGCACCGTGGGGCTGAAGCCCTCTGTGCCGCCAACCCCGCCGAAAACAGTAACTGGCATTGCCGGCGCGGCATACGGCACGGCGCTGACGTCAAGCACGCATTGGTCCATGCAAACACGCCCCAAAAGCGGCGCCCGCTTGCCCTCCAAAAGCATATAGCCCTTGCCGGAGAGCGCCCTTGGGTAGCCGTCGGCATAACCCACGGGTACCGTTGCGCTCAGCGTCCCCGCGGCGGCGCTTGCCGTGCTGCCGTAGCTCACGGGCGCCCCCTGCGGCAGAGGCTTAACCTGTGAAAGCACCGTTTTCATCTCCATTACCGGGCGCAGCTTGCCCGCGTGAGGGAAACCCTCTTCGGCGGGTATACCATAGAGCGCAAGCCCGGGGCGGATAATATCCATGTGCATTTGCGGGTACGCAAGCGCCGCCGCGGAGTTGCAGCAGTGCTTTAGCTTAAAGCTTATGCCAAGCTCCTCGAGCTTACTTATGCAGCCGGTAAAAAGCCCGAACTGCCTTTGTGTGAACTCACCGCCGTCCTCAAGGTCGTCCGCCTGGGCGAAGTGGGTAAAAATCCCCTCCGGGAGCAAGCACGGCAGGCCGCAGGCAGCGGCAATTTGACTAAGCACGGCGCAATCCCGTTCTTCGTCTTGGAAGAAAAAGCCCAAGCGGCTCATGCCGGTGTCTATTTTTATGTGTACCTTCAGCTCAACCCCGCAGGCACTCGCCGCGTCGGAAAGCGCCTTTGCGTTGCCGTAATCGAGCACGGTTTGCGTTATGCTGCGCTCGGCAAGCACCGGGGCATAGCGCGGCGGGGTGTAGCCCAAAATAAGAATCTCAGCCTCGGCGGCGGCGGCACGCACCTGCAGTGCCTCCTCTAAATTGGAAACGGCAAACCAAGCGCAGCCGTTGGCGGCAAGCTCCCGCACGGTTTCCGCAACGCCGTGGCCGTACGCGTCCGCCTTGACCACCGCCATTATTCGGCAGCCCGGCGCGGAAATTGAATTGAGCAGGGCATAATTGTGCGCCAGAGCGTCCAAATGGATTTCTAACCATGCGCGCCTGAAAAAGTCCTTCATACACCCCGCCTCCTTTCTGCCGAGTATAAGTATAATATTTCCAAGCCCCGCTGTCAAGAACCGCACCCTTGCCAAACGCCGGCTTATCTGCTAAAATATTGCTTAACGGGACATGGAGGTTAGTTTATGTTTTACAGCATTTCCGGCAAGGTTATCCACGTTGACGCACAGGGCGCCGCCATAGAAACCGGTGGCGTAGCATTCCGCTTGCTTTGCCCGCGCGGGGTTTTGGGCGGCTTGCGCAAGGGGGAGCAGGCCTTACTTTATACTCACCTGCTTGTGCGTGACGATGCCCTGGAGCTTTGCGGTTTTTCCTCCGTCGCGGAGTTAGACGCCTTTAAGCTGCTGCTTGGGGTAACGGGAGTGGGGGCAAAGGTTGCCCTGGGGATACTCTCGGAGCTTAGCCCGGACAGGCTGGCGCTTTGTGTCGCCGCCTCGGACTCAAAAAGCATACAGTCGGCGCCGGGTGTGGGGGCAAAACTCGCGCAGCGCATTGTCCTTGAGCTTAAGGGAAAGCTGAGCGCTTTTTCCGTGGATACCGCCGAAAGCTTTGCCGCAATCGAGAATGTAGGCTCCTCTGCGGGCGGGGAAGCCTTGGAGGCGCTTTGTGCCTTGGGCTATAGCCGCGCACAGGCGGCGCAGGCTCTCGCGGGTATGGAGTCCTCCCTGCCGGCCGATGCCCTCATACGCCAGGCGCTGCGCCTGCTCAATGGGTAACTTGACAAAGCCCTCTCAAATGTGTTATAATACTCCGCGCTGTTATGGTGGGTATAGCTCAGTTGGTTAGAGTGCCAGGTTGTGGCCCTGGAGGTCGTCGGTTCAATTCCGACTATCCACCCCAGCGGGTAAGACCCGCAGCCAAGTCGGGCAAATGCCCACGCAAGCTATGAGGTTCCCCCACGAAGCCGTATGTACCTTTTCCTCGATAGCGGGTAATGGCGGGTAAGACCCGCAGCCAAGTCGGGCAAATGCCCGTGCAGAGCAAAAAGCTCCCCCACGAAGCCGTATGTACCTTTTCCTCGATAGCGGGTAACGCCAGCAGGAACGTCGGGTAGCTTACTGTGTGAATTATTGAGCTTCTTCACCAAAATCAACAGCATAAAAAGAGATGAGCTATGGCACTTAGAGAAATTGTCCAATTAGGCGACCCAATATTGAACAAAACCAGCCGCCCTGTCGAAAAATTTGACGAGCGGCTTGCTCAGCTTATTGACGACATGAAGGAAACGCTCAAAAAAGCGGACGGCGCGGGGCTTGCCGCAGTTCAGGTGGGTGTTTTGCGCCGCGTTTGCGTGGTTGATAACGATGGCAAAAAAGGGCGCTCCTCCGGCAATTATTTGGAGCTTGTTAACCCGGAAATCATTTTTGAGGAGGGTATACAGGAGGACGAGGAGGGCTGCCTTTCGGTGCCAAACGCCCAAGGGATAACCCGACGCCCCGCCTTGGTTCACGTCCGCGCGCAGGACAGAAACGGCAAGTGGCACATCTATTACGGCGACGGGATTAAGGCAAGGGCCTTTTGTCACGAGATTGACCACATGGACGGTATTCTGTTCACCTCAAGGGTTATCCGCAGCAAGAAATAGACGGGCTTTTTGCGCGTCTGTTTTTTTTGGAAGCTTACAAAAAAAGCCAAAAACAGCCAAATTGAGGCAATCCAAAATATGTACAAACTATTTTGTAACTATTTCTAAACTTTATTTTCTAATATGGAAACAAAAACGTCGGCAACTATGCTATAATAACAGCATAAAGTTGCAACGCAACTTAAACTAACAAGGAGGCCAAACACTATGATGCAGGAAGCTGTCCAAAATTTGGTAGAAGCAATCGCCGAGTGGTTCCAAAAAACCTTTGGTGGAGATTCCGGGATTGTTGCAGCCATCGAAGAAATCATTAAGCAAATCATCGCCGGCTATGTTGATGCATAAATAGCCAACAAAGGAGCGGAGTCCGTAAGGACTCCGCTTTTTTTTGACTATTAAGGCTTGGGCTTACTCCAAAACTTCAAAGGCAAGCACTGCCGGGGGCAGGTTGTCCTTGTCCTCCGAAACGGTGAACACAAACTGCGTTTCGCTCAGCTCGCTCAGCTTTTCAACGCGCAGCAGGAAAGCCGCAAGCTCGGACAAATCCTTTTCGCGCCCGCCAATGCGCAGCGTGGCGTCAACGAATACGTCGGTAATATCGTAATTTCCGGCGCAAAGCCCCGCCAAAAAGCCCAGCAGCTCGTCGTAGCCGGAAATGCCGTATTCATCGGTTTGAACCAAGCGCACCGCGTTGCTGACGCTAAGCGCCAGCTTGCCGCATTTATCCACGCAAACCACGTTGCCGTTGCTTGCCTCGGCAGCTTCATTCACACGGGCTATAAGCAGCTTTGTTTTGCCTTGTCCCTTGCTCCCCAAAATTAGTTTGACCATTGTTTTCTACCTCCGATTGTAGTGTATTTTTTAGTGGTATTGGTGCGCAAAATCAATCGCGGGACCGCGCAAGCAGGGCGGACCTTGCCTGCTCGTAGCCGGGCTTGCCCAGCAGCGCGAACATATTGTTTTTGTATGCCTCAACCCCCGGCTGGTCAAAGGGGTTTACGCCCAAAAGATAACCGGAAACGGCACACGACTTCTCAAAGAAATAGAACAGCTCGCCAAGATTATATTCATCTGTGCGTTCTATTGTGAGCAGCAGGTTGGGCACCCCCCCGTCAAAGTGCGCTATTCGTGTACCCTCCAGCGCTTGGCTGTTGATGTATGAAAGCGTCTTGCCCGCAAGGAAGTTAAGCCCGTCAGGGTCGCCGTCCGCCCGGGTAAGTGTGGTGTCGGCGGCGTGCTTTTCAACCGTCAGCAGAGTTTCAAAAAGGTTGCGCTCGCCCTGCTGGATATACTGCCCCATTGAGTGCAAATCCGTTGTAAAAATGCCGGCCGCGGGGAAGATTCCCTTGCCCTCCTTGCCCTCACTTTCGCCGAACAACTGCTTAAACCATTCGCCGAACATGGTGAAATCCGGCTCCATGGAAGCCAAAAACTCAATCTTCTTACCTCCGCGGTAGTAGAGGTTTCTGATTGCGGCGTAAAGCAGGGTGTCGTTTTCAAAAAGCTTATCACTGCTGGAATAGCGCTCCATTGCGGCCTGAGCGCCAAGCAGCAGGGCATCAGTGTCAACCCCCGCGGCGGCTATCGGCAGCAGACCGACCGCCGTCAGCACGCTGTAGCGCCCGCCTATGTCGTCCGGCACCAAAAAGCACTCGTAGCCCTCCTTTTGGGCAAGCTCATAAAGCTTGCTGCGGGAGGAATATTCCGTTGTGGCAAAAATCCTCTCCGCCGCCCCGCCTTTGCCGTATTTCAGCTCCAGCAGCTCCTTAAACAGGCGGAAAACCACGGAGCATTCCGTCGTTGTGCCGGATTTTGAGATGACGTTGACGGAGAAATCCTTGTTGCGGCAGTAGCAAAGCAGGTTGCCTATTGCCGAGGGCGACATACTGTTGCCGGCAAAATAAACCTCAAGCTCGCCGCTGCGGTTATGCTCTTGGGATTTTATGAACTCTATAGCGGCGCGCGCCCCCAAGTAGGAGCCGCCAATGCCAATGACCACCAGAACCTGTGAGCCTGAACGAATTTTTTGTGCCGCAGCCTTGATTCGGGAATATTCCTCTTTATCGTAATCCCGCGGCAGTGTAAGCCAGCCGAGGAATTCACTCCCCTTGCCGCTGCCGTTGTGGAGCGCCCTGTGCGCGGCCGCCGCTTCCTGCGCAAGCCCCGCGAGAGCGGCCTTATCGGCAAGCGAACCCGCGTATGTAGTGTCCAAGCTGATTGGCATTCTTTACCCTCCGCTTTCATCGTAATTATAGTTTAACAGACCTGCACGAAAATTGCAAGTGTTGGGCTTGAATAATGTGTGAAAAAGCCTTGCATTTTCCTCAACCCACGCAGCCGTCGGGAAGAAAGGCCAAGGCGGGCCTTGTCACTCAATCGTCAAGCCCCTTGCTCAGTGCCAGAGCAACCCAGCCGTCACTTTCGCGGCGCTCGCATATTCGCAGCCCCTGTGCGGCATATGCGGCCAAGACTTCGTCCTCTCGCCCGGCGATAATGCCGCTGAGCAGCAGGCAGCCGTCAGCCGCAAGCCGTTCGGGTATTTGCCCGGCAAGAGGAATAAGCACGTCGGCTACTATGTTCGCCAGAACCAGTTCATATTGCCTCTGCGCGGGGTAATCCCCCAGAACTCCGAGCAGACTGGTGTATTGCGGCTCCGCGAAGCCGTTGAGCGCGGCGTTGTCCCTTGCGGAGCGAACGGCCACGGGGTCAATGTCAAGCCCCGTCACGCACTGCGCGCCCAAAAGTAGGGCGGCAATACCCAAAATACCGCTTCCGCAGCCTATGTCCAGCACCGCCGCCCCTTTAGGGATTTTCTCCTGCAGCAGCTCAAGGCAAAGCCGGGTAGTTGTGTGCCCGCCCGTTCCAAAGGCAAGCCCGGGGTCGATTATTAGCGGCGTTTTTCCCTCCGGGACGGCTGTTTCGCCCCTCAGCCATTCAGGCACAATCAAAATGCTTCCGCCAACCGCCGTGGGCAAGAAGAATTGCTTCCAGTTGTTTTCCCAGTCCTCCGTGCGGCAATCCGCAAGCGTGATTTTGTGTTCAATCCCCGCCGCTCCCAAGCGCTCACGCAAAAAGGCGACCGCCTCCGCCGGGTTTTCGTCCGCGGAGATGAAAAGATGTATTGCGCCCTCGCCGCGGTTTTTGTTCAGCAGCTCCTCGTCAATTAAATCCGTGTGGGCAATGGCAAAAATTTCGCTTTCAAGCTCGCTGTAATCCTCAATATAAAACCCATACGGAACAACCATGTGGGCAATGGCCGCCGCAGAGTCAATATCACCCGCCGCAAGGCGGACCGTAAGCTGTGTGTAATCTCCGCTCACCAGTTCTCCTCCAAAACGCCCAAGCTAAACTCACCCGTGCCGCCGTGGCGGTATATTTTTCTGTCGTGCAGTGACCACTGCCTTTGGCTGAATTCCCCCTGCTTGACCGAAGCCTGCGCCTCATAAAACTCAAAGACCGTGGCGTCAAGCAAATCGCACTGCGCAAGAACCTCCGCCTCCAAAAACAGCGGACGGCTTGCCGCGCCGAATTCCGGCTGACCGTGGTGGGAGATGAGCATATGCTCCAAAAGCACAAGGGTTTCACGCTCAAGCCCAAGGCGCTCGCCCTCCTTTTCAACCAGCATTGCCCCCCGGACCAAATGCCCAAGCAGCAGTCCCTGAGCCGTGTAGCCGGAAACAAGCCCCGTTTCGGCTACCACATATTCCTCAAGCTTACAAATATCGTGCAGCATTGCGCCGCAAAGCAGCAAATCCCCCCGCAAAAACGGGTAGAGCTTAATGGCGCTTTGGCAAAGCCGCACAACGCTCAGGGTGTGCCAAAGCAGCCCTCCGCGCACGGCGTGGTGCAGGCGAAAGGCGGCGGGGAAGCTGAGCAGCTTTTCCTTGTTTTCCTCGTAAATATTGGTCACAAGGGCGGTTAGCTTTTTGTCGGCAAAGCCCTGCGCCGTTTTAATCAGCGCGGAGTACATTTCCTCAGGCTCGTCTGTTGCTGCGGGCACAAATTCGTTCAAATCAAGCCCGTCCTCCGGCGCAAGGTGGCGTATGCGCTCCACACGAAATTGCGGCTGGTCGCGGTAGCTTTCCACCGTGCCGCGCAGCTTAACAATCTGATTGACCGAATATTCCCCGTGAATATCCGGCTTGTAGGACCAAAGCTTTGCCGGCATTTCGCCGTCGGCGTCGCTCAGCAGCAAATCCAAGTAATCCGCGCCGTTCTTCCCTGTTTTAACAGCAACGGACTTAAGCAGGGCAAAGCCCTCCTGCATACCCGTGCGCGCGTCAATGGTAACAAATTTCACTTATCTTTCCCTCTTACTTCCTTGCTTGTAACTAACGGCAGGCTTATTATAAGCTTGCCCGCCTTGCTGTAATACCGCAGCTCCCCGCAGAGAATACCCTTTGCTATTGGGGCGTATTCAAACGGACGAACAAGAGCCACGCAGCTTGCCGCGCCCGCCCCAAGCGGCGGCTTTTGCGGACACTCCAACTCTACGCTCGCCTCCCGGCCGCCAACCACGTTAAGGCTCAGCTTGGGGATTTCCTCCGCCCTTTCGTCAAGCAGGGCAAAGCCGTAATCCAACAGGCGCTTGTGGTCCGTCCAGTCGCTCGGCGCGTTGAGCGTAACACAAACCAGTGTTAGACCGCCGCGCCTTGCCGCGCTGACAAGGCAGCGCCCCGCCTTTTTCGTGAAGCCCGTCTTAAGCCCCAAACAGCCCTCGTATTCCCGCAGCAGGCGGTTGTGGTTGCTCAGGCGGATTTCCCGGCCGCTAAGCCTGACCACGGCGCTTTTGCTTGCGCAGATTTGCAGCAGGATGGGGTTCTCCAGCGCCGCGCGGGCAAGCAGCGCCATATCGTAGGCGGTGGAGCAATGCCCCGGGGCGTCTAAGCCCGATGGAGTGACGAACAGCGTATTGACCATGCCAAGCTCCTTGGCTCTCCGGTTCATCATTGCCGCGAAGCGCTCTTGCGTGCCGCCAAGCATGACGGCAATGGCATTGGCTGCGTCGTTGCCGCTTGCCAGCATGGCACCCAGCACCAGCCCCCGCAGGCTGATTTCATCGCCTGCCTTAAGCCCCATGCCGCTGCCCTCAACGGTGCAAAGCTCCTCACTCATGCGAATGGTTTTACCCGGGGTATCCGCCTCACAGGCAATCAGCGCCGTCATAAGCTTTGTGGTGCTTGCCATGGGCAGCTTGCTTTTGCCCGCCTTGGAATACAGAACCTCGCCTGTTTCCGCAAGCATAAGCACCGCGGACAAGGCGCTAAGCCCGGGCAGCCCTTGGTCGGCTTTAACCGGCAGCGCAGCCCAAGGGGAAAACGCAAGCAAAGCCAAGAATAAAGCACAAAACCTACGCACGGCAACCCCTCCCACGGGATTAAGCTATGCTGTGCGGGGCTGCAAATATTCTGCTTGCGCCAAAGGCTTAATCAAGCTCCGTGAAGCCCTCGTCCTTTTTGGTGAACTTTTCAACAACGCTTGTCAGCTTGTCAATAATCTCCGGGATTTGCCCCACAAGGCGCTCAACGCTGCCCTCCTCGGTGGCGATGTGGCGTATTGTTACCTCGCCCTCGCGAATCACCAAAAAGCACACGGGGATAATGCTTATACCCGCCCCCGCGCCGCCGCCGAAAAGCTCCTGTCCCTGCTTTGAGGGAAAATCGGAGCCGCCGGAGCCAAAGCCGTAGCTGACCTTGCTGACGGGAATAATGGTGTTGCCCTCCGCAAAAACCGGCTCGCCGATGATGGTGCTTACGTCCACCAGCGAACGTATTTTGCCGATGGCCGTGTCAAGCACTCCTGCTACCTTTTGTTCCGCCATTTTTTGTTCCTCCTTGAATGTATATGTTGGTGGGTTTAGCTGTCCTTTGCTTTTTTCAGCAGCGCCTGCACGGCGGGTATGCTTAAAAAGCCCGCCTTGACCATGGTGCGCAGCGCCCTTGCCGTGTGCTTTCCGTTAAGGAAATCCACAATTGCGCCCCGCAGCTCCTCCCCCTTGGCGGTTCCGCGCGCGACCCAGTGGAACGGTGTTTCCAGCGCTGCTGCAGTGTAAAATTCCGGGTTGGAGAATATTGCGTCGCTGCCCGGTCTTGCCAAACGCTTTGCCGAGCGGATTACCATGGACAGCCTGCGCCCCCACGCCGATTTGACCGCGGCGCTTTCAAGGCTGTCGTTGACGGTCACTTTTTGGCAGGGCAGGGGGTTTGCCGGCGGTATTTTGAAGCCAAGCAGCCGCTCAAACTCCTCGTCCGGCACGCCTTGAACCTCGCCCGTGTAGTAGCTTGGGTAAAGCTCACGCGGGTACGCCGTTTCGGAATCCTTATAGCGGGAGGGGAGGACGGCGCTCAGGCGAATATCCCTTGAGGAGGCGCCCACAGAGATTGTGTATTCTCCGTTTTCCCAATCCCATGCGCCCTTTGCGGCGTTCCAAAAAAGGAAGGCTCTTTCATCAAGGTCAATTGTTATCTGCCGTTCCTCACCCGGCTCAAGGTAAAGCTTGGCGAAGCCCTTCAGCTCGCGTGGGGCGTGGAAGGCCTTTTCCTCCGGGAAGCCCACATAAAGCTGTGCCGCCTCCGCGCCCGCAAGCGCGCCCGTGTTTTTGATTTTGAAGCTGACGCTTGCGTTGCCGCCTGCCCAAGCCACGCTGAGGTCGGAATACTCGAAGCTTGTGTAGCTAAGCCCGTGACCAAAGGGGAACAGCACGTCCTTTTGCGCCTTATCGTAATAGCGGTAGCCGATGTAAATGCTCTCGCGGTGTTCCGTCGTCAATATCCCGCCCGGATAATTGCCGTAGCAGGGAGTGTCCTTAAGACAAAGGGGAAAGCTTTCCGCCAATTTGCCGCAGGGGTTCACGGCGCCAAAAAGGATTTCCGCCTGAGCACGCCCCACAGCCTCTCCGCCAAGGTAGCTCTCAAGCACAGCGGCAACCTTATCAAGCCAAGGCATTGCCACGGGCGAGCCGTTTTGAAGAACCACCACAATGTTGGGCTGCACCGCCGCCAGCTTTGATATAAGTGTGTTTTGGCACTCCGGCAGCTCAAGTCCGGCGCGGTCAAGCCCCTCTGTTTCCATTATTTCCGGCAGGCCGGCAAAGACGACCACGGCATCGGCATTTTTTGCCGCGGCGATTGCTTCAACCGCCAAATCTACGTTGTATTTTGTGCCCTTTGAGCTGAAGCCCTTGACGTAGCGCACCCCGGCGCCAAGCTCTATTGCCGCGTCAATGGCGCACTCCACCTCGTATGCCTTTATGTGGCTGCTGCCCCCGCCCTGGTAGCGCGGCTTTTCCGCGAACTCACCCACAAAAACCACGTTGGCGGATTTTTTTAGCGGCAAAATGCCGTTGTTTTTCAGCAGGACCTGGGTTTCACGGGCAAAAAGCGCGGCTCTCTCGTGGTCGCCGGCATGGTCAAAAAAGCATTGCCCGTGCCTCTCGTTTTCCTCCGCCGCCCTTTGTATAAGCTCAATTACACGCTCACAGCAGGCGTTGAGGGCATTGTCGCCCAGCCTGCCGCTTTGGGTCGCCGCAACAATCTTGTCGGTGTTCTCCTCTCCGCTGGAGGGCATCTCCAAATCCAAGCCGGCGTCAACGCCGATTTCCCTGTCGCAGACTGCTCCCCAGTCGGACATAACAAGCCCGTCAAAGCCCCATTCCTTGCGCAGAATATCCGTCAAAAGCCGCTTGTTTTGTGAGCAGTATTCCCCGTTGATTTTGTTATAAGCGCACATCAGCGTCCAGGGCTTTGACTGCTTAACCGCTTTCTCAAACGCCGCAAGGTATATTTCCCTCAGCGCCCGCTCGTCCAGCACGGCGGAAACGGAGGTTCTTCGCCGCTCCTGTGAATTGACGGCAAAGTGCTTTAGGCTGACGCCAACACCCTGCCCCTGCACGCCGTCGATATACGCCGCGGCAAGCTCCCCCGCCAAGTACGGGTCCTCGCTCAGGTATTCAAAATTGCGCCCGCACAGGGGAGAGCGCTTCATATTTATTGCCGGTCCAAGCAGGACGCTGACGTCTTCCGCGCGGCATTCCCGCCCAAGGGTATCGCCAAGCTCACGCAGCAGCTCAGTGTTGAAGCTTGCAGCCAAGCCCGCGCCCGACGGGAAGCATACGGCGACCTTGGAGTCATCATTGCCGGCTCCCGGCTTGTCGATTTGCTTGCGCAGCCCGTGAGGACCGTCGCTCACGGCGATTTTGGGCAGCTCAAGCCTCTCTATGGACTTAAGGCGCCAGTGGTCCTGCCCGCTTAGCAGTGCCGCCTTTTCCTCGGTGGTCAGCTGCAGCACGGCCTCTCTTGCTGTCATTTCTTCTTCACTCCATTCATGCGCTTGGCGTATTCGGCGCAAACGCTTTCGGTGTCGCCGCTTGCAATCAGCCTGCCTTTTTCCAGCAAGATTGCGCGGTTGCAAAGGCGTTTTACCTGCTCCATGCTGTGGGAAACAAAAATAACCGTGGCGCCGTTGTTAAACAGCTCCATGATTTTTGCTTCGCTCTTAGCTTTGAACGGGGCGTCGCCCACAGAGAGCACCTCGTCCAAAATAAGCACGTCCGGGTTAACCATGCAGGCTATGGAAAAGCCCAGGCGAGCCCTCATGCCGCTGGAGTAATTCTTAACGGGTACGTCAATAAAGTCCCGCAGCTCCGAAAAGTCCACAATAGCGTCCCAAACCTCACGAATCTGCTTGCGGGAAAAACCCAGCGTCGCGCCGTAAAGGTAAATGTTTTCCCCGCCGGAGTAGTTTTGGTCAAAGCCCGCGCCAAGCTCAATCAGCGGGGCAATCTCCCCCTTGACATCCAGCGTGCCCTCCGTAGGCTTCATCACGCCGGAAATTACCTTCAGCAGGGTGCTTTTGCCGGCACCGTTAAGCCCCAAAACGCCAAGCCTTTCACCTTTTTGCACGGTGAAGCTGATGTCCTTAAGCCCCCAAAACACGTTGTATTGCAGCTGGTGCCGCAAAAACTTAATAAAGTATTCCTTAAGGTTGTCCACACGCTCACGGTTAAGGTTAAAGCGCATACCAACATTTTCCAATTTTATAGCATAATCCGCCACAGCTCCGCCCTCCCTTTCTTACAGATGAAGAATGAACTTATCCTGCTGCTTGTAGAACACAAGCGCCCCCAGCACAAAGAAGAACAGCGCCACGCCCGCTGTGTAAAACAGCTGCCAATGGCTGTAATAAAACGGCGTGCCGGTGAACAGGTTATCCTTAAGCCCCGGGGAGCAGAAAATGGCGTTGCGGAACATTGTAACAATCCCGTAAAGCGGGTTGCCGCGCAGGATATAGCTGATGGCGTTTGCTTGGAAAGCGCTGATTTCGCTGCCCTTTTTCAGCTTAAGGTCCGTTGCGGAATAGAACAGAGGCGTAAGGTACATAAGCAGGTTGCAAAAGACGGAGTAGATGAAGTTAGTGTCCTTAAAAAACACGCTTATACTTGAAAGCAGCATACCGACGCCCATGGAAAGCACCAGCAGTATGAAGATTGGAACGACTATGAAGAGTATCCGTGTGTGCAGACCGAAGGTGTAGCCGTCTTTAATGTCGTAAAAGGCAATAAGGATAAACAGCACCAGCATGGAGAAAAAGAAGTTGACGAAAGACGAAAGCACGTTCGACAGGGGATAGATATACTTGGGAACATAGACCTTTTTGAGTATTCCGGCGTTGCCGCGTACAGAGCGCATGGCGCTTTGGGTGCCGTCGGAGAAAAAGGAGAACATGACCCTGCCGCTCATAAGGTAAAGCACATAGGGAATCCCGTTGACGCTGGAGCGGTTGAACAGCGATGAAAAAACAAGCGACAAAACAAGAGAGAACAGCAAGGGCTGCAGCATAGTCCAAAGCATACCCAAAACGCTGTCGCGGTATTGCAGCCGCACGTTTTTGCGCACAAGCTCTTTCAGCAAAAAGCGGTATTTCCAAAACCTATCCCAGTGGATTTTAATTGAAACAAGCATAGCTCAGCACTCTCACTCCCGATTTTTTGTTGCCCTCAGGTTGCGTTCTTCATGGTGGGGAACAGCAGCACGTCGCGGATTGCGGCGCTGTCCGTCAGCAGCATTACCAGCCTGTCCACACCAATGCCAATACCGCCGGTGGGCGGCATACCGTATTCCAGCGCTAAAAGGAAATCCTCGTCCGTGTGGTTGGCCTCCTCGTCGCCCGCGGCAAACAGAGCCTCCTGCGCCTCGAAGCGGCTGCGCTGGTCAATGGGGTCGTTCAGCTCGGAGAAAGCGTTGGCCATCTCGCGCCCGCAAATAAACAGCTCAAAGCGCTCCGTGTAATCCGGCTCCTGCGGCTTGCGCTTTGCCAGCGGAGAAATCTCAACCGGGTGGTCAAGAATGAACGTGGGCTGTACCAGCTTGTCCTCGCAGTATTCCTCGAAGAACAGGTTTAGTATATCCCCCATGCCGTGCCTTGGCAATACCTCCAAGCCCCGCTTTTTTGCAAGGGCCTTGGCAGCCTTAAAGTCCAGCGTATCAAAGTCCACGTCGGCGTATTTTTTTACGGCGTCGCGCATTGTCAGGCGCTCAAAGGGGCTTTCGAAGTCTATCGTCAGCCCGCAGTACGGTACCTGCAGCGTGCCCAGGGCGCACATTGCCGTGTGGCGGAAAAGCCCCTCACACAGCTTCATCATGCCGTTGTAATCCGTGTATGCTTGGTAAATCTCAAGCAGGGTGAACTCCGGATTGTGCCGCACGCTCAAGCCTTCATTGCGGAACACGCGCCCTATCTCATAAACACGCTCAAGCCCGCCCACAATCAGCCGCTTAAGGTAAAGCTCCAGCGAAATGCGCAGGTGAAGGTCCATGTCAAGGGCGTTGTGGTGGGTCAGGAAGGGTCTTGCCGCCGCCCCGCCGTAGTTTGGCGTAAGGATAGGCGTTTCAACCTCCAAAAAGTCGCGCCCGTCAAGGTATTCCCTTATTGCCCGCAGGATTTTTGTTCGGCGGATAAAGGTTTCACGCACGTCCGGGTTAACAATCAGGTCAAGGTAGCGGCGGCGGTAGCGTGTATCCGTGTCGGTCAGCCCGTGGAATTTTTCCGGCAGCGGCATAAGCGACTTGGAAAGCAGGCGCAGCGCCTTGGCGTGGACTGAAATCTCCCCGCGCCTTGTGCGGAAAACGAAGCCCTCCACCTCAATCAGGTCGCCAATGTCCCAGCGCTTGAAAGCGTCAAAGGCGTCGTCGCCTATTTCGTCGCGCTTAACGTAAATTTGTATTTTGCCGTCACGGTCGCGCAGGTCAATGAAGTTCGCCTTGCCCATGTCCCTGCGTGACATAAGCCGCCCGCAAATCGCAACGTCCGTGTTTTCAAGCTCGTCAAAGCGCCCGACTATATCCTTTGTACCGCACAGGTGATTTGCCGTTGTTATGTGGAAAGGGTTTTGCCCGTCCTCCTGCAGACCCCGCAGCTTTGCAAGGCGAATTTCACGCTGCTCATTTGAGTCCGCCTGCGGCGTGTTCTGTGTGTTTTGTTCCTCTGCCATTTCCTTAAGACCCCTCTTGCCAGTTGGCTTATTTGCTTATTTCAAGAACCTCAAACCGCAGGATTTTGCCGTTGCCGGTTGGGGAGTAGAACTCCGCAACCTCACCCTGCCCCTTGCCCAAAAGGGCCTTGCCCAGCGGCGAGGTATCCAGAAGAATACCGTCCTCTAAGCGCCCGGTACCGAGAATTTGGAAAGTTTCAATGTCCCCGTAAACAAGGTCCTTAACCTTAACGGTAACGCCAACGTGAACCACGTCCGTTTTAACGGAGGTTTCGTCAATAATGGTTACGTTGCGCAGTTCCTCCTCCAGCTTGGAAATCTGCGCCTCCATTTTGGCTTGCTCGTCCATGGTTTCGTTATATTCCGCGTTTTCGGAAAGGTCGCCGTAGGAACGCGCCACGCGCAGCTTTTCTGCAATGTCGTCACGCCCGACCGTGCGCAGCTTCTCTAACTGCGCCACCAAGTCGTCGTAGCGTTCCTGTGTCAGTGCGGTCTGTTTTTCTGCTTGCTTATCCATTGTTTTGCCTCCATCGTTTAGTAAAGCAATATTATACCACGGTTTTTCTCCGCGCGCAAGTGCTTGCACAGCAAGCCGTGTTTGTGGTATACTACACATGGAATGTTTTTTTGTAAGGGGGAATTGGCAGAATGCAAGGGAAACGCCTGCTGCAAATGCTTGCACTTAACGGCGGAATTGCGCTTGTTAATATCCTCGCTTTTTCAAGGGCGTTTTTTGGGCTTAGCTTCAGCGCCTCAAGCCCGCTTTTGCTTGCCGCCGCAATAACTGTGCCGCTAATGAGTGCGGTGGCGTTTATTTACGGCAACCTGCGCCTGCTTAAGCCGAGCGAGGCCACCGCGGTTATTCAAGCCCTGCCGGACAGCGCCCGGCTTGCAGACTGGCTCCCGCGTATGCGGGACGCGCAAAGGGAAAGCCCCGCATTCAAGGGAGCGCTTGTGCGCTTGATTGAGCAGGCGGAGCGCTTTGACCGCAGGCAGGCTACTATTCAGGCGCTGCTGCTGCAAAAATTCCGCCCGGAGGAGTTGAGTTACATTCGCTTTGACGGCGCTGTTACCGGGCTGGAGCAGGTCATGTGCAGGGGGCTGCGCAGGCTTTTCAGCCGCATGGCGGCGTTTGACCAAGGAGAATACAACCGCCTGAAGGGCATGGGAGCGCTTTCACAAACACAGGCGCAGCGCTTGGCGCTTTATAAGGAATCCCTTGAGGCGGCGGAGAGGACGGAGCTTGCCGGCGACGAAATACTGCTGAAGCTGGATATGCTTGCGGACGAGCTTGCCAAGCTGGGCGACGAGGACATTGACGGAACCGGCGCCGCCCACGCCATGGAGGAGATAGACGCGCTGATTCGTTCGGCAAAGCTATACGGAGGATAAGCCGAGCGGCGACGCTTGTAAAAAAAACATACACGGGAGGCTGAAAATGAGTAAAAAGGGTAAACAGGTTGCGGTTCTGCTGGTAATTGCGGTTGTTGTGTTCGGGGTAATCTACGGCGTTGTGGCGCTCACGCGCAACGTGGGGCGCAATCCGTCGCAGGTCAGCGAGGAAAAGGCGTTGCAGACCTTAGATAAGCTCTACGCAAAGCTGAGCGTCAATACGCCCACTCCGCGCAAGGGCTATATTTCCGTGGAGGGGACGAACCCGCAGGACGAGCTGCCGGAAATCACGAAGTATCCGCCTGTGGTGGAGGCAAGCACAACGCTTTACGCCGAGATTTTTTCATCGCCCGAAAAGGCGGGCAGCGGCACCGACGGCTGGCTGGCAGAGGTTGCGGCGGCGTTTAACCTTTCCGGCGCAACGGTTAACGGCAAGCCGGTCAGTATACGTCTGCGCTCAATTTCCTCCGGCCTTGCGGTGGATTATATCTCTACCGGCAAGTATGTTCCGGACGCCATAACACCCTCAAATGAGCTGTGGGGAGAAATGCTTACAGCCAAGGGAGTAAGCATTGAACTTATTGAAAAGCGCATGGCGGGCAACGTGGCGGGCGTGCTGTTCACAAAGGAAAAGCAAAAGCTGCTGATTGAAAAATACGGCGCCGTGGACACGAAAAGCATCGCTCAAGCGGTGCGGGCGGGCGAGCTGACCATGGGCTACACAAACCCCTTGGTGTCCTCTACCGGGCTTAACTATCTGCTCTCCACCTTAGTCGCCATTGACCCCAAAGACCCCTTGAGCGACGCCGCGACGGCCGCCTTTGAGGAGTTCTCAGCAAACGTACCCTTTGTGGCTTACAACACCCTGCAAATGCGCCAGGCGGCTTTTGGCGGGGTTTTGGACGGCATGGTCATGGAATACCAGCTTTATGCCAATATGCCGGAAATCCAAACCGAATATACCTTCACACCCTTTGGAACAAGGCACGACAGCCCGCTTTACGCGGTTGGGAAGATAAGCGACGAGAAAAAGGAGATTATCAAGCTGTTCAACGAGTTCTGCAAGGACGAAAAGTGGAACAAGCTTGCAACAAACTACGGCTTCAACCAGAACCTGAATTACAGCTCCGACGTGCTGGACGGGCTTGACGGAAAGACTATCATCAAGGCTCAGTCGCTTTGGAAGGAAAAGAAAAACGGCGGACAGCCGATTACAGCCGTGTTCGTCGCGGATATCTCCGGCTCCATGAACGGCGAGCCGCTCAACAAGCTCAAGGAATCGCTGGTAAACGGAGCGAATTATATCGGCAGGGATAATTACATAGGGCTTGTTACCTTTTCGGATTCAAGCAACGTCAACATAGCGCTGCCAATCGGCAAGTTTGACGTTAACCAGCACGCCTATTTGGTCGGGGCTGTGGAGGATATGCAGGCGGGCGGCAACACCGCCATGTATGACGCAATAACCGTTGGAGCAAAAATGCTGGTTGACGCAAAGGAAAAGAACCCCAACACCAAGCTGCTGATGTTTGTGCTGACGGACGGCGAGCGCAACATGGGGCTTTATTACGAGGACGTAAAAACAATGCTGCAGGGGCTTAAAATTCCTATTTATACAATCGGCTACAGGGCGAACATAGACGTTCTGCAGCAAATCAGCAGCCTGAACGAGGCCGCGTCAATCAACGCTGACGACCAAGACGTGGTTTATCAGCTGGGCAACCTGTTCAACGCCAAAATGTAAGCACACGCCACACAGTAAAAAGGAGGAAAGCGCCATGGGTTTTTCAATGGAGGTCCCCGAAATTGCAAAGGTAAGTGAAGAGGTTCTTGCGGAGGTGACACCCAAGAGCGAGGAGGAGCAGGCGCTTGCGGCGCAGGCGGAGCAAAATGCCCTTGCCCTTTTACAGGCGGACGCAGGCTCTCCGGAGGAGCGCAGGGGTATGCTCAAAAGCATTGAGGACTTTGGGCTGGACACAATCCGCCGCTCCGCGAAAAAGAACGAGCTGCTTAAGGTGCCGGTGGGCGCTTTGAGCAAGCAGGGCGACGAGGGCAGCGCCGTGAGCAAAAGCCTTATGGAGCTGCACAGGGAAATAAAGGACCTTGACCCAAGCCTTGTGGATTTCGCCAAGGAAGGCTTTTTGGGTAAGCTTTTCAACCCAATCCGCGCGTACTTTGAAAGATACCAAAAGGCGGACGCGGTTATTTCCGGTATAATTGAGTCCTTAGAAAAGGGCAGGGCTACCCTTAAGAACGACAACACCACGCTGGAGCTTGAGCAGGAGGGCTTGCGGGAGCTTACGCTGCGGCTTAACAAGGAAATTGCCCTTGGTATGGCAATGGACGAGTGCATTGAGCAAAAAATCGCCGAGGCACAGGCAAGCGGCGGCAGCGAGGAGCAAATCCGCTTTGTTCAGGAGGAGCTTTTGTTCCCCCTGCGCCAGCGTCTGCAGGATATGCAGCAAATGGCGGCGGTTAACCAGCAGGGCATTTTGGCAATAGAGGTAATACGCCGCAACAACAGGGAGCTTATCCGCGGGGTGGAAAGGGCGAAAACAGTCACCATTGCGGCGCTTAAGACCGCAGTAATAGTCGCCGCGGCACTTTATAACCAAAGGGTAGTGCTTAAAAAAATTCAAGCGCTGAACCAAACCACCAATGAAATTATTGCCGGCACCTCCAAAATGCTGCTGGAGCAGGGAACCGAAATCCAGCAGCAGGCAATGGATACCGGCGTCAGCGTGGAAACGCTCAAGCAAGCGTATGCCGACGTTATCGCCGCGTTAGACGAAATCAGCAGCTTTAAGCAGCAGGCCTTGCCCAAGATGAAAGAAACCGTTGCGCAGTTCCGTCAGTTGGCGGACGAGGGCGAAAAGCGCATTGCCGGCTTAGAAAAGGGCAACGCCTCGGCACTAAGCGATTAAAACAAGGAGTGAAGATATGGTTAAACCGGTTTACAAAAAAATTATGCTTAAGCTCAGCGGCGAGTCCCTTGCGGGGGGGCGCGGCACCGGCATTGACGCCGCCACCGTCGCAAAAATATGCGAGCCAATAAGGGAATGCGCGCGCCTTGGAGTACAAATAGGCATAGTGGTTGGCGGGGGTAACTTTTGGCGAGGCAGAACAAGCGAGAACATGGACCGCACCCGCGCTGACCATATAGGTATGCTGGCGACGGCAATGAACGCCCTTGCCCTGACGGACGCCCTTGAGGGGCTTGGAGTGGACGCGCGGGTTCAAACGGCAATAGAGATGAACAGCATCGCGGAGCCTTACATACGCGGCAGGGCAATCCGGCATTTAGAAAAGGGGCGCGTGGTCATCTTCGGCTGCGGAACAGGAAACCCATACTTTTCCACGGATACGGCGGCGGCACTGCGCGCAGCTGAAATTGAGGCGGAGGTCATATTCAAGGCGACCAATGTGGACGGGGTTTATGACTGCGACCCGCGCAAGAACCCAAACGCCGTTAAGTACGACACGCTGAGCTACAGCGCTGTGCTTTCGGATAATCTGCAGGTTATGGACGCGGCGGCGGCGAGCCTTTGCCGGGATAATTCAATCCCCATACTTGTCTTTAACCTCAACGAGCCGGAGAATATCCTGCGGGCGGTGTTGGGGGAGAGAATAGGCACCTTGGTTCAGGAAAGCTGAGTTTACACAGCGGAGTTTGCACATAATTAAACATAAAGGAGCAGGAAAAATGGAATTGGCAGAAATTTACAGCGCGACGCAGCAAAAAATGGAGAAAACCCTTGGCATCCTTAAGCATGAGTTTGCGTCAATCCGCGCGGGGCGGGCAAATGCCGCCGTACTGGACAAAATTTTGGTGGATTATTACGGCGTACCCACGCCAATCCAACAAATGGCGGCAGTTTCCGTTGCGGAGGCACGCATACTCAACATTCAGCCTTGGGATGTTTCCACGCTGCACCCAATCGAAAAGGCAATCCAAACAAGCGATTTGGGGATTAACCCCTCTAACGACGGGCGCGTAATACGCCTTGTGTTTCCCCCGCTGACGGAGGAAAAGCGCCGTGACTTGGTCAAGGAAATCAAGCACTTGGCGGAGCAGGCGAAGATTGCGGTGCGCAACGAGCGCCGCGACGCTGTTGAAAAGCTCAAAAAGTCCCAAAAGGCGTCAGACATAACGGAGGACGACCTTAAGGACGGAGAGAAGAAGGTGCAGGATTTTACGGACAAGGCGGTTAAGGAGATTGATTCCCTTGCGGCCGAAAAGGAAAAGGAGGTAATGGAGATATAAGCCGTTTTTTGCTTGAATTCGGGGAAGTATATCATTAAATTAAGGAGAAAGCCATGGTTAAAGTTGCAGCTTGGATTATTGCCATCATTCAAAGCATTCTCTCAATGATTCCCGTTTACAACACGCTTGAGCCCTATATGCAGGACCAAGTGACCTACCTTGTCGCCTATGCGCCGGGCGCTTTCGTCAAGTATCCGTTCATCTCCAAAAAGACAGCCCTTGTTACACAGAGCAAAAGCAAGGCCGGCGGGTTCATAAAGGGTATTTGCCACCCGGACGACGACTACGAAAATATTAAGGGAGCGGGCATTGAATGGAACCGAGCGGACATTCCGTATCCCTTTGAGGCGGACGGCGTTACGCTGCGCCAAAGGTATATTGACTGGAAAACCCGTATGCAAGGCTTTGTGGATAACGGCATTAAAATCTTTGCTGTTACGCCGTACCCCTATGAATTCCTGGAATACGGCGTTGACCCGCGCACGGACGAGGCAAAGGTTCGTCAGGTGGCGGAGTTCCTGGTTCAGGATTTGCAGGGCATAATCGGCGGTATGCAAATTACCAACGAGATGAGCCTGCCGCGCTTCGGCAACCCACTTACCCGTGAGGAGCGTGTGCGCTTCATGGGCATTCAGCTGGAGGCAGTTGCGCCGTATAAGGGCGATATTATAGTCGGCTACAACAACGCAGGCCCCTCCGCAGACTATATTTCCCTTATGGAGCCATATCATCAGTATTGCGACTATATAGGACTTGATTGGTACGGCGGTTGCTTCACCAACATGATAACCGACCTGTGGTATTATGACATTATGATAATGTTCCTTTGGAGCTTTACGGGGCTTCCCGTCATTATCACGGAGTTTGGCTACATGAGCGAGGGGCAGCCCAAAACAGCCGAGGAGAAAAAGGCCGTCCTTGAGGAATACGGCTATTCCTCAGAGGCGGAGGCAATTGCGGACGGTGTGAACTTCCTTAACAAGCTGCCGGCAAAATTCCGCAACGAGCTGACGAATGTTGCAAGCGGCAACCCGGCGGAGCTGGTTTTCGGCATTGAATACAACCAACACTTTTACCGTAATCTCAGCGAGGGCGTGTATATCCCCGGCTACCCGCACACACCGGAGGGACAGGCGGCGGTTTATTCAAAGCTCATCGAAAAGTTTGCAAAGTACCAATATGTAATCGGCAGCTTTGTTTACGAATGGAGCGACAGCGAAAGCTGCTACGTCTGCGGTCAAAGCGATTGCCCGTTGGAAACGCGTTGGGGCATTGTTGACAACGCGGGCAACCCCAAGCCAAGCTACTACGCGCTGCGTGACGCTTGGGCAAAGGTAAAATAACTTCAATTGTTAAAGGTACGGGGCGTTGTTCGGGCTTGGGCGGCAAACGCCGCACCCGGATAACGCCCGTGCGCGGAGGTACTCCTTGAGTCAGGTTCTACCACGCCATGTTGGCATAATAATGGACGGCAACGGTCGTTGGGCGTCCGCCCGCGGTTTGCCAAGGACCGAGGGGCACAAGCGCGGAGCGGAGGTATTTGAGCTGATTTGCGACAGGGCGGCGGAGCTTGGAATCCCCTGCGTCACCTTCTACGCCTTCTCCACGGAAAACTGGAGCCGCCCACAAGCGGAGGTGTCCGCAATAATGGATTTGCTCCGGCGTTGGCTCAAGCGAGCGCAGGAGCGTGAGGAGGAGAACGCCCGCAAGGGTATTCGCCTGCGCTTTATCGGCGAGCTTGAGGGCCTGCCGCAGGATATTCAAGGCTTAGCCCTTGACGCTCAGGAGCACACCAAGGGGCAAAGCCGCACAATCTGCAACCTTGCCGTCAACTATGGCGGGCGTGCGGAAATCCTGAGGGCGGCAAAGCAGCTTGCGGCACGCTGCCAAGCGGGGGAGCTTGACGCTGCCGCGCTGACGGAGGAGGAGCTTGCCGCCGAGCTCTATACGCCGGAATACACTGATGTGGATTTGCTGATTCGCCCCAGCGGGGAGCAAAGGCTTTCCAACTTCCTTTTGTGGCAATGCGCCTACGCCGAGTTTTGGTATTCCGATACGCTTTGGCCTGACTTTACGGCGGAGGAATTTGACGGTGCGCTTGAGGAATTTGCAAAGCGCGGGCGCAGGTTCGGCGGGGTTTAGGCGGTTTATTCTGTAAAAAAATACTTAGGAGCTATTAGAAAATGAAGGTTAAGGTAATTGCAGGAATTGTTGGGATTTTTGTTGCTGCGGGGGCAATCTTTTTGTTGCACACGCTGGTGCCTGTCATTATTTTGGCGGGCTTTGCGGGCATAGGCGCTTATGAGCTGCTGAAGTCGCTTAAGGTTAAAAGCAAGCGGCTCACGGCAATCTCTGTGCTGTTTGCGGCGGCAGTGCCGTTTTTGGCGGCGTATTACAGCAGCCTGCCATCACAGCTTATTGGCGTGCTCACGGTGCTGCCGTTTCTTATCTTCCTGTTGGTTATGCTTTCGGACTTCAGGAAAATTTCGCTGGTGCAAACCCTTGCCGGGCTTGCCGGCGGTGTGCTTATTCCCCTTGGGCTATCCTCCCTTGTTTTGCTCAGGGATTTGCGCCCGGTTTATGATATTGAGCAGGTGGAATACAACGAAAAGTGGAACCTGTTTTGGGTTATCTTCGGCTTGCTGTGCTGCTGGTCAACGGATATTTTTGCGTATTTGGTCGGCAAGGCGACGGGCGGCAAGCACAAAATGTCCCCCAACGTCAGCCCCAACAAAAGCTGGGAGGGCGCAATCGGCGGCGTGGTAATAACGGCTCTGCTCAACGGCGCGCTGTGGTTCTTGTTCTCCAAGTTCGAATGGTTCGGCGGCTTTGAACCCCCGCTGTACTTTGTTTTGCTGCTCTCGCCCGTGCTTTCGGTGCTGGGAATCCTTGGGGATTTGACCTTCTCGGCAATCAAGCGCCAGTCTGACATAAAGGACTTCGGCAACCTTATCCCCGGTCACGGCGGCGCCTTGGATAGATTCGACAGCTACCTTTTTGTTTTCCCAACCCTTTGGGCGGTGCTTTGGAGTCTTTATACATGAACGGAAAAACTCTTGCGGTTCTCGGCTCAACAGGCTCAATCGGCGCTCAGGCGCTGGAGGTTGCCCGCGCGCACTCAATACCGGTCGTGGCCCTTGCGGCGGGTAGGAACGCCGCCCAGCTGGAGGAGCAGATAAGGGAATTTCGCCCGACTGTGGCAGCCCTTGCCGATGAAAACGCCGCCCGCGATTTGCGCTGCCGCGTCGCGGATCTTGAAGTTCGTGTGCTTGGCGGGGCGCAGGGCATTGACGAGTGCGCAGCCTGCGGTGCGTCGGTTGTGCTTAACGCCATAGTGGGCATTGCGGGGCTTAGCCCCACGGTTTGCGCCGTTGCGGCGGGCAGCGATATTGCCCTTGCGAACAAGGAAACCCTCGTTGCCGGCGGCAGCCTTGTTACGGAGGCGGTCAGCACCATGGGCGTTAATCTTTTGCCTGTGGACAGCGAGCATTCGGCGATTTTCCAGTGCCTGCAGGGGGCGGGCGGCAACCCCGTTAAGTCACTGATTCTTACGGCGTCCGGCGGTCCGTTTTTCGGCAAAAGCCGCGCGGAGCTTGAGGGGGTTACGCTTGCGGACGCCTTAAAGCACCCAAACTGGAGCATGGGCGCAAAAATAACCGTGGACAGCGCAACCATGTTCAACAAGGGGCTGGAGCTTATTGAGGCGGTTCGTTTATTTGATGTGCAACCGCAAAGGGTCAAGGTGCTGGTTCACCGCCAAAGCGTGGTGCATTCGCTGGTGGAATATGAGGACGGCGCCCTGATAGCGCAGTTGGGTATACCTGATATGAAAATCCCCATACAGTACGCGCTGAGCTATCCTCAGCGGCTAAGCTCGGCTGCCGCGCCGCCGGATTTGACAGCCTACGCCGGGCTGACGTTTGAAAAAACCGACGACGAGCTGTTCCCGGCAATAGAACTGGCAAGGCGTGCCTGCGCGCTGGGGGGGCTTACCCCGGCGGTGTATAACGGGGCTAACGAGGAGGCAAACGCCCTTTTCCGTGCGGGTAAAATCAGCTTCCTCAGGATTGCGGAATTGGTTGCGGCGGCAATTGACAAGCTGCCCGCCGCGGGGTATAATAATGGTTATACCTTAAGCGATGTTTTCAATATAGATAGCAGTGCGCGGGAATTTGTCCGCGCCCAAGCGTAAAAAGGAGTAGCAAAATGGCGGAGCTTTGGAGCAAGGCATGGCCCATTCTTGTGGCGATTGTCTTTTTCGGCATAATAATTATGGTGCATGAGTGCGGTCACTTTTTGACGGCGAAGCTGTTCAAGGTCAAGGTACACAAGTTCGCCTTGGGCATGGGGCCGCGGCTGTTAAAATGGGGCAAGGGAGAAACCGAATACTCCCTGCGGCTGTTTCCAATCGGCGGTTATTGCATGATGGAGGGCGAGGACGGCGATAGCGAGGACCCGCGGGCATTCGGCAACAAAAAGCCCTGGCAAAGGATGATAATCCTTGCGGCGGGCGCGGCAATGAACCTGCTGCTGGGCTTGATTGTGGTTTGCGTCATGCTGTCAATCAGCACGGACGGCGTTATCAGCCGCCAAATTGTGGCGTTCACTCAGGATTCCGGCAGCTACCAAGCCGGGCTTAGAGAGGGCGACCTGATTACAAAAATCAACGGCAAGCCCGTTTTCAGCGCAAACGATATAGGCTACCTTATGGCAAGGGAATCCGACGGCGAGTATGAGTTTGTGGTTAAGCGGGACGGCGAAAAACTGAAAATAAGCGACATCAAGCTCCCCGTAACCACGGCGGAGGACGGGAACATTGAAATACACTATAATTTCTACGTCGGCGAGGCAAAAAAGACCTTTGGCAACGTGGTGGAGGGAAGCTTCCGCCAAAGCGCATCGCTTGTACAAATGACTTACCTGAGCCTGTTTGACCTTGTTACGGGGCGCTTCCACCTTTCGGATATGTCCGGACCGATAGGCATTGCCGGCACAATAGCGGACGTGGCGGAGAACACGCAGCCCGACCCTGAAACAGGGCGCTACGATTTCACGATGCTGCTGACCATTTTGGCGCTTATCACAATCAACATCGGGCTTATGAACCTTCTGCCCCTGCCTGCGCTGGACGGCGGACGGCTGCTGTTTTTGCTGATAAACTGGGTTTCACCTAAAAAAATCCCCGCAAAATACGAGGGCTGGGTACACGCCGCAGGCTTTGCCGTGCTTATGCTGCTTATGCTTGTTATCTCCTTTGGGGATATTATGAAGCTAATCAAGGGCGCTTAAGCCCTGCCCAAACACATAAGAGGACCTGATATGACGGAAAGAACAAGGCGCAAGACCCGTGCCGTTTTTGCGGGCGGGGTAAAAATCGGCGGCGGCGCGGAAATAACAGTGCAGTCAATGCTCAACGCGCCGGCGGGGGATATTCCCGCAAGCGTGGAGCAGGCAAAAAGGCTGCAGGCGGCGGGCTGCCAAATCCTGCGGGCAGCTGTGCCAAGCCGAGCCGACGCGGCGCTTATTTATGCGCTAAAGTCGGCGCTGACAATCCCCGTTGTGGCGGATATTCATTTCGATTACCGTATAGCGCTGGAATGTGTTGCGGCGGGGGCGGATAAAATCCGCGTGAACCCCGGGAATATTGGCGGCAGGGAGCGGGTGAAAGCCGTTGCGGACGCCTGCCGCTCCAAGGGAATACCAATCCGTGTGGGGGTTAACGCCGGCTCGCTTGAAAAGGAAATATTGGAACAATATGGCGGCGTCTGCCCTCGGGCGCTGGCAGCAAGCGCACTGTCCCACGCTCGCCTGCTTGAGGAATGTGACTTTGGGGATATTGTGCTTTCGCTCAAGGCGTCCGACGTTGCAACAATGGTGGAGGCCTACCGCCTTGCCGCCGCAAGCTGTGATTACCCGCTGCACCTTGGCGTGACGGAGGCGGGTACGGCGCGAACCGGGCTGATTAAGTCCGCCGCGGGGCTTGGCGCGCTTTTGCTTGACGGAATAGGCGACACAATCCGCGTTTCCTTGACCGCAGCGCCGGAGGAGGAAATAAGGGCGGCGGCGGACATACTGCGTGCTATCGGGCTGCGCAAGGACGCCCCGACGGTGGTTTCCTGCCCAAGCTGCGGCAGAACGAAAATTGACCTGATAGGGCTTGCCGAACGTGTTGAAAAGGCGCTGGAGGGCTGTAAAAAGCCCCTGACTGTTGCGGTAATGGGCTGCGCGGTCAACGGACCGGGGGAAGCAAGGCACGCCGACGTGGGGCTTGCCGGCGGCGACGGCTGTGCGCTGCTGTTCGCGAAGGGTGAAATACTGCGCAAGGTGCCGGAGGACAAGGCGCTTGACGAGTTGTTAAAGGAGATAGACAGGCTTTGAGTGAAAAGGGGTTTGCCGAAGCCTTCGGCAGGTTTTTGAGTGACGATACCTTGGCGGCGCTTTCCGGCGCCGTTGTGATTGATTGCAGCTTGGACAAGCCCGCCCGAACCATGCGGGCAACCGTGCTTGCGGACGAGCGGGAGGGCGTGGATTACGGCAATGCCGCAAGGAACGCCGCCCGGGAGCTGAAAAAGGCCTTGAAGCTCAATGAGCTTGCTCTGACGCTCCGCAGCGGGGGAGGGGAGGAGCTTTTTACGGGCGAGGCGGCCACGCCGAGCACTGCAAGGACAAAAAAAGCGCCTCCGCCCGCAAAAACAAAAAAGTCCGAGCAGAAAAAAAAGCTGAGCGACGAGGAAAAAGCGGTAGCCGAGGGTGTTTTGCCGCCGTGCCTGAGCGAGCCGCAGCTGGTTTTTGGTGAGCGCATAGACCGTGCGCCAATGGAAATCCGCGGCTTGACAAGGGCGCTGGATTACGCGGTAATCTACGGCGAAATTTTTAACCTGACGGCAAAAACCACCCGCAGCGGCGCAAGGCGGATAATAAACTTTAACCTGACGGACTACACGGACAGCGTGCCGGTTAAAATTTTTAAGACGGTGAAGCAATGCGAAAAATTTGAGGGCAAGCTGCGCGAGGGAGGCTTTGTGCTGCTTGGCGGTCAATACCTGCGGGACGAATACACGAAGCAAATGGTCTTTATGGTGAGCGATGTTGTTACCGCCGTATACAGCCACCGCCGCGACGACGCGCCGGAAAAAAGGGTGGAGCTGCACCTGCATACCAAGCTCAGCGCCATGGACGGTGTGTGTTCGGCGGCAAGGCTGGTGGAGAGAGCCGCCTACTGGGGCCACAAGGCAATGGCAATAACCGACCACGGCGTTGTGCAGGCCTTGCCGGAGGCGGCTGCGGCGGGCAAAAAGCACGGGGTAAAAATAATTCTCGGCTGCGAGGGCTATTATGTTGACGACCGCGGCGGCAAGGACCCCAAGAAGGAAAAGAGCCACCACATAATTTTGCTGGCAAAAAACCAAGCGGGGCTAAAGAATCTCTATAGGTTAATCTCAAAATCCAACATGGATTATTTCTACCGCCGCCCGCGTATGCCGCGCAGCGAGCTTGAGCGCCACCGCGAGGGGCTTATTCTCGGCTCCGCCTGCGAGGCGGGGGAGCTTTACCGTGCCGTGCTGGACGGCAAAAGCCGCCGGGAGCAGTTGGAAATCGCGAGCTTTTATGACTTCGTTGAGATAATGCCAATTGGCAACAACGCCTTTTTGACGCGTGAATACAAGAACCGCGACGGTGAAATCCAACCGCCGCGGCTTGAGGGAGAGGAGGCTCTGCGGCAGATAAATATTCAGCTTGCGGGGCTTGCGGCGGAGCTTGGCAAGCCGCTTGTTGCAACGGGCGACGTCCACTTTTTGGACGAGCGTGACAGCATCTTCCGCGAGATTTTGCAGGCGGGGCAAAGCTATGACGACGCAGCCTACCAGGCGCCGCTGTTCTTCAAAACCACGGCTGAAATGCTGGAGGAGTTCGCCTACCTTGGGGAGGAAGATGCCTACGCCGCCGTGGTTAAAAACCCTGTTGCGATTGCGGATTCCTGCGAGGAGCTGCGCCCCATACCAAAGGGAACCTTTGCCCCGGCAATGCCCGGCGCGGACGAGGAGCTGCGCAGCATTTGCTATGCCCGCGCCCGTGAGCTTTACGGCGACGAGCTGCCGCGGCTTATTGAGGAGCGCTTGGAACGGGAGCTTGTGCCAATAATCGAAAACGGCTTTGCGGTTATGTATATGACGGCGCAAAAGCTGGTGGCGTTCTCAAAAAGCAAGGGCTATGAGGTTGGCTCCCGCGGCTCCGTCGGCAGCTCGATTGTGGCAAGCCTTGCGGGAATATCCGAGGTCAACCCCTTGCCGCCGCACTATCTTTGCCCGGGCTGCCGCCACAGCGAATTTGTGACGGACGGGTCAGTCGGCTCCGGCTTTGATTTACCCGAAAAAAAATGCCCCGTCTGTGGGGAGGAGCTTGGGCGCGACGGACATGATATTCCCTTTGAAACCTTTTTGGGCTTCAACGCGGAAAAGCAGCCGGATATTGACCTGAACTTTTCCGGCGACATACAAAACGAGGTACACAGCTACACCGAGGAGCTTTTCGGCAAGGAAAACTGCTATAAGGCGGGCACAATTCAGGCGCTAAAAGACAAAACGGCGTTTGGCTTTGTGAAAAAATACCTTGAGGCGGCGGGTCGGGCCGACACCCGCCATGCGGAGATAGAACGGCTTGTGCGCGGCTGCGTTGGGGTAAAAAGAACCACCGGGCAGCACCCGGGCGGCATGGTGGTCATACCCTCCACAATGGATATTGAGGACTTTACCCCGGTGCAATTCCCTGCGGACAAAACCGAGCGGGACATGATGACCACGCAGTTTGACTTCAAAACCATGCTGCATGACACCTTGCTGAAGCTGGATATTTTGGGGCATGACGTACCCACAATCTATAAGCATCTGGAGGAGCTGACGGGAATACCCGTCACCAAGGCAAACATAAGCGACCGCCGGCTTTACGAGCTTTTCCGCTCACCTGAGCCGCTTGGAATAACAGCAGAGCAGCTTGGGGTGCAGACGGGTACGCTCTCAATTCCGGAGATGGGTACGCGCAACACAATACAAATGCTTCTGGACGCAAAGCCAAAAAGCTTCGCGGATTTGCTGCAAATATCCGGGCTTTCCCACGGCACGGACGTGTGGCACGGCAACGCCAAGGAACTGATTGACAGCGGCGAATGCACCATAGCGGACGTTATCGGTCTGCGCGACAACATAATGCTGACCCTAATGCAAAAGGGTATGGATTCAAGCATGGCGTTTGAAATTACTGAGATTGTGCGAAAGGGCAAGGCAAGGTTTGCCCTGACGCAGGAGCATATTGACGCAATGCAAGCCATTGACCTGCCGGAGTGGTACCTTGACTCTTGCCGAAAAATTAAGTATATGTTCCCGAAGGCGCACGCCGCCGCCTACGTTATCGCCGCCCTGCGCCTTGCGTGGTATAAGCTCTATTACCCCAAGGAGTATTACGCCGTTTGCCTTACGGTCAAGGGTTCCGCGGTGGAGGCTCAGGTTATTCTGCGCGGGCAAGGAGCCGTAGAGGAAAGGCTGAAGCAGCTTGAGGGCAAAATGCAGCGCAAGGAGGCTACGCCCAAGGAGGAGGGCAGCTACGAAATACTGCAGATAGTTAACGAAATGCTGCTGCGCGGCATTGGTGTGCTGCCGGTTGACCTCTATAAATCCTGCGCGGAAATATACGCCTTGGAGGACGACGGAATACGCCTTCCGTTCTCCGCGCTGGACGGAATAGGTAAGCAGGCGGCGAGCGCCTGTGCCGCCGCAAGGGATAAGGCGCCGGGGAAATTTACCTCAATAGAGGATTTCCAAATCCACGCAAAGGTCAGCAGCCTTGTAATGGAAGCCCTGCGCGGGGCAAATGCCTTTGCCGGCTTGCCGGAGGCTGACCAGGTTTCGCTGTTTTAGGGAGTGTCGGTACCATATAAAGCAAAAGCGCACGGGAAGCTCACCCGTGCGCCTGTTTATTTGTCTGTTACCAGCGGTACATCTCTTCCGGGTTGGCAAAAATTGCGTCCAAACGCTTCATGAACGGCACGGCGTCGCCAAAGTCAAGCGCACGGTGGTCAAGCGCCAAGCAGAGCGGCAAAATTTTGCGCACGGCAATCTCCTTTGTGCCGTCCTCCTTGGTCACAACGCCGGGCTTTTCCTGCACGGCGCCCACCGCTATGGCAAAAATCTGCGGCGGGATTATCTCCAGCAGACCCAGCGCCCCGCGCTGCTCACGGTAGATTGAGCCGATGTTGCTGATTGTTATTGTACCCGGCTGCAAATCATAAAGCGTCAGGCGATCGCGTGTGTCTATTGCCTTATATTCCTTGCGCGCGCTGTGCGGCATACGCCGGATTTTGCTTTTGCCCACCTTAGCGCCGAAAACCTTGCGCAGCGGCTCGCCAAGCTTGCCTTTTTTCAGCAGCCCCATCATGTTGTCGAACGAAACCTCATACATAGCCTCGGTCAGGTCCGTGTTGTTGATTCTGCGTGCAAGGTCATTGATGTAATCCGTCAGGTCGTCTAAGCTGCGTCCCTCGCAGTTGTGCAGGTTGATTGTCATCATCTCGCCGTTGGGCAAAATCCACGGCATGGAAACGTCGATATTAGCCAGCGTTTCAATCTTGCCCGTGGAAAAATCGTGGTCGTATTTTATGTGCCCGTTAAGGTGCGGCGCCGCCTTAAGCCCCTCCACAATTACGCGCAGCATAAGTGTGTTAAAGGTAATCTTATTGCGGGTGTGGTTTTTTTCGGCCATCAGCTTAAAGGCGTCAAAAAACTCCGTTACGTCCGGCTCGTAGATGAAAGTAACGTGCGGAATATTCTGCCAGGATTCGGTCGTCATATGGCTGACGATTTTGCGCTGCATACCAAAACGCGTCGTCCTTGTTACGCGCTTTTTGTATTCCGCGCGGGCTTCCTTTTTGCTTGCGGGCAGGTCGTGGTAGCGCGGGAACGCCATTGAGCTTGCCGGCAGGGTTTTTACTGCGTCCATGTCTTTCTCCTCTTATGGTAAAAAAGTAAAATCAATCCAAGAACCATCTTGCAGGATTATTATACACGTTTTGCTTCAAAATGTAAACAGTTTTTGAACAAATTATGTACATTTCTTTAATTCGCATAGTTAAGGGGGAGTAGAATGACAATTTTTGGGAATATTGCACAAAAAGTGACAGCTTTGCTGCGGGGGCTTTACAAACATTTGTTCTTGCTGTATAATATTAAGTAAGCGGCGCCCGTTAGCAAACGGGTGCTGTTTGTCATATTTTGTTAGTGCAAACCGCGCTTTTTAAGAAAGGACAGGCTATGAAAAAATTCTTTTTGGAGGGCTTGCTTGCGGCACCCTTGGCGGGACTTATGGCGTACCTTGGGCAAATGGAGCTGCCGATAATCATTTTTGCGTTGGCAATGCTGCTGGATTTGGCGACGGGCTTGGCAAAGGCTTGCGTCCAAAGGCAGCTGTGCTCCAAGCTGGCGTTTGCCGGCGCCTGTAAAAAGCTTGCCGGCGTTGCGGCGGTGTTCGTCGGCGCGGGGGTGGATTGGCTTTTACCCTCCGTGCTGGAGGGCGTTGGCATAAGCTACAGCCCAAAGCTGATTTTCGGGCTGCTGGTGGTGCTGTGGCTGTGCATCAACGAGTTTATCTCCGTTTTGGAGAACCTTAACGCCTTGGGCGTACCCTTCCCGGCCTTTTTGCAAAGGGTGGTCAATATGCTCAAGCAGCAGGTAGAGCAGAACGGCGACAAGCAGGAATAGGCGCTGCTAAAACTCCCTTTTTCCGTCAATACTAAGCACAAGGCTATTGCGGAAAAAGGGAGGGTTCTTTTTGACATCAAAGGTGGAGATTTGCGGGGTGGACACGTCCAAGCTGCCCGTGCTTAAGGAAAGCGAGAAGATGCGTCTGCTGCGTTCCGCGCGGGAGGGCGACAAAAAGGCGCGGGAGCAGCTTATAACCGGCAACCTGCGCTTGGTGCTGAGCATATGCGGGCGCTTTGCGGGGCGCGGCGAAAACCCGGACGACCTCTTCCAGGTTGGCTGTATAGGTCTTATGAAGTCCATTGATAACTTTGACATTGCGCAGAACGTGCGTTTCTCCACATACGCGGTCCCCATGATTCTAGGGGAAATCCGCCGCTACCTGCGGGATAACAACCCCGTTCGCGTCAGTCGTTCCCTTAGGGATATTGCCTATCACGCCATGCAGGCAAAGGAAAGGCTTACCGGGGCGCTGCAGCGCGAGCCTACGGTTGAGGAAATTGCCAAGGAGCTTGGTCTGCCGCGGGAGGAGGTGCTTATGGCGCTGGAGGCGATAGTCGAGCCTATCTCCCTGCAGGAGCCGGTGTATTCAGACGGCGGCGACACAATATATGTTATGGACCAGGTGCGCGCGCCGGAGGGTGAGGACGCGTGGTTGGATGAAATTGTGCTGCGGGAGTCAATCGGCAGGCTGCCGGAGAGGGAGAAGAAGATACTGTATTTGCGCTTCATGCAGGGGCACACGCAAATGGAGGTGGCCGAGGAAATAGGCATATCCCAGGCGCAGGTGAGCCGGCTTGAAAAAAGCGCCCTGCGTTCGGTGCGCGGGGCGGGGATATAAAAGGCAGGGCAAGCGCAGTCTTGCCCCGCCTTGTGTAATCGGCTTACTTTTTCACTTTTTTTCCGTATAAATACACCAGCGCTTGGTAGGGGGCTATTGTTATCTCCCTCTCAAAGCGCGGACTTGAGTAATCCGCGTAGACGTGCGGGTTTTCGCTGTCCAGCACAAGCACATGACCCGCCTGGGCAAGCTCCGGCGGCAGGGAGATAAGCAGGGGCTTTTTGCTGAAGGACACCACCACAAGGCAGCTGCTTTCCGTCCCCGTGCGCGTATACATATAAAGCTTGTCGCTGCGCGGACATAAATCCCTGTAGCCGCCGCTGCGGATAACCGGCGTTTTCTTCCTGAATTCAATCAGGCGCCTATACCAGTTGAGCACGCTGTTTTCGTCCGCAATCGCGTCGGCGACGTTAATTGCGGGGTAATTTGGGTTAACGCCGAACCAGGGCTTTTCCCCGGTTGTGAAGCCCGCGTTGGCGCTTGAATCCCATTGCACGGGCGTGCGGGCGTTGTCCCTTGCGGCGTAGCGCGCGTGCTCCATGGTGCGCTTGTGGCTGAAGCCCAGCTTACGGAACAGCTTGTAGGTGTTCTGCGTCGCAACGTCGGGGTAATCCTCAAGCTCCGGCAGGGGGTTGTTGGTCATGCCTATTTCCTGCCCCTGGTAAACAAAGGGGGTGCCCTGCTGAAGCATATAAGCCGCGGCAAGAGCCTTTGCGCTGGCAACGCGCAGCTCCTCGCTGTCGGTGCAGCCAAAGCGGCTGACTGAGCGCGGTTGGTCATGGTTTTCAAGGTAAAGGGTGTTCCAAGCCTTGTCGGCAAGCTTTTTTTGCCAATCGCCAAACACCTTTTTCAGCTTGCGCAGGCTGAATTTTGTTTTTACCCACGCAAGACCTATGCAGTCGGCCGCCATGTGCTGGAAATGGAACATCATGTCCAGCACAGGCTTTTTTTCGTCAATAAACAGCAGAGCCTTTTTCGGTGTTACACCCGGTGCCTCGCCCACGGTTATCGCGTCGTATTCGTCCAGCACGGCGCGGTATTCCTCAAGGTATTTGCGCAGGTTCGGTCCGTAGGAGAAATGCTCCATGCCCCTGCCCGCCGGCATTAAGGGGAACCCGTTTGGCAGCCCCTCCTTTTTGCTTATGTAGGTTATCACGTCCTCGCGGAAGCCGTCAACGCCCATATCCAACCAAAAGCGCTGAATGTCCTTCAGTTCCTCACGCAGGGCGGGGTTATCGTGGTTAAGGTCGGGCTGCTCCACGGCAAACAGGTGCAGGTACCACGCGCCCGCCTGCGGCACATATTCCCAGCCCGGCCCGGGGAAGGTGGAGGTCCAATTGTTGGGCGGCTTTTTGTTGCCGCTCTTGCCCTGCCGCCAAAAGTACCAATCCCTTTTTGGTGAGCTTGGGTCCATGCTCTCCTCAAACCAGGCGTGCTTGTTGCTGGTGTGGTTAAGCACCAGGTCCATTATAACCTTAATGCCAAGCTCGTGCGCCCTGTTCAGCACCTGCTTAAACTGCTCCATGGTGCCGTATTCGGGCGCAATGGAGCGGTAGTCCGCAATGTCGTAGCCATAGTCCGCCTGAGGCGAGCAATACAGCGGAGAAAACCAAATGGCGTTACAGCCCAAATCGCGGATATATTCCAGCTTTTCAAGCACCCCCGCCAAATCGCCAATCCCGTCGCCGTTGCCGTCCTTAAAGGAGCGCGGCCAAATTTGATAGAAAACAAGGTCCTTGTACCAATCACTGCGCGGCATAATGCCCTCCCGTTTGCTTTTGTTGCAATAATAATAGCGCTTTTCCGTACAAAAGTCAACGATTTACACGATTTTCCCTTGGTAGAATGAACGAGGATTATGTATTTTTATGTAATGATTTGTCGAAAATGCAGAAATCTTCGATGGGCGATTGCAATTTTGCGCAAAAATGGCTATACTTAGCGCAGATTTAATCTACACTATTATAATGGGCGTTTTAATAAGCAGCGCCGGAAAGACGTAAAAAGCTATGCTTGGCAAACATTATCATGTAAGAATCACAAGACCAATAGGAACCTACAGCCAAACGCTCGGGCGGGCGTATGAGGTTAACTATGCCGACGTAGAGGGTCTGCGCGGCTTCCAAGAAGACACAAAGGACGTATATATTGTAGGCATTGAGCGCCCGGTAAAGACCTTTGACGGGCAGTGCATTGCCATTTTAAGTCGCAAGGACGGAAGCAAGGCGCTGGTGCTTTCCCCGGCGCACAAAAAGCTGATAGAAACGGAAATCCGCGCGCTGCTGGAGTTTGCCGAGGGCAAGGAGCCGTATGAAATTGAATGCAAGTACGAGTGCTCCTGCGGAGCGGTGGTGTTTTTTGTGGGCGAGAGCGGGGTAAAATACCTGCTGATTAAAAACCGCCGCAGCGCACACTGGGGTTTCCCAAAGGGCCACATGGAGGCCGGCGAGGACGAGGAAGCAACCGCCCTCAGGGAAATCCGCGAGGAAACGGGTGTGGAGGTCACACTGCTGCCCGGCTTCCGTGAAAAGAGTATATACGATATCCAGTCCTGGATTCAAAAAAAGGTTATTTTCTTTTTGGCGGAGGCAAAGGACACGCGTATGCGCCGCCAGCAGGAGGAGATTGATGCCTGCTACTGGCTGACCTACGAGGAGGCGATGCGCGGGCTGCACTTCGAGAAGGACAAAAGGGTTCTTCGCAACGCAAGGCTGTTCCTGCGCCAGCATGGTGTGCGGGCATGACGGTAATTGGCATTGACCCCGGCTATGCGCTGGTGGGCTATGGTGCGCTGGAATATGAAAGCAACCACTTCCGTGTGCTGGAGTATGGGGTAATCAGCACGGGGGCGGGTACGCCGTTCGCTCAGCGGCTTGAGGAGATTTTTACCGGAATGCGGGCGCTTTTCGCAAGGTTCAGTCCGCAGGGCTTTGCCATGGAAAAGCTGTTCTTTAACACTAACACAAAAACAGCCATAGATGTTGCCCAGGCTCGCGGCGTGCTAATGCTGGCGGCGCAGCTGCAGGGGCTAAAGACGGCGGAATACACCCCGCTGCAAATCAAGCAGGCGGTGTGCGGCTACGGCCGCGCGGAGAAGAAGCAAATGCAGGAGATGACCCGTTTGTTGCTTGGTCTGCCGTCAATCCCCAAGCCGGACGACGCGGCGGACGCGCTTGCCTGCGCAATCTGCCACTGCCACAGCGCAAAATCCTCTTTCATTAGGTAGCAGGAAGCATAAATACAGGGCTGTTCACCGGCAAGGTGCAATAAACGTTTGTTCGCTTGCCATTTGTGCCGTTTTTTGTTATACTTTAGAAAAGTACGCCGTTTTGTGCGGCGTGTTATTTTGTGTAATGACCCAAAGGAGTTCCCATGGCTGATTTTCGTCCTTTCCGCGCACTGCGTCCGCAGGCGCAATTTGCCGCAGAGGTTGCAGCTCTGCCATATGATGTTATGAACACTGCCGAGGCGCGTGAAATGGTCGCCGGCAAGGAGCGCAGCTTTTTGCGCATAGATAAGCCCGAAACCGCTTTTCCGGACGGAACAAGCCCCTACCTGCCGGAGGTATACGCAAAGGCTAAGGAGCTGTTTGAGGCTCGCAAGGCGGACGGCACCTACCTGCGGGAGAGCAAGCCCTGCGCCTACATTTACCGCCAGATAATGGACGGGCGCGCACAGCTTGGGCTTGTGGGCACAATAAATGTGCAGGATTCGATTGACGGGCGGGTGAAAAAGCACGAGATGACCCGCGCGGATAAGGAAACGGACAGAATCCGCCATGTTGATACACTTTCAGCCCAAACAGGACCAATCTTCCTGACCTACCGCAAACGCCCGGATTTGACGGAGCTGCTGAACAACTGGCATTTGCACCACAACCCCGTCTATGATTTTGTGAGCGAGCAGGGCGTGCGCCAAACCATTTGGGTAATTGACGACAGCGCCCGCTTAGAGGAAATACGCGCGGAGCTTGCGCAGGTTGAGTCACTCTACATCGCGGACGGACACCACCGCCACGCCTCCGCCGTTAGGGTTGCGCAAATGCGCCGAGAAGCAACGCCCGGCTGGACGGGTGAGGAGGAGTTTAACTATTACCTTGCGGTGCTTTTTGCCGCGGACGAGCTTAAGCTGATGGATTATAACCGTGTTATTGCGGACATTAACGGGATGAGCGTCCCGGCGTTCATAGCAAAGTGTGAGCGCAAATTCACCGTCAGCAAGGGAGGAATAGGGGAGAGGGTCCGCCCGCGCCGCCCGCATTCCTTTGGAATGTGCGTTAAGGGCGAGTGGTACCACCTGCGTGCCAAGGACGGCAGCTACGACGAAAGTGACCCTGTCGCCGCTTTGGACGTGTCCATTCTGCAGAACAACCTTATTGCGCCCATACTTGGAATAACCGACCCGCGCACGGACAGCCGCATTGACTTTGTGGGCGGAATCCGCGGCTTGGAGGAGCTTGAGCGCCGAGCCACAAGCGATATGCAGCTGGCGTTCTCGTTTTACCCCGCCACAATCGACGAGCTTATGGGCATTGCGGACGCGGGGGAGATTATGCCGCCAAAATCCACTTGGTTTGAGCCAAAGCTGCTGAGCGGACTGTTTATCCATGAATTTTAAGGAAACGTTAACCCCCTCCGCTTGGAGAGCCAAGTGGAGCAACGAATAAGAAGCAAGGAGAAACAATCATGAGTAAGCCTGTTATTATGGAAACCTCAGCCCGTCACGTCCACGTCAGCCGCGAGGACTTAGAAACACTTTTCGGCGCGGGCTATGAGCTGACAAACAAAAAGGACCTTTCCCAACCGGGGCAGTTTGCCTGCGCGGAAAGAATCCGCGTGGTCGGCTCCAAGGGGGAGTTCCCCGCGGTAAGTATTTTAGGGCCCGTTCGCCCGGCAAGCCAGGTTGAGCTTTCCGCAAGCGACGCCCGCAGCATTGGCATCGCCGCGCCAATCCGTGAAAGCGGCGACACGGCGGGAACACCCGGCTGTACCATAATCGGACCCAAGGGCAGCGTGGAGCTTAAGGAGGGTGTAATCATCGCCAAAAGGCATATCCACATGACACCCGACGATGCCGAAAAATACGAGCTGAAGGACAAGCAAATTGTTCAGGTGGAGGTTAAAACCGACGGCCGCAGCCTTATCTTCGGCGACGTGGTGGTGCGTGTCAGCCCCAGCTTTGCTCTTGCTATGCACGTCGATACGGACGAATCCAACGCAGCGGCGCTTAAGGCGGACACAATCGGCGAAATTTTGGCATAAAAAGCGGTTATTTTTCTTATTTGGCAATATTAACAAAGTTGTAAAAACTTTTTTTCGAAAAATCGGCAAAAAGGCTTGCAATTTTGTTTGGAGTTTGATACAATAGTGCCATAGGTTAGCATCGGTCATTTTATACTTAGGAGGTAATCCCCGTGAAGAAATCATTCCGACTGCTCAGCACAATTCTCGCCGCAGTCATCGTCCTCACCAGTGTTGCCGTTGGCTTTACAGCCGCCGCCGGCATCATCGACGATTTGCTTAACGGCGAGCGTCAGGCGCTTGATACCGCAGTTATCGCGGTAGAGGGCGACTACACCATTTCCGGCGGAGTCATCAGCTATCCCGCGTTCGACACCGCAACCGGTACAACAGGGCTTGGCGGCTATTCCCGCTCAATCCAGCTGACCGCCGACGTAACAGGCAAGTATGCGGACGCAACCGACCTTGCTTGGGCACCGGCCTATGAGTGGACTGTTACCGCCGACGCCGCAGTCTTTGGCACAGCAAAGGCTCCGGAGTACACGGCAACGTACACCAGCAAAACAATCCTCATCAAAACAGAGCCCGGCGTCGCCTATACGGTTGACCTTGCTGTTACAGACGTCGACCGCGACGGCAGTGCGCTCTCTGCCGTCGACACCCTCGGCTTTACAGCCCCCGCGGCAGCTGACGCAGCCTACAAGGCAGAGCTGAAGAGCCTTTACAACAAGGCTTTTGCCTCCAGCGCCCTTGGTTATTATGACTGGGCATGGAAGCCCTTTGAGCTTGCTCGCTTGAACGCCCTTGAGGTTCTGAACAACAGCTACGCGACGGAAGCCGACGTTGATAACGCCCTCAGCTTCCTGACGGATACCTTCAGCGTGCTGAATGACGACCCCGATGCACAGAACGACCAGAACACCCCGCACGACCCCTCCGTTAAGGTTGACGGGTTCGGCAAATTCTGGCTCATGGTTTGGGAGTCTATCAAGTATGCCCTGTGGGATTTGTTCCTCGCGAAGATTTTCGTTAAATAAGACTTCATGATAGACCTTTCATAATGTTTGCGGGAGGGCACTGCTTCGGCGGTGCCTTTTCGTTTTCGCGCCCTGCCCACGGAACGCTTGACATTTTTCGCCGTCCGCTGTATACTTATACGTTGTTCACCACAAAAGGGCGCGGCTTGCGCCCCGTATTTTTTGAGGGGGTTCTTTCAGCGTGAAAATTATCGCCTACCTAAAGGAAAGCTGGTCGTCGCTGCTGCTGGTTGTTCTGCTGCTGCTTGTGCAGGTGCAGTGTGATTTGGCGGTGCCTAAATATACCAGTAGCTTGGTTGACGTGGGCATCACCCAAAAAGGTGTTGCCGACTGTGTGCCGGAAAAGCTGAGCGGTAAAACCCTTGCCGACCTTACGCTTTTTATGGACGACAACAGCGCCGGCACGCTTTGCGCCGCTTATGGCGTAGATAACCCCAACGCTTTCTCCGCAACGGATGTTTTTGAGCTGCAGGGCTTTGGGGAGGAGGACGTGCTTAACCGTGTGCTGAGCTACATTGGGCTTAAGGACGACGAAACGGCGCAAAAAAGGGAAGAGCTGAGCGACATTGTGTGCATACCCTTGGCGATACTCTATGCCGGTGTGATTGCGAATAACCTGCCGGAGGAAACGCCGGAGGCAATGCGGGCGAAAATTACCCAATTTGCGGATAGCTTTAATGTGGACGACATTCGCGCGGAAGTGGCGGCAAACCGTGCAAAAAAGTTTGAGGTGCTTGCGGGGATAAGCGCCGTCAAGGACAGCATGGACGAGCTTACAAAAATGCAGATGAACACCTTTGCAATCGGCAGGGTGCAGGCGGAATACACGCTGCTTAAGGTGGACCAAGACAAAATCCAAACGGATTACCTGTACCAAACCGGCGGCATGATGCTGCTGTTCTCCTTAGCGGGGATTGTTTGCGCCGTGCTGGTTGTGCTGCTTGCCTCACGGGCGGCGGCAGGCATTGCCCGCAACCTGCGCGCAAGGATGTTCCGCAGGGTGCTTTCTTTCTCCCGCGCGGAGATGGATAAGTTTTCGCCCGCCTCACTCGTCACCCGCTCCACCAACGATATTCAGCACATTCAAATGGCGCTTGTTATGCTAATCCGCGTTGCGCTTTATTCGCCGATGCTGGGCGCCGGGGCGGTGTGGAATGTTATGCAGACCAAAACGGGCTTGGGCTGGCTGTTGGGCGTTGCAATCGGAACAATACTCTCCATATTGATTGTGGTCAACTTCACGGTGCTGCCAAAATTCCGCATAATGCAGAACCTGCTGGACCGCCTGAACCTTGTGAGCCGCGAAATTTTGACAGGCTTGCCGGTTATCCGTGCCTTCGGGCGGGAGAGGAACGAGGAGCAGCGCTTTGACACAGCAAGCCGCAGTCTGCTCAAAAATCAGCTGTTCGTCAACCGAGCAATGTCCATGCTTATGCCGCTGTTTTTCTTCTTCATGAATGCCCTTACCGTTGCGATAGTTTGGTTCAGCGCGCAGGGTATAGACAGGGGCACTATGCGCCTTGGCGATATGCTGGCGTTCATCACCTACACTATGCAAATTGTTATGAGCTTTATGATGCTTGCGATGATTTTCGTCTTCCTGCCAAGGGCGGAGGTTGCAGCCGGGCGTGTTAACGAGGTCCTGCGCACCAACCCAACCGTGCTTGACCCGCCAAGCCCGCAGGACGACATGATTTCCGACTGGCGTGGCGAGCTTGCCTTTGAGGATGTGAGCTTCCGTTTCCCCGGCGCTGAGGAAAATGTGCTTGAGGGAATAAGCTTTGTGGCGGAGCCGGGCAAGACCACGGCGATTTTGGGAGGAACCGGCAGCGGCAAATCCACGCTGGTACAGCTTATCCCGCGGCTTTATGACGTCACCGCCGGTCGTGTTACCATTGACGGCGTTGACGTGCGCGACATAAGCAAGAACAAGCTGCGCTCCCTTGTGGGCTATGTGCCGCAAAAGGCGGTGCTCTTCAGCGGAACAATAGACAGCAACCTGCGCTTTGGTTCCCAAACCGTGCAGAGCGACGATGTTTTCCGCGCGGCGCAGATAGCACAGGCGGAGGACTTTATTCTGGAAAAGGAACACCAATACGCAAGCGAGATTGCCCAGGGGGGAACGAATGTTTCCGGCGGGCAGCGGCAAAGGCTCGCAATCGCCCGCGCAATTGCAAAAAAGCCCAAGGCGCTTGTGTTTGACGACAGCTTTTCCGCGTTGGACTTTAAGACCGACGCCGCCTTGCGCCATGCCCTGCACACACAATTGACGGATGCAACGCTGATTATTGTTGCGCAGCGTATTGCCACGGTTCTGCACGCGGACCAAATAATCGTGCTCGACGAGGGGCGCGTAGTCGGGCGGGGAACCCACGAGGAGCTTATAAAAAGCTGCACGGCATACCAAGAGATTGCCCGCAGCCAGCTGAGCGACGAGGAGCTTGCGAAAGGAGGCGTTTCCAATGGCTGAGAGGAATAACAGCGCGCCGCGCCGCCGCGGTCACCACGGCCCCGGAGGCCCCGGCGTTATCCCGGTGGAAAAGGCGAAGGACTTTAAGGGAGCAATGAGAAAGCTTCTCGGGCGCTTTGGCGGCTATAAGCTTCAGGTTTCCATTGTGATTTTTATGTGCATTGCCGGCACGACCAGCTTTGTCTACGGGCCCGATGTGCTGGGCAGGGCTACAAACCTGCTGCAGGAGGGGTTGGTGGCAAAGTTTTCCGGCACAGGCGAGATTGATATGGCGGGCATAGGTGCCTTTTTGCTGCAGCTGCTGCTGCTTTATGGCATCAGTGCACTTTGCCACGTTATCGAGGGGCTTATTGCAACGCAGGTTGCGCAAAGGATTTGCTTTGATATCCGCAGGGAAATCAGCGAAAAAATCAGCCGCCTGCCCATGGGTTATTTCGAGAGCCAACCGATAGGGGATATACTCTCGCGCATAACCAACGATGTGGATACCCTGTCACAAAGTATGCAAAACTGCTTCACGCAGTTTATCTTCAGCATTGGCAGCCTTGTGGGCATTGCCGTTATGATGCTTAAAATAAGCTGGCAAATGGCCTTGATTGCCTTTGGCTTGGTGCCTCTTTCCGCGCTCCTGCTGGGGATTATCATGGGCTTCAGCCAAAAGCATTTTAAGCGCCAGCAAAAATACCTTGGCGAAATCAACGGGCAGGTGGAGGAAACCTTTGCCGGGCAAAGCGTGGTTACCCTGTTTAACTACGAGGACACCGCCATGGAAAAATTCAAGGAAACGAACACAACCCTGTTTGCGTCCGCTTGGAAGAGCCAGTTTATGTCCGGCACAATGATGCCGCTCATGCAGTTTGTGGGGAACCTTGGCTACGTTGGCGTTGTGGTGCTTGGCGCTCTGCTGACAATGAAAGGCGCCAAGGTGGGCGACATTGTTTCGTTCGTGCAGTATATCCGCAACTTCACCCAAACAATCCAGCAGCTCTCTCAGGTGGGCAACCAGTTCCAGTCCATGGCCGCCGCCGCCGAGCGTGTCTTTGAGTTCCTTAACGAAAAGGAGGAGGTCCCGGAGGTTAACGAGCCGGGTACGGAATACGCCAAGCTGGAGGGTGCGGTAACCTTTGATAACGTGCGCTTCGGCTATCTTCCGGAGCAGACCATAATTAAGGGCTTTAACTGCGCCGTGCAGCCGGGGCAGACCGTCGCCATAGTCGGTCCCACGGGAGCGGGCAAAACCACGCTTGTTAAGCTGCTTATGCGCTTTTATGACGTGGATTCCGGCTCAATCCTTGTGGACGGACACGATGTGCGCGAGCTTCCGCGCCATGCCCTGCGTAATGGCTTCGGCATGGTGCTGCAGGATACCTGGCTGTTTTCCGGCACAATTATGGAGAACATACGCTATGGGCGCCTTGACGCAACGGACGACGAGGTTATTGCGGCGGCAAAGGCAGCCCATGCGCACCACTTTGTGCACACGCTCTCCGATGGCTATAACACACTGCTTGCGGAGGATGCGGAGAATCTTTCCCAGGGGCAGAGGCAGCTGCTGACCATTGCGCGCTCAATCCTTGCTGACAGACCTATACTCATCCTTGACGAGGCGACAAGCAGCGTTGACACCCGCACAGAGGCGCAAATCCAAAAGGCAATGCGCAACCTTATGCGCGGGCGCACCAGCTTTGTTATTGCCCACCGTCTTAGCACAATCCGTGACGCGGATATAATCCTTGTCCTGCGTGACGGTGACATTGTGGAGCAGGGCTCCCATGTGGAGCTGCTGAGCCGCGACGGCTTTTACGCCAAGCTTTACAACGCACAGTTTACAGTGGAATAGAAGGACCAATAAAAGGCGGCTGCGTAAACCAACGCAGCCGCCTTTGTTTAACCAAATCTCAGCCAAGAACACGCCGCGCCAAGCGCTTTTGTGTGCCGCTGCTTTCGTCAACGCTTAACGTCGCCACATATTCCGCGAAGGCTTTGTTATATTCCTCACCCTTCAGGGCCTTAAGCGCCGGCAGTCTGTAGCTCCAAAAGTATTCCGCGTCCTTTGAGGCGGCTACCCGCTCCACAAGGTGGATTTCCTTGCCGCTTTCCACAACGGCGGTGCTGCCCGCGGTGATTTTTTGCACCTTCGCAAAAAAATCATCTCCATAGCCGGAGCGCTCGTTTTTGCCAAGCACCTCGTCGCTCAAGGACTGCCCGTTCACGTCATAGTAGGAGGAGAAAATCTCGTCGATGGATTGACCGCTTTGCACCTGTGAAACCATGTTGCTGAACTTAGTCCGCAGGGCTTTTTTCTCCGCGTCCGTCATGGCTGTTATCTCGCCAAGCTCGTTTGTTGTTGTGAAAGAGTCGGAAAACTCACGGAAGACTACATAGTTCTTGTTGAATGAGGCAAGCAGGTCCTTTTCGGAAACGGCCTTGCTTCCGCCGGTTTCGTATATAAGGCTGAAAAGCACGTTGCTTTTTGCTACGTTTTCGCGCACAAGCATCAGCGTGGTTTTCTCCACGCCGATTGATTCATAATAATCGCCGAAAATGCGCCAAAGGTTGTTGGTTTCCTTGCTGGCGGTTGATTTATCCGCCGCGGTCAGGACGGCGCCTTTTTCCGCAAACTGCAGCTCAACGGCGGCGTATTCAACCGCAAGTTGGTTTGCCTCCTCTATGATGGAGGAATCCGGGCTGTTTTCAACCAAGCCATAATCCTCGGGCGCTGCGCGGACTGTGTCCACAAAGTAGCGGTAAAGCTCGTCGTCAAGCTCAAAGCCGTTTACGCTCAGCGGGGGAACGCCCGCAAAAATAACAGTCAGCGTTATTGCCGCCGCCGCTGCGACCGCTAACGCCCCGGAAACCCAAAGCATTACAGCGCGGCGTTTTTTGTCCTTATTTCCCGTCGGTTTCATTTTCTTTTTGACCTCTTTATTTTGATAGTCTTTTTTGGGGGCTTGCGCTTACCGCTTTTCCAAAAGTGCAGCACGCCCTGGTCGTTAAGCACCTTAACCAGCATCATTGTTACCGGCAGCAGGAACATTCCCACAAAGCCGAACACCTGCAGGCCAACATACATTCCGCACAGCGTCAGCACAGGCGGCAGCCCAAGGTTATCGGCTACCAGCTTCGGCTCAAGGAATTGGCGCAGCACCGTTATTATTGCGTATGTCACAAGCAGCCAAATGCCTAAGCCTATTCTGCCGGTAGCAAAGGACACAATAGCCCAAGGCACAAGCACTGAACCGGTGCCAAGCACGGGCAGGATGTCCACAAGAGCGACGACAAGCGCAATGGCAATGGCGTAGTCGCCCTCATAAACGCCGAAGAGCTTGGCGAGGTTAAGGCTTATTGCCATTTCAATGAAAGTAATGCACATTATCGTCAGGTAGCTTTTGAGCAGCTTGCCGACGCTGCTGCCTATGGTCTTTTTGGCAAGGGCAAGGGCGCCGCGCTTTTCTTTCGGCAGTTGGCGCTTAATGAAGCCCACCAGCCTGTCATAATCCACCGCCGTAAAAATTGTGGAGATAATGGTAAGCAAAATGCCCACAACAATGAATGGCAGCTGCTTCGCCGTGTTCCAAATGCCGGTGAGGGGTGATTTAATCCACGCAATATCAGGGGGATTTGAAAGGAACTCCTGCCAGTTGAAGGAGGAAAGCCCGTCGCCGTCCTCGTACTTGCTCAGCAGGTCGGCGAAGAATTTCTCAACGCTTTCCGCCGCGCCTGCCTCAAGCTTATCCGGCAGCGCGTGGCACAAATCCAGCAGGGTGTTTTCGGTGTCCCTTAAAAACGAGGGTATATCCTGCAGCTTGTCAATCAGATATTTTGTAAGCTCCTCCAGCTGGGAATAAATGCGGCTGCCCGCAAGGAACAGCAGGTAGCCCACAACACCCACCAGCAGCAGAACCATAATTGCCGCCCAAAAGCCCTTTTTCAGCGGTGTTTTACGGCTCAGGAAGTTGAGCGGCTTTTGCAGCACCACCGCCAGCAAAAACCCAACCGCAAAGGGCCAAAGCAAGGGCAGCGCGTACTTAACAAAGGCATAGAACGCAAGCCCCAGCATTATTATGCTAAACCCCGCGACCACAAGCCTTTTTTGCCGTTCGTATGCTTGCTCGTTCATTTTTATCCTCCCTGTTTTTTCTTATTTCTTTTGCCGCGGAAAAAATCCGTCAGTATTTGCCCACAGTCCTGCGCCAGCACCCCGCCGGTAAGCTCAGGCTTGTGGTTAAGCGGCATTTGAAACAGGTTAAAAACGCTGCCTGCCGCGCCCGCCTTGGGGTCATATGCCCCAAACACCACACGCTCAAGCCTGCTGTTGACTATCGCCCCGGCGCACATGGGACATGGCTCCAGCGTAACATACAGCGTGCAGTCCTCAAGCCGCCAGCTGCGCAGCCTTTTGCAGCCCGCGCCTATCGCCTCAAGCTCAGCGTGGGCAAGCGCGTTGCGCCCCCTCTCCCGCCTGTTACCGCCCACGGCGATTATTTTGCCCGCCCTGACCAGCACAGCCCCAACGGGTACCTCGTCGCGCCGCCGTGCCCTTTCGGCAAGGCATAGCGCCGTGCGCATGAAGTCCTCGTCGCCTTGGGGTCTGCGGCAATTATATAGCGCGCAGAGGAATTTGTCAACAAGCATTCACTTACTCCCCGCCGCTAAAAGGAGGACAAAACATCGCTGATGCTGCTTAAAAACAGCGAGCTGACCATGTTAATCAGCAGCAGCCCGAAAAGGATTAGCATGCCCGGGTTGCCAAGGAAAGCGGCGGCACGCCCCTTCCGCGGCAGCCATTCGGGGGCGGGCTTAAGACTGTTGCGTTTCTCCTTGCCGTAATACAAGAAGAACATCACCGCGCCGATTGCCCCGATTATCAGCGCCGCGCCAAGCTCCATATAGTAAAGCTTGTTCATTATTTCATCGCCGAACCAATATTGGGCAAGGGTAAGGAGCACGGAATTGAGGTTGTTGAGGAAGTGGATTGCAACCGCCGTCCAGACGGAGCCTGTGGCAATCGCAAGGTAGCCCATAACAAGCCCAAGCATAAACGCGAACGGCGTTTGCACTATATTGCCGTGGAACATACCGAAAACAAAGGCGCTCATTACAATGGCAAAGCCGTCGCCGTAGCGCCGCAGGGTTTGCATCATCACCCCGCGGAAGGCAAATTCCTCTAACAGCGCCGGGCTTATTGCCACCTGGATTACATACATGGCAATGTTGGAACCGTCAAAAACCGTCGGGGTAATATCCGGCATGGAGCTTTCAATACCAAGCAGCCCCAGCAGGTTCATCAGCAGGGAGGTAAGCTCCTCCGCGCAAAAGGAAAGCCCTATGCCAATCATCACGGCAAACAGCATAAGACCCTTGCTTTTTGGGCGCCCAAAGGCTTGCCCCACCTCGTCGCGGCAGCCCAGCGGCTTCATCAGCAGGGCAAAAACGCAGCCCAGCGCCAAAAACGCGGAAAGCCCGTTTAGCGCCAGCGTGTAGAGCATGGGCATTTCCTTGTTGCCCAGGGCAAAATAGATTATAAGCGGCACAAGCAGCAGGGTGCCTATCAGCTCAAACGCCAAAAGACCAAAGCCCATAAGGTTGCCGAATCGGTTAAGCTCGCGCTTTGCCGCGTATTCCGGCGGCACAGGCGGCAGTGTGTACGGATAGCTGCCATAAGGTGAAAATGGGGGCATAGCTTCTCTCCCTTAGTTGATTTACTATATTATACCTAAAAATGCCGCAAAGTACAAGTGCCGCCCGGCGGCACCCCACCCGGCGCGCCTTGCTATTGACATTTTTCTTGGCGCATGGTATAATCCCTGCGGCGAGGAGTGGGCTTGCACGCCTTGCCGCAGCTTATACACTGCTTGAAGCGGAGGATTTTTTTCAAATGAGCTTGGCTCAATTTATCCGGGAAATGATTGAAAACCCGTCCATTGCGGTGGCGGCGCTTTTTACGTTAGGGGTCATTCTTGTTAACGGCTGGACGGACGCGCCAAACGCAATTGCAACCTGTGTTTCCACCCGTTCCATGAAGCCGCGCAGCGCCATAATAATGGCAGGCATACTCAATTTCCTTGGCGTACTTGTGTCCTCAATGCTCAACCACAAGGTTGCGGACACCATAAGCAATATGGTTAATTTCGGCGATGATGCCTCCGAGGCGTCGATTGCGCTGTGCGCCGGGCTTGTGGCAATTGTTGTTTGGGCTACTGCCGCAAGCAAATTCGGCATTCCCACGAGCGAAAGCCATGCGCTTATTGCGGGGCTTTCCGGCGCGGCGATTGCAATGCACAACAGCTTCAGCGGCATAAGCATGGAGGAATGGGGCAAGGTGCTCATTGGGCTGGTCGTTTCCTCTGTAATGGGCTTTTTCTCCGGCTTTGGTATGGTGCGGCTCATTGAGTTTATCTTCAGGCGCTCCAACCGTGTTAAGGTTCAGGGCTTCTTCCGCGGGGCTCAGGTTGGCGGCGGCGCTGCAATGGCGTTTATGCACGGCTGGCAGGACGGCCAAAAATTCATGAGTGTATTTTTAATCGGTATGCTCTACGCTAAGGGAGAAACCGCCCTGCCGGAGGAATACACAATACCCCTGTGGCTGATTGTGCTTTGTTCGGTTGTTATGGCCGGCGGCACCTCAATCGGCGGCTATTCAATAATCAAATCCGTGGGCATGGACATGGCTCGCTTGCAGCCCTACCAGGGCTTTGCGGCGGACTTGGCGGGCGCGGCCTGCCTGCTTTTCTCGTCGCTTTCCGGCGTGCCGGTTTCCACAACCCACACAAAAACAACCGCAATCATGGGCGTGGGTGCCTCAAAGCGGATTTCCGCCGTCAACTGGGCCGTGGTGCGGGATATGGTTGCCGCGTGGGTGCTGACCTTCCCGGGCTGCGGGCTGCTTGCGTTCGGCATGGTTAAGCTGTTCATGCTTGTTTCCCAAAGCTTCTTTGGGTAAGCAATAACTAAAGGAGAGTAAAACAATGGCTAAAAAACAAAAGGGCTTCGATTACTTCACATACTTCGAGGACTGCGCGGGCTACGCAAAGCAGGCTGCGGAGTATCTTCACGCCGCGCTTGCGGACTACGACCCGAAGCGCGCGAACGAATACCTGACCGTTATGCACAAGTTTGAAAACGACGCGGACACCCGCAAGCACGAGATGACCAGGGTGCTTGTCAAGGAGTTTATAACGCCGATTGAGCGAGAGGACATTATGGCCCTTTCACAGAATTTGGATTGCGTTGTGGATAACGTCGAGGAGGTAATGCGCCGGGTTTATATGTTCCATATTGACGATGTGCGCACAGAGGCCGCCGAGTTCACAAAGCTGATTATGTCCTGCTGTGAGGCGCTGGTTGACGCTTTGGTGGAGTTTCGCTCCTTTAAGCGCTCAAAAACGCTCGGCGAGCTGCTGCGGGAGGTCAACAGCATTGAAAGCAGGGGCGACCAGCTCTATTCCCGCGCCGTGCGCGACCTTTACAAAAAGGAAAGCGGCGAGCGCCAGCTGATTATTTGGACGAAGATTTTTGACTGCCTTGAGGACTGCCTTGACGCCTGCGAACACGTTGCGGATATTGTGGAAAGCGTGGTAGTTAAAAACACCTGATAAGAGGCAAAATACGCTTGGAACCCCGACCTTGGCGCGGGGTTCTTTTTTGGAGGATTTTTTGTGGGCAAATTACACAAAGCAAAAAAACTTTTAGCCTAAATCTTGCACAATGGGTAGAAATCAACCCCAAGATATTGCGATTTTGGGGCGAATAGGTTATACTAATAAACGTAAATGGGGGAATACTGCCAGGAGGAGGAGAACTGATGTTTGCAGACAGCAATTCCTACAACGATATAAACGTGCGCGACTTTATTGTGCGCAACTATTCACCATATGACGGCGACGAGAGCTTTTTGGCGCAGCCTACCCCGCGCACAAGGACGCTTTGGGATAAATGCAAGCAGCTGCTTGAAAAAGAGCGTGCCGCCGGCGGTGTTCTGGATATTGACGCGGAAACAATCTCCGCGGTGGATGCCTATGGGGCGGGATATATTGACAAGGAGCTGGAGCTGATAGTCGGCTACCAGACTGACGAGCCGCTGAAGAGAGCAATCTTGCCTTTCGGCGGGATTCGAGTGGTGGAAAAATCCGTCAACGCCTATGGGCGCGAGCTGCCGGAGAGTGTGCGCAACGTGTTCAAGTACCGCAAAACACATAACGACGGCGTTTTTGACGTCTATAACGAGGAAATGCGCAAGGCGCGCCACAGCGGCATAATCACGGGGCTGCCGGATGCCTATGGGCGCGGAAGAATCATCGGCGACTACCGCCGTGTGCCGCTTTACGGCGTGGATTTCCTGATTGAAAAAAAGCTGGAGGCGAAGCGCGAGCTGCCAAGGGACATGAGCTCCTCAAATATCCGCACAAGTGAGGAGCTTGCGGAGCAAATCCGCGCCCTTAAGGCGCTGAAAAAAATGGCGGAGGCTTACGGCTGCAACATCGGTCGCCCGGCGGAGGACACAAGGGAGGCTATCCAATGGCTGTATTTTGCCTACCTTGCGGCAATCAAGGACCAAAACGGGGCGGCAATGAGCCTTGGGCGCACCAGCACTTTCCTTGATATTTATGCCCAGCGTGACCTTGAGAACGGTAAATACACCGAGGAGGAAATCCAAGAGCTGTTCGACCAGTTCATAATGAAGCTGCGCTTTGTGCGCTTTTTGCGTACGCCTGAATATGACGCCCTCTTCAGCGGCGACCCAACCTGGACAACCGAGTCAATCGGCGGAATGTGCGTGGACGGGCGGCACATGGTTACAAAATCAAGCTACCGCTTTTTGCACAGCCTGACGAACCTTGGCCCCGCGCCCGAGCCGAACATGACCGTGCTTTGGAGCCCGCGCCTGCCCGCCGCCTTTAAGAAATACTGCGCAAAAATGTCCTGCCTCACGTCCTCCATTCAATACGAGAATGACGACCTTATGCAGGAAAAATTCGGTGACGATTACGGAATTGCCTGCTGCGTTTCCGCTATGAGAATCGGCAAGCAGATGCAGTTCTTCGGCGCGCGAGCAAACCTTGCCAAGGCGCTGCTTTACGCAATCAACGGCGGGCGTGACGAGCTGACGGGGGAGCAGATTGCCCCGCCGATAATTCCAATCCAGGGCGATGTGCTGGATTATGCCGAGGTGCGCGCCCGCTTCAGCGATGTGTGCGAATGGCTTGCGGACCTTTACGTTAACACGCTCAATGTTATTCACTATATGCACGATAAGTATTGCTACGAAAAGCTGCAAATGGCCTTGCATGACGAAAAAGTCCTGCGCACCATGGCTTGCGGCGTGGCGGGGCTTTCCGTGGTGGTGGACAGCCTTTCGGCAATTAAGTACGCCAAGGTCAAGCCAATACGCAACGAGCAGGGGCTTGCCGTGGACTTTGAAATTGAGGGCGAATACCCTGCCTTTGGCAATAACGACCGCCGGGCGGATTCCATTGCCCAGGACGTGGTGCGCCGCTTTATGCGCCGTCTGCAACGCCGCAAGACATACCGCGGCTCCAAGCCCACAATGAGCATTTTGACCATAACCTCCAATGTGGTTTACGGCAAAAAGACCGGCAACACACCCGACGGGCGCAAAAAGGGAGAGCCGTTTGCCCCCGGTGCCAACCCCATGCACGGGCGCGACAGGCACGGACCGGTGGCGTCCATGGCAAGTGTGGCGGGCTTACCGTATGACTACAGTGAGGACGGCATTTCATATACCTTCTCAATAATCCCGGGGGCGCTGGGCAAGAATGAGGATGAGCGCCAAACAAACCTTGTTACCCTGCTGGACGGCTTCTTCCTTGAACACGGGCACCACGTCAACGTAAACGTGATTGACCGAGAGGTGCTGGAGGACGCAATGGAGCATCCTGAAAAATACCCGCAGCTCACAATCAGGGTGTCAGGCTATGCGGTCAACTTCATCAAGCTGACCCGCGAGCAGCAGTTAGATGTCCTCAAACGCACCTTCCATACCTTCCTGTAATTCATCGCCGTAGGGTGCGGCAGGCGGCGTGGCAGCCTCCCCGCCGGGGGTGAATTCATCCGGCACAGGCTGACCGCAAACCGCGCAGTATGCCGCCCCCTCAACCAGTTCGGTTCCGCAATTTTTGCACATAGACATAAGCTCCTCCTTGTTTGTTGCAGGTTATGCTATATTCTGCCCGCGCAGGCGGCGTGCTATGCACAAAAGCCCGTTTGCGCGGCACGGAGATAGAAAAATATTGGGCGTAAAGGGCGCCGCCAGCAGGACAGTGAAACAATGCCGAAAAGCGAAAACGCCGGGCTATCTTCAGTGCCGGGCAGCATTTATCACACGGAAACCTTTGGCACCGTCGACGGGCCGGGGGTTCGTTTTGTTGTGTTCCTGCAGGGCTGCCCGCTAAGGTGCCTTTATTGCCATAACCCGGACAGCGTTTCCGGGCGGGGGCTTCGGCGCACGGCAGGCAGCTTGGTCAAGGAGATTTTGGGCTACCGCAGCTTTCTTTCCGGCGGTGTGACCTTCTCCGGCGGGGAGCCGCTGCTGCAGTATAATTTTGTCGCCGCCTGCGAGAGGCTGCTTGCGGAGCAGGGACTCAGCTGCGCAATAGACACGGCGGGGCTTGAGGAGCCGCGGGAGGCTGCGGAGGCAATAGGCTTGGCGGAGCTGCTGCTGCTGGATATTAAGGCGTCCTGCGCGGAAATGGCGCTGCGCGTCACCGGGCGCGACGACAGGGCGGGTCTTGCCACGCTGGAATATTGCGAGGAAATAGGCAAGCCGGTTTGGGTGCGCCATGTCCTGCTGCCCGGCTACACGCTTGAGGAAAACGAGCTAACGGCGCTTGCGCAAAAAATACGGCCGTACAGCTGCGTCAAAAAAATTGAGCTGCTGCCGTTTCATAAGTTCGGCGAGCCGAAATGGGAGGCGTGCGGGCGCAAATACCTTTTGACTGACACACCCGCCGTTACGCGGGAGGAAACGCAGTGGGCAAAGGAAATCTTCATTAAAAACGGCTTTGAGGAGGAAATGCTGCATTGAAAATAGCATCTTGGAACGTGAACGGAATACGCTCTTGTATGCAAAAGGGCTTTAAGGAAAGCGCCCTGAGCCTTGACGCGGACGTAATCTGCCTGCAGGAAACAAAAGCGCTGCCGCAGCAGGCGGAGCTTGAGCTGCCGGGCTACAGGGCCTATTGGAACCCCGCAATACGCAAGGGGTATTCGGGGACGGCGGTGTTCTCCCGTATTGAGCCGCTTGCCGTGACGGACGGCATTGACCTTGCCGAGCACGACAGCGAGGGGAGGGTAATTACGCTGGAGTTCCCCGAGCTGTTTGTGGTTGACGTTTATACACCGAACGCCCGCGACGGGCTTGTGCGCTTGGATTACCGTATGCTTTGGGAGGACGCTTTCAGGGCTTATATCCTTAGCTTGGACGCTAAAAAGCCCGTGGTCTTTTGCGGCGACCTGAATGTTGCGCACGAGGAAATTGACCTTGCGAACCCCAAAACAAACCACGGCAACCCCGGTTTTACGGACGAGGAACGGGAAAAATTTACAGCAATGCTGTCAAGCGGCTTTGCGGATAGCTTCCGTGCGCTACACCCTGAAAGGCGCGAGGCGTATTCATGGTGGAGCTACCGAATGAGAGCCCGTGAGCGCAACGTGGGTTGGCGCATAGATTACTGTGTGCTTTCCGAACGCTTGCTGCCATTACTTCGCGAGGCGGCAATCCACCCGCAAATAACAGGCTCCGACCACTGCCCGGTCAGCTGTGTGCTGGATTTATAATAAACAAAAAGGAGGCGCCCGGCACCTCCTTTTTTATTTGCGTCTGTTTACTCTGATGTAATGTTGCGCACCGGCGCGGGTACTGTTTGCCCCAAGGTGTCAACGGTGATTGTTTTAATCACAGGCGGGTCATAGGGCTTTTGGTTGGCGTCCACGACCAAGGCCGCGTATTGCAGCACAACGTCCATGCCCTCTATTACCTTGCCGAAGGCGGCGTATTTGCCGTCCAAGGAGTCCTTGCTGTCGCCGGTGACGGTGATGAAAAATTGGGAGGAAGCGCTGTTATAATCGCTGGTACGAGCCATGCCGACTACGCCGGCGTCATAGCTCAAATCGTTTTGGGTGTAGCCGTTTTCGCTGAATTCACCGTTGATTGTCCAGCCGTTGTCGCCGCTGCCGGTACCTGTTTTGTCGCCGCCCTGGATTACAAAGTCGCTTTGCACACGGTGGAAAATTACGCCGTCATAGAACTTCTGCTGACACAAATCAATGAAGTTTTGAACCGTGTTCGTTGCTTTGTCGGGGTAAAGGGCAATAACGATTTTGTTGCCGTCTTCCATTTGTATTGTGGCGGTCATACGGTTTTTGGTGTCGTCAAGCTCGTCGGCAGTTGTGGTCGCCGCGGTTGTGGTTGTGGTGGTTGTGGCGGCCGTTGTCGTTGTGGTGGTTGTGGGGGCCGTGGTGGTGGTTGTTGTTGTAGTTGTGGTAGTGGTCGTCGGGTTCTTCACTTCCTCGGCGGATTTGGCTGTACCCTCGCGGATTGGCTCCGGGAAATCCGCGCCCTTTGTGTCAGCCGTCATTGTCTTAATAACCGGGCGGTCATACGGAATATTGGATTGCCCCGTGGTTTCGTCTGTGTAGGTGTTGCGGGCGGCATATTCATGCACGTACTCCATGCCCTCAATCACCTTGCCAAAGGCGGCGTAAAGCCCCGACATACCGTCGTAGGTACCGTCCAAGCTGGCGGTGTTGTTGCGGTTTGTGGCGTCCACAATAAAGAACTGCGTTGCGGCGCTGTCCATGTTGTCGCTGGTGCGGGCCATGGAGATAACGCCCTCTTCGTGGCGCAGGGTGTTCTTTTTGTAGCCGTTTGCGGCGAACTCACCTTGGATTGTGAAGCCCGCGTCGCCGCCGCCTGTACCCAGCGGGTCGCCGCCCTGAATCATAAAGTCCTTAATGACGCGGTGGAAGCCGACACCGTCGTAGTAACCGGCTTTGACTAACGAGAGGAAGTTGCACACTGTGTTCGGTGCGTATTGCGGGTAAAGCACAAGCTTGATTACGTTGCCGTCGTCCATAGTAATCGTTACCTCCGGCTCCACGTTCGGAATGCCGGACGGCTCGTTAAACCTTTTGCTTGAGCAGGCTGTGAGTGCAAAGCTGAGCAACACTATAAGCAGTGCTAAGCTTGCGGCGATTGTTTTCTTCATGGCTTTGTTCCTCCTGAGGTTTTGTTTATTTTTGGTTTTTAAGCGCAGGGTTAAAGCTTGCGGATTATTTGCTCCATTTGCGGCATTTTGTTCTCCATGTCCTGAGCAAGGGCAAATTGAACCCGCGCCCGCACAAGGTTGTGTTCGGGGTACGCCGTGTGGAAGTATATGTCGCCGTTAAGGTAATCCGCAAAAAAGCGCATTCCGCACTCCACCGTCATTATCCACGCGCCAAAGGCAAGCACGTCGCGTTCGGCGGGGGTAAGGCTTTCGCCCGCCTGGGCAAGGTAGCCCCCGGCGTATGCCTCAAACAGCTCCAGCTCCAGACTAACGCGGCTCAGGTCCCTCTCGTCCTCCGCGGCGGAGTTTGCCCCAAAGCGAATTGCGTCGCCAAAGTCATAGGCGCTGAGCCCCGGCATAACCGTATCAAGGTCAATAACGCACAACGCATTGTTTGTTGCGCAGTCAAAAACCACGTTGTTCAGCTTGGTGTCGTTGTGCGTTACACGCAGCGGCAGTTCTCCGTGTTCCAGCATTGCCGTCAAGCGGGTATAGCGACCCTCGTTCCGCGCCGCGTATTCAAGCGCATTTTTTGCGTTTGCCAAGCGTATTGGGTCTGCGCCGGAAGCAGCCTGCAGCAGCTGCCCGAAGCGAACAGCCGTGTTGTGGAAGTCCGGCAGGGTTTCGTTAAGGCGACCGCCGTCAAAATCAGCCAGCAGCTTGCCGAAATGCCCAAACGCCTCGCCGGCACGGGTCAGGTCAAGCGGGGTGTTAATCCTTTGCAGGGTGTATGAATCCGCAACAAAGCGGTAGGCGCGCCAGCAGCCGCCCTCTTCGTCGCGGTGGTATTTTTCGCCGTCGGCTGTGCGCAAAAAGTGCAGGCAGCCGCGTTCATGGTCGCCGCCGCTTTCCTTTAGTCTTGCGTCAATATGCTCCGTCACGGCAAAGATGTTGTCCATCAGCCCGTCCACGTCACTGAAAACGGCTGTGTTGATTTTTTGCAGTACCAAATCCGCCGCACCCGCAAATTTCAGCTTGTAGGTGCTGTTGATGTGTCCGCTCGTCAGTCTTTCCACAGCCAAAAGCTCGCCTGCGTAGCCAAACACCCTTGCGGGGTCAAAAGGGAAATCATGGGGCATTCATCGCACCTCCCTCAAAATAATATTTCCAAAGCACTCCGGGTTATGAAAGCCCGGCGGGTTTTCCGTCACGGGTCGCCAAGCACCCCAATGGGGCAGCGGCGTTTTGTCCCCGCATTTGTAAAAATTGCCGCGCATGGCTTGCCCGTCATGAAAGCTGAAGTCTGCGCCGTATAACTCCTTAAGCAGCCCGAGCGGGATTGTGAAAAGCAAGCCCCAAAGCCCGCCGGCCTTGTCAACAAAGTTTTCGGGTGAGGCTATGGCAGCGGGGTCTGCAAGCTCCCTTAGGAAGCGCCGCCCATCCCGCCGCTCGCCGATTGCGCTCCACAATGTGCTGTTTGCGTTTGACTCAAGGTTTATGTAGCGCTTGTCGTCCAAGCGGGGCTGAAGAAAAACCTCCAAGCAGGAATCCTCATACACCGGTTGGTCCCGCTCCGTGTAAAGTGCGCGCGGCTCGCGCTCCCGCGTGCTCAGCTTCACATACAGCGCCTCGTCCTCAACAGCCCAAAGCTCAAAGCTTGTTTTGGGGCGGTATTTCTCCGCGCCCTCCCAGTGCCAATGCTCAAGGCTGCCGTGCGCTTGCTGTGTCACTTCGCCCGGCAGTGTGCCGCGGGGGTAGAGCGGCACAAGCAGCTTCGCCTCGCTCATTTACTTGCAAGCGCCAGCGTGTCGCGGGCAATCAGCAGCTCCTCGTTTGTGGGGATAACGAACACGCGCAGCCGGCTTTCGGGGGTGGAAAGCTCACCCTCCGCGCCGCGGCGCAGGAGTTCGTTCATTTTCAAATCAATCTTAACACCAAGGTATGTAAGATTTTCGCAAATATCCTGCCGCAGGTCAATGGTGTTTTCGCCAATGCCGCCGGTGAAAACCAGCGCGTCAACGCCGTCCATTGCGGCAACATAGGAGCCTATAACCTTGCGCACCTGGTAACGCAGCATACGCCTTGCAAGGGCTGCGCGTTCGTTGCCTGCCTCCGCTGCGGCAATTAGGTCACGGTCGTCGCTGGAAACACCGGAAATACCCACAAAGCCGCTTGCCTTGTTCATCATGTCCGCCGTCTGCTTAATCGTCAGGTTTTCCTTTTCCATAACGTAAAGCACAGCGGAGGGGTCAACGGCGCCGCAGCGTGTACCCATGATGAAGCCGTCGAGCGGGGTCAGCCCCATGGAGGTATCGAGCACCTTGCCGTCCTTGATTGCCGTAATGCTGGAACCGTTGCCCAAGTGGCAGCTGATGAGCTTGAAGTCCTTCAGGGGCTTGTCCATAAGCTCGGCGCAGCGGGCTGAAACAAAGCGGTGACTTGTGCCGTGGAAGCCATAGCGCCGTACGCCGTATTTTTCGTAGTATTCATATGGCAGGGCGAACATATAACTTTCTTGCGGCATTGTTGCGTGGAAGGCGTTATCGAACACGGCGACCTCAGGAACCTCGCTGCCAAAAACGCCTATGCAGGCGCGGATTCCCTGAATGTGGGCGGGATTGTGCAGCGGCGCAAGCTCACGCAGGGATTCAATGTCGGCAATAACCTGCTCGTCAATAATAACACTCTCTTTATAGAGGGAGCCGCCCTGCACAACACGGTGTCCTATCGCCCCGATTTCGTCAAGGCTGCCCAAAACCTTGCACTCGCCCTCGGTCAGCACCAGCTTGACCTGTAAAAAAGCCTCCGTGTGGCTTGACATATGCACCTGCTTTGTCAGGCTGCGCCCGTCCGCTGTGGAGGCGCTGAGCTTGCCGTCAATGCCAATGCGCTCACAAATGCCCCTTGCCAGCAGGGACTCGCTGCTCATGTCAATCAGCTGATACTTGAGTGACGAGCTGCCCGCGTTAATTACCAGAATGTTCAATGCCTTACTCCCTCGAATGATTTTACGCGCAATAAAAAATCGCCCGCGCGCTCAAGGAATATTATAGCATATTTCACATTCCGGCGCAAGCGTTTTACAGCCCCGCGCGGCAGTGTCGGCCGCCCCGCCCCGGCTGTTGACTTTTTTGTACAATTCTGCTAAACTTAATTCAGTAAATGGCGGCTGCAAAAGAAAAATGCACAACCGCCAAGGGAGGACAACATGAATCCAAAGCACGAGTGTATTGCAATGCTCCTTGCGGGAGGCCAAGGCAGCCGCTTGGGAGTGCTTACACAAACCATCGCAAAGCCCGCCGTACCATACGGCGGCAAGTACCGCATTATTGATTTTCCCCTGTCAAACTGCGTTAACTCGGGGATAGACACGGTCGGTGTGCTCACGCAGTATCAGCCGCTGGAGCTCTCCGATTACCTTGGCAGCGGTCAGCCGTGGGATTTGGACCGAGCCGACGGAGGGCTGCATATACTTGCGCCCTACCAGCAAATCAAGGGAACCTCATGGTACAAAAACACCGCAAATGCAATCTACCAAAACATCACCTTTATTGAGCGTTATGACCCGGAATATGTGCTTATCCTTTCCGGCGACCATATCTACAAGATGGACTACGCAAAAATGTTGGATTTCCACAAGAAAAACAACGCCGCCTGCACCATTGCCATGCTGGAGGTTCCGTGGGAGGAGGCAAGCCGCTTTGGGCTTATGAGTACGGACGAGGACGGCAAAATACTGGAGTTTGAGGAAAAGCCGGCAAACCCAAAAAGCAACACGGCTTCTATGGGCGTTTATGTTTTCACATGGGAAAAGCTGCGCAAATACCTGATTGCCGACGAAAACGACCCGAACAGCAGCAATGACTTTGGGCATGACCTTATACCCGCCATGCACAACGCCGGGGAGAGAATGTACGGCTACCGCTACAGCGGCTACTGGAAGGACGTCGGCACGATTGACAGCCTTTGGGAGGCAAACCTTGATTTGCTTAACCCAAGCGTCAATATTCAGGCGGACGACACCAAATGGAAGATTTATTACAAGCACAGCGCCGCGCCGCCGCAATATATCGCTCCAAGCGCCGCCGCGCAAAACTGCCTAATCAGCGAGGGCTGCGAGGTAGCCGGAGAGGTTGACTACAGCGTACTGTTCTCCAACGTAACAATTGAGGAGGGCGCAAGCGTGCGCTACAGTATACTTATGCCCGGCACGGTGGTAAAGCGCGGCGCAAGGGTTCACACCGCAATTATTGCGGAGAACGCCGTTATAGGGGAGGGAGCCACGGTCGGCGCTTCCAGCGAGGAAATGGGCAAGGCAGGGCAGCTTGACGCCTGGGGCGTTTGCGTTGTTGGCAAGGGAGTTACAATTGCCGCGGGGCAGTCGGTTGCCCCTAAGGAAATGGTGGATAAGGACAGGAGGGCATAAGCATGGGGAAGAACAATATTCTCGGCATTCTTTATGCCAGCAGCTATGAATACAGCGTGCCGCAGCTGAGCAACCTGCGCACAATGGGGTCAATACCCTTCGGCGGGCGTTACCGCGTGGTGGATTTTCTGCTTTCGGCAATGGTCAATGCCGGCGTGAGCCATGTGCTTATGCCCACAAAAAGCAACTACCGCTCCCTTATGGACCACATAGGCAACGGCAAGCCTTGGGATTTAGCCCGCAAGCGCGAGGGGATTTTTATGCTGCCACCCTTTAGCTCCACGGACAGCACGGGGGTTTACCGCAACAGGGTGGAGGCGCTCAAGGGCATAGTCGGCTTTATCCGTGAGGCGGAAAAGGAGTATGTGCTGCTTGCGGACGGCAACCTTATCTGCAACCCCGATTTTGACGATATGCTTGCCGCCCACTGCAAAAGCGGCGCGGATATAACCATAGCTGCCATAAACGGTACGCCGCCAAGGCTGGGAAACACAATGCTGCTGGAAACCAACGAGCAGGGGAGAGTAACAGCCTGCGCCGTAACCAATGGGGATTGCGGCGGCGCAGCCCTTTGGGCGCCGCATATTATGCTGATGAAAAAAAGCCTGTTGGTAGAGTTCCTTGACGGGGTGAGTGACGCGCAAACCGCAAGCGTGGAGAGGTCCCTAATCCAGCAGCGGCTGGGGGATTTATACATCAACGCTTGGCAGCTGCCAAATTTCCTTACGGCAATTGACGGGATTGAGAGCTATTACAGCGCAAACATGGCGCTGCTCGACGGCGAAAAACGTAAGCTGCTCTTCCCGGCGCAGCGCCCCGTTTACACCAAGGTGCGCGACGAGGCTCCAAGCGTTTATGGCTTGGATATTAACATAAGGAACTGCCTTATTGCGGACGGCTGCAGCCTGCACGGCGACGCGGAAAGCTCACTGTTGTTCCGCGGGGTGCGCGTCGGCCGTGGGGCAAGCATACGCAACAGCGTTGTTATGCAGGACAGCGTAATCGGCGAGGGGGCGGTGCTTGACGGCGTAATTTTGGATAAGCACGTCACGGTTTCCGCCGGCGTGGTGCTTAGCGGCGCGGCAAGCTGCCCGTATTACGTCCCAAAGGGCGCGGCTGTGTGAGCCTGTGCCCTTGCCAAATTTAGTAAAATCCTGTATAATCTTCCGTGAGGTGAGGAAATGAAGATTCTGTTTGTTACTCCGGAGGCGCAGCCTTTCTTTTCCACGGGGGGCTTGGCGGAGGTTGCCGGCAGCCTGCCGAAGGCCTTGCGCCAAAAACGGGCGGCCTGCCGTGTGGTCATGCCGCTTTATATGGATATTTCGCCGCAGCTGCGCGAAAAAATGAGCTTTGTTACAAGCATTACGGTCCCCGTTGCTTGGCGGCGGCAATACTGCGGGATATTCGAGGCGGAGCTGGACGGCGTAGTCTATTACCTGCTGGATAACGAGTATTATTTTAAGCGGCACGGTGCCTACGGCTACTATGACGACGCGGAGCGCTTTGCTTTCCTTTCCCGCGCGGCGCTGGAAATTTTGCCCTATGTTGACTTCATGCCGGATATTATCCACGCAAACGATTGGCAAACGGCGCTCACGCCTGTTTATTATACCTGCCTTTACGCCAACGCTCCCGGCTACGAGGGGATTAAGACGGTTTTAACAATACACAATATCCAATACCAGGGCGAATACGGCAAGGAGGTTTTGGGCGAGATAGTGGGCATTGACCAAAAGGACTCCGCTCTGTTGGAGTTTGGCGGCAACATTAACCTGCTTAAGGGCGGCATTGAGTGCGCCGACGCTGTGACGACGGTCAGCCCCAGCTATGCACAGGAAATCCTTGACCCGTGGTTCAGCCATGGGCTTGACCCGCTGCTGCGTGCGCGCGAGTGGAAGCTAAGCGGCATACTTAACGGAATAGACACACAGGGCTATAACCCGGCGGAGGATAAAACAATTGCGGCAAGCTATTCGGCGGATAACCCGGTGGGCAAGGCGCAGTGCAAGGCTGCCTTACAGGAGGAATTCTCCCTGCCGGTCAGCGCAAGAACCCCTGTGATAGCAATGGTCACACGCCTGACGGGACATAAGGGCTTGGATTTGCTCAAGCCAATACTCTATGATTTCCTCCGCGCAAACGATGTGCAATTTGTTGTTCTCGGCAGCGGGGAAAAGGAATACGAGGACTTCTTCAGTCAGGCGCAGCGTGACTTTCCGCAAAAGCTAGGTCTGTTTTTAGGCTTTAACGGTCCGCTTTCACGCAGGGTATATGCCGGGGCGGATATGTTCCTCATGCCGTCAAAAAGCGAGCCCTGCGGGCTTTCACAGATGATAGCCCTGCGCTACGGCACGGTGCCGATTGTCCGCGCCGTTGGCGGCTTGCGGGACACGATAAGCGAAACAGCCTATGACCCCGCGCCGGAGGAGGACGCGGGCAACGGCTTTAACTTCTTAAGCTATAACGCCCACGATATGCTTGGAGCCATGGAGCGGGCGCTTGGTGTTTACGCCAAGCCGGCGGCGTGGCAGGAGCTTGTTGAGCGCGGCATGGGCTGTGACTTCAGCTGGAACGCCAGCGCGGAGGAATATTTGGAGCTGTATAAAAAAATCAAGGCATAATAAAAAAGCAAGGGGAACAGAATTATGAAAACCGCCAACATACTTGCCTACGATATAGGCACAACGGGCGTTAAGACCTGTTTATTTGCCGTGGACGACACCATACGCCTGCTGGCGTTTGACTCCGCGGGCTATGGGCTTTATACCCAAGCCGACGGCGGGGCGGAGCAGGTCTTTGACGAGTGGTGGGCAGCGCTGATTAAAACCACCCGCAGCGTTATGCAGGACAATAACGTCAAGGTGGACGGCATTTCCTTCTGTTCCCAAATGCAGGGGCTTGTCCTTGCCGGAGAGGACGGTCTGCCTGTGCGCAACCCCATGAGCTACATGGACCAGCGAGCCCGCAAGCAGCTTAAGGACGGCATGGCGTTTGGATTGCAGGTTGCGGGCGCTAACCTGCCACGCCTGCTGAAGTCACTTAAATATACCGGTGCGGTGGCGGTTAGCGTCAAGGACCCGGTTTGGAAGTACAAATGGGTGGAGGAGAACGAGCCACAGAGCTTTGCCAAGGCGAAAAAGTGGCTTGACGTCAAGGAGTCCCTGATTGCAAAAATGACGGGTGAGTTTGTTATGACCCGCGACAGCGCCTTTGCTACGCTGTTATATGATATACACAAAGGCGAATGGTGCGAGCCGGTTTGTAAAATGCTTGGGGTAAAGCCAGAACACCTGCCGCCCATCATTGAATCGGCACAGCAAGCGGGGGGCTTGCTGCCCCAAGCCGCTCAGGAGCTTGGACTTGAGCCGGGGATTCCCGTGTTCGGCGGCGGCGGCGACGCCAGCCTGATTCCCGTGGGGGCGGGAGCCTGCGCGCAGGGCGACACCCATGTTTACAGCGGCACAAGCGGCTGGGTCAGTACGGTTGTTACAAAAAGTATTGTGGACACCTCCGCGATGATTGCGGCGGTGGTAGGTGCGCAGAACGGGCTTTATAATTACTTTGGCGAGCTGGAAACCGCCGGCAAGTGCCTTGAGTGGGTTAAGGACCACCTTGCGTTGGACGAAATCGGCATATACCTGCAAAAGCAGCACGTTGCGGACGGCTTTGAGTCAAAATACACCAGCCTTTACGAATACCTCTCTGAGATAATCGACTCAACACCGGCGGGCAGCGGCGGGGTTATCTTCACTCCGTGGCTGCACGGCAACCGCTGCCCCTTTGAGGACCCGAATTCGCGCGGGATGTTTTTCAATATCAGCCTTGCAACGGGCAAGACGCAGCTTATCCGCGCCGTGGTGGAGGGCGTTTGCTATCACCTGCGCTGGTTCCTGGAGGTATCCTCCAAAAAGGTCGCCCCGTCCGAGAGCCTGCGCTTTGTGGGCGGCGGCGCACTGTCAGACGTAACCTGCCAAATCCTTGCGGATGTTACGGGCAAGGTGGTTGAAACGGTGGATAATCCGCAAAACGCGGGGGCAGTCGGCGCGGCCGCCGTTGCGGCAGTCGGCTTAGGTCTGCTGCCCGACTTAGAGGCTACAAAGGCGCTTATTCCCGCCGTTAAAAGCTTTACCCCAAATGCGGAAAACGCGGCGGTTCACGCCAAAAATTTTGAGGTGTTCAAAAAGCTCTACAAGGCAAACAAGTCACTTTTTGCCGCGCTCAACGGGGACGCCACATGAAAAAGCCCCTCATCAACCCCCAAGCGCCCTCCTGCGCCTATTGCTCCCACGGCAGGCTTGCGCCGGACGGTGTTAGCGTGCTTTGCCCGCAAAGGGGTGTGACGACCGGCGCGGAAAGCTGCAAAAGGTTTGAGTATGACCCGCTTAAGCGTGTGCCGCGCCCAAGACCGCAGCTGCCCGTCTTTACGGCGGAGGACTTTGCTACATGAGCCGCGATTGGAGATAACAATGCCCCAACAAAATGAATGGCAATTGCACCAAGCCCTTGCAAAAAAGCGGGGCTTTTTGCGCGTTTGCGGAATTGACGAGGCGGGGCGCGGTCCGCTTGTGGGGCCGGTTTGCGCGGCGGCGGTAATACTACCGGACGGCTGTGAAATAGAGGGGCTGAACGATTCAAAAAAGCTGAGCGAAAAAAAGCGCGAAGCCCTGTATGATGTGATTTGCGGCAGTGCCATGGCTTATTCGGTTGCTTTTGCAAGCGCCGAGGAAATAGATGAAATCAATATTTTGCAGGCGACCTTTATGGCTATGCGCCGTGCCGTCGCGGGGCTTAGCTTTCCGCCGGACTATGCGCTGGTGGACGGCAACCAAGACCCAGGCTTGGGCATTCCCACAGAGCTGATAATAGGCGGCGACGGAAAGAGCGCGGCAATCGCGGCGGCGTCTGTGCTGGCAAAGGTCAGCCGCGACAGGCTTCTGCGTGAGCTGGACCTGCGCTACCCCGGCTATGGTTTTGCGCGGCACAAGGGCTACGGCACGGCGGAGCATTATGCCGCCTTGGATTCCCTTGGCGTCTGCCCTGAGCATAGGCTGAGCTTTTTGAAAAAATACTTCGCCAAAAAAGCAAGCGGCGCCGAAAAATAAAGTGACATTGTATGCTCTGTGCGCACCGAAAAGGGTGCGTTTTTTGTGTTTTTTGCCGCAAATATAAAAACAAAGGAGCAAAGTATGCCGGGATTAACCAGCGCGGAAAAGCATTTCTGCCGTGCCTTTGCCGAAACCCGCGACACAAGGGCGGCGGCGGTGCTTGCGGGCATAGAGGATTGGGAAAGCGCGGGCAGCCTGTTCGACAAAGCGCAAATCCGCAGCGAGATTGCCCGCTGTGAAAAACTGCGCGCCGTCCGCAGAGCGGAGCTGCAGGCAGGGATTCGTCGCCTTGCTTTTGGCTCAATAACCGACGCGGTGCGGCTGCTGCTGAGTGACGAGCCGCCCACTCTGCAGGAGCTTGAGCGTATGGATTTGTTCAACGTCAGCGACATTAAGCGCCCAAAGGGCGGCGGGCTTGAGATTAAGTTTTTTGACAGAATAAAGGCGTTGGAGCTCTTGGCGCAGCACACAAGCGGGGACGACGATGCTATGGGGGAACTGATAAAGGCGCTGAAAAAATAATGGAGGAACGCGGTGTTTAAGGAATTTTCGCCCAAGCAAAAGCAGGTTTTCAGCTGGTGGCTGCCCGGCTCTGAGCATTGCGCCAAAAGCGCTTTGATTTGTGAAGGCGCCGTGCGCTCCGGCAAAACGGTTTGCATGGCGCTTTCCTTTTTCCTCTGGTCGGCGCACTGCTTTAACAACGCCTGCTTTGCGCTGTGCGGCAAAACAATCGGCTCGCTGCGCAGGAATGTTACCACGCAAATCTTCCCTTACCTGCGGGAGCTTAATTTTAAGGTTAAGGAGAAGCTCTCCCAAAATTTTGCTGAGCTGAATTTTAACGGAAACTGCAACCGTTACTACTATTTCGGGGGAAAGGACGAGGGCAGCGCGGCGCTTATCCAAGGCATGACGCTTGCCGGCGTGTTGTTTGACGAGGTGGCTCTCATGCCGCGTTCCTTTGTGGAGCAGGCGTTGGCGCGCTGTTCTGTGGCGGGTTCACGCTTTTGGTTCAACTGTAACCCGGAGAATCCGGCTCACTGGTTCAAGCGCGAATGGATAGACAAGGCAAAGGAGAAAAATGCGCTGCTGCTGCACTTCAAAATGCAGGACAACCCCTCACTTAACGCTGAAATCCGCGAAAGATATAATAAACTATATAGCGGCGCGTTTTATGAGCGCTTTGTTTTGGGCAAATGGACCGCCGCGCAGGGCTTGGTCTATCCCATGTTCAGCGTAAAGCTCCATGTGCGGGAGCTGCCCGACGATGCCTGCCCGGAGGCTTGGGTTATCAGCTGTGATTACGGCACGGTCAACCCCTGCAGCATGGGGCTGTGGGCTAAGCACGGCGGCGCGTGGTACAGGGTGCGGGAGTATTATTTTGACAGCCGCAGGGAGCAATACCAGCGCACTGACGAGGAGCATTATGCCGCGCTGGAGCAGCTTGCGGGCGGGGAACAAATAAGCCGTGTTATAGTTGACCCAAGCGCCGCGGGCTTTTTGGCGCTTATCCGCAGCAGGGGGCGTTTCACCGCCGTTAAGGCGCGCAACGACGTTATTGACGGAATACGCCGTGTGGCGGGCAAGCTCAAGGGAGGCGAGCTGTTTTTTTCAGCCGTCTGCAAGGACAGCCTGCGGGAGTTTACGCAATATTGCTGGGAGGAGAACGCCGTTAAGGATACACCGCGCAAAAGGCACGACCACGCGATGGACGACATAAGGTATTTTGTAAGCTCAATGCAGGGCGGGCCGGGGGAGAGCGAGGGCTTTTTTGTGGGTACGGTTTAACGCCGCGCCCTCTACTTAAACGCGTCCGTCACAGCGCGGAAAAACCAAACGGCGTTGCCCAGCGGCGGCGGCAGCAGGTCCATAAAGGGATTATACTGCGGCAGCGGCAGGCTGATTCCCGCGTTATCTTGCCCAAAAAGCAGGCTTATCTGCTTGTCCGTGGAGGATAACACCGCTAAGCTGCGCTCACTGCTGCCCTCAACAACGCGGGTGCCGTCCTCAACCAAAAGCAGACCCGCGGCAAAGGCGGTCAGCAGGGTAATTACTAACGCCGCGCGGAAATAAACCGACAACCCGCGCCGCAGATAGCCGCCTTGCGCGGAGCCTGCCGTCGGTGGGCAGGGGGCTTTGCTTTGTGTTTCCGTCATATCGTCACCTCCACTACACCGTTAAGTATTTGCTGTTTTAGCCGCTGTATTCCGTGCCTTACGGCATAAAAAAGGGACAGGCAGCATAGTGATGAAAAAAGCGGTCAAGGAGGTGAGGCAATGCGCTGTTCAGCGGCAAAAAGCTGCCGCCGCGGTGATTTTATGCGTGAAACCATTCGCGGGATTGCGGCAAACAAACGCCTGCTGTTGCTGCTGGGGCTGTTCCTGGCGGGAATGCTTGCGGGGGCGCGGCTGTGCCGTGCGGAGGAGGGCTTTTTTGCCCGTCAAGGTGAACTGCTGTTCGAGGCGTGGCTAAGTCCGCGGGAGGCAAGGAGCTTCCTTGGGGTGCTGCTGCCGTCGCTGGGCTGCAACCTGATTTTTGTGCTTGTGGCGGTGCTGCTTGGCTTTTCCGTTGCGGGTGTGCCGCTGATAGGCATATTGCCGCTGTTGCGTGGCTTGGGCGCGGGGCTAATCTGCGGGCGATTGTATGCGGATTTTGCGCTTGTTGGACTTGCCGCCGCCACGCTTACGCTAATACCCGGCACGCTTTGCGCCGTGTTTGGGCTTTTGCTGCTTTGCCGCGAGAGCATGGAAAGCGCGGCGGCGCTGGGCAGCGCGGCAAAAAACAGCGCCATGCCCGAGGAGTGGCGCGGACTGCGGGAGCATATGCTGCGCTGCGGCGCGCTGACCCTGTTTGCCTTTGCGGGCGCGGTGCTTGACGCTGCGGGTGCTGCGGCGTTTGGTGGGATTGTTTTTTGAATAAGCTTGTGATGTATACCGACAGTGCCGCCCTGCTTAACGATTCAGGAAAAAGCCGGAGTTAGCTATGAGTGTTATAATGTATACAACGGTCGCCGTTGCCTTTGCGGACGAAAAAATGACGCGCTTTGTGCTGCAGCGGCGAGGACTATTCTCGGAAAGGCAAGCCAAAGGCGCAAGAACCTCTCCCTCCCGCGCCTTTGTCTGCGCAGCCCTCAGTCCTTGCCTACGCGGAACAGCGCCCGAAGCAGTCCGCGCAGCATTTTTGGGCTTTTTAACACAACTACCTTCATGCAAACCCCCTTGTTCAGCGGCAAAAAGCAATTCCGCAAAGAATGAGCAGCACCGCCGCAATGACCACAATCGCCGGGTTTGGGAAGCAGGTTGCGGCAAGCAGACCCGCGCCAAACGATGCGCATAAGCCGCCCCTGCCAACCGCGCTGACCCTGCGCAAAGCCCTCACCCCCGTATGCGTGCCTGCGGCGTTACCGCTCATTGGCAGTTTATGCGGGGGAGGGGCCGGTTGTTAAAAGCCGCGCAAAGCCGTATGGGCTTTTTTCAGGACAACAGCCTTTCTGCGTCGGCGGCAAGCTCCGCGGCAGCCTCCATGCTCTCAGCCTCCGCCAGCATACGAAGCCTATGCCCGCTTTTCTCGGGGATAATCAGCAGCTTTGCAAGCCCCCTAATCAGCAAATAGCCCTCGCGAGCCTCCTGTGCGCTCATGCCCTCCTTGCCGTCAAGCTCCGCCAAGCGTGTGGGCGAACCCTGCGCAAAGCTCCTGCGGATATGAACCTGCGGCAGCTCCAAAAGCAGCTGCCCAAGCGTAGCCTGCCGCCGCGCCATAAGCCCCGCCAGCTTAACAGCCATAAAAAGTCCGTCACGCGTCCAGGGGCATGACGCCGCAACCCTGCGTGCCGCCGCGTCGCGCTTGTCGCTCGGTGAGCGCAAATAGCGCATAAGCCCGCAGCCGTGCCGCGCCGCAAGGGAATCCAAAAACAAGGGCGCGTCGGCGGGCAATGCTATAGTGCGCCCCGCCTTAAATTCATCAAGGCAGCAAAGCGCCAGCAGCTTTTCAAAGGGAATACTGCCGCTCTCACGCGTCCACGCCAGCAGTCTTTCGCCGCTTGCGTTAAGCCGAAGAACAAGGCTCTCTCCCCGCCCGCAGCCAAGCGAGTCAAAAACCTCCCTCAGCAGCTCGCGCGGCAGGGGATTGCTGCCCTCAACGGAAAGCTCAAGCCCCTCCATGCAGCTCTGCCGTCCCAACTGCTCCAGCGCTTTTTTATACACAGCCCTCAGGCTGCCCATGTCCGCCCTGTCGCGTATTTCTTCCTGCGCGGCGGGGTGTTCATCTCCGTTTTCCCACGCCGCCTCAATGGAGCGCTCGGTGTAACGCGGCAGCGGCAAGCCACCCTCTCCATAGGGAATAAGCGAGCCCTTGCCCACAAAAACCGCCAAGTCCCGCCCGCCGAACGCCGCGCAGTAGTTCATCTGCGCCGGGAAACTTTCGCCAAAATCCCACACCGACGCGCCGCCGTACTGCAGACCGGCGCACAGGGCATAACTCAGCGCCCGCGCCCTTGGGCTGCCGTCGTTGGCAAGGGCTGCGCGCGCGCATTGCGGTACCTGAGCCATCGCCGCGCCGATTGCCGCGCATTGCCGTGGGGATAGCCGCCCGTCAGCCTCCATGCCGCTCTCACCAAAAAGTCCGTGCCTAAGCCCCCCAAAGCGGATATGCTCCCTTGCGGTGCAGCCGCGCTCAATTTTTTTGCCGGGCCAAACGCGCACACCCGCCTCAATGCGGCTTTCCTCCCCGGCGACGGCGTTTTCGCCAAGCACGCTGCCCTCCAGCAGACCGGCGCCGCGCATAACCGTCGCCCCGCGGCAAAGCAGACTTCCCGTCACCCTGCTGCCCTCGCCGACGAAAGCACCCGGCATCAAAACACTGTAGCGCACCCTTGCGCCGTGCCCAAGCTCAACGCCGTCCTCAAGCACCGCATAGGGACCGACTACCGCGCCCTCGCCTATGCTGACGCTTTGACCGAAAAACACCGGCGGCTTTATGGTGTAGAGTCCCCTTGGGATTTGCTGCTTTGGCCCCGGGGCGACCGCGACCTTGCCGTCAAGAATGTCACGCGAGGCACGCAGGAAAGATGGAATATCTCCCACGTCACACCAGTAGCCCCGCGCCCTGTGGCAATAGAGCGGCTTGTCCTCCTTTAGCAGCATGGGGAACAAATCCTTGGCAAAATCAAAGCTCCTGCCGCTCGGGATTTTCTCAAGCGCCTCTCGTTCCAAAACGTAAATACCGGTGTTGGCAAGCCCGCCAACCGCCTGGCTCCAGCCCGGTTTTTCGGCAAAGCCCGTCACGAAGCCCTTCTCGTCCGTGCGAATCAAGCCGTATTCCCGCGGGTCGCCGACCTCAACGGCCGCTATTGTCGCGCAGGCACCGCTGTCCTTATGTGCCCGCAGTATCTGCGCAAAATCAAAATCGCATAGCGCGTCGCCGCTGAGCACAAGCACAGGACCGTCGCCCGACGGCAGGGCGTTGGCGACGCTGCCCGCCGTGCCAAGCGGCAGACGCTCCCGTGTAAATTCAAGCTCCAGCTCACCGTAGCCCCGGGGGTATGCCTGCTCAAGAACCAGCGGAAGGTAGCCCAGCGTCACCGTCGCCGAGCGTATACCCGCGCGCAGCAAGCCGTCAAACAGGTATTCGATTATTGGTCTGCCGCAAAGCCTTGCCATGGGCTTTGGCAGGGAGCAGGTCAGGGGGCGCAGGCGTGTACCCTCCCCGCCGGCAAGAATAACAGTGTGCATTTTGTCCTCCGCAGGCAAGCCGTTTTGCGCTTAGCTTGCCCTTGCCGCGGCACTTTTATTACACACCCTACGCTTGACTTCGCGGCTTTTTTGTGATAGAATACTTACGGAATATGTAGGCAAATATTTTCTTCAAGAGGACAGCTTTATATGAAAATTTCCACACGGGGACGCTACGCAACGCGAATGCTGCTTGATTTGGCGCAGCATTCCCAAGGCGGCTTTGTTGCGCTCAAGGATATTGCCGAACGGCAGGGAATATCAAAAAAATACCTTGAGCAGATTATACCCCTGCTGCGCAAGGCGGGCGTGCTGCGAACCAACAGGGGCTTTCAGGGCGGATATATGCTTTCCCGCCCGCCGGCTGCAATCAGCGTGGGGGAAATTTTGCGTATAACGGAAGGCTCGCTTGCCCCGGTGGCGTGCTTAGAGGAGGAAAGCGGCAATTGCGCCCGCAGTCCGTTTTGCCCAACCCTGCCCGTGTGGGAGGGCTTGCAGAGGGTCATAACGGAGTATTTGGACGGAATAAGCCTTGCGGACCTGATGGCAAACGCCGCCCAAGGCGACGACTACATGATATAATAACAAAAGCGCGAGCCTAACGGTTCGCGCTTTTTTGTGTTAATCAGTCTACTGCTGTTCCCGCTCAAGCCAGGTTCTGCCAAGCTCCAGCGAGTCGTAAATTCCCGTGCGCACGGCGTTTTGCAGCATCTGCTCCTCAACGGGGGCGTCCGGGTCAGTGCGCACAAGCTGCACGTTGACTTTGTCCGCCGCCGTTTGCCCGCTGATTTGCCGCTTGCTCATAACCTGCATGAAAACCACATACGGGTCGTTCATGCTGCCGTAATACAGCTGGTCGCCGGAGCGGACAAGGGGCTTGCCCTTATACATCAAGAAAGGCTGATTTTTTTGGACAGCCATGGCAATCTCCTCCTGTTGTTATATTCACAGTGACAGGTACTCCTTGAGCATTGCCTTAAGCAGCTCGTCCCTGTCAATTTTTTGCGCAAGTGACCGCGCCCCGCCATGGGTGGTTATATAGGTCGGGTCCTCGCTGAGTAAATACCCCACAATCTGACCGAGTGGGTCGTAGCCGCGCTCAACCAGCGCAGCGTAGACTTCCTGCAGCGTCTGCCGCATAAAGCCGCTGTTTTCAGCGCTGATATTGACGATACGCGTCTTATCGTTCACCGAACCCACCTCCATTTACATAGGGTGTTTTAATTATAACACATTTGCGTTCCTTGCGCAAGTGGCGCGGCGCACTTTATTGCGCAATAAGGCTTATGCCGCTCATTTCCTCCGGTTGGGGCAGCCCCATAAGCTGCAGCATGGTGGGGGCAATATCACAAAGCCTGCCGCCGTCGCGCAGCTCAAGCTCCGCCCCGCTGACAAGGAAAGGCACGGGGTTGGTTGTGTGCGCCGTAAAAGGAGAGCCGTCAACGTCCAGCATACGGTCGGCGTTGCCGTGGTCAGCCGTCAGCAAAAACACACCGCCCATTTGGAGCACGGCCTTCTCAACACGCCCCACACACTCGTCAACCGCCTCAACGGCCGCAACCGCCGCCTCGAAAACGCCGGTATGCCCAACCATGTCACAGTTGGCAAAGTTAAGGATTACCACGTCATATTCGCCGCTGAGAATCCTTTCAACAACCGCGTCCGTCACCAAATATGCGCTCATCTCCGGCTGCAGGTCATAGGTCGGCACCTTTGGGGAGGGAATCAGCACCCTGTCCTCGCCCTCATAGACCTTTTCCACGCCGCCGTTGAAGAAGAAAGTGACGTGCGCGTATTTTTCCGTTTCCGCAATGCGCAGCTGTGTTTTGCCAAGCGCACTCAGGTATTCGCCAAGGGTGTTTGCCAGCGACTGCGGGGCAAAGGCCACACGGACGTTAGGCATTGTTGCGTCATACTGCGTCATGCAAACATAATACAGCGGGAAGAAGCCGCCGCGCCTTTCAAAGCCGCTGAAGTCCGGGTCCACAAGCGTGCGGGTGATTTCCCTTGCCCGGTCGGGGCGGAAATTGAAGAAAATCACGCTGTCGTTCGGTTTGATCGTCCCCTCGGTGTCAATAACCGTTGGCAGAACAAATTCGTCCGTGCGGAATTTACCCTCTTCGTCCTTGTCCTTGTAGCTGGCGCGAATGGCCTGCTCAGCGTCCTCCGCTCGCACACCCTCGCCGTAAACAAAGGCGGCATAAGCCTTGCCGACACGCTCCCAGCGGTTGTCGCGGTCCATTGCGTAGTAGCGTCCGCAAACCGTTGCTATTTTTCCCACGCCGATTTCATCAAGACGGCGCTGTAAATCGGCAACATAATCGGCTCCGCTTGCCGGAGGCACGTCACGCCCGTCTAACAGCGCGTGTATGTAAACACGCTCAAGACCGGTTCTTTTCGCAAGCTCCAGCAGGGCATAAAGGTGGGTGTTGTGGCTGTGAACCCCGCCGTCCGAAACAAGCCCCATAAGGTGCAGGGCGCTACCGGTGGACTTTGCCGCCTCCGCCGCACCCACAAGCGCCGGGTTGCTGAAGAAATCCCCGTCCGCAATGGACTTTGTTATCCGCGTAAGCTCCTGATAGACAACACGCCCCGCGCCAATGTTGGTGTGACCAACCTCACTGTTGCCCATTTGTCCGTCCGGAAGACCCACGTCCATGCCGGAGGCACCGATTTGGGTATGTGGACAGGAGGCAAAAAGACGGTCGAGGTTGGGCTTTTTTGCGGCAAAAACGGCGTTGCCCTTTGTTTCCTTGTTGATTCCAAAGCCGTCCAGAATGCAAAGCATTACGGGTTTCTTCATTGTTTTATGCTCCTGAGAAAAATTTATCCGCTTTTTTTAGGGAAAAGCGGCAAAACCTTGGCTCAATCAGCCCGCTGCGTTAACAATTACGGCGAATTTCTCCGCTACCAGCGATGCCCCGCCGATAAGCCCGCCGTCCACGTCCGGTTGGGCAAGCAGCTCCGCCGCGTTTGCGTCGTTCATGCTGCCGCCGTACTGAATCACCGCGGCGTCGGCAACGGCTTGTGAATACAGCCTTGCAAGCAGCTTGCGGATAATTGCGCAGACCTCGTTTGCCTGCTCCGGCGTTGCGGTTTCTCCCGTGCCGATTGCCCAAACAGGCTCGTAGGCAATGATTATGTTCTTCATTTCCTCCGCGCTTACACCGGCCAGTGCAATCTCCGTTTGCGCGCAGACGATTTGCTCTGTTATGCCCATCTTGCGCTCCGCAAGCATCTCTCCGTTGCAAAGGATAACCTTAAGCCCCGCGTTAAGGGCGGCGCGCACACGCTTTTGTACGGTCACGTCCGTTTCCCCAAAGTATTGGCGGCGTTCGCTGTGCCCTATGATTACATACGGAACCTCCAGCGCGTTGAGCATTTGGGCGGAGATTTCGCCGGTGAAGGCGCCCTTTTCCTCCCAGTGGACGTTTTGGGCGGCAATTTTTATGTTGCTGCCCTTTGCGGCCTCCAAGGCGGCGGAAATATCCACAAAGGGAACACCGCATACGACCTCGCAGTCCGCGCCTGCAACCAAGGGCTTAAGGGCCTCAATCAGTGCGGACGCCTGTGCGGGGGTGTTGTTCATCTTCCAGTTGCCCGCAATAACGGGCTTGCGCAGCTGTTTATTCATTTTGTTGCTCCTAATCGTTTAATTTTACTTATCCAGCAGGCAGGCTATGCCCGGCAGCTCCTTGCCCTCAAGGAATTCCAAGGAAGCGCCGCCGCCTGTGCTGATATGGCTCATTTTGTCCGCAAAGCCGAGCTTCTGCACCGCCGCCGCACTATCGCCGCCGCCGATGATTGAAATTGCCCCGCTATCCGCAACGGCTGTTGCAACGGCAATTGTGCCGCCGGCAAAGTGTTCCCATTCGCTAACGCCCATGGGACCGTTCCAAATAACCGTGCCCGCGCCCTTGATTGCCTCCGCGAACAGCTTGCGGGTGTCCTCCCCGATGTCAAGACCCATCCAGCCGTCGTCAATGTCCTGCGCGTGGACTGTTTTGTATTCGGTGTCCGGCTTAAATTCCTTACCAACAACGGTATCCACAGGCAAAAGGAACTTAACACCCTTGTCCTGTGCCTTTTTCAGCATCTCCAGCGCCAAATCAAACTTGTCGTCCTCACACAGAGAGGTGCCGATTTTGTGTCCCTGCGCCGCCTGGAAGGTATAGGACATACCGCCGCCGACGATTAGCACGTCAACAATATCCAGCAGGTTGTCAATCACGCCGATTTTATCACTGACCTTTGCGCCGCCAAGTATTGCGACCAACGGACGCTTGGGGTTGGCAAGCGCCCCGCCCATGAAGTCAATCTCCTTTTGAATGAGGAAGCCGCAGACCGCCGGCAAGTAATCCGCAACACCTGTTGTTGAGCAATGCGCCCTGTGCGCAGAGCCGAACGCGTCGTTAACAAACACGTCCGCAAGGCTTGCCAGCTGCTTGCTGAATTCGGGGTCGTTCTTTGTTTCCTCCTTGTGGAAGCGCACGTTCTCAAGCAGCAGCACCTCGCCGGAAAGCAGGCTGCCCGCCAGCTCCTTTGCGCTTTCGCCAACAACGTCCTTTGCCATCTTTACGGGGCGGCCGAGCAGCTCACTCAGGCGCACAGCCACGGGAGCAAGCGAAAACTGCGGGAGGAACTCACCCTTGGGGCGCCCCAGGTGGGAGCAGAGAATAACCTTCGCGCCCTTATCCAGCAGATACTGAATTGTGGGCAGGGAGGCGACAATGCGTTTATCGCTTGTAATTTTGCCGTCCTCAAGAGGAACGTTAAAATCGCAGCGCACAAGCACGCGCTTGTTTGATACGTCGATATCCGCGACGCTTTTTTTGTTCAATGGCTTCATACGGTGTTTTCCTTTCGTCGTATAAATTACATTTGCCGCTATTAGCTGTAATAGTATACACTTTTTTCTTGCTTTTGGCAAGTGCAGAGGCACAAATTGACTTTTTGCGCTTATTTTGGTATAATTTCTCCTATCGTCAAAAAGGGGCTGAGGATATGAAAAACAGCGAAAAAACCATGGAAAAAATTGTGGCGCTCTGCAAGGGGCGCGGCTTTGTTTATCCGGGCAGCGAGATTTACGGCGGACTGGCGAACGCTTGGGATTACGGTCCGCTTGGGGTGGAGTTCAAAAACAACGTCAAAGCGGCGTGGTGGAAGAAGTTTGTGCGCGAGAACCCCTACAACGTCGGCTTGGACAGTGCAATACTTATGAATCCGCAGGTTTGGGTAGCCTCAGGGCACGTTGGCGGCTTTTCAGACCCGCTGATGGACTGCAAGGCCTGCAAAACCCGCCACCGTGCGGATAAGCTGATTGAGGACGCGGGGGAAAACCCGGCGGGCTGGAGCTTTGAGCAGATGAGCGAATATATCCGCAAAAACGGCATTGCCTGCCCGGACTGCGGAGCGAGCGATTTCACGGAAATACGCTCCTTTAACCTTATGTTCAAAACCTTCCAGGGGGTAACGGAGGACAGCAAGGCAGAGCTTTACCTTCGCCCGGAAACGGCGCAGGGCATTTTTGTTAACTTTACCAACATTCAGCGGACAACGCGGCGCAAGGTGCCGTTCGGTGTCTGCCAAATCGGCAAGAGTTTCCGCAACGAGATAACGCCGGGCAACTTTATCTTCCGTATACGCGAGTTTGAGCAGATGGAGCTGGAATTCTTCTGTAAGCCCGGTACGGAGCTGGAGTGGTTCGCCTACTGGAAAGAATACTGCAAAAATTGGCTGCTTTCGCTTGGACTTAAGGAGGAAAACCTGCGCCTGCGCGACCATGACCCGAAGGAGCTTTCGCACTACTCAAACGCAACAACGGACTTTGAGTTTATGTTCCCCTTTGGTTGGGGGGAGCTTTGGGGCGTGGCGTCCCGCACGGATTTTGACCTGACGCAGCATCAAAACACCTCCGGCAAAAGCCTGGAGTATTTTGACCAGGCCGCCAACGAAAAATACCTGCCGTATGTTATCGAGCCGTCCTTGGGGGCGGACAGAGTCGCCCTGGCGTTCCTTGTGGACGCATACGACGAGGAGCTTGTGGACGCTGAAAAAAATGATACGCGAGTGGTTCTGCGCCTGCACCCGGCGCTTGCGCCAGTCAAGGCGGCGGTGCTGCCTCTTTCCAAAAAGCTGGAGGAGGGCGCGCGAGCCGTTTACGAAAGGCTTTGCAAGTGCTTCGCCGCGGAATACGACGACGCCGGCAGCATAGGCAAGCGCTACCGCCGCCAGGATGAAATAGGCACGCCGCTATGCGTGACGTTTGATTTTGATTCCTTGGAGGACGGCTGCGTTACCGTCCGTGACCGTGACACCATGGCGCAGGAGCGCATTGCAAACGACGCGCTGGAGGAATATATAGCGGCACGGCTGGAGTTTTAAGCCCAAAATAAAAAGCGGCGAGCCTTTAAGCTTCGCCGCTTTTTCTTATTCGTCCAGCAGGGCGGCACCGAGTATGCCGGCGTCGTTGCCCAAAACGGCGCCCACAATCTCCGTCTGTGCTTCGCAGCCGCGGGAATAAACCGCGTGCTTGACGGCGCGGCGCAGGGGCACGAGCAAGCTCTCACCCTCGTTGCCGACACCGCCGCCAATGCAAACAAGCTCAGGCTGGAAGATATTGATTATGTTAACAACGCCCTCCGTCAGGAAAGAGATATAATTATCCACAACACGCTGCGCAGCCGCGTCGCCGGACCTTGCGGCGATAAACGCCGTGCGCCCGTCAATGTTTCGGTAATCGTCCTTGCAAAGCTCCCACATTTTGCTGGACTGGTTGTTCATCATAACGTCCTTGGTCTGTTGAATAAGCGCCCGCGCGGAGCAGTAGCTTTCCCAGCAGCCGCGGCGTCCGCAGGTACAGCGGCTGCCGTTTTTGATTATAACCATGTGCCCCATCTCGCCGGCCGCGTAGTTAACCCCGCGCAGAATCTTCCCGCCCAGGATTATTCCGCTGCCAACCCCCGTACCCAGAGTAATCATAACAAAGGAGCTTGAGCCGCCGCCGCAGCCGGCAAGGCATTCACCTAAGGCGGCGGCGTTAGCGTCGTTTTCAATATAAACCGGCACGCCGAAGTGAGCCTGTAAAACGGCTACAGCCGGCACGTTGTGAAAATCCAAATTGTTGGCGTAGGTTATAAGCCCGGAGGACTTGTCCACAGAGCCGGGCGTGCCCAAGCCGATAGATTCCACCTGAGCGATTAGTATGCCGGCGTTGGCTATGGCGTCCTCCGTTGCGGTGATAATGTCCGCAAAAATCTGCTCATACGGCCGCGGGGAATGTGTTTTGCGCTGCCCCCGCGCAATAATCCGATTTTGGTCGTCAACCACGCCAACGGCAATGTTCGTGCCGCCAAGGTCAATGCCGATTTTGTACATAATGAGCTCCTTGTGTTTATTTTACCCGGGGAAGAAGGTGTTGTAAAACTCCGCGCCAAAGGCTTCCGCAGCCTTAAGGTCGTCCTCGGTGGGAACCAGGGTTACCTTAAGCTGTTTTTCAAACAGGGAACACTTGAGTGAGCTGAGGCGGGCAGCGGTGTTGGCAAAGCCCTCTCCGCTCCAGCCAAAGGAGGCAAACAGCGCCGCGGGGCGCTTGGGCATATTAACGGCGTCCGCGTGGGCAAGCAGGCGGTAAACCGGCGGCACAGCGTCGCGGTTGATTGTAAGGCAGCCTATGGCAAAGGCGTCGCTGCCGTTTAGCAGGGCGGTCATCTCCTCCTCGTCCTGCTCAATCAGGTTATAGCACTCACATTCCGCGTCAGGTCGGGCGCTTAAAATCCCCCGGCGCACAGCCGCTGCCAGCGCAGCCGTGTTACCGTAGGCGGTGCAGTAGAATATAGGTATAAGCGGTCGCTCACGCTTTGGCGGCGCGCACCATTCGGCATAGCGCTCAAAGGCGTTTTCAAGCAGCACACCCTTGGTCAGCACGGGTCCGTGGGAGGGGCAAACGGCGTCTATCTCCAGCGTGGCGGCAATATCCAAGCCCTTGCGAACCCAGGGCTTAAACGGACCGAAAATGCAGTCAAAGTAGTTCTTCAGCGCGGACTTATAAGCGCTTGTGTAAACAAGGTGCTTGTCCGTTATGCCCGGCTCGCAGTAGTGCGCGCCCAAAAAGTCGCAGGAAAACAGCAGCCGCTCTTCCTTGAGGTAGGTGAACATGGTGTCCGGCCAGTGCAGGAAGGGGGCGGGGTGGAAGGAGAGGGTTTTGCCGCCAAGCTGCAGCGTTTCCCCGTCGGAGATTATGTGCACACGCAAATCCGCAAGGTTGGTTATGTTTTTTAGGCACACGCCCGCGGCACGGGTACAATAAAGCTCCATTCTTGGGTAGCGCGCAAGCAAATCCGCAACGCAGCCCGAATGGTCAGGTTCCGTGTGGTTGATTATTAAATAATCCGGCGCGGCGCCGCCAAGGACTTCCTCCAGCCCGTCCTCGTAAAGCGCGGTGAAGCTTTTGTGTGCCGCGTCAATAATGGCTGTTTTTTCGCTGCCGCGAACAATATATGAATTATAGCTTGTGCCGTATTCTGTGCGCATGATTACGTCAAACACGCGCATATTCGGGTTAAGCACACCGGCATAAAACACGCCGTTTGCAAGCTGTTTCACCTTTTGCTGTCCTCCTGTGGCTCAGTTTGCCACCTGTTGTATTGCGCTGATGTAGTAGCCGTCGTTTGTTGTGCGCAGTGTGATTTTGCGGTACTTGTTCGGCTCCGGTGTAATGACGTTGCCGCTGTCGTCCAAAGCGTATTCCGTCGCCGGAATATAACCGACGGTCAGAACTATCGTGCGGGATTTCCTTTGGATATCCGTCACTTTCGGGGTGTAAAGCGGGGCTATGCCGGTGACCGGCACAAGGTAAACCTCCTTGTTTTGGTCGTAGGTAAAGACGTAGTCGCCGCCGTCCACGGTTGTGTGGGTTATGCCCTGCGTCACGCCGAAAAGCTCCGCGAAGCGCGCTTCAACGTCCGCCTTTGGAATCTGGAAGCCCGCGCTGTTCTCAAACTCCACTATCTCATAGCTGCCCGTTTCCATGTTGGATTGCAGTATGCTCCACAGCACACAGTCAATCAGCTGGCTCGGCTCAGCTTGGCTTACATCGTCAAAGGGGTCGGGGTCGTTACGCACAACGGAGCTTAAAAACTGTTCGTATTCAGCCTTTTTTGCCTCGTCGCCCAACAGGGAGTTAACCCCGCGCGCGGAAAGACTTATTAGCGTCGCGACGCCCACAAGCGCCAGCAGCACTATCACCGCGCCTAATATGAAAGCGCCGGTGCGCTTTGTTGTTGATTTAAGCATGGTTAATAACCTCGGTGTAAAATTCTCCCTCCTAAGGGGGAGCGGGTGTCATCTGATTTGTCCGTTGCCGCGCACAAGGTATTTTTCGCTGACGAGGTTCGCAAGCCCCAGCGGTCCGCGCGCGTGCAGCTTTTGGGTGGATATGCCGATTTCCGCGCCGAAGCCAAACTCGCCGCCGTCGGTGAAGCGTGTTGAGGCATTGACATAAACCGCTGCGCTGTCTACCTCGCGCAAAAAGCGTTCGGCGGAAGCATAATCGCTTGTGATAATAGCCTCGCTGTGGTGGGTGGAATAGCGGTCAATGTGAGATAGGGCAGCCTCAAGGCTGTCCACCACCTTAACGCTCATAATGTAGGCGCCGTATTCGGTCGCCCAATCCTCGTCCATGGCGGGCACGGCGTTGGGCAGAATGGAGCAGGCGGCTTCATCTCCGCGCAGCTCAACGTCCTTTTCCGCAAGGCGGGCGGCAATTGCCGGCAGCGCCTTCGCCGCAATATCCCTGTGGACAAGCAGGCTCTCCGCGGCGTTGCAAACGCTTGGGCGGCTGGTCTTTGCGTTGAATACTATGTCGGCTGCCATGGCAATATCAGCGCTCTCGTCAACATAAATGTGGCAGTTACCCGCGCCGGTTTCAATTACCGGCACACGGGCGTTTTCCACAACGGCGCGAATCAGCCCGGCGCCGCCGCGCGGAATAAGCACGTCTATCAATCCCGTAAGCGCCATCATTTCCGCCGCGCCCTGCCGAGAGGTATCCTCCACCAGCTGGACACAATCCGCCGGCAGACCGGCTTTTTCCAGTGCGCCGCGCATGACTCCCGCAATCGCCTTGTTGCTGTTGATTGCCTCCTTGCCGCCGCGCAGAATGCAGGCATTGCCCGCCATAAGGCAGAGCGCCGCCGCGTCGCTGCAGACGTTGGGTCGAGCCTCGAAAATTACGCCGATAACACCCAAGGGCACGGTGATTTTCTCAATCCGCAGCCCGTTTGGGCGCACAGCACCCCAGCGTACCTGACCGACGGGGTCCTCCTCCGCGGCAACCTCGCGCACACCCTTTGCCATGCCGGCAATGCGTGCCTCGTCCAACGCAAGGCGGTCCAGCAGGGCGGGGGACATTCCGTTCGCCTTGCCGGCAGCCAAATCCTCGGCGTTTGCCGCAATGATAGCGCCCGCGTTTTCCTCCAGCGCGTAGGCAATTGCCTCCAGTGCCGCCCTTTTGACCGCGCCGCCTGCCCTTGCAAGCAGAACACGGGCTTCGCAGGCGCGCTGACCCATTTCACGGATAGTCATTCCTTATTATTCCTCGTCGTGGTCATGGCCACAGTCGCAGTTAATCTCAAACTCCAAAAGCTCGTTGCAGGCGGGGCAGTGTATTTCGCCCTCGTCAAGGATTTCCTCGTCCACAATGAAGCTCTCGCCGCAGGCGGGGCATTTGATTTCTATCTCGGCTTCCTCCTCGTCGGAATCCCAGTCCTCGCCCGCAAGCTCCTCATAAACGTACTCCTCAAGCCCGTCCAAGTCCTCGTCCACGGCGTCAAGCTGTTCGGTCAGCTCAGCCACGCGGTTTTCCAGCGTTTTAACCGTGGCGGCTGCCTCGTCCAGCACGGCAATAACAGCCGAAAGCACACGTCCGTTAACGTCTGTTTCGTCCAAACCAAGACCCTCCGCAAGCCCTTTAAGGTGGGCCACCTTTTCTCCGAATGTCATGATGTTCTCCTTTTGCTTTGCGTTAGGGGAGCGCAAGGCTCCCTTATGTAGCCTGAGTTTTTGCCGCCGTATTATGCCCTGCTGAGGTATGCCCCGTCGCGGGTATCGACCATAACCATCTCGCCCTCGTCAATAAAGAGGGGAACCTTGATTTCCGCGCCTGTTTCTAATGTGGCGGGCTTGGTGGCGTTGGTTGCGGTGTCGCCCTTAAAGCCCGGGTCAGTCTGTGTGACCTGCAGCGTGACCGTGTTGGGAGGCTCCACACCGAACACGTTGCCCTTGTAGGAAAGCACGCGGCAAACCACGTTTTCCTTAACGAACTTAAAGCTGTCCGGCAGCACGTCCGCGCCGATTGGCACCAGCTCAAAGCTCTCCGGGTCCATGAAGTAATACAGCCCGCCGTCGGAATAACTGTACTCCATCTCCTTGCGCTCAATGTAGGCGGTCGGGAATTTTTCGGTGGGGTTGAAGGTACGCTCAACCACCGCGCCGCCGATTACGTCGCGGATTTTCGTGCGGACAAACGCCGCCCCTTTGCCGGGCTTAACGTGCTGGAATTCGATGATGGAGTAGACCTTGCCGTCCATCTCAAATGTCACGCCGTTACGGAAATCGCCTGCTGAAACCATTTTATATTCCTCCAATAGTTCATTCGGAGTATATTGTACAGCATTTTAATCAAAATTGCAAGCGGCGCGGGCAAGCAAAAGCCCCGGTCGCTTGACCGGAGCCTTTTTAGATGTTAAACGGCGCTTATGCAACAATAAAATCAATGGTGAAGGCAAGCAGAATCTGAGCCACAAAGTACGTCCAAATGTTCACGCTCTTGAGCTTGAAGGTCTTGAAGCGGCTGGGCTTGCCGTCCTTGCCGCCAAAATCAATCAGCAGCAGCAGCGCGTCGGAAACCAAGAAGCACACGCCGCCCAAGGCGAGCAGCGCGGCGCCAAGCGGACTCAGCTGACCGTCTATTGCAAGGCGCAGCGCCAAGCTGACAGCCTTTACCATCATTGTAAGAATTGCCACGGCATAGACCATAAGCACGGGGAAGAACTTGTTTTTGTGGGTTTTTAGCTTGAACAGCAGGAAAGAAAGCACCGCCGCAAACAACAGCGCAATCGCCCCAAGCTCCCAGGGGTTCCAAAAACCGCTGCTAAGCAGCTCGGAGGAGGCATGGGCATAGGCGCTGACGAACATGACGTGCCCCGCAAAGAACGCCGCCACGCCCAAGCCGTAGTAAAGCGCCTTTGGCTTAAAGCGCAGGTGCAGGAACAAATCCCCGAACCAGGAGAGGACGAAGCCCCAGAGCATATATTGCGCAAAGTGGCTGTCGTTACCGGAAATACTGACCTGCAGCAGGGCAAGGGCGACAAACAGCGTTGCGCAAATCATTTTCAGCAGCAGCGATTTGTTGGTTTTCTCCGGCCACGCCGCCTTAAGGAAGCGCGGAACCAAAACCAGCATAGCAATAACACAGAAAGCGGATAGGATAATTTGCGGTAATTTTTGGGGCATTTTAAGCTTGTCCTTTCATTGTGGGCTTCAGCCCTTAATTTCACGTCCGCCAAGCGCAGGCTCGGCTATTGCGCACAGCAGCGGCAGGATAATCCCCAGCCCCGGCTTGGTGAGCTTTGGCATGGGCAGGTACGGCAGCATGAAGATGTCCAGCATTTGGTCCAGCAGGGGCAGCAGCTTGGGGTCAAGGTCTGGTATCAAGCGGATTTTCCCGTTCCTCTTAAAGCGGAAACGCAGCACACGGTCGTTCAGGGACTCCAGCGGACGCAGGTGAATTTCCAGCGTCCTATCGTCGCACCAAAAGCCCCAGCAGTTCATTCGGTACGACGTGTTGGCAATGGTGGCTTCGCTTATTCTTGCCTCGCCGTCCAGACCGACTGTTACGGCGTTATCCACATGGCAATCGTTGGGGGAGTGCATATTACCGGCGTCCTCGCGCCAACGGAAAACGCAGCTGTCCTCGCTGAAATCAAAGCCGACGTTCGTTATGTTCCCGCGCTTAAAGGCGGAGAAAATAACTAAGGGTGTGCTAAGCACGCTGCAGGGTACGCCAACCACCACGTTGTTGAGTATTGCCCGGCGGATTTTGTAGGTCTTGCCGTTCACTGCGTTTTCAAGCTCCGTGCGGCGCGGCGCGAATTGCGGCGGCGGAAGAGGCGGCATACTCAGGACCGTTGCGTCCCGGGGCGGGGAGGAGCTTTCCTCACAAAAAACGCCGGGGAAATGCTTCCAAATTATGGAACGGCACAGCGGCTCGTCAATTTGGTTGCAGGTAGTGACAAGCACCGCGTCGTAATCAGAAAACGTCATTGCATACTGACCGAACATACCGTCCATGCGCGCGGAATTCGGCACGGGGTTCTGCCACATACAATAGCCGTAGCCGTGGCATTGGTCGGGGTAGGCCTCGTTGGTGGGCAGGTTATCCACAACCTTGCTCAGCATTTTCTTTGCCCACTCCGCCGGGATTAGCTGCTTGCCGTGCCAAAGCCCGCCGTCCAGCAGGCACTGCGCAAGCTTGGCAAGCTCCTCTGTTTTAAGGAAAAGCCCCCAGCCGCCCGATTCCGTACCGTCGCCGGAGGTTTCCCACACGGGCACACGGTTAAAGCCCAGCGGCTCAAAAAGGCGCGGCGCCAGGAACTCCACAACGGTTTTGCCGGTCGTGCGCTTAACAAGCTCGCAAAGCATAAACTGGTTTTCGTTTATGTAGCTCCAGCTTGTACCCGGGGTGTAGCTCCACTTTGCCCTGAAGTACTGCTCAACCCAATCATAGCGCGACTTGATTTCAAACACGTTTATGAATTTGCCGGAGGTCATTGTGAGCAGGTTGAAAATCTTAAGCTGCTCTAAGTTTTCGTCCGTCTTTTTCGGGCGGTATTCCGGGAAGTAGTCAATCAACCTGTCCTCTACGGCGAAGTAGCCCTCCTGAACGGCAAAGCCAACGGCAATGGCCGTTATGGACTTGCTGACGGAATACATTATATGCGGGTATTGCGCCGAGTATGGCTCGCGCCATATTTCCGCGGCGACCTTGCCGTGCCTCAGCACCATGACCGAGTGCAGCTCAATGCCCGCGGCAAGCACATCGTCAATATATGCCTGCAGCCTTGAGGAGCTTACCCCAAGCTCCTCGCTGAAACGCGCCCTCTCCAGCGCGTCGCTTACCTCCACTGCCAAAACAAACGCCCCCCGCTCTTTTTGGTTTGGCGCGGGCCGCGCAAGTCTGTCCTAATAAACAAAAGGCACGGAAACCCGAGCCTAAAGCCCTGCTGAACAACAAACGCAAGCCGGCACCTCAATTATCAATGCCATTATAGCAGATTATGACGAAAAATGGAAGAGTTTTTTACGATTTTATTACCAAAATAGTAAAAAATATCCGCGAAAACGGTCGCGCATTGCCAAATAATGGCAGCTTTTCCCCGCGCCGTCACAATAGCCGTTTGGGATAATATACGCTGAGGCTTGACAAATTGTGAGCAATGTGGTAAAATAAAGCGTTGCGTTTTGCGCCAACATGGCGCAGAGCGTGGGACTTTATCATTAACAGGAAAGGAGGAAAACACTTGCCAACCTTTAACCAGCTTGTGCGCAACGGACGTGAAGCCACGCGCAGGAAGCCGAAAGCGCCGGCGCTTTTACAGGGTCTTAACAGCAAGAAGAATGTGGTCACACATCAGGACGCGCCCCAAAAACGCGGCGTCTGCACAGCCGTTAAAACGGACACCCCCAAAAAGCCGAACTCAGCGCTGCGTAAAATTGCCCGTGTTCGCTTAACAAACAACATGGAAGTTACCAGCTATATCCCCGGCGTTGGGCATAACCTGCAGGAGCACTCAGTGGTGCTTATCCGCGGCGGCCGTGTGCGCGACCTGCCCGGTGTGCGCTACCACATCATCCGCGGCACGTTGGACGCCCAAGGCGTCGCAAACCGTATGCAGGCTCGCTCCAAGTACGGCGCAAAGCGGCCCAAAGCCGCCAAGAAGTAAGCCGCAGGGCTTGCACACAAACAGCAGCTTCCACCAATATGGTGTATTATATATACGCCTCGATTGGACGGAACGGCTACAACTAAGGTCCCGTTTAACGGCGACCGCAATTTAGCAGAGTACCTTTGAATTCATCTCTATGAAGGAGGGAAGCGAAGTGCCAAGACGAGGTAACGTGGCAAAACGGGATGTTTTGCCTGACCCGATTTACGGCTCCAAGCTCGTTACGCGTTTGATTAACAACATCATGCTCGACGGCAAGAAGGGCGTAGCCCAAAAGATTGTTTACGACGCATTCGAAATCATTCGCGAAAAAACAGGCAAAGAACCCCTGGAGGTTTTTGAAACCGCCATGGAAAAGGTCATGCCAATGCTGGAGGTTAAGGCCCGCCGTGTGGGCGGCTCAACCTACCAAGTGCCGATTGACGTGCGCCCGGAGCGCCGTCAGACGCTGGGCTTGCGCTGGCTGACAAATTACAGCCGGGCCCGCGGCGAGCGCACCATGAAGGAGCGCCTTGCAAACGAAATTATGGACGCGGTGAACGAAACCGGTTCCGCCTACAAAAAGCGTGAGGATACCCACCGCATGGCGGAGGCAAACCGCGCGTTCGCGCATTTCCGCTGGTAATGCGCGTATGCGGCGTCAAAGACCGGGCAAGCTAAACGCTTGCGGTTAAACCGCCGCTGAAGCAGAAAAACTAAAGCGAAGAATGCGTTAGTGAAGGATTAAAGCAATGCCAAGAGAAGTATCATTAGAAAAAACACGCAACATCGGTATTATGGCGCACATTGACGCCGGCAAGACCACCACAACCGAGCGCATTTTGTTCTATACGGGCAAGACGCACAAAATCGGCGAAGTGCATGACGGCGCGGCGACCATGGACTGGATGGAGCAGGAGCAGGAGCGCGGCATAACCATAACAAGCGCCGCAACAACCTGCTTCTGGAAGGAACACAGAATCAATATCATCGACACCCCCGGACACGTTGACTTCACAGTTGAGGTGGAGCGTAGCCTGCGCGTGCTGGACGGTTCCGTAACCGTGCTTTGCGCAAAGGGCGGCGTTGAGCCGCAGAGCGAAACCGTGTGGCGTCAGGCGGATAAATACGGAGTGCCGCGCATGGCGTACGTCAACAAGATGGACATCATGGGCGCGGACTTCTACAACGTTGTGGCAATGATGCGTGAGCGCCTTAAGTGCAACGCCGTGCCCATTCAGCTGCCAATCGGCGCTGAGGCGGACTTCCGCGGCATTGTGGATTTGGTGACGATGAAGGCGCAGGTCTATTATGACGACAAGGGCGTCGACGTCCGCGAGGAGGAAATCCCCGCAGAACTGCTTGAGCAGGCAGAGAGCTACCGCACGGAGCTGCTTGAGGCAGTCGCCGAGCAGGACGAGGAGCTGCTTGATAAGTACCTTGGCGGCGAGGAGCTGACCATTGACGAAATCAAGAAAGCAATCCGTATGGCTACGCTTGCCAACAAAATGGTGCCCGTCACCTGCGGAACAAGCTACCGCAACAAGGGTGTGCAGATGCTGCTTGACGCGGTTGTGGACTTTATGCCCGCGCCGACGGACGTGCCGGACATCACGGGCATTAATCCCAAAACGGACGATGAAGAGGTGCGCAAGTCTTCTGACAGCGAGCCGTTCAGCGCCCTGGCGTTCAAAATTGCCACAGACCCCTTTGTGGGCAAGCTCTGCTTCTTCAGGGTTTATTCCGGCTCCGTCAATACCGGCAGCACGGTTTATAACTCCACAAAGGACCAGCGCGAGCGCATGGGCAGAATCCTGCAGATGCACTCCAACCACAGGCAGGATATCGACTGCGTTTACGCGGGGGATATTGCCGCCTGCGTGGGTGTGAAGAACACCACCACCGGCGACACGCTCTGCGACGAGCGCCACCCGGTTATCCTTGAATCAATGGAATTCCCGGAGCCTGTTATCCGCGTGGCGATTGAGCCGAAAACCAAGGCAGGTCAGGAAAAAATGGGCATTGCCCTGCAAAAGCTGGCTGAAGAGGACCCGACCTTTAAGTGCTACACAGACGAGGAAACGGGGCAAACCATTATTGCCGGTATGGGCGAATTGCACCTTGAAATCATTGTTGACCGTATGCTGCGCGAATTCAAGGTTGAGGCAAACGTGGGCAAACCGCAGGTGGCATACCGTGAAACAATCACCAAGGAAGCCACCAGCGATACCAAATACGCCCGTCAGTCGGGCGGACGCGGACAGTATGGCCATGTGGTTATTACCATTGAGCCAAACCCCACCAAGGGCTTTGAGTTCTGCAACGAAATCACCGGCGGCGTTATTCCCAAGGAATACATCAAGCCGGTTGAGGAAGGCATTAAGGGCGCAATGCTCAGCGGTGTGCTTGCGGGCTTTAACGTGGTTGACGTAAAGGTTCACCTCACCTTCGGTTCTTACCACGAGGTGGACTCCTCCGAAATGGCGTTTAAGATTGCCGGTTCAATGGCGTTTAAGGACGCCATGCGCAAGGCGGGTCCGGTGCTTATGGAGCCTATCATGAAGGTTTCCGTCACCGTGCCGGACGAGTATATGGGCGATGTTATCGGCGACCTCAACAGCCGCCGCGGCGTCATTCAGGGCACGGAGATGCGCACGGGTGCGGTTCAAATCAACGCCAACGTGCCGCTTTCCAATATGTTCGGCTACTCCACAAGCCTGCGCTCAAAAACGCAGGGACGTGGACAGTACGTCATGGAGCCCAGCCACTACGAGGAAATACCCAAATCCATTGCGGAAACCATCATCAAGGAAAAATAAGCCGCGGGGCTTGCAATTTCCGCTCAAATTTGCTACAATAGCAAAGACTCAAAAACAATAACAATTTCCAGAGGAGGAAAACAAAATGGCAAAGGAAAAGTTTAATCGTTCCAAACCCCACGTTAACATCGGAACAATCGGTCACGTTGACCACGGCAAGACAACCCTCACCGCTGCAATCACCAAGACCTTGGCAATGCAGGGCAAGGCGGACTTCGTCGATTACGCTAACATCGACAAAGCGCCTGAAGAGCGTGAACGCGGTATTACAATCAACACCGCCCACGTTGAGTATGAAACAGACGCGCGCCACTATGCACACGTCGACTGCCCCGGACACGCCGACTATATCAAGAACATGATTACCGGCGCGGCGCAAATGGACGGCGCAATTCTGGTTATCGCGGCGACGGACGGTCCTATGGCTCAAACCAAGGAGCACCTGCTGCTTGCCCGTCAGGTGGGCGTGCCTTATATCATTGTTTATATGAATAAGGTTGACCAGGTTGACGACGAAGAGCTGCTTGACCTTGTTGAGATGGAAATCCGTGAAACCCTCAACGAGTACGAGTTCCCCGGCGACGACACGCCGATTATCCGCGGTTCCGCGCTGCAGGCACTGGAAGCGGGCGACAACCTTGACGACCCGGCGTATGACTCCATCAAGGAGCTTATGGACGCTGTTGACAGCTATATCCCCACCCCGGAGCGCAAGGCAGACCTGCCCTTCCTTATGCCTGTTGAGGACGTGTTCACAATCACCGGCCGCGGCACAGTGGCAACCGGTCGTGTGGAGCGCGGTCAGCTGAAGATTGGTGAGGAAGTCGAAATCGTCGGTCTTAGCGAAGAGAAGCGCAAGGTCGTCGTTACCGGCATCGAGATGTTCCACAAGGAGCTTGACTATGCCGAGGCGGGCGACAACGCCGGCGTTCTGCTGCGCGGCGTGCAGCGCAAGGAGATTGAGCGCGGACAGGTGCTTGCCAAGCCCGGCAGCATTCAGCCGCACACCAAGTTCCGCGGTCAGGTCTATGTTCTGACCAAGGACGAGGGCGGACGCCATAAGCCGTTCTTCTCCAACTACCGTCCGCAGTTCTACTTCCGTACAACGGATGTTACCGGCGTCATCACCCTGCCCGAGGGCGTGGAGATGTGTATGCCCGGAGACAACGTTGAAATGGACGTTGAGCTGATTACACCAATCGCCATCGAAAAGGGTCTGCGTTTCGCAATCCGTGAGGGCGGCCGTACGGTCGGCAGCGGCGCTGTTATCGCAGTCAACGAATAAGCGGCAGCTTAGGCAAAAACACTTTGGGCGCGGGAGAAATCCTGCGCCCTGTTTTTTGTTTTCTGCTATTGCCAAAAGCCGGCGAATGCTGTATAATATACTTGGCGTACAGCGGGTATGGACAATGCACCAAGGGTGTTGGCGAGCTGCGTTTTCAGCAGGGAGGCTTCCTTAATATCCGTACCCGGCGCAAGGCAAATAAAAACAAAAACGGAGGAAAATAAACCATGAAAGCATCCCAAAAGCCATCACGCTTTTTCCATTCCCGTGTCAGCACTTTTGTGTTCTATTCGCTGGCGGCGTTCGCCGTTGCGGCGTTCTATGCCGTTGTTTCCAGCGGCTCCTTTGCGTGGATAACCACCACCTACCAAATCCCGGTGGAGAGCTTTGCGTTAATCCTCGGCTCGGTTTCCGCCGCGTGTGCGCTGGCGCAGCTTGTGTTCTTCTGCTTACAAAAAAAGCTGAAGGAGTGCAAAATATGCCGCGCGCTCCACGTTGTTGTTGACGTGCTTTGCGGTGTGCTGGCGGGCTATACGCTCTTCCTTATCTTCGGACTGGATAAGGGCATTGACATGAACAACCTGAAAAACGGCGCAAGCTTCATGCGGCCTACGCTGCTGTTCCTTGCCCTTGCTATTGGGCTTGTGTTTTTGTTTGTGTTCTTCCTTAGCTTCAAGCGCAGGGGGCAAACAATCTGCGCCGTTATTTTGAGCATAGCAATCCTTGTGCCGGTGGTATATAACTACCTGCCCATTGAGCTTAAGCAGCCCTTTGACGCCAGCGCGCAGCCCCTTGTGCTGGATATAGGCGGGGATAACTACAGCGTTATTTTCGCAACCAACCGCAGCAGCACAGCCTACCTAACATACACTAAAAATGGTACGGAAACAACAATTGCGGATTCCTTTTTGGGTACGATGAACACGGGGCGTGTTCACCACTTTATTGTCCCGCGCGAGGAGCTTAACGGCGCGAGCTACTTTGTTACGGCAAGGGAAATTTCGCTTGCCAAGGACGCCAACACCACCTTTGGCAAGACCTACAACAGCCCCGGCTACAGTTTTAAGGGCGAATACAAGGACGAGCTGAACATACTTGTAATTTCCGATTGGCATGACCACCCCGCGGAGATGCTGGAGGGTGTTGAATATCTGCGCGAGCAGGCGGAGCCGGATTTGTTCCTGATGATGGGCGACTTTGCCAGCAACTATAACTCCGAGGACGAGTTTATCCTAAACACAATCACTGCGGGAGCGGACGCAACCAAAAGCGAAATTCCCGCCATTTATGTCCGCGGCAACCATGAGCTTTTTGGCGGCATGACGGATATTATCTTCCCCAATTTGGGCTTGGATAACTGGTATTACCAGGTGCAGCGCGGAAAATATCTGTTTACCGTCTGCGACGGCGGTGACGACTGGGACACAAAGCGCAGCAGCCTCAATTCGGAGCTTAATGCCTACCGCGACGCGGAGATGGAATGGTTGGAGTCACTCAAGGCACCGGAGGAGGGAACCTTCCACTTTGCCGCCTGCCACATACCAAATTTCAACAATCAGGGCGACTCAAGCGCCGAGGCATATTTTGCCCAGCTGGAGCGCCTGCAGGTAGATATGCAGTTTTCCGGTCATGAGCATAACCTGCACCTTGACCTGCCCGGAACAGGCGCATACAAGCCCCCGTTCCCCCTGTTTGTTGACGGGGGTCCGCAGGACGAGGGAAGCTACTCGCCGCCGTTAGATGTTTCCATGGCGCGGGTGAGCGCAGACGGTACCGTACAAATCCTCAGCTATGACAACAACGGCAACGAGCGCCTTAACGAAACCCTGAAAATCAAATAATGGAGCTTAGCAAGAACAGCAAGGCAGTCCTGAGCGTTACGGCAATGAGCCTGCAGGGGCAGGGCGTCGCTCACCACGAGGGCTTGGCGGTTTTTATTCCCGCGGCAGCCATTGGCGATGTGCTTGAGGTCACGGTAACAAAGCGTGAAAAGCGCCTTGCCTACGCAAAAATAGACCGAATAGTAACCCCCGGCGCGGATAGGCAGGAGCAGGCTTGCCCGGTTTATCCGCGCTGCGGCGGTTGTGCTTTCCGCCATGTCAGCTATGAGGGAGAGCTGCGCGTTAAGGCGCAGGCGGTTGAGGATGCCCTTGTGCGTCTGGGCAAGCTTTCGCCAAGGATAGAGCCTATTGTTCCGGCGCGGGAAACGGAGCGCTACCGAAACAAGGCGCAATACCCTGTCGCCCTTGCGGACGGCAGGCTTAGGGCGGGATTTTTCGCGCCGCGCAGCCACAGGCTAATCCCTTGCGAGGACTGCCTGCTGCAGCCCGCCGAGTTTTCAAGGCTGACAAAAATTGTGCTTGCCCACGCGGAAATGTACGGTATAACACCGTATGACGAGCGGACGGGCAGGGGCTTTCTTCGTCATATATATATGCGGCAAAGTGCGCTTGACGGTAAAGTGCTGGTTTGCCTTGTCACCAATGGCGGCAATGCCGTGCCGCGGCAGGACGAGCTTTACCAAAAGCTATGTGGGGCGGCAAAAATTTGCGGGCTTGTGCAAAACATAAACGCCAAGCAAACAAATGTTGTTTTGGGCGGTGAAACACGCTGTCTTTTTGGCGCGCCGCGCATAGAGGACAGCGTTTTGGGTGTTGCGCTTGAGGTTTCGCCGCAGTCTTTTTATCAGGTAAACCACGCCCAGGCGGAGCGGCTGTACACAATCGCGGGGGAGGCGGCGGCGACGGACGGAGCGCTGCTTGAATTGCACTGCGGCTCAGGAATAATGGGGCTTAGCATGGCAGGGCGCTGCCGCGAGCTGGTTGGGGTAGATATAGTGCCGTCGGCCATTGAAAACGCCGAAAAAAACGCCGCGCGCAACGGAATAAAAAATGCGCGTTTTATCTGCGCGGACGCGGACGAGGGTGCGCAAGGGCTTATTAAACAGGGCTTGCGGCCGGAGGTTGTTCTGCTTGACCCGCCGCGCACGGGCTGTTCCGCCGGGCTTGTTGACACGGTCAGGCGGCTTGCCCCAAGGCGGGTGGTCTATGTTTCGTGCAACCCGGCGACGCTGGCACGGGACTGCGCCCTGTTTACACAAAACGGCTATAGCCTCGGCAGCGTTACCCCCGTGGATATGTTCCCCCGCACGGCGCACGTTGAGTGTGTCGCCGTGCTGGAGAGGGGCTGAGGGGGAATATTGACTTTATCGCTAATCTGTGCTATAATAACCATGTGCCCTTGGTATCCACAATAGCGGAGAGAATTACAAAGGGGCGTGACAAAATGCGTAAGGCGAGTAAAATTTCAAAGCAAGCAAGCGCTCACGCGCCCTTTTATCATGTCATAAACTATACAGAGCTATCACAGCGGCGATTGCCTTTTGCGGGGCAGTCGTTTTATTGCGCTTACAGCGCGGGAGGACTTGCCTATGGTGAATAATTAGCGCTCAGGTCACGGCAAACACGCCGCCTGTCGTGAATCAACAGGCAAATAAAAAAAGAGGAGATTGCAATGAAAAGGTTACTTATACTAATGCTGGCATTGGTGCTGGCACTGTCACTGGTTGCTTGCGGCAGCGGTGACGACAATGGCGGCGAAACAACGACCGCTCCGACCACAAGCAGCGATACCGCCGAAACCACGCCGACAACCACGGAGGCTGACAACAGCGGCGCAGACCTCACAACAGTCGAGGGTTTTCTATCGGCGTTCGGACTCACAGAAGCCGACTTAAAATGCGCAAATTACACACGCTTGGACAAAACGGCATATATCATTGACGAGGGCGCGGATTACGGTAAAATCGAAGAAGTTGGCGCGTATGTTTCCGCGGCCTTGACGGACGATGAAGTCAGAGCATGGCTTGAACAGGTTATCAGCAAACTTAATTCTTTATCTGATGATGGCAAAATTGATAATCTCTTTCAACCCGGGTCTGCTTTGACGGCAGATTATATTATCGAAAAAAGTAACGGTTATTATTATTTAGGCAGCGGTTATTACTACTATAACGGCAAAAAAGTTTCTGCCCAGATTTGTGTTTATCCGAAGCAACTTGACGACGAAGACCCTGACGATGCGATGGCAGCCTGCACCTTGAAGTTGGAGATGAAATAAAGCAAATGTACAAGCGGGGCGGTTCGCGCCGTCCCGTCTGTAGAAAGAAACACGTCAAGCCCCTTGGCTCACAAGCTGAGGGGCTTACCCTTAGGCAAAGTCCGTGCCGTCGGCGCAAAGCAGCGCAAGGCGGGTTATGTCCGCACCGGGAGCGCCCAGCCTTTGCCGCAGAGTATCCCAAAGCAGCTGAGCGTTCAGGTTGCGTGTGCTGCCCGCGTCCAAAACACAGACAAGCTCAAGCAGTTTTCCCGCTTGGTTAAGCTCATAACCGTGAACAAAATCAAGCAGATTGACCGTTTTTATGCCGCTTTTGCTGCGCTTTTCGGCGCAAAGCTCGTCTGCGCAGAGGGCCTGATTTATCGCCCCGGCAAGGAGTCGTGCCTCGTCCTCGTCGTTTAGCCTGACGCTGAAATGATAGCGTGCCGCGGCAATTTCCTTAGCTTTTTTTATGGGACTGCTGACGGCTACCACCTGCACGTCCTGCGGCAGGGCGGCGTTCATGGCGCTTTGCAGCTGAGTGTTATCCATGCCGCCGATTAAGCGCAGGTCAACCGGCTCACGCTCGCCCGCTTGCCCCAGCGGCAGGGGCAGGGGAAAGGTCAAATAGGGGTGGGGGTTAAAGCCCTCCGTGTACCAAAGCGGCAGCCGCGCCCGCCGCACCGCGCGTGAGAGCAGGCGGTTCATATCCAGGTGCGCTGTGTAGACGGCGTTGCCGCTTTTTTTCAGCCAAAGGCGCACGGGCAGATATTCCGTTACGGAAACGATGTGATTATTTTCAACGCCGCTTGCGTTGTAGGCAGGCAGCTCCTGCTTGTGAAGACAGGCACATTTTGCAATTTTTTCGGCCCCGCAGGCGGAGCAGCGCTCGCGGCAGTTTGCCGTTGTTTCAGCCAAGTGAGCCAGCTTGTTTTCGCGGATTAGGAAATCCTTTTTTACACCAAAATCCAAATGCTCCCACGGCAATATTTCGTCAAAGCCGCGCCGCCTGTTGGCATAAAAAGCTATTTCCAAGCCATTTTTGGTGAAAGCAGCCTCCCAGCGGGCAAAATCAAAATGCTCGTCCCAGCTGTCAAATTTTGCGCCCGCCCGCCAGGAATCCAGCAAAACAGCGCCCAAACGGCGGTCCCCGCGAGCGAAAGCCCCCTCAAGCAGCCCCATTTTTGCGTTGTGCCGGCCGATTGTCGCCTTGCGTGTTGTCAGGCTGTCCCTTAGCAGCCTCTGCTTGCTCTCAAGCTCCTCAAGCGTAGCCTGCGGTTCCCACTGAAAGGGAGTGAGAGGCTTTGGCACAAAGCACGCGCAGCTGATTGAAACCCTCACCGACTTGCCCTTCGGCTTTTCCGGGTTGCGGTAATACTCGTCAACTATCGCCTGAGCAAGCCGCGCAATGCCGATAATGTCCTCATCGGTTTCTGTCGGCAGTCCTAACATAAAATATAGCTTAACGGCCGTCCAGCCGCCGGCAAACGCCTGCCGCGCAGTTTTGATGATTATATCCTCGCTGAGATTTTTGTTTATAACGTCGCGCAGGCGCTGAGTGCCCGCCTCAGGCGCGAAGGTAAGCCCGCTGCGCCGCACAGTCTGCAGCCGCTCCATCAGCTCGCGCGGAAAATTATCCATGCGCAGCGAGGGGAGGGAAAGGTTTGTCTGCTCGCGCTCCGTCCAGGCAAGCAGGCGCTCCAAAAGCTCCGGCAGTCGGCTGTAATCGCTTGTTGAAAGGGAGCAGAGAGAAAGCTCGTCGTAGCCGCTGCCGTTGCACAGGTCGCGGCACTGCGCGTCAACCGTTTCGGGGCTTTTTTCCCTTATGGGGCGGTATAAATACCCCGCCTGGCAGAACCTGCAACCGCGTATGCAGCCGCGAAAAAGCTCGCCCGCGGCACGGTCATGCACGGTTTCAAGGTAGGGGACAATAGTGCTTTTTGGGGCGAACATGGAATCCAAATCCGCCACGGCACGCTTGCGTGGGTGTGCCGGCGCGTTTTCCTTTGGGGTTACTCCTTCGATTGTGCCGTCCTCGTTGTAGTCAACAGCATACAGCGACGGCACATAAACACCGTCAAGCCGGGCGGCTGAGCGCAGGAATTCCCGCTTGCCCGCGCCGCTTTGCTTGTGGCCTTTGAACAAATCCAACAGCTCCGGCAGGACTTCCTCGCCCTCGCCCAGCACAAAAAGGTCAATGAAGTCCGCCAAGGGTTCGGGGTTGCAGCAGCAGGGACCGCCCGCAATAACAAGGGGGCAAAGCTCCTCCCGCTCCATGGCAAGCAGCGGCAGGCCCGCCAAATCCAGCAGGTTAAGGACGTTTGTGTAGCTCAATTCGTATTGCAGCGTAAAGCCGATTATGTCAAAGCTCGCCGCGGGGCTTTGGCTCTCCAAGGAAAACAGTGGTATTGCGTTTTCGCGCATTTGCGCTTCCATATCCACCCACGGGGCAAACACACGCTCACAGCGGCAATCCTCACGGCTGTTTGCCAGCTCATAAAGGATTTTAAGCCCAAGGTGTGACATTCCAATCTCATATGTGTCCGGGAAGCAGAGCGCAAGGCTAAGCTCCGCGTCAGGCTTGGGAGCGGCCTGCCCCCATTCTCCGCCCACATATCTGCCCGGCTTTTGCACAGCTCCAAGCGCTTGTTTGATTTTATCCCGCACTCTACTTCAGTCCTCCGTTGCCAATTTGAGAGTATATTATACAGTGTTTTCGCCAAAGCCGCAAGCCCCGACAGAAAAATCCCCCCCGACACAGCCGCGCCGGGGGAGGTGCTTATTGTTGTTCGTCCGTCTTAGGTTCTTCCTGCTGCGGTACAGCCGGTGGGGCGTATGGCTGCGGTGCGGGCGGCTGCGTGGGCTGTGCCGGCGCTTGCGGTGCTTGATACTGCGGCGGCACGGGCGGTTGCGGCGTTGCCGGAGGTGTGTATGGCGGTTGAGGTGCTGCCGGCGCTTGCGGTGCTTGATACTGCGGCGGCACGGGCGGTTGAGGTGCCACAGGAGGAGCATACGATGGCTGAGGCTGCGGTGCATACGGCTGCCCCGGCGCTTGTGGTGCCTGATACTGCGGAGCATAAGGCGCTTGCGGAACCGGTTGTTGGTATTGCGGGTAAGCCTGCTGCGGATAGGGGTAAGGGGCATAGCCCTGCTGCTGTGCGCCGTACTGCGCCGCAACCGCCTTTTGCAGCGCAATTTGCTTTTTGCGCTTGCCGCGGATAACCCCGATAACTATGAACAGGATTAGCGCAAGGAAAAACAGGGCGGTTGTTTGCCCAAGTGTTTTAATAAAGCCCTCGCCTATGCCCATGAAAGTGTTGCCGATGATAAAATCACCGCTGACGGGTACATCAGAGTAGGTCGCCGTTACCTTATAGGTGCCCGGCTCGGCGTACAGGTACATACCGCAGATGGAAAATGCTTCCTGCGTAGAATCGCCGAGCATTGAGGCATAGCTGAGCGGGATTTCCTCAAGCGTAACGCCGGTTTCCACATTTGTGAACACAAAGCTGTAGGCGGCGAGTATACTGTCAAGCCCGTCGCCGGAATCGCCGCCCGGAATGCTAAAGCCGCCCGGCAGGGTGAAGTCACCGGAAAAATAATCGCTTATGTTAAAACCGTTGGGTAAGTAATCGGAATAGTCGTCGATGTTGAACGGGCTTGTTGTTGTGCCGGCTGTCGGGCTGATTGTTGAGGAGGAATCATACAGCACGTACAGCTCAAACACGCCGACGCCGTAAAACGTCGCTATGTCCTTCTCCGTGATTTTAACGGTCGTGCTGCCTTCCGTTATAGTGAATTTTGTTCCGTCGGGAACGCTTTTGCCAAGAACGACGGAGGCACACTCCGCGGCGGTTTTGCCAAACTGTACCCAAAGCACGGCAATGAGTACAAGCAGCGCAAGCGGAATAAGATACCAAAAGCCGCTGACTTTTTTGAGCTTCTTGTTTTCGTCCATTTTTTCTTCCTCCTTAAAATATTTTCTACGGAATACGCCGCTATTATAGCACATTTTCAGGACGCGCGCAATAGAAAAGGGGATACGCCGTATCCCCTCGTCAGAGCTTACTCCACACTCTTTAAGGATTCAACCATGCTGACCTTTTTCAGCCGCCTGTGCATAAGGACGTTAACCAGCACGGAAAAGCCCGTCATAAGCAGCAGCGCCCACAAAAAGCTTGACCACTCAATGCTTTGTCCAAGCATAACCACGTTGATTTGAACCACGCCGGAAACTATTTTGTGTAGTAATATACCGGCGACCACGCCGCCCGCCATTCCCAGCAGTGAGAGTAAAATGTTCTCGCGGTAGATATAGGACGACACCTCTTTGTCGTAAAAGCCAAGCACCTTGATTGTTGCAATTTCGCGCAGGCGCTCGTTGATGTTGATGTTTGAGAGGTTAAACAGCACCACAAACGCAAGGGCGCCCGCCGCAATAATGAACACAAGGATAACGTAGTTAAGGCTTTTGATTATGTTGTTAAACTGGTCCACAACCTGCGTTGTATAAACGACGGCGCTTATGCCGTCAATGTCCATCAGTGCCTCGGAGAGGGCGCCCTTTTGGTTGTTCCGCTCCTCGTCGCCCATTGCTTTCAGCTCGTCGCTCAGTTGGGCATAAACCATGTTATATTCCGGCTTTTGCATGAAGCAGGCCTCATACACCGTTTGGGTCATGTAGATGTAGTTAAAGGTGTAGTTTTCCGCAATACCTGTTACCCGTACCTTAATGTCTCCGCCGTCGCTGTTGTGAATAAAAATGTCGTCCCCCGCGTTAACGTTTGCCCGCTGGGCGAACATCTCCGTAACAATAACTCCCGTATTGCTCAGGTAGAGCGGCTGCTTTGTCCTGCGGTCGTGCAGGTCGCTTATTTCACCCATGCGGCTTGCGTCCGCGGGCACAAGCACGTTTACCTCCTGCAGGGGCTCGTCAAGGGCGTTTTCGCTGCCGGCGCTTAAAACCTTCATGCACACAGGCGTAACAGAGCCAAGGCGGCTTTCGGAATTCAGCGTGCCGAGCAAGCCGGAGCTTGTGTCCGCCGGGTTTTCAATTGGGTCACGCAGCACTAACTGCACGTCGTGGCGGGAAATACCGCCGTCGCCATATTGCTTGTTGACAATTGCGCTGACGGAATCGCCAAGCCCAAAGCTGGCAAGCAGCAGCGCCGTGGCGCCGGTAATGCCGATAAACGTGGTGATAAAGCGCCGTTTGTTGTGCAGCAGGTTGCGCATGGTGACCTTGCCGGTGAAGTTTAGGGCGTTCCAAACTATGGGAATTCTTTCCCAAATGGTGCGCTTGCCCGCCTTAGGTGCCTTTGGCCGCATCAGCGTAGAGGGGTTTGCGCGCATCTCCCTGCGGCAGGCGAACAACGCCGCCCCAACTGAGCATACAAGCGCTATCGCAAAGCCAAGCAGCGCCCACAGCCAAGAGAACGAAAGCTCAATCGGCGGCATATCGAACATTATGCCAAAGGCGGCGTAAACAGCCTCCGGCAGGGCGGTGAAGCCAATAGCTAAGCCAACAACCGAGCCTATGCAGGCGGCTAACAGGGCATAAAAGATATATTTCCAAGCAATTGCGCCCTCCTCGTAGCCCATTGCCTTGAGGGTGCCCATCTGCATACGCTCCTCCTCAACCATGCGCGTCACGGTGGTGAGGACGACCATTGCCGCCACGGCAAAGAACACAAGGGGGAACACCGTACCCAAAATCTTCACGTTGTCAGCGTTTTGCTGATAGCTTGTGTTGCCCGGCAGCTCGTCACGCCCGGCGACTATCCACTTTGTTTTGTCAAGGTTATCAAGGGTTTCCTGGGCGTTTTCAAGTTCATATTCCGCATCCTTAAGCTTTGCCTCAGCCTCTTCCTTTTCCTTGTTGTAGGTGGCGCGGGCGGTTGGCGCGGCAGCCTTTGCCTCCGCTATTTGCTGTTGGGCAAGCAAAAGCTCATTTTTGCCCTTTTCCTGCGCCACGTTCAGCTTAACCTCGCCCAAGGTCAGCTCATTGTTTGCCGCCTCCAGCTTCTTGCGCTCCTCGTCCAGCTTCGCCTGCAGAGTCGTCAGCTGGTCAAGCGCCTCAACGTCCTTGGCGCTTGCCAACCACTTCAGGTAATTGCGCGCGTATTCAACCTTTGCCGCGGAGAGCTGTGTCTTTTGCGCAGCAAGGTCCTCCTCATATTTTTGGATTTGCGGCTCGGCATAGGCAAGCGCGTCCTCCGCCATGCCCATAACCGTTGCGTCCTTCATCTGGTTGATTATTTCCGTGGAGATGCCGACGCTTTGCATACTGCTCATTATGCTTTCCCACGGGCTGCTTTGGTTAAGGTTCTCCAAAAAGCCGCGCACCGTGCTCAGCATTGACTCCATGCTGCTGATTTGCTGCTCCGCGTTTTTAATTTGCGCCGCTGCGTTATCCAAATCCGTCTTTGCGTTGTAGTAATCCTGCTTGTAGTTTGGGTTTTCGTCCAACGCCTTTTTTGCCTCTAAGTACTGCGCCAGCGCATTGTTATATTCCTCAAGCTTTTCGTTGTATTCCCCCTGGCTTGAATACCACTTTTGCTGCTCCGCGTTTAGGGTGGATTCAAACTCCGCGGTCTTTTCCGCCAAAATGGCGTCGCCGTTCGCCGCGTAGTATTCCACTTCCTCCAGCTTCTTTTGCGCCTCGTCAAGAGCCTCCTGTGTTTCCTTGCGCTTTTCCTCAAGGGTTTCCTGCCCGTCCGCAATTTTTGTGGTTAGCTCGTTGCGCAGCACAGCGCGGCGTATTGTGAGCCTTTCCTCGGCCAAGCCCTCAACGCTTTTGCAGATGTTTGCAACATAGTTTTTGTATTCATCGCCGTAGGGGTCAAGCCCGTCGGTGTAGTTTAGCGTTAAATAGAGTTGGGAATAATACGGCTTGATGAAGGTTTCCTGCGGAACATAAATGAAGGTGCCCAGCTTGCCGCTGCCGATTGTGGTGTTGCCGCGCTCAAAGTTAATATAGGTCGGCGTGCGGATAATACCGACTATCTTAAAGGTGGTTACGCTCAGCGATTGGCTTAGGTCCGCCCTGTCGCCCTTTAGGGTTATAAACTTGCCGATTTCAAACTCGTCCGGCGTTGAAAGCGCGGATTCGTCCACCAAGCACTCATAGGGCAGCGTGGGGTACTTGCCCTCCAGAAGCGTAAGGCGGTTTATGTATGAGGTATCGTTTTCCGCAACAATGCCGTCCTTGTAGTTGGGGTATTCCGGGTTCCTTTCCTCAAATTCGCGCACCATGTCAAAATTCATGCTTATTGCGCGGCAGGTGAACGCGGAGCCGTCAATATCCACTAAGCCGTTGCCGTCCATGTAAAGCAGACCGTCAACCGTCTTAACGGCCATAAAGGACTGCACCTGCTTGTTCTTGGTCATTATGGCGTAAATGTCGCCGTCGGTAATGCCCGCGGTGGAAATTACGCTGACGTCCATAAGGTTTGTTTGAAGAAAGTAGTCGTCAGCGGTTTTAAGCATATTATCCGGAGTTACGTTCATTCCGGCAAAAAATGCTATTCCAAGCGCAACAATCGCCAGCACGGAAAAAAACCTTGCCTTGCTTCTGCCTATTGTGCGCATTACGTCTTTGAAAAGAACCTTATTCATGCTGAACCGTTAACCTCACCTTGCGTTTAATTTGCCGGCTTACCATTCAATCTTTTCCACGGGCATGGGGCGGTTGTTTATGGCAATACGGTGAACCCGCCCGGAGCGCATGGTAATAATCCTGTTGCCCATGGGGGTTATTGCCTGGTTGTGCGTAATTACTATAACCGTCATTCCCGTTTCGCGGGAGGTATCCTGCAGCAGCTGAAGTATCTGCTTGCCCGTGCTGTAATCCAAAGCCCCGGTCGGCTCGTCGCACAGAAGCAGCTTTGGATTTTTGGCAAGCGCGCGCGCAATGGAAACACGCTGCTGCTCACCGCCGGAAAGCTGCGCCGGGAAGCTGTTCAGGCGCTCGCCCAAGCCCACACGCTCAAGCACCTTTTTTGGGTTAAGCGCCTTCTTGCCAATCTGAGTTGCAAGCTCAACGTTTTCCAGCGCAGTCAGGTTTTGTACTAAGTTGTAGAACTGAAAAACAAAGCCAACCTCGTAGCGGCGGTATTCAATCAGCCTTTTGCGTGTGAACTCGTTGACCAACTCGTTATCCACGCGGATTGAGCCGTCACTGCAGCCGTCCATGCCGCCGAGCATATTAAGGACGGTTGTTTTGCCCGCGCCGGAGGGACCGACGACAATGCAAAACTCCCCTTGTTCAACGCTGAACGTAACGTTATCCGCCGCGTTGATTGTGACCTCTCCCATTTGGTAGCGCTTGTAAACCGAATCCAATTCAATGAACGACATCTTCAAAATCCTTTATGTTTTAATATTCAGGGCGGCACATATTTCGCCAAAAAACATTATAAACCAAATCACGGGCAAAGTCAATGAACTTTGTGTGAATTTTACTCATAAAAAAACGAACGGAGCTTAAAAAGCTCCGCGGGGTGGGGCAAGGATAGGCTAAAGCCGCTGAACGAGCGCGCCGTCTGTCGCCTGAAGCAAAGTATAACTGGATTCGTCCGGGTGTGTTGCAACAAACCTTGCAAGCGCCTGCTTGACCGAGGGATAATAGCTGCGCCCCACGGAGAGCTTCTTGCCGTCCGCCATGGTTATATGCTCATAGCTAAGCTCACTGACGAACGCCAGCGACACCAAAAAGGATTTGCTCACACGCACAAAGCCGCAGCTTCCAAGCCTGCTCTCTAACTTGAGCAGGGTGGAAACAAACTCAAAGCAATCATTTTTGAAGCAGACGGAAACGCTGCCGCCGATTGCCTCAAAATATTTGATTTCCGCAAGCGGCAGGCGGCGAATCTCGTGCCCCTTTTGTACAATAATATACCGCCGCGAAATGTGCACTGCCTGCCGCAAGGCGCTTTGCAGAACAGTCCTCAGGCGCGGCAAATTCTCCTTGCCCTTAATAAGGTAGTTAAACGCCCCGGCGTCAAAGGCCTGCAAGAACAACGGCGGGTTTGTTTCATTGGTCAGGTATAACATAACGCCCCTGTACCCAAGCCCGCGCAGGGTTGCGGCAATCGTTTCCCCGCCGCCCTCAGGGTCAAGGATAACCAAATCAACCACGGAAACGAAGCTGCTTTCGCCGAAGTCAAACAGCAGCGAATCGCTGTCGGTGTAGCCTTTGATTACAGCCTCAAAGCCGCTTTCGCTGCAGATTTCAAGGCACAATTTACGGTAATAAGCAAGCTCCGTGCGTTTTGGGTCAAGCAATATGATGATAATCTTCTTCATGCAGGCAGTTTCCCCTCCAAAGCCTATGCACAAACTACAAAGGGAGCGTGGGGTGAATCCTCTCCCGTTGTTTTGAAGTATAGCACACCAAAATTTTGATTGCAAGAGTGCCTTTGCCCAAAAACGGGGCAAAAAACTTTGTTTTAGATTTTTTTAATGAATCTGTTATATTTATTTGCATTTGTTCCGCAATTATGATACAATATTCACGGTGTTTTTTTATGGCGCCATTGTTTATATCATAGCCGAAGGGAGGTGAAAATATGCACAAGAAGATAGCCGTAGTAATGGGCAGCCAGAGTGATTTGCCCGTGCTGCTGCCCGCCTTCCGCGCGCTTGACGAGCTTGGGATTGAGTGGGAGGCGCAGGTGCTTTCCGCTCACAGGACGCCAAAGGCTGCCGCGGATTTTGCCCAAAACGCGCAGGCAAACGGCTTTGGGGTCATCATTGCGGCGGCGGGCAAGGCTGCGCACTTGGCGGGAGCCATGGCGGCAAACACAATCCTGCCGGTCATTGGGATTCCCGTGAAGGCCTCCGCGCTGGAGGGTATCGACGCGCTGCTTTCCACCGTACAAATGCCGCCGGGTATTCCGGTTGCAACAGTTGCAATTGACGGTGCGAAGAACGCCGCTATCCTTGCGGCGCAAATCCTTGCGCTGACGGACGAGGAAATACGCGGCAGGCTGCTGCGCCAAAGGGAAAGCGCGGCAAAGGGCGAGGACCCGCAGGCACTGCGGGAAAAAATTACGGGGGCAATGTGAAAGAACAATATTGTTCGGCGCCGCTGAGCGCCGCTGCTTTTCCTTTTAATGGCGGGTTGCACGAGGAATGCGGGGTTTTCGGCATTTGCAGCCCGGAGGATTTGTTACTTGCGCAGGAGGTCTACAATGCCCTTTTTGCCTTACAGCACAGGGGGCAGCTTTCCTGCGGTATAGCGGTAAACCCCGGCGAGGGCGCTTTTGTGTGCGAAAAAGGCATGGGGCTTGTGCCGGATGTCTTTAACAGGGAACGCCTTAAAAGGCTTGAGGATGCCTGCGCAGAAACGCGCGGGGATAGAGGGCTGAGCTTTGCCGTGGGTCATGTGCGCTATTCACCCGCCCATTCCGCGGAGCCGGAAAACACGCAGCCGCTTGTTATGCGCTACGCCAAAGGGGCGATTGCCATTGCCAACAACGGCGGCTTGACCAACGCTGCGGAGCTGCGCCGAGAGCTTTCCGCCCAAGGCTCGGTGTTCCAAACCGGCACGGACGCGGAGCTTATCGGCTCCTTAACCTGCCGCACACGGCTGACCACAACCAGCATTGAGGCCGCCCTTGTGCAGGCAATGGGGCGCTTGCGCGGAGCGTATTCCCTTGTAATGCTAAGCCCGCAGAAGCTGATTGCCGCCCGCGACCCTTACGGCTTCCGGCCGCTGTGCATTGGCAAGCTGGGCGAGGCTTGGCTTGTTGCAAGCGAAAGCTGCGCCATAACAAGCATTGGCGGCACATTTTTGCGTGATGTTGAGCCGGGCGAGGTGGTTACCTTCGGCAAGCTTGGCATGACCAGCAACAAAACCCACTGCGGAGGGAAAACGGCGCACTGCCTGTTTGAATACGCCTATTTTGCCCGCCCGGATTCCTACTTGGACGGCATGGGAATGCACAACCTGCGCCTGAGCTTGGGCGCCCGCCTTGCGGAGGAATACCCCGTTCCCGCCGATTGCGTCGTCGGTGTGCCGGACAGCGGAATTGACGCCGCGATAGGCTATTCCCGCGCAAGCGGCGACCCGTATATTACCGGCTTTATCAAAAACAGGTATGTGGGCAGGGCGTTCTTTCAGGGTACACAGCAGGAAAGGCAGATTGCCGTTGCAATCAAGCTCAACCCAATCCGCGCCGCTGTGGAGGGCAAGCGTGTTGTTCTTGTGGACGACGCGATAGTACGCGGCGTTACCGTCGGGCGCATAGTTTCGCTTTTGCGCAAGGCGGGGGCAAGTGAGGTACACTACAGAGTGACCTGCCCGCCGTTCCGCCATGTTTGCCATTACGGCACGGATATTTCCGACCCGGCGCTGCTGTTTGCCAACAAGGTGCCGCCGGAGCAGGCGGCGGAGTATTTGGGCGCCGATTCCATGGGCTACCTTTCCTTAGAGGGCTTTAAGTCCTGCCTTGGCAGCGCGGGGGTTTGCAGCGCCTGCTTCACGGGAGAATACCCGGTTGACCCGCCCAAGGAAGCCCAGCACGACATCTACGCGCGCCCGCTCAGGACGCTTGAGGGGAGGGGATAGGGCAGCATAGCCGCGGCAAGACCTTAGGACTTATTCGGTTTTTCTTTAATTCTTGGTGTGTATACTCAAATTTATGTTAGGAGCAAAGGGAAATGGAAAGCTTTTCAGAATCATACAAGCACGCGGGGGTGGACGTAACTGCGGGTTACAAGGCGGTTGAGCTGATGAAAGCTCACGTTGCGCGGACTAATATCCCCGGCGTGATTGGCGGGCTTGGCGGCTTTGGAGGTATGTTCGCGCCGGATTTGGCGGGCGTTAAGGAGCCTGTTTTGGTCAGCGGCGTGGACGGCGTGGGAACGAAGCTGAAAATTGCCTTTGCAATGGACAAGCACGACACAATCGGCATTGACTGCGTGGCAATGTGCGCAAACGATGTAGCCTGCTCGGGGGCGGCGCCGCTGTTTTTCCTTGATTATATTGCCGTCGCCAAGAATGTGCCGGAAAGGGTAGCCGAAATAGTCGCCGGTGTTGCGGAGGGCTGTGTTCAGGCCGGCTGCGCCCTTATCGGCGGAGAAACCGCGGAAATGCCGGGTATGTACGCCGCCGGGGAATATGACCTTGCAGGCTTTTGCGTTGGGCTTGCGGACAAAGCCAAAATAACGGACTGCGACAACGTCAGTGCCGGTGACGTGCTTATTGGCGTTGAATCCTCAGGGGTGCATTCCAACGGCTTTTCACTCATTCGTAAGGTGCTTAACATCACTCCGGAGCGCCTTTCAATCCGGGTTGACGACCTTGGGAAAACCCTTGGCGAGGAGCTTTTGACGCCGACAAAAATTTACGTCAAGGCATTGCAGGCAATGTGCAAAGCTGTGCGCCCCAACGGCATTGCGCACATAACCGGCGGAGGCTTTTACGAGAATATCCCCCGTATGCTGCCGGAGGGTCTGCGCGCAAGGCTTGAAAAGGCGGCGCTGCCGACCAAGCCGATTTTTGCCGTAATCCAAAACGGCAGCATACCTGAGCGAGATATGTACAACACCTTCAACATGGGCGTGGGGCTTGTTATCGCCGTCGCCAAGGCGGACGCAGACAAGGCTGTGGCAGCCCTTGGCGGTGCGGGCGAAAAGGCGAGCGTAATCGGCGAAGTGGTCGCCGGCGAGCGCGGGGTTGATATATGCGAGTAACGGTGCTAGTCAGCGGCGGAGGCTCAAATCTGCAGGCGCTGTTGGACGCACAGGCAGAGGGCAGGCTTGGCAGGGCAAAAATCACCGCGGTGATTGCAAGCAAGCCGGGCGTCTTTGCCCTTGAGAGGGCAAAAAAACACGGTGTACCAAGCAAGGTTGTTTGCCGGGCGGATTATCCCGACGCCGAGAGCTGGGAAACCGCCTTGATGGCGGCGATTGCCTCAACCGAGCCGGAGCTGATAGTGCTTGCGGGTTACCTTTCTATTTTGGGCAGCCGGGTTGTGGAAAAATATGCCGGTAAAATAATCAACATTCACCCGGCGCTTATTCCCTCCTTTTGCGGAAAGGGTATGTATGGGCTTCGCCCCCATGCCGCGGCCCTTGAAAGGGGAGTAAAGCTGACGGGAGCGACCGTGCATTATGTCAACGAGGTACCCGACGGCGGGGAAATCCTTGCGCAAAGGGCTGTCCCCGTGCTTGAGGGGGATACGCCGGAAAGCCTGCAAAGGCGTGTGATGGAGCAGGCGGAGTGGCTTTTGCTGCCGCAGGTCGTCGCCGAGCTTAGCAACAAACAGTAATCAAAAGGAGTTTTTACAATGAAAAGGCGTGCAATACTGAGCGTTTTTGACAAAACCGGCGTTGTGGATTTTGCGTCACAGCTGCTGGAACTGGGCTTTGAGCTGCTTTCAACCGGAGGCACCCACCGCGCCCTGACCGAGGCAGGCTTGCCCTGCACAGAGGTGAGCGACATAACCGGCTTCCCCGAATGCCTTGACGGCAGGGTAAAGACCCTGCACCCCGCAATCCACGGGGGCTTGCTTGCCATGCGCTCAAACCCTGCGCACATGGCTCGCATTGCCGAGCTTGGAATTGAACCCATTGACGTGGTTGCCGTCAACCTCTATCCCTTTGCGGCAACAATTAAAAAGCCGGGCGTAACGCTGGAGGAGTGCATTGAGAACATAGACATAGGAGGGCCGACAATGCTGCGGGCCGCCGCAAAAAACTGGCAGGACGTGGCTGTTGTTGTGGACCCCGCGGACTATGCAAGGGTTGTTGAGGAGCTTAAGGCTTGGGGCGACGTGACCCGCGAAACCAAGTTTGAGCTTTGCGGCAAGGTTTTTGCCCACACGGCGCACTATGACGCGCTGATTAACCGCTACCTCAGTGGGCAGAGGTTCGACACCACCCTGCCCGAGAGCCTTGCCCTGCCATACGAGCGTGTGCAGTCTATGCGCTACGGGGAAAACCCGCACCAAGCCGCAGCGTTTTACAGGGAGGCGCTTGCCCTGCCGAACACGCTGCCGGAGGCAAAGCAGCTGCACGGCAAGGAGCTTAGCTACAACAATATCAACGACGCAAACGGTGCGCTCGATTGCCTTAAGGAGTTTGGTACGGAGCAGCCCGCGGCTGTTGCAGTTAAGCACGCAAACCCCTGCGGCGTCGGCGTGGGCAAAAGCATACTGGAGGCGTACCTTAACGCATATAACGCGGACCCGGTCAGTATTTTCGGCGGCATAGTCGCCCTTAACCGCCCGGTAGACAGGGCCACAGCGGAGGAGCTTGGCAAAATCTTTTTAGAGATTATCCTTGCCCCGGCCTTTGACGCCGATGCGCTGGAAATCCTTACCAAAAAGCCTAATATCCGCCTGCTGGAGCTTCCGGCCCTTGCCGAGCCTAACCCAAAGGGCGCGTGGGATATGAAGCGTGTTGCCGGCGGTCTGCTTGTTCAGGAGCTGGACGTTGAGGGTCTGAGTGAGGACGAGCTTAAGTGCGTCACGGAACGCGAGCCAAGCGCACAGGAAAAGGACGCGCTGCTGTTTGCGTGGAAGGTGGTTAAGCACACCAAATCCAACGGCATTGTTTTGGCAAAGGGCGACGCCACAACCGGCGTGGGTCCCGGGCAAACAAACCGTATTACCGCGCTGGAGCTGGCAATCAGCTACGCGGGGGAAAAAGCCGCGGGCAGCGTTATGGCAAGCGACGCGTTTTTCCCGTTCAGCGACTGCGTTGAGGCGGCGCACAAGGCGGGCATAACGGCAATAATCCAGCCCGGCGGGTCAATAAGGGATAAGGATTCTATAGACAAATGCAACGAGTATGGCATTGCCATGCTATTCACGGGAATCAGGCACTTTAAGCACTGAGAAAGAAGGTAAATTATGCCAAAAAGCGTCACCGCGGTTTTCTATGATATGGAAAACCTTGTTGGCGGCGAGGGCTTTCGTTATGATATAGATTTCAAGCGCATTGCGCAGGAGGTCAAGTCAATCCAAGTAGAGAAAAACGAGCTGAATATAATCGCCGCCTTTGCATACGCAAACTGGAGCAACGCAAAGTACGACTCCATCAAGCACCTGCTGCCCGGCTTGGGCATTCAGGCCATTCACACCAAGGCGTTCAATTACGAGCAACGCCAAAAAAATCTTGCTGATATACAGCTTTCGCTGGACGCACTCGCCTTGTTTTACGATACCCCCCATGTGGAAACTTTCGTTGTCGTCAGCGGCGACGGCTGCTACTCATTGCTTGCGGAAAAGCTGCGCTTTGGGCTTAAAAAGGTTGTTTGCGTGGGCTTTGGGGATTCGTTCTCCCATGTCCTGCGCGAGAGCTGCGATGTTTCCGTAACGCTCAGTCCCAAGCTGCGCACCGAGCTGCCGTCCGTTCCACCGCCAAGGGCGCCGCACTTTAACAACCGCCCCGCCGGAGCCGCGCAGTCGCAGTCGCCGGCTAAGCCGGCCGCAAAGCAGTCCCTTGTGCCGGATATGCGCACGCTTAAGGCCTTTGTGCTGGAGGAGCTGAAGAAAAACGGCGACGAGCCTATGCGCCTTACGGGCTTACAGGCTGCTATGTGCGAAAAATTCCCGGCGGCGGGTTACCGCAAGCTTAATGGTCTGCGCCTGACCGAGCTGCTGGAGCCGTTGCTTAAGGATTCCGAATATGTGGTTAAAGCAAAGGGTATGCGCCGCGTTGTGCAGCTTAAGGCGGCACCGCCCGCCGCCGCAATACAAAAGCCGGAGGAAAAGCAGCCGCAGCAAAGGTTAAAGTCGGCGCCGCCGTCCCCGCAAAGGCTGAGCAAATATAACCTTGAGGGCTTTACGGCAATCCCCCGCGTGCTTAACCTAAGGACCCTTGAGAGCTTCGCGGAAAACCTGCTTATTTGGCTCAAGGAAAAGAACCGCGTTGAGAGGGTGGAGCTCAAGGAATTCTACGACCTTATGCGCAGCCTTGATTCCCGCATACAGTATTCAGATTACGGCTTTTTTGACCACCAGCAGTTTTTGCTTTACTTGCTCAGCCGCAAAAAACAGCGCATTGTGCGCGACAATACCGGCAACCGCTTTATACTGCTTCGCCCGCCCTATGAGAACGAAAAGCTGCAGCGCTTCAATTACCAAAGCGCGGAGGACTATAGCCTTGCGCAGGTTAAAAAATCCGTCGGGCTGCTTGGCACGGATTTGCCCGCCGTTAAGGCAATGCTCGATAGGCTTGTGGCGGCGTCATGGCTGACGCGTGACAAAAAGGCGTTTTTTGATGAATACGTCCTGCCGTACAGCAAGCAGGCAAACGGCGGCCTGTTCATGCATATACTCGGCTCGCTTAGCCTTATTACCTGGAAGAACGACGTTGTTACCCGCGCCCCGGAGGTTGTTGCGGCGCAGTCCGTGGGGGAGCTTATGCCTTTCCTCATGAGCGGCGTACGCAAAAAGACGGATTCCGTCACCTTGTCCGAAGAAATCTTTGCCCGTATGGAGGCGGAGCTGCGCGAGGGCTTTAAGCTGCCCGCCGCACCAGGCGCAAAAAGAGGACTTCTCAAGAAGCTGTTCGGTTAAACGCTTCGGGAAGAAGCGGCGCAGCAAAAAAATAACAAGGAGCTTTTGTGTTATGAAAATACTCATGGTAGGCTCAGGCGGGCGCGAGCACGCCCTAATCCGCAAGCTTAAGGAAAGCCCAAGGGTTACGCGGCTGCTTTGCGCGCCGGGCAACGGGGGAATCTCCCGCGACGCCGAATGCTTCCCCGTTGCGGCGACCGATTTACAGGGTATGCTGGAGCTTGCAAAGCAAGAGAAGGTTGAGCTTGTTTTTGTCGCGCCGGACGACCCGCTTGCCTTAGGCATGGTTGACCTTTTTAAGGCGAACGGAATCCCGGCCTTTGGACCGAGCAAGGCTGCGGCGCGGATTGAAGCGAGCAAGGTGTTTTCTAAGCGCCTGATGGAAAAATACGGTATCCCCACGGCGGACTATGCCGTGTATGACAGTGCCGCCCAGGCGCTTGCTTACATCAAGCAAAAGGGCGCCTACCCTGTGGTAATTAAGGCTGACGGGCTGGCGCTTGGCAAGGGCGTTATAATAGCCCAAAGCGAGGCTGAGGCCGAGGAGGCGCTGCGCTCAATGCTGGAGGAGGGGAAATTCGGAGAATCCGGCAGGCGTGTTGTTGTGGAGGAATTCCTGACAGGACCGGAGGTAAGCGTGCTGGCGTTCACGGACGGCGAGGCGCTGGTGCCAATGGTCAGCAGCATGGACCACAAGCGAGCGCTTGACGGCGACAAGGGGCTGAACACGGGCGGCATGGGTACCGTCGCCCCTAATCCCTGCTACACGCCCGCAATCGCCGACGAGTGCATGGAGAAAATATTCCTGCCCACAATAAAGGCTATGCAGGCGGAGGGCTGCCCCTTCAGCGGCTGCCTTTATTTCGGGCTTATGCTCACGCCAAGCGGCCCTAAGGTGATTGAATACAACGCCCGTTTCGGCGACCCGGAAACCCAAGTGGTTCTGCCGCTTTTAGATACGCCTCTCATTGACGTGGTTGAGGCTGTGGTAAACAAGCGCCTTGGGGAGCTTGAGGTCAAGTGGAAGGACGCACACGCCGCCTGTGTGGTGCTTGCCAGCGGCGGCTACCCGGAGAGCTACGAAAAGGGCAAGCCAATCAGCGGCTTGGACGCGGACGGTCAAGCCGAGGGCGCTGAAATTTTCCATGCCGGCACTGCCCTTAAGGACGGGGAATTCCTTACGAGTGGCGGACGGGTTTTGGGCGTCACGGCAGTGGGGGATACCCTTGCCGCGGCACTTGAGTCAGCGTATGCCGCCGCGGAGAAAATCAGCTTTGACGGCGTGCATTACCGCCGCGACATTGGAGCAAAGTGCAAATAACGGAATTGGAGAAAGCCATGCCCCGCAAATCGCATATACGCAATTTTTCAATCATAGCCCACATTGACCACGGTAAGTCTACCCTTGCGGATAGGCTGCTTGAGCTTACGCACGCGGTCGCCGGAAGGGACATGACCGCCCAGCTTTTGGATAACATGGAGCTTGAGAGGGAGAGAGGAATCACCATTAAGGCGCACGCCGTAACGGTACGTTACAGCGCTACGGACGGTGAGGAATACACACTCAACCTGATTGACACCCCGGGTCATGTGGACTTTAACTACGAGGTTTCGCGCTCCCTTGCCGCCTGCGAGGGTGCGCTTTTGGTGGTTGACGCTTCCCAGGGGGTGGAGGCGCAAACACTCGCCAACACCTACCTTGCGCTTGACGGCGACCTTGCCCTTGTGCCGGTTATCAACAAGATCGACCTGCCCGCCGCTGACCCCGACCGTGTTGCCGCGGAGATTGAGGACGTAATCGGGCTCGACTGCGAGGAGGCGCCGCGAGTTTCCTCAAAAACGGGCGAAAACGTGGAGCAGGTGTTGGAGCAGATTGTTAAGCAAATACCGCCGCCGCAGGGCGACGACTCCCTGCCGCTGCGCGCCCTTGTTTTTGACAGCGTTTACGATAGCTATAAGGGCGTTATAGTCTACGTCCGTGTTATGGACGGCACGCTTAAAACAGGCGACACAATGAGGCTGATGTCCACCGGCGCGCAGTTCACCGTTGTGGAGCTTGGGCATATGCTGCCCACCAGCATGGAGCCGACCAAATCCCTTTGCGCGGGAGAGGTGGGGTATATTACCGCCTCAATCAAAACCGTTGCGGACGCCCACGTGGGCGATACCGTCACCACCGCGGAAAACCCCGCCGCAGAGCCGCTGCCGGGCTACCGCAAGGTGCTGCCGATGGTATTTTGCGGCGTTTATCCCGCGGACGGAGCAGACTACGAAAACCTGCGTGACGCGCTGGAAAAGCTCCGGCTAAATGACGCCGCCCTTAGCTATGAGCCGGAAACCTCCGGAGCCTTGGGCTTCGGCTTCCGCTGCGGCTTTTTGGGGCTGCTTCACATGGAAATTGTTCAGGAGCGCCTTGAGCGGGAATATGACCTTGACCTTGTGACCACAATTCCCAGTGTCGTTTACCGTGTTCATATGAGCGACCAATCGGTAATTGAGATTGACAACCCAACCCACTACCCGGACCCCTCGCAAATCCTTTTTATGGAAGAGCCGTTCTGCAAGGCGCATATTTATGCCCCCGCGGAATACGTTGGGGCGATAATGGACCTTTGCCAAGAGCGGCGCGGCGAATACAAGCACATGGATTATGTCACCCCGGAGAGGGTGGATATTCAGTACGACCTGCCGCTTAACGAGATTATATACGACTTTTTTGACTGCCTTAAAAGCCGCACAAAGGGCTATGCCTCCTTCGATTACGAGCTGGCGGATTACCGCCGCAGCGCCCTGGTTAAGTTAGATGTGCTGCTCAACGGCGACGTGATTGACGCGCTTTCCTTTATAATCCACAGCGAGAAGGCATATCCGCGCGCGCGGGCAATTGCGGAAAAGCTGCGCGAGAATATTCCGCGGCAGATGTTCGAAATACCCATTCAGCTGGCAATCGGCGGCAAGGTGATTGCCAGGGAAACGGTTAAGGCAATGCGCAAGGACGTTCTTGCGAAATGCTACGGCGGCGATATTACGCGCAAAAAAAAGCTGCTTGAAAAGCAAAAAGAGGGCAAGAAGCGTATGCGCCGTTTCGGTTCCGTGGAGGTGCCGCAGGAGGCGTTTATGGCGGTGCTTAAGCTTAATGAGTGATAAAACTTGTCTTTTTGCAAAAATAATGTTATACTATAATAAACCGTTTTTTAACGGCAAGCTGCACAAATTCGCTAACCGCAATTTGTGCAGCTTTAACAAAACACAGCGTTAGGAGAGCAGTATGTCGGCAGGGAATTTGGCTGAGGAAATTGAAAAAAAGCTTTTGCGCTTTTATGGCGTAACGCCGGGAGAGGCGGACAATAAGCAGATGTATGAGGCGCTGGCAATGCTTTGCCGCGACGCTATGCAGGAGGGGCGCGAGAGCTTCAGTCAGCGGGGGCGTGAGCAGAGCTGCAAGCGGGTTTATTACCTTTGTATGGAGTTTTTGCTTGGCCGTTCGCTTAAAAACAGCCTCTATAACCTGAACATGACCGAGGACGCGCGCGCGGCGCTTGCCGGCTGGGGCTTTTCTTTGGACAAGCTGTATGACTGCGAGCCGGACGCGGGGCTTGGCAACGGCGGTCTGGGGCGGCTTGCCGCTTGCTATTTGGACGCGCTTGCCACGCAGGGCTACCCCGCCACGGGCTACTCAATCCTTTATGAATACGGCATTTTTGCCCAAAAGCTGGTTGACGGCTGGCAGACCGAAATGCCTGATTTTTGGTTGCCCGGCGGGCGTGTTTGGCTTGTCCCGCGTGAGGACGAGGCTGTGCCGGTTCAGTTTGGCGGTACGCTCAAGGAGGCTTGGGACGGGGAGTTCCACCAGGTTGAGCTTACCGACGCCCAAACCGTGAAGGCAGTTCCGTATGATTTATATGTTGCCGGCAAGGCTGTTGAGGGCGAGGACGGCGAGCGCAAGCCGGTCAGTCTGCTGCGGCTTTGGTCAGCAACCGCCGACAGCATGGACATGGCAATGTTCAACCAGGGCGAATACCTGCGTGCGGTTGAAAAACAGGCAATGGCAGAGATAATCTCCAAGCAGCTTTACCCCGCGGATAACCACCCGGAGGGCAAGTCCCTGCGCCTGCGCCAGCAATACTTCTTGGTGTCCGCCTCCGTGCAGGATATACTCAACCGCCACCTGCGCCGCTATGGCTCGGCGGACTCGCTGCCGGAGCGTGCCGCGCTGCACATAAACGATACGCACCCAACCATGGCAATCCCGGAGCTTATGCGCCTGCTGTTGGACGAGTGCGGCTACGGCTGGGACGAGGCGTGGGAGATAGTGACAAAAACCTTCGCCTACACCAACCATACCGTAATGAAGGAGGCCCTTGAGTGCTGGCAGGAGGAGCTTGTCAGCCGCCTGCTGCCGCGCCTTTATGAGATTATAAAGGAGATAGATAACCGCCTGCGCCGCAGCGTTTGGGAGCAGACCCATGACGCCGCCCTTGTGGAGCGTGTGGCAATCCTTGCGCAGGGGGTGGTGCGCATGGCGAACCTTTGCGTTTGGGCGTGCCACAATGTCAACGGCGTTTCAGCCCTGCACAGCGAAATCCTTAAAAAGGACGTCTTTAAGGATATGTATTCCCTTGCGCCGCAAAAATTCGGCAACGTAACAAACGGCATTGCGCACCGCCGCTGGCTGAACCAGGCAAATCCGCGCCTTGCGGGCTTTATTACGGAGCTTATCGGCGACGGCTATGTTCTGCACGGCGAGGAGTTGGAAAAGCTCTCACGCTATGCCCAAGACAGCGGGGTGCTGGAGCGGCTTGCGGAAATCAAGCGCCTTAACAAGCACGATTTTGCCCGCAGGGTTCAAAAGCAAACGGGCAAGGTCCTCAATCCGGATTCGCTTTTTGACGTTCAGGTCAAGCGCCTGCACGAATATAAGCGCCAGCACCTTAACGCCTTCCAAATCCTTGCGCATTACCTTGCGATTAAAGACAGCCCCAACGCCGCTTGGGTGCCGCATACCTATCTTTTTGCGGCAAAGGCTGCGCCAAGCTACTTCATTGCCAAAAAGATAATCAGCTTTATTTGCGCCTTGGGTGATTTGTGCGCCAACGACCCGCAGGTTGCGCCGCATATGCAGGTGGTTTACCTTGAAAACTACTCGGTAACCATGGCGGAGGAGCTTATGCCGGCGGCGGAGCTGAGCGAGCAAATCAGCCTTGCGGGTACGGAGGCAAGCGGCACCGGCAACATGAAGCTCATGCTCAACGGGGCTATAACACTCGGTACGCTGGACGGGGCGAATGTGGAAATCTGCGAGGCGGCAGGGGAGGGGAATATCCTGCTGTTCGGAATGAGGGAAAAAGAGGTTGTCCAGCTGCAGCGCTGCGGCTATACCCCAATGAATTACTACGACAACAACGCGGAGCTGCGGCGGCTGCTGGATTTTGCGAACCAGTGCGGCGTCGCCGGCAAAACATTCCGCGAGCTTACAGAGGCGATAAAAACCTGGGACCCGTACATGGTGCTTGCGGATTACGCGGATTACAGCCATGTGCGCGGCGTAGCCGAACAGCTTTGGACGGATAAGCCCGCATGGAACCGCATGAGCCTGGCAAATATTGCCGGGGCGGGGCGCTTTGCGGCGGATAGGGCTGTTAGGGAATACGCCGACGGCATTTGGCACACCCACCCGGCTTGGTAAAATGTTGCCGATTTGTTTACAGTTTTGAAATATTCGCCGAAATATCTTAAAAGCTATTGCATTTTGCCGCAGATTTTGTTATACTGCACACATAAGGGAAATTGTCGGCGCAGCCGCGCAGTATTCCATATTACTTATCTCAGGAGGTAAACCCATGAAATCATTCAGAAAAGGTCTATGCTTGTTCTTCGCTCTGTTGTTCCTCATCGGCAGCATGGGCGTTGCGGCAAGTGCCGCGGGCGACACAGTGGATTACACAATCCGCCGCAACAGCCCCGGTGTTTCTATCAACGATGTCTACGGTCAGTTTAGCTTCGAGGCGGGTGTGCCGGTTGAGAAGGTCTATTCACAGTACAGGTGGACCGTTACCGTCGCCAGCTTTGACGGCACAAACTATGTTGACACGGGCGTTACAGCCACATGGCCGGATGGCTTTTACAGCGCCAACAAAAACAAGCTTACGGTCAACCTCAATTACGGCGCCTACTTCATCGGCTTCATCTACCTTTGCGACGGCGAGCAGAGCGAAACGGTCTATGCGCCGCTGCTGTTCGTAATCAATCAGCCGGCGGACAAAACGGTCCTTAAGGCGCTGGTGGAAAAGAAAGGGCTTTATGTTACCGAGGTGAAGTACACAAAGGAAAGCTTTGACGCTTTCCAGGTCGTCCTTACCCAGGCGGAGGAGCTGATTGCCAACTACGAGGCGACGCAGGCGCAGGTTGACGACATGGTTACGAATTTCAACACAGCCTATGCTCAGCTGGTGGTAAAAACAGACGCCGAAAAGGGCAGCTTCGCCAGCTTTTTCATGGTCGTCGTGGAGATTATCCAATATATCCTCAACATCAGCCGAGATAAGGATTTGGGCGAGCTTTTCACGGAGCTTAAGCAAATACTTTTTGAGCGCTAAAATAGGAGCGTAGCAATGAAAAAGATATTAAGCATAGCGCTTGCCACGCTAATGGTGTTCAGCCTTGGCGTAATCTTCGCCACCGCCGCAACCCCCATAGCAAGCGTAACAGTTGAGCGCACCTTAGAGCCGGGCGGCATTGGCAACCAGTCGCTTTACCGCTTTAAGGCCACGCCCCTTGACGCGGGCGGCAATGAGCTGAAAGGCGATTATACATACAAATGGAGCGTTTCCGTCGGCGGCACGGAGCTTGACTCCGTAAGCTACAGCCATGAGCAGGCGCGCAATTTCTTTGCCATACAGCCGCCTTACGGCACGGTTCTGCCGGCTACCTTCGAGGTCAAGTGCGCAATTACCTCCGAGGACGGCACAGTATCAGACGAGCAAAGCTTTACACTCTATGCTAAGCTGCCGGAATCCGCGAAGGACCCGCTGAAGGCGGCGATAGCGCAGGCGGCGTTCCGCAGCGAATCACTCTATACCACAGCCAGCTGGAACCGTATGCTTACCTGCTATTACGAGGCCTGCGAGCTTTATAAGGACGCCAGCCTCAGCGAGGGCGCGACGGTTGGCGGCGAAAGCGATGTTGACCGCATTAAGCGTGTTGCTCAAAACCTCATCAACGCCTCTACGGTCAATAAAAGCGGCGACGGACTGATTGTTGACCCGGAAAAAGAAGACGGCTTTTTGGGTATAGTCCTCCCAATCTTCGAGAAGATTACAGCCGTTGTTTGGAGCCTTACAGGTCTTAAGCTCGGCGGACTGGAAATACCCTACAGCAGCGGAATGCTGGGCGGTCTGTTCTAAAAAATGATTTGTCAGCCCCTTGATTATCAGGGGGCTGATTTGTTATAATAAAGCAAGCAAACGGCTTGGGAGGGCACAGTGGCACAAACGGCTATTGAAAAGGAATACAGCGCTCTGCGCGAGGAGCTGGAGAGGCATATCCGCCTTTATTATGAGCAGGACGCGCCGGAAATCAGCGACAGGGAATATGACGAAAAAATGCGCCGCCTGGAGCAGCTTGAGAGCGAACACCCTGAGCTTGCGGACGAAAATTCGCCTACCCGCAGGGTAGGGGGGAGGGCGAGCGCAAAGTTTTCGCCCGTGCGCCACGCCGTGCCAATGGAGAGTCTGCGCGATGCTTTCAGCACGGACGAGGTGCTTTCGTTCCTTGAGGGTGTGCTGCGCCTTTTGCCGGACGCGGAGTTTGTGCTTGAGCCAAAGATTGACGGGCTTTCGGTTTCGCTTGAGTACGAAAACGGAGTGTTTGTGCGCGGCTCTACCCGCGGCGACGGGCTTGTGGGAGAGGACGTAACCGAGAATCTGCTTACGATTGAGGCGCTGCCAAAACGCCTTGAAAACGCTCCGCCACTGCTGGAGGTACGCGGGGAGGTCTATATGCCGCTGAAGGTTTTTCGCCGCCTTGCGCAGGAGAGGCAGGAAAACGGCGAGGCACCCTTCAAAAACCCGCGCAACGCCGCGGCAGGTTCCCTTAGGCAAAAGGACGCGGGAATCACCGCGCAGCGGGAGCTTTCGCTGTTTGTGTTCAATGTCCAGCGTCAGGAGGGGGCGGGGTGGTCAAGCCATTCGGAGTCCTTAAACGCGCTGGAGGGTCTGGGCTTTCCCGTGGTGCCGCTGCGGCGTGTTTTGCGCAAGCCGGAGGAAATAATCGCGGGGCTTGAGGAAATAGGCGAGAGCCGCGGCGGTCTTGATTTTGATATGGACGGAGCTGTAATCAAGCTTAACAGCCTTGCCCGCCGTGTGGATTTGGGCAGCACGTCCAAATTCCCAAAATGGGCTATTGCCTTCAAATATCCGCCGGAGGAAAAGGAAACGACACTCTTGGGCATTGACGTTCAGGTTGGGCGCACGGGTGTGTTGACGCCAACCGCCGTCCTGAACCCCGTGCTCCTAGCCGGAACAACGGTTTCCCGCGCAACACTGCACAATCAGGACCGCATAAGGGAGCTTGGGTTGGCTATTGGCGACAGGGTTTTGGTGCGTAAGGCGGGGGAGATTATCCCTGAGCTGCTGCGGGTAACGGCGCACGCACCCGGCGCTGAGCTTTACCAAATGCCGGACTGCTGCCCATCCTGCGGGGCAAAAACCGTCCGTGAGGAGGGCGAGGCAGCCCTGCGCTGCGTAAATGCCGCCTGCCCTGCCCAGGAGCTGCGCCACCTGCTGCACTTTTGTTCGCGCGCGGCAATGGCTATTGACGGCTTAGGGGAGGCAATGGTTGAAAAGATAGTGACAAGCGGGCTTGTAAAAAGCCCTGCCGAGCTGTATACGCTTGACAGGGAAAAGCTGCTGCAGCTTGACAGCGTTGCCGATAAGTCCGCGGACAATTTGCTCAAGGCCATTGAGGAATCCAAAAAGAACGACGTTTACAAGCTGATTTTCGGGCTTGGCATACGCCACATAGGCGAAAAGGCGGCAAAGCTGCTTGCCCGCCGCTTTGGGGATTTGCGCAGTCTTGCCGCCGCAAGCGTGGAGGAAATCCTTGAGATTGACGGCTTTGGGGCTGTTATGGCGCAGAGTGCCGCGGATTTCTTTGCGCTTGATGAAACAGCCGTGCTTTTGGACGCTCTTGAGCAGGCGGGGGTTAATTTCCGCAGTCTGGAGGAGCGTGCCGCCGCCGGTGTCTTTGAGGGGCAAACGATTGTTTTAACAGGCACCTTGCCAACCCTTTCCCGCGCGGAGGCGACCGCCATTATTGAGCGGCAGGGCGGCAAGGTCAGCAGCTCGGTGTCAAAAAAAACGTCCTTCGTCCTGCTGGGCGAGGACGCAGGCTCAAAGCTTACAAAGGCGCAGGCGCTTGGAATCCCCCTTATGACGGAGGAGGAGCTTTTGCGCTTGGCAACCTGAATCAAACGTCGGGTTCAAGCCCGGCGCAGGCCATAAAATGCTTGCCGCTTTCTGTCTTGAGGTAATCTGCGGTGCTGCCAAAGAACACCTGCGTTTGCTTTAGGTGCAAAATTTTGCTTGCGTGGTGAACGGCGCTGTGTATATCGTGGCTGACCATAACCACCGTAAGCCCCGCCTTGTTAAGCTGCGCCAGCAGGGCATAAAGCTCGCCCGTAATTACAGGGTCAAGCCCCGCCATAGGCTCGTCAAGCAGCAGCATGGAATCCGTTGCGCAAAGCGCCCGCGCCAGCAGCACCCTTTGCTGCTGCCCGCCGGAAAGCTCCCTGAAGCTCCTGCGCCGCATTGCCCAAATACCAAGGCTTTCCATCTGCTCCCTTGCCCGCTGCCTGTTGCCGGCGCCCCAGCCGGGCATAAGCCCCCGCCGTGAAAGGCAGCCGGAAAGCACAACCTCCATTACGTTCGCGGGAAAATCTGCCTGCGCCGCGCTTTTTTGCGGCAGATAGCCTATTCCCTTGCTCGTTAGTTCTTCGCCCAGTTGTACCCTGCCCTCACAGGGAGCCTTGAGCTTAAGCAAACCCTTGATGAGTGTGCTTTTGCCGGAGCCGTTTTCCCCCACAACGCAAAGGTAATCGCCGCGCTCAACGGCAAAATTCAGCCCGCGTATAACAACCCTGCCCTCGTAGGCAAAGGCCGCGTTAATACATTCCAACAGTGCCATTCGTGCCCTCTCTTTTGCTACAGCTGAACCCTAAGCGTGTGGTGCCCAACGCCCGTGCTGAGCTTAAGGCAAAAGGCGTTGCCGTATTCCGCAAGCTTGTACTCCCCGGCGTCAAGCTCAACGCTTTGCGGTCGGCTTGGCAGAAAAACCTCCGTGGCCTGCTCGCTTGGCTCGGCTTGATTGTAGGAAAGCGTGAAAATATGCTCAGCTGTGTCATAATGGTAAGCTTCAATCTCGCCGCAAACAGCCATTGGGAAGGGTCTGTTAAGCACGGTGTGCGGCAGGGGAATATCCCACAAATCCTGCTTACCAACGTCCTGCTTGTTGCGGTATGCCAGCTCCTCTTCGTCCTCCAAATAGAAGAAATAGGTGTTGCTCCATTTGTATTTTTCCCATAAATCCAGCAAAAAGTCAATGTGCGGGTACCAGTTGACGCCCTCGCCGCCGCCGCCCCATTCGCCGACTATAACCGGCAGGTCCAAGCGCTCCTGTGCCTTGCGGCATATTTCAAAAATTCCGGCGGTGCGGTCGTTATCCGCAAATTCATAGGCGGGGGTGTCAACCATCAGGTCGTAGCCGTGCGGGCTGTAGCAAAGGTTGCCGTCCGTGCTGCCGTCACTCTTTTTGACCGGGCCCACATTGCAGGGGACAAAGAAATTCGACCAATAGCACTGGTCAAAAACAACCATGCGCTCAGGGTCAACCTCCTTGACAGCGAGGGCAATTTTGTTAACAAACGGGGTGTAGTATTTGTCCTCAAACTCACGCAAAAGGGGGGCGCACTTTTCCCCTGCCTTGCTGATGAGCGGCGCGGTGAACTGCTCAAGCGGGTCGCCCTTTTTAACCACGGCGCCAAGCAGCTTGCCCAGCTTAAAGTGCTCGTCCTTCAGCGCAGCACCAACCACGCTTTTGATAAGCTTAAGCAGAATTTTTCCGTTAAGCTTGCCGGGTACAGGCTCGTTCATCACCTCATAGCCCAGCAGCGCCGGCTTATCCTTAAAGCGCTCCGCCAAATGCCTGAATAAATCGGCGTACCAATCCTGCAGTCCCTTGCCGTGAACGGGCTTGTTGCGCCAAAAATTATCGAACGCGGACCACACGGCCTTGCGGAAGTAATAGCCCTCTGCCCAAACAAAGCGGGTGTTTTTGACCTTGTAGCCGTCCGTCAGCGTAGCCCAGCTCGGCGCGCCGGAGCCGCCCAAATTTGCGTATTCGCCCCAAACGTCCTGGTGCACATCAAAATAAACGTAAATGCCGTATTTTTCACAGCGCTCAAGTATGCCGCAAAGCTCGTCCAAAAACGCCTCGTTATATTTGCCCGGCTCCGGCTCAAGCACCTCCCAAAGCGCACCAAGGCGAATTAGGTTAAAGCCGCAGTCCCTGCAGCGCTTGAGGTATTCGTCGTCCGCCGCGTATTTGAATGAGATTTTTTTGCCCTGATATGGCTTTTTATCAATCATGTTGATACCGCGCAGCAGGCGCTCGCGCCCGTATTCGTCCACAAAGCGCATACCCTGCGCAAAAATTTTATCCACCGTTATTCCTCCAAATGCTATTAGCCCAATGATACCAAAATTATACCATAACGCGGGCAAAGTCGCAACACCCCGTGCATATTTCCCCCCGCCGCCGTGAATAATAAGCCCAAAAGAAAGCGAAGGGGAGTTGTATCCATGCGAAAATATCCAGAGCTGCTGCTTGACCCCGCGGACAGTGTTGTGCTGATTGTTGACCACCAGCCGCAAATGTATTTTGGGGTGCAAAGCGCGCCGCGAGATGAAATTGAGAACAATGTGACCGGCTTGGCAAAGGCGGCGAAGCTCTTTGGCGTACCCTGTGTGCTGACCACCATTGAGGCGCAAAGCTTTTCAGGACCGCTGATTCAAAGGGTGCAGGCGGTTTATCCCGACGTCATGCCGATTGACCGTACAAGCCTCAATGCCTGGGAGGACCAAAACTTGAAAAAGGCGGTGGTATCCACCGGGCGCAAAAAGATAATCCTTGCCGGTCTGTGGACGGAGGTCTGTGTGACGCTGCCTGCCCTCTCAATGCTGACTGAGGGTTATGAGGTTTTCGCCGTGATTGACGCAAGCGGCGGGGCGTCCAAGGCGGCGCACAAGGCGGCGGTGCAGCGAATGGTGCAGGCGGGGGTGAACCCCGTGACCTGGCTGCAGGTAATGCTGGAGTGGCAGCGGGATTGGAATGACAAAACCACCTATGCCGGTGCTATGACGATAATCAAGGAGCATGGCGGCGCATACGGTCTTGGCGTGGAGTACACTGAGGCAATGCAAATCGGCGGTTGAGCGGTTGAGCAGTTGGGTGAACCTTGGGCGGCATTGACCGCCCTTTTTTTCTGTCAATACCGCCGGGGTTTATGCGGCTACTTTGGATGCACTTACTCCTATCTTAAAGCGTGTCTGTTGTTCTCTATTCATGTGCTCAGGGCAGTGAAACTTTCGAGCTTACTTTTTCCGCGGCTCAGGCGGTTGACAATTGCCCCGGCAATGAGGTATAATAACGCAGTCGCCGACAAACAAGCTTTGTGCGGCGGCTTTTGTGCGGACGTGGCGGAATTGGCAGACGCGCCGGTCTTAGGAGCCGGTACCACGGTGTGCGGGTTCGAGTCCCGCCGTCCGCACCAGTCCCGATGTCAATCGCGGTCTTGAGATAGTCAGGATGAATAATCAAATTAAAAATAAAGGAGAAAAAAGTAATGACTAACAAAGAACGCAAAGCCAATGGGCTACCGTATTGCTATGACGACCCGGCAATTATGGGTGACCAGCTTGCCTATCAAGAACTGCTCTTTGACTACAACCAGACGCGGCCGACGGAAAGCACAAAAAAGCAGGGGCTGTTGCGGAGGATGTTTGCCCAAATCGGCGATGGCTGCCATGTTGAAATCCCGCTTAATTCTAACTGGGGCTGCCGCCATGTCCATATGGGGAAAGGCGTCTATTGCAACTCGAATGTCACGTTTGTTGACGACGAACACATCTACATCGGCGACGATTGTCTGATTGCCCCGAACGTGGTCATCTCCACAAGCGGGCATCCGATTTTGCCTGTCTTGCGCGAACACCATTATGTCTACAATTTGCCCGTCCATATTGGGCGGAACGTATGGCTTGGGAGCGGAGTCCAAGTGATGCC